>JADGBR010000003.1 GCA_015231405.1 Candidatus Omnitrophota bacterium | reverse complement strand
CACCCATCAGCATACAGTACGACGTATGCGCCCCGCGCCCGATCCTGCCTCGAAGCTGGTGGAGCTGAGCCATGCCGAAAAGATGCGCCTGCTCCACTATCATAAGCGTCGCGTTCGGTATATCGAGTCCCACTTCGACAAGCGTCGTCGTGACCAGTATCTTTATCTTTCCTACCCCAAACTCGTCCATCAGCTTGTTTTTTTCATCGGCCTTCATCCTGCCGTGCATCAAAGCCGTAGTATAGTCCTTGAAAGGTCCTTTAGCCATGCTTTCGAAAACTGCCTCCGCCGAAATAAGATCGCCCGGCCCGGCCTTATCTATCCTGGGACAGACGACATACGCCTGCCTGCCTTCATCGAGCTCATCCCGGATAAAACCATACACACTGGCTCTTTTCTCCTCGTCTATCCAGAAAGTCACAACGGGCTTTCTCCCCGCGGGTTTACTCTTCATAACAGATACGTCCATGTCGCCGTAAACGGTCATAGCGAGACTGCGGGGGATCGGCGTCGCGGTCATGACCAGCGTATCGGCCTTATCATTCTTCTTCCGGAGCGCCTCACGCTCGTCAACCCCGAATTTATGCTGTTCGTCGATGACTACCAGAGCGAGGTCGGAATAATCTACGCTTTTCTGAAAAACCGAATGCGTCCCTATAAGAATATCGACATCTCCCGCTACGAGGCCTTCCAGCACTCTCGCCCTTTCGCTCTTATCAATTCCGTTTATGAGGAGCCTTACATTAAGACCCAACGGCATGAAGATCTTGCTTACAGTGACAAAATGCTGCCTGGCCAGGATCTCGGTCGGCGCCATCATGACCGCCTGGTGCCCCCCTATCACCGAAAGGAGCATAGCGTACATGGCTACGACCGTCTTACCGCTCCCCACGTCGCCCTGTAAAAGTCTGTTCATGGGTCTATCCGAAGACATATCCCGCTCGATATCGTTAATACATTTTTCCTGGTCCGGGGTTAGCGTAAAATCGAAAAGGCCCCTGAATTCTTTCATGAGCCCGGATCGCACGTCGTGCTTAATGCCATTTTTCCCGGCCTTCTTTTTACGGAGGGCCATGATGACCTGAAGAGTGAAGAATTCCTCGAAGACCAGTCTCCGGTAGGCCTTCTGGAGGTTATCCATAGAACTAGGGAAATGGATATTACGCACCGCGAAATTGAAATCGACGAGCTTACCTCGCGCCCTGAGGTATGTAGGGAGGCCTTCGGGAACATGAGCCAATTCCTGCTCTATGGCGTTATACATCGTCCTCCGCACGTATTTCTCGGTTAGTTCAGCGGTAAGCGGATATACCGGAACAATTCTTTTGACCTCGAGGGATACCTGGCCTTCATTTTCGACTATATCAAAAGCGGGATGAGTGAACTGGTGACGGCTACCCGGATCGACCTTGCCGTAAAGTATCAATTCCCTACCCGGCGGCAATGTCTTTTTAAGGAAAGGCATGTTATACCATACCGCATGCGCCCGACCGGTATCATCGCCTACCTCTATATCGAAAATAACCGTGCCCGTCCGCGCCGAAAAAAGGCTGGATTTTAGTACCGAAACATTGACGGAAAACGCTTCTCCGGGCCGTAAATCCTTTATTTTTGATATGTTCGAACGGTCCTCGTACCTTCTCGGCAGGTAATAGAAGAGGTCCTGGACGTTCTCGATCCCCAACTTCAGGAATAGGAGAGCCTTCTTAGGACCAACGCCTTTTATGTAGCGGATCGGAACGGGTGTGTGTCTATTTTCGTTGGAACTGATCATAGTAAAAAACCGTCATCCCCGCGAAAGCGGGGACCACATAACAATATTATTTTGATTTGATCCCCGCTTTCGCGGGGATGACGTGACAAGTAACAACTCAAACTTTCCCTTGCCAAAACCACACACATATGCTAAGATTTTCCCTCAACTTCAAACTATTATAAAGGGAAGGTTATATCATGGCAAGAGAATGTTGTTTCTGCGGAAAGAAACCGGCCAGCGGCAGGACCATCGCCAGGCGCGGTATGGCGAAAAGCAAGGGCGGCGTTGGTCAACGCATTACAGGTAACACCCTCAGACGTTTTTCCCCGAACCTCCAGACGGTCAATGCGGTAATAGACGGGGTCAATAAGCGGGTCAAATCCTGCACGAAGTGCATCAAGGCGGGGAAAGTTAAGAAGCACCGTTAACTACGGTCGTATCTTCATTCGGGAATATAGAATCCAGAAGTCAGAATCCAGAATAAGGTATTAAAAAAAGCAGGGACAAAAGTCCCTGCTTTTTTTTTGCACCATTCTGAATTCTATATTCTGGCTTCTGTATACTAACTTCAGTTTTTCACGTATAAAAACAAAAAACCCGATCTCTTTCGAGATCGGGTTTTTTGTTTTCGGCTTCGTATAATTAGAAGCTGAGTTTCACGGAACCGACAACGTCAGTAGCCGGATCGTCCTGGCCGCTGGCGAAATGGTTACCCGGGAGGAACCAACCGGTCAAAAGACCGAACTGGACATCTTCCGTGTAATCCCATGTGAGATTTATGTCGATCTCATGACCGAGGTCTGTATCGGTGTTCTCGGCAACCGCCGTCGTGTTCGAAGCGTATTCCTGAGCAAGCCAGAAATGACCGTATGTGAGGTCAACGTTCAGGCTGTCAGTAGGCTCGATCGTACCGGTAAGGAGCACCTGGTGCTGGTTGGTGCACGAAGGAGTGGACGCTGTAGCAGTCCTGTAGTATATGTTCTGGAACTCCCTTATAGCCGTATCGAACTTACCTCTGTACATCGTATCCCAACCGTTGTACTGCCCGTTGGCGTTAACATCGGCGGCCTGGTTACCTATGTTCTCCTGACCGGAGTAATAGATGTACTCAAGACCCACGACCGGCCTCCAAGCGAAATCATCCTGGAAAGTACGGCATTCCACGCCGGCGTCGAACGCCCAAGCGCTTCTGTCCCTTTCCACGAGCTGGTTGGCTATACCGACATACTTACCAAGCTGAGCGGCGCCTTCAAGAGCTATCGTCCAATCCTCGATCGGATCAAAGCTGCCCCTCATACCGAGAGTGTGCACATCGTTGCTGCCGACATTATCCCTAACGGAAAACTTTGTACCCTGGGCAGTGGTACCATTGTACCTCTGCTGTTTCCACCAGTAATAAGCTTCCGCTTCCGCTTTGTACTCGTCGAAAACATAACCCACGTTAGCGCCGGTGAGGTTAGTATCGTCGTCCGATCTCCTGAAGTTCTCCCTGATAAGCGCATACACAACGTCGATAGTCCACGGATTGTAGTCCAAAGTAGCGCGGACGGAATCGAAGGAGTTTATCGCCGTGTATTCGGGAGCGTACAGCTGGTTGTTCGGATCCTGCTGCTGAGCGCCTATAATGAACCCTTTACCGAACCAGAGGTCCTGACGGCCGATCTTTAACGTGAGCGGCGAATAGAGGAACTCTTTCAGGTTTATGTAAGCGAGGTCAAGGTCCATGTCAAAAGAATCGGCGTTTGCGAGAACGGTCCTGTTGGCTATGGCGTTGTTCGTACGGGGATCAAGGATAGCAAGTTCCCCGCCGGCAAAGTTCGTGTAGTTGTTGTCGCCCCACTGTCTCTGGTTGACAAGACGAACTACGCTGCCTACGTTGTCAGTAAGATCCGCAGCGACTTCAACTTCGGTCGTTGACGAAACATCCTGGGCATAGTCTGAAGACTCACCGTCAAGGTTGACCGGAGAAGCATCGGCTCTGTCCAGATCGTAGTTATTCCTTACCATGCCGCGAACACCAAGATCGCCGCTTACCTTAACACTCTGGGTCTCAGCGTAAGCCATCGTGGAAGCCACGACAACAAGCCCTAAAACCAGTAATAATTTCGCTAATTTCATTGTTACCCCCTGTATATTTTTTTGAGAATTTATTTCTTTTTTATTGTTACCGTTTTCTATATACGTATCGCCCTTTTTTGATAGCTTCCGGCAGACCATCTAAACTGATTATTTCCTCCCCCCTTTTTTTGCCATGATTGAAACTACCTGGGCGGTACAAGCGTTGTGTTTCTTGGTTTTTATTAAAGAACAAATTTGACAACTGCTTAACTTTTTTAAAAGTATAGCATAGCTCACGTGCATGTCAATAGATTTTTTGTGTAAAAACTTTGCGTTAGGATAATAAATGCTTTATGCGAAATAGCCGGTCATTCCCGCGAAAGCCGTCATTCCCGCGAAAGCGGGAACCACATAAAAATATCATTTCGATTTGATCCCCGCTTTCGCGGGGATGACCTCACTAGGCCCTCTGATGCAACTTCTTCACTATCTCCGCCGAGTTACCTAGAATAGCGTCACGCTCCCGGCCTACTATCCCTAATTCCCTGAATACACGGTCAACTACCTCCGCCGTCATCATATCATCGGGCAAGTGAGAATCAGTATCCAGGACGAGCCTGGCACCGGATTTTCTAGCCATTTCAAGAACATGGGGATTAGTACGGGAATGCCCTTTTCTCGCGGTTATTTCGAGATGTACCCCTTTTTCGGCCGCAAGAACAGCGTCTTCAAGCGTGATACTCCCCGGATGCGCGACTATATCCGCGCCTGCCATTATGGCCGCCCTGTTCGTACCTTTTGCTACCGGTTCCACGGGAGACTCCCCATGCGCCACGACTACCTTAGCACCCTTTCCGCGGGCGTATTTCACCATATCGCCAATTATTTCGACAGGAACATGGGTTATTTCGCAGCCGGGGATAAGGAATATATCCCAGTATTTGTTCAGCGCATCCGTTACCTTTATAAGGCCGGAGACCACAGCGTCGATATTCGAGTGGTCGACATGGTCCGTTATGGCCAAAGCCGAAAGCCCGTTGACCATCGCCCGCCGCGCCAGTTCGCTGGGAAGAAGCACCCCGTCGCTCAAGATCGTATGTGAATGTAGGTCGATCATAGATTCCTTTCAGCTATCAGCTCAGGCTGTGCCGCAATTCGAATATTAGCTTAATCCGTCATTGCGAGGAGAGAGCGACGAAGGAGCGAACGACGAAGCAATCCCTGTAAGTTATTATTTTCACAGAGATTGCTTCGGGCACTTCGTGCCCTCGCAATGACGGCCAATTTTTCCAAACTTGTTCACTCGTGCACTTTTCCAAACCCGTGCACTCTAATACCCCCGTCGGATCGCCTCTTCCTGTAACTTTGACCGTATCGTATACGGCGTCCCGAGGGATTTTGTACGTATGTTCGCCTCGCCGGAAGTTTCGGTGGTATAAGACCCGGATTTATAGGGAACTCCCAGGTGAGAGTCTTTTGCGTCCCGGAGTACTCCCGCCTTCATATCTGCGTATTTGCTCGTTACGTTAAATGTCTCTATTTGCTTCTTATCAGCGTCCGGTTTGACGAAATTAACGTTATCGTACTCAAGCCTGATCATCTCGTTCTTTTCGGCATGGGTGCCTCTGACCGGATCGTAAAAAAGGTCTTTAGTGTCGGGGTCTACGTAATTGACGTCGTCGAAGGTCAGCTCCACTATCTGGTCTTCTTCGGAAATATACATATTTTTTACGGCCTGTTTCTCGCCGCTGTATTTACCGTCGTTCATAACGACTTCCGAGACCGCGTTCTTATCAAAGTGGACATCGTCTATGACCAAAGGGACTTCCGAATACGTGGCGTATACCTGCGTGGTCAGTTCGGTATAGCCGTAAGATCGGGTCTTAGGCGGCCTCTTATTGACCTTCTCGACCTGGGCGGCGGACATTACTCCCGCGACAGGAGACCTGACATTTTGTCCTGACCATTCCCCTCGAGTTTCCGGAGCCAGCCCGGAATCGGGCGGAACAGGCTGTGGATCTCTTCCAGCCGTATCATTATCACCGTCACCGGAAGAAAATATTTCAACGTCATTATTTTTCGGGATCTCCGATTCCCCGGCCGCGGACGAAATGTCTTGTACCGCTTCCGAAAGAGCGGAGTTATCGGCCATATCTTTTCCCGAAGAAAGAATGGGAATATCCTCGGACTTAACAGCCTCTTCGGCCGAAGCGGTATATGCATATTCACCCCGGACGGCCGGTGCGGTGTAAGTATATTCATCCTGTATAGCCGGGGCTCCGCCAGTCATATCGGAGGTAATCACCTGTTCCCCGCCGGATATCACTGTTTCAGGGGTCTTTTCCGGGATAGCAGGAAGAACCGCCCCGGTGGTAGCCTCCATACCCCTCATCACGTCACCGTTAATCGTGAACACCCCTTCATCGGCGCGGGCGGGTGCGGCGTAGAAAAAGAAGAGCGATAGCATTCCAAGTGTTAACTTCACTTTGCGGACCATAGCCCATGGACCATAGACCATGGACCTTGGACCTTGGCTAAAGACTAAGTTAAGAAAAAGGGTTAATAAGGGAGTAAAAGGGTGTAGCGGGGTGGAAAAGGGCTTTAAGCGCATACATTGTCTTTTATCATCCATTTTCACTATCCACGTCCCATATCCTACGGAACTCTCCCTACTAATTAACGCGCTCCTTCAGACATCGGCTCCTCTCCCTCGGACATCTCCTTCCAATACTCGGACATGGTCTTGCGGTCCTTACTCCTCTCGCTGACCCATCGCCAGACCCGGCCGGTAGCCGTATCGAGCTTCACGAGCTCATCGTCCGCCCACCTTATAAGCTCACCCTGATCGTCGGCATAGAAGCTCTTGACCTTCATGGTCTTAAGCTGATAGCGTCCGTTCTGTTCTTCCTGTTGGGATAGGGCGTCGGTGTGTGCGAGGAAACTTGTAATACAAAACAGGAACAGCATCACGGTTAAGGGGGTTTTCATGTTATTGATATTCTACTTGAAGAATAGTGAAAAGACAAACTTTAAAAGGCGGATTGAAGAAAATGTTTTCGGAGGACAACCTTCCGCCTTCGCTTTTATAACAAAAACTTATTAGCTTCGGCGGACAAGTCGCTTATACATATTTACATGGCAGGCAAGTCCAGCGCAAGCGGGACGAAGCCAACCGAAGCCAAATAATATGAAACAGATTGGCGAAGGTTGGCGTCCCCGGCGCGATTCGAACGCACGACCTACTGCTTAGGAGGCAGTCGCTCTATCCAACTGAGCTACGGGGACAGCACTACTAATCTTACCAGCAAAACCGCCGTTATGAAAGATCATTTACGACCTACCCATTCCTGCCCGCCGTAGCCCTATAGGGCGTAGGCGGGAGCTACGGGGACAGCACTACTAATCTTACCAGCAAAACCGCGTTATGAAAGATCATTTACGACCTACCCATTCCTGCCCGCCGTAGCCCTATAGGGCGTAGGCGGGAGCTACGGGGACACCCGAAATACCAATAATTCTTCCTCGTCTCTAAAAAATTCTATTTCCCGTTTTCCTTGCGCGGCCTTCCTATTTTCCCGGCCTTCTTTGGGCGATCGGCGGGAACAGGCACCGCGGGTATTATCCTTCTTTCCAGGACGCTTCGCCTGTCAAACTCGCTCATGGCGTCGTCGATGGCCCTTCTGCCTCTTTTCTTCCTTCTGTCAAAAGGTATCGCGCGTCTGTCTTCAATTCCCGCTCTTCTGTCCACTATTTCGACAACTTTTTTCTTGCCCGCGATTATCCTGGTTATCTTGATCTTCCGGGGCTCTCGGGGTTTATCCTCTTCCGGTTTGGGGTTATTAAACCTGTCCTCGGACTCTTTTTCCTGGTCCTCCATCATTTTCCTGAGCTTCACCATACAAGCGGCCTCTATCTGGCGGACCCTCTCTCGGGTAATGCCGAAATGCTTAGCCGTATCCCGAAGCGTATGCGCCGTGCCGTCCTCGAGCCCGAACCTCAGTGTCAGTATTTTCCTTTCTCTTTCGGTCATATCGCCCAGGAGCTTCTCTATCCTCTCCGAAAGGAGGAAGGAGCTCAGGGTGTCGACCGCGTTCTCCATACTTTCGTCCTCGATGAGGTCCATGAACTCCGAACCGCCTGCGTCTCCTATCGGGGCGTTCAAACTCGCTACGTTAGAGGCCATTCGGTTCAGCTGTTTCACCCTGCTCAAGGGAAGCTTCATCTTTTTGGATATTTCGTGTATCTGGGGCGTCTTCTTCTCGGACTGGGAAAGCTGCTTCTTCACTTTCTGGAACCTCATCAGCATTTCCATCACGTAGACCGGAATCCGCACCGTTTTACCCTGGTTGGCGACGGCCCTGGTGATATACTGCTTTATCCACCAGGCGGCGTATGTGCTGAAACGATACCCTTTTTCGGGATCGTACTTATTCACCGCTTTCATCAGCCCAAGATTGCCTTCCTCAATAAGATCCAGCATCGGCACGCCGAGATAACTATATTTTTTCGCGATGTTGATGACCAGCCTCAGGTTGCTCTGTATCATCGTCTGCCGGGCTTTTTTATTGCCGACCTTTATCTTCCTGGCTAGATCTTTCTCTTCATCCGCGGTTAAAAGCGGAAGGGACCTTATGTCTTTCAGGTAAAGTTTGATCGCGTCCATTTTTTTGCCTCGATTGTTTGTCGCCGTAGGGGCGGCCTTTATGGCCGCCCTTATCGTCGCGAACGCAAATTGTACTGTTAAGGGCGGGCATCCTCCTTCGCCAAATAATTTTCATATTATCCGGCTTCGGAGGGACAGGCAAGGCCCGCCCCTACGTGTTACTTACTTATCGCCGCCTGCGCCGCAGCGAGCCTCGCTATCGGCACTCGAAAAGGAGAACAGCTGACGTAGTCCATTCCGGCCTTGTAGCAGAACGCAACCGACTTGGGCTCTCCGCCGTGCTCGCCGCAGATACCCACTTTTAATCCGGGTTTAGTCTTGCGGCCCCTCTCTATACCGTATTTTATCAACTGCCCTATGCCATCCACATCTATCGTCTGGAAAGGATCCTCCGGAAGTATCTCTTTGTCGAGATACGCGGGAAGGAACCCGCCGATATCGTCCCTCGAGAACCCGAATCCCATCTGTGTCAGGTCGTTCGTTCCGAACGAAAAGAATTCCGATACCGCCGCCAGCCTGTCGGCGATAAGCGCCGCCCTGGGTATCTCTATCATCGTTCCGTACATTACGCTCAGCTTCTTAAGGTTATACTTTTTCAGCGTTTCCGCGAGGACCTTATCGAAAATGACCTTCTGGTCGATAAGCTCTTTTTCTGTACACACGACCGGCACCATTACCTCGGCCGACACCTTTTTGCCTTCTTTCGAAAGCTCGGCGGCGGATTCGAGGATAGCCTTAATGGACATCTCGGTTATTTCAGGATATGTAACGCCCAGCCTGACGCCGCGATGGCCCATCATCGGGTTCATCTCTTTCAGCGCTTCGGTCCTTTTTTCGAGTTTCTCAGCGTTTATGTTAAGCGCGAGGGCCAGTTTCTCAAGAGCCTCCTTCTGATGAGGAACGAATTCATGGAGCGGCGGATCGAGAAGTCTGATGGTGACCGGATAGCCGTCCATGGCCTCCATCGTACCCTTAATATCCTTCTTCAGGTAGCTGTACAACTCGTTTAGCGCCGTCTTCCTCTCGGATTCCGACTCGGAAAGGATCATTTTCCTGAGAAGGAAAAGAGGCTCGTCCGACCCGACCCCGTAGAACATATGCTCCATTCTGAAAAGGCCTATACCCTCCGCCCCGAATTCTCTAGCTTTTCTCGCGTCCCCCGGGGTATCGGCGTTGGTCCTGATCTTTATTTTTTTGACCGAATCGCATATTTTGAGGAATTCATGAAGATAGGTGTTCTCTTTAGTCGCGTCTATCATAGGAAGACTGCCGTGATAGACCACACCTTTGGTCCCGTTGAGGGTGATCCATTCTCCTTCCCTGAGGTCAACGCCGTTAGAGTGAGCGGTCTTCCTGTCGTAATCGATATGGAGTTCGCCCGCGCCGACTATACAGCACATGCCCCAACCTCTGGCGACAAGAGCGGCGTGCGACGTCATGCCTCCGCGCGCGGTCAGAATAGCCACGGAAGCCCTCATACCCTCGACATCCTCGGGGTTGGTCTCTTCGCGGACAAGTATGACCTTCTCGCCTCTCGACTTCCATTCAACGGCGGCTCTGGAATCGAACACTATCCTCCCGGAAGCTCCGCCCGGACCCGCCGGCAACCCTTTACAAAAGACCTTCGCCTGTTTTTCGGTCTTCGGGTCTATGATGGGATGCAGGAGCTCGTCAAGCTGTTCGGGTTTGACCCTCATCACGGCTTCTTCTCTCGTTATGAGTTTTTCCTTCGCCATATCCACGGCCATTTTCACAGCGGCCGGACCGTTCCTTTTCCCGTTCCTCGTCTGAAGCATATACAGCTTCCTGTTCTCGATAGTGAACTCCAGGTCCTGCATGTTCTTGTAATGTTTTTCGAGCTTTTTGCGTATGTCATCGAGCTCCTTATACAGCTTTGGGTCCCAATCCGAAAGGATCGTCTCGTGCATATTCTGCTCACTCTGCGAATTTTTATTGATAGGAGCGGGTGTCCTGATACCGGCCACGACGTCCTCTCCCTGCGCGTTAACCAGATACTCCCCGTAGAAGTTATTGTCGCCGTTACCCGGGTTACGGGTAAAAGCTACGCCGGTGGCGCTTTCGTTGCCCATGTTCCCGAACACCATAGCCTGGACATTGACAGCCGTACCCCACTCGTGCGGGATGTTCTCGATCTCCCTGTAAGAAACGGCCCTTTTCCCGTTCCATGAAGCGAATACCGCTCCTACTCCGCCCCAAAGCTGCTCCATCGGGTCGTCCGGAAATTCCACTCCTAATACTTCCCTTATCTTCGCTTTATACTGGAGGCACAGGTCCTTGAGGTCCCCCTCGTTAAGGTCAGTATCCAGTTTCGCCCCGACCTCGTATTTTTTCTTATTAAGGAGCTTCTCGAGCTGCTGACGGATGCCTTTTCCTTCCTCAGGCTCTATTCCGGCCGCCTTTTCCATAACGACGTCCGAATACATATTCATGAGCCTTCTGTAGGCGTCGTAAGCGAACCGGGCGCTTCCGCTTTTCGCGATAAGGCCTTCTATCGTCTTAGAGGTAAGACCGACGTTGAGCACGGTTTCCATCATACCCGGCATGGACATACGCGCTCCGGACCTTACCGATACGAGAAGTGGATCGTTAACGTCCCCGAATTTCTTCCCCATCGCGCTTTCCATTTTTTTCATGGCCGCGTCGAGCTGTTTTTTAAGTTCAGGCGAATACTTGCCTTTATTCTTGTAATAGTCGGTGCAGACTTCCGTGGTAATGGTGAAACCCGCCGGCACCCTTATGCCCATACCGGACATTTCGGCGAGGTTAGCGCCTTTACCGCCGAGGAGGTTCTTCATTTTTTCGTTACCATCGGCTTTGCCGTTCCCGAAAAAATATACCATTTTTTTTGACCCGGATCTTGCCGCGCCTTTCGACCCACAACATGAACTTTTTTTACCGCATTTTTTCGCGCACATCTTCGCACACTCCTTCTTTTTATTGCCGCATTTGTTAAAACAGATCCGATTATTTCCGCCGTTCTGGTAACGGATAATATAAAGCTAGACTTTCAATTTCTCGCCGAGCACCTCCTTGATCTTAGAAATATCCACCCTGTCCTGCTCCATCGAGTCCCTGTACCTGAGAGTTACTTTATTGTCGGTCAGGGATTCGACATCGACTGTGACGCATATGGGCGTGCCTATCTCGTCCTGTCTTCTGTAAAGTCTTCCTATGGAAGCGGTGTCGTCATAAACGACCCTCCCTCCCACCTTGATATCCTTCAAAATCTTATGGGCCATTTCAACGATCTCGGGCCTGTTCTTCAACAAGGGGAGAACGGCTACTTTTATGGGCGCCAGGCGGTGATCTATCGACAGGTAAACCCTCTCCTTGTCCCTTACATTCTCGGACCTGTAAGAATCCACAAGGAAGGCGAGCACCGCTCTATCCACCCCTCCTGACGGCTCGATCACATAGGGAACATAAGACTCGTTAGTCTGGCTGTCGAAATATCTGAGGCTCGAGCCGTTCTCCGCCGCGCCTGCGTGCTGTTTAAGGTCGTAATCGGTCCTCGAGGCGATACCCTCGAGCTCGGACCATCCCATGGGGAAAAGATATTCTATGTCGTGGCATCTTTTAGCGTAGAAGGCGAGTTCGTCTTTCGCGTGTTCCCTGAAACGGAGGTGGTCTTTATTTATTCCGAGGTCGGTGTACCAGCTCATCCTTTCGGCCAGCCAGTACTCATACCATTTCTCATCGTCGCCCGGCTTAACGAAGAATTCCAGCTCCATCTGCTCGAACTCCCTCGACCTGAAAATAAAATTACCGGTGGTTATCTCGTTGCGGAAAGATTTACCTATCTGCGCTATTCCGAAGGGCGGCTTTTTGCGCGACGAGGTCTGCACGTTCGCGAAATTAACGAAAATCCCCTGAGCGGTCTCGGGCCGGAGATAAACGTCCTGCGATTCTCCCTCTACCGATCCTACCTGAGTTTTGAACATCAGGTTGAAACTTTTCGCGGCCGTAAAAGCTCCGCCGCATTCGGGACAAACGTCTCCCTCGACCTTATCCACCCTGAACCTCTTCTTGCACACCTTGCAGTCCACGAGCATATCGGCGAAAGAATCGACGTGGCCCGAAGCTATCCAGGTTTTCGGGTTCATGAGGATCGCCGCGTCGAGACCCTCAACGTCTGTCCGGTCGTAAACTATCCTTCTCCACCACTGGTCCTTGACGTTCTTTTTAAGTTCCACGCCCAGCGGACCGTAATCCCAGACGCTTCCCATGCCGCCGTAGATCTCGCTCGACTGAAAAATAAAACCCCTGCGCTTACAGAGGTTCGCGATCTCCTTAAGGTCAACTCCGGACTTGTTCTCATGATTCATCGAATGATCCCTTTTCTTTCCAGGTCCCTGGCAAACTCCAGCGACTTGATATTATCGCTCACGTGAAAGCGCACGAAATCTCCAAGGACACGCTCAGCCTCTTTCTCCATGGACCCGCCGAGTTTTATCCCGGCAGCCTTCGATATCGGTACGCTCCTTATCTTCTTAAAAAAATTAACGGTCCCCTGTGAAACCGTGTGGGAAATAGCCGTAGTCCCCGAACAGACCTCGCATACAACCCCGCCCTCCGGGACGTCCAAGCACTTCGCATCGTTTATCTCCGAGGTGCAGCTCACACATTCCCCAAGCTCGGGGCCTAACCCAAGAGCATCCAGAAGTTTCAGCTCGAATATCCTTACGGCGCTTTTCGGCGGTATATCAGAACCCAGAAGCTCAAGGCCTCCCGTCAGAAGTTCAAAAAGCACCTCGTTCCTGTCATGTTCTCCGGTAACGGTATCTATCAATTCTATAATATAATTCGCATATGTCAATCTTTCAATATCTTTTCTTGCGCCTACGAAGGAATTTTTTGCCCTTGACTCCGTTATGAGGTCCAGGTCCTTTTGCTTTTTCGGATAAAAAGATATGTCACAATGGGTAAAGATCTCCAGGTCCCCTGCGAACTGAGGATACGGCCTTCTCACTCCCTTAAAGACCGCCCGTATCTTCCCGTAGTCCCTTGTGTAAATAACAAGGATATAGCTGGTCTCCCTTAATAAATATTTACGAAGGATAACTCCTTCGGTGTTAATAGCAGCCATGTTCGTTGCCCGTTGTTTATCGTCATTGCGAGCGAAGCGATCTCTATAGGGATTGCTTCGTCTTTCCGCCACCTTCGGTGGCGGGACTCATCTCAATGACGGTCCCACCCTCACCACGATCACGATAATAACTGGTATATGAACAGCGCCGTAAGCGACCCGAGTACGCCGCCGATAAAGACTTCCCATGCGCTGTGGAAGCCTTCCCTTACACGGCTCCGGGCTATGACCAGAGCAAGGACAAAGACCAGAACGCTCGCGAGCGAGCTTTGAGTGAAGATCCACACGACCATCCACACGGCAAAAGCCAGGGCCGTGTGGCCGCTCGGCATTCCTCCCTGGAGAAGGTTCTTCGCGCCCTGGAAATGTTTCACCAGTACCACAAGGCCGAAACACACCAGAAGAATAATGAACGTGACGTGCCAGGAAGATCCTGTTATTTTAAAGAAAAGATGCCCTTTATGCGTGGCGATCTTATTGACCGTCAGTATATACCCGGTTACAATGGCGTTCACGGAAGCTACGACAACAGAGCCTGCGGCGACGTCCTTGGCCAACTTGATCAGAGGGTGAAACTCCTCTTTCACGATAGTATCCGAGAGATGCTCGACGGCTGTATTGATCATTTCGGTTATCAGAACGAAAGTTATCGCGAAGAGAAGAAGTATGAACTCCATATAATGCAGGTCGAAGAACACCGCCAGGACCACGACGGCCGACGCGGCCAGAAGGTGTATCCTCATGTTCCGCTCGTTCTGAAAAGTATGGATTATTCCCTGGAGAGCGTTGTTGACACTATCCCAGAAAGTAGCGTTATATTTTTTTGATCCCGGCTTCTTCAAGTATCTCCTTTTCCGCTTTCCTCATTTTTGATATTTCCGGCGGGGAACCGTCCCGGTACCCCGCGAAATGCAGTATCCCGTGTATCACGTAAAGCGCCATTTCACTCCGGAGGGTCGTACCATACGCTTTGGCGTTGGCCCTTGCCCGGTCCGAGGAGATCACTATGTCGCTTTCGGTATCCCTTCCGGCGTCGCCGAAAGCTATAACATCCGTGGCCGAATCCTTGCCCAAATATTTTTGATTATAAGAACGTATCATCTGACTCGATACGAATATTATATTTATCCCGGTATCCTCCTTAAGGCCCAGGAGCCCTGAAGCGGCCAAAGCGGCTTTTTTCATGAGAGGGATATCCACCCTTACCCGCTTATGCCTGTTTTCGCAGCTTATCCTTGCCATTCTCCTCCGCGTCCTCCCGATCGTTCCCGCCGTCGGGATAACTGGTGCGGGTATGGAATATCCCAGTCAGGGTCCTAACAAAAGCTTCATATATGTTATGCATATCCTTAAGCGTAAGATCGCATTCGTCAAGCTGCCCGTCTATAAATTTATTATTTACGACCTTCTTGACCAGGTGCCGGACACTCGCCGGCGTAGGGTCCTGAAGCGACCGCGAGGAAGCTTCCACGGCGTCCGCAAGAAGCACGATAGCGGTTTCCTTCGACTGCGGCCGAGGCCCGGGATACCTGAAATCCTTTTCGTCCGGGGGGATGTCGTCCTCCTTCACCTTTTCCAGCGCCTTCTGATAAAAGAAAGATATCAGGCTGTCGCCGTGATGCTGCCGTATAAAATCCATAATGGTCCCGCTGACCTTGTATTTTCTCGCGAACTCCATCCCTTCCTTAATATGGTTCGCTATGATGAGAGCGCTCATCGACGGGGCGAGACCGGAGTGCCTGGATTTCCCGCCCATCTCGTTCTCGTTAAAATACTGCGGCTTCGATATCTTCCCGATGTCATGGTAATAGGCCCCGACCCTGGCGAGAAGGCTGTTCGCTTTTATGCTGTCGCAGGCCGCCTCGGCGAGGTTACCCACTATAACGCTGTGATGATACGTTCCCGGCGCTTCCATCGCCAGGCGCTTCAATACCGGATGATTAAGGTCTGACATCTCGAGAAGACTTATGTTAGTAGGCGCTTTGAACAGATGCTCAAGGACCGGCAGTAAACCCATGACTATGAACCCCGAAAGGACTCCGGATGCCATGCCCCACATCGCGTCGCTCATAGTGGCGCCGGTCCCTATACCCTTGGCAAGGTCCAGGGAAAAAATAACGACGGATTTCGCCGCCCCGGCCATGAGGCCCGCGATCAATATGCTGGAACGCCTGCGCGCCCCCTTGACCGCGATAATACCGACAAGGCCTCCCACGATAAGGGCTATCGAAATGGACACATCCCCGCCTGCCAGCACCGAAATGAAGAGGCTTAGCGTGAACACCGAAAGGAAGGCTATGTCGAACCCCAGTATGAGCATAAGCATCATACCCATGCTGGCCATGGGGATAAAGTAGCTGGGCTGGGGAAGACTGAGAACTATCTCTGCGAGGAGCAGCATAAATAACATAGTGACCACGATTATGGCCACATCCCGAGGGCGCTCCAGAATATCGCTTTTGTTCATCATCCGAAGATATATACACCCGGACGCCCCCAGAACGACAAGGAGAAGTAATATCCCTAGGAAGAACTTTTCGGACCTTTCCGCCCTGAACAGCTCCTCCAATTTGGACACCTGTATGACATGGCGGGAAGTGACCCTCTCCCCCTTGTCCGCGATCTTCTCGTTCTTCTTGACCGTCCAAGAGTTATAAACGGGCTCAATGGCCTGCTCGGCCTTTGCCAGGGCTTCTATCGTCCTGTCACTGTCAAACTCAAGGTTCGGCCTTATGAAGCCCTTGAGGAGCGTCGTCACCGCTTTCTTGAATTTGGCGTTCTCCCCCAGATACCACTGTGTGTTCTCGAAAAGAACGTTCCCCAGGGACTCTTCTGTGATCAGCTCGTCGATCTTCCTCGTTATCTCGGTCTTCAGGTCCCTCGTGTAAATTACCACGCTTTCGGTCTGTTCTCTGTTGATAAGGGCCATGCTCTCGTCGGAAATATAACCTATGCCGTAAATGTTCTTAACGATCTGCTGTATACCCTGCCTGAGTTTATCCTTATCCTCGAAACCGGCGAGATACTCCAGATCCCGCGCATCGAGGTCCACTCCCAAACCGGATCTTATATGCTCCGGATCCTTGGCGGGAAGGATCTGTTTCATGTCCAGCCTTTCGAGCGTATCCATGAAATTCTTTATCTCCGCATTCACGGAATCCACGACATGACCGTCATATGAAAGATACCGTGGCACCTTCTTCAGGAGTTTTGCCTTCAAGTCCCTCGTATTTATCTCGTCTATTCCCCACTGGTAGCTGAAATCGTACGGGGCGTATATGTCCTTCATTGCTATTTCGCCGGCGCTTATGCTCCCGATATACATTTTGGGGTTCAGGAAAAGGGTGAAAATGACCGCCAGAAAGAATAGCATGATAAAAGATACCGACACCACCTCTTTCCTGGCGATGAACGAAATTACACTGTTCTTATCTGACTGCAGTTTCTTCATTATTCTGTCTTCTGGATTCTGTATTCTGGCTACTAACTCCCCGCCCCCTCATTCTGCCCCTTAGCTTCGGGCTTAGCGGTGATCTTCAACCCCAGGTCCCTGAGCTGCGTTCCCTCGACGGCGGAAGGAGCGTTGGTCAGGGGGCATACCCCTTTCTGGGTTTTAGGAAAAGGTATTACCTCCCTTATCGAGATATCGTTCGTAAAAAGAGTTATGATCCTGTCTATACCGAAAGCTATGCCTCCGTGCGGCGGAGGCCCGTAAGTGAACGCCTCGAGAAGGAACCCGAACTTAAGCTGGCATTCCTCCTTTGTGAGCCCCAGCACATCGAATATCTTCTGCTGTATGTCCCGCCTGTGTATCCTGATGCTGCCTGAAGCGATCTCGCTGCCGTTCAGGACCATGTCATACGACTTCGACCTGATCTTACCGAGCTCTCCGGTTTCAAAATATTTGGCGTCCTCCTCGCTGAAATAGGTGAAGGGGTGATGCTCCGAGTCCCACCTTTTTTCCTCTTCGTTATACTTAAAAAGCGGAAAGTTCACGACCCACAGGAAATTATCCTTCGACTGGTCGATAAGCGAATTGTCCTTCGCTATTTTCAACCGGAGCGCGCCCATAGCCGCCCTGGCGACGTCTTTCTTGTCCGCGACCATGAAGATCATATCGCCGGTTCTGGCCCCGGTCTTCCGCTTAAAGGTCTCGAGGGTCTCGGGTTTAAAGAACTTGGATATCGGCGAGACGAGGCCGCTTTCCTCCACCTTGAAAAATGCCAGTCCCCGAGCCCCGAATTCGGAGGCGTATGCCGTAAGCGTGTCTATCTCCTTCCGGCTTATATCCTTATGTCCAGGCGCGGACATGGCTACTACTATCCCGCCGGCGGATATAACTTCCTTGAATATCTTGAAATCCGAGTCTTTCACGTCCTCGGTCATTTCCGAAAGTAAAAGCCCGAAACGCGTATCCGGTTTATCGCTCCCGTAAAGGCTCATCGCTTCGGAATGGTCCATCCTGGGGAACGGTATCTCGATGTTCTTGCCGGTCACTTCGCTGTAAAGCCCCTTGAACAGGCGCTCGCAAACCGCGAAAATATCCTCCTGATCGATAAAGGACATCTCCATATCGAGCTGTGTGAATTCCGGCTGCCTGTCGGCCCGGAGATCCTCGTCCCTGAAGCATCTGGCCATCTGAAAATACCTGTCAACCCCTGCGACCATCAAGAGCTGCTTGAACAGTTGCGGAGATTGCGGTAAAGCGTAAAAACTGCCCTGGTGCAGTCTTGAAGGGACAAGATAATCCCTGGCCCCTTCCGGAGTAGACTTGGTAAGGGTAGGCGTCTCGACCGAAATAAAACCCTCGGCGTCAAGGTGGTCATATATGTATTTATATACCTTGTGTTTGATGGTCAGCTTGTTCTGCATAGTAGGACGCCGGAGGTCCAGATACCTGTATTTGAGCCGGACATCTTCCGAAAGATTCCCGGTGTCCTTTATCTCGAAAGGCGGCGTTTCGGATTCGGAAAGGACCTTTATGGCCTCGACGTACACCTCTATCTCCCCGGTCGACAGTTTAGGATTGACGGTGCCTTCGGGCCTTGCCGCAATTGTCCCTGAAACCCTTACACAATACTCGTTCCTCAGAGTATGGGCCAGTTCATGTGATGTCTTGTTCTTGTCCGGGTCGAAAACTATCTGAGTTATCCCGTATTTATCGCGGAGGTCCATGAAAATTATCTCCCCGTGGTCCCTCCTCGAAGCGACCCATCCGCACAGGTCGACTTTCTTACCGATCTCGTTCTTCCTCAACTCACCGCATGTATGCGTTCGCAGCATTTTGCTCCTTTATTCACATGTTCCGTAGGATGTGGGATGTGGGATATAGGACGTTGAAAAAATATCCCTTTGGACAACACGTCCCACGTCATACGTCCCACGTTTAAGTTGACCCTATTGTTTAAACTCTCCGACCAACGCGTCCAGAACGACACTCTTCTGTTCCCCGCTCGCCATATCCTTGACCAAAAGCGTTCCCCGCGCGAGTTCGTCTTCGCCGATGATCACGACCTTCTTCCTGTTCTCACGATTTGCCTTGCGGAGGCCGCCTTTAAGTGACCTCGCTGAATGATCCATATCCGCGCGAATACCGTTCTCTCTTAAACGGTTAACTACCGTGAACGCCCGCTCCCTGGTTTTCTCATCGAGACAAATGACCAGAACCCCAGGCTCTTTCTTAACAGTGTACCTGTCCTTCAATATGAGGAGCACTCGCTCGACCCCTATGGCGTATCCGGTAGCTCCGACATCCGGCCCGCCCATCTCCTTCGACAGCTTATCGTATCTGCCTCCGGCGGCTATGGCGTCCTGGGCGCCCAGCGACGGATGTGATAGCTCGAACACCGTACCCGTGTAATAATCCAGGCCCCTCACAAGGTCATGTTTCTCGTTAAATACGACGCCCGAGGCCATAAGAAGTTTTTTCAGCTCGTTGAACTCGCCGAGACATCCCCCGCAAAGATGATCCGAGATGACCGGAGCGCCCTTAAGCGTCTCTTTACATTTTTCGGATTTGCAATCCAGGACACGAAGGACATTCCGCGTCGACCGTTTAACGCAGTTCTCGCAAAGAGCGCCCATGTTACTTGCAAGAAAATCTCCCAGAACTTTTTTGTAAGTTTCCCTGTCGGACGGACAGCCCAGCGAATTGACGGATATTACCGGATCGTTGATGCCGAGGCTGTCCAGGACCGCTTTTACGTTGACTATAAGCTCTGCGTCGCAGGTAATGCTCTTACTGCCTATGATCTCGGCCCCTATCTGGTGGAACTGCCTGAGCCTTCCCTTCTGGGGCCGTTCTGCCCGGAACATTGGCCCGACATAGAAAAGTTTGCACACTTCGTTATCGCCGTGCATGCCGTGCTCTATGAACGCCCTCACTATCGAAGCCGTAGCTTCGGGCCGAAGCGATATCTGTTTCCCGCCCCTGTCGGAAAAGGTGTACATCTCCTTCTCGACGATATCCGTTTCCGCGCCGATGCTCCTGGTGAAAACATCGTTGTCCTCCATGATAGGCGTCCGTATCTCACGGAACTCGAAAATATCGAATACTTTTCTCGCTTTTTCCTCGACAGCCCGGAAAAGCTCCGCGTCGTCAGGGAGCATATCGGGCATACCCCTTAGGGACCGGTAATTCGTCATATTTTCTTTACATCCACCTTCATTTTCATGCCGGCTTTGAAGCTTACCACTTTTTTGTTCGGGATATTCACGTTATCTCCGGTCCGTGGATTCCTGCCCAGGCGCCCTTTCCTGGTCTTTACCTTGAATATGCCGAAATTCCTGAGCTCCACTTTCTTTCCGGCGGACAGAGTCTCGACTATTATGTCGAATGTCCTCTGCACCACTTCCTTTACGTCGATCTGCTTAAGCCCGGTCTCCTCGGCGATCCTTAGAACTATATCTTTCTTGGTCATTATGGTTCCTCCTGTTATAAGGGTGATTTCAGCAACTTATTTGTTCCAATAAAGTGTTATGCTATCACGGGTTATATGTGATGTCAATCATCGTTCAACTCTTTGGCCCACTTTCAGACCATAGACTATGGACCATAGACTATGGACCTTTTTGGAAATCAGTATTAGCAGAAATTATTGTTTTTAGCGAATGGAAAATCAAGGTTGTTCTCTATTAAAGTCTTCCCATACCCCAACATCAAGGTCCAAGGTCCATGGTCCATGGTCCATGGTCTATGGTCTATGGTCCTTCTTCCCTCCTACTTCGAAAGGAACTTCACATTCCCCGCCCCCACCAGCTTTTCCATGTCCTGAAGGAAGTTGTCCGTCGGGGTGACGAATATATCCTCGCCCGTGGATAGCCTGACCTTTCGGCCTTCCGGGGTGCAAAGATCTATGTAGATAGGGATCTTGCCTCTATGCTGCTGAATAACTCCCTTTATCTTCATCATCTGGAGCTTTTCAAGGCCGACGGTGGTCAATTTAACAAGCACCGATTTTGTGAAAAGCTCTTTTATGTTCTCTATCGGTATGATCTTTTCAGCGATTATCTTCGGCTCTTCTTCGCCGGAGATCTTGAGCCGGCCGTCGATAAAGAGGACCGAATCCTCGATTATCATTTTCGAAGACTCCCTGTAGGAGTTCGGGAAGATGAGAACGCTCACGCTGCCGTAAAGGTCCTCAATTCTGGCTATCGCCATTTTCTCGCCCTTCGCCTTTGTCACCGTGATCTTGACTTTAGACAGCATCCCGCCCACCAGTACCCTCTGCCCTTCCGTGCACCTCGCGAGTTCGGAAGTATTGCAGGTCGAGTACGCGTCGAGGATCTTCTCGTAAGCTTTCAAAGGGTGCCGGGATATGTAGAACCCCAACATTTCTTTTTCGTTGGCGAGAAGCTCTTTTTCCCCCCATTCAGGTATATTCGGGAGATCATATGATTCTTTGAAACCTCCCGTTGACTGGCCGTCGTCAAAGAAGGTCCGCTGACCGTTATGCCTGTCCTTCTGCATATTCTGAGAGATATCGAGAAGTTGATCCACCATGCTCATAGCCTGCGCTCTTTTTATCCCGGTCGAATCGAAAGCCCCGCATTTCACGAGGCTTTCCATTACTTTCTTGTTGACGTTGCGCGGATCGACTTTTTCGGCGAAATCGAAGACGGTCTTGAAATTCCCCTTATCCCTGCGCACTTCGATGATATGCTCGACCGCTCCCTCTCCGACATTCTTAACGGCAACCAGACCGAACCTTATGCTCCCTCCGACGACCGTGAAATTCTTAAAACTCTCGTTGATATCAGCGGCGAGGACCTCTATGCCCATATGCTGCGATTCGGTTATATAATCCGCTATCTTTTCGCTGTTGTTCCGCTCGCTGGTCAGAAGGGCTGCCATGAACTCGACCGGAAAATTGGCCTTAAGATAAGCTGTCTGATAGCTTATGACGGCGTAAGCGGCGCTATGGGATTTGTTGAAACCATACCCTCCGAACTCTTCTATCTGATCGAATATCAACTCCGATGTTTTCCTGTCGATACCCTTCTTGTCCGCGCCTTCGGTGAATTTGGCCCTGATCGCCGGCATGGCGTCGGTCTTTTTCTTACCCATGACCTTCCTGACATTATCGGCCTCGGCCATGGTAAAACCCGCCAAAGCGGAAACTATCTGCATTACCTGTTCCTGGTAGACGATAATACCGTATGTCTCCTTGAGGATAGGCTCAAGGAGCGGGTGATCGTATTTTACCTCTATGGTCCCGTTCTTCCCTTTTATGAACTTGTCGACCATGCCGCTGCCGAGAGGCCCGGGCCTGTACAACGCCAGTATGGCGATGATATCCTCGAATTTACCCGGCCTCAGCTTCCGCAGGAGATCGCGCATACCGCTGGACTCAAGCTGGAACACTCCCGCTGTCGCGCCGGAACAAAAGAGTTCAAAGGTCCTCGTGTCGCATTCCGGAAGATCATCGATATCAATATCGACGTCCCTGGTCCGCTTGGCTATCTTTATAGTTCCGTCAATAACCGTAAGTGTCTTTAAGCCGAGGAAATCCATTTTCAGCATGCCGATATCCGTAAGCGAATCCATGGTGTATCCGGTGGTGACCGGACCGTCACCGGCCCGGTATAGCGGCACTCTTTCCCTTAAAGGTCTATCGGATATCACGACCCCGGCGGCATGCACCGAGGCGTGACGGTTAAGCCCTTCCAGCTTATTAGATATGTCGATGAGCTCGTGTATCACCGGATCCTCGTCGTACGCGGTTCTTAGATCAGGCTCTTTCTCCAACGCCTGATCTATCGTGATCCCCAGATCACCAGGAACGAGCTTGGCTATCTTGTCGACATCGGCGTAAGGAAGGCCCATCACGCGCCCGACGTCCCTTATAGCGGCCTTAGCCTTCATCGTCCCGAAAGTGATGATCTGCGCCACGTTCGCCTCGGAATATTTGCTGATGACGTAATCTATTATCTCTGAGCGCCTTTCGAAACAGAAATCTATATCGATATCCGGCATGCTGACCCTGTCGGGGTTAAGGAACCTTTCGAAGATCAACCCGTATTTGATAGGGTCGATATTAGTTATCCCCAAAGCGTAGGAAATTATGCTCCCGGCGGCGGAACCTCTTCCGGGTCCGACAGGGATCTTCAACTCCCGGGCCTTCCGGATAAAATCCCACACAATGAGAAAATAACTTATATATCCGAGCTTCTCTATTATCCTGAATTCGTGTTTCACGCGGTTCTTTATCTCGTCCGTCGCGTTCTTGTAGCGCTTCGCTATCCCTTCCCTTATGAGGTCCTTAAAAAAAGTTACGTTATCCTCGCCGTTGGGAGGCTCGAAATGGGGAAGGAAAAGTTTATCCATATCGAGTTTCAGATCGCAGCTGTCGGCTATCTTCAGTGTGTTCCGGAGAGCTTCCGGAGCGTCCGGAAAGAACGCCTTCATCTCGTCCGGGGATTTGAAATACAGCTGGTCGGTCCTGAACTGCATCCTGTTCTTATCGTCCAGGACGCTCTGCGTCTGGATACAAAGCAGGACGTCATGGGCCTTGTCGTCGCCTTTCTTCAGGTAATGCACGTCGTTAGTCGCCACAAGATCGAAGGAATTCTCCCGCGCGAATTTTATCATTTTCTTATTGAGCTTCTCCTGCTCCGGGAGTCCGTTAGCCTGTATCTCCAGATAAAAATGGTCCTTGCCGAAAAGCCGTTCGTAAAACTTCGCCGACTCGACCGCTTTTTCCGGCTTTCCAGCGGCAAGATAGAACGCGACTTCCCCTTTCAGGCAGGCGCTCAAAGCGATGAGACCCCCAGAGTACTGGCCAAGTATCTCCCTGTCTACCCTCGGCTTGTAATAAAAGCCTTCGATGAAACCCGACGAGATTATGTGGATGAGGTTCTTGTATCCGGTAATGTCACGGGCGAGAAGCACAAGATGAAAACCCACGCCGATCTCGTCGTCGCTCACTTTATCCAACCGGCTTTTCGGGGCGACATATACCTCGGCGCCTATGATGGGCTTAATACCCTTTTTAGCGGCTTTCTTGTAGAACTCTATCGCGCCGAACATGTTGCCGTGATCGGTTATGGCGCAGGCGGGCATATTATAAGTTTTTGCGAGGTCTAGAAGGTCATCCAATCGGCAGGCCCCGTCAAGGAGGCTGTACTGCGTATGCACGTGCAGGTGAACGAACTCGGATCTTGTTGTCGTCATTTTATGTGAAACTGTGATGGGTGACGAGTGACGAATGATGGGTGTCGGGTCGTCCTGCATACACGAAAGTTTTCAGAAATTTATCCCAAAAACCCATCACTCATCACCCATCACCGTTATTTACGCATCCCCACCCGCTGCGCGGTCTGGTAGACCTTGCCCTCGGTCTGGATGGACGGAGCGATTATCATCCTTACAAGCTGCATTTCCTTGATATTGTGCGCGCCAAGATTGCCCATACTCGTCGCAAGGGCCCCCATCAGGTTCTGCGTCCCATCGTCAGTCTGCGCCGGGCCGAAAAGGATCTCCTGCAAAGACCCGGATGTGCCGACCCTTATCCTCGTCCCTCTCGGCAGGTTCGGGTGAGGCATCGCCATTCCCCAGTGATATCCCTTTCCGGGCGCTTCCTTGCTGCGCGCGAAGGCGTTCCCCAGCATCACCGCGTCAGCTCCGGCCGCGAAAGCCTTGCAAATATCCCCTCCGGTAGCCATGCCCCCGTCCGTGATTATCGAAAAATATTTCCCGGTCCTTTTGTAATAAAAATCTCTGGCCGCGGCCGCGTCACAGGTCGCCGTTATCTGAGGAACACCTATCCCGAGAACTCCCCGGGATGTACAAGCCGTCCCCGGCCCTATCCCGACGAATATTCCCTGGCAGCCGGTCTCCATAAGCTCGAGCGCCACCTGATAATCGACGCAATTGCCCAAAAGTACCGGTATCTTCATATCCTTGCAGAATCTGGTAAGGTCCAGCGACTTGTACTTACTGGACTCGTGCCTTACGGTTATGACGGTGGACTGCACGATGAAAATATCGCATCCTGCCTCGCGCGCTATCGGCCCGAACTCGCCGGCCACCTGCGGGTTACAACTCACTACTGCCGGGACTTTAGCTTTCTTGAGCTCGTCGATCCGCCTTGAAACAAGGTCTTTCTTTATGGGTTTGGAGTAAACGTCCTGTATGACCTTCGTGACCTCAGTCACGTCGGCGTTCACGATCCTCTCGACGGCCTCGGCTGGATCCTCGTAACGCGTCGAAACTCCTTCCAGGTGAAGAACGGCCACCCCTCCTATCTTGCCGAGAGATATCGCGAAGTTGACATCTACCACGCCGTCCATGGAAGAAGCCATTATCGGGATGGCGAATTTAATGCCGCCTATCTCACAAGACGTATCGACGTCGTCCGGGTTTATCGTCAAACTCCCGGGAACAAGAGCGATCTCGTCGAACCCGTAACTGCGCCTGGCTTTCCTGCCCATCCCAACCCACATTCCCATGGTATCCTCCTGTAAAAAAGGCTAAAAAAATAAAAAGTTTACACGTGTTGAAAAACGATATTATTTGTCGATATAAGGAAGTCTGTAAAGTAACTAACGTATATTACAAGAGGGGGAGTATTTTGTCAAGGTCGGTTAGTCGCTCGCCGATGGCGTGAAGGAGATGGGAACCTTCTACCGGCACTTTGCGAACTTCTAGTTAGGCATGTGCTGTGCAATGTAATATTTCCAGGGTCCACGCATAAGGCGATTTTGGTTGGGGGACAGGCCATGTGCCGTACGAAGAACCCCATCTCCTTCAGGCCCAAGTCGCTCACTAATACTTCCCGCGTAGTTTCGCCGTCCAGCCCTGGTAGGTATAGCCTCGGTTCAAGGTGAGCTCGTCGTCGAAATCGGCGAAGTTGTAACCAACGGCTACCTGCATGAATTTCGTTATGTTGCGGTCGAGTTCGACGTAAACTCCGGTCCTATGGGTCTTGGTGACGAATTCCGAAAGTATCCGGTATTCGGCGCCGATATTCCACTGGTCGTCTATATGATAATTCAGCCTGTTCACGATGAGATTCGTATAGACTACCGTCAGTTTATCGGACGCGCATTTGTCCACGACAACTTTCCCGGCTTCTTTCTCGACTATCTGGAAATATCTGTTTATATCGTATGCGCCTTCGATACTCGCTATATGCGCCCGGTCTTCTTTTATACCGTTCAATATCCCATACTGCGACGGCGGACGCTGGTCCAATAGATACTTGTATTGTGTTAGCGCGTTGAACCGGTCATAGTCTATCGGCCTGTATCCCATGCCCACAACGAACTCACCGAACTCCGCGCTTCTCGACGAGATGAGGTCGTCGAACGTTATGCCGTAATACGCTTTCGCTTTAAGCGTCGTGTCCCGGTCGATCAGCCATTTCAGATTATTGTATGATCCGATCTGGTAATCCTTACCGTTACTGCTCTTGTCGTACCAGTATTCGCCTTTGACCGAATATTCAAGTTTCTCAGACAGCTTACTCCTGTATCCCGCAGCTACCGCGTCACGCGTCGTATAGTATCCTTTATTATAGAACTGGCTCCGTTCATAATCACCGGTAACCGTCGATCCCGGGTTGATCTCCTTAGACATTGAGACAAGATCTCCCGAACCATCCCCCCCTTCCTCTTCCTCAGCATAAAGAGATGTGTCGCGATATCCCGAATCCCGGCCGGGGCCGGTACCCTGGAACTTTGACGATTCCCTCCTTATTTGTGTCGTCTCATCAAACTTCCGGGAATCGCCTACCACCGACCTGGTCCCGGTATCCAGAAGGTCATAATTCATGTATATTTCGTCCGTCTCGTTGAACGTCCTTGATATACCCAGCAATGTCCCGTCTCCCCTATTCCCGACCGTTTCCATTATGGATACGTTCGTCTTATCGTCCGCCTTATACCCGAACCCCCCGCTTACCTGGTTATTCTCCTTACCTTCCAGCGTTATCTGGTCACGCGTTATGAGCGTCAGACGGTCGTTCACCTTGTAAGAAGCTTTTCCGGCCAATGCCTGCATATCCCGCTGGTAAAACGTGGACGACACGTCATCGGACTTGTCGTACCTGTATTCCCCGGCCAGATCGAGTTTCTCGGTGGCTTTATAATCAGCCGTCGCCGTGCTCGTATACACAAGCCGGCCTTTCTGGTCGCTCGATACGCTTAGGAGCTCCGGACGAAGCGACCTCGCGACGTCCTCCCGCACCCCTAACCTTAACTTATCGTTCACGGGAATACCTATCCCGCCGCCGATCGTTTCCTTGCCCTGGGTGCTCACGACCGACGTGTTCGAAAAACTCTGGTCGACGAATTTGTAATACGCCGTCGCCGGCATCTTATCCATGAGCTTCGAGTTACCGCTTACCGAATACGCCCTGCCCGAATCCGTCTCGCCCATCGGCGTGTCGCTGAAATCAAGCCCCCCGTTATTCGACGACCATATCGACAACTGCTGCCTGTAACTCTGGGCTGCCTCGCAGGAAATTTGAGTGTTCTCGTTCAGCTTAAGGGTCGCACCCGCTCCCTCGAGCTCATAATCCGCTCCGTCGCGCCTTTCCTCGACGCAGGTACCGCCCAATATGAGACCGTTAACCGGAGATATGCTGAAACTTCCGCCGTTATTCCTGTCGTTCGACATCGTCTCGGGCGCGTACTCGTACGCTACGTTCATATGCACCGGGTTGCCGTTATTTATGGCGTCCGAGATGATAGATCCCGAGTCGTGCACGCTTTGTACCGGCTTTTTGAGGATGATACGACCCCGGTCATAATCTATGTCGTAATCCGCCCTCGACAGGGTCACCGACTTTACCGTCAGCGACGACAGCCTGTCCTGCACTTCCATGGTAAGAGTTTCCGAGCCTTCGACTATGTTGTTATGTTTCAGGTAATACAGCGACGTGCCAGTCGCCCTGAACCGCGCGAACGCCGCTACGTTCTTCTCCTCGGCGATAAAGCCCTTCGCCTTGTATATCGGGTCCTTATACGCCGTCTTCTCCTTGGACTCGATATTCAGTTTGCCGCCGTACAGAGTCTTGTCGTATTTCGCCAGGGACGGCCAGCCGAGGTCCGTACGGTAATTGCCGAATAGCCCGTACGATCTGTCTTTGGCTACCTTTAGGTACAGGTCTCCCGAAGTATTGGTAGAGGAATAGTCTATTTGTGAATCGTCGCCGTAGGTCGGGTAATATTTATCCGGGTCGAGGTTCCTGAAAAGGTATCTATTCTTCCTTTCGGTATCAAGGGACGACGTCACCTTGTAATCGCCTTTCACCACCGCGTCCAGGTTATACGCCAGACGGCCGTCATAATGGACCATGTTCTTGAAACGGCCGTCGTTCTTTAATGTCTCCGCGGCGTCTTCAGTACGATATCCCACAGCCTCGCCTTCAGTCAAAGCCACCATCGAGAATTTTTCGAATAAGCCAGGGAGGGGATTATCCTCTCTCGGCGCCAATGGCCTCGACGGCATGGGGATAATTACGCCTGGCGTATTCTCGTTAACTTTAACGCCGAAACTCTCTTTAGCGAGGAGACCATTGGTCATCCTTATGGTCCTCGTCGATTCTGTCGTAACGACCGAGTTTGTCGGCAGAGTACTCTTGTCAATTTTCAGTAAATGCGTCGTCGGGTATACCGCCGGGATATGGTATTTACCGTATTTATCCGTCACGACCGCCGTACCGTCCTCCATCATAAGCCTTACGAACGGCAGGCCTTTCTCGCCTTTATCCTGGACGCCGTTACCGTTTCCGTCCGAGAACACCTTGCCCATTATCGTGCCTTCGTCGAACAGTGGATCGGGAATGATAGTGACCCTGCATTTTGAAACGTTGAAGTTATAGGCTGTCCCGTTAGCGAGAGTGGAGGAGGCTGACGCGGTATTGACATAGTCACCTTCTATAACGCCCGGATTGACAACCACGGAGTATTTAATGAACTGGCGTTCTCCGACGGCGAGGCTGTTGATCTTGAAGGTAAGTTTATTCCCTTCGACCATAGTCTGTATAGCGTTCCTGTCCTGGTCGAAAGCGCTGCCTTGTATGTATGTGAACGCCCCCGGCATTACGTCAGCGACCACAACGTTCGACATGGACTGCGCCTCACCATTATGGACGTCAAGCGTATAGGTCAGGATATCTCCGACGCTCGCTTGTTTTTTGTTGCAGGTTTTGGTGATGGTCTGAGTTGTCGCCACTTTAACTACGCATATGTCACCGGGAGAACTCAATCCCGGGATGGTCACTAAATCAATAATTGTTTCCTGAGTGTGAATATCACCGGTTCTATCGATAACCGTGATCGTATTGTTCCCGCTGTTTGTCACATAGATCTTACTTCCACTATCATCCGGAAGCACCGCTACACCAGAAGGGGCATTGAACTGGTAATAATTAGGATCTTTTAATTTAATCATACTGTTATCGCTTAAGTCAACAAGCGCAACTGAATTATCATCCACACTCGCGACATAGGCGAATTTTTCATCAGGTGATATCGCTATGGCCCGCCGACCATTATTGGCAACAGCGGAAACCTGGATATTAATGGATACGGGGGAACAATCCTTGTCGAAAATATCCAGATACCCACCCATCCCTACACCGGTTGTAGGCTCGGAGGTCACAAGAATACGCTCGCTTCCGGGCACATAAGCAAGATCAAACGGAGTAGCTGTTGCCAACGACGCGGATGTCGACTGAATAGACCCTGTATCGCGAGCCAATTTGAACAATGCCGGCTTATTCATATTATCTTTATCCGTTCCCAAAGCATAAATAAATGTTCCATCCGAATTAACTGCGATCCCAGATGCGTTCCGCAACCGCTCTTGCTGGACAAACGGGGTTGCCAATGGAATCGTACTATTAGCATCCACTTTCGCGATATCGATCCCTGTAGAAGTAGGGTCGGGTTCATATACTGCAACATAGACATCGCTTTGATAAAACGCGATGTTTCGAGCATTGGTTAAGGCAACACTCGTTTTATGACCATTATCAAATTGTGCTCTATCAACGATTTTAACGCCACTGGTATCCACGAACCACACCTTATCACCTGTTGGATTCGCAACTATTCCTGACGGGTTAGCAAGACCGCTTACCCGCCCTACAGTAGAATAACTGTTCGATAAATTCACGGCAATAACGTCGCTGGCATTGCATATGTAGGCGTAATATTCAGTTACCTGACTCCCGCCACCGTTATCCCCGCCGTTGTCATTTGTACCGTCATCGGGCTTATAGTTATTCGGATCGTCGTTCGTTATATCGCCGAAACCTCCCGTATCGCTCGAACCGTCGCCTTCATATCCGCCTTTATCGTCAGAAGCGCCTTCATCCTCTCCTTTTTGCTCCTCAGCCGATTTTTCATTCTCGGCCGGTTTTTCCTCTTCCGGAGCCTTTTCTTCTTCTGCCGCCTTTTCCTCCTCTTCCTCTTTCTTTTCCTCGCCTTCCTCTTCGCCGGACGTCTCCAGGAATTCCTTTACCGTTTCACCGACAAAGTCCTCGCGCCCCTGGTCCCAGCGGGCGGCGTCCTCTTCCGTCATTTTTTCGGGTTCTGAAAACTCTCCGCCCTCGTCGACGGTCATCTTATCGCCTTCGCTGAGCGTCGTTTCTTCCTCACCGGGCTCGCCTGACTCATCAACGCCGCGTATATAGATATCGTTCTCAAAAGCCTCAGCCTTAGTCCACTCGCCGTTAGTCTCCGTGCCCCACCCTGTCCCGCGTGCGCCTATCGCGGCTGTCGGCGTTCTCACTTCAAACTTACGGCCGGGTTCAAGTTTCATGATCTTAGTGAATACCGCGCCGTTCATGAGAAAAACTTTCTGGTCATTGTCCAAAGTCACAACAAGATCACTATTGGGGTCAACGCGCATACGCGCTTTTTTTTCTGGGTCAAAGGATATCTCGGCGTAAGAGTCGGCTAATGTCTTTATCTTATACCCCGGCATGAGCTTCATCCCCAAACTCCCGGGGTGCCAGGTCTGATCCTCCGATTTGAATATCTGCACGTCACCCTGGACGCCGTACAACTCAACGGTTTTTAATTCTTCGGCAGAGAACGACACGCTCGACGCTGCGAGGATAATGAAGGATATTAACAGTAGTATAGCGAAGTTTCTCATTAACTAAGGCAAATATATACGCATTTTCCGGGAAAAGCAAATTAGCGATGATAATGATGGGAACCTTCTACCGCCACATTGAGAGAAAAGGGTGTCATTCCCGCGAGCAGACTGTGTCATAATTCAAATATTAGCTTGATCCGTCATTGCGAGGAGTGAGCGACGAAGGAGTGAACGACGAAGCAATCCCTGTGAATTGCTATTTTTACAGAGATTGCTTCGGGCACTTCCTGCCTGCCGGCAGGCAGGCGTGCCCTCGCAATGACGTCCAATTTGTTCACAGGCAATTCGTACCTTCGCTTTGACGGGCCTTTGTCCACGGGCACTTCGTGCCTTCGTTTCTACGGCCAGTTTGTCCAAAACCGTTATTGTAAGTCTTGCCGCGATCGGGTCGGCTGACCCGGACGCCGGACTATTGTCCATGGTCCATAGTCTAGGGTCCACAGTCCCGTCGTTACACCGACTTAATGAACTTCTCTTCGCGCGCTTTCCAGTCGGTTATTGTCGTGAAGGCGAACTTTTCAGCCTCAAATACGGCGAGGCCTTTAACTAGTTCCTCTACGAAGGCGAGAGTTATATTCCCGTGACCTTTTACAGCGTCTCTCACCATGCCTATAAGGGCGGATATTTCTCCGGCGTTCATCTCTATATCGAAATCTTTTTTTCTGAACCTTTCATAGTTAAGGAGGACCTTGCCGAGGGTTATATGCCGCGCGACCTCGATGGGGATATCATTCTCAAGGTTTCTTTCCCTGACGACGGTAATTCTTTCCTTAAGCGTTTCTCCGATCTCCAGCTCGCCGAACATGGCTTCCATGAGATCACCGTCAGCCTCTTCCGGCACATACACTATCGCCCTGGTCTTGGAATCACCCTTCGCGAGGTCTCCGGATAGCTGTTCTTTTGCTTTCTCCATTACGCCCTTCAGGTTATTTTTCCAATCACCGTTATAGGCGTACCCGAACGTAACGGTGGTCTGAGCGTATTTTTTATCGAGTACTCTAGCGTTTTTCCTCGCGCCCATTTCGTCGGAAGTGTAAAGTTCGGTCTCGGGAAGGATGACTATATCCCTTGTCATGTTCTTCCATAGTTCGGACATAGCCTTTGTCCGCGGGGAGACAGTCGTCGATAAGTTACGAGTTTCGGATAAATTATTCGCTTTCGGCGCTTCGCTCATCTTTACGACCGTATATTTCCTTTCCCCCGAAAGCCTTGATCTCCCGGATGCCCCGCTTTTCAAAGTCCCGCTTTTCCCGAGGTCAAGTACTTCCGAAAGGTCACCCGACGGGACTTTACCGGTTTTGGCTTTGACGCTCCCTATGGATAGCATCGCGCCGACTATGGCGTCGACATTGTCCTTATTGAGGTTAAGGTAACTATCAAAAACCTCGACATAACTGTCGCCAAAACCTACGCCGATAATAGTTATCCCCATGCTTTTCGCTTTTTTGAAAGCTTCGTCCAGCCTTTCGGTGCAGCACAATTTCCCGCCACGATCCAGGTACAGATCCTTACCCGTATCGCCCGCGTCGGTAAATATCACCTCCAGCTTATTATTCTTCCTGCACCCTTTATACTTATTGATTATCTCCATCATCGTGTCGTAGAGATGTATGCCGTTACCGCCCTCCCCTATTTTATCCTCTATTTTTGTCTGCATGGCGTTAAGGTGTTCCTGCTTGAATTTCTGGCTGAAACTTTTTATGGTCGATACTTCCTTATTATCCATCGTGATGGACAGTTCCGCCTTATTACCTATCTGCTGAAAAGCGGATAAGAGTATAGCGCTCAGGCGTTTAAGCGCCGGGTAAGCGTCTACCATGCTTCCGCTCGCGTCGATAGTCATGCCGAACGCGAGGTCGGGCGCGCCCAAAGTATCGGCGTCTTCGTCGAACGGAACATTGCTGCCGATGATATAACGCACGGCGTTTATAATGCGGCCGAAGGGGGTCTCCTCAACATCCGGCTCGCCCGGCACGCGGAAAATATTTATAAACCCTTTGGCCAGCCTTTTCGCCACCTCACTCACTTCCGTCAAACGCTCGTTGAAAGGCTCCTGTTTAAGCTCTTCCTTCCTTTTCTTCTCGATATCCTTAACGCTCTTGTCGAACTTGTCGCCTCTCGAAGGCTCCTCGCCGCCTTCACCGGGTAGCGGCGGCTTTGCGGAGCCCGAGGCTTTTTCACCTTCTTCAGTATGGTCAGGGTTACCGGCGGAAGGAGTAGCTTCTTCTATTCCTCCGGGGGTTTCCGTTCCATCCGCTTCGCCTTCTTCGGCCCCCTCCCCATCACCCTCACCTAATTCCTCCCGGGATCCATCCTCACCCACGATATTCACGCTGGATCCGCCTTCTGACCCTTCCTCTCCCTCGCCGCCTTCAGGCTTATCGAACATATCCGCGAACTCCGGAGGGAGGTCTATGAACGAAGGCACTCCCTGGGCTCCGCCCGCGCCTCCCTTGCCGGCTTCTCCATCTTTGGGGGCCTCCGCGGCTCTTTTAAGCCATTTCTGGAAAACCGGGTTTATCTCCTTAAGAAAAACTTTGATCCGTTCAGCCTCGGCTCTCAGTTTTTCTTTTTTCATATCGAAGTGACTTTTGACGCCTGTGAGATCCGGTTTTACCGATCTATGGAGTGTAGCCCTGTAAACCGGAGAATCCGGGCCGTCGGTCAAGCTCCTTATATCCTCCCTTAGCTCGTCCGGAAGCGAATCAAAATACCAGCTGTGCCGTCCGAAAGCGCCATAGGCGAGAAGATCATCGTGCAGTAATGTATGCGGCGCCATTTGCGCCCGCTCAAATATATTCGGGAGCATATCCGGCTCCGGAACAAGGATATTCCCGTACTGATGTTCCAAGAGCGCGTTAAAAAGCCTTTTTTCCCCTTTCAGTCTCGGGTTCTCTATGTTATTTATCCTTATATCCTCGATCAGGTTATCAAACCCCATGAACTCGCCGTCGATCTTCTGTTTCTCTCGGGTAAGATTTGCGAAAAACTCCATTTCTTCGGGGGTAAGAGACCCCTCCAACAACGGTTTGATCTCATCCCGATATTCTTCGGACCTGGGTGAGTACAGTTTGTGCCTGAACTCGTGAAGAATAACCGCGGCAATGACCCCCTCGCTTTTCTCTTTTGGTGCGGCTCCCGGCTCGCCCTTCCTCTTCACAAGCTCATATAAAGGCACATAAATTACCCGGACCTTAACCCTCCCTCCGGCGCGCGTCCTTTCCACGACCGTCGTGCTCCACCACGTGAATAGACTGAATTTTATCTCGACCTCGTCCTCGTCGTTCAAGTCTTTCTGAATATCCCATGAGGATTTGACGAGGAACCTTATTTTGTCCATCTTCGTTTTGACCTCGCCGCGTTCCAGCATTTCTTTCTCGATAGATTTGAGCTCTATTCTTCGCGCCTTGGCCTCTTTCCTTGCCGCTTTTTTAGCCTCTCTAGTATCGTCCGCCGGCTTTACAGCGAGATATTCCATAAGCGCGGCCTTAAAACCTTTCTCTTCTATAGAGGCGACGATATCCTCTATGGTCGTAAGAGCGTAGCCATGGCGCAAGTATTTGAAAAGCCGGAGCATCCTCTCGTCCAGATCCATGCCTTCTATCTCTTCCTTCTTTTTTTCCTCCTTAATATTATCAAGAACGCTATACCCGTCGAAGAACTCGTTGACGATCGCCGTAAGCTCCGGGTCCGGATACTCCGACGGGGCCCATATATTGAATATATCCTCCTTGACAGGCTGTGGGATGATATCCCTTCCGCCTTCGTAATCCTCGGGATTCATCGTAAAGAGGATATATATGTTATCTCCGAGCCGGAATTCTATAGGCTTTTCTCCGGGCACTTCGATGGAGAATTTCCTCTCGCCGCGGGCGATCCCTGAGAGTATCCATAATATCTCGGGTTTAATGTTAGCTTCGTCGACAACAAGGACGGTGTTCCCGGACTTTAATTTTTCGGCGAAATCCGACAAGTCAAGCCGGTACTGACCGGCATCTGTCGCCCTGATACCTGCCGTAAAATCGTAAGACTTAACATCTTTATGCATGCTGAAGACATAGCTATCCATCCCCAGGCTTTCAGCGAGCGCGACTCCTATCGTGGTCTTGGCGACGCCGGTTTCGCCGGTCAGGGAGACGATCTTCCCGGCCTGGAATCCGCGTAGAACGCCGGATATGGTACGGACGATGCTTTTCACCATGGTCAGCCTGTAATTCTTGTCTATCGCGTACGGGTGTTTACCTTTCTGGGTCGGGTTCACCGGGATATCCGATATGGATGACAATTTCCCGCCGGATATCCTTATCTCGCCCGAAACGGCGTCGACCATATCTTTATCGTGGTCGAATATCCTCTTCAGGATCAGGTCCACAAAATTGTCATAATCTTTATCGCTCTGTTTAAGACGTAAACCGTAAGCCCTGATGATCTCCCTTACGGCTATTTCCGTCTCATCCTTCTTAGTAACAGCCTGCCCTAACATTGCCCTTTCTTTTAGCCCGAGCGAAATGAATTTCGCCGCCGTCAAAGCGTCTTTGACCGTGAACCCGTACACGTAACCCGAAGGCCAGAAACTGCCTCCGTCCTCCAGCCTTTTTATCATGCAATGCACCATCTCGATGCTTCCGGCCAGCTCATTATCGAACCCGTAAACCCTCATCACATATTGAACGAACTGGCTAAGCCAGTAAGGCGACGTTTCCATTTCCGATGCGTTGACCCGGGTAAACCTGTTTGGGAAAGCGCTCGAGAAATCCCGCTGGCTGTTAGCGTTTATCGTGGCTATGATCTTTATGTTCTCCGGAAGATAAAGCCGGCCGTTCTCACCCTCGCCGGGTATCTCTATGAAGCCGTTAAGGAGAAGATTATTGACCGCCGCCCTGACTTTCTCGGGCACGGCGTCAATATTGTGTATGACAAGAAGCCGGGGCTCGTCATCCTCGCCGTAATCCCTAAGATATTCCTCCTCGGTGATCATGTGCCTTGTGAAAAATCCTTTTTTAAAGACCAGATCCTCCCCGGACGGCCTTTCCTCACCCTCAAGCAGAGGAAAAAGCCCGCCGAACATATCGAAAACGGTGAGCGACGGACTGCCTTCAATGGAATACACGTCCTTTATCCCTTCGCGCTTCGCCGATTCATCAACGATAACCTTCTCCCTAGCCCCCGGCTGCGCGATAAGCAGCACCCGCCCGGAAAGTTTCAGCGCAAGACGCGTCTCGTTAATAGCCGGCTCTTCCGGAAGCTCGATCTCGGGATACGCTTCATCGGAAGGAGAAGGAAAGGCATCACCCTCACCCGACCCCGACTTCGCAGCCGCGACGGCAACTTTCTCGTATTTTATTTTATCTTGAAGGTTTAAGTCCCAGAATTTCAGTTCGCCTCCATTCGAACAAGTCACTAATAATCCCCCCGTCTCCATTCCCTCGGCTCCTACTATTGAATTCCAATGTAGCTGATCTTCATCGACTATTTCCAAAATTCTGACCGTATTCGAGGCAAAATCACAAACTCTCAGATTTTGAAGAATATCGTTGATCAAAACGTACGATCTCCCGCCGGCTTTGACTGTTTTCACATTTTGAACCTTTCCGATCAGATCACGTCCCGAGGGAGCTGTGTATCCTTCAAATACACCGTATAAATTCATTACTTCCCAACCGCTTTTCCCGTCCATTTTGTATATCCTGAGATGTTTAGCGAGTATCTCATTGCCCGGATCCTTGGGAGCCGTAACTATCAAGTTATTGCCACCCCCGGAAAGCGATATCGTGTCCAGGAGCTGGCATTCTTCACCCTCGATGAACGGGACATCATTTTGCCTTTTAACTTCATTCCCCGAACCATCCACCGGCTCGATCATTTTCATATCCCATCCGTCCCCGGTATTACTCCACAGACACAACGCGTCAGCCCCGTCAGGCTGCCCGGTGTGAGTCGAATGAGAAGCGACAATACTGTCGTTACCGTCAAGCTCTTCCAAAACAGAAAAACGATTAAGCTGCCAATTCCTGGACGCGAGTATCGTTCGTTTTATCTTATCCACTACACGCCCGGCATTATCTTCTTGAACGAACTCTTCAATGATCATTATCGTATTGTCCCTTCCGCAGACAACGATACATTCTTTCCCGCCCTTTCGCATTTTGCGTATCGGTATTTCCCCTGTATATATATCCATACTCCTGACGGTGACTTTCCCTTCGGTAAGCCCTTTTTCAGTCATCGACCATCTGCGAAGTTTATTCTTCTCGCCGGAGGTAACTATGACGGTCTCATCTCCGTGTTGTAATATTTCCATGCTGTAAATACCGCAAATGATCGATGAATTGGCTTTTATGTTCAGCACCGTCCCTGTAGAGAAATCGATTATCCTTAACCATCCGTTATAATCGCTATAAGCGATACACTCTTTGCTCCCGACCTTAAACACCTTGATGCCGCTAACTTTGCATTTCAGGTCTATTTTATTGATCAGCTCGCTTAATCTTTTATCTTTTTGTCTAAAAGTCGTATTTTTCAAGACGTCCGCGTATTTATTCCGCTCAATATACATGAAGTATTTCTCTCCATCCATTAACCCTTCCATGTCATCCGGCATATCAGAAAAGGACGCTTTCTCTTCCACAGGAGCACCTAAAGCATCCTCGAATTCGTCAGTTTTATAGCATGCAATGTCTTTTTGACGGGGCATATCCGCTCCGCCCGTTACGCTTCTTGAAGGGACCTCTTTCGACACCATTCGCCCGGCCTTCGCGACCAGTCCGGCACTCATCGCGTCTATCTCATCCCCCGTTATCTCCCTATCGAATATCCGCCCCGCATCCGCGAATTCAGTAGGCCTGAAAATAGCTTCTTCGCCCAAACCGTACGGGAGTTCGGGCTTTTCCGGCACGGGCAGAGCGGCTTCCGGATCCTCCGGAGCGAGGCGCCGCTTGTTCTCCTCGATATACTTCTCCTGCTCGAGGTTGAAGATCATGACCTCGCCGGTCGTGGTCCCGGCGAGGACGCATTTCCGTGATTTACCTCCTATCTCGATGTCGGTGACCAGGAGTTTATTGAACTTTACGTCTTCTTTTTCAAAGAGGACGTTTATCGGCATAAGCGACGGCTGTTCACCGGAAGCGGGTTTCTCTTTTGCCTCTTTCCATAATATGATCCTACCGTCAAGACCCGCCGAAACGTACATATTTTCACCGTTAAGCCCGAATCCTTTCATGTCCCGGACGGCTCCTTTAGCATGTGCGTCGTAAATAACACCCGCATTGTCCGTCGCGCCCGGCTCGAAGCGCCAGACACCCGACATATCCGTCACATTATCGACGTACCCGCTCGTAAAAAACGTTCCGTTCTCAGTTTTATCGGGGCAGATAAAAGATCCCGTAGACCACCTCTCGCTGAAAACATACTCCCCGGCCCAGTCATTCCCGCCAGGAGAATATAGAGCCTTTACGGTACCGTATCCGCCGGCCGCTACAATACTGTTACCCTTGTCTTTAAATTTCATGACTTCCAGACTGAGTATAGGCTCCGATCCCACTTTAAAACAAGTGTATCCCCACCCGTCTTTACCTTCCTCGTATAGATAGATCTTCCCGTCACTTCCGCCGGTAACCAGGCATTCTTTTTCCTCTCCGTCGACAACTCTCCTCATAACGGCTAAAGCTGTTACGTCATTGCCGGCATAGCCGTATAACCGAGTAGCTTTCCACCCGCCTCCGTCCGGTTCCCACATCATCACTAGACCAGAGACAGAACCTGTCACTATGCATGTTTTACCGCCGCGCTTTATCGTTCTTAAAACGTTGATACCCCGGGTACTCCCGAGAAGCGTCGTTACATCCCATCCCGAGGGCGTCTTCCGCCACACCTGAACAGCCTTACCGGCCGATGTGACCAGGCATTCTTCGCCTCCGATCTCTATTACCTCTATACCCGTAACACGCTTATCTCCAATCTTCAATGTCTTGTAAAGTTCCGTAATTGACCATTCGGAGTATAAAGCGTTCATAACGCCCTTACCCTCGCCCAACTTTCCCGCGATGATCTCGGGAACAGTCTCACTATAGGTAAAGGCTTTTTGCTCGAATGCCATTCGGGTATCCAGATCGGCTGGTAGTTCACCCGGGCCTTCTAGCGGAACAACGGTCTGGGGTGTGGCTATACGATCCTTCGCTGTTTCCTTCCAATAGACCGCTTCACCGTCGGTAGGGCTGAACCTGTCAAAAAGCGCCAAAGACTTCTCTTCGGCCACCTCGACCGTCCCCCGTTCCCGTCCCTGATCGATACCCGGATCCCCATTTATCTCCCGCCAGTCTTTCGCGAATCTGGCGGGCTTCTTTAAAACGTCGCCGGGGAGGCGGGCAACATTACCGGGCTCAAATGGAGATAATGGTTTTTCCGTCCTCATTCCGGGAGTTTGCAGCTCACCTTGTTTTTGCCGTTTCCTGTCTATCAGCTTAAGCGTCTCCGGGTCGACTGGTTTCCCCATGGTCGATATCACCGTCCCCAGGTATATTTTTTCGGTTTGGAATTGGTCGGCCATCTCCTTTTTGCCGGCGCCGAGGAAAGTACCGTCGAGACGGAGCTTGATGAGGTTGCGGTCGGATCTCGCGTCGAACTGACTTAAGTATTCTGTTCTTATGGCTAGCCTCAGCGCTTCCGTTTTATCCACCCCGGCGGCGTAGAGTTTCACGAAGTCTTTAACCAGTTTCTTCATATCTCTGAGTGTAAGAAGATGAAGGTTTGTGCTCTCTTCAAGGCTCACGCTTTCGCCTACCATTTCGTTGATGATGAAATGGATCTCGGTTATGAGGTCCGAGAACATTTTGCGGCTTTTTTCGTTGGAGGCGAAGATATCCTCAGGGTTTACTTTATTTCTGGCGCAAGCGTCTTTGAAGAAGCGCGTGATTATCTTCCGGTAAGACTCTTCCGACATTTTCCCCGGCACCCAGATCCTTCTCGCGTGGTTATAGAGTTCGAGCGGCAGTGGCTCGCGGCCGGGAGTATCTTCGGCGGGGTTCATCGTAATTATTATGTGAAAATCTTTATGGACCTCAAGTTTTCTCGCCGGTTTTCCGGGGAGCTCGTTAACGAAGAAGTCTTTATCGCCCCTCGCGATGCCAGAGAGGAGACTGAGAAGTTCCTGTGACCTTTTGCCTATGGCCCCTTCGTCGAATATGAATACGCCTCCGTGGGTGAGCATTTGGAGGAACGGGTTATATTTAAAATTGCCGGCGTCGTCCGGCTCGCCGGTAAAAATGAAATTGCCCCTTTTGTCCTGTCTGAACCCGCCGAGAAGGTCAGATGAGTGAACTCTCCCATGGCAGGAATAGACGAAGTTCTTAAGGCCCATGCGGTTCGCTACGTCTATACCCATGTCGGTCTTGCCGCCGCCGGGAGCGCCTTCGTAAATGACGACTTTGCCGTTCTTGAAAGCCTGGAAGGTAGCGGCTTCGATCTCGACGAGTTCGTCGACTTCTTCGAGGAGATTAGCTGTCGAGCCTGCCATAGGGGTTTTATCAGCAAGATTATTATCAAAACAGTTGCGGCTTATGTATTTATTGATCTGCCTTAACGATATTTTCTGCAATAAATCATAGTTACCAATGACCATACCGGGTTTCAGACTTTCATGATATTCAGCGTATTCTTCAATTATCCCGTCTACGCAAGCAAGAATATCAGGCATGGACATCATATCTTTTATTTCGCTTATGTAATCGAAAAAGTTCCTATCGAACAATTCGATGAATTCGGCATAAATACGCCACTCCATCCTTCTCTTGGACATTTTAATGGCGTATAGATTTATGTCTTGATCCTTTTCGGATAATCTCGGACATAGCGAAGGTTTACCTTTTTCAAAATGTTCCGCTTTATCAGATGCTTTCATCGCAGCCCCATATACCAAATACTTGCTCATTCTTTGGGCATAAATCCACCTCTCAGAGGTAGTTACCGGCCCTTCAGAAAAAGCCTGGTTTATAACGGAATCTATGTATTCCTTATGTTGCGGTACATTGAATAGCTCCAAGAATTCATCTCCGATGGAACTGACGATCGTTTCAGACACGGTTAAAGCCTGTTCACTACGAGTAAACCCAATGGGGGAATAATTACCGACAAACTGTAGTTCCCCGGCGTTGATCTTTTCCAAAACGAGTTTCCGGGCATATTCGATCAATTCACTTTTCTTTTCACCCTGAGTTTTCATCCCCTTATGTATCCTCACCCACCTCGATTCCTCCGCCATGGATATGGGGAGCTCGGCTTCCTCTATCGCGGTCGCGTAGAACCTGAGGTTAGGCGGAACGGTCTCTTTCTTTTTCGAGACCGGGTCGTAATATTCGCCTTCCTGGAGGATGCTGTTCAAGGCTACGGCCACGCCCGGGCGGATCCTGTGAAAATTCTCGAGGGCGAGAATGTATGTCCTGGTTGGGTTTTCTCTCGCTTCTTTCATCAGACGAGGTATTATCCCTCTTTCCCAACGCAGTTTTTCGCGCCAGTCACGGCCGTTTCGGAGCGAATCCAGGGCAGCGGCGAGACTCAGCACTTCAGGATGGGTAAGTTGTTCCAGATCTGCGGGAAGAGGTTTTTGGGCGATTTCCTGAAATAGTTCCCCCAGATATCCTATATTTTCCGGAGCTTCTTTCGAGTATACGCCGATGCGCTCAGCCGCTTTTTCAGGGGTTAAGTCGTTAGAGACCGGCACATATCCGCCCAAAAGTTTAAACTCGTCGATAAAAAGTGTGATCAAAGTCTTTTCAACGGTGACCATGTCCTTATCTTTTGTAATGGTATCAAGCTCCGCCATCGGATCGTCTTCGGCGGATGTAAATACCATCGCCGGAGGGGACCTTTCTCCGGCCGGAGCGAGAATAAGCTCTTCTACCACTTTTTCAGGGCTATAGTCCTTTATTCCGAACTGGTCTCTCAGTTCAGCTTGTTTTTCTTTTGACCTGAACGCCGGGATATAGTACTTCCCGATCAGGGCCCTTACATCTTTTATAGCGGCAAAGACGTCAGAGTCATTATTCACGCCCTTACAAATCCTTTTAAGCTCCCTGAAACTTAACGGCGGATGCCTTTCACCTCTTCCATTGGCGGCTATCACTTCAGCCTCCAGCGCCTGATGATAAAGAGCTAATTGTTTAGCAATGGCCCAGCGTTTCCTATCATCCGTTATCTGTTTAAGAAAGGCCCACGCGGCGAATTCAAGGTCATCTTTATTTTCGGTCTTGGATACCGATACCCTTTGGGCATAAGACCTCAATTCCTCCGGAAGTTTTCCCCTCGCCTCATAATCCTCGGGGTTGATGTCGACGATCACTATACATCTCGGGTTTCTCTTCACCGTACGGCTCATCGCCCCGAGAGGGCCGTAACCCGGGTATTCCGTCAATGAAATGACTTCGTCGCCGCGGGCGAACTGGTTGAACCACCAGCCGAGCTTGGCGTAGTCGTCCTTGACGGCCGTGTTCATCTCGGATATGGCCGCGACGCCGCCGTTCTCTATGATATCGAGGAAAGGGGTTGTCTTATCGAGCGAATAGTAGCCGTATTCATCCGTCCTGAACATGCCGACATACCTGGATATTTTCGTCTGGGCGTCGACGGGTTCGGAGTAAAAACGGCTTTCACCTTGGGGACGCTTGAAATCTATGAGTTTACTCAGCATCTCGGCGGTATAAGTCTTACCTGCTCCGGTAACACCCTCGAGGCAGACGAAACCGTTGCCGTACTTATACGCGCGCGCGACGGCCCATAACATCTTTTTTGAATCTTTTGTGAGCACAAAATCCAGCTCGTCAACAAGGGCCTGTTTTATCGCCAACTCTTCAGGCAACCCTTCCGACGCTTTATTCATGGCGTCTATGACCCCTTGCATGGCAGACCCCATCTCCTTTCTGACCGGGAGGCCTATCCCGTTCACCACCAGCTCTTTTCTTCCCTTGGAATATTCTATCTTTATCTCAAACGGGTCCATCTCCCTGATGGACGGGCCGACTTTCCTGAGAAAATTTGCGTCAAAGCTATTTTCGGCCGCCGCTTCTATTTCCACGGCGTAATCGGTGAATGAATACCTGTTTTCGTCCCTTACGGTAAAATAGCCGATGATCTCCTCCACCGCTGCTTTGAACATTTTTTGGACACTCCCGTTTTTCGCTCTCCCGTACACATAACCCGAGATATTCAAAAAATCCCTGGCAGTGCATTCGATCCCTTTTTCCCTGAATTTGTGATATGTTATTATGAGCAATTTGACAACGCTTTCCGGAAAGCCGGGATAGTCCCGCTCGATAGCTTCCCTGAGATCTCCGGGATCGCATTCGCCGACGCTTTTCCTCACGAACCTGTCATAAAAAGCTCCGTCCTCGAGGACCGACCCTTCGCCCATCGTCGCTATTATCCTGAGGTTAGACGGCATGACCAGTTTTCGCATCTCTTCCGAGTCCGCCCCGGGAACTCTCATTTCGCCGTTAAGTAGGAACGTATTAAGCTGGGCTCGCACCCTCCCGGGCAGGGCCTCGACGTTCTCAAGGTTAAGGATAAATGTCTTACCACCCTCCTTATTGCATTTTTCGATGATACGGGCCAATAGCCCCTTTTCGTAAACCAGCTTCTTCCGCCAGTTATCCGGGTTCTTTTTGACCATCGCCGCGGCTATAATTAACCCGTCGGCTTCTTTTTTAGCGTATAGTTCCTTAAAATCCCGTATTTCCTTATCGAGGGGTTCTCTCGAAAGGAGTTTTTCGAGTATTCCGCGTATCTCGGCGTCATCCCCTATTATCCCCTCTATTATTTTGTACGCCTCGCCCTTATTCACCCTTTCCCGGGGGACATATCCGCCAAGGAGCTGGGTCGTGTCGCTGTATGGGGTGCACTGCATGGAATGGAGTTCGGCGTTGTTCTCGGAAACATATTTTGAAAGCGCTTGCTCGAAGGCCCCAAGGGAGTTATCGTTCTTGATAAAAAGCGACGGCATGCCGCTTTCCAGGGCGTATCCCAGTTTCCTCTCAGTGTTCTGGAAAATATTAGTATCGAATTGTTCGCCTTTTCTCGCGAGGCCATCTACATAATAACGATCAGCTGCCCCATAGCTCGTGATAAGGTTCTGACTCCACACTCCCAATTCCACATCAGGGAATTTATACCCTGTACGCCTATTCGCCTCCACTATTTCGTCACCGGCCACAAAATCCAGGTATACATTAAAAAGAGACTGCCCGCGGGCGACACTAAGCGCTTCCACGCGTGTCTCTTTCTCGCTCAGCACTTTTTTAAATATCCTCTCGACCTCCACGGCGAACCGTTTTATCTCCCTGATAGATATTTTATATCTAGCAGGATCCGGGCTATTCGACCTCATCACGCTCAGGTATTTGTCATAATCTTTATGAAATCCCATAATGAACCTGACCAGCTCTTCTCTTTCGGACGGTTCAAGGAACTTCCTTTCGGCGAGTATTTCACGCACATCCTCGTCCTTTATCTCTTTTTCGCCGCCCTTAGTCGAATGATCCCTTTCGATGTTATGCCGCGCGTTGTCTTCGATATCCCACAGGGCATTCATCCCTTCATGCCGGTTCTCCGCGTCGGCCATGAATGCCCTGGCGCTTTGGGTTTCATCCGTATCCATAAACCCTTCGACCGCCCCGACCATAGAGTGATTCCTGAGTAACCCCGCAAGGATCTCATGCCTTATCACTTTATAGACCGCGTCTTCGTCGGTGAGCTCCTCACGTATCCTTATTCCCCAGCCCCCGGCATGCCCGTCGCGTCTACTTTCTTCAAGTTTCAGCGATACGCGGATGCCTTCTTTTCCGGTAAGCGCCTTAACCCCAAGCAGTCCCTCAACTGACGACCGGGCCGATCTATCCTGTGTCGTGGTATCCGGCATTATCGCGATAATATCTCTAACTGCCCTTTCGGCCGCGCTTCTTTCCATAGGGTTAAGGTCACGGTAATTCTTCTCGTCTTCCGTCATGACCTTATCGATGAACTCTTGATGGACGTCCGATAAAAATCGGTTTTTGCCGATCTTTATTAGGGTGTTTTTTTCGTCCCCGTTAGAGAATACGACCTCCCCGGTGCTTTCATCCGTTATCTCTACCCTGTACCCGCTTTCGGCCAGCGCTTCCGTATACAGCGCCGCCTCGAAATCCTCGATGCCCCTCTCGCCCCATATTTTTGTTCCAAGCCCTAAGTTCAATTTGCTCGCCACCTGAAGAGACGATACGGCCGCACTTATCCTTTTTGAAAGCCCGCACTGTTCGCCCGAAAGGATATCAAAATAGCGGTTCTCACCTTCGGATATCGAAAATTCAGGTATGACAGAAATATATGAAAACCCTCTTTTTTTGAATAACTCATACAGGTTTTCCGAATGGAACCCTCCGGTAACGAGAGCGATGACGCGGGGGGCTGAGCCTTTGTTCCCACTGGGTATATTGCCAATGAATACCTCATCCCTTCGAAGTGAGTGTTCATAAAAAGGCTTGATCCTATCGAAATAGTCTTTAAGCTCCGGAGCGTCCACGGAGTTCTCTCCCTTCCCGTTAAGCGCCTCTAGCTCCCCATACATCTCAGCGATATCCATACTAAGGGCTTTTTTGTATTCCGAGCTCGTTACGCTGAAATTGAATATCTTTTTGATCATCCCGAACCCTTCATCGAGCCGGATAAGCGTTCTTTCTTCATCCCGGGTAATAAATTTTTCGGATATAGCGGTCTTAAGAGCCTCGATACCGTCCATGATCGAAGACCTGTCTATTTCGGCGTAATCCCTGACATACCCGGCATAGGCCACGAGATCTTTCATTTGGGACGAGACGTCCACGCCGGATTCTTCGGCTCTCTTTGTAAGGTACCCGTAAAACTCCGCTCCCGATATCTCCCCGCGCTTGAAGGCGACTACCATCCTTACAAGATCTTCTTTCCGCGTCTCTGGCAACCTCGCCAAAAGAATGCCCAAAAGCTTTTCCCGGTCAATTTCGGCCTTGCCGAAATTGACTTTTTCCTCAGAGTCGAGAACGCTCTTCAATCGTGATATCCCTTCCGGAAGACCGCCGATATCGCATCCGGTTTTAGCGGCTGCGACGAATAGATATGCCAGGTAATCCCTGATCTTAAGAGAATCGTTCGAATAAGCGGCGTATTTTGTTTCCAGTTCCAAAAGCTCTTTTCCCATTATCCGGGTTTTGAGCTCGTCCAAACGCTTGCCGGCCGCGTTCACTATTTCCAGGGCTTTATCACGATATAGCTTTGATCCCCTGTATACGTCGAGGTTCCTGATATACAGTTCAGGGTCCTCGACGCCTTGAAGGAGAGGCGCTATATCCGCGTTCACTGCGTAATATTCCGCCGCACTTATCTCTCCCATAGCAAGGAACTTTTCCGAAACCTGCCGCCTGACACCGGTATCCGCTATGCTTTTAAATATCGAAAGGTCATACCCTCCGGACCCTCCTTCAAGATAAATATCCTTAAGGGCGTATCTCTTTTCCAGATATTCAAGTATTTTGGATATGGCAAGCTGTCCGTTAAGATCGCAATGCGCGTCCTGTATATGGACGATAATATCCCCGCCCCCCGTGAAGCTCGAGCTTTTCACAGAAGCCAGTTCCCCCGGGATAATTATCTTTTCTATCGACCTTTCCGTAATTGCCGGAGCTTCCCCGTATACCGTACTCTGGAACAGAAATACGATAGCGGTGGACAAGGAGATAATTCTTAGTATTAATTGTTTATTAAAGTTATTCATAATTGGGCACAGTTTTCCCTTCACAATTGTTATTAATTACATTCTTATTAAATATACCCATATGGTTAACAAATACAATAGATGGTATGCTGAATTTTGTTGTCTTAACGTTTGATACAAAAGTGCACCTCCTCGCCCTAACTTCTGAGAGCAACGGGGGTTTATTCGAGTAGTTGGGTCGTTGTGGGTATTATTATCGCTGAACAAGCTGGCCGGGATGTTTCGGCCAGGGCTTGTGAGCTCGGTTTTAGCTTGGTCCGGAGGGATTCGCTGTTCCTATCGGTGCGTATCCCTCCGGTAAAACCGAGCTCAGAGAGTGAGGACTGCCGCTGGAGCAGGCCGAACGTCCCTGGCCGAGACGTCCCGGCCAGCTTGTCGGTGTAACTACTGTTACCAGAATGTTACCAGGTTGAATTAATAATTAATCGGGTGACGTCCCTAATTACCTAGCCTGACCGAGGAGAAGTAGTCCTCGATCGCGGAGATGGCGGATAATATGGCTAGGTAGCTCGTTTTGGGGTTTGACGGCGAGGGTACGTTATCGGTAAGCGCGGTCAGTGTGCCGGCTTTACTTTTTACCGTAACCTCGTGCGAATTTGTGGTATATTCCGGGGACGAAATGATGCGGACACGGGTCTTTTCGGGGCCTATGCCGGCCAGAGAGAGAATGGCCGAAACGTTAATATTCTGCGGAAAGGCTTTTATGGCTTCAAGAGCCGCTCCGTCGAAGATAACGGTCTCTTTCTTTATCGAATCCGGGTCGATTCCTTTCTCTTCGAGATATTTAGCGCCTTTAAGAGACTTGGGGGGCTTACGGGTCGTGAGCGTAACGCTGTCTATACCGGATATTTTCATGGCCTTAACGGCGTCAAGCCCCGCTATGGCCCCGGACGGAAGTATGACCTTAACACCTTTACTCCTGGCCTCATCGATGAGTTTCTCGTTCCCTATTACGCCGCCGATGCTCATTATCATGACGTCTTTACCCCCGCTGACGCATTTCCCGAGTACCGACGCAGCTACCGCCGGGGATACAGCCTCAAAAACGAGGTCGGAGAGAGCGATAAGTTCGTCTATGCCGGGTGCCTCTCTTACCGTGGGAAAGTTCTTTTTTATCGAGGACATTTTCGCGGCGTCCAGGTCATAGATAACGGTTTCGCGGATATTCGCGGCAAATCTCTCGTTGACGGCCTTAACTATCGCTCCGCCGATGTTCCCGCAACCGATCATTCCGATAGTTATTTTATTCATATTCTTAGCCCATTTACAATAGTATGCAGTAGGCAGAAAGGAGTATGCAGTAAAATTTGCAGACGTGTTTGTAAGGACAGCCCGTATTTTCTCTTTACTCCCTACTCCTTACTCAGACTGTGTCGCAATAACAGTTTTGAACAAATTGGCCGTCATTGCGAGGGCACGAAGTGCCCGAAGCAATCTCTGTAACTTATTGTTTTTACAGGGATTGCTTCGTCATTCGCTCCTTCGTCGTTCACTCCTCGCAATGACGAATTAAGCTAATATTCGAATTGCTACACAGTCTGACTACTTACTATACACTTCCTACTTAACCGCAATCATCCGCTCAAGCGCCTTACGGGCTTTATCTGCGATATCTTCCGGGACGGTTACATGATAGACCATCTGTTCGAGCGACCGCGCGACCCAGCCGAGCGTCGTAAGTTTCATGTTCGCGCATATGAAATTATCCGTGGGTAGATAGAATTTTTTGTCGGGGCTGTCCGCCTGCAGCTTATAGATGATACCCTTTTCCGTACCTATTATGAATTCCTTATGGTTCGAATCTTTAACATAATTGACGATTCCAGCGGTACTCCCGGTATAATCCGCGAGTTCCAGTACCTCTTTACGGCATTCCGGGTGCGCGAGGAAAAGCGCGTTGGGGCAGAGCTTCTTCGTCTTCTCGACCATTTCCCTGGTCAGGCGCTGATGCGTCACGCAATATCCGTCCCAGAGAATGAGCTCCTTTTCAGGAACGTGTTCCCTCACGTATCTGCCAAGATTCTTGTCCGGGACAAAAATTATTTTCTCCTCTTTCATCGACTTGACCACCTTTATCGCGTTCGACGAAGTACAGCATATGTCGCTTTCCGCTTTAACGGAAGCGGAGGTGTTAACGTAACAGACGACGGCGGCTTCAGGATATTCGTTCTTCTTAAGCCGGAGTTTTTCAACGGTTATCATCTCGGCGAGCGGACAGCCCGCCTCGGCTACAGGGAGAAGGACGGTCTTATCGGGATTAAGGATGGCCGCGCTCTCGGCCATGAACGACACCCCGCAGAAAACTATGACTTTCTGTTTCACTTTCGTCGCCGCCACCGCGAGGGCGTAAGAGTCCCCGGTTATATCCGCGATCTCCTGCACCTCGTCGCGCTGGTAATTATGCGCCAGTATCACCGCGTCATGCTTGTCCTTGAGGTCCTTGATCTTACGCTGAAGATGTTCTTTGTACTTCTGATCGAAACGCGCGTCGGTCACCAGTCATGCCTCCTCGTCAGTTGTCGGTTGTCGGACAAAATAAAAACAGTAGACCCCGGCCCCCGTGCCGGGGTATAAATTCGTTGATTAATCTCTTTCACGCGCGGACACGGGGGTCCGCGCCTACTATTTCTATTTCTATAACTACCGCAAGCAACCGCTAACTACTACCTTTCAACGATCACGTTATCAATAAGCCGCGTCGAACCGACCCACGCCGCGACGGCGATAAGGGTCCTCCCTTTTATTTTTTCGACCGGCCGGAGATCATCCGCGCCTACAGCGGCGATATAATCAGTCCTTACCCCTTCCGCCTCAAGCATAGCGCTCATAGCCAGTTTTATCTCGCGGACCGAGCGTTCGCCTTTTTTAACAAGGTCTACGGCCGCCGATAACGACTTATAAATAACCGTAGCTTTCGCCCTCTCAATGGGGGAAAGATAAACATTCCTTGAGCTCATGGCGAGTCCGTCCTCGTCCCTGATTATCGGCATTACCCTGATATCCGCCCGGAGATCGAGATCTTTAGCCATCCGCTTTATGACAATAGCCTGCTGGGCGTCCTTCTGACCGAAAAAGGCCCTGTCGGGATCGACAATATTAAGAAGTTTAAGTACGACGGTAGCGACGCCCCTGAAATGGCCGGGCCTCAAAGCCCCGCATAAAGTATCGGTGAGAGCGCCTTCGACCGTCACGTAGGTAGAGTATCCTTCCGGATACATCTCCCTGACGGAAGGAAAAAAAAGAACATCGGCCTTTACACCTTCAAGAAGTTCTTTATCTTTTTCTGTATTACGCGGATATTTATCGAGGTCCTCGTTCGGTCCGAATTGAGCGGGATTGACGAAAATGCTAGCTACCGTCCTGAAACTGGTAAGGACCGACTCCCGGACAAGGCCGAGATGCCCTTCATGAAGATACCCCATAGTAGGAACGAACCCAATGGTCTTCCCATTCCGCCGCACCTCGGCCGAGTAATCCCGCATGTCTTTTATAGTCGTTATCGTTATCATAACTTTTAAAATAGGACGTCCCACGTCCTACGTCCTACGTCCTACGTCGTACGTCCCACGTTACTCCGCCTACTCCCCACTTCACTCTCTCCCTTGACACTAGCGTATAACTCCGCCATCGTCGCTCCCATATAAGGGTGAACCATATCGGGAGCCAGCTCGTTCAATCCCCTGAGAACGAATTCCCTTGTATGGGCTCCGGGATGCGGGATAATGAGGTCGGGTTCTTCCATGACCAGGGAGTCATAGAATAAGATATCTATATCAATGATACGCGGATGGTCTTTTTCGGCTGGGGTTCGGCCCATTTGTTTCTCTATATCCTTGAGAACGTCAAGGCACGCTTCGGGGAGAAGAACGGTTTCCATCTCTACGACACCGTTCATGTACTCCCGCTGGTTCGGGGGACCTCCCACGGGCTTCGTCAGGTATAAAGAGGATACTCTCTGTATCTCTATCCCCTGGGTCCCTCCTACGAGGCGCACCGCCTCGTTACAGTTCTCGTACCTGTCGCCGATGTTCGAACCTATCGATAAGTAGACTTTTGACATATTCATTACCGTAGGACACGGGATGTAGGACGTAGGACGTTAACTTTTCGTCCCACGTCCTACGTCCCACGTCCCACGGAACCTCTATACAAAAAAACTGCGCCTTATCCGTTCGACCGCTTCCTTGAGCTTATCCACGCCTACGGTAAGCGCGAAACGGACATAGCCTTCACCGTATTTTCCAAAACCGTTCCCGGGAGTGATTATGAGATCGGCTTTTTCCAGCATCGCCTTGGCGAGCGCGGCGGAATCATATTTCCCGAAGACAGGCGCCCATACGTAGAACGCGGCTTTAGGTTTATCCACTATCCAGCCTATCCTGTTCAACCCGTCGACCAACGTGTCGCGCCTTTCGGTATATACCTTATTCATCCGGGCCTTTATGCTCTCTGAGTTCTTGAGGGCCTCTATGGACGCTACCTGCACCGCCGTAAAAATACCGGAGTCTATATTCGATTTAACGTTTCCCAGCCCTTCCAGCACTTTAGCGTTGCCAACGGCCATGCCCACGCGCCATCCGGTCATATTGAAAGTCTTGGAAAGCGAGTGGAACTCTATGCCCACCTCTTTGGCCCCCGGGACCTCGAGAAAACTCGGAGGGTTATAGCCGTCGTAAGAAAGTTCCGTATAAGCCGCGTCCGAACAGACGATAGTGCCGTTCTTTTGGGCGAACTCGACCGTCCTAGCGTAAAAATCCTTGCCGCATACGGCACCGGTCGGATTGTTGGGATAATTGATGTGCATGAGCTTCGAGCGCTTCGCCACGCTCTTATCGACGCGGTCGAGGTCAGGGATAAAACTGTTCTCTTTTAATAGCGGCAGCATATGCGCTTCTCCTCCGGCGAATATCGCACCCGAGATATATGGCGGGTAGCCGGGGTTTGAAGCGAGGACCGCGTCACCGGGATTAACGAAAGCCATCGGTATATGGGCTATCCCGTCCTTCGAACCCATTAAAGGGAGGATCTCCGTATCCGGGTCAAGAATAACACCGAACCTCTTCTTGTACCATTCGGCCATAGCGACCCTGAGAGATCTTAGCCCTTTATTTAGCGCGTATTTGTGCGTCGAAGGGTCGGTCGAAGCCTCCTGCAATTTTTTCACGATAATATCCGGCGTCGGAGTATCCGGGTCGCCCACGCCCAGGTCGATCACGGGCCGCCCCTCGTCCATGGCTTTCTTCTTAGCCTTATCAATCTCGCCGAATAGATACGGCGGAAGTTGTTTCAATCTCTCGGAAAACTCGATATTCATTCGGCTCCTTTTTTATATACCGTATTACGCATGGCGTTCCCAATCCAACGAAACGCCTTATTTAGGGCGGCCATCCTCCTTCGCCGAATCAATAGATATTATCCGGCTTCGGAGGACATGCAAGGGCCGCCCCTACGTTGAACATTACGAAAGACCTAACGCGTCCGCCATACGATACAACCCCGCGGGCTTCCCCGCCAGGAACTTTGCGGCCTTTAACGACCCCGCGGCGAAAACTTCGCGCGTCTTGGCGTCATGCCTTATTTCGAGGGTCTCGAATTCGCTTTTAAAGATTATACCGTGATTTCCCACGACTTCGCCTTCACGGAAAGCCTCTACCGGAACGTCCTTACCCGAGGCTTCCTTTATCACCTTCGCTATCATTTTGGCCGTACCGCTCGGTGAGTCTTTCTTATGCACGTGATGCGTCTCGTCAACCGATATCGAGAAATCCTTACCGAGGGCCTTTGCCGCGGCGGCGACGATATTGAAAAGCAGGTGAACCCCCGGGGCCATGTTCGGCGAAAATATTATCGGGATGGTCTTAGCCGCTTCGGAAATGAGTTTTTCATCCTCGGCCTTAAGCCCGGTGGTACCTATGACCATAGCGACTTTGTGACTGACCGCGGCTTTAAGATGCGTAAGAGTGGGCTCCGGCAGAGTAAAATCTATCATACAGTCTATCCCCGTGAACGCGGCGTTAAGGTCCGTTGTTACCTTTACCCCCGGGGCATCTATTCCGATCGCCGTTTTCAAGTCCTTCCCCGCCAACTCATGGCCTTCCCTTTCGAGGGCCGTAACTATCCTGAATTCCTTATCTTTAGCGGCGAGGTTGGCTATCATCTTTCCCATCTTACCGCATGCGCCGCATATTCCGAGTCGGATCATATACAACCTCCATTTCCCGTCATTGCGAGGAGGCCAAAGGCCAACGAAGCAATCTATTTGGATTGCTTCGTCTCTCCCTTCGGTCGCTCCTCGCAATGACGAAGTATTGCTCTCTTAATCCGGTCTTACTCTTCACTTCCTAATAAGCCCATACTTAACAAGCACATCACGAAGTTTCGCGCGGTTCTCCGGCATCATCTCGCAGAGCGGCATACGCCATTCCTCGCCGATCATGCCCATAAGGCTTAATGCCGTCTTGACAGGTATCGGGTTGGTCTCGATGAACATGGCCTTTACGAGTCCGAGTATTTCGTAATGGACCTTCTTCGCTGAGTCTATCTTTCCGTCGAGATAGTTTTTCGTCAGCTTGTGTATTTTATCCGGGATGATATTAGCGACAACGCTTACCACGCCCATAGCCCCAACCGCCATAAATGGGAGGGTCATCGCGTCGTCCCCGCTCATTACTGTGATATCGCATAACGAGATTATATCCATCACCTGCTGAACGCTGCCGGCCGCTTCCTTTATCGCGACGATGTTCTCGACTTTGGATAAACGAGCTACCGTTTCCGGTGAAAGGCAAAGTCCCGTACGCGAAGGCACGTTGTAAAGCATTATCGGGAGCTGGGATTTCTCCGCTATATCCCTGTAATGCCTGTACTGTCCTTCAGGCGTCGGCTTATTGTAGTAAGGGGTTATGATGAGAGCACCGTCGCAACCCGCTTTCTTAGCGAACATCGTCAGTTCCATAGCCTCGTGCGTACAATTCGAACCGGTACCGGCCACGACCTTCGCCCTTTTACCTATGGTTTCAAGCGCTATTTTTATGACGCTTTTCTGCTCCTCGATCGAAAGCGTCGCGGCCTCGCCCGTACAACCGCATGGCACAATACCGTCGGTGCCGTTCTTTATCTGGAACTCGATAAGCGCCCTGTACGCTTTTTCGTCGACTTTGCCCTTTTTGAACGGCGTAGCGAGCGCCACAAATGAACCCTTGAACATGACTAAACCCTCCCTTCGTAAACTAATTGCGCGGGACCTTCCAGGTAAACATCTTTAACCCGGTTTTTCCCGGACTTTCTAAAACAGACGACAAGCGTTTCACCGCTTTTGGTCAGCATCTTTACGGGCGAAACGGCTTTCCCGCGAAGATAGAGTATTATGGCCGAAGCCACGCTCCCGGTGCCGCAGGCCAGCGTCTCATCCTCGACGCCCCTCTCGTAAGTCCTCACGCGGTGTTTCCCGCGCTCTTCGGCCTCGACAAAATTCACGTTGGTCCCCTCAGGGGTAAAATAAGCATGTTCCCTTATCGCGCGCCCGGTCTCTTTCACCTGGCAGCTATTCAAGTCTTCGACCAAGACCACAGTGTGAGGCACTCCGGTATTGACGAAATTTATCTTAAGTTTGCATCCCAGGACATCAATGGCGATCCCAAGCCTGATATCCGACGGGTCGCTCATTTTAAGTTTGATATTACCGCCTTTAACCTCGGCTTTTATTATCCCGGCTCCGGTCTCGAACTTGAGAGTATCCCCCCATCCGTTCAGGCTCGCGTACATGGAGCTGCACCTGGCGCCGTTCCCGCACATATCAGCCTCGGACCCGTCGGGATTGAATATCCGCATCCTGAAATCGGACTTTTTAGAGCCTTCAAGGACCAGTATCCCGTCCGCCCCGACCGACAGGCTCCTCCTGCAAAGATCCCTGGCGAGCTCCGCATAATCCAACTTCCGCTTCCCGATCCTACCGTCTTTGTCGTCAAGAATGATAAAATCATTGCCCGTCGCGACTGCTTTTGTGAAATTAATGTTGTATTTAAATATCATTTTTACCTCGTCAAGGGCGGCCACAACAGACTGTGTCGTAATAACAATTTCGAACAAATTGGCCGTCATTGCGAGGGCATGAAGTGCCCGAAGCAATCTCTGTAACTTATTATTTTCACAGGGATTGCTTCGTCGTTCGCTCCTTCGTCGCTCACTCCTCGCAATGACGAATTATGCTAATATTCGAATTGCGACACAGCCTGCAAGGGCCTCCCCTACGTTGAACACGTGCACCCGTGCACTTTTCCAAACCCGTGCACAAAACCAGTCGTCCCTACTTTAACTCCTTAAGCATCTTCTCGCAGCTGATCAGGTCTTTATACGTCTCCGCGCGGCGTATGACCCTGACCCTGCCGTTCTTCACCAGAAGCTCCGCCGGCCTCGGACGTGAATTATAATTCGACGCCATCGCGAAACCGTAAGCGCCGGTCGACATCACAGCGAGATATTCGTCCTCCACAAGCTCCGGCAGTTCCCTGTTCTTGCCCAGAAAATCCCCGCTTTCGCATATCGGGCCGACTATATCATACATGTGCGTTTCCGACCGGAGCTTAACTACCGGCGTTATTTCGTGATAGGCGTCATACAGGCTCGGCCTTATAAGGTCGTTCATGCCGGCGTTCACTATCGCGAAACGTTTACCACCCGAAGTTGTCTTTATGTACAGCACCTTCGCCACCAGTATACCCGCGTTACCTATGATGAACCTGCCCGGCTCGAGTATCAGCCTGAACCCCTTACCCTTTACAAGCGGAATGATCCTGGAGGCGAATTCTTCCGCGGTCTTGGCTTTCTCCTGGCCGTAGGTTATGCCGAACCCGCCTCCTATATTGAGCCACTTAACGGAAACGGCGCTCTTCTCCAGGAATTCTATCACCTTCGATATCGCTTTCACAAAAGGCTCGGTATCGGTTATCTGCGAGCCTATATGTACGTGTATGCCTTCAAGACTTACATTCGAGTACTTGTTCTCGTTATCGAAAATATCCTCGGCGGTCGTAAAATCTATCCCGAACTTGTTTTCCTTTTTTCCGGTAGTTATGTATTCGTGCGTATCGGCCGAAACGTCCGGGTTGACCCTGAGAGCGACCCTCGGCTTCTCTTTCAGCCTGCGCGACACGGTGTCTATCATGATAAGTTCCGGCACTGACTCGACGTTAAAAAAAAGGATGTTGCTCCTTATCGCGGACTCTATCTCCGCTTCGGTCTTCCCAACGCTCGCGTAAACTATCCTATCAGCGGGGCACCCAACCTTGAGAGCCTTGAAAAGCTCCCCTCCCGAAACGATATCGAGCCCGGCCCCTTCCCTGACCAGCGCTCTGGCTATACTGAGATTCGAGTTCGACTTCATCGAAAAACAGATAAGCGGATCTACCGCTTCGAAAGCTTTTTTTATCTTCCTGAAATGGTCCATAAATGTGGCGTAGCTGTACAGGTAAAACGGCGTCGGGAACTTATCCGCTATCGCCTTGACAGGCACGTTCTCGCAATACAGAGCGTTGTCCTTATACGTGAAGTCATTCATAAATTATATCTCCAGTTTTCGTTTCCAGCGTTTTATCTCTTTCCCGACATGTCGGGGATTTGTCCCGCCGGGCGTTTTTTTGTTCTTTACGGAATACTCGTGGCTGAGTATCCGGGATATGTCGCCGCCGATAACCTCCGAAAACCCCTTGAGCTCTCGAACATCCAGCCCGGTAAATCCCTTGCCGTTATCGATGCAATACCTGACCATGGCCCCCACGACCGCGTGGGCTTCCCTAAAAGGCATGCCCTTTTCCACCAGATACTCGGCGACGTCGGTCGAGAGAAGGAACTCGTCGTCCATCTGCGCGGCGATGCCGGCCTCTTCCACGGTGATCGTCCCGACCAGCCTCGATAGAACAAGGAGCTCGTCCTTTACGGCCGAGACCGACTCGAAAAGATGCCTCTTGTCCTCCTGCAGGTCCCTGTTATAGGCGTGCGGCAGTCCCTTGAGAAGAGTAAGGAGCGAAGCGAGCGCTCCTATAAAGAACGATGATCGGCCCCTAGCCAGCTCAAGTACGTCCGCATTTTTCTTCTGCGGCATGAGAGAGCTCCCGGTACAATACTCTTCCCCTATGTCTATAAAACCGAACTCGCCCGTCGAATATAGGATGAAGTCCTCGCTGATCCTCGAAAGATGCACGCCCAGCATGCTTATCGCCGAGACTATCTCGACAATAAAATCCCTGTCACTGACCGAATCGATACTATTGGCCGATATCCCGCTGAAACCTGACTTTCGGGCGGTGAACTCCCTGTCCAGCCTGAGAGCGGAACCGGCTATCGCGCCCGAACCCATCACTGACATATCGACGCGCTTCCTGGCGTCCAGAAGTCTCGAAGAGTCCCTTTCAAGCATCTCGACATATGACATAACGAGATGCGAAAAAAGTATCGGCTGGGCATGGTTCAAGTGGGTGTATCCCGGGATGATGACCTTTATGTTCTCCTCGGCGAGTTCGACCAGCGACATCTCGAGTTCCGCTATAAGGCGCCGTATCGCCGTTATCTCTTCCATACAGTAGAGCCTCACGTCGTTGACCACCTGCTCGTTCCTGGACCTCCCCGTATGCATTTTTTTCGCCGCCTGGGGTGCCTTAGACTCGACGAAGTCCTGGACAAAAGAATGTATATCCTCGTAGCCTTTCACGCCGGCGAGTATCTTATCATGGTCTTTAATGAGGAGGTCGAGAGCCCGGGTTATCTCCTTTCTCTCTTTTGGGGTGACATATCCCGTTTTCTCGAGCATCTCCACATGGACCTTTGTGCTCAAACAGTCATACTTCAAGAGGATCTTGTCCACATCGAGGCTGGAAGTGAATTTCATGACAAGTGAGTCCATCGAGTCCTTCCGGAAACGCCCGCCCCACAGCTTCGCGCTCATTTTAGCCTCCTTGTCAGACCATGGACTATGGACCATAGACCATGGCCCCTCGACCTTCGACCTTCCACCTTCGACCTTACGCTTATCCCATTACTCATTTGTAAGGCATTGCCCAAATGTCTATAAATCCTTTCGCGAGCGACTGGTCGAAGACGTCGCCTTCGCCGTAAGTCGCCAGCTTCTTCGAATATCTCGAGAACGGGCTTTTCCTCGAAGCTACCGAGGCTTTACCTTTATACATCTTTATCCTCACTTCACCGGTGACCCTTTCCTGTGTGACGTCGACGAAAGCGTCCAGCGCGACTTTAAGAGGAGTGAACCAAAGCCCGTAATACACGAGCTCCGAATAACAGTCCGAAACGCCTTTTTTGAAGCGCCTGGTCTCCCTGTCGAGCGCGAGTTCCTCGAGCGCCGTATGGGCTTCGTAAAGTATCGCCGACGCGGGAGCTTCGTACAATTCGCGCGATTTGATACCAACCAACCTGTCCTCTATCATGTCTATCCTGCCGAGTGAGTGTTTTGCGCCTATCTTATTCAGTTTCATGATCAGCTCGACCGGGTCCATGGTCTTTCCGTTGACAGCAACCGGTACGCCTTTTTTAAAAGAGACGCTCACGTATTCCGGCTTGGACGGCGCCTTCTCCGGCGGCACGACGGATACATAGGTATTGTCCAGCGGCTCCAGCCACGGGTCCTCGAGAGGGCCGCCTTCTACGCTTATCCCCCAGAGGTTGTGGTCTATGGAATAAAGTTTCTTCTTTGTCTGGTTTATCGGGATACCTTTTTTAGCCGCGTAGTCGATCTCATCCTCGCGGGTTTTAAGCTCCCATTCGCGTACAGGAGCGAACACCTTGATACCCGGCGCTTTAACGTGGAACGTCACCTCGAACCTGACCTGGTCATTGCCTTTACCGGTGCAGCCGTGCGCGACAAAATCGGCTTTTTCCTTTTTCGCGACTTCGACCATGGCGTCGGCTATTATGGGCCTCGAAAGGGCTGTCGCCAGGTTGTACTTTCCCTGGTAGAGCGCCCCGGCCTTGATCGCGGGAAACACGTAATCCGTGACGAACTTCTTCTTAAGGTCGCCCACGAAACATTTTTTCGCCCCTATTTTAAAAGCCCTGTCCCTGGCGTCCTTAGTATCCGCCCCCTGCCCGACATCCGCCATGTAGCAGATAACCTCATACCCCTTATCCATCAGCCAGCGTATCGCCACTGATGTGTCGAGCCCGCCGGAATACGCGAGTACTACTTTCTTCTTAGACATGCTCCATCCTCCATAAATGTTACGAAATAGTAACCAGAGCGTTAAACGCCCTGTCTTTATTGCATCTGTTTACTGGCCACTCATACTTTGTCACAATAACAATTTTCAACAAAATGACCGTCTTTGCGAGGGCACGAAGTGCCCGAAGCAATCTCTATAAATTATTTTTACAGGGATTGCTTCGTCATTCGCTCCTTCGTCGCTCACTCCCCGCAATGACGAATTGAGCTAATATTCGAATTGCGACACAATCTGACTGGTTACTTATCTTTTTGCCAACAAAGTATATAATATCGCCTTCTGCATATGCATGCGGTTCTCCGCCTGATCGTATATGATCGAGTTCGGACCGTCTATGACGTCCGTTACCTCTTCGCCGCGATGCGCCGGTAGACAATGCATGAGAAGCGTCTTTTTTTCCGTACTTTTCATTAACTTCTCGTTTATCTGGTAGTCCCTGAAATCCTTAAGCCTCTTATCCCTTTCGTCTTCCTGCCCCATACTGACCCAGACGTCTGTGTAAACGATGTCCGCGCCGCGCACCGCTTCGAACGGATCTTTCATCACCTTGACGGAAGAGCCGGTCTTCGCGGCTATCTCGATACCCTCGCTAACAATAGATTCCGTCGGCTCATACCCGCGGGGCGTAGCCGTAACGATATCCAGGCCAACCTTGGCGCAGGCTATCATGAGCGAATTAAGGACATTGTTCCCGTCGCCCACATAAGCGAGCTTTATCCCTTTGAAGGTCCCGAATTTTTCCAATACCGTAAAAATATCGGATAGCGCCTGGCACGGATGCGCCCTGTCCGAAAGGCCGTTTATCACCGGGACGCTCGAATTTTCGGCAAGCGTGATTATATCGTCGTGGGCGTATACCCTCGCCACTATGCAATCCACGTAGCGTGAAAGGACCTGGGCCACGTCCTTGGGCGGCTCACGCCTTCCCATGTCGATCTCTCCGGGGCTCAGGTATAACGTATATCCGCCGAGATGGGTCATAGCGACCTCGAAAGATATGCGCGTCCGGTTCGAGGGCTTCTGAAAAAGAAGCGCCAGCGTCCTCTGTTTTAACGGCTCTCCCATTAGGAAAGGGGACTTCTTGAGCTTACCCGTAAGGACCAGGAGCTCCCTTATCTCGGATTCGCTCAAACTCGATATCGTTACCAGGTCCTTATTCATTACTGTGTCGACTCCATGGCTTTTTGGAGTATTTTCATGGCCTTATCTATATCCTTTTTACCGACATTCATCGGCGGCATTATCCGGAGAATATTCTTCTGTGTGCAGTTTATGAGAAGACCGCCTCCGAGGCATTTTACCGCGAGAGGACCGCCATCCTCCATATTGAGCTCGACGCCCACCATGAGGCCGTGTCCCTTCACCTTGCTTATAAGACCGGTCTTTTTCTTTATCTTCTCCAGCTTTTCCCTGAGATATTCACCCATGGAACGCGTATTTTCAAGAAGCCCTTCGTTCTCGATAGCCTCGAATACCGCCAAAGCCGCCGAGCATACTATGGGGCTCCCGCCGAAAGTCGAGGCGTGATTTCCAGGAACAAGAACATCCTTGAACCGTTCGGCCACGACAAGCGCCCCTATGGGCATGCCTCCCCCAAGCGATTTCGCGAGCGTTATCGCCGCGGGCTCGACATCAAAGAGCCTGTACGCGAACATCTCGCCCGTACGGCCCATGCAGGTCTGAACTTCGTCCAGGATGAGGAGCAGATCCTTCTCTTTACATATAGCCGAAAGAGCCTTCATATATTCCTTGTCAGGAACGTTTATCCCGCCTTCACCCTGTATGGGCTCAACCATCACGGCTACCGTTTTAGGCGTAACGGCTTGAAGAACGGCATTTATATCGTTAAAAGGCACGTGTTTAAACCCTTCAAGGAGCGGCTCGAACCCGTGCTTTACCTTATCCTGCCCGGTCGCGCTGATAGCCGCCATCGTACGTCCGTGAAAAGACTTCTCCATGGTGATGATCTCGTACCGCCCGGAAGCGGAGCCGTATTTCCTCGCCAGTTTTATCGCGCCTTCGTTGGCCTCGGCCCCGCTATTCGCGAAAAAGACCCTGCCGGGGAAAGAATACTCGATTATTTTTTTAGCCAGAAGCGGCTGAAGCTCGCTGTAAAAATTATTCGAGACATGCATTATTTTAGAGAGCTGTTCCTTCACCCTTTTCACGACGAGCGGGTGACAATGCCCGATACCGCTCACGGCCCAGCCCGGAAAGAAATCCAGATACTTCTTCCCCTCCGAGTCCTCGACCTTCGCGCCCCTGCCCTTAACGAGACAGAGATCCTGTTTGAAATAGGTATTCAGGACGTAATTGCCGTATAGTTCCTTTATTTCAGATAAGTTCATTTTGCTTCCTTTGTATCAACACCGTTTGACCATGGACCATGGACCATGGACTATGGTCCTTTACAACAACCCGTGCACCCGCCTGCCCTCCGAAGCCTTGGCGAAGGAGGGTGCACAATCTACTTACTCCCCACTATCTCCGTTCCGATACCTTTATCTGTGAATATCTCGAGAAGAAGCGCGTGCGGAAGACCGGCCAGTACTATATGCGCTTTCTGCACTCCGCCCTCGATGGCCCTTAAACAGGCGTTCACTTTGGGCAGCATTCCCCCGGTTATCACTCCGTCATTGATAAGCTTCTTCACGTTATCGGCCGTAAGCGAATGATAGAGCGAACCGGCGTCGTCCTTGTTCGCCATAACGCCGATCACATCCGTCATAAAAACTATCTTTTCAGCCCTGAGCGCAGACGCCACACTGTACGCCGCTTCGTCCGCGTTCACGTTATATAATTTATCGTCGTCGCCCTTACCGACCGGAGAGACGACGGGTATCATGTTCGTTTCTATAAGTCTGGCTATAATGGTAGTATCAACCGCGTTAATAGTCCCTACATATCCCAACCCATTAGCCCCGTCCTTGGGCCTTGTCTGGATAAGATTATTCTCTTTTCCCGACAAGCCGAACGCTTCTCCCCCTAGCTGGTTGATCTCCGCGACAAGGTCCCTGTTAATACCGGTAAGGACCGAATCCACGATCCCCATGGTCCTTTCGCAGGTCACCCTGAGCCCGTCTATGAACTGGGTGACTATGTTAGCTTCCTTAAGCTTCTGGCTGATGTTAGGTCCGCCGCCATGGACAAGTATCGGCTTCATCCCGGCGTATTTCATGAAAATAATATCCTGGAGGACCTTGTCCCTTTCCTCTTCCCTGTGGATGGAACTGCCGCCGTACTTAATGACCACGATCTTGCCGTAAAATTTCTTTATATACGGCAACGCCTCTATCAGCACCTCGCTCTTTCTTATCGCTTCCTGCATATTGTCCTTTATTTCCGTCATTGCGAGGGCACGAAGTGCCCGAAGCAATCCCTATGTCGAATAGAACGAGTTGATCTTTATATACTCCCTCGTCATATCGCTCGCCCACATTCTGGCATCGCACTGCCCTTCGTGGAGATCGACCGTTATCTCGACCTCTTTACCCTTAAATACCTTGTTCCTCTTAGCTTTGGACGGCACTATGCACTTCGCGTTCCTGAAAAAGACCACATTGTCGAGCGCTATCTCCATTTTATCCGGGTCGAAATCCACGCCGGCGGCTCCAGCCGCCGCGGCCACTCTTCCCCAGTTGGGGTCGCCGCCATGCACGGCGCACTTGAGGAGAAGAGAATCGGCTATAGCCCCGGCTACCTGCCTGGCTTCCTTTTTAGTCCCAGCCCCTTTCACTTTGATGTCCATTATCCTCGAGGCGCCTTCACCGTCCTCGACTATCATCTTTGCAAGGCGTGTCATAACATCCGCCAGGTGCTCCTTGAACAGCAAGTACCCGCTATCCCCCGATTCTATCTTCCTGTTCCCGGCTTTGCCGTTCGCCAGTAAAACAACCGTATCGTTGGTACTCATATCGCCGTCCACTGTTATGGCGTTGAATGTCTCGTCGTTCACTTCCTTGAGCAGGTTAAGAAGGGCGCTCTTCGAGATCGACGCGTCCGTGAGAATATACGCGAGCATGGTAGCCATTTCCGGCTTTACCATGCCGGCCCCTTTCGTCACTCCCGAAATGATCACTTTCTTTCCGTTCAGTTTAAACTCCGCCGTAGCTACCTTCATGAATTTATCCGTCGTCATTATCCCTTCGGCGGCCAGCTGGAACCCATCCACTGACAATCCGCCCACCAGGTCCTTCATGCCTTTCTCGACCGGGGTGAGGTCCATACGCCGGCCTATTATCCCTGTAGAGGACACGAATACTTCGTTCTCCTTAACACCCAGGGCCTTAGCCGTTATTGAGCACATCCTTTTAGCGTCCTTAATACCCTCGTCACCTGTCATACAGTTCGCGTTACCTGAATTGACTATTACCGCCCTCAACCCTTTCGAGCGTTCGAGGATATCCTCACCGACTATTATCGGCGCGGCTTTGACCACATTTTTAGTGAAAAGCGCGGCGAACTCGCAAAGCTCGCTCGAAAAGAAAAGGGAAAGGTCCTTCCTCTTCTTTTTCAGCCCCGAGTGAATGCCGTTTGCCGTGAATCCCTTCGGTAGTTTTGTCCCCATATTCCACCCTTCTCGTCGTGATCGACAACCCATGAGTTAACGTAGGACGTAGGATGTGGGACGTAGGACGTCCTACGTCTCACGTCCTACGTTTCAAATAAGCCCTGTCCGTTCGTCGAATCCGCACATAATGTTCAGGTTCTGCGTAGCTTGACCGCTGGCGCCTTTTAAAAGGTTATCTATGACCGACACTATGATCGTAATGCCGCCGGCGTGCTTTATGCCTATGTCGCAGTAATTCGTTCCGGCCACTTCAAGTATCTCCGGGAACGTCCCGAAAGGCCTTATCCTGACAAAAGGCTCGTTCCTATAATACTCCGTCATAAGGCCATGCAATTTACCGGCGTCCTTAAAAGATTCGCCCTTCAGATAAATGGTCGACATTATACCCCTACGTATCGGCAGAAGATGCGGCGTAAAATGCAGCTTCACCGCTTTTCCCGCCGCATTAGATAGAACATGTTCCATCTCAGGCATATGCTGATGTTCGTTAGCTTTATAGCACCTGAGGTTCTGGTCGACCTCTCCGAAACATAAGCTAAGCGCGGCTTTTCTCCCGGCACCCGTAGCCCCGCTCTTGGAATCGATTATCGGCTCTACGCCCTCCGCGGTAATAAGCTTAATAAGCGGCAAAAGCGCCAAAATAACGCTTGTGGGATAGCATCCCGGATTAGAGATAAAGGCCGCACCCTTTATTTTTTTCCTGTTCAACTCCGGAAGCCCGTACACGGCCTTCTCTATGTTGCCTTTGTCGAGATGCCCCGTGTACCATTTTTCATAAACATCAGCCGGAAGCCTGTAATCCGCGGACAGATCTATGACCCTCTTGCCCTTAGCGAGCAATTGAGGCGCGAACTTCATGGATAAAGTGTGCGGCAAAGCGAGAAAAACGACATCTGCCTTTTCCGCCACCTCATCCACATTGAGTTCCTTGCATGTTATGTCGGTCCGACCGGCGAATCTCGGGTGCAGAGAAGAGAACTTGGTGGGTTTATCGATCAATGCCGAGAGTGAAGTTATCTCGACATTAGAATTCCTTAAAAGACATTCTATAAGTTCTTCTCCCGTATACCCCGTCGCGCCTACTACCGCTACCCTGACCATTTTCGCTCCTTTAAACTTAGCTTTCAGCTATCAGCTTTTAAGATCCCTTTAGCCGATAGCTCTAAATCAAAAAGGTCAGGCTAAGATGCCTGACCCCCGACAGTTGAACTTCTTATCTGATAGCGTAAAGTTGAAGTATAAAATAAAAGGGGGGCTATGTCAATCGTAAAGTTATTGCAAAAAGAGACGAGAGTGGCTTTACAATAGTTAACGTGAAAATACTTTAAAAATGTCAGTCGATTCAATATACTTCCTAAAATATAGGAATAGTCCGAATGATGCAAGGTTAATTATCAACCCATGGAGAAAGACCCGCCTGTCTTTTTTGTCAAGGAAATATATTATCACCCCTATGGAAAGAAAACCTATCATGTGCGCCAGGTGGCTGATACCATCCTTTTCACCGCCCAGGAAACCCAATACGTCCGCATAGATGAACATCCACCCTTTTATCATAACGGGTATCGGCAAAAGAGTCTCGTACGTTATAAGGAACGGCTCCGACAGCATGGCCGCGGATATCATGCCCATAACCGCCCCCGAAGCTCCTATCAAAGCCACTCCCTTGTGCAGATAGTAGAGGTATATGAACATCGATATCGCCATGGAAAGTACCAGGGCCCCTATATAGATGAAAATGGTCTTAAAGAACCCGAACCTGCGCTCGACTATCCCTCCGAAAATGAATATCCCGAGACAGTTGAAAAAAAGATGTTTAACGTCCTTGTGTATGAACCCGGATGTTATTATCGTGTATATCCGATGCTCCTTGAAAAGATTGGCCGGGGTAAGGACATAAGCGTCAACCGCCCCCTTGAATTTACTATACTCCCCGAAGTAAACAAAAACGGCGATATTGGCCAGAATTATAAGAAAAGTCGCCAGCCAGAAATTATTAGGCTTGAATTCATCCTGTTTAACCGGTTTTCCCATGGGGATAAGTATATCATATACGGGGACGGGTGCAAATTCACTCATGGACCTTTCCCTATAAAGATCAGGCCATTCCCATCTTCAACCGGGGTCAAAGCTTCACATTTAATATTCTGTAAGATGTGAAGTTTTGACCCCGGAAATCAGTTGAATTTATCGGGCATTATTTTGGAGAGGTTATAGTCGTATGCGGCTTTCAGGAAGTCTCGGAAGAGGGGGTGGACTTTATCGGGTTTTGATTTGAACTCGGGATGGGACTGGACGGCGACGAACCAGGGGTGGGATTTTATCTCTATCATCTCGACGAGGTTGCCTTTCGGATGGGTGCCGGAGACAATGAGACCTTTTCTCTGGAACTCGTTCTTGTAGGCGCTGTTGAATTCGTACCTGTGCCTGTGGCGCTCGAATATCACGTTCGAGCCGTAGCTTGAACGGGCTTTTGTGCCGGGTTTAAGTGCGCATTTGTACTCGCCGAGCCTCATAGTGCCGCCCAGAAATTTTATGTGTTCCTGTTCGGAAAGCAGTGAAATGACCGGGTATTTCGTTTTGGGGTCGAACTCGGTCGAATTCGCGCCCTTCAGGCCCATGACGTTCCTCGCGAATTCGATGACGGCTATCTGCATGCCCAGGCATATGCCGAAATAGGGTACGCCTTTCTCGCGCGCGTAACGCGCTGTCGTAAGTTTTCCTTCTATCCCTCTCACCCCGAAACCTCCCGGAACAAGGATACCGTCTATGCCGTCAAAGAATTTGTCAAGCTCAGCGGGCGACTTCTTTTCCAGATTATCGGATTCTATCTTGACGAGATCTATCCTGAGGTTATTGGCGATAGCGCCGTGTTTCAGGGCCTCGTCGATGGATTTATAGGCGTCCTGGAGAGTGATATATTTGCCTACCACGCCTATCCGCACTTCCTGTTTCGCGGTCTTCCTTATGTGGACCACCTTTTCCCACTGACCGGACGAGACCTTCTTTTTCGGTTTCAGACATAATTTGTCCAATATTATGCTGTCGAGTTTGTTCTTCCTGAACATAAGCGGTATCTCGTAAATATCCGGGACGTCAAGCGCCTCGATGACGCAGCTCTTCTCGACATTGCAGAAAAGGGATATTTTGTAACGGGCATCGTCGGAAAGAGGTATCTCGGTCCTTATCATCAGTATCTCAGGCTGTATCCCTATCTCCCTCATCTTCCCTACAGAATGCTGTGTGGGCTTTGTCTTTATCTCTCCGGCGGCCTTAATGAATGGTACGAGCGTCAGATGGATATTAAGAGCGTTCTTCGCGCCTTCCTCAAGTTTCATCTGGCGTATGGCCTCAAGGAAAGGCATGCCTTCTATGTCGCCGACGGTGCCGCCTATCTCAACGATGAGGATATCGGGCGAATATTTTTTGACCACGTCCCGTATCTCGCTTTTTATCTCGTTCGTTATATGCGGGATAACCTGTACGGTGCCGCCCAGGAAATCGCCGCGGCGCTCTTTCGTTATGACGGTCTGGTATACCTTTCCGGTCGTTACGTTGCTTATCCTCCCTAGGGGTGAATTCGTGTAACGGAAATAATGCCCGAGATCGAGGTCTGTTTCGGCGCCGTCATCGGTGACATACACTTCGCCGTGCTGGTAGGGGTTCATCGTGCCCGGGTCGACGTTGATATAAGGGTCGCATTTGATCATCGCGACCTTGTAGCCGTTCCACTCCATGAGCTTGCCGATGGACGCGGCGGCAATGCCTTTACCCAGACTCGAAACAACTCCACCCGTCACGAAAATATATTTTGTCATTGTTATCCTTTTCGTTTATACCCGTAGGGACGGCCCTTGTGGCCGCCCTAATAAAATTGATGACCATCGTTTAAGGGCGGCCACAAGGGCCGCCCCTACGCAACCCGAATCACGGATCACGAATCACATGACCGGGAGGTCGCTTTTACCCATCAGATATTTGTCTATATGATGCGCCGCCCGGCGGCCTTCGGATATCGCCCATACGACGAGAGACTGGCCGCGGCGCATATCGCCGGCGGCGAAGACCTTGTCGATGGATGTCTTATGGTCGTCCCCGGTCTTAACGTTGCCCCTTTTATCGAGCTCCACTCCGAGTTCCGCGAGAAGGCCTTCCCGGACAGGTCCGAGAAAACCTACGGCCAGTATCGCCATGTCGGCCTCTATGTCGAAATCGCTTCCCGGCACCTCTTTCATAACGGGGCATGCGCTCGGACCGCTCTTCTCGAACTCTACTTTCCCGCACGATAATTTTTTGAGTCTCCCGTTCTCCCCGACGAACTTTTTCGTCAGAACGCTCCAGTTCCTGGAAGCTCCTTCCTCGTGGCTTGAAGTCGTTTTGAGTACGAGCGGGTATTTCGGCCAGGGGTGCTCATCCGTCCGGCATTCCGGCGGCATAGGCATTACCTCTATCTGCACCACACACACGGCGCCCTGGCGGTAAGCCGTTCCTACGCAATCGGAGCCGGTATCCCCTCCGCCTATCACGACGACCTTTTTCCCCTTAGCGTCTATCAATGTGTCGGCTGATATCTTATCTCCCGCCACCCTTTTATTGGACTGGGCGAGATAATCCATAGCGAAATAAATCCCCTTAAGCTCACGCCCTTCGATCTCGATATCCCTGGGCTTGCCGGCCCCGCCGGTAAGGCATATGGCGTCAAACCCGGCGAGAATATCCTTAACTTTAATATCCCTGCCGACATTCGTTCCCGCTTTGAACCCGATACCTCCTTTTATCATAAGTTCGACGCGCCTGTCCACGATATTCTTTTCGAGCTTGAAATCGGGTATACCGTACCTTAGGAGACCGCCGATCCTGTCAGCTTTCTCGAAAACGGTCACCTGATGGCCCGCGCGCCTTAACTGCTGAGCCGCGGCGAGGCCTGACGGTCCGGAACCTATAACGGCGACCTTCTTCCCGGTCTCCGAGAGAGGTTTAAGCGCTTTTATGGCGCCGCTTTTAAAAGCGTGTTCAACCGCGGCGAGCTCGTTCTCCCTTATCGTCACGGGATCGTCGTTTATCCCCAGGACGCAGGCGTATTCGCAGGTGGCCGGGCAGACCCGCCCCGTTATCTCGGGCAGATTATTGGTCGCGTCAAGAAGGGCGAAAGCCTTATCCCACTGTTTATGGTACATAAGGTCGTTCCATTCCGGGATATAGTTCCCTACGGGACAACCCCAGTGGCAGAACGGCGTACCGCAGTCCATGCATCTCGAGGCCTGGGCCCCGGACTCATCGTCCGAACGCATTATCGTGACGTCTTTATAATCGGCTACCCTCTCGCATACTTCCCTGTACGCCGAGGTTTTCCTTTCCAATTTCAAAAAACCTTTTGGATCACCCATCGGATACCTCCAGGAGCTCAAGCTCGGCTTTCTTCGACTCGAGTATCTTTTTATATTCGAGCGGCATCACTTTGACGAATTTTTTGATCTCGGAACTGAATTTCCCGAGTATACCCAGAGCCAGGGCGCTCCCGGTATACTTATGATGATTATACAAGAGATCATGTACATCGGTACGGTCTTCATCCTGTAGAGTTTCCAGCTCGACCATGCTCATGTTACACCTCGCCCGGAATTTTTCGCCCTTATCGTAGATGTACGCCGCCCCCCCTGACATCCCCGCCCCGAAATTCCTTCCAGTCTCCCCGAGTATTACAACCTTGCCGCCCGTCATATACTCGCAGCCGTGGTCGCCGACTCCCTCGACGACCGCGTTAAGCCCGGAGTTCCTTATACAGAACCTTTCGCCGGCCTTACCCATGATATATGCCTCTCCGGCAATGGCTCCGTAGAACGAGGTATTCCCTATCAGAATATTTTCCGAAGGGATATAATCCGATTTTCTGTAAGGGTATATGATCATCTTCCCTCCGGAAATACCCTTACCCACATAATCGTTGGCCAGGCCCTCCAGCTCAAAGGTCACTCCTTTCGCCAGGAACGCTCCAAAGCTCTGCCCCGCGACACCCTTAAATGAGCATTTAATAGTGTCTTCGGGAAGGCCGGACTCGCCGTTCAAACGCGAAACCTCGGAACTCAGCATAGCGCCTGTTGTCCTGTTAAAGTTCCTGATTGATAAATTCGCGATGACCTTTTCGCCTTTTTCGAGCGCCGCTTTAGATAGCCTTATAAGTTCCCTGTCGAGGACCTTATCGACGGCATGGTCCTGCTTCTTAGACGAGAACACGCCTACGCTCGCCGGCATTTTCGGACGGTATAATATTTTTGAAAGATCCATTCCTCTGGCTTTTTTTGGAACGATATCCGACGCGACCTCGAGAAGATCGGTCCTGCCTATCATCTCGTTCACGTTCCTTATTCCTATCTGAGACATTATTTCCCTGAGTTCCGTGGCAATAAAAGTAAGATAATTGACCACGTATTCCGGCCGGCCGCTGAACCGCTTCTCAAGTATATCGTCCTGGGTAGCCACGCCCACGGAGCAGTTATTGAGATGGCAGTGCCGGAGCATTACGCAACCCAGGGTAACTAGTACAGCCGTCGAGAGCCCGTATTCCTCAGCACCCAGTAACGCGGCGATAGCTACGTCCCTTCCAGTCCGTATCTGCCCGTCTGTCTGCAACCGGACACGCGACCTGAGATCGTTCAGGACCAGCGTCTGATGGGTCTCGGATATACCGAGTTCCCACGGAAGCCCCGCGTGCCTAAGTGAACTCCTCGGCGACGCGCCTGTACCGCCGTCGCCTCCGGAAATGAGTATCATGTCGGCGTGCCCTTTGGCCACGCCCGCGGCGATAGTCCCTACTCCGACTTCGGAAACGAGCTTAACGCTTATCCTGGCCGTCGGGTTCGCGTTCTTGAGATCGAAAATGAGCTGGGCCAGGTCCTCTATCGAATATATATCGTGATGCGGCGGGGGAGAAATAAGCGTCACTCCGGGAGTAGTGTAACGGGTCCTGGCGATAATGGCGCTCACCTTATGGCCAGGGAGCTGTCCGCCTTCGCCGGGCTTAGCGCCCTGGGATATCTTGATCTGTATCTCGTCCGCGTTGATAAGATAATTCGACGTCACTCCGAACCTTCCGGAGGCTACCTGTTTTATCGAGCTCCTCGCGGAATCGCCGTTCGCGTAAGGCTTGAACCTTGCAGGGTCCTCTCCGCCCTCGCCGGTATTCGACCTTCCGCCGAGCCTGTTCAATGCTATCGCTATGGATTCATGCGCCCCGCGGCTTATCGACCCGAAACTCATGGCGCCGGTCGCGAACCTTTTAACTATCCCGCTCGCGGGCTCGACCTCTTCTATCGGGACCGCTTTTGCCTGCCTGAATTTAAAAAGGGATCTAAGGGTCGTCGGGTTCGCTCTCTGATCGTTAATGTATCCCGCGAATTCCTTATATATCCCGTAATCCCCTTTCCGCGCCGAATCCTGAAGCGCCGATATGCTTTCCGGACGCCAGAGATGGAACTCGCCGTCCCTCCTCCACTGGTACACTCCTCCGGTATCCAGAAGACGAACCCCATCTTTCGCGACTAGATAAGCAGATGAGTGTCTTTCGTCAGTTTCACGGAATATCTCGTCGAGCCCTATACCTCCGATCCTCGTGACCGTGCCCGTGAAATATTTGTCTACTACCTCTCCTCCCACGCCGAGCGCCTCGAATATCTGGGCGCCCCGATAGCTCCGGAGGGTCGAAATACCCATTTTGGAAAGTATCTTTAAGATCCCCTCGTCGCAGGCTTTCCTGTAATTCTTAAGCGCCTTTTCGTATGGGAGGTCCAACGTTCCTTCGTCGATAATATATTTTATCGCCTCATAGGCCAGATACGGGTTAACCGCGTCAGCTCCGTAGCCGAAAAGAAGCGCGAGATGATGCACTTCACGGGGTTCGGCGCTTTCCACTATGAGGGCAACCTGGGTGCGCAGCTCCCCGCGTACGAGATGATGATGTACCGAAGACGCCGCCAGGAGCGCCGGGAGAGCCGCCTTATCTTTCGATACGCCCCGGTCCGAAAGGATAACGAACGAATACCCGCTAGCGATAGCCGCCTCAGCTTCGGACGATATTCTTCCGAGAGCGGCGTTAAAATCTTCCCTGTCTCCCGCCTTGAAAAGAATGGATATCTTTTTGGCCCTAAAACCGCCTTCATTTATCCCTTCGATCTTCTTAAGCGCCTCGTCGGTGAGGACGGGCCTATCGATGACAAGTTTATGGCAATGTCCGGGCGTTTCCTCGAGAAGGTTCTTTTCCGGTCCGACATAGCTCTCAAGGCTCATGACTATCTCCTCCCTTATGGGATCGATAGCCGGGTTCGTTACCTGAGCGAAAAGCTGTTTGAAATAATTGTAAAGTATCTGGGGCTTCGCCGAAAGGAAGGCGTGAGGTATATCCACGGCCATTGAGCCCACTGGCTCCTTCCCTTCTTCCGCCATAGGTTTCACTATCATAGCCAGATCTTCGCGGGTGTACCCGAAGGCTTTAAGAAGCCCCCGGACGTCAACACATTTTCCGGCGTCGCCCTTAGCGGGAAGACTTGACAAGAGAAGCATGTTCTTCTTGTTCCACTCGCCGTAAGGTTTTCGCGACGCCACCTGACTCTTTATTTCCGCGTCGTCGACGACCTTGCCCCGGACGGTATCTATAAAGAACATTTTACCCGGCTCGATCCTTCCGGAAACTTTAATATCGGAAGGGTCAATGTCCAGAACGCCCATCTCGGACGCCATTACGACCATTCCGCTCTTCGTTATGATATACCTGGCCGGCCTGAGACCATTCCTGTCGAGGATAGCTCCTATCTCTCTGCCGTCGGTGAACGCTATCGCGGCGGGCCCGTCCCACGGTTCCATGAAACAGGCGTGAAACCGGTAAAATTCCCTGAGGTCGCCCGATATCTCATTATTACCCTCGAAAGCAGGCGGTATCAGCATCATCATCGCGTGCGGGAGCGACCTGCCCGCGAGGACCAGAAGCTCGAAAGCGTTGTCTATAATAGCGGAGTCGCTCTTGCCCTCGACGAGCACCGGCTTGATCTTTTCGATATCTTTGCCGAATAGTTCACTCTCAAGGAGCCTTTCCCTGGCGTGGAACCAGTTGATATTGCCGCGTAGCGTATTGATCTCGCCGTTATGGGCGAGGAACCTGAAAGGTTGAGCCAGGTCCCATGTCGGGAAAGTGTTCGTTGAATATCTGGAATGGACCAGGGCGACCGCGCTCTTAACCCTTGGGTCGCCGAGATCCTTATAAAAACCCATCACCTGGTGCGGCATTAGGAGCCCTTTATAGCTGATCGTCCTGGATGATAGGCTCGGAACATAAAAACTCCCCTTCTTTTCTATATCCGACGCCGCCACGGCGTTCTCTATCCTTTTCCTGATAATGTATAGTTTCCTCTCAAAAGAGAGCTCATCCTCAGGCCGGATGACTGAACCTATGAACACCTGTTTTATGATGGGCCTGGTGTCCCTGGCGCCCTTACCTATAATAGACGGATCCTGGGGAACATCTCTCATGCCCAGAAGTACTCCTCCCTCTTCCGTTATCACTTTCCCTAAAATATCCCCGGCTTTTAACCGGTCCTTATCGTTCGCCGGAAAAAACACCAGCCCCGCGCCATATAGCCCAGGCTCGGGAAGTTTTATTCCGGCCTTCGAGCATTCCTCACGGTAGAACTCATCAGGCATCTGGATAAGTATACCCGCGCCGTCCCCGGTCTGGGGGTCAGCACCGACCGCGCCGCGGTGGCTCATATGCTCGAGCACTTCAAGCCCTTTCCTGACTATGTCATTCGACCTTTTTCCGGCGATATCGCACACAAAACCCACGCCGCAGCTGTCATGCTCGAAACGCGGATCGTACAATCCCTGTTTTTCGGGATAATTCTCATTTCTCATTTCTTTCCGTTCTCCTTTTCTTCCCAGAATGGTTATTATATCTTATATCTGTCGGATTTTATCCCGAATTTTTTTATTTTTGCCCGTAAAGTATTCCTGTTAACTCCGAGAAGTTTCGCGGCAAGCGACTGGTTACCGTAAGAACGCTCGAGCGACTTTTCGATAAGCATCTTCTCGGTACTGGTGATGACCTTGTCGTACACGTTCCTCTTATTCCCCAGGAAGAACATCTCGTCGATATCTTTTCCTATCTTCTCGGCGTACATAACCACACTCCTTTTTACACAGAAACAGCCCAAATATTGGGCAATCACGTATAAAAAAAAGCCCGGTGATCAGGATCACCGGGCTTCATTGCCGCGCTTACTCCCCTTCACCGGGGCCATAAAAATAAAAAGCCCTTGAAGAACATCATCGTCCTCAAGGGCTTCGTTGCCATTGATATTTTACCATACCGCGTGATTTTGTCAAACGCAAAATATTTCTTTATCCGCGAGGACTTTCACGTTATTAAAAAGCGCGGGATACTGATCGGGGTCCGGCGTGTGGATAGGAATGAGGGTCTTTGGGTTCATCGCGGAGGCGAACTTTTTAAGATCGTCTGCATCAGCGTGGCCGCTCGTATGCACCGTTTCGATGGATATGCCTTTCCCCGCCGCGTAAGCCCTGAACTTTTCGGTGAGATAACCCTCCCACATGGAATATACTATTTTAGCGCCTTCAGATCCCCCCAGCTCCTTAAGCGTCACAGGGAATACCGGGTTGTCGCCGGCCAACATGAGTATCCTTTCCTTTTTCCTCCCGATATCGAAAATGTCTATCTTCCTCTTATTATAAACATAAAGGAGGTCCCTCAATCCCGCCTCCTCGAGTTTATCGGCGTAGGCTCTTGTGAACCTGACGGCCATGTTCTTCGGGTCGAACTCAGGGATGTTTTTATAGACTTTCCGAAGCTTGTCCAGGATATACGCCGTATACAGATCGATGACAAAGATGGAGCCGGTGCGATGGCAAGCCCTGTAAGCGGAGAGGAGCCTGTCGATGTTCACGGATGAAGCGAAAAGGAATTTAATATTCCCTTTTCCCTTTAATATCTCTTCTATCCTCCGCTCGACAGCTCGTTCGTCCGGGAAATCACTTTCACCGCGCATGTGCGTCGTCCCTCCCATAAGAAAACAATCCACACCAATCGGCGGGTCCTTGACCATACGGGCAAAAAGAAGGCTTTTCCCCATATGCCCGCGGAAATCCCCTGAATAGAACACCCTCTTGCCTCCGGCTTCTATCAGGAACGCCAGCGCGTCGAAAGCGGAATGGTCAACCGGATAAGGGGTGATCATGAACTCCCCAACGGCAAAAGGCCCGGGCTTCGATATAACTGAGACATTGCCCAAGCGCGACTTTAGAGAACTGAACATCCCCGTGATATCGATAAGCTCTTTAGCCCCCCGGCTCATATATGCGGGTATATCCGGGCTTATATGCCCCTGTAACAAGTAATGATCGGGATCTGCGCGCGAAACGAGAACCCCATCCACGCCCCTAGCCTCTCCCTCATAAGGAAGACCCGGATCGACGACGATCCGAGACGAACCCGAACGTATCTCGACCAAACTCCCACCGATCTTTTTTTCGTCTCTGTGTATGACCAGTTCCATGTTCTGCCTTCGGGCCTTCTCTCCCGGATCAAACTGATCCTGCCCGATCCTTTTATATTTTCGGTAAATATGAGGGCATTATTATCCCCTTCTGGTGATCTCTATGAGATGATACCCGAACTCGGTCTGGACCGGGCCGTGGACCTTTCCAACTTCGGCGGAGAAAACAACCAGATCGAATTCTTTTACCATTTGGCCCGGAGTGAACTCGCCGAGTTTCCCGCCCTGTTTACCCGAAGGGCACTGAGAAAATTTTTTTGCCATCTCTCCGAAATCCTCACCCTTCGCGATCTTCGACTTTATATCCTCCGCCTGTTTCTTAGTCTCCACCAGAATATGCCTCGCCGCAGCCTTGACCATGACCCCTCCTTTTTTGTTCCGAGCATTATACTACAACCTCAGGCCAGACGACAGGATGTTCCGCGAACGATAGTGCGACCTTTTACGCTGACTTCGATCACGCGAATTTCTGGGCTTCGTAAACGGCTTTTAACTCGAAATAATTCATAGGCAGGGCGTGGGGGGTGAGGATGTATATTGGGTGGTTCTCATCGGGCGGGAAAATGTCCATGCTGGCATTGTCTAATGATGGTTTTATCCCTATGGAAATATTAAGAGCTATTGTGAGCATCTCCAGGATCCTTATGTAACTATCGGTCGTTAATTCGCGTCCGTCGATCCCTACTACGGTGTGATCCTTATTTCCGAGAAGTTCTCTGACCGCGACCGACATGTCACCATCACGGCTCACGCCCGCGAGAATGATACCCTTAGCGTTTTCCGGCATTCCACGGCGCTCTTTTTCCGCCTCTATCAGTGCCGGCAGTTCGTCGTCCTCTCCGACGACAAAAGGTATCATCCGGTCCTCGCAAAAACCCTTCAAGGACGTAATAAGCGGGTTCAGGCCATCATGCTGTAAGAGCCCTTTACCGTACCCCTTTATCCAGCCCGTGCCGAGAGCTACGATACCCGAAGTCTCGGCCATTTCCTTCCCTATGACATAGTTCAGCGCGTCCCTCAGATCCGCCGCGCGCGCGCTTTCGGAACGGACGAATTCATCGGGGTTATTCCGTCCGCTCGCGGGTCCGGCGGGGGCCTTTTTCCCCTCCTCCCTTTCCATTGACGCCCTTATCGAAAGCACCCGGTTGTATTGTTTCGCCGTTAAAAGACCTTTAACGCTTTCCACTCCGAAACTTTTAGCTTCGAGATAAGGATCTTCCGATATCGAATAATCGTATTTGAGGCTTCCGTCGGAGATCTGCCTGACACCGGTCTTAAGGAACTTCACTGACTTTATCTCGCGCGCCATCCCGAGACCCTCACGCATATGAGTTACAAGGATCACGGTAGCGCCTATGGCGTCCAGATATTTTATGACCGCGGCCTGCAGCGCCGAAAGTTCCCAGTAGTCGCTGCCATGCAACTCATCCATTATGACGAGCGAACCCGATGTCGCCTGGTTCAGGATAGAGTTAAGCCGCTCCGCGACGTCCCTGAAATACGAATCGCCTCCGGCCATATCCTCTTTGCCTCCGAAAAACGTAAGCATCTTATCATATTTTGGTATTCTCATCAGGGCCGGCACCGGGAGATCCAACCGGGCCAAATACACCAGTGACTCCAAAGTCCTTATAGACATCGTCTTCCCGCTCTTATTCGGACCGGTTATTATGAACTCAGGGTGAGCGCTATCCCCTTCTAAGTCTAAAGCGACGACTTTATCCCTGGGGATAAAGGGTGAACGGGCGTTCTTGACGCTGAAAGTCTCTCCTTCCCCTAAATGCTCAACGAAATGAAGGTCGTTCTCGCGCATCGACTCGGCTATACCCGACAGATAATCCAGCCTACGTAATTCCGGGAGGGAAAAAGATCCCATGAGGGTATCGTACTCGTGTTTCAGTTGTCTCACGCTTTGTCTATAGTGTTTTCTGATCTCTCTGGGCGTGTTGACCGGCACCCTGTCCATTCTTCTTCCGGTTTCAGGGTCTTCTACCCAGCCGTATACCTTAAAACTATCGGCAAAGTCGAAACCTTTAAAACGTTCAACACTTTTATGAAGGAACTCGACCATGCTTTTCATGTCATCAGGTTTAGTATGATCCATCAGCCCTTCTTTTCGGATCTTTTTGAGCATAGCCGCTTTGCGTTTTAAGTTATTCACCACGCTGTTATTCATCCTATCAAGGGCCGCTACGCAAACGGCGATGTCATCGAATTTTTCGGGCTCGTATTTCCTGATAACAGGCCTTTTGAACAAGGCTTTTTTGAGGTCAATAGCTCCGGGGACGGAATCCCACTTAATGATATCTTCCCTGGCGAACCGGTACGCGACCAGCTCGAGCTCATAATAAAAATTCTTCTGGGGGAACAACGCCTTCGCGGCTTCCATGGCTATGGCTTCGCCTCTATCATCCTCTTTTTTGCGGACGGGCTTTTGTTTACGCTTGGTTATAACCGGACGTTCGGCAGTTCCGGGAACGGGAGTACCGCTCAAAATAGCGTCATAATATTCCTCCGTCCACTTCAATACTTCGGGAGGATAATCCAGCGATTCGAGCGTTCTTATTGATAAACTCCTTTCCGCTATACCCGGCAGCATGACGCGATGCGCTATGCCGTCCTCGTCGTCGACTAGAACGATCTGTTTAGGATTTATCCGCGGATCGCTTTGGGCTATCCTTCGCATAGCGCTCTTGAGATGGGTCGCGTAGAGCACCGTCGCGCCGGTAGCTACTAGGTCCTCCATGAGAACGGTCGTTAAGGCCGTAAGGTCCTTATAGTCCGACCCCATATGGGCCTCGTCTATAAGCACCAGGTCGCGGGGCCCGGCGATCTTTATTATCTCCGTCAGTCTCTTAATGAGGCCGGTATGCTGGCTTTCCCCGGGTTCAAGTGTTTCATAACCTGGAACGGCAGTATAAATATTCCTGAATATCCCTATCTTCCCCGCCTGAGCCGGTATAGGGAGCCCCATCTGGTAATACAGGACGCATAGCGCCGTCATCTCAATAGCAGTGCTTTTACCGACCTCATTCGGACCCGTAAGACCCAGAAAATTTGAATCCGCACCGAGATCTATATCCAGTTTATCGGTACGATCATAAGTTCCGGCAACCGGGTTCCATGCCTTTTCAAGATGTATGATGCCCGACCCGTCGGTCCCTTCCGGAATTGAATAATGGCCTTCCTCGATCATATTCGCTCCGCCCAGCGCGAAAAGGAGCTCGTTCATATTTTCCGTGATACGCCGCGGCAAATTCCCTATCCGTTCATTGGGCTCTTTTTTCAAAGCCTCTTCAAGCTTTTCGAACTCTTCTATTCGCCTCATAACAGCGGGAGTAAATTCCCCTTTACGGTCCCTTTCATCATAACCTGTTATGCCTTGCCAGAACGGTGTCAGCGGGATCCCCCTCCAAAAGTATCGTTCATGATCGGTGCGGCCCCAGCCTTCCCTTAAAGCCCTTGCCGATTCATGTAACCAGTCGAGATCGCGACCCGGCATATCATCCTCTCCAAGCGGATAATTCGCGAAATATTCGCGCACCTTCGAAAAGTTCTTATCTTTAAGCAGTTTCTCGATCTTTTCGGGAAGGACAAATTTACCCTTCCGGCCTTTGGCGTTGAGTATTCCGCGGACAGCTTCGAGCTCATCCGCTATTTTAGAGAGAAAAAACAAACTTTTCCTGTATTGATCACGATTTCGGCCGCCATCACTATGGAACCAGGAATAAGTGAAATCGTCAAAATACTTGTAGAAGAGGTCCAAATGTTTGTATAGATCTTCCCGGTCCTCTCCGGGCATATCCGCTATCGCCCTTATCCCCTCTTGCGAGCGTTCTATCATCCGTTTATCCCTCAAAGGATGGGCCAGTCTCTTTGACAGGAGGCCCGAGCCGAGGTCGGGTATGTTCTTATAGGAACGCGGCACCCTGCTGAAATACTTATCCAGGTTATCCAGCTCTTTACCGCCGGAATTACCCTCCGGATCCCAGAGCCGTTTAAGATGCAGATCTCGCGACGTATTCGCGGATAATGGATCATCCCCCAGAGGCATTACGCCTCCGTTCCCCTGGCGCATGAAGTCCTGATAAGGTTGGGTTTTTAGCGGTTCCCTGGCCTTGTTGTCTTCGGCCTCGCCGAACGGCTCTGTCGTAATATTTACACCGAGATCCGGAACTTCGGGAGGGTCTTTTATAGTGGCAGGCTCAAAACAAAGCCACCATACCGGAATGTTATTTCTCATGACAGGCATCCTGAATTTCGTTACCGCGCCGCCTTCCCTTACAGCCTCTATCCCGCCGATATTAAACCCTTCGAGAAGAACTTCCTCTAAACCGTTCTTACGTCCAAGATGTTTAAGCGTTAAAGGGATAAGTATCTTTGCCGGATCTTCGATCTTATGTTCGTTCGTTATCGCGATCATCTGCGCCATAAGACAGCCGATATCCGCCAGAGCGAACCTGTTCCTAAAGGCCCCTCCTGGTACCCGCCCTCCTAGCATTTCAATTATCGTGTCTTCCCCGTTCAGTTTTCCATCCAGCTTTTTAACCTCATTTTTCTCCACATCCCGCCATGCTTTTTCCATATCAGGATGATCGTTGGTAACAATGTCGTACTCATATCCCCCTTTCTGCCCAACTGTCCATACTATTTCACAGGGAGGTTTTAACCGCGAAGGTGGACTAAGCGCGATTTCGCAGGCAGTATCCGTTCCGGCAAATGTTACTTCGGGCGAAGTTAACCTACAGACAAACGCTAGGACCACAACCCAAGAAATATATCTAAATAATTTTTCCATGATAATAAGGCCAACATTATAACATACCACGCTAGAATATTTACTTTTAATAATCTTAACTTATGTTTTTTTTAACGCCATCCAGGCAGCGTTAATTTTTTCGACGAGTTCGGCAGTCCTGACTTAGGCTTTAGGAAAATTAAACCGATCGAAAACTTTCATCGGACCTGTATGGTTTTTTTTCGAAAGTTGCATATACCCTCCTAATAGTGTATACTTAATGTTAGGTATAAAGATTTAGATAGTATTGTTTTTATGTTATTTCTTACTTTATCTTAGTATAACTTGAGAGGTGAGCTATGAAAAAGATTTTAATTATAATGTTAGCGGGGTGGTTTTTATGTTCTTTTAGTATTTCGTTTTGTCTGGCGAAAAATGATAAAGAGGATAAGAATGATAAAAATGATCTTAAAGAAAATAACGGGCGTAATGACGAGGATCATGGAAAAGGTTCTGAGATGAAAGAGATCAGAGAAAGTATCAGGGAAAACAAAGAAATACGCAAAGAAATACGCAAAGAAATAGTGCAAGATCGTAAGGAAATGTCACATATTGATCGAAGTGAAAGAGGCGAAGTAAAAGAAATGCGAGAAATGAGATCTAACTGGGGTTTTCATCCTCGAGATAAGCGTGAGCAAGGAAATATGGGAAAGGTTGCGATGATCGCCCCGTATGGACACGATAAGGACTCGGACAGAAAGGAAACTACCGGAAATAGAGGAAGAGTCATGAGAGATAACTCTCCGGGTCCTGACCCGACTCCGGCTCCCGATCCGACTCCGGCTCCCGATCCGACTCCGGCTCCCGATCCGACTCCGGCTCCCGATCCGACTCCGGTTCCCGATCCGACTCCGGTTCCCGATCCGACTCCGGTTCCCGATCCTGAGCCGACTCCAACTCCAACACCACAGCCTGATCCTGAACCACAACCAGAACCGTCGCCTTTTTAATATCCACTTTATATCCGGATATCCAGTTCTATCTAGAACTGGATATCCAGTGATAGGGCGACATCCAAATATTCCGTCAATGATGAATACTGTCTTTGATCCCCTTCAATGATCAAAAATGTCGCGTATTCAGGGACATATCTTGACCTGACCGAGAATGACGCCCTGTCCGAGAGGCGCATATCATAACCAAACTCATAGAAATATCCCGGGCAAAATCTATACCACCGTTTCTTGAGATCGTTCAGCGTGTAATGTTCAAGGGAGCTAGGCGACGAAAAACCCATATTAACTCTTATTTCCTCTCCCTTAGACAACCCGTATCTTCCGCCGAAATAATATTTCCAATAATTTTGAGGGAGCACATTAGCCGCGTAATTAGAAGTATTCCCAAGAAAAAAGGCATACTGCTCGTTACCCGGGGAAAAATAATCGAGCGGACCCGAAAAGACGCTATAGGGGTCTATCAGGTTCAATGTGTCATGATCGGTATCCCTCATTATCGCTGCCAGGTCCATCTCCGATCCGGCGTTGAGCAAGAGCTGGCCCTTAGCAAGGCCCGGTCGGGCGATAAGATCGAACTTCTCGCGCTTCGCCGCCGTACAATCCCCCAGCAAATAAAAAAAGTCCGCGCGCGGGTTTGAGCTCAAAGCCGTCAGATCTTTTTGGGGATATCCAGTTATCACGCCGGTCGTCGCTCCGGACCTATATTTAAGCCTTTGTACGGTTACCCTTGTATCCGCGGATATGCGCGTCTCGAACCTTTCGGAATTGCGATAGACCATGTCGAGGGGAACGGTAAAATCGTTGAACTGCGAATATTCCCCCGAGACGGATGACATAAGCCCCGTGCTTACGGTTTTCAGCTTGTACGTATAGCGATAAATAAGCGGCGTCCTGAACTTTATTCCGGAGCCCATTTCCATATCGCCGCCGACGCCCGTTCTGATACGCGCGTAAGTATTGAACGAAGGCTTGAGCCTGTGGTCGAATTCGTAATAAAATGTACTGCCACCGCCGTTAGTGTAATAATAATATTCGCGGTCTATCGTCCCCCTGTCGGCGGATATCCCCGTCTCCACGTTGACCTGGCCGGGGCATAATAGCGGCCTGAATACGAGAGAAAGGTTTTTCCCGGGGTCGTTATTCCCTCCATCGGAAAGATAACGTGCGCCCAGATCCGCGTAAGAATAGCGGGACAATATGTGAGCGAACCGCGTAGTCGTCGACGAATAAAGGTCCCAGTTGGTCTTGCCCCATCTCGCCCCGACAGAGCCGAATAATTCAAGACAGTTATTCACCCTCACCCTGGAACCTATGGAATAATCCCTGAACGAATCAAGATCGTATTCCTGGGTGATATTAAGCGAGCTGTTGGTTGAATATGTCTTTCTTGAATAATGCGCAGGCAGATACTCGGAGCTTGAAAAAGAGATCTCCCAGTTATCCATAATTGACGCGGATAGACGGTTCGTCGTATCGACGGTCAAGGGCCGCGAATCGAACTTCCCGAAAGGGTCGAGCCCGTGTATCCCGTCCTCATCGGTGCTCAATAGCCGGGTTTTACCGGAGTACAGGAACATTTTTTGAGGAAGAATGGGCCGATAGAGATCATTCAGGACAGCCGCAAAAACATTGTCCGGAATGATCAGGAAAGCCATTAAAAGGAAGGCCGCCGGATACTTGACCGAAAACACGAAAAACCTCTTGAGCTCTTTTCCAAACATTCAATACAGTATACCACAAGCCCAAGGGTTAAGCCCACCGCAAGAGGACGTTCATAGTGTCAAGAACCTTGCTGACATTCAAAGAGTTCCATGCTTCGTGCCGAAGGCGTGAAGAAGATGTCCACACCTCGCCGCTAGCATGATGAAAGTCAGCATAAATTGTTACATCATCAGGACGTTCAGGTGTATTCTTTATCCTGTTCTATTTTAACTTCTTCGCTTCCATCCCATACTTATTCATGTTCCGGAACTCTACCTCACCCGGGGTGAATTTAAGTATCGTGTAATTCGGGTCGGTCTTCCCTTTGGGGTAATAACGGGTCCATTCATCCTGCCAAAGCCTGTCTTTGGTCTTCTGGTCGGTTATTATCTCGGTGGTCCCGTGGAACCGGAGATCGGTCATAACCTTATAATTGCTCATTATTACGCATGTTCTGGGGTCGTTCTTTAACTCAGATATCTTATCCGAAGCGCCGTATGTGGAATACCATACGGTAAAATCGTCATCGACTTTCACGATCTGCATAACCCTGGCATTGACCCTTTTTGCTCCCGACCCCGTCGCCAGAACGGAAACGTTAGCGCCCCTCGCGAACTCGAGTGCCTCGATTTTTAACGCTGAGCCCATACTTACCTCCTGTTTTGATATTTGCCGCGCTTTGACCTATTTATTTCAGCGATACTTCGTATTTCTTTATCATTCTGACCGGATGGAAAGACAATTTAGCTTTACGGAGACCATCGATCCCGAGGTCCTGTTCGAGATTCACGAATTCCGCACTACCCGAGTTCCTGGCCAGGAACTCGTTCATCATCGTCTGATAGAGTCCCGCTACGCCCGGGTCGGCTTTCAATATGTACATAACCATGGTGTTCGCGTTCAATTTCCCGGATATCGCGACCGCGGATATTTTCCCTCCGATCTTTATCATCCCGCCCGTAAGACCGAACGCGGTCGAGTGCCTTACCATTTCCTGAAAAGCCACCCGCTCTTCCGAAAGGCCCTTATCCTTGTCGCATTCCTTAATATCGCACCATGCCTCCTCGAACCCCAGGCACTCTCCGGCGTTCCCGCCGTCCACCGGAAGATACTCGAACGCGTGCGCCGTTTTGAATTTCCTTATGAGATTCCTTTTCCCGTCAAACTTTTTCCCGGGCAAAACGACGAGGTCTTCCATCCTGTATAGATAATCGAAATTATCCCGGTCTTCCCTGACGCTGAACCTCGCGTCTTTGGAGAGCATAGCGGCCGTCCTTTCCGGAACCGGGACAAATACGCCATGATCATATTCAAGTATACCCGACATGAACAGCCGAGGATCATGATCGCCGGAAGAAGCGTAATAGCGGATAATATCGCCCGCCATCGACCGAAAAATGACTGCCCCGTCAAAAAAAGCGATCTCCGTCCTCTCGGGTTCTCTCCAGGAATAGATATTGGTGAAAGTCATCTCTGATATTTCGGGCGGATCGATCGCCAGCGCCTTCTCTATGAAGGGTTTGTCTTCGAGAGTTATTTTCCTGAAGGAAGGATATGCCTTATTGCCGGGAACACCCGTCTCGGTTCTTATCATGCCTCACCCTTTCTTTCCCGGGGGCTTATCGCGCCCCGGCCGTCGAAACCACCGTCCCTATCTCAAGCCCCCGGATATCGGACGCCTTCCCCTTGGCGGTACAGGATATGCCCGAAGTGACATCTTTAACGGTCAGGAATACCCCGGGGATCCTCTCGTCTATGGCCATCCCGGTATTAGGATCTACCCTCGCCGGAAGCTGGCGATAAACGACGAGCCTGTCACCCGGCCTGATCCCATAAGCTGACCCGAGGTTAATTAGCACTTCCTTTTCTGAGATCTTCTCGAGTATCTGGCCTTTATAGGGAAAGAGTCCCGTTAACGCTCCGCGGAATGATTCGACAGCCTGAGCGATCCCCGAAGAGACATAAGCGGAATCCTCTTTGTTCATTTTCGCGAAATTCCCCAGCACTTCACGTATATTGCTGACAAGATACGCGGTCTTTACCGCCTCGTTGAACGCGTTCTGATCCTCAAAGCTCTGGCTGTAGATATCTTGCGTAAAATTGGCGCCGCGCTTGTCCGAGAACACGACTAGTCCCGTTGCCACGTCCACTATCTTAAGCGTGATCACGCTTTGGACCGTCTGCTGTTTAAGTATAGAACCCGCGAACTTCCCTTTACTGTCGGTATTCGAGGATTGACTTACCCGCGGCTCGGATATCGACGCGGCCGCTGTTCCGAATACCAGGTAATCTACGCCCAGCATCTTCCCCAGCTCCACAGCCTTACGGGGGTCCTCCGAAATCATAAAATCCCGCTCGGCGATGACAGAATTTATCCGGGTCCGCTCAAGTAAGGTGAACTGCCTGAAGAGAAGCGATTCGACGTTCGTAATAGCGATATCCCCGACCCCTTTTATCTGAGAAGCGTCATCGCTTATGCCTATGACCGCCAGCTTCTTCTTGAATTGGCTGACAGCGTTCAACTCCGCGATGGACGGTTCCGCCATACGACAAGTGGCGCAACCGGAAAGTATCAGGACGACTATTACCCCGGCGACAATAACAAGCCCGCTCTTACTCTTCATTTTCCCTCCTCGCTTATGGAGACTGACAAAACATGGAAACGGGATTTTACGATGATATATCTCCTCCGATATATTAAACCCCCGGACACCAGAAAAAGTTCCTTCATAGCGCATTCCCTAATCCCTCCAGATAAATAACACCCCGATAAGGGCTATACCGATGAGATAAAGATAAAGGGTCTCGGAGATAAAATAAGAATACGCCATTAAAGCCGCGCCTATGACAGCAGGAGGGATGGCTTTCTCTTTTTTTCCGTAAATAAATACCGCAAACCCTATTCCGCTGAAGATCGTGCAGGCCAGTATCTTCGCCGGGCTGAAATCCATCATACGCCGATATCCTCATTCCAGAGTTGGGGCTTATTCTTAATAAAATCTTCCATAAGCGTTATGCATGAGGCATCCCCGAGAACCTCGACCTTGACGCCGCGCGAGCGGAGCAGCTCCTCCTCTCCCAAAAAAGTTTTGTTCTCTCCTATAACTACATGCGGTATACCGTAAAGGAGTATCGCCCCCGAGCACATGGGACAGGGCGAAAGAGTAGTGTAAAGAACGCACTCTTTATATACCGAAGCCGGAAGGCGCCCGGCGTTCTCCAGTGCGTCCATCTCCCCATGGAGCACCACGCTCCCCTTCTGGACACGCCTGTTATGCCCACGCCCGATCACCTTGCCCCTATGAACGATGACCGACCCGATAGGTATCCCGCCCTCATCCAGCCCTCTCCTGGCTTCCTCGATCGCGTCTTTCATATATCGGTCCATTTTTATCTCCCGGTTGAACATTCTCCGGTAATAATTATAGCATGCTTTAAAAACCTGCGGCGGGAAATAACATTTAGATGATAGTGTGAAAAGCATGCTGACTTTCTAAGAGTTCCTTGCTTCTCGTCGCGATGGCGGGAAGGAGATGGGAACCTTCTACCGGCACTTTGCAAACTTCTAGTTCGGTATGTGGTCTTCATAGTAATGCTTGCAAGGTCCACGCACAAGACTACTTTGGATGTTAGGACGGCAAAGTGCCGTACGAAGAACCCCATCTCCTTCACGCCTTCACCCCTCGTTGAATAACCTGAAAATTCATGGACTGATCCATGACGGGGACGGGTCAAGGTGTGGATATCCTCTTTAAGCAAAGGGGCCCCTTGGGGAATTTTAGCCTTTAACATGCCGTTTTTATGACAACCCCCTTTCTTGCGTCTCACCCTCCGAAGCCCTGTACCCGAGCAGCAAAGCGAGTGGTTCAGGGCGGAGGAGGGTGAATGCGCAAGGTCTAAAAACGGCATGTGGAAGGCGTTAAGAAATTCCCGGGGGAAGGCTTGAAGAGGATGTCCACACCTCGCCGATAGCGTGATCAAAATCAGCCAAATGGTTGCACTATCCATTTAGGGGTCTTGTCCGGGGAGTCGCGGAACGGTTATCCCCGGGTAACCCCGGGGATAACCGTTCCGGACGGATCATATCCCTTCCTTGCTTTTGACGTTCATCAGCTGGGCTTTCAGGTTTTCCGAAGCCTTGTTCTTGACAAGTATGTTCTGGACGGTTTTCATGGCGTTCATCTCATCCTCCATTACCTGCTGGACCATATCTTTCTTTTTATCGAGTTGTGCCGAAGATGTCGCCATATCCGCCGCTCCGATCTCAAGCTCTTTATTGTTCAGGAAATCTTTCACTTTGACGAGCTTGTTATTTTCGTCATATTCATACATGTAAACAGTTCCGCTGAAGGACAATTTCGAATAAGCGTAAACCGATCTGGCCACGCCGCTGTCGCCTTTGTAGTAGATCTTGTACGATATGGCGCCCGCCTCATCGGCGGAGGCCCTCTGTATCATATCGATCCTGCCCACAAAAGGCGCGTCTTTTTCCGAGGTAGAGTAATAATCCTCGTTTGCGAAGTGGTAATAGACGTTCCCGAACTCATCCGGGTCGGTGTAAAGGGCTCCCGATACCCTGCCGTTAGAATATTTCTTATACTGAGCCAGTAATTTATTATCGACCGAACTGTATTTCAGGCTCAGGTTATCGGTGCCGGTCCCCTTGTGATACGTTTCAAAAACGACATATGTCCCGTCAGTATTGACCTTCTGCGTTATAAGGGTTTTCGTGGACTCACCGACCGTCGCCATTGTATATGTTTCCTTCGTCCCATCGGCCCTCGTCACGTCGAAAGACTTTTTTGCGTCGCGCTGGCCGGCCATCGAGTTTATCTCGGCGATGACGGCTTCTTTATCCGTAATATCCAGGACCGTATTCCCGTCGCGGTTCAGGGCCTGGAATGATTCCCTCGGAAGATAACCCTCGTACCGGATAGCGAGTTCGTATAACTTATCAATGAACCCGTTCTCACCGACAACGGAAGCTATGTCCCCGTTCACACCGGACAGCACGTCAGTCATCTTTTTCACATAATCGACGACCGTCCTGATCCCGGCAAGCGCCATCTTGATCCTTTCAAGCACAACGTTCAGCGGGTTCGCCGTCAATAGCGCCGCGGTTTCCTCATCCAAATAATTAAAATATACCTCGGCGTATTTGCGGACCATTTGCGCATTGTTGTAATCGTACATATCAACGCCTCCGTCACCGTTAAGGTCCAGCTGATCTGCCGATATACGGGACGTTCCCTCCCTGACGAGAGCGATCTCTTCTACGGCCCGGTCTATAACTGAAATAAACCGTTCTTTGTCAGCTTCCGTAATACACCGGTCGCCGTCACGGTCGAGTTTGGCGAGGACGCTTTCATCCAGGATCGATGAATATTTTATTGCCAGATCATATATCTCGCCCGCCCTCTCTTTATCCAGCCCGCCCAGAGGATCCTCCGCCAAAATGTCCGCGAATTCCTTTATCTTACCTAATGTTCTTCCGTCCCCGTAAGCTATCTTAAGAGCGGCCAGGTCCGCATCGGTGCGCTCGACCGCGCCGTTCATGTCGGCGTCGAATATGCGGAGCATATCCGCGCTAAGAGAGTCACGGTAGTGGATAGCAAGCTCATAAACGAGCCCTGAGATCGTAAGGTCGCAGTTATCGACGATATTGTCCCCGGAGAGGTCTCTTGCCCCTTTGTCCATAATATCGCTGAAATGCGCCACTATCATGAGCGCGTCTCGGTCCGTACACGGCCATCCGGCATTTGGCTGAGCGTATTCCCCGGAATCGAAATGGAGATCGCCGTCGATATCCTCATTCACGGCGTCTAAATGCCCGTCAGCGTCAATGTCCTCGTTGGAGTCCGTTATGCCGTCATTATCCACATCGAATTTCCCGTTAGCCGTCCATGTAGAGAACACCGAAGCTGCTAGGGCCTGCTCGTCTATGTCAAGATTCCCGTCACCGTCCAGGTCCTCGGACAGGTCAAGCACTCCGTCCCCGTCGATATCCTCTCCCGGATCAAGAACGCCGTTATGGTTAGTATCCTCACCCGTATCGAAATTCCTGTCTCCGTCGATATCCTCATTCATGGCGTCTAAATGCCCGTCGCCGTCAATGTCCTCGTTGTTGTCCATATTGCCGTCATTATCCGCGTCGAACCGCCCGTTCGCCGTCCATGTCGAGAACTCCGCGGCAGCTAGGGCCTGCTCGTCTATGTCAAGATTCCCGTCACCGTCAATATCCTCGCCTCTAGCGCTTACGCCCGCAAGCGATCTGATATTATCCAAGCCGGTCCCAAGGTCGGATAAGAGGCGTGTTAGGCCGCGTTCACGCGCCGCGTCCACCCAGTAGGACACCATCTCGACGTTCGGCTCCCTCAGGAAATATGACTGATACAGATCATCCACCTCGTTCCTGGCAAATACCCAGAATAGCCAGGTATCAGTGAGTTTATTGGTCACAAGGTTCATAATACCCTCCGGCACTCCCGCCACGGTAATAGGCCCGGAGTCACAAGGATCGGCATAAGGGCTCGCGTTATTGAATGTCACGGTGGTAATCATATCCCACACGTACGCGTTGTTTTCTTTATCCCACTTCTCTACCATCTCGTAGCTGAAACTGACAAGAACATTGCCATGGCCATCCTCTATCCTGTCAGGGACAAGCCTGCCAGACTCATGCTGTTCATACGTGATCACGGCGTTGTAATTGAAAAGCTTCGCGTCCGTGACAATGACGCTCATCTCACGGACAACAAGGTCCCGGTCTCCGAACGCCCCGGCGGCTGCCAGCAGCTTTTCCTTATACTCCTCAGCTCCCAGCTCATTCCCGTACGCGTCGGTCTGGTTTATCGTGTTAATGAGCGTGTATAACCTCGTTCCGGGTACCGCCCCGAAAGGCCCGTACGCGGCAAGAAGCGTATTCATGAAATCGTACGCGTTTAATAACCCTTTCGCGTCTATACTCGCGATGAGATCGACAAGCCCGGTATCATGAGCGATATCGTAAGTTACCGTCAGATTGACATCCTTATCGCCATACTTCGTTTCCCACCAGACATACGCCTCGCTCTCACGTATCCTTATGTCATGCACTCTTACAGGATCAAGGACCTGCCATAGGCAAAGTCCGCGCGTCCGGTCTATGGCCTCTATCATTTTGTCGGGGAACACTACCTCATACCCGCCGTTATCGCTCTTCGTGATTTTTACCGCGAAATTCATATGGGCCGCGTTCTCGGTCGTCACCAGTTCCAGGTCAAATTCACCGTTATTATCGCTCCATGCCTTTATCTGTATAGTGCTCGCGTCCGTATGGCCGATGGTTTCCGCGACCTTTCTGAGCGCTACCTTAATGGCATCCAGCGGATATTCGCCCCTGGCCAGGGCGAAGGGATCGACCTCGCCATGGAAGACAAGCCTTTTCCCGTCCCTGAAGATCAATTCCGTAAGGTAGATCTCTCCGGTATTCGAGAAGTATTGATACTTTAATTTCACCAGCGTTTTATTGCTCGAGGAGTCCGCTATCCCCTGGGCCAGCATTTTTCCGTTAACCTCCTCGAAATATATTGTCCGGTTCATTCCATTCAGCCTTAGATCGAATCGCGCGAGGATCGCCAGGCCGTTACCGTCGAGGCGCACATTGGTAATGACATCGCCGAGATCGGAGTCATAACATATATGTACCTCGTCTTGCCCTATCGTTTCAATTTTCTGGATCTTACCCAATTCTATGTTCAGGCTCTTCGCGCGTTCCCTGGCGATTTTAATGGCCCTGGACAGGACAGAAGGATCCAAAATCTCGGCCTTTATCCCGGGACCATTAAGAACATCGTCACCGTTAACATCCTCTTCTATATCCAGGATGCCGTCATCGTCTAAATCTTCATATAAGTCCAGATGCCCGTCGCCGTCAATGTCCTCGTTAATATCCATACGGCCATCATTATCCACGTCGAACCGCCCATTCACCGTCCATGTCGAGAACTCCGCTGCAGCGAGGGCCTGCTCGTCTATGTCCAGATTCCCGTCGCCGTCAAGGTCCTCGTTCACGTCAAGCTTCCAGTCGCCGTCCAGGTCTTCGCTGGCGTCAAGCTTTCCGTCCCCGTCGGTATCCTCCGAAGGCGTATCCTTTACCCCGACGATCAAATTTGAACCGATACTAATGGCGGTCGGCACAAGACTCACGAGGGTTCTACCGCCAAATTCCCAGACTTCGCCGATATTTATCGAGCTCGCGTTCTGGCTGAGCTCTTCGGCCAGAACACGCCTTGCTTCAAGGATTTTTGAGACCGGGTATTCTCCCCTGACAAGGACCAAAGGTTCAAGCTTACCTATTATGGTAAGTTCTTCGCCTTGAGGCGTCGTCAGCCTCGTGATCGTGACCCTGCCGGTTTCGTCGTATACGTAATCAATGCCGTATTTCAAGTCCGGATAATTATCTGCCGGAGTGACTACCAGGCTGATCTTACTCACCGAAAATGTCCCGAAGACGCTATCCCTGCCCAGAGACATTCTGAGAGAGACAATGACATTGTCACCTTCTTCCTTCACGTTCAATAGCTCGAATGAAGATAGGTCTGGATGAGTGTTATACGCCATTTTTTCTATGGCCAGGAGCGCGTAGGCGCAATTCTCGCCTAATCTCCCTATGTCCACGGGATCGATCGCGCCTTTTTCGCTGCGCGTAAGTATTACGTTCTCGCCCTGGTAGTATTCGGCGATAGTCCATGCCACCGCGCCGCTATTGTCAAATACATGACGGAATGAGACCAGTGTCTTCCCGGTTTCTTTATCCGAGAGAGTTAATGGCAGTAGCCGGATCCTGCCCCATGCCATTATTTCCTCTCCCTTGAAAGTTAATATCACGGAATCCTCCGCGTTTTCAGGCCTCGTAAAGACATAATTCGACGCTTCCCGATCAACGGTCATATCGTTCCGGATCCCGCAATTATATACTATCGCTCCCTTTTCCGCGTTGATCGTGACAGAATATCCCGGTATCCAGAGATCTTCGGAGAGATCCCCGTTCATGCCTGTGATCCCCCAGTAAGTAACGTCCTCAAGGCGCACTATCGCGGAGGCATAAGCGGCTTCTATCGATTCTCTCATGCCGGCGGGAAAATCTACCCTGTACTTTATATTTTTAGTATATGTTCCTTCTTCCGGAATGACCTTAAGATAAACAGTCACTTGAGCATACTGATATTTTAGCTTCAAGGCGTTATCCGGGTCCGTGCCGATGAAAACTATATCTTCGGCGCCGTTCGGCGAGCGGAGGAGCGCCGCCAAAGCTTCTTTACCGGCGTTCACCTGCGACAACGGGGCCGGCCGGTCGACGCGTTCTACCAGTCTCATCCCGGACCCGTCTTGGGCGATCTCGTAAGTAAAAATATATTTATCCGTTGTTATGGTCAGATTGCTGACAACGTAAAGACGGGTTACATCATCATAGTTCTCGACCGCTCCGTCGACATGGGTTAGAGAAATGTCAATTTCCGCAAGCTTCGCGACTTCCTCTCTTACCCCCATGATCACCGAGGCCATATTGTCAAGGTCAGGCATAAGCTCGCCGGTCTCGGCGTTTATATTCAACTTCACTTTGGGGCCGTCAGGGAGCATGAACGCGAAGCCCATGCAACCCTCTCCCGTGCCCCAATATGAAAGCTCATAACTTGTCGGGTTCATTAAGTTCTTCAGCTGTTCAATAGCCTTACCCAGTAGTTCCAGGCCGGTATTCTTGTTATACACCGCTTCTATCCTCATTCCTTGACCGTCTTTCTTGTCAACATACGTAAAGACGTATTCCTTTGCCGTTATTGTGAGTTTGGTAACGACATATACGCCGGCTTCATGGTCATACTCCTCAGCCGCTCCGTCCACGTGAACATCCGCTATTTCATCTCCCATGGACTGTGCCACTTCATTTCGCGCGGCCATTACGACATTTACCATCTCGCTAAAATTGGGCATAAGCTCACCGGTCTCTACGCTAACGTTCAGCTTCACTCCAGGCCCGTCAGGGAGCCTGAACGCAAAGCCCATGCAACCCTCTCCGCTTCCCCAGTACGACAACACATAGCTTGTCGGGTTGAATACGTCGCTCAACGCTTCAACAGCCTTACTCAGAAGGTCTTTTCCGGTACGGTTGTTAAACGCTTCTACCATCCTTATTCCTGACCCGTCACCCGGCCAAATATAAACAAACGAATACTCGCCGGCATCCACTAAAAACTCATGATCTCCCCCGTACTTGACGTTCATACCGTTGATATACACCTCTTTGATATCCATCATCAGCCCGTCGGCCACCTCTTTTCTTATGGATAGGGCCTTATCCGGCATTGTCCTCCCGTCGCGGTCGTCCGTGCAGTACGCGCCGCCCTTAGAGTCTAGCACTACCCATATCCCGATAGGAGACTCGCCTTTGGGGCCTTGGAATATAAGTGCCATCTGATCAGTTCCGGCGAACATATGAGCTCTGACCGCCAGCCCATTCACACCGTTGAACACTTCCTTAAAGTAATCAGTCCCCTTCGCGAGATAATCCACGCCGGTCGATCTGCTCAACGCGGAAGTTATGATATATCTGTCATTCGGCGCGTCGTTGTATAGGCATTTCACTTCCAGGTCATTGGCGTCGGCCAGGAGCTCATAATCTCCCGCCGCGGTCATTCCTATGCCGTTTATAGACACCTTATCTATACCTATGGATAGGCCCGCGGCTACCTGCTCTCTGATGAACAGGCATTTTTCGGGAAAACTTACGCCGTATTTTTCATCGTTATTTATATCTTCGATAGCCCCATCCTTAACGGTCACAATAATACTCTCCGGGAAACCCGCACCATCAGGTTTCACCGATATACGGTAAGTATCCTCGGGGCCCTGGACTACTTCACCTATAGCTATTCCGGATGGATCAATATTTAACATCTCCCGAACGGCATTTCGCGCTAAAAGCATCTCCGGTATGCAATATCCGCCCGTAGCCAGTTTTAACGGGTCCACCGCTCCGAGAATGCGCAAAGTTGCCCCCCCGGGGTAATAGAGCCCGGTCAACTCGATGTGATTGGGTCCGGCAGGGTCATCTCCAGGTATGAACGAATAATTCATATAGACAAGTATACCGCCATTCTCAGAATCTATGATACGCATGGGCATAAGATGATCATAGCCGTTAACCATCCGGATATTTTCGTATATTACACTTGCATGTAAGCCGCTAATGTTATTGCGCACGGATTCAAGCCTTATCCCCGACCCGTCGGCGGACCATATATAGGTAAAGGAGTATTCCCCGTCGGCCATATCCACATAAAATATGTATTCCCCGGACGCCATCACATCCATGCCGTTTATCTGCACTTCGTTGATATCGATCTTTAACCCGTCGGCCACCTCTTTTCTTATGGATAGGGCCTTATCCGGCAATGTCCTCCCGTCGCGGTCGTCCGTGCAGTACGCGCCGCCCTTAGAGTCCAGCATGACCCATATCCCTATAGAAGACTCGCCTTTGGGGCCTTGGAACAAAAGTGCCATCTGTGGGTATCCCGGGAACATATGAGCTCTGACCGCCAGACCATTCACACCGTTGAACACTTCCTTAAAGTATTCAGTTCCTTTTGCGAGATAATCCACGCCGGTCGATCTGCTCAACGCGGAGGTTATGATATATTTGTCATTCGGCGCGTCGTTGTATAGGCATTTAACTTCTAAATCACCGGCCTCGATCAGGAACTCATAATCACCGGCAGGAGTTACCCCTATACCGATTATACGTGCTTCTTTGGTATCTATGAGCATACCTTCAGCCACGCTCTGCCTGATAAACATGCAGATATCCATAAAACTTACACCGTGGCTGTTTTCGGATGTTATCTCTGTTATTGACCCGCCTTTAACAACCACCTTAAAACGCAGAGAAAGATCATCTTCCGTTACCGTGATCATAGCTTCAATACCCTCGGCGGTTTCTGTTATATCGACAATATTTATCGCCTGCCCGTCAATATCTCTTCCGTAAAGCGCTTCTATTTCCTTCTTGAAACCAGCGGCCATATCGTTGACTTCGTCCATACCCCTTATCGCCAGTCTCACCTCTTCGATCCCGGATAAGAACATATCTCGGATACCGTTAAATGAATCCACGGATTCCTCTATTCCCATGACATTTTCGTTAAGAAGCAATTTGAGTTCCTCTATGTCGATAGGATCATTGACAAGCGCGGCATTGATGCGGTTTATAAGTTCTTGCCGTTTTGTTTTAGGCAGATGCCATGCGGCAGCCAACTGGATATCAGTTACAGGGAACTGCACTCTAAGGGACCCGTCATAGCGGATATACGCGTTATACATTACCGTATACTCCTCGCTTGCCCGATCAAGCTTATCTTCTACCGGGGCAAGCGTCAACAACTCTGCCTGATACTGTCGCAACTTCACTGTCAGCTCTTCCGCCATATCGTTGACTTGATAAAATCTCCCCAATAACTCTCTCAGGTCATCCAGCCGTAGCGGGCTTGCCCACGCTATTTTCTCCGGAGCGTACCCGAATTGCGCGCTATAATAAAATCGTATTTCCCCGGATTGCGGGTCTACTCCGAATGTAACGGTGTTTTTCCCTGGATCCCCCCTGTAAAACTCCCCTTCCTGAACTGTCTCGTTCCAGGTATCGAGCGCCCATGTCGACTGTGTAACCTCGATGGCAATTTTGGAATTCAGCGACCCGAAACGCACCTGTCCCAGTTTCCCGTCAGCCAAATAAACGGCGTCTATCGCCCAATTGGTCATCTCGTCCGAATAACTGACCAATATCCCACCCGGAAAATCCGGATTGACCACGATTTTATCCAAGTCTATCTTCATGCCATGAATAGTTTCAAGATTACTCTTAAAATCCTGAAGAATATCGTTCTCAGCAAATGCTACCCCTAATGTAGCTGATACCAACAACGTAAAAATAATTACCATACCTTTCAAACAAACAAGATGCTTATTCATTATCTCCCCCCTTTTTTTATCCTTTTTAAAATTCTTTAGCTATAGTTAATATAACAAATCGTTCGTATTTATATTCGCATTTTTTGGTACGGATTTGTTTAAAGGCTAATTTCTTGTTTAACGTTACGACAAAATTCGCTTTTGCTATTTACAAGTATACACCATAGCGTAAATATATTAAATAGCTTATTTCTTGCTTTTTTATCTATAACGTTGTGATAGCCTTGGTGCTGTCATGATGGAGATGGGATTCTTCGTACGGCACCTTGCCGTCCCACCGCACGAAATGGACATTATGGTAACTATAATTATAGTGATCGTATCACGCTGCTCATATTAGCGAATATAGCTCGTTGTTCGTCATATTCGAATATTTCACAGCGCCGAAGCGTGATCTTGGCGACATTTGATGTAACGTATTTACGGCAGTCATCGCCCTCTGGCATTTCAATACTCATCGCCTTGCATAAACTTATCAGCTGTTCCTCGCTGTATGCCCCGATACCGCGCCTTAAAAGCGCTTTGCCGACAGTGAAAAGGACGATCTCGCCGAAAGGATAATAACTCATCATATCGAGGTTGGCGTCATCTATGAGCGTTACGATGGCCTCACCCCGAAAAGCGCCGGAAGCGCTCGCGATCTCACCGTTCGACCCGGCTATCAACATAACGTTCGACAATTCTATCTTATCTTTCCCGGCACTCTCATCAGTAAGAGATAATACATCTCTAACAAGGGCGGAGCCTCTTCCTCTTATGATAGTGATCCTTCCGAATATTTCCTTCCAGTCAACATCCGTTTTAAGCCCGCAAAGCTCTTCTTCAATGGACCTTATGAGATTTACAGTGCCTTCTTTTCCCAGATCTTCGTCAAGCGCGAGGAGAGCTTTCTCTCCCTCACTAAGATCGATCGCCATGCTCATCAGCGCTCCGGCGATCTCCCGCGCGGTTTTACCCGCTCCCAAGACGGCTCTATTAAACCTCTCATCCATGTACACCCTCGTTTCTTCTCCCGGGGTCAGATTCCCTGAAAGGTCGGCAAGATCGATATCCCTGAACATCCCCGGGTTATTTATAAGCCCGTATAGATAGTCGGCTCCTTCCCTGTCAGCGTCTACCCTTAAAAGCCTATTCCCGTTTTTTCGCCAAACCGCGTATTGTATGTATTCGCTGCCAAAACCGACGATGAGATATCCTCCTTCTTTTACCGTACGCCCCAAATTCCGCACGATCTTCAGCCTGTCGGTATTATTGAAATACTGAAAAAGATTAAAACATCTTACAACCTCATATTTATTCTCATCAAGGTTGGGGTCCATCGCGTCGATCTCAGCTTGATACAACCTTTCGGGATGTTGCCTCATATACTCTTCGACTTCGGGAGAGCTTCTCGAAAATTCGCTGAAATGGCCGCTGTTATATGATTCATACAAGCCATCTATCACGGTGACCGGCAGATCGTCGAACTTTCCTTCCCTGTACACCGACCCCTTATATCTGACGGCTAAAAGTTTTCCGCTCGAATAGAACATGGCCCAACAGCCATTCCTCGCGACTAACCTTATCTTGATCATGCGGTCAGAAGATATTATACGGAAATTTTTTCCCGCTTTTTCCAAAGCCGTCGCGAGATCGACGCTGGTGAACCCCATACTTACTGCCGTATCCGCGACAAGGAAAGGCTTATCACCCTTCGGGATATAGTTATCGATGATGACCCTGTCTATACTCTCTAAACGTTCTTTGCTCGTTGTCACGAGCATACCCATGAACTCCATCTGGATCACACGGATAGCCTTGCTGATTCTAGCCTTTATGATCTCCGTGGAACCGGTCCACAAAGTTTTAAGATGCGGGATGAGCGTAAAATTATCCCAATTCTCGAGTTCCCTCTGTCCGGATCCCTCACCCACGCGCGATACCGCCAATTCCCGGAGATCAGTTACCCTTTCTTCCTTATTCCCTCCGGGGCTGTATTTAATGCGCAACTCATAAGCCCCGTCCGACTCTATTCTCATTACTTCCGATCCGATTTCACCGTGAACGGTTTCGGCCTGAACCGATAGATCGCTATAATGCCCGAGAGAACCACGTCTCTCAACGGCCTCAAATTCATCGATATCGTAAATTGTTATCTCGGGCGCTTTACCGGAGGTGTCAGGTGTAATGTACGCGTAATATTGAAAATGTCCCACTTTACATGGAATATGCCGCGCGAAAGGGATATTTATCAACCCGGAAAACACTTTCTCATTTTCGCGCGAGAATTCCAAAACAATACCAATATCTTCGTTCGGCACTCTTATATTTACATCTCCGGGTATCGGCAACAAGAACCTCCCGGGCCAAAAGAGCCTGGCCAGATAATACTTTATCATACCTTTGTCACGGACCTTATCCTGACCAAAGATCGACCTGGTCGCCAACTCCATACGATCCGGCGAACACCAGCTAATGTCGGTTGATATAACCGAACATACAATGATCAACGAAAGAATTTTGCGTGTAGGCATAATAAGTCGGGGATATTTATCTTTTTTGCATTTTATGCTTTCTTGGATTTTATTATTCTAACTTATTTTTGCATTTTAGTCAATTGATTTGTAACATCTAAGACTTTTTTTAGACGTTAGCTATGAGACCCAGGAAAGAACTGAGTATTTCTGGCACGGTGAACGATATCTTGGAGATATCCGTTATATTGTCACGGATATTTTATTATAGCATCTCCCGCAAACGAAATTGTCACCAGACGGCGTGAAGTTTTTCGCTACTACGAGGTACTGATCGATGCTCGGTCTTCCGCATCCGGGGCATATGAAATTTTCCGGCGCTTTTTCCGTGATAGCGTAGTTCGCCAATATGTTCCGGTCGATCATCTTATCCAGGAACCCGGCATTGATCTCATTTTCATCGTAAAATGTTATAGCGGTAAGATCGTCATGGCATTCCATGACCGGGCTGTCGTTCCTGTAAACACCCAGGTCCCAGATAGTCCCACGCGCGCGTTTTAGTTTAGCCAAATAGTTCCGGATAAAATGATCCCGCATCTCCCCGCTCATGCGATAGGCCTTCACCCCATTTATTACGGGGGTGAAAAGCCCCTTCATCATTCTCTCGAACAGAACCTTAATACCGGGATCAAATCCGACATAGCCGAATTTATACCCCGCGCTCCTCTTCAGTATCTCAACCTCATATTTTTTATATTCCTTCTCCTCCAGGTTATTGAAACCCACGAAACCCAGTATGAGATCATGATCATCATCGCTGAAATGCCTGATGAGCTCACCGATAAATTCCGTACTCCGGCTGTCGGGAAGAGAGATAAAACAGCATATCCCCTGATCAGCTGACCACGTCATTTTCCTCAGCCTCCGTATCCCCCTCAGGCAGTTCCAGCGCGTCGATCCTGGGGAGGGTCATCCCCGATAAGCCCTCGATATCGCCCTGCATTCCGCCGATATTGAGGAGCACTCTCTGTATCTGTTTTTCCCTTTTATCCCAGATCTTGTTCATCGCCGTCCTTTCCCTATCGAGGCCATGTTTCATTGCCAGAAAAGATTCGACTATTGCCTCGACCCTGTTACGGAACTCGACGCCCGTAAGATAATTGTAAACCAGCTCCATCTTCTCTTTCTTCCCGGTCTCAAGCTGCCTTTCCCTCGCCACCTGCGTGAGGACAACCCTGAGCGCGAGCGCCAGGCTTAATGACGATGATAAAGCCGCGACCCAGACGCCGTCTATAACCCTGAACTGGCTCATCCCTTTCGGCAGGCTTTCCGAGACAAGAACGGCGATATCCGCTTTTGTGTCCCTCTGATCGTCCTTGAGTTTCTGTATCCAGGTGTCGGACCATGCTTTCGTCCTCTTAGTTTCCCAGAGTATCTTCCCGCAAACACGTCCGGACTGCGTTTTTACTGTCTGGATAATGTCCCCGCCCTTCTGCCCTTTTCCGACTGGCTCGATATCATCGAACTGGAACTCATCCTTAAGCATTGCCTCAAGCTCGAGCTCAAGCACCTCACCCTGGTTCTGCTGCGAAGCTATCTCGGCCTTCCTCTTAAGTTCGTCTATCTGCTTTTTCATATCGGAGAGCTGTTTATCCTTTTCGGCGTCTTTCAGCCTATAGCGCTCCTCCGAATTCTTAAGCGTATCCTCCTGTATCTTCTTCCTTTCCGCGTCGATCCTTCTCGCGGTCTCAAGCTCGAGAGCCTTCTCCTTCTCCTCGAGTTCGCGCTGCCTCTTACGGAGGGCTATCTCCTCTCTCCGGCTCTCATCGAGCCTTTTAGTTTTCGAATCCAGTTCGACCTTAAGCTCGTCGATCTCTCCCTTCAAAGCGGCTTCGGCCTTTTTACGGGCATCTTCGGAGAACTTCTTCTGCGCGGTTTCCATCTGCTCTTTCATCTCACGACGCGCCTTCTCCTCGAACTCTTTCATTTGGGCCTGGTATTTCTTAGAGAATGCCGTCTCCATATCCCGCGCTATCGCCTGCGATAATTCGAACTCCGCCCCGCAGGCAGGGCACTTGATCAACTCATTCGCCATATCAGTTATCCTCCTCTAAATTTTCTTAAGCTTTTCCAGGATCCGCACCATCCCTTCGGCATCCTGCCCGCAGTATGTTATAAGACCGGCGCGTGTTCTCGCCTTATCTTTTTCGGAGAGCCTTCCGTCGACGATCGCCAAGAACGCGTCGGACGCGGCGCCCCCTTCACATATTTCGAGGCCGTCATAGCTTATACCCGTAAGCGCAGGAAGAACATTCTTGATAGAAGCTTTTCCCTTCTGGCCAGGGTGATAGTACTGGAACGACTTGAACGGGCTTAGGAGATCTACCGTCCTTGAGATCACGTCCTGGACCCAGTCTGCGTCTTCCGGCGACATCACCGCGAGCTTCCGGAGAACGGCGTTCTCGAACGATTTATTGTAGGCCACAACTGTCCCTCTCGGGCCTAACGCGCTTTTAAGCTCACGGAGGAATTCCGGTCTGGGGTCGATCATCCCTTCCGCCAGGAAATCCCTCCTTTCGGCCCGGGCTCCCTCTTTTTCGACGACGAACACAGAGAACTGGAAAGGGATCTGCTCAAAAGGGCTTGTCCCTTCGTAAAGCGGCACCGCCGGATTCACCGTCTCGAAATCCATGAAATGCAGCGGGTACTCCAAAAACGACAGGAAATCGTTTATTGCCTTAATATCGGCGTGTGGACGCCCTTCCCTCTCGCATTTTTGTTGGATGATCTGATTCTTTTTAAGCGGATATCCGCCGGGTATATCCGTGATCGCGAGGATCCCAGCCCGATAAAGCTCATACGCCTTCTTTCCCGCCCCGGCAAGATCAAAGACGCTATGATCCGGAAGGAACCGCCAGCATTCTTTTATCATCGGACAGTGATAAGGCGACCTGCACCACTCGCCTATGTCTTTTTCCGGAATTCTGTCGCCGTCTAAGACCTTAAGCAGCTCGCCAACTTTTTTTCCGATGCCGCTGGCTCGGATCCCGGCTTTTCTCGTTACATCTTCTCTGACAAAAAACTCCGACGGCGATATATCCCCGCGCCTTACATACCCTGTATTTACATGCATTAGATAGCACTTATTCACCGACAGACCGGCTTCTATCGCCGAAAAGTACTGGAACGCTACGTCTGTTATATGAAGATCCTTGACGCTCGCGGAGCTCTTAACCTCGATAATGTTCCATCCGGTCTTTCCCGATGGCTCGAGTATATCGACCCTTGAAAACACCCTCCCGGCAAAAAGACCCGCCTCAAAGATCGGCAGCCGTTTTTTCATGGCTTTCCCGGCAAGCTCAATATTGCCGAAAAAATCATCGCGGGGAATGTCGATGCCGTCCGGGAACACTTTCTTGGCAAGTTCGCCGACCATGTCCCCGGCATCAAACCTCCTCGCCGTTGCCGCGTCAGGCCTCGGTATCCTTTCAGGCAAACGGGCCTGGGTCCAAAGAAAAAGCGGACATTGAAGGCCGTTGAGGAACCTGGACTTTGTAAGGATATCGCCGAGGGATCCGGCCCGCCCCGAGATATGTTTGAACATGTCAATACTATGCCACAAAACATATCCGGTTGCCACTAAGAACATCCTGATCGATCCTTTCGCGGTCGCTAGATCAGGATCATATTGATCAAAGCCAATACCTCGCCGAAAAATATTCCTATGTTTTTTTCCCCCTTTAGCGGCAATGTATTTGTAACAGCTTTTTCCTCAGCGTCTTCACTTACCCCCCCGCATGCACATTTCGCCCCGTCATATGAAGAGTAACTTATCGATCCGCACTTGCGACATTTGATCATGATCATATTTATCACCCCTTATCGGTCTCCCTTAAACTTTGATTTGAATAGTAGTGTACAAGGAACAACCATTTTAACTTCTGGCAAAAAGTGTATGGCAAATGGATCTTTAGCCCTGTTTCTCCTCCGGCTATTTCTAATATTTTATAGATCGTCATGGCTATCTCCTTTATTCATGCCTCTACCATATATAACCGTTTTTTCAGGAAAAAGTTTCAATGTATTACTACCTTTTTTTTCTTTTATTATTTTTCTATTTTTTCTCCAGAGTGGGATATTAAGGAAGGTTTTAATTAAATATACAGCTATAAGTGGTATAATTTGCCTATATTTTGGTTAATTAAGCAAGGATGTGGGTTACATATACAAACAGGCTTATATCGTGTAAAGACCCTAAGAATTTATAAGGGTGGAGAATATTTTATTACCGTGATAAAATTAAAGCTATCATACCGCACATAAAGGAGACTGGATGAGAAAGGAATATTCGGGAGGATTTTTGGTTTTTTGTAAAACCGCAGATGGCTTAAAGTGCCTGGTGATCTACAGCGAGCGCAATAAGATATGGGGTTTCCCAAAGGGGCATTTGGAGGATGGGGAAACTGAGCTTGAGGCGGCTCTCAGGGAGACAGAGGAGGAAACGGGGATAAAGAGCTTAAAGGTCATCGATGGGTTCCGAGAGGAGGACGTGTACGGAACTTTGTCCAACCGTCCCGGAAAGAAGGGCGAGAGCATAGAGAAGCATTCGGTGTATTTCCTCGCTTTTACGTCCAGTGAAAAGGTCAATGTCGACAATAAAGAGATAACCGCTTACGAATGGCTGGATGAAGAAGCTTCCGTCGAACGCATCGCTTTCGACAGCTTGAGAGACATATTAAAAAAAGGATGGAAAAAAATATGGCAGGTAAAGGCCTTTTAACGCGGCCTCTACGCGGGGATGATCCTTGCCCACCAGTTGGTCCGTTGCAAGTCCCGTTTTTTGAGGTCTCGGATCAGGCTGATCAGGTCTCTGCGCGAGATTATCCCGACCAGCTTACCGTCCTTTAATATCGGCACTCTCCTCCGGGGACTCTCTATGAAATAATTAAATATGTCCATAATCTTGTCCCTGGCATTGAAACATTTAACGTCTTTAGTCATGAAATTCTCGACCGGATCAGCATCGTTAATATCGTCGTCTATAAGGATCTTGAGCATGTCGCTTTCCGTGATTATACCGACAAGGTTGTTCGCGTCGTCGACGACCGGAATACCCCTTATTTTTTTGCTCAGCATGATCTCCATGGCATCCTTAAGAGGCTGGCCTTTTTTGACTTTGTATACCTTTTTTGTCATTACCATATCGGCTGTGAACATATAACCTCCTAAAAGTAATAGTCCCCCGTTCAGACTGTCGTCCCACTATGACACGGTCTCGCTGCCGCGGTCATTGCTGGACAATATGGATCACGTTCCTATCTTTTTTGAAACGCCAGAGCACCTCGGATTCCGGGTAACGGGCTTCGGCGTACATCACCCCTACCCTGTTATTATTGTAGTCCATCATGTGCTCCGACTGGGTGTTCGTGTTATCGCCTTCTTCATGGGCGTCCGTGAGGGCTTTAGCAAATACCGGACCGAAGGCCCCGGTAAGCAGATAGCTCCAGTATACATGTCTATAAGCGTCATGCGAAATCCCGGGGTCATCCCGCACCACCCTGTCCGCCTCCGACATCGCTTTGTCCCATATCCACACCATTTGCGGTATCTTTAGCGGGTTCATGGATAAGAGATCCAGCTCGGAGGAGGTCAGGTCTTTTTTTATCCCGGCGTACCTGTATATATCGGTGATATCCTGCCGGTCCATCATAAGAACGTTAGACCCTGCCCTTTTTCCTATCGTGATCTTAGGTGAAAAATACCTGCCTTTAACCGGGAATTCTACCTGAGCTGAAAAGTTGACCGAGAGTCCCGTCACTCCCTTTTCAAAGAGATCACGAATACCGCTTAAGAGATCCTCGAACTGGCCGTCGACACCTCCTGTGTAATTATCCAAACGGAACGGCAACGAAAATTCCCCGCCTACGAGCGCGAATCTCTTCTCACCGGGGTTGTCAAGATCCATAGTCCCGTAAAAACCCGCGTCCACGTTCAGGTTGTGTATGATGAGATTATGTTCAATGCCGCCCCGGCCGGAAGAACCCAGTTCTATACTCTCTATATAGACCGCGCAATTTCTTAAGATCACTGAACCCGATACCCCGACCGTTCCCAAGTCGATCTTCACACCCCGCCATTTGATGTTCCCGTAAGGCGAGAGATCACAATCCCCTATATCTATTTTCTTAAGTTTAAATCCAGGCATCCCGCGGTTTATGGCCGAAATGATCAATAATTCCGAGATCTTCGCCATAGAGGCTTTCTCCACTTCCAGGACGGGAAACCCGTCCCTCACCGTTAAGGCTACGCCCGCGACGACGGTTTCCTTATTAAGAAAGACCCCCAGGTCGCCTGATGCCGTTAAGTCAAGATCCACGCCGCGGCCTTCGACAAGGCCCATGAATCCTTCGTGAGTTCTTTTGAGCGCCAGTGCTATTTTCAGGGGATCCCTGTAATCCATCATGAACTTGTACTCCAGTTTGCCGTTCTTCACGATCTCTCCGGAAAGATCCAGCCATTTCGAGCTGTCGGGCATATTCTCAGACTTAAGGCCAAGCCCTACCGCGCTTAAAATAAATATCTTTTGCTCCCTGTCAGCGAGCCGGATCGATATATTGTCCGCCGAAAGATCATATTTCGTACCGGCCGGCCCCATAGCCGGACCTTTTGACAAGAGATCGATCTTTAATCCTTTAAGCTCAGCCGATAACTTCCCCCCGTCAATTTTGATAGATCCCGAAACAACGTTCCTTATATCGACGGAGGGGAACACCCGCTCCAGTTCCTTTCTTAAAATAAAATCAAATACCTTTGAGAGCTGTCCGTCATCAATATCCAATGCAAGACCTTTTTCATCCTTACTAACCGAGAAATCAAGAGCTATATCGCGCCCTTCCACCGACAGCTCTGAACTTCCACGAAAACTGGCCGAGACCAGCTCTTTTTTGCCTCTCTTGAACACTTTCAGTTTGTCGATGATATTCCCCTTTACCGGTTCAGCCCCGCGGCACAGGATCTTCAGTTCGCAGTTCCTTAGAAGTTTATTCCCCGGCCGGATAAAGGAACCCTGACTCAGCCCCAAGCCCTTTAGGTCTCCCAGTGGAATAACATCTATCCCGGCAGCCGTCATGGCGATCTCTTTTTCTGATCTATCGCCGCGGGCGATATTTACAGTGCGGGCGTATACCGTATACCTGCCCCGAAAAGAGGAAAATCGTTCGCCGTACACGACGACAGATAAATTCGCGCCTCTGATCTCCATCCCTGAAAAGCCCGTGAACCTGAGACTGTCGTACCCGTCCAGGACGCAGCTTACGCCATTGACCCTCCCGCCCATCATAAGGTTGATCGAGTCCGGTATAGCTTTTTTAACGATGTAGTAATAACCGCCAAAAGAGACGAGTGTGATCGCGGATAAGACGAGAGCTATCGCCATCCGGTTCATTCGCAGCCTGAAAGCACTTTCATGTGCTTTCAGGAGCTCTTCGAGATGTTTATGGGTATGGGACATATTCCAAGCTTTTATCGTTTTGGATGATTGATGAATCAAGTTTACCTAATGATACCGCTTAGGCAAAAACTAATTGGTAAATTAATTGGGTGGAATTCAATAATGCGACCATCCCGCGTCTCGCCCGTCCCCTACAAAATAACTCCAGCCCTCAGAAGCTTTAGCGAACAAGGGCGCACTAAAATTACGCCTGCGTCAACACTCGTTGCCGGTAATCGAGATATTTCCGGTACATATCGCCTACCAGCGGGACGACCGGCAACATCTCCCGGACCCAGTCTTTAAAACCTTCTTCCCGGTTCTGGATGCGGAGAGCCAGTTCTATCATTGTTTTGAACGGGAATATGCCTCGGGCGCCGCCGTTCATAAGTATGAGCGGGACTTTCAAGTCATACTCCAGGCTTTCGTCTGACCAGTCGCGGGATGAACGGATCACGGCGAGAATGTTATTCTCCACGACCTTCTCCCCTATCCCTTTTCTCCCCATAGCGTTATTGACGCTTTCGATGAGCTCCTTTATCTCTTTCACCCCGGTGAGCTCGTCTTGTTGCAGGTTGTTATGGTCCCATTTGTTTATGAGGACAACCTCGGTCGCGGGGACGCTTTCCTTTATAAGTTTTTCGAGACCCGCCACAATCAAATAATTCTTTTCGTCTTCCTTTTTGACCTTCGTGTATAAAAATACCCGACCCCCGGCAAGCACTTTCCTTCCGCCTATTACATCCGCCAGTGCCTCCCGTAGCCCGTAAATCACGGCGTTATCGAGGATATCATCTGCAAAGAGTATCAGGTTCCTCGCTTTCCCGTCACCCGGAAACCCCGCCGAAGCCCCATACATTGAAAAATTCGTTATTTTTTCTCTACTTTTTGAAAAATTTGCCGCGGCAAATTTTTCAAATGTGAGATTTTCCTCAAGTTCCATCTCGCCTTTTTCAATGGCTTCCCGGAGCATATCCGCGGCTCTACCATCTTTTTCACCGCGCTCATTAATGACCTTCGCCGCCTCGTCCTTCACCCATCTGTTCCAGCCATTTTGCCCGGCATATTGCCTGACCACCGAACACGCTCCGACCAGGAACTCGGAAAGCCTGACCGCCAGTAATGCCCTCAAAGCGTTACCGAGCATGGGCGGCACCGCCTGCCTTTCGTCGACTTCCTCGGATTCCACGTCGCCTGCCTTTAATGGTTCACCGGCCGATACGCCCGGGCCTTCGGCATCAGGAACAGTACCAAGTTCCCGCTTTAACTCTTCTATTACATCTACATCAACGTCAGTCCCACGGTCGGCACTCCACTCGTTCGCCCCGCTTCCCGGACGCGCCATCTCTTCCAACCTCAGTTTTACGAGCTTTTTATTTCCCGTACTGCTTATGACTAGGTTGCCGTCAAGATCGATCGTCAGGCCCTTAGGTTTACTGAAGCCAAATTCGGAGCCTTTGATGACGCCGGGGAGTATGAGCTGGCCGTTCCCGTTCATGACGTAGATGTTGTCGTTGGCGCTGTCTGAAGCGAAAAGGTTTCCGGTCGCCGGGTCGAACGTGATATCTTCCAGCTTGATCTCTTTTAGCTCGCCTTCGAGGGCCTTGTGAAGTTCGGGGTAAATTTGACGCTTCGCGTCGCCGACCGGAACAATATCCTTATGGAAATAATCTAACCAGGCTGGTATTTCCGCACAGGCGGTTTTTATACCGAATATTGTCACCGGAATTTCTATCCCGTCAAAACCGAAGAATCTCACATTGCCCTTGCTGTCAAGCACTGCAAAACGCCTGTTTTTCCTGTCGATGGCAAGTTTTTCGCAATCGACCGACGCTACAAAACCGCCCTTCCCATTCGAACCGAAATCTTTATCTGATAACCTGCCATTTCTATCCATACACCACACGCAACTTGACCCTTTGTCAGCCACAAGTATATGGTCATGGTCGATCACGGCGACGTCGACGGGGTCGGCGAAAGAGAACCCGTCGGGATGGATCTGGCCGTCCTCTCTCGCACCAAAATCCAGGTCCACGGACTCCGCGGCGCTTTTCGTACTGAGAAAAACATGCACGTACATCCCTTCGGGGTCTTTATTTATGACGAATTCTCTTTCGTTTTCGGCGTCCATGCCGAAACTTTGGATGCGATCATCGTAATCAAACCATTGAGGCACACCGTTCCTATCGACATACCAGTTCCTGTGTCTCCCCTGCTGGACGGCAATGATCTCATTATCCTTATTCACGCCTAGTTTCGTCGGCTCCGTAAGTATATTGATGGGTTTACCGACCGCTACGGCGCGAGGCTTTCCGGTCGGGACAATTTTCCCTGTCGCGATCGTGACCAACGTCATATTGGCAATATCGCCAACCACCAGGTTGCCATCCTTGTCAAAAACAAGCGCCCCGGGTTTAGTGAAGCCGTGGTCGGGACCTTTAATAATGGCCGGAGGGATGAAAAGGCCGTTATGGTCAAGCACATAGACGCAATCGTTCGCTTTATCCGAGACGTAAATATTACCAGTTAGAGGATCGGATGTTATGCCCGCGAATTCCGGGGTTTTCAGATCTAAGGTGACAAACGGATGGATATTACGCCAGGCATCAAGTACTCCCGGCGTATTCATCAGGGAAGTAGGCGGGCCTTTAAAAATATCCAGCCAAGTAGCCACGTTCAATTTATCGAATATACCCATATCATAGATCTTTCGCTTAGCGGGCCTTCCGTCAAAGCGAAAGAACAACAGTTCACCGTCATCCTTTAAAACAAGGATCCTCGAATTTTTTCTGTCGATCGTAATGTTATAATTTTCTCCTATCCCGACCACAATACGGCCTTTTTCCGGAGATACCTCATCCCAAAAGCTTTTGACCAAATCGCCATTTCTGTTGATACAATAGATAACCCCTACCGTCTTATCCGCTACCAGTATCCTGTCATGGTTGATCACGGTGATGTCTACGGGGTTATCGAAAGTGAACCCCTGGGGATCTATCCTGTCGTTTTTCTCTTTGCCGAATTCTATGCCGGTCTTGCCATATGTCGAACTGCTATAGACTTTTATATAAGTCGCATCCGTCTTATCTTTCTCCAGAACAAAAAAGTTTTCGCCTTCCCCGTCCATAGCCGCGGACAAATGGCTCAGTATGGGTACTGCCGCCATTTTAACTTTACCTCCGATGTCGACGAAATTAATGGTCGAGTTCCCTGATTCCAGCGCGACAATATCATTATTTTTAGTCACGGCCAGGCTCGTGGCCCGGAGACGTATCGGCACCGGAGCCGTCGATCTTCCGGAGACGGGAGTTCCGGTCACGCCGGAAGTCAACCCCGCCGGAACGAGCTTTATCACCTCGGCGTTTTTGGTATCGCCGAAGATGATACTGCCGTCGCCTTTAACGCCAATGCCTTCGGGTTTCCGTTCCGATGCGCCGTCTGATACGTCTATACAATATGGTTTCCCGTTATGGTAAAAGGCGGCGCCATTTTCGTCGAACATGTATATCCTCGCGTTCCCTTTATCGGTGACGTAAATATAACCGGTATTCTGGTCGATAGTGACACCGGCGAGTTCGAGATTTTCCGCGCCGCTTCCCATGCCAAGCTGTTTCTTAATGTCCAAAACTCCGTCTATCCCGTATCCGTTATCCTTTTTGCCGTTATGATCGTAGCATTCGACTGTATTAATGACGGTCAGAACATAGAATTTTCGTTTTAGATGGTTTACCGCAGCCTTTACGATATTATCGGAGAGATATATCTGACCCTTTTCGCCGGTATCAGGGTTTACTGTGCCGAAACTATCATCCTTATTCCCATTCCTGTCGACGCAATAAACGGGCCGCGGTCCTATGCCGGACATCAAATTATCGGCTATCAATATATGGTCGCGTCCTAAGACGGCAATGGCGGCCGGGTTATCAAGATCGAATCCCCGAGGCTCGATCGTGCCGGTGCCGTTACCGAACATAAGGTCAGGCTCATTATCATGGATCCCCGTAACTTTAATTTTTTTATCGTTAAGGACGAACAGGTTTCCCCCGACTTCTCCTAATGACTTCCCCTGGTCATCGGGTAGGAGACTTACCCCTCCATCGTTATTGATCAATACATCGACAGCTTTTATCCCGTTAAATTCGGGAATTGGATTCGCGCTATAGTTCGTAATGGGCCTTCCCTTGATCACAACCCGTTTCATCGCCTTCGATGAATTATCTCCCACAAGAAAGGACATTTTACCGGTTGCGCTTATCGCGCCGGCCGCGCGGACGCCCAGATCTCTTTCGTCAACTATGCCCGTGCCGTTAACGGTCCTGTCCAGTTGAAAGTCCGGTGTGAGGAAAATGAATTGGCCGTATGGCTCCGCGTCGTCCTCGCTCTCCGCGTCGCATATGCTGTATAGCATTATTTTACCGTCGGGGTCGACGGCTATTTTTTTAAGATCGATAGTGCTTATGATCTCGCCAGGCACTCCGGCTAGGCGCAGTATTTCCAAGACATCCACAAGAGGGCTGTCCCCATGAACTGTTTTATCGTTCCTGAACTTATCAAGCGTGAGGACCTTATTGTTTTCGGTAAGGATATAGATATCATCGGTCTTCTTATTGATATCCACCGAAAGGAGGTCTAGGCCTGCGGCAATATCCCCACCCGAATATTCCATCTTACCCGGAGCGGTCGAAAAGATATTAAATATCTGTCTGCCGGTACTGTCTATTATAACAAGGCTGCCGTTATTCACAACGGCCATATCGACGGCTTCCTGAATAATAATGCCGTTTTCCGGACGCGCCTCGACATCCTGAGGAACGCCTTTATTGTCCAGGACGCTTACACTTCCGTCTTTATTGAGCACAAAATACCATCCGCCGTTCGGGCTTACGCCTACCGCCCGGGGTTCTTTGAATTTTCCATTCGCCTCGTCCACCCATTCGACCGCGCCGTCAGGACCGTGTATGCCCAATGACCCCATGCCGTTATGAAAACGGAGTTCTACGATCGTTCCGTCAGGGCTCATGGCTATGTCCGCGTCTCCGCCCTTGTCCCAGCCGAATAGCTCTGACACGAACGCTCCCAACGAACCCTCGTCAATTACCTCCGGCTCATTTTCCGAACCGTCCGTATAGGTGTGGGTTTGCCTCTCCTTACCTTCTTCTTCAGGCAATGATCCCAGCAATGCCTGTAATACGTCTTCGGGTGAACTCCCGTTTGCCGTATTTTCCGCGAGGCTTTTCAGCAGGGATAACTCTAGCGCAGTACGGTCTTTACCTTCTTCGATACGGCGCTTGATATCCGCGAGAAGTTTTTCTTTTTCACCAGGTTCTTCCTCAGGTGACTCGTCCGTTATCCCGGCAAATACCGCATCGTCGGGTGTAAGTTCAGCCATCGTCTTCGACCCTTTGCTCATCGCGATAAGCGTACCGTCGGGTCTGCCGTGCATGGCGGATATTCCGTCGAGCATAGCGCCTCCGAACGGGATATGGCCCTTTAATCCTTTACGATCATATTTAGGGTCAAGCGCCAGCTTTCCGGCTGTTTTTTCATCCCGGGTAAACCCGGCTAAACTATCCTCGCCGTTCTGCATACTTACGGTCATATTGACGATCTCATCGCCTTTATAAGTGAAACTTATGCCGGTTACCGGAGCTGGCACCTCGCAATATTTGTCACTCCCGGCAACTCCCAGTGTAGGTGTGAATATACCGATCCCTTGACCTCTATTATTCAGAGCTTCAATGTAATGACGCCCGGCGACCGACACCCCCACAAAAACATTCCCTTTACTGTCAAAACCCATAGCGGTCATATCAATATCGCCGGTACCGGCGCCAAAGTTGAAACGCACCTGTCCTTTCAAACCGAACTCCGTGTAAAGTTCTTCCGTCTCCGGGTCGTAAGCTATAAGCGTCTTTATTGTCTTGTTATACAGGTATAGGATCCCGTTATTCCCGGCCTTAATGAACGACGGTCCCTGGAAATGGAATAATCTAGGATCCCCCATTCCGTCTTTGTATCTAACGAGAGAAACAACCCCACCCTGCCTTATCCCACGAAGATCATAAGAGCAAACACGGCTGCCATTCTCATCTATCACATATATCCTGTTCTTCCCCTCCAAAACCGCGAAACTGACGAATTTATCGCTTAGCTCGGCCCTTTTCCATCCGTTACCGTTAAAACTCTTATTACGCGTCCAGTCCCGGTTGAAAGAGTGGATACCTTCCTCCTCGAGTATATAAATTTTCCCGTCGCCACTCACCGCCATGTCTTTTACCTTGTTCCATTCCACATCTACCGGCAGGATGACCGTAGGCCCGCTTACTGTCGTCGGCTGGCATACCTTTTCAACGGCCGTATAACCCGGGATAACTGCGGCTCTTGTCTCCGAAGATCTTACCGGCGTGATCACCGCCGCGTAGTCCTCAGCCTTACTGAAAGCGAATATTCGACCGTCCGGGGCGAAAGCCATCCTCGAAAGTTCCGTCAGCTTCTCACCCGATACTCCGACACATCCGTTCCCGCCTCTATAGGAATATTTCAAATTGTTGTCTCCGCTCCCATTCAGGCTCCACAGGGCATGCACATGTTTTTCCTCTTTGCCCACGGAAAATCCCAGAAACAATGTACCATCGCCCATGAATTCCATTTTTATTATCCGGTATTCTGTCCTTGCTTGTCCCGGCACGCCTCCGAAACCCGTGAAACCAGTATAAGGGCTGCCGTCCTTATTCATCGCGTGGATTATATATTCACCAGAGGACTTGTGATGTACCGCTATGTAGAGCCTTCCGGCGCTGTCGGTCGCCATGGCGGTCACTTCGTCGGACGTTTTGGGATCAGAGGTCTTCGTCACGATATCGTTAAGGCTTATTCGCCCTTTGTTCGGATCGGAGCCCATTGAAATGTCCGGCGCCATGTTCTCCATATTATGGCATGTGACACTGTTAGTGTTCTCGTTATAGACCTGTATAAGAGGCGACCCCGTCGCGTTGGATATCAGGGTAGGCCTGTCCAATTGAAGCTCGTCGGTCTTTCCCCTCCTAAACTCGGTACCGTCAGTTCTCAACGTTATTATTTCCCCGTCATTCTTCTGGTCGCCCATAATGACGCTATTGGTTATTACTATATGTTCTTCCTCACCGTGTTTTATTATCCTGATACGTTTAAAACTGAAATCACTCGATGTCTCATAACTACCTGTCCCGAAAAACCCGGTATTAGGCACCCATCCGTCACCCGCCGGGGTGAAGGAAAAAATACGGCAACTTGTTATAAGGTATATGTTCCCTTTACTATCAAAAGCCGCGTCACCCATTACCGGCCAGTTGAACTTCTGACTGAGCGCCGTGTCTTTCACCGCGTTATAATCGGCAACTTCAGCCGCTTCAATCTTGTTTTCGGGTCCGGTCGTCAGGTGCCCGGATAAAAAGTTCAGGATACGCGTGACCGCCGTTTCCGGAACGGGCGGCGCCGTAACAGGCGGTTGTGTTATGTGTAATGTGTCATGTGTTATGTCGGGCCGCTGTTTTGGGGTTTTGGTTATTTTCCAGTAGTTCTTCTCTCCTTTGTCCAGCGGGACCGCGGAGATATTGCCTTTTCTGTCTACCGCCAGGTCTTTTACCTCTCCGATTTCTTTGTCCAGGACGATCTTGCCGTTACGGGTGCCTTCTTTATCAAGAGTGCCGTCATTATTAAGTCTGTAAAGTGCGGTCGTACCATCAGCCATGCGGGCGGCTATGTATATCTTACCCTCGGGGGATGTGGTAAGTGCTACGGGTGAAGCGATACCGTACATCGCTTTCAGGTCTTTAGGCGCGAAATCGGGATCGTTCTCGGAAACCTCTCCGGGTTTCAACCTCTTCTTATAGAGCCTGGCCTCCTTTTTGTCCAGGACAAAGAGACACCCTGTACCCGCCGGGGCTATCCCACCTATGTCGTTCCTGTCGATACCGATCATGGTGAGATTACCGGTATTCAGTTTGATACTGCTGCGCTTTAATTCCTCATGCCCGATAATGGCGATTTCATTGGCATCCGCCAAAACGACATACATCGTCCCATCCTCGGCCTGCGTAACATGGAAACTCTGAACGACCGGCTTTTTCTTGGTACGGAATATTTTGATCTTGTGTTCTTTTCTTAGCGCATGCGACGCGCTGAAAGACCTTAAGGACCAACCCTCGACATCATTTGTACCATCTATGGTGTAGATCATATCCCCCGGGCCGATAGAGATACCCCGGGCTTTGCCGGAGAGGACTATTTCACCCGAAGGATGGAAATCCATATTTATCCGGCCTTCCGGAGTATATGACCTGATCCTATTCTCTTCCAGTATATAAACGTTCCCCTTACTGTCATACGCGACCCCGCTGAAAGCACTTTCGCTATCGGTGACTTTCACCTGTTCAACATAATGGACCGCTTCGCCGGTTCCGGGGATTTTGGCGATATCGTATTCATCTTTATGCATATCGCTATTTCTCCGAAAATACTCCGAAAGGATGAGAAGTCCGTTTTCACTCGATATGAACGCTATCCTATCGGAACCGTCCCAGGCGAAACCATCGATGTTGTCCAGGTTTTTTATACCGGGATGCCTGATCACGGTACCTCCTTTCTTATCAGCCGAAACTACACCTATACCACTTGATACAACTACCCTGTCTTTGTCGACGCCGGCTACTATGGCTTTGTGTTCACCCCCGCAATCTAACTCATCGTTCTTTGTGCCGTCTTTGTTAATAATGACTATTTTCCCGGTCTCATAATCGGCGACGACGATATTGCCGTCATTGCCGATCGTCATTGAGCCTTTTTGATGGAGCTGGATGCCGCCTTTCAGCTTTAACACACTGTCTTCCAGAACGTATCCATCCGTAGCATCCGGCGTCTTATTGATGATATTAATCACCGAAATACTATTATCTCCGAGGTTAGCGACGAATAATTTTCCTTTACCGTCTGTCGTAAGGTACCCTGGCTTATTCAGTTTATTTCCGAAAGAATTTGTAATAGTGCCTTTGTGTTCCCCTGTGAGCGATATTTCATGGACGACATCCTGCTTCGATAACGAAACCAGCAGGCGCCGGCTTTCCCGGCAAAAAGTTATCCCCGTGAATTCCTCGTCAGCGCTCCAATGATAATAAATGCCGTTTTTCCCGAATTTACCGTTTGGGGTGCCATCCGGCCTGAAGGAATGGATCTCCCTGCCCGTTATCACATAAACGTTCCCTTTATTGTCAAAAGTTAAGCCTTGCGGCGCCGGAACGGAGATCTTCACCGGGTTTATTTTCCTTTTCAATGACAAGACTATACCCGCGACAGGATGGCTCACGCCCACGGCGATATCGCCTTTTACGTTCACAGCCATCTTCCCAACAGTGATCGGTTCACCCTCGTATCGTAATTTGGAAGACGATTTTTCCTTACCACTCAATGCCCCGTCGGGTCTCAAAACATAGATAGCCCCGAATCCGGAATCGCCCGTATCTCTGTCCATGAGAAATATCTCTCCGTCCGGGCCCAGGCAACAATCTTGGGCCCAGTGAATTCCGAGGCTCTTGAGATCGACCTTGCCGTTATTATCTTTGCCGAACCCGTCTACCGGAACTAATTGAGACGCCTGTTCGGATTCTCTTCGTAATTTGCGGAGTGCTTTACCGTTCTTATCGAAAATAATTATAGAGTTATCGTCGCATATCGAGATCTTCTCGATATCGGTGGCAGCTATATCCGCCGGAAGATCCAGACAAGCCGGACCCTTGATCCATCCGGTAGACATCTCCATGGGAGTAATAAATACTAACTGGCGGTCATTCCCGGCATGAGTAAAATAAAGCGCCCCGTCAGGCCCGACCGCGGCTTTACCCGGTCTCATCACGATTGTCGCAGCGGCATCAGATACTTTTATACACCCGTTATTCTCCGTATTATTTTTTTTGGGTGTTCCGTCGGGGGAGATGACCTGAAGACTTTGATTATGCGCGTTAAGGATCAAGATAAGATCGTCATTCAGGCCTATCGCTAACCCTATTGTTGCGTCCACCACGCTCCCATGCGCTTTGAAATCATTCCTCTTCCTCCCGAACCTGTCATAAGAGAACAGCTTCCCGTCCGCGAGTATATACTTATTGCCCTTGCTGTCGATGGCCATGTCCTTTATGTCATTGGCTGCGAGGTCGTTTAGTTTGAATTTGGTTGAGACGTATTCCGGGTGCACGGGTGCACCGGTGAACGGGTGCACAGGTTGTTGTGGGGTTAGGGGCACCTGTTCTGTGGTTTCTTTTATAGTCCAGATGGTTTTCACTTTTGGGCGCTCGGGTCCCGCGGAGATCTTGCCGGTTTTGTCGGCGGCGATGGCTTTTACGGGACCGACGGACGCTTTAAGCATGATCTGTCCGTTATTTGTGTTCTCTTTGTCGAGCGAGCCGTCGGAGTTCAGCCTGTAAAACACGGTTTTGCCGTCGGCGCCCAGCGCCGCGATGATGATCTTGCCGTCGGGGGTGCGTGTCATGGCGGTGGGGTTGGATATGCCGTATTTTTCCTCAAGAGGGATACTCCACTCAAAATTGACATCCGCCCCGGTGACCGGACGGACCTTAATAAGCTGTTTATTCTTTTTGTCCAATAGGAGAAGGCAGCCGTCGCCACCGTCAGCCATGGCCGCTATATCAGCGCTCTTTATCCCGGCAAGCATCGTACGATGCAGGGGGTCAATAACTTGAGAATGGGCCTTATCTGTAATGACTATAGCGTTCTCATCCCTCAGCAATACACATATTGTTCTATTCTGAAATATTACTATATGTCTTCCTTTCAAGACCTTATTGGTAGAGCTAATCAACTTGACTTTTCCATCGTCCGACACGGCACCCGTTGCCTCATCGCCTTTTTTATAATATGCCCTGATGGTAAATCCCTGAGGGCTGGTATCATCATCGTCATTTAAAGTAAATATAATATCATCACTCCTTACGGCTATATCGCATGCCTTCTCCGGAAGTTTTTTCTTGCCGAGGCCGTTCTGAAATGGAAGGCTGATCGTCTCATCGAATGCCCTGAACTCACTTTCGTCCAGTACATACAATACCCCGTCCGGGCCGTAAGCCATGGCCCGTAACTCGTTCACCTTATCTGACGGCTCGCCGTCCTCGGCGGGATCCATGTAATCCCACGGAACTACTTCGTATAACGATGCGGTAGGCTGTATATCAGAGTGCACGGGTGCACGGGTTTCGGTGTGAACGGGTTCTAATGTCATGGCTTTTAAGGCTGTTTTGGATGTCAGGCGGCGTAAAAGTTTATTGAGCAGGGGTTCTTCATCCGGATGTCCGGATCTAACGATGTCAACGAGCCGTTTCGCGGCGGCTATGAGCGCTCTCCTTGCTTTAAGCCGTTGATTATCGGCGGCCGGGCGTTTGACTTTGACCGTCGGCCCCTCCAGAGCGTCTTTCCAGGCCTCAAAGAGTATACGCGCTAAGCGTTTATCCAATTCAGCCAGATCCTGTATCCGGCCCTCGTGGGTCACATAAGCGGATATCAGGTGGCGATAGATAAGGGCGATATCCCTGTCGTCTTTATTGCCGATAAAGGCGCTGACAAGTCCCTTGATGACCGTCGAATCCTCTTCCTCTATCGCCCTATCCGGTTTAGACCCTTTTATAGACATCCTGCCCTTTATTTCCGCGATCTCCTGCCTTATCCCTTCCCATTTCCCGGCCGCGTCGGGCGCGCCTATATTGACTATATCCCGATAAAATTCCACTTCTTCCCTGTTCAGCGGGTACATGGATAACGCTTTCTCGATCTCAGCCAAATATTCTTTTATCTTAACGCTTTCACCGTTCCACTCTTGGGCTTTTTTCATATTTAGGTAAGTTATGTATAGAAGGCGCAGGCCCTCGGCGTATTCGTGGGGTATCACGGGTTTATTGCCGGGTATCACGGGAGGGATAATAAATCGCCCTTCGAAGAAGTCGGCAAGCACCGAACCGGTAACATTGTTTATAAGAGTTTCATCTTTGGGAGAGACGGTTACCAGGTTCAAAGCCCGGTCTATTACATCTTCTCCGGTCGGGATAAATTCCCTCTTTTTCATATCCGCGAGCGTCTCATACGGTTTTGTAAGGTCATTATATCCAGCAGGCATTAAAAAGCTTTCGGGATCCATCCCGAGGGATAGTAAATGTCCCTGTATTATCTGGGTCATTATCTGCTCCATCTTTTCAAGGTTTTCGATCCTGTGGCTGTCGAGCCCCTTGCCGCTCCGTTCTTTTTTGACGAGATACAGTATCTGCCAGACCACACGCATATTGTGGAGCCTTCCCTTTATCTCTTCCTCCTTAAGGCCACCCCAACCGCTTTTCATCTCCTCCATTCTTTTCTGGATAAACTCCAGCCTTCGGAAAGTCGATGCCGGCATGACCTCGTCCTGTATCCATTTCAAGGCGTTGTTAAGTTCGTCATCGGTCGTGTCGATCTCTTCGCGCAGGACGCCAAGCTTCTGAACCAGCACCCCCTCTTTATCGAGGAATTTCTCTGAGAGATAATCGGCGTCATTCTCATTGTTCGGATCGACGGGGTAAAGCCCGGCCGCCTTAAATGCCTCTTTTATGGTTTCCACCCATTTGTACCGCTCGTTAGCCCGCCCTATCATCACGAAATAATTATTAACGAACCTCCTGAAAATGACCTTGTGGTCCGGGGCGCCTTCCCCGTCAAGACGCCATTTGTTCCAATACTCGACCATGTCCTGTATAAGGCTTTTGAATTCCCTTATCGACGGCACGCGCGGCGGTAGTTTTCGCCTTTCGGCGGCGGTAGCGGCTTTATTTTTCCTGTATTTAAGCTCCTGATACACTCCGGCGAACCCGTCCCATTTATCAGTACCGTCGGCATGCTTCACGCCTTCCCGTTTACATCCTATGATCTTCGAATTCAGCCTTTCATTTCCATGTTCGCGCTCCGCGGAATAGGAAAGGTAATCGGCCATATCGCCCGGGGCCAGCATGTCGAAACGGAGAACCGCATGCCTCTCTATATACTCGCGGCTGAAACGCCTGACATTGAAACCTTTTTCCCCGGGGGTATTTATGCAGTTTATCGCCCCGGCTCGCCCGTCACCCTCGTCCCCGACACGTTCCCCGTCGACATGTGTGAGGAACATACGTTCAGCGACCTCATTGAGTACCGCCATGACATTGGGCTCGCCCTGGTTGCTCTCTTCAAGCACCATGGTCTTTTTCTCCCGTAGAGCCTGGGCCACAGGGCTGTCGCAAAACTTCGACACGAAATTCCTTATGCGCTGTTTAAAAGTGAGGTCCTCTTTTTCCGTGTTCAGGTTCACTTCCACCGATGGTATGTCCTTCCCGTCCAGAAGCTCGGCTATGGCGAAAGCGAGAACGCTTTTACCGGCGCTCTGGTCACCGACGAAGATAAGGCTTTTACCGAGCGCCCTCGCCTGCAAAGCCTGGTACAGCAGTTTCGCGTTATTTTCGTTCTTCGCCCTCAGCCAGTACCTTATGTCTTCGGGAACGCCCGATATCTCCATATTGCGGCTCGCTTCGTCATGTATCCATATCCTTATCGGGTCCCATGTCTGGGCGAGTTGACCTGAAGCGTCCAGGCTTTTTTTCGGGGTCACTATCAGGATATTCTTATTATTCTTGTCGAGCGCGAAAGACTCATCGGCGTCCAAGATCAATTTGGGCTGGAAATCGTTATCCTTTATCCCTCCCCTCGTTCCTCTCCCGGGAGCGGTCATGAATTCGGTCATAATGCCGTTCTGTTTCGATTCTCGCACTTTCGGCTTCAGAACATCCGCCTCCAGGTTGAACCACAACTTACAGACGCTAAGAGGCGAATTTTTCCACGTTTCAGGGAACATGGCGGCGTGGTTTATTATGTTCAATATCGTCCTCGGCGACGGAGCTTTAACGGTATTTTTGCCTATCGTAGCTTTCGGTTCCTCCTGCATGAGCTCGACCCAGACCTTCCTGAGATCTTCACCTTTTTTGCTCTTGGTCGGAGCCGACTGCTCGTCCGTGTAACCGGCGTAACCCAGACGCATCGGCCACGCTATATCGACAAGAACATTGGCCGCGTCTTTTATTATCCTGACTCGCCTTTCCCTTTCTTCCGCGCTAAGGCCCATTTTATCGAGCTTCTTGACGGCCAGATATTTCTGAAGCTCTTTCTCCGAATCCGGGTCGCGCCATACGAACGGTATATCCCTGAACCTGCTCTGCGCGGCGTTGTCAGGCGGTTCCTCATGGCTGAAATCACGCGTGAACGCGTTGCTTGTCCCGAATATCCTCGCTCTCGGATGGTTCGGGACGCTTTTCTCGACGCCGTCTATGGTCTGCCGATGCGTCTTATTAGTGATCGAAGCTTTGAGCGCGCTTAAAACGGGTTTCGGCACTTTATTGACCTCGTCTATCACCACCCAGCCGCCGTTATGCAGTACCCGGTTGAATATCGTGTAAAGCTCTTCCGAAGTCCCCCTTTCACCGCCCCCTATGGTCTCATGCCTTGTCAAGTCATCCACTTCCATACCGGAATTGCCGGCTATGAAATATATCTCCTCGTGCATGAGACTCGCCGCGGCTCTCATCAATTCGTCCTTGCCGAGGCCGGTATCGCCGATAAGGCGTATGATATTATTCCCGAATTCTTTCTCGCGCTTGAAAATGTCTATTTTCATGTCCTGCCCGACGGAGATGTCGCCGGCGTCGCCGGCTGTCGCCATAACGACCCTGGCCTTTGCGGCGTCGAATATTATATAACCTCCGGTGTCCTTGTCGGCCTGGACTAAAACGTTCGCGCTTAAAGACGCGTCCTCGACATTACACAGGGACCATTTCTCATCCCTTGTCTCTATGAATAAATTGCCCTTTTTGTCCCTTTTCCAGCGTAGCCCATCCTTCTCATATATCACGGACTCATCGGGCTGCGGCTCGCCATCCGGGAGTTTGAGACTGGTATTGAACGGTTCTTTTACCACCCAGCGTTCCCTGCCTTTACTATCTTTGACCTTGTGCATCAGTTCAACCGTGTTACTGCTGACCTCCTGGTACCTGAGATAATAGTCACCGTTCTTCGAGTACGAAGTGTACTGGACATCCCTCTGGCATGACATGGAAATGATATCCGAGATAAGTTTCTCGTTATACCGGTCGTCGAACGTCGTCATTTTGGGGCACATTGCCCCGCCGGCGCCCCTTTGCCACCTGTATTCCTCTATCACATTGCCTTTCTCGTCCTTAATAAAATACACAAGCCAGTCCTTGCCGTCCTTCTCCTGATACCTGAAGTTCTTGTATCCGGTCTCCCTGTAGGGTTTCTCGGCGTTAGTATCCGCTCCGTTCTGTCCCCTGACAAGTAAAGTGCCGGCAAGGGACGTCAGGATATCATAAGCGGGTTTCAGGAAAGTCGGGATCAGGAACCACCCTATCGTGGCGGCAAGCGTTAACAGGTCCGCCCAGCTGTACTCGGTAGCGGCTACAGTTACGCATTCCTGGAAACGAGTGAGGACTTTTTCGGGTATATCGCTCATATCCTCTCGCTCCGGGATAACAGCCCTGTCGCCGAACTTATGGGCGGTGTATTTCCTGGCTTCCTCATCGCCCATACTCACGCCGAATACCTCGACCGGATTCTCGACCACGTCCTGAGCGTAAGTATTCACGAGATATTGGATATCGCCTCCCTCCCATGTGTTCGGATTACCGTCCGAGAGGAAAAATAGTATTCTCCTGGCTTCATCGCCCGCGTCCCATGTGGTCATTTCGGCGTTACTGGCCCGGTCGATCATAGTCCCGATAGCCTTGGTGTCGTCGGTCCACCCGCCGCCCATTAAAAGACCTTTGGTTATGGTATCGTAGATAAGCCTTTGTTTACGGGTCTCTCCTTCGACGCTCAGGCTCTTTTCATGGCTTATCCAGACCTTGGGCTCTTCCGAGAAAAGGCCTACCTCGAACTCTATAGGAGGAAGGCCGGCACTCTCCAGGTCCTCGTTAAGGTCAAGGATGACCTCAAGCATCATCATTATGGTTAGCGCCGCCTGGGTTATTCTCTTTCTATCATGCATACTGCCGCTCACGTCGACAAGGAGAGATACCTTTAAAGGTTTGGGTTTAGTTTTCCTGGTTATCCTGTAGCCTTTACGTCCCATTACGACTTTTACGGCTTTCGTCAGCATACCGCTGTATTTTCTCCAGAACTTTTTTGGATTTTCCTCCAGGCCCAGGAGATACCTGAACGACTCCTTCATTTCGTCTATGGTATCCTGGCCGCCGAGCATTTCCAGGTATTTATAATATCTCGCATATTCTTTCCTATTAAGACCCGTCTCATCTTCATTCTGTTTCCAGAGCATCTCATTGCGCATATCCTGCCATGAAGGATCGACTTCCGTTTCGAATTCATCGTCGACAGATACCTCTAGGGCGCCGGAGCCTTCTTCACCGGTCTTTGCGGAATTATCCACTATATTTTGAAGCGCCGTCGCGGGCGCGCCGCTCTTAAAAGGTATATGCGGTATTTTGTTCCTGTTAGACTCCGCTGTGCCCTGGTCCTTGAACATTGACGGGGTAGAGGCGCTTTTACCCGTATTATCCTTACCGTCCGGTAAAGCGTTCCCGTCGGAGCCTCGTGAGGGTTGATCGTTCGCATCGTTTATTGCCGGTTGCCCCTTCCCCGGGGCCGGCTCACCCCTATTATCCCCGGTATCCCCTTCTGCTCCCCCTTTCCCTTCGACCTTCGACCCTCCAGCTCCGACCTCACCCTTCCCTTTCCCGGCCAATCCCCTGACATCCTTCACTATCTGTCCCAACTTCTCCTTGAGTCCCTGAAGCGACTCCTTAGACCCTTCCACCCCCTGTTTTATCCCGCTGCTCGCGTTCTTTACCTCCCTGGCTTTCCCTCCTACCTTGCCGGCCGCCTGTCCCATCTGCTGGGGGTTACTGCCCTGATCTTTTATTTCCTTCATCCTGTCAAGGAGCTGCTTTAACTCGTTTATCTTATCCTGAAGCGCTTTTATCTTGTCGTTAACTTCTTTTGCTTTTTTATCGAATTCGGCGGCGTTCTTCCGGGCGCCTTTACCCATACCAGGATGCGGGAGCGCCCCTGTGGCGTCAAAAGTCGAGTTGAGAAGATCACCGGCGCTTTGGCTCAAATTATTCCCGTGATTGCCAAGCCCCTGGGCAGCTTTCTGAAGATCGCCGGCTTTCCCCTGCAAGCCTTCAACATCAACCCCTCCATTACCTTTTTGCCCTTTGCCTCCTTTATCCCCTTCGCCTTCAGGTTTACCTCCAGGGTGTGGACCCTGAACACCATCATTGATATCCCCCGAGCCTTCTCCAATCCCCTGTGCTCCGTTAGCTATGTCATCGACCATCTTATCGAGCGCGTCAACCGTACGCTCAATACCGTCTATTTCGTTCTGGAGTTGTTCGGGGGTTGGCGTCCCATGCTGTCCCGAAAGTTTTCCGGGCCTTGCCTGTCCTCCTTTAGATCCCTTTCCGGGCTTACCCTGCTGAGCCTGACCGCTCTTTCCACCTTCGCCGTTACCGCTCCCGTTGCTGTTCATGGGACTTGAGTTCATCTGATCCATGATATCCTGCATTATGGCTTCTTTTATTTCATCCGGCAGCTCATCGAATTTTTTATTCAGCTCATCTATTTCTTCAGGTGTGAGATCACCCGGGTCTTTAACGCTTCCTTTATCCGGCATCTGCCTTAAAGCCTCTTTAGCCTTTTCCTCCTTCACATCCGCTTCGAACAGCTTCATATATTCGGGCAATATCTCCGTTTCGATGATATTGAAAATATCCTCATATTCATTATGTTCGTTCACGCGGAACATTATCTTTTCCCATGCGCCCGAGGTATTCCGCAACGCCTCTTCGACGTCGCTACCCGCGTCTACCCGCGGGTCCATCGGAAGTGAATCTTTATCCTCAAGAGGACGATACTTCGTCCACATGTAAAGGATAGAATCCAGGTATTTGAGATGCCTGTAATACGAATCATATATGCCTTTCTCGACGTCCCTTCTCCCCATATCATATTTACCGTCGAATACGGCCTGTATGAGCTCCGGGACGTCCTTGTATTTCTCCTTTTTATCCTCGGATACTTCTTTCCTTAAAGTATCGGGGATAGCGCTAAAGATCGACCTCGGGATAAGAAGGGTCTGCCAGAGTATGTCTAATTCGGGACGGCAGAAGAACTCATGATGCGCCTCGACCGTCTTCTCGGCCTCCTTCATAGCCTCGCCCCTGTATCTGGCGAGCATGAAATTACCGAGCCCCCTCTTTTTAGCGTCTGAGCGGGCTTTTGTCCTGTCAGGGTTACTTTTATCCCAGGGGCATATGGTCACGGGCCAGTAATTCATCACCACTTTGAACTGGTCAACGTCCGCCCACCACAATCCCAGCCTGTCGGTAGTGTCGGACGACCTCATGACCGTCGTTTTTTTAAATACCGACGTCCCGAAATTCTCCAGCTCTTCCTCGAAATTATCGACCCAATCGCGGTCAACCGGAGCGGGCTTCCCTATGACGTCGTCGAGCTCCTCGAAATAATCCCTTAGGGATCTTAAGGGATGTTTTTGCTTTGCCGGATCGATATAGTCCGTCATGAACATCCCTGCCATGATATAAGCCGCCGCCTGTTGCGAAACGTATCTGGCGCGGTTAAATCTGACGATATCGTCGGGTTCGGTGAATTGCCTGTTAGAATTATTGCGGTAATATTTCAATTCAGCCGTCGAAAACTCCGTCCCCTGACAGACCAGGATAGCCTCGTCAACCAGAAGGTCTATCGAGAAATACGCGGCTTTTTCTTCCGTCTCCAGCTGCCTCAGGAGATATTTCTTCTTTCCCTCGTCGGCCCCCAGGGTTTTACCGTGGGCATATAGTATATTCACGAACGGCAAGTATTCCTCGCTGTACATCGCTATTCTTTCTTCGGATTTTTCGATACTAGAACCTGGAAGTTTTGAGTTCCGGATAACCCTCATGCAAAGGTCGACCGACCATGGCGTATATTCCCACCTCGGGTCGATCTTGAGGACCCCGATCTCTCCAAGGTGGTGGATTATCTCATGCCACAATGTGGCTTCGAGCTCCACCCGGCTTGCCCCGCCGCGGTAGAACACTTTCTTTATCCCGGGATCGGCCTCGCCGTAAGCGCTTGTAATTATCGGCAGGCCCATTAATTTTTTGGATATATACTCCCTGTTCTCGGCCAGATACCCTTTACGGAACATCTCTTCCGGAAATAAACCATCGAGCGTCATGGGGATAATGCTTTTTCCTAATTCATCTTTCCATGTACTTTTAAGGCCCGGTTCGTCAAAAAGAGCGTTCACGACTTCATCTATGACATTTTCCCTTGTCTCTTTAACGAAGGCCGCTTCTTCCTGAGTTGTCATCACTTTCATCTCCGTCGCCAGCCTTTCCGACATATGACCGACGATCTCGATGATATAAAAGATGTCATTCTGACGGGCGGCAGGGTGCGCGCTCATCTCGTAATTCAGGTGATTAGCGAGAATATACCCTTCTCTTTTTCCGAATACCTCGATGAATTTTTCACGAAAAGACTCACCCGGCACAGCCTCGGGCGAAGCGCCGAGTTCTATTAACGCCCCTTTCACCCTCATCGAGATATCATTCCTCAGAAAAAGTTCCATAGACTCGCCGGACATGCCGGAATCTCCAAGTTTACTTATCGCCGCTTTCCACTCGCCCCGTGCTTCTATAGCCAGCTCCTCGTTGTTCGTAACGGCGGCGACGTACATCTTTTCCTTCGATACAAGGTAGTTGGTTATTTCCCCCATAAACGCCGCAGCGTCTATATTCGCCTTTTCATGGGCATACGTCACAGACTGGGCGATACCATCCGCGAGCGTGTGGATCTTATCCCCCCGGCCAAGTATGAGATGGACCATCTCGTGAACGATAAGCGCGATCCTGTCGGACCGTGTTAAATTGTCATAATACGGCGCTGATATGTAAATATTTTCCTCCCTATCCGCGCCCTTTGTATTATGATGCCCGAAATGCGCGTAAGCCGTGAGCTTATAAGGCTTCACCCCTTTCTCACGGAAAAGGAAACTGAACTTATCCTCGCCGTCGTCAGGGATAAGGAATAAAATCTTAAATTTCGGATTATTCAAAAGGGCCTCGACCTTGGCGAGAAGGTCATCGACTTTCATCGAATGATCGATGCTTCCCAGGAGTTTTTCGTCTTCTTCCCTGATATCATCCGGCGTAGAAGCCCCATAAAGTCTCAATGCGTCCCGTATGGCTGGCTTTATCCCGGCTATGTCTTTCACGTATTTTTCCTCATCTGAAACGTTGCCAGTACCGCTTGTTATCAATCTGGATATCATCGCGTTAAGGGTGGGCTCCTGGTCCAGGGTCCACGTTCCGGAGGCGCAGTTCTCTTCACACTTCGCCTCGCTCTCATGGACGGAGTACGGGACATTCTCCTGCCTCACGGCCATAACGATCTTCCGGTTCGTCTTCTGGTCCTCCAGCTCGACCGGTTCCCATTCTTTTATGATATCCTCTCCGGAAAACTTCTCCTTATCGTCAATCAGGAAGAACCTGTAACGAATATCCCCGTTCTTTGAAGGGATAACGATAGAGCCCTTATCCCGATAAGCTCCTCTCACATCATATTTGATAAAAAACTCCGAATCCGCTCCGCCGAACCTGTCCACAAGCGTTCTGCCCAAATGCCCGCGGAGAACTTCGTCATCGTACACAATATCGCCGGATGTCTCTTTTATGAATACCCGACCTAAAGTGAAAATTATGAACGGGAATATAAAGGATTCTTCTTCGAAATGCTTACGTATGACATCGAACGGTGAGTGTCCCTCTTTCTCAGACATCCCCGCGACACTGGCGCTAAGCTCATTGAACATGGAAGTTACAGCCAAGGTATCCCGGGGAGATCCCTGAGAATAGGCATATTTCCCTATCCCGCTTTGGTCGAAAAGGAAGGTGATGCACAGGAAATAAACAACGATTTTCTTGAACATATAATATTATGAAATTTGTAATTAGTAATTTAAAACAAACTCAGCTTTTCCGGATAGCTCAGTTTATCAAATCTTAACAGATTTGTCAACTCGCTTTGTCTGACTTTTTGAAATACTAATAGTAGTGTCAGGCCTCCCCATTGGACATTATCCACCAATAGTTTTGTCCAATGGGGAGGCCTGACACTGAAACTTGTTGCGTTTTTTGAATTGGCTTGACCCGACATTGATTTTATGTTATTCTTTCATGAAATTTTACTGAACCCTATTAGGAGGATTTACCCATGGCTTATAAAATTACCGATAATTGCGTATCTTGCGGGCAGTGCCAGCCGGAATGTCCCGTTGAGGCGATATCCGAAGGCAGCCCTTATAAGATCGATCCAAAAAAATGCACGGATTGCGGGGCTTGCGCGGCGGTTTGTCCTACAGAAGCTATAATCAAAGGATAAAAACTGTTTGTTGTCGGTTGCAGGTTGTCCGTTGCCGGTTAAATGTATTTATGCTTTTCTAACATGATCCAACAATAATAGGCAACAGGCAAAAGCCTATGCGGCTATCTGGGCGAAATACAGAGGCCGAAGTGACTCTACGTCCATCTTCGCGGGTTTGAATTTCACGACCCACCTTTCCGGATCGAATTCCAGGCCAAGGCGGTTTTCTCTGTCAAATTTTTTCCCAAGAAGGTCTTTTCTTCTTAAAAGGTAGTCAGGATATCTCTCCTGGTATCTTAGAAGCTTTATCATAAGCGACAGCTGTTCCATAAGAGGCACATAGCTTTCTTCCTCAAGCCGGCTGTTATCGACCAGGCCAAGGAGAACTTTTTTCTTTTCATCGTCACGGAGGGTAAGCTCTTCCAAGAATGCTTCTTCTATAAGCCCTATGCAACGTTCGCCCGCAAGAACTACTCCGGAAGCGGCTTTATTACGGCTTTTCATGGCCTTAACCTCTTCCGCGACGGCCGCGTCGTCACCTTCTATCAACTTTATCCCTTTAGCCTCGCAGTAATTCCTTACTGACGAAATAGCCCGGTTCAAGCCTCCGTTATGCTGAGCGCCTCCTCTTTCGTAACCTTTGATCCACCCGGTGGAAAGGGCTATGAAGGAAGCGTCCTCTTTATCTTTATTTTTCCAGAGTTTGACATTGCTGGTAAAAGACAGAGCGTGTTTTGCTTCCTGTACGGCTGTCAAAGGCCCTATCCTGATGCCCGGAACTTTTTTATAGGAAGGATTCTTTCCTGGACCGGCGGCTTCGGTTTTTCCCGGAACGAAAAATTCGTTCTGGAAGTCCAAGGCCGCTGCTTGAGGACCAGGCCTGTCACTATGATCCCCCGCCCTTTCCGGCACAAAATGCAAGTCGCGAAGAAATCCAAGAACGTTGCCGGTATTCTCGATCCTGAGGTCTACCATACCCCCCATAAGCATAAAGGGAACCGCCAGCCCGCCTTCCACGATATTACTATCCTGGGCGGTAAGCTCTTTTCTCGACATGCCTTTGAACCGTTTTCTTATCATGGTCATCGCTCCCGACCAGATCATCCTGTAATGATCCACGCCTTTTCCGTCCCCGCCGAAGATCATCAGCGGTAAGACCTGTTCATCCAGATAATCCAGGTCTAACTGGTCGCGGCATACACGCCTGTTAAATTTGAGGGCACTAATGAGTTCCATTTTCAATTCTTCCAGCTCGAAACCCTTCGCTTTGGGGAAGTCGTATCTTCTTAAATCGCTTATCTTCTCGGCGGCGTCCAGGATATCGCCGGCGAATTTCGCGAGATCGTTTATCCTCTCCCATTTCGACTCATACCAGACGTCGTACCTCTCCCTGAAATTGGCTTTTATATCCAGATCGAAACGTTCCATCATGTCCTTATTATCCCTGAACATGTTTCCTGCAAATGAATATTCCAGGAAATATTCCCGGAACACGGTGATTCGGAGGTCGGTCATAAGTTCACGGAGTTTAATGATCGAACGTTCCGTATCCCTCAGGAACATCCCTCCGAACAAGTCGTCTTCGGCCAGGATCTCGTTCAGTTTATTGAAAGTCCAGGACAAAAGTCCGTAAAACTCGTCCTCCCCCTCACCAAGGGCGAAAAGACGCCTCCCTATACTGAGCCCGATCCCGGCTTTCACCTCGTCGGGGTCAAGCTCGACCGCCATATACCCTGTCTTCCGCCAGGCCTTTACGACTTCAGCCGCTTTTACCGTCATTCCATTGCTCATTTCGACGAGCTCTTTAGCCTGTGTCAACCGTTTTGACCTCGCCGGGCTACGCATTGATTCCTCAAGAATGGACAAGTATATCGTTTTTTCAAGCGCCATAAGATCTTCTAATATCTCACTTGTCCTCTTTAGATACCCGGACCCTGAAAGTATCGGCGTGAAATCCCTTGTTTCATTGAATACCATATCCATCATGCCGCTCATGAAACCGCTATATGCTGCCGGTTCTGGGGCTTTCATATCGTTAATGACCTCTGTAACAACTGCTTCAGCGTGTGTTCCATTAACCGGGAAGGTTATTATTTTTTCCGCCGGTTTTGCCGTTGCTTTTGGCCTTTCAACCGTCTCATACGGCGCAAGCGTGTGATCGATCTCGTAACGGACCATTTTCAGTTCGTCCCTGGTGGGCGCCGCGTGTATCATTTTTTCGGCCAACCCGCGTTCGAGGGCTTCATATACTTTGAACCTGACGTCCGGAGGTGCGTCCTCAAAACGCCGGGTGACCCTGTAAAGCGGGACATTCCCTTTCTTCCCGGCTTTTTCCAGGATACCAAGTTTTATTAAGGCCCTGACTTCTGTCAGCACAGTATTGTACGAATATTTTCTAAATCGCATAAATTTTCTTAACGTAAACGGATTTTCTCTGTTCCCAAAAATATCATCATGCTCTCCGATACACGCGACCGCCTTGTGCAATGCGCCGCCGGGAAGTTTTTTCCTATCCCCGTCCGACGCTTCTTTGGGCCTCGCCACCAGCCTCATCTTTCCGCGCTCGATCACGGGATCGGCCTCCTCCGGTATTTCCTCATAAAATCCCAGCCTCTCAAAAGATCGTTCTTTCTCATCCGGCGATGCCGCTATATCGTAAAAGACCTTTTTATATCCTTTTTCCCCCGGACTTAACAAGGATAGGACCCATTTTAAAAGGTTCTCGTCGACTCCCCGCTCATAAAAGAGAGGGTGGACACATATATCGAGTATCTCTACGCTCCTCTCTTCTTCTCTTTTACGGATGATCACATAACCGACTACCCTGCGTCCATAAAGCGCGGCTGTCATTTCTACTCCAACCCCTGCCAGAAGATCTTTCATTGTTCTCATTTCCTGTTTGAAGCTTCCTCTTCCCTTTGACTTGAGCCCCCCTTGTCCGGTTAGAGACTTTATCCCGGCACACTGTTCCAGATAACCGTCAGATGATGCCATTACTAACTCGGTGCCTACTGTCCACCCATTCCTTATCCCTGATCCCGGGGTTACATCCTCGCTGGAGACTTGACGAACATTGCGGCTAATAAGATCTTTTATTGTCAGCCTGAGATTCCTTTCCATGATATCGAAAGATCCGTTCTCGGCATGGGATAAATGTATCAGCTCCTTTTCTATCGTCATCCTATCCTTTTTTGACAGAGCCTTGTAATCGTCCCTGAGGCTAAAAAGGTTATCCCCCCATTTATCAATCATCCCAAGATCCGCTAGCGCCTCAAGATCTATACGGGCGTCAACCTGTGACTTAATCTTTTGGCCATTCACTCTTCGCCCGGACGACACCCCTTCCAGGAAGAGCCCCTCGGCCGTAAACCTGCCGTTAGACAATTTCTCGGAACCGTTGATCAGCTTTAATACGTTTTGCGGTTTCCTGATCTCTATATGACGGAATAAAGCCGATCCGGGGAGAGATACTACCGACATCTTTAGGCTGAGACGGGGACCGCTCCCGGGCTGATTGTATTTTTCCTTTAAAAGCCTCGTTATCTCTTCCGCGAAATCCTTGCCTGAGCCGTCTCCGTTCGTCGCATCAAATTCCAGTTTAAGGAAGTCTCTGGGCCTCGCGCCAGCCATTCCCGGCGGATTACTCTCTTCAAGCGGTATATAGACAGCCTTGATATTATCGTTCCCGTCCCCGGTTTTGATAATGATCTGCTTTGCTACGTCAGATATCCATCTGCCCTCCATCTTATCGAACCACATCAGGTTGCTTTTCAGGTTCTCGTCGATTCTTAGAGCTACCATGAACGGTTTTGTGTTGCTGCTTCCCGGCACTTTCTCCTCATAGACATAAAGAGGTATCTCGCTTAACCTGAAATTATCCTTCATATAACTCCAGGAGCTTTCAGATATCGACAGATAGCGGTCTACTCCCGTATATGTGTCTCGGTTAACCAATGTCACCTGCTTGCGATACAAAAGGAATGTTTTTATGAAATTGACCGTTCTTTCAGCCATTTCGGGCCTTTCGGTCATGAAGTACAAGCCGTCCAGCGGATCCTTATCATGTCCGGTTCCGCCTTCCTCGTCTTCCGGGAGTTCATAGGGTTGCCCGTAAGTCAATATCGGGCTCGCGCCTCCCTGGAAAAGGGTATCCGTGATGATAGTCCCTTCGGGGCCGCTTATCTTAGTGATGTCAGCACCTTCAAGAATAAACTTCTTATTATGCCCGTTAACGGGCCTGAATCCGTGCTTACCCAAATAGTCAACCATGCGCCGTCCCTGCGGCGAACGAAAAGATGTTACGCATTTACCGAACCCTGAGTATGCCCGCGTCGAAAGAAGTATCTTCAAATCGTTTATCAGAAGATCACCGATCCCTATGCCGTTATACCTCTGATCAAATATCCTTTCCTCAAAATCAACTTTCATCCCGTTCATCAGAAGCCGGCATCTGATGTACCCTGCCACTTCACCATTGATCACGGCTACACGGTTGATATATTCCGGGGAGCTGTAACGCATCCCGTATTCTTTAGCCGCCTCGGCTATCTCGCCTGACGTATAAACCTCACCGTATACGATCCTCATGGCTCCAATCGCCTTTTTACCTTCCCGATCGCCCGCCTCGAACATATCGGAAAATTCCACTTCTCGTCCGCTTGTCCTGGCAGTGTACTTATACCCCGACTTGATAAGCTCGGGATCCATATCCTTGTCGAGCCGCTCAACCGGCACTTCCATGAACCGTTCGGCGAGGTCGTGATACGCGCTCTCTATGGCGTTCCTGACCAAGAGAACATCTTCTTGACTCGATCCGTTCTCATCGGTAGAAATTCCAGGCATGAACTCCATTACATCCAATCCGCGGGCGCCCTCTCCTCTCTTCTCCAGAGACCTGAATCCCGCGCTTCTGTAAAACTCCCAGGCATTGATGTCGTTCTCGTTCAATATGACCCGGCATTTCCCCAAACCCCCGCCTTCGACCATCTCCGCCTTAACCGTGTCCACAAGGTAATGATCTACGCCCTTGTCTTCCCATTCCGGGTGGATCTTCATCCTCAATATTCTGATACAGTCATTTCCGGTATCCCGCTTAAAAAGCATAAGACCTATGACCTTATTGTTGTATCGCACTATCCTTGTCTCCCTCTCGGGCTCGCCGGCCATGTAAGTATGATAGGCGGTCCACTTCTTCCTTTCACGCGGTGTATCGCAAAAATGGCATTCCATGTCCACGATCTGTTCCATAACACGGTTTTTTTGTTTTTCGGGTATTATCGAAAAGACCGTGGCGCTGTAATACCGTTTCATCATCTTCACCAGGGCGTTCTGCAGGAATAAAAGATCTTTCTCATCCAGAGGATTTGCCCTGACTTCCTTTGCCCTCACGGCATTTTCGACCATAACTTGTAACTTTTTCCTTACCCCGGGCCTTATGTCCTTGTACCAGTCCCTCACGTAATATTTATAGGCCAGGCCGTCACGAACACGGTCCAGTACCCCTATTCTCGTCAATGAATCCAGCTCCGCCGCAACCGTGCCAGGCGAATATTGTGCCTGTCTCTTGGCATTGATCCTTTTCTGGGCGAATTCCCGACGCGTGAATATATTCCCTAAAGTTCCTTCCTTGAGCAGCGACACGTTGACCACCTTGAGCGCTTCAGCTATGGATCCGCCGGGGGGAGATTTTCCGGGGGTTCCTTTGCCCTCCGGGCGGATGTTAACTCCTTCTTCCCGGTCGCGTGACATGAGTTCCGCCGCGACGTCTAGCGACCGCTCTTTGTGGAACTCAGAGTCCGATCTCGATGGGACCACCACAAAAACCGGTTCGCCATTGTCCGTCGCGAGGCCACCGTATGAAAGGTCGGAGGCGTTCCAACCCAACTTCAATTTGCCGGAATATTTATACAGGGATTCAAGCATGTTCCCGGTATCGTTATCCGGGGCGAAATACATATCCGCGTCCCCAGCGACTACGGAGTCATACCCCTTCGCCTTGGCCGCCTCTTTCGAATCAGCGACGTCGTATGCCATTGGGCCGTCGACCACGCATCCGGCGTCTCTTTCCGAAAAGTACTTCTTGAGCGCTATCCCGTCCTTTATCGTAGGCACTTTCTCGAAATTTTCAGCTTGCTCGGTGAAATCCAATATAGCCACTTTAGGCTTTCCTATGCCATATTTTTTAAAAAGCATCCTGCTGGATCTTTTTATGAATTCCTTTTTTTCCTCCAGGTCCGCCCCCGGAGGGGGGACGGCCACGGAAAGATAACGCTTCGTGCCGTCAATTTGATATTCGAAGACGCTGAGTTTTCCCTTTTTCCCGGAAGCTGTTCGTACCGGAATATCTTTCACATGTTCCGGTTCCCTCCTGAATCCGGCCGTTGCTTTATAAATGATGTTCGCGGGGCCTATCCAAGGAAAAACAAGGATGCGCCGGGATAAGTTACCTCGGCCGTATACTTCCCCGAGCGATACGGGCCCTTCGATATCAAACCCCGGATCGACTCCCCTCTTCTTAAGCTCTGAAATTATCCCCTCGGCGTCCTCACGTATCCATTTTTCGCCGTTCTTCCCTTCGGCCAGAATGGTCACTAAGGGCCTAGTTACACCCAGATGGCGCATAACCCTCACGGAATTGTCTATTCCGGCTATCTTTTTGGCTACCCTTTTGTCAGCGTCTTCCGTATCGGACATGACGTTTATACCGCCGTCCGTCATAAGTAAGGGCCCGCCGTCCGGCATCTCGAATAGGCGCATATGCGTTATGCTGCTCCCCGGAACACGCAGTCTTTTCTTGCCCGCGGTCAGTATCATTTTCATGAGAACATCCGACGAGCTTTTTCCTTTGAGGATTATCCTCGCCCGGCCTTCACCCACGATCCTGACCGTCTCCTCATAGATCTCGCCCTTATCGTTTATATTTATAATCTCCTTCCGGCTCGACTTTATAAGATGGTCGAGTTTTTGCGTGAGCATAATTTTTTCTATATCGCCGGCGTTGCCGATCAGTATGGGCTTTACCTTATCACCGTATTTAGCTATTATCCTATCAATCCCCTTAAGTGCGCTCTCTGACGCCGCTTCCGGCACGACTATGGTCATATCCCCGGGATCTTTGGCCAAATGGTCCGATATTTTCCGATAAATGCCGTCTTCCTCCGGCGCCGTCGCCCAGACCGGGCCCAGGGGCTTGTTCAGTCTGAACCCGAGCGTTATAGGAATAGCCCAGAGCGCGAACCCGACTATTAGATTTGTGTTCGAAAGGTTAAAAAAGAAATACCTTAAGTTGTATAACACCGCCGCGGCTATCATAGGCAGCGCCCATTTTCGCATCTTAACGCCCTTACCCACATCGGTTAAATTAGCCGCGAAACTTTGCGCGATGGCGTAGAACGGCGTGAAGTATGCGATGATATACGCCTGCTCGTCCAGCGGCCTATCGGTCGAAAATACCATCCCCAGGATAGTGCACCAATACACTATCGCGAAAACGAACGTGAACCCTATCCTGTAAAATGTTTCTTTGAGCGACTTCCCCGGATCCATTTTCTCGCGCGTATAAGCCCATTTCATGAAAAGATGCGCACCGAAGAGGACGGGCAGCGTTATGGGCCCGGCGACTATCAGATCAGCAAACCCGTACAAACGCGGATCAAGCGAAGAGGCCTTAAATACGCCCCAAACGGAAGGCAGGAACCAGCTGAGGAATCCGCCCGCGAAGTAGCATACGACCCGCACCTTCGACCAGTCTATGTCCCGTTTTAAACTTATCCCTTTTATCCCTTCCTTCATCCACCTGACGGCTACCTGTGCCAGGATCTCTCCAAAGAACCTGAATACGACAAAAGCCGTAAAAGTTTTTACCGTACCGAATTCCAAGGCGCCCGAAGCGAACCCGAGCGGGAAAATATCAGCTATGAACCGTTTAGGGATCAACCAGTTCATGCCGTAAACCATCAATGGTTCGACAACCAGGATAACCCCCACCAGGAACGCGCAGGCCAGGATCTTCGCCCTGAGCGACGTCTTCGACCCGCGATCCCCGATTTTTGGTGTAACCCGTTGTGCTTCGGGGACCATGGACGATTGACCATGCCTGCCTGCCGGCGAGGCAGGGACAATGGACAATGGTCCATGGACCATAGACTTTTCCTGGGTGTCCCGGCTGATCGATCCTCGATGCTCGCCTTTCTTCGCTAAAGCTCCCGATGGTAATGACTCCTTCTGGAGCCGGGCAAGTTCTTTTTCTATGCTTTCGCACCACTTGATATGCGCGGCTAGGCGCCGGGTAAATACTTCCGATTTCTCCCCTCTAAGAGTCGTCTCAAACTTTTTAAGGTGTTCGCTGAATATTTCGAGAACCGGATATTTCTCTCCACTCCCTTTCCCAAGGACCCCGAGGCCTATTTCAATAGCTACTCTCCTGAACCTGTCATTTTCCGCCCTGGATCTGATCAGATACCCCAACCCTTCCCTCTCAGCTACGGTTATTACCGGAAGCACATCTTCGATAAATTTAACCAGGTCTTTGACCTTCCGGGTCATGTCGCTCAATAAATGTTTATTTGACGCGGTAAATCCGGAATTCGATCTTTTTTCGTCAATTATCACCTCATTGAGCGAACCTTTCATAAGGATCAACTCAGTCAATCTCAATCTGAGCGCTCTAAGGTGCGCCTGTTCGGCCTTTGCCTGGGCATCAACCCATTTATCCAGAACGCCAAGATCAAGTTCCGGCATTTTCTTTTCTTTCTCGAGCACCCGTATAGTAAAGTCCCGTATAAAATCGGTCAGTTTCCCTCGCAACCAGTCATATGGGTCTAACTCCCTGTCTCCCGTCGGGCCATAATTGGAGTAGAAGTACAAGGACTGGATCTCCCTCGCCAATTTATGCCCTTTCTCTTCACCTATCAATTCCGACAGGTAATAACAAAGAGGCTCATGCATGAGGTATTCCGCTTTAAGATCATGCCCCAGGTCATTTATAAATTCCCGGGAATACGCGAAGACCCCAGGCTTCACGTAACCAAAAGCGTATGTCGACGGGTTCCTGATAATGGCGTTAAATAACTTGAACTTCGCCTGGCTTCTCCGGCCTTCCGAGAACACCTCCCTGGCGAGTTTTATCCTTTTCACTAGCTCGTCCGCCGTTACACCATACTCTTCGGCTTTCTTTTCAAGATCCACGTTCGTATCGAGCGCCATATCGTTGAATATGATATCGATCATAGATATTTCATCCTTGACGCTTTGAAGATCCAAGTCTCCGTCAATGGCTGCTTCTATATCTTCGTTACTTACGTTCCGTCTAATAGCCCCGTGGGCATCATTTCCGGAATTCGAGGAATTTTCTGAGTTTCCGTGCGTAAGGGTGTCCCTATGGGGACTGTCCCTGAGTTCGATGCTGGCGTAGAGGGGGTGGCCGGTTGGGAGTTCGATGGTGTGATCGGGCTCTTTATCGGGCGTTCGGGTCATGTAGAATTTGTAGGTGTGGATCTTTTGGCCTCCCCGGTAGATGGGCAGCCTGAAGGCTTTTTCTACTGGGGAATATTCGAGCTCGTCGATATTGAATCCGTAAAGAAGAGGGTCGAAATTGGCGGTTTTCGCGGACGAGGGAAGCCCCTCTTCCCTCCGGAAAGCTTCCTCGACAATACCTATCCCTTCCTTTATATCGCCAATGATCGTCACGGGATCGATACCCATCTCAAGGTACTTCCCGATGATCTCATACACTACCCTGAAAACCGCTCCCTTGAACAGCTCGTTCCGTCCTGGTCCGGACTCTTCGGTAAAACGTGATCCCGGGGAAAGGGCGTAGCCGATGTCGTTCGCGACCATCAGAGAGACGAGCGCCGCCGAAACCATTCTTATTATATATTTTCCGTAAATCTTCTTTATCCCGTTAGATCCCATATCCTGCCTATTGGTTTAAGCCGCGACGAGCGCCTTCGAAGCGAGTTCGTTAAATTCCTCAATTAGAGCCATACTCATTTTGTAAGACTCCGGAAGTTCTATTTTCATGTTCGATACATCGTACATAACGCCGTCAGCGTCCGGGTCACGTCCGGTGATCTTTCTGTACTGTTCCCTGATAAAACCCATTATCGGTCCGTTGCTCATTTCCGAGCCCACCGTGGCGCCTTTACCCGCCTCCAGGTTCGAAGCAGCCATGGCTATATTCAATATCCCCGTAATCCTGAGGAAATATTCTCCAATCGAGCCTTCGGGCACTTTCACCTCGACGCTCGCTTCGCCTTTAAACCCGTCCGTTCCTTCCGCGAACACCGTGACAAGAGGCTCCATGCTCCCGTCTCGACCGATGTAGGGGGCTAGCTTAATATCCCTGCCCATGACAGAGGCGTACGTTTCCAGTATTTTTTGCTGAGACAGTGAAAGTCTGGCGGTATCGTACCTTATCCTGTACGACCGTTTGTCATCTAAATACTCTTTTAGAACATCTTTTTTAAGGACCACCGACGGCTCGGTATCGGAAAATCCTTCAGGTAAAGTGATCTTCGGATTTCTTTTCCTCATCCGGGGCCCACCCATGGCCGTGCTCTTATACCTAATGAGTCTCGGAGCCATTAGGTCGGACATGTCTATTATCTCGCAATCTCCTCTCTTTATCATGTCCCTGCATTTTAGGAATAGTCCCGTCAAAGTACCCCAGAGGGCTTTTGATTTGACCCTGGCTTCCATCTCCGTTCTGTCTGAACGCTCAAGCACCCGCGCAACGTCCCTCTCAAGTGACGTGTCGAAAGGGATAGTGAAATGGAACCGCAGGTTGAAGAGCTCTTTCGGGTAAATATCCGTATCTTCCGGATATATCCCCTCAAATATTATTATCGTATCCTCGTCTATATCGAATTCGCGTCTCCCGTCGCATTCTCCCGTTTTATTATTGTAAAGCCCGTCAAATGTTTTTTTACCATTCCCCGTACTTTTCAGCCAGCCTATTATCGCCCTCAATTTATCCCAGTCATGGTACGCGTAAAAATCGTTCAGCTTCGGGTCGAGCCTCACTTCCCACTCGCGCCGGATAGCGCGCGATATGACAACCTCGTCCTCGCCGAGATAAATGACCTTCTTGCCCCTTCTCTCGAGCTCCTCTACCACCCTCGACGAGACCGTGCTTTTGCCCGCTCCGACCATACCGCTCATGCTCACGAACATCTTAGCGTCTTCCAGCTCCGTATGTTTCGTCTCTATTTTGTCCGCGGTATGCCTTATGAGGTCATCGTACCCTTCGAATTCTTTTTGGGTCTCGAACGAGGCCGGAAGAGAATATTTCAGCACTTTCGCCACGTAGCTTGAAGACGAACTTAGAGGCCCCGCGATATCAAGGGCCGAATCCAGCAGCCTGAGCACCCTGAGAAGGCCGTTATCGGCGACTTCGGTCGTCACGTTTATGTCGCCAGGCATAAAATAGAATATCTTCCCGCCTTCCACGGCTATCCCGGCTGTTCCCGGCAGAGACGCCATGGGAACGCTCCATTTGTCGCCTATGCAGAGGAAACTCCAGAGAGGCAGGCCCGTCTCCATGCTTATCTTAGCCATTATTTCAGCGCTCCCGAACCCTATGCCTTCCTCCACGCTCCATGTCCCTGGGTCCCCGTTCTCCCCCTTAGCGTACCGCGAAAATTCCTTGCCGTTCCTGGCGATAAAGGACAATTTATCGTACATCTCTTTTTTCAAGCCCGTGCCTTTCACATAACGGTTAAGGAGCGACCCTATCGAATGCTCCGACGTTATGACAACTCTCCTTTCTTTTCCCAAAAGATCGTTCAGTATCGTGAAAGCCTCTTTTAGTCCGTCCCCTGACAGCGATGACCATATCTTATCATCAATGACGATCACTTTCGGGTTCGCGCCTGTAAGGATGTTCTCTATGGTATTCAGTTTGGATATACCCAGTATCTTCTCAAGGCCAGCTTTGTCCCTTAACCCCTTTCTCTCCCCCTTCATCGTAAAGCGGCCGCCTGCTATTTTCTGGAGTTTTTTAATGATCCGGAGATACTGGTCGGAGTTGTTTATACCAAGCTCAATGATGTTTTCGCCGCCCGAACCCTCATATTTAAGGGCCAGTGATTTGAGAAATAATAGCGTCAACCTGTCCGGGGTTATCATATCCCTCTTGAAACGGAATTCCATATGCTCAAGGATGGCGTTTTCCTGTTCCGGGATGAGATCTTGGACCGTAAAATTCACATCCGGCAAGGGAAAACCCCTCGTCGCTATGGCCCTCATAAAACTCTTCGCCATGTAATTCACTCCCAGAAAATCGAAATAGGATACCGCGTTCGGCTGGAAGCCTTTATCCGGGACAGTTTCGCGCCAGAGCTTATCCACCACATCCCAGTTGACCTCCGAAAGCGGCTTATACTCTATACGCTCCGGAATCTTATAATCAAGTTTCTTAGTTCCATATTTCGCAAGATATTCGTCCAAGGCTTCCTTGAATTCTTCCGGGAGTTCCACAGACGGATAGTTCCTGACCCTCTGGAGAAACCTTATCCCGGCGGTAACTGCCTCCTCGACCTCCTCCCCTTTCCTTGACTGCACAAACGCGTCTACGACGCCGTCAAAGATAAAACTCCTGTCAGGTATACGCTCTTTACCTTCGTCTCTGTCTTTCCCATAGCTGAATAACGATCTCCCGTCAGAATCGAAACATATCCTTTCCCAGAGATATCTCATTATGAATACGATATCGTAATCGTAGGTCGGAGCTCCCATATCCACTATCCGGCCGTCCCAGTCGAGGAAACAGACATTCTCGTTCGTGGGGTCGCATATGAACTCGTAACCGCCGTTCCTGTGCCAAAGGATGATGTATTTCGAGACGACGTCCCGTAGGACCTGTATTTTAGAATCGTCCTCGAGGTCGTAAAGGTCCAGGAGGCCGACCGTGTCCCTCCCGGCATACTGCATGCTGTACATATCCCGCCTCTGCCAGAAAGGTTTTTTCCCCTCGTCATGAAAACTGAGCGTCGTGACACGGGACCCGGGCTTCGGGACGAGCGCGCTGTCATGTTTATTAAGCTCTTCTAACTTGTCTATTTCCCACGGGGAAATACAGATATCGTATCCTGCCCTGAGGACGGTCTCCCTGGGGACAAGAAGCGCGAACTCGAGCGGTTTAGCGAAGTCATCCTTCAAAATGACCTGCACGTAATAAACCTCCTTGAAAGTCCCGGATTTGAGATACCTTATATACACACGGTCTATCCTCTCCATGTCAATATCGTCCCAATCGTGAAGGGCAAGGAGCGTATCCTCGAGAAAAGTTCTTTTTTTGCCGTCGTCCTTATCTCCCATCGCTCTGGCGGTTTCGCGGCTCTCGACCGGCTGTTTCAAGGCCTGTATGATGGCCGAATGAGGAGTGAGCGGGAACTCCGGATCTTGGGCCCTGTCAAAAATAAAATTGATCCCGGTTCCCGGATCGCGCTCGTCCACCGCGTTCGCCCAGTAAAAATAATACCCCCGGAACCACCGTCTGAGGGCGAAGAAATCCGAAGCTTTGAAACTGGCCACTTCCCTGTCATAAACGTCATATTTGTAAGTCTTTCCATCGCCTGCGTTGTCCTCGATATATTTTTTGATCAGTTTTAACCAACCGGGCCGGCCCTGGGGATTGACCTTATAGGCCTCGAACCCCTCGGCAAGCAGAGCGTAACTTGTGTTGTAATAAAGGAAAGAGTAGTTTGTGTCCAGGCGCCTGACAATATTCAGGAATATATTCCTGTCATTCTCTCCTCCGCGCCCGTTATACCAGAGCCTTTCCATATCCCTGAGAAGTATCATCACCTCCGATTCACCGGACGGGACAAGCAGCCTTATATCTTCCGCGAAAAGCCCGAATGTTATCCTGTCTATCGCGCTCGAGAGTACGAACATGAGAATTACCCGGAGGTCCTCGTCCGAGATCCTGTCCGAATCCATAACATCCTTGTTAATGAGGATGACCTTTTTCCCTTCCTTTTCGACGATATCTGAAAGCCTGTTGTCCAGGCCTGGAACTATTTCGATTGATACACCTCCCGAGCCAACCGCCTTTTTCCACTGTTCGCCTGAAATATATCTTCTTTCCCGCATTTCATAGCAGGCTTCGCTCATGGCCTTGTCGTACCTCATATTGCCTGTCTTCCCTATCTCAAAACAGTTCCCGATCTCCATGATCTCGGACTTCTCATTGCTCTGTCCTTCCGGAGATCCCGCATGTGCCTCTTCCGGCATTCGCGAAACGCTGAGCCTGTTTATACCCTTCCTCGCCATTACAGGGACGAACGAATCGAAAACTTCCGCTCCCCCTTCGGATAATATCCTGAATTCCTCGAAGAATGCCGGAATAAGGCATGCTTCGCCGCGCTCGAGTTTAATATCCCGCCCGTCCGGACCCCTTATGATCACAGAGCCTTTAAAAACCACCAGAAGATGAAAACTATCCCTCGTCTTTACGACGACTTCCCCGTTCTCTCCCGGGCTCACGAGGTCCAGCGCGAAAGCTTCGGTCGTTATGCAGCTCTTTACCGCCGGATCGTCAGTCTCCCTGAATTTTCTGAGCTCTTCCCTCGCCGGGGTCAGGTCCGCCGCCTCGAGGAAATTTGGTATATCCCTTTCCTTCACTGTCTTGGCGGCGCGTAAAGTGTTATCCGAATTCGTCTCTATCTCCGCTATAAAACCGGAGAGTAGCGCGTTAACATGGCCGTCATGCGAGTACAGCACCTCCCCGTTCTTGGCGTTATACTGATTAAGAAGCTCGGGCATCACTATGTCCGCGAACCCGTTCCCTTTATCCAGCACGAGCTTTACGTATTTCTTCACGAATAGAGCGGGGTCGTATCCCGCTTTATCTTTTTCGGCGGCATAGTCTGTCTCGATATCAGGAAAATGAGATTTGAGGACCTTTATAAAATCGTCGATGGGGAGGACCCCTCCGAGCGAGCTGAAACCTTCATCAGTACAGGCGACAAAAGCCTCAGGCTTATTGAATTCGTCGTACACTCCCGGGCGCTCCCTCGCGAGCCTCCTGGCTTGTTCTTTCCCGGGATGGCACTGTATCGATAGGGATTCGGCCGCGTCCAGGAACTTGAACATTATGGGCATAACCTTGCCGAACCTCTTGACGACTTCCGGGCCCAGCACCACCTCGTACACGCGTTCCATGACCTTATCCAGAGTCGTATCTAAACCGAATATCTCGACCGGGCTTGGAAGTTTGGGATGCGCCCCGTACCAGGCTTCGGCAGCGGGCTCGTCCGACGCGCTCTCGCCGAGAAGTTCCCTTATCGCCGACGGCCTTCCGTCCGTCCGGGTCCTCCCACCCCATTTCCATTCTGCTATCCGGGCCTTGAGCTTCAGTATGCGCGGCGATATCCCGAAAAGCCTCGAAGCGTGGTCCAAATCCTTCGCTTTGATCTCCCCGTCGCCGAGCGTTACGGCGTCATATACGAGATAAGCGCCGCCGAGCGTCACGTTATATTTCATTTTTTCCATATCGTAATTGTCTATGATGATATTTATCTTTCCAAGGAGACCGCTCTCCTTGAATATTTCCTCTATGCCGGCTTTCATGGCTTTTCCGGACTCGCCGAAATATACTCCACCCGACACGCCTATATGCTCTATCGGATACAGGTCGAGCATCTCGACAACGAACTTGCCGGTTTCCCTTCCGCTTTGAAGGAACACTTTCCGCGCGTCCTCACGCTCGCTAAAAGTCGAATCTGTCCTCAAGTTCAGCCATCCTTGTAAAATCCCTGGCACCGGATCTTCCGGCCCGAAATTATATTTTTCGTAAAGACCCATCTTTTTCGCCACCTTGCATGTACCATCCCACGCGGTATAGCTGGCAACCTCACCTTTAACACCCGTCTTATCGTGGGCGAGGGCGTCACGCCCCATATCGGTAACCACTTTTCCGAACTCGTTCAGTCCCTCAGCCAGGTTACCGTCATTCTCGACGAAACCTACGCCCGGAGTGTTGCCGCACTTCATCACTAGAAGATTCCTTATCCCCTTTGACCGGGCCATGCCTAGGCATTCGACATCGCCGTCGTGCCGGACGAATACGGGTAGGCCGCTAAGATCTTCCGACATCTTCGCTCTAAGGCCCTTGAGCTTGGCGAGCTCCGCCTCACGGTTAAAACCCCTTGCGAATCCCATGGGACGCCCAAGCGGCTGGCCGTTCTTTACGGCTGTCGCGGCCGCTATCCCAATGCCGTCAACGTCGCTTTCCGAAAGCCCGTTCTCTGCCAGGACTTCCCTTACCCCTTTTATCAGCTTTGTGTACAGCGTATCGAAACTGGAGCGGTCATCCGTTTTTTCCCAGGTATTGAAGTCCTTTATCTTACCTATATGCTTATATCTCCCCTGCCCCATGATCTCGACTACGCTTATCTTTATCCTGTATTTACCTACATTAATGCCGATGGCCTTAACGGACCTGTTGATCGCCGTATCGCGTTTCAGGGCCGTCTCTTTTTCCATTATGTAAGGCTCTATATCGAGGTCTGTCCCTTGGGCGTATTGTTCCAGCCTGAACGACCCTGAATCCCAGTATTCGCCGACCGTCCTGGCAAGGCTCACCTGCGAATTAGGGTCGTTATACTCCGCATCGAAAGACGTTTCTATCTCTTTGAACATGCCCTCTATCGCTGTATCTATTACTACCTTCTTAGCGGCCCTGGACACGATGAACTTATTGATCCAGCTGGATAGATATCTCGCGGCTATCTCCCTCTCGGCGCCGGCCATCTTCAAAGGCAGATGGAAAATAAATTCGTTATATTTACCCCCATCCCGCTCAAAACACATCCTGACCTTTTCGAAATCACCGGGCTTTGCGCCGCTTTCTTCCTTGAACCTGTCAAAAACATCTTTCCATTTGCTCGCGTCCCCGTCGTCCTTAAGCGACAGGATCATCTTGTGATATACCTTGAGCCGCCTCGCGTCCTCGTCCGGCCCGATCCAGTATTCTTCGGCCAGAGATATCCCGCCAAGAGCCCCTGCCAGCTGCATATCCTCATCCCCCATGAGGACCGGCTTTATCCATCCGAAACCTCTCGTTTTAAGCGACCTCATGGTATTCTCGGCCAGCATTTCACCGAATTTCCCGCGGCACATCCCTCCGGAAAACACAACCTTATCGAAGCGTATATGCCTCACCATGTTCACTAGATGAATAGCCGTGTATTCACCCAGATAGTTAAGGAGAGATAATGCCCTCTCGTCGCCTTCCTCCGCCTTTTGGGCCATGATGGCGAACGCTTCGTCCTTTCTCTCGTTATCGGCATGGTCGATAATGCCCTTGAACAAGCCCTCCTCAAGCACCGCCTGGGTCGACAAGAGCTCCCGGAGCTCGACAGGCTTTTCCCTTCCGTCTATACATACCACCGACCTCGACATCTCCATCGGCTCATCCGCTGTTTTACCGAATATTACGGCCTGCGTGCCGGGGTGTGTGCCCAAAGCGAGGAGATAAAAGTTATCCAGGCCTTTATTCCTGAAATAAGCGGCGTGCCCCTCGGAATCGTGCCTGACAATGGCCGGGAACGGAAGGTCTTCCCCTTTCAGGTACAGGGCTTTATTCCCGGCCTTGTCTACGATATCGGGAACAAGGACAGTTACTCCCCTCAAACTGTCTCTACCATATCCCAGGGCGGTAAGAGTTTCGTCTACAATAACGCCGATCTCTCTTTTTATGTCACCGGGAGTACGTTTATAATAAAATGACCCTTCCTTCTTTCCGCTATATACCACGGCGTTCCCGTCATGCACCAGTATCTTTGCCGAGGATTTCCCGAGGTCCAGGCACATGAACACGCCTTTTTCCGGGGCCTTGAGTTTCCTGTTCTTTAAAATACGGCCGCGTTCCCGTTCCCTGGTTCTCTCTTCCTCTCTTATCCCAGCTAGATCACGGCGCCTGGCAGGAACAAGCTTAACGTTATAGTTGCCCCTTACGGTAAAATCGAGGCCTGATATCTCCAGCGTTTTCTTGACCCTTTTGACCACGCCTCTGGCTTCCTGCTCGTCATCACAGGCTATATAGATCTTTTCACCGGCGCCGTTTCGGACGAGGAAGTTATATACGGAAGACGCGATATAAACGCTTATGAGACGGCTCGCGCCGCGAAGATGTAGCGGTAACCTTATCCGTTCCATCCTGCCGGCCTCGTTCATGATCGTGACCTGTACCGTCCTCACGCCGGCCTTGGCCGACCTCCTGTAAAGTATCTCTTCCGTCCTTTTAAGGTCGGTATATGAATACGGATGTTCCCTCATGTAATTGCGCATATGCGGGTACGACTCTCTCATCTCGTCAACGACCTTCCGTTCGTCGGCAAGGGTAGTGTCCTCAGTTTTTTTGTGTAGCTCAGCGAACATCTCGCTGTAGTCTTTTCCGGCCGGGTCCATATCGGCTATGATCGAGTCCACGATGATCTCCATCTCCCTCACGGACTGGGCGTATGAAGGGTCGTTGTTCCACCAGTATTTTTTTTCCGTGAAGAACCCTTTCGCCCTCATTTCCAAAGCCATGTCTTTAAGGTCGGACAGATATTGTTTAAGGTTCTCGTATCTCCTCTTTTTGACGGAGAGATACCATTCCATAAATCCCGGGTATTCCCCGAGCGAGGCCTTCGTCGCCACTCTTATAAAATCCTCCATTGACCCAATATACTCCAGATCGAATATCCTCTCGACGAACCGCTGGAAAATATAACCGTGATATGCGCTCCCCAGGAACCGGACGAAGCTCAGTTCGCCGGTATCTCTCCGGGTTATCCCCATCCTGTGCCCTGTTTTAAGCCTTGAATGCCTGACGGGGAGAAAAGTCATGTTAACGGGTGTGTAGAACACCTCGATAAGCTTCTCGAGCATGACGTCTTCCCTGCGCCATTTCCCGGTTGGCATGCATGTCATATCGGCGTAATTGATAAGCTTCTTGCTGAGCATCAGGTTCCCGCCCGTTCCGAAAAATGACCAAACCATTTTAGGTACGACCGCGTTGTCGCTGTCTGTCATGTAGCTGTCGGGCGAATACCCTATGGGCCTCGTCTCCTGGTGCCCGAAGAACATCTGGTCGGCCGCATCCGCGAAAGCCCTGAACTGCGCCCCAACGGTCCGTTCTTCGCCTTCCCGCGGCACCCTGGGAAAAGCCCATCCTCTCCTCATCGGAGATTTTCCGCTCCACGTGGCCCGTTGCCCGTAATCGTTAAAATTTTCGATCATCACGTTCTCCGAAAGCTCCTGGGAAGCGCCTTCGAACATTTTTCTGGTATAATCGTCTCCCGGGGCCATTAGCGCGGTCCTTTCAAGGAACTCCTTCAGATCACGCAGGTTGCCGTGAAGCATCTCGGCGACGCCTATGGCCGGGTCACCGCTGATATTCCCGGAAAGGACTTCAAGGACCGGGTCCTTGTAATACCTGTCGGCGTTATGGAAAAAACTGAACGGCCTTTCGATCTTCACTCCTTCTTCATCGCTCACGAGGAGCGAATTAAGCATCTCGTCATCGTCGATGAGCACCGACACGGAATCGTCGGGCATGGTCGAGAAACATTCCCGGGCGACCTCGAATGAAAAGTTCCTCGTGGCGTTGTATCCCGCGTTCTTGATCCCGGCGGTGACGGCCTTCACCTTGTCCCGGCCGAGATCTTCCGGCGTTATGCCGAACCTGTAATAAAGGCTTTTCTCCCCTTCCCTTTTTCGTATCATTTCAACTATTTTCACCTTCTCATCGGCTCCGTAATATACGATCCTTAACCCTTTATTCCGGTATTCGGCTATAAGTTCCCTGTTCTGGACCGCTACTAGAGGGTCAGAGCTGTTCTCTATGATAGCGACCGTTACCTTATCCGTCCGCTTGACGATAGAGCCGTCCCCGCCAAGCTCGAGCGTAAGGCCGTAATTGAAAGTATCTACCTCCTCAACAAGGCTTTGGAAAAAGTTCCGTAGCGACTCGATACGATCAGTCGCGGATATGAGGATAAGGAACGGCGTCTCTTTTTTCTCCGACTCGCTTTTCAGTCTGAACTCCTCCATCTCCCTGTACAACGACTGGAATATCCACAGCATGGCTTTGGGATACATTAAGGCCGACTGGAGTATGAAAAGGTTGTTTATCACCCTTTCGTAATCCTTTAGGATCTGTTCGGCGGTGAACTTTCGTTCTCCTTTCTCCAGATACCCCCTGGCCCTCTCTGAAACCTGTTCCCTCATCTGGCCCGTAGATACAGAGAGCTCATTAAGCAGCCCCGCCGAATTCTTTTCCCTGATCTCTTCCACTCGGCGGCAGACCATCCTCATGTAATACGGGTCTTTGATCTCCAGCAGACCCCCCGACAGAGCGATCGTCTTCCTGAGAAATTCGTTGGGAGTCACCAGAAGTGCCGTGCCAGTTCCTTCCCTGTCCGCCTTGTAAAAATGTTCCCACGCCGCGGCGGAGTACTTGTTTATATTCTCCTCAATATCCGCGGATTTTTTCACGCTTGATACGGTTTCCATCATGTCGCCGGTGCCGAAATATTTTCTTCCGGAGGCGGGGAACGACAGCATGAGCCTTGTTATCCACTGCGACAGAGTGCACCCGCCGCTCAGGTAAGAGCCGTCCGTCCCGTATACGACCTTAACGCCTTTTTCGATCCATGAAACGTTCGGGAGATCTCTCATCATGCGGTAAACGCTCCGCGACTCAAGTTTCTGCGGACATGTCTCAATGGCAATACCCTTCATCCTAAGCTCTTTAACGAGCGCTTTGGCCGTCGCCTCGTCATACGCGGCCCACTTCGAATCCGCGCCGTCCACGCTCTCGGAATAGACCTTGCCGGTCGTAAATATTTTCCCGTGCCCCACCCTGTCAAGGACATCTCCCCACGCGTCAAGGTGGGCCTTGACAAAGGCGGCGTGCCCCATGACGTCGTCCCTCGGGCTCGAGCCGTACCTGCAGCCAAGGTGCGTGGTTATCGCGTACCCTGCATCCTTAAGACGCTTCAGTATCACCGCCATTTGATCAAGATGGAATCTTTCCCTGACCCTTTCGGATATCGTCTCCCGGGTATCTCCTTGTTCCTTACCGAAAGGCTCGATACCGGCTATATCCACACCGGACAACCTTTCACCGTAAAAAGCCGCGAACCCGTACTTCTCCTTCAGGTCTGATAATATCGCGAATTTTCTCTCCCATTCTCCTTTCACAAACCTGTCACCCTCGAGCCTGTCCCTTCCTATCGAGAACATAAAGACAACCCTGTGCGGGCCTTTGTCTTTCCCGAATACCTTATCGGCTTCAGCCTCAAGCTTCGAGAGTCGATCGTCAAGTTTACGGAGAAGATCGTCAAGGATGATCCCATAGCTCCCGATATCGGCTTTTGCGCCCGTCAGGGGATCGGTATAAAGCATTTCCTTGAACGGGTTAAATCTCAGCTCCACTTCCCTCACCCCGTCCGAAAAGCTTTGCCTGGCAACGTTTTCTATACTGTCCAGGAAATACGCCTCCGCTTCTGCCGGCGGCATATTATCGACGATGATGTCCCTTAGGTCCCTGACCCCCCTCGTATGAATATCGTCGTACACCTCAAGGAACTTTGCGAGCGGTATGCTCTCGAAGTCACGCGCGTTAACGCCGTCCGGAAAAAGAAGAGCCTTCATTTTCTTTTTAGCCTGGGACATGTCCGCGTCTTTCTCCAGCCAAAGCTTTATCCTTAAGAGGACGTCAGCCCGGCCTTTATTCTGGAGCTCTATAAGGTCGGTGAGTATTTTCTCCTCGGATATGGAATTGCTGATATGAGTATGCGGGTCTTTTTTCGGCCAGAGCCTCACCATCTCGATTAGCGCCCTGTACGCCGGGTTATCAAGAGGGAACAGATAATCCTTGTTGTCCTTGTCCTTTTCATCGAGCTCTGCCGCCCGTGACGCGTTATCTATCCGGGCCGTCAATTGGTCGATCGCGCTTATCCATTTAATGGCTTCCGGAAGGTAATATCTATCGGCGTATCTTGCCCTTATCTTTCTCAGTAACACGTAAAAATGCGTATCCGGCTCGTTCTTCGCGATCTCATACATCTCGGCGGCTAATCTCATGATCCCGGGAAGTTCTTTGAAGTATTTTTCCCTTGATATTCCCAGCTCGCGCCAAAGGACCGGCGAAGCCTCACGCGAAGCAAGCTCAATAGGGCTCAATATGCCGGTCTCTTTTTCCACGTCCGCTGCCGGGACCAACATGGATAACCTGCCGTCCTCTAACGCTTTTCCGACAGGTATCCTGTAAAATCGCATCCCTTTCTCTATGGCCTCGCGGATCTTTTCTTTTCTTGAGCTTAATTCGAGAAATCCTGATTTCTCGAAAATATCCCTTGTTCTCTCCATCGCCTTCAAGGCATTGTGGACGATATCCTGACTATCCCGGGGCACATCCGACAGCCTTATGACCTTATCTTCAAGGAGAAATATCCATTCCAAAGCGTCGACCATTATTTTTTCAAGGAACGCATCTACGCCTGCACCGGGAGATGCCTCAAAATGGAACTCTTCTAAGAAAGCCTTTCTGATCTTATCGACATTCCCTGAATAACCCTCCGGATCTTCAAGCTTCTCCATTTCCTCATCAATGAACATTTTATTAACCAGAGCCTTAGCGTCCTCCCTGGCCGTAACTTTAAGAAGTTTAAGGGCGTTATTCACTATATCCGAATCCATAATGAGATATTTCCCGCAATTCAATAATATGCATTCCGTACCGTTATGCTCGAACCATTCCTTCATTTCTGCCGGGTCCGCGTGTTCAACGTATTTGCGAAGAAGTACCGCGGATATCTCCTGCTTAGAATCTATATTCTGTGACGAAGGTAACGTGGCAAGCCCGTACCCGCTGGAGTCGAAGGTAAAGGTTATAGATAAAAATAATGATATTATTCGATTAAACAATTTCATGATGATCTTTTGTCTCTATCTGGGTTTTGCATGCTTTATTATACTATGGAACCTTAAATATCTCAAATTTTATTGTTCTAACTAGCACAAAAAGTAAGTCTGCCTATTTAAACAAAGTTCGCGAACTGTTACGGATCAACGATTTCTGGTGTGGACATTATCTTTAAGCAAAGGGGCCCCTTTGGGAAGGCTTGAAGAGAATAGCCACACATCGCATTTCGTCATAAGTCTACAGAGATTCAAGTACGGAGCGTTCTGATTTTAGGAAGGTTCTCATTTCCTCGTCTATGTTTATTTTGGTTATCTTGAGGACTATGTCGCCCGAGAGGATCTTGGATATTATATCCTTTGTGTTCCCGCCAGAAAAATCGGCGGTGTTGTCGCAAAAAACCTTTAATAGGTCAAGGAGGCTTCGCTCGATCTCACTTGCCACGGCGTCATCGGGATTTTTCGACATCCTCCTGTGCCGTTCCGCGAAACACGAGCCTATCATCACAAGTCTTATGACCGAAGCTGCCTCCTCGGAGTTTATCACGTTATCCACCTGGGGCATAGCCGCCAGCTTGTCGGATACCCGGTTCTGGACCATCATAGCGTTAAATGAATCCTTCGCGCCTTTTGTCTTAGCGTAAACCACCAGCCTTGAATCGGCGTCGCCCAGAAAGACCGTATCCTTGTTCATTAATTCCTCGATCCCGGCAATAGCCCCATCTTTAAGCTCCCCTTTTTCATCGACCGGATAGAAGAATATTTTTACGTTTATCTTCTTAAGCTGCTGTATCTTTCTGGAAATGCTCGTCTTTACTTGAGTGAACACGGTCTCGTTAATCTCCAGCTGGCCCACGAGTACGGGTATCCCCATCACCGTTACATGGTCTCCGGCCTGGATGTCGTCAAGCGCCTTATCGTCGAGTTTAGCCTCCAGGACAGGTAGCACCGCCTTGAACATTTCATCCCGCGAGTCTCTGAACGAAAGCAGAAAATTCACGAGGTTCTTGCGGGACCATCCCCTGGCCTCCCGGGCAACCCCGGCGGCGCCGGTCTTCGTAAAAATATCGTTCATTCTGGTTCTGGCGTGACCGAAGACCTCGCCGTCCCTGTCGTTCTTATGGACCGGCATGATCCGCGCGAGTTGGGTGAAGTTAGCGTGGTCGAGCTCATTCCTGGTCAAAGGGGTCAAAGCCCCGCCGTTGTTCAGCGCCGCCTCTATCTCCTTGACCTCGGAGTGCGTAAAACCCCCGTATGCCTCGCTTTCCAGGAATTCATGCGCTATGAGATCGCCCGCGAGATCCCCTTCCGAATAGCTCTTTTCTCTTGTCGAGTTCACGAGGATAATCAGCTTATCCCCGGCTGACCAGCTGACCGCCCCGTGGTCGGCCGCCATGTCCCCGAAATATATCTCCACGTTATTCGCGACATCCAAACCTTTATTTATGATATCCCGCCTAACTCTAATTTCATCCTTGAGTGCTGACGATATCCCGGGCATATCGGCCAGCCCCGTAACCCGGCCCAAAAGATCCATTACTCTCTTTTCCTTTTTGTCCAGCGCGCATTTCCTCGCCGTCCTGCCGTTAACTTGTTCCATATACCCGGCCATTGAACCGTAACTTACTCCATGTGCGCCTGGGATCTTATTGTTCTTTACCGATTCCACGGCCATGCTTCCGCCTTTCTCCCCCATCCGTCCGTCGCTGAACGGCTTATATTCTTTCTCGACGATGGCTTTCCTTAATCCCGCGGCTATTATCTGCGAATAGCGGGCCATAACTATAGCCTCGCCTATCTTCAACGGTTCTCTTTTCATCCCATCGAAGGTCTCCCTCCCCCCGATGCGCGCCTTCAATTTCAGGAACTGTTCGGCGCCCGGGAAAGACTTTACTTCTATCCCTAAAACCGCGGCCTGCTCCAAAAGCCATTCTATTTCCGTCACGTAACCGAAAGGCCTCGAACCCGCCACCCATTCTGAGGACGACACGCCCGCTTCCTTTTCGGCCCTCTTTCTTTTTATCCAGTCGTTATCGATCCATTTTGAAAGCCTGTCGCTTACCGTGTGCGAAAGCTCTATCAAAAGCGCGTATTCTCCGGAGCTGAACAATGAATTCAACTCTGTGTAATCCGTGACCCTGCGGCACTTTTCCCTCAGCTCCTCATATCTATTGAATATCTCTTCACCTGCGAGGAACGCCTGGCTTCCAGGGACCAGGAGATCCAGGTCCGCCAGCGCCTGGTTAATCTCCCGCATGGAAAGATATCCGAATTTCGCGCGTTTCTCCCAGAATTCACCCGCGTCGGGTTTTGTTCCTCTAAGGTCGCTCCGCAGTTCCGCCTTGATCGATCCCTGATACTTATTCCTCTCAGAATATCTTTCGACCATTCCTGCCCGTATCAGTCTATTAAGCTGCGCTAATTGCGCCGCTTCCACCGCCGAGAGGCCCTGGAGCCCGGCCTTGACCCGAAGCCCGTTATACTTAAGGATCATTTCCTTTCCGATCATTTCCTCCTCGTAAAGGTCGTTCCCAAGGATTATCTTGCCGACCATCACTTCGACGTTCTTGTCATATCCGGGATCACCGTTTATCCTGCTTTTCGGCCTGGAATTCTCGCTTGTCCCGGCCCATTGCTCTTTACTTATGACGCTTTCCTGCCTTATTCTCTTGAACGCCTCCATAAGAGCGTCGGACACTTTATCCGTCAGCTCCCCGAACCTGTTCACTTCCTGCCGGTTCGCCGCGACCGTCCTGAACTCAAGCGCGTTCTTCAGGCAATAGAATTCGTTGAATGTATCATCGCCTACCCAGCCGCGGATATCCATACTCTCAGCCCGGGCTTTTCCGAGAATGGCTTCAGCCTTTCTCAATATCTTAGACCTGTCATATCCTTTCACGAACCTCATTATTCCAGAACCCCCGTCGGCATAGCCGAACTTCGCGCGAGCTAGGTAGCGTTCCAGTTCCGACTCTATCTCCCCGGACTTCCATGCGAGTCTAAGAGACTCTTCGAGCGTCAGCGCCCCGCCCTTCGCGAGAACTTTTGCAAGGAGGCCGTCATAGTCGGTGTCTCGCACCATCCCTACATCCGCTACCATCTTCAACTCTCCCAGCTCTACATAACCGTAAGGCCTCAAGCCTTTTACCCAATCCTCATGGCTAAGAACACGTCCCGGCGACGGAAAGGATCCGGCCGTCCTTTCGCACATTTCTACAAGCCGCACCAGCTTCTTATGTACACTGTAAGAGAGATCAATGTACCGTTCCACTTCTCCCCCAAACCCATTGACTATAACTGCCCCATATCTTCCCGATAGTCGCGCGTTAAGGCGAGAATACCGGCTAAAATCCCCCGCCGTAAAAAAATCAAGTTTTTCCATGTCCCAGAGCCCATGTTCATGAAGATAACGCGATACATCCACGAACCTTTTACAACCGAATACTTCCTCCAACATATCCTTCTGAGCCTTCCACCTCGCCCCTTTTTTCTTTTCCTTCATATTACCGTCAAGTCCGAGAGTCGCGTATGTTATGCCGGTATATCCGGGCAGATTACCGTTTACCAGCTTGTCGAAATCCTCCGCCTTCTTTTTTCTTTCCGCCAGAATAACACCGAGCTTTTCATGTATTACGTCCGAAAGAGCCGTCATCACCGCGGCTTCCTCTGCGGTAAGGCGACCCCCGACAGACTCGACCTTTTCCAGGAATTTTATGAACCTGTCCACGATCCCGCGCCCGAGATTCTCCGTTTGCCCGTCAGCCTTCATGTCTATCCGGTCTTTTTCCTCTTCGCTCAAATTCCTGACGCTCACCTCGTCATCGGACGTTAAGGCATATTTTATGTTATATCCTGGGATATTTTTAGGACGCTCGCCTTTACCAACCCACTGGCTGTACGTTATCGGATCGCATTTTACCCACCTGGTCTCGAGGAGGACCGACTCAAGCCTTTGTGACTCGGCGGACAGCCTCCTTCCTTCCTCTGGAGTGAGATAACTTCCAGGACGCGTCATCTTTTCCGTCATGTAAATGAACTCCCCCGTTCCCTCAGCGCCGGCCCACAATGACAGGTCAATATCCGTCCCTTGGGCGGCTTCAACGATCCCTGTCTGGTATCCAGCGGGTCTTTTCCCCGAAAGCCAGTCCTGGCCTGTCAGATAGCTCCGCCTGTAATGCGCGATTATCCTCAAGGCGAGTTTTTGTGAACACTCCGTTAATTTAAGGCTTTCCATGATATCTATCTCTTTGTTATCCGTCAGTTTCCTGACAAGCCTGTCATATTCAGTATAGTCCTCTGAGGACCTGACCATTCCCATGGCGCGCTCCCCATCCAGCTTCTTCAATAGTTTATCCAACGACGGGTGATACCCCAGGGGCCTTATTCCCTTCACCCATGCCCCGTAATAAAATCTATTCTCCGGAAAATTTCCCCTACCCCCCTGCATCTTCCTGTCATATTCACGGCCGAGATCCTCGCGTATCGCTTCTACCTTATTAAGGAGCGCCTCGAGCTTTGTATTAATGCGGTTTGAAAGTTCCGCGATATAAACAAGCTCCATCCGGGTGTATCTCCTGCCGCTTTCCCCGTGAGACCGTTTCATTTCCGTGATAATATACTCATCTTCCGGAGCGGCCGCGAGCCACATAACCTCTAACTCACGCGCCCTGTTCTGCTGCCTCACCCGCCGGGAATAATTCTCCGGCATCACCCGGTCTGTGCCCACTCCCTCCAGCTCACTGACAGTAAGAGGCCTCATCTTGTGTAACTCAGTTCTGATGTCATTCGATCTTGAGGCTATCATATTCGCGAGAATGGACACCCTGACAGCTTCATATCGCGTCAACCCTCCTTCCGGGGACAAGAGAGCCAGCGCTTTGTCGACTAGGGCCCGAAACTCCGCATATTCGTTCTTGCCGATAATATCGGTGATCATTTCCATGGCGCGTTCTCTATCCATCCCCTCCGAGACAGCCTCATCCGCCAGGGCTTCTACCGCTCTGTCGGCCCCTCCCTTCGGATAATCGTTTATCCCGTGACTTTCATTATCGCTTGTCCAGGAATTATAATCGACCGGAGCATGGACGATGACCCGCGTTATTATCTCTTTAAGCCTCTCATTCACGACCGCGGACAATTTCGCGAGCGTATCGGCCTCATAGGGCTCGAGGCTTTCCCCCGGCGTCTCGATCCTGTCCTTTAAAGAGCGGAACTTCGAATAGACATCCCTCCCGACCGCGTCAGCGATATTTATCCCGGCTCTCCCCGCGCTGTCTATCCGGTTTTTCGTTTCCACATAACCTGTCGGGCGTTTACCCCTCGCCCATTCCTCGAAACTTATGCGTTCCCCGGAAAGTATATCCTCTTCCAAGGGAGCCTTATGATCCGCGAGCCCTACCACATACTGAATTAGCTGCACTCGGCTAAGCCTTTTATTGATAAAATCCCTAAGGAGGTCCTTTAGCGGATTTGTTGTATCGGGGACTTTGGGTAACCTGAACATTTTTTGTATCCTTACGGGTCCTTCTCCGCCGGACCGGAGGTCCCTTAAAAATTCCGGAGCCCACTGGAACAGTGCGTTTGTCATGCCAATTATCTCCCGGTGAGTCATGTTGGTCGATTCAAGATACTCGTGTAAAGCGTATTCCCACAGAAGCGCGAGGACATACTGTTTATCCTTCTCGTCCTCGACCCATTCGTACTTATCGATCAGCTCTCTCACAAGACCCATCCCCAAACACGCTTCCCTACCGTTGTTCCTCCCGAGAAGATATCTTTCCGGCCCCTCTACGAGCTCCATGAATAACACAAAACCGCACTCGGTGAAACCTCTCATAAAATTATCGATCTCAACCGTCGAACCCATTATTTTTTCCTCGCCGCCCACGCTATACCTCATGCCCCCGCGATCCTCCCTCTCCATTTCCCTCATCTTCTGGACCAATAGAGCCCTTAACTTACGCCTGTACGTGCTGTTATCGAACCCTTTTAGACACCCTTCTAATTTGCCGTAATACACATTGTCCCCGTCTGCCCTTGTTTCCCTTATCCGGCTTTCGGCCTCGCCTATAGTCACCTCGTTCCCTATATCCCCGGTGATCACCGGACCTCGTACGATAATGTCAACGTATTTCCCGAGATCGATGAGAAACTTGCCCAGCCCGTCCTTAGGCTCAGCCTTTCCAGCCTGCTTTACCGCGGGAACTCCGAGCTCCGTTGACATCATTTCCAGCATCGCGCCGATCTCTTCCCTGACCAAGGCGTCGCTTATCGAGAACCCCTCTCCGCTTCCCGAGGTCACTTTGAACCCAGCCTCGGTTAACTCTAACTTTACCCCCCCAAGGTCCGGCTCGAGCTTATTCTCTATCATTTTAGCTACGACAAGATACGCGAGATCGAAAAGCGCCTTGTCCCGGACGCTCCATGGCCCGGGTGACATCTCGGATATGCGGGAAGCGATCTGTAGCGTCGAATTCTCCGGATCGAGCGCTTTTTCGATCGAGGATCCTATCCGTGATTTTCCCGAAAGAAGGCTGAAGTACTGGTTTTCATAGCCCTCCTCAGACTTGAATTTCGGAACAAGCGTCACGTATGAGATATTATTCTCCCTGAAAAGCTGCGCCAGGTTATCGGAGTGGAAACCCCCGGTAACCATCACCGCTACTTCCGCCCCATTCTCCCTTCTGTCAAATTTCAGGTTCTCGACGAATTTCCTGTCCCTCTCGAACGAATATTCAAAGAACCTGAGCATTTCCCGCCTGTATCTCTCGATATTCCCGAAGTCATTCCCCGGATCACCGCTTATCTTTGCCTCCCGAGCCCTTTTTCCCAGGAACAATGCCATTTCGACAGTATTGATAATGTCTTTTCTCCCGAGATATAATGAGTAGTCCGTTTTGGTCATGTTCAGCGAGAACAGTTTTTTCAGGAGATACAGGTCCCGACATATTATGTCCAGTTCTCTTTCATCGTTTGTCCTAAAAAGGGACTCCCTGATCCTCCCCTCGATCCTTTCCATTTCGCTCCGTAAACCGAAAATTTCGACCGATGCGAAAGCTTCTATATAGCCGCAATATGCCGACAGGTCCCTAACCATGTTCTTATCTATTCCCGTATATTCCGCTTTAGCGAGCAGATACCTGTAATATTCTCTTTCCGGCAACACCCCTGTCCTGTACAGGATGCTCTTTTCGACAAGTTCCCTTGACTCATTAGCCGACAGATCCTTTTTAAGGGCGTCGAATACAATTTCCCTTTCGCTATTGGCTTTTTTAAAATCGATGTCGCTCTCCCTTGAAAGAACGCCCCTAATGATCGAAAAGTTAGGGTATTCGTTTGTCGGGATATTCAATTCACCGGCTTTCGCCGCTAATATCCCAAGATATTCCTCGAAACTGGTATCTTTTTCCCCGTATGAATGAACGGCTTTTTCAAAGTCCATAAGTTCCGGCGAAAATATCGCCCCTTTTAAAGAATCCGCGGCCTTTTCAAGCGAGCCTAGACGTTCATCAACTTCCTCCCTGTACGCGGATGAATTTCTGTACACGCCTAGATTGCGCATATAAAGTCCGGGGTCCTCTATACCCCAAAGCGTAACCGCGTATGGATTCTTTATCGCATAAGCCTCGGCACCATTCATTTCGCCTAAGCTCAGAAAATGATCAACGGTCCGGTTCCTTACTTCGGCCGTACTTATTGACTCGTAGTAACCCAAAGAATATTCTCCTCTAGCCCCCTCCATATTTACGGTATTGACATCATATTCACATTCCAGGTATTCCAGCATTTTTTCAACTTGCTCCTGGGCATACCGGTTACAATGAGCGTCCTGGATATGGATAACGAATTTTCCCGACCTTCCATTAAATGAATCCCGCACTTCACCTAAAACTTCAGGCAAAGTAAAATTAACGGGATTAGGGATAACCGGTCCCGCCTGGAAGATTTCATTTTGATCTTCATCAACGGGCATTAAAGTTAGTGTCGCGCCGGCATCGTTTAAAACAAGTGCCGATAACATTACCATCGCCAAAACAGATCGCAAAGGATTTAGTAAGGTATACCTATTATTCATAATTTACCTTCTTATTTCATTCGGTAGTCTTAAATACACGGATAAGGCAACCACTCGAACGCTTAATTCTTTACAATTTGTACCTTTTTATTATTTTATACAATCAAAATTACATGCTTATTTTCAGAAAACAACCCTTTTTTTCATACTTTTTTTTGTTTTACTTTTTTTATTTCGTTGATAAAATTTGTAGATTTTAGATGTGTACTTTTCATTTAAACTATGGTACACTTGCAATATATTAAAATAATAAAATCTAAGTTCCTTTTTGAAATTTTCTTCCCCAGGAGGACCCGACAGTGATATATCAAAAAAAACATATCAAAATTTTACTTGTGGAAGACTGCTCTGTTGACCGAATGGTATTCAGTGCGATGGCCAGATCTTTTGTTAATATCCGCGCTGATGTCACGGAGGCAGTGACTTTAGCGGAGGCTATGCGTATATTATCCAGGGACACAGGCCTAAACATCATCGTCCTTGACCTTGGGCTCCCTGATTCGGTCGGGCTTGATACCCTCACCTGGACTGTGGAACATTCTGCGAACATCCCCATAATAATTATTTCGTCGACAGATGAGTACTGGTCCAAGATCAAGGCGATAGACCTCGGGGCCCAGGATTACCTGGTCAAGGGAAAATATTCAGGAGTCGAGCTCGAAAAAGCCATCGAATATTCCATTCAGAGAAAACAGCTGGACCGGGCCCTTTCCAATAGCTATGAAAGGACGAAAAAGATGCTCAGCGGCATCGTTTCAGCCATGGCCATGGCTGTCGAAAAAAAGGACCCTTACGTGCACGGACACCAGAAAAGGGTCGCTGAAATAGCGGTGCTGGTCGCTCAGGCGCTTGGACTGAACAAAGAAGATATCGAGGGTATAGAGATCGCCGCCATGCTGCACGATCTCGGGAAATTAGGCGTTCCCGCCGACCTTCTCAGTAAACCCGCCCCATTGAAAGAATCTGAGTTCATGCTCATAAAAGAGCATTCCCTGATAGGCTATGAAATACTGAAACCCATCAGCTTCGATTACGATGTCGCCGGGGTCGTTCTCCAGCACCATGAAAGACTGGACGGTTCGGGATATCCTACCGGTCTCAAGGGTAGCGACATAATCATGGGCGCTAAAATAGTCGGTATCGCCGATACCATCGAGGCTATGATGTCATCCAGGCCTTACAGGGGGGCTGTCGGCAGGGAAAAAACCATCGACGAAATAACTAAGAATAAGGGCAAGCTTTACGATCCTGAGGTCGTGGTAATATGCTTAAAGATGATCAATAACGGTTTGATAGAGCATTGCTTTATCGGTTGATCATTTACCGCTCTTTTCTATCTTCCCCCAGGTGTCACGCAGTGAAACTATCCGGTTAAAAACAGGACTGCCCGCTTTCGAGTCTTTCGTATCGGCTAAAAAATATCCAAGACGTTCGAACTGGTATCTCGTCCCGCCTTTTGCCCCGGAAAGAGAAGGCTCAAGTTTCGCGCCTTCAGCCGTCAGCAGAGAACCGGTATTTAGGTTGGAAAGAAAATCTTTACCGTCATCCGTTTCGTTGGGATCCCTTTTTACGAATAAATTATCGTATAGCCGTACGGGGGCCGTAACGGCGTGTTTAGCCGAAACCCAGTGGATGGTCCCTTTCACCTTCCGTCCTGACGGCGAATCCCCTCCGCGGGTCAGAGGATCATAGGTGCAGCGGACTTCAATAATTTCCCCGCTTGAGTTTTTCACGACCTCGGTGCAGGTAATGAAATACGCGTACCTCAATCTCACTTCGGCTCCCGGAAAAAGCCTGAAATACTTTTTCGGAGGATCTTCCATGAAGTCGTCGCGCTCGATATATATTTCCCGGGAAAAAGGCACTTTTCGCGAGCCGGCCCGAGGATCTTCAGGATTATTAACGGCGTCCATCTCCTCCTCTTTCCCTTCTGGATAATTCGTTATCACGACCTTAAGCGGGTCAAGAACGGCCATTACCCTTAACGCCGTCTTATTCAATTCTTCCCGGATACAGTTCTCAAGCACGACGAGATCTATTACGCTGTTCATTTTAGCGACCCCTATCCTCTCGCAAAAAGTCCTTATGGCGGAAGGCGTATATCCCCTACGCCTGAACCCGGATATGGTCGGCATCCGGGGATCATCCCATCCGGAAACATGTTTCTCATTCACCAGTTGTAATAGTTTGCGTTTACTTAAAAGAGTATGACTGAGGTTCAGCCGCGCGAACTCTATCTGCTGAGGATGATGGACCCCGAGTTCATCCAACAGCCAGTCATAAACGGACCTGTTATTCTCGAACTCGAGCGTGCATATGGAATGGGTTATCCCTTCGATCGAATCGGAAATGCAATGGGTGAAATCGTACATCGGGTAAATGCACCATTTATCCCCGGTCCTGTGATGGGTGGCCCTCCGTATCCTGTACAGCACCGGGTCCCTCATGACGATTATCGGGTGAGCCATGTCTATCTTAGCCCTGAGAACCCTCATTCCGTCGGGAAACTCGCCTTCCCTCATTCTTCGGAAGAGATCCATGTTCTCATCGACGGTCCTTGACCTGAAAGGGCTGTTCTTACCGGGCTCGGTGAGCGTTCCGCGGTACTCGCGCGTCTCATCCGCGGCGAGATCGCACACATAAGCTTTCTCTTTCTGAATAAGCTTTACCGCGAGATCATACAATTTCTCAAAATAATCCGAGGCGAAATAAAGCCTCGTCTCCCAGTCGAACCCGAGCCACTTAACGTCTTCCTTAATGGACTCTACATATTCGACCTCTTCTTTTTCGGGATTCGTGTCGTCGAACCTCAGGTTGCATAACCCTTTATAATCCCTGGCCAGCCCGAAATTAAGGCATATGCTCTTAGCGTGGCCGATATGTAGATACCCGTTCGGCTCAGGAGGGAACCGCGTATGCACCCGCCCTCCGTTCTTCCCTTTCTCGAGATCGACGTCAATAATATCGCGAATGAAATTGGAGATATTTTTTTCGTTGTTTTCCATTCGCCATATGTTATCACAAGTATAGAAGTTTGGAAAGTAGTTGCACCGAAGGCGTGAAGGAGATGGGAACCTTCTACCGGCACTTTGCAAACTTCTAGTTTGGCATGTAGCCTTCAATGTAATTTTTGCAAGGTCCACGCACAAGGCTACTTTGGATGTTGGGACAGCAAAGTGCCGTACGAAGAACCCCATCTCCTTCACGCCTTCACCGCTTACAACCCGCCAACATACATTTATGCCGTAAAAGATAAAATATCTGGTTTCTTACCTCTTGTGCTAATTTCTCTGATGCCTTATAATGAACGTTAGTTTATTATAAAGCTATATAATTATCCTTATATGAAGCATTCTTTATTCATAAAGATCATTTCATTTTTGCTCATCACCTGCATGATAACGACGGATGGCGTGTATGCCACGGGTGATCTTCAAAAACAGGCGCTCGCGCCTCCTCTTCTCCTTAAACCGCCTTGCGAATTATTTCAGGCTCCGGACGGCACCTGGAATTTCAGAATCAATGACGATAGCGACACCGGCCTTAACCAAAAGATGTTTGGATGGGCTTTTACCGAAATGCATTCGCTTATCGCCCAGGCGCTTGATCTGGGGATATCCAAGAGTTCATTAATAGATCTGGCTAATCGCTATATAGAGTTCCGCCGAATGCGCGGGGAGATCGTCAGGCTTGGTTATGAGATCAACAAAATTAATGAGAAGCGTGACCCCTCCGGGAATATTATTTCATACTCATTACCGGTAACACGATTCAATATACATACTTTTACCCTCAGCTATAATTTTGTCTCGGGCGGAATGGAGATACCAAAACCGGGCCGCACGGTATATTTGGACGCTAGAAAGGCCCCCGGCAATAATGTCATGCACATGGAACGATCGACAGCCGCGACCCCTCAACCGGTCATGGCTCTCCCTGCTTTACCTTCCCGAACATCCCAAAGAAAAACGGATACGGCGAACCTTTCGGTCGACGGCGTAAAATATCCTTTTAAATATTTAAGAACAGGATCCGGAAAGAAAGCGGTCATTTTCGTCCACGGGATAGGGGAGAACGCCGATACCTTTAAAGATGTCCTTGGCGAACTCGGCGATGACGTGACGGCTTATTCTTTTGATTTTTCGGATTTTAGAGGCGGCGCGATATCCCCGAAGAAGAAGTTCACTATTGAATTCGTCTCCCGGGCACTCGAAAGCTTCATCGACACCGTTGTTAAACCCAAAGGCAAGATAATAGTTATCGGCCATTCAGCCGGAGGCCAGATAACATCCTCATACGCGGCGAGGCGTCCCGATACGGTCGGGGGGCTTGTTATACTTAATTCTTCCATAGTCAGGACCAAAACAATTCATGCGCGATTCTTTCGCTTCTGCAAATTATTATACGCGGACAAGCTAAGGCCCAGGAGCCTGTATAAATATCTGATCCTCCCTATCGCCTATGCCTTCTGGCTGACAAAAGACCGGAAAAAGAATTTGCCTTTCGCTATTTCACAGATATTCGGAGCGGACATAAAACCCATTACACAGATAGGCTATGATTGCGTTAACTGGGAGATCGACAGATCCATTACAAATAACCTTTCCAGGGTATCTGTCCTTCTCCTGGGAGGCAAAGACGATCCATTATTCGATAATAACTCTCAGAACGCGACTGAGTCCGTCCTGATAAAGGCCAGGTCTCCTTACAAAAGGGTCACTGTGTCCGGCGGCCATTTCAGCCACATCGAGGACACACACGCCGTGCTCGAAGCCCTGAAACAATTCATCTTCACTACACCACTCAAGAAAGAACGGGGATTACCCGTTCTTGAACCTGACGGCATGGGTATTTTTATTTCTCATTACAATTCCGTCAGGTCATGCCCGGAATATGACAAAGCCGATCTTTTCACGAGCATGGAGCTGGCTAATTCGATATTAGCTGCGATCTCTTCGGAATACTTTATCCCTCCTTACGCGCGGATATATTTTCACCTGAGAACTTCTTTGCAGAAAAACCCCCTCCTTAATGATCTTCACGCGACCATCGAGCAACTAATACCTAAGATCAAACCATTCAGGAACTCAGCTGAGGCTTTTATCGCTATTCAAGCAGAAGGTATCCGGACACCCGAACTCGGAGAGAGGGACTTCCCGTCATGTCTCATCCGGATAATTTTTGGTATCCCTCCGGAAAAGACCTATTATCAGATCGAATGGGACCTATTCTCACGGCAAAAAGATATCCTATTCGATAATACCGATGAGGAACTCGAATGGCGTGATATTTATCGGGTAATGAGATACGGCATCACGGGCCAAAGCCTGGTTAACCCAGAGATCCCGTTCGATCTCATGAAACCCCAATGGGATATCCTCAAGGGAAGTATCCCTTTCGAGCTTAGTCCGGGTTATTTATACCACGGAAGGTCCGAGGGCCTGGACAATGCTCTCCTGTCCGGGGCTCTTGGAACGCCGGAAGACAGCAGGGTCGAATTTACCCGTGTGGGCCATTTGTGGGCCAATCCGTACTTCATAGGCAACGAATCGAACGACCCGGCGATTTTTGTTCTTCGCACGGAAAAGTTCAATGAACTCCTCGGACAGGGTAAGGCAAAAGCGGAGATCCACGCGCAGGATTCCCCGAACAGCGCCCAGCATCCGCATATCTATCTCGACGCTAGAGGCCCTTTCAGCCTCGATGAATTCTCCGAGATATGGGTATCGCAGGATACGTTCGACAGATACACGCGGATAATAACATCCGATACCCTGACGGGAAATGAACGTCTCATGAAACCCGCCATCGAACGGCTGATCGCTAACGGGACCCTGAAAGCCATCCCGGGCCTCAGACATACTTTATATAATTCCGGCGACGACGGGTTACTCGCCGGCAAGATGGCTATAGGAAAATTTATGGAAGAACGAAGCCTCTTCCTTAATATTCCCCTCCTACGAAAGGTCCGGGACACCCGCAGGGGAGATGCCACTTCGGCAGACCCTGACTATAAGACCGTCCAAGGGTTCATGGACAATTATAAAGCGACACAAGGGCTTACCGATAAAAGAATATCCTTTATAGCTCTCGGCGAGAACTGGATACTGAACACGGTTAAAGATCACCCGCAAATGGATGATATCAATACCCTCATAGTTTCCCTGCGCCATTTCTGCAAGATCCAGAAAATAGAGTTCTTCGAGGGAAAAGACGAGGAAGTCCTCAGCCAGGTCGTGGCTTTCAAGGAAGCGAATAAGTCGTCACACGGCGTCGTTCTCACCGGATCCGAAAGCGTCCGGTCTTTTGACGCCGCCTTGAGCGAAATATCCGATATAGACAAAAAGACCGTAACCCTCGCCGGCGTTGACGTCAAAGCGAACGCCCTCGGAAGCTCCTGTTTCATCCGGCTAATGGAGATGTTCGAGGTCCTCATGGAGATCTCAGCCTCTTCCTATATGCAGCCGGAGCAGCTCCTGGATCTTATTGCCGCCAACCACCCCGACCTCCCTTTCATCGGAATGGACCCCGATACCGGAAAACCCGACATCACCCGCATAACTTTCCTGCCGAAAGCGGAACCTGTCGACTTCGACGACTATGAGGTATTGTTGAAGGCCCGATATCTGATACAATCCGCCGCGTAATAAATAACTTGTTTCCGTGTGACGTAGGACGTGGGATGTAAGACGTGTTAAGTCGAACGTTCTCAAAAGTGAATAGCGAACTTACGTCCCACGTCCTACGGAACCTACGATCCCGGAAGGTTCTCGATGTAGCGATACGCCGCGAGGGCTATCTTTGCTATGAACTCTTTCGCCTGGGACGCGTTGGGGTCGGGGTGTTTGGTGAGGACCGAAACGAGAAGGTCTCCCTTCTCGGTGAAAATAATGCCGGCGTCGTGGCATACGCCTTTTTCGAGGCCGGTCTTGTGGGCTACCGAGATGTCCACGGGAAGATATTTTGGGATGCGGTCGTTCACGCGCTGGAGCTTCATGATCATGAGGCCTTTGTCGGAGACTTTCGCGTTGACGAGCTCTCGGCGGTACATTTTCTCGAGTATCCCGGCAATGTCGGCGGCGGTTGTATAATTCTCCACTCCCTTATCCCTCATGGCGTAATCGGCGACCCTCCTGGAAAAATTGGTATTCGGGAGGCCCAAGGCCTTGAAAGAGTCGTTTATGTATCCCTGGCCGAGCGCCGTGGTTATCATGTTTGTGGCGGTGTTATCGCTGTCATATATCATGCGGCCCATGAGCTCATCCAGCGTGAACTCACTCCCCGGGGCCATTTTTTTGAGAAGCCCCGATCCGCCGAACTTATCCTTTTTGTTTAGCTTGACCGCCGCGTCGAGCTTAATTTTCCCTTGGGCGGCAGCGACAAGACAGGACGCCATTATGGGTATCTTCACCATGCTCGCCGATGGGAAGGGGGCATCGCTGTTATGAGAAAGCTCCCATCCTTTGTAAAGGTCCCTCACCACCACTCCGCATTCCCCGTTAAAAGAGCCTATTTCCTCCCCGAGCGATCTTTTTAGAGCTTGCCATTCAGTTTTTCTCCTCGCTAATAGGCCTTTCTTCTCCCCGGTCACGGACAGCGCGCACTTGTATTGTCCCGCGAAATACCCGAGCGCACCGGCGAGACTCAGTAACAGAACGCTTACCAACGTTATAGATATTGTCCGGACTATCTTCATGCTAAACAATCGTGACTCGTGATTAGTGGTTCGTGATCCGGTTTAATTATGCATTTTTTCCATCCGAACCACGAATCACGAACCACGCGTATCATATCTCTCGCAACACCCCGGCCCGTCTCCTTCCCACCGCTTTGACTGCCTCCATCGCCCATAGAGGGAAAGACGATATGAGGAGCACCATGATCCAGTCCAGTACCCCAAGCGGCTCGGTCTTGAATACCGTTTGACAGAAAGGCAGATATACGACCGCCATCTGCAAAAGGAACGAAACGGACGTTGCAATGAGAAGGTTCTTATTCGTAAAGATCCCGAGTTTGAACAGAGATTCGGTCATGCTACGGCAATTGAACGAATGGAACAGCTGAGAGCAGGCCAGAACTATAAAAGCCGCGGTCCTCGCCCGTCCGAGGCCCTCTTTCTCGACATAAAGGACCATGACAAAAGCGAGCAAACTGCAAAAAGCGATGAACGCTCCCTGATATAATATGACCATGGCGCTTTCCCTGGTTATCACCTTTTCCTCAGGGTTCCGGGGTCTTCTCTTCATGATATTCGGGTCCACCGGGTCGACTCCCAGCGCGAGCGCTGGGAACCCGTCCGTCACAAGGTTGACCCAAAGGATATGGATCGGCAAAAGAGGCACGGGCATCCCTATGAGGGACGCCGTGAACATGACCAGTATCTCACCCGCGTTGCATGACAAAAGATAATGCACGAACTTCTTGATATTGTCGTATATGCCCCTGCCTTCTTCGACCGCGCTCACGATCGAGGCGAAATTATCGTCGGTCACTATCATTTCCGAAACTTCTTTGGTCACGTCCGTTCCCGTTATCCCCATAGCGACACCGATATCCGCCTCTTTTACGGCCGGGGCGTCGTTAACTCCGTCCCCTGTCATGGCTACGATCTCTTTCCTTTTACGCCACGCCCTGACTATCCGGAGCTTATGCTCGGGGCTCACGCGCGCGTATACCGGTATATTCTCTATTTCTTTCTGGAACAATTCATCGTCAAGCGTATCGAGCTCTTCCCCGGTCAGCGCCTTCGACCCTTGCCCGAAAAATCCGAGCTCCTTCGCTATCGCGACAGCCGTGTTCTTATGGTCACCCGTTATCATTACCGTCCTTATCCCGGCCGCGTGGCACTTCGCGACGGCTTCCTTGACCTCTATACGCGGCGGGTCTATCATGGCGACGAGCCCGACAAAAACGATATCCTTTTCTATATCGGAGGGTTTGGCGTCTTTAGGGATAGCTCCGAGCCTCCGCGTCCCGAGGGCCAGGACCCTTAGAGCCTTATCCGCCAGTTCGTCGTTCATTTTTAGAATGTTCTTTTTATCCAGGGGAGTAATGGGACGCGCGGTCCCGTTATCCTCAAAACCCGAACAGGCGTTGAGGAAAATATCGGGAGCGCCTTTTACAAAAGCCATCGCGCCCGTACCGTCGCGCCTGATAATGGTCATCATCTTACGTTCGGAATCGAAAGGGATCTCGTCAACGAAAGCGAATTCCTTTTCCGTTTCTTTTTTCAGGATACCCGCCTTAGCCGCCAGGGTCAAAAGCGCGCCTTCGGTAGGGTCGCCTACGATCTTATAAACGCCGCCCGAAGAGACAAGCTCGGCGCCGTTGCATAGTACGGAACAGCGTAAAAGGCTTAAGAGCGACGTCTCTTTCTTATGGTCGAGGGTCTTAGCGTCAGCCTGGAAATCGCCTTTCGGCTCATAACCCGTGCCGGTCACGTCGAAATATCTTCCGCCGGCGTAAACGGCTTTCACCGTCATTTCGTTCTTGGTGAGCGTCCCGGTCTTATCGGAGCATATCACGGTCGCGCAGCCCAATGTCTCGACGGATGGGAGTTTCCTTATAAGCGCGTGCCTTTTGACCATACGCTGGACCCCAAGGGCGAGAGCGATCGTCACGACAGCCGGCAACCCTTCGGGGATAGCCGCTACCGCGAGACTCACCGCCGTCAGGAACACCTCTATCATCTCGCCGCCGCGCAGCCATTCAAGGAGAAAAACAATTCCGACTAGGACCACGCAAAGATATACTATCCACTTGCCGAACTCTTCGAGCTTTTTCTGGAGAGGGGTAGTTTCATGCGCTATTTCCTGTATCATACCGGCTATTTTCCCGAGCTCTGTCTTCATTCCCGTATCGGCAACAAGAGCCCTCGCCTTACCCGAAGAAATAGACGTCCCGAGATACACCATATTCGCCCGGTCGGCGAGAGGCACCTCTTTTTCGCCTAGAGGGACGACCGTCTTCATTACGGGCGTGGACTCTCCCGTAAGGCTGGCCTCCAGGCTTGAGAAATTAGACGTCAGCCATACGATACGGCTGTCGGCCGGAACATGGTCGCCGGCTTCAAGCTCTATGAGATCGCCCGGGACAAGCTCACTTGACGGTATGATCTCATGCACGCCGCCGCGTATGACCTTGGAATTCGGGGATGATAATTTTTTCAGCGCCGCGAGCGACTTTTCAGCTCGGTACTCATGAAAAAATCCCAGCGCCGCGTTGATAATAACAATGGTTATGATGGCGAAGGCGTCAACCCACTCCTTAAGGAATCCGGAAACCAGGGCGGCCCCGATAAGGATCCACACGATGAAATCGTTGAATTGGCTGAAGAATATCTTGAGGGGGCTCGCATGCTCCTTTTCCTTGAGCTGGTTATGTCCGTATTCGTCCAGCCTTTTTTTAGCTTCGGAGGCGTCAAGACCGGTCTCTAAGGCGCTTTTCAAAGCCGCCGCCGCCTCGGGCAACCCGAGATTATAAATCTGTTTTTCAGCGCTCATTTTTCTCCTTTTTAAGGAATTCGGATAATCCCAAAAGGATCGACCCGACGATTATGAGTATCACCACTATGCCGAAATTATCTTTGACTATACTGAAATTCCCGAGATAGAAACCGCCGAAAAGGAACGACCCGACCCAAAGTATCCCGCCGATGACGTTATAGGCGAAAAACCTGGGATAGTTCATGCTCCCTATACCCGCGACAAAAGGGGCGAATGTCCTCACTATAGGCACGAACCTGGCCAGGACTATCGTCTTGGGACCGTATTTCTCGAAGAACTCATGGGTCTTCCGTATATGGGCGTCCTTAATAAAGAAAAGTTTTTTCTTTTCGAGGAGATATTTTCCGATATATTTACCTATGGCGTAATTGAGGCTGTCGCCCAGTATGGCGGCGATGGAGAGAATTACGAAGAGCCACATTATTTTCAAAGACCCGGAAGCTGCGAACATCCCCAGAGCGAAGAGGAGTGAATCGCCGGGAAGGAACGGCGTCGCCACCAGGCCCGTCTCAAGGAATATGATCACAAAGAAGAGGAGATAAGTCCAATCCCCTGCCCTTTCAATTATGGGTCCGAGGTGTTTGTCTAAATGCAGTATGAACTCAGCCAGCTGGGCGATGATCTCCATTGTTTTCCTTAGGTTGTTTTTTTAGACCGATATCTTTCGGGAGAGACGAGCCCGCCTGAAACTATCAGTTTAATGCCTTCTTCCATATTAAGGTCCAACTGAATAACTTTTTCCAACGGAAGAAAGATGATCGGCCCGCTGAAAGGCGACGGGGTCGTGGAAACAAGTATCGCCACCATCTTTTTCCCGATCTTATTATCGATCTCGTTAAGGTCGTCGTTAGTCATAAAACCGATGGAATAGCTGAAATCGTTGGGAAAAGGCACCATTACCACCCTATTGAACGCCATTCCCTTACTGCTCGAGAAAATAAAATCCGAAAGCTGTTTCGCCGGGGAGTAAATATGCCGTAAGAGCGGTAATTTTTTTATGAAATCTTCGACCATAGGGAAGAACCTCTTCCCCACATAATGGCTGGCCATGACGCCTATGAGAAGTATGATAATAATGCCCAGGACTATCCCTATCCCGGGCACCCTATACCCGAAATTATCATAGAGAAATGTGTTAACTATCTTTCCCAGGACGGCGTCCAATGTTTTAAAAATAAGGACGAAAAGGTATATCGATACCGCCATGGGGAAAATTATAGCTATCCCTGAAAAAAAGAAATTTCTCAGGTTCTGCGCGAAAGTGAACGGTGCTTTCTTTTCGGTTTCCATTAATTACCTCCTCCCCGTAAATCAAGGTCCTCAATTCCGTCTATAATATATGACCTTCAAGGGGGGAGAGTCAATGAAAATCAGCATACCGACATGTTAGACCATGGACCATGGACCATAGACAATAGACCTTGAGTTAGTATCCCCATATTTCCCATAAAACGACTGAAGGTCCATGGTCCATAGTCTATGGTCTACGGTCTATAGTCTATGGTCTATAGTCTGATCGAGTTTTTCGGGATGATGTTTGACTATCTTAGCCGACGAGAGGTAAATCACCTCTTCCGCGATGTTCGTCGCGTGATCGCATATACGCTCGAGGTGCCGGGCGATGAGAAGAAGAGGCACGGCGCGGGTCGCTGTCTTCGGGTCCCTGGCCATGTAATCGTTGATAAGCTCCTGTTGGACGACATTACGCAGATTATCCGCCTCGGCGTCCATCATGATAACGCTCCCGGCGAGAGCGCCGTCTTTATTGACCAGCGCGTTTATGGCTTTATTCGTCATTTCCTGGGCTATTGCCGTAAGCTTAGGTATATCAACAAGAGGTTTCAAAAGAGGCTTATCCACGATATCCAGCACCCTCTGGGCGATGTCCACAGCCAGGTCAGCCATCCTTTCGAGCTCGGTAGTTATCTTCATGGTCATGGTGATAAAACGGAGATCTACCGCCATCGGCTGTCTTAAAGCGAGAAGGTCCAGGCATTTATCCTCGATCTTGAGCTCAAGTTCGTCCACCTGTTTATCGTCGGAAATGACCTTATTGGCTCCTTCGGCATCAAGGTTCTTCAGGGACTCGACCGACTTGAATATCGCGTCCTCGACCATCGCGCCCATCTTAAGTATATCCGATTTTAACCCAGTCAATTCGTCGTCAAAATGTATCTGCATTTATCTCTCCTCATTCTGGATTCTGGATTCTGGATTCTATATTCTGTATTCCGAATTCCTGATCACATTCACAAACTCTCTGACCCTATCCCGAATATTATCCCTAACCGACCTGAAATATTCCATATCCCGGCCCTTGGGGTCGGGGATCTTCCAGTCGATATGCTCTTTGGCGGGAACAAACGGACAAACGTCCCCGCAGCCCATTGTGACGACATAATCGAATTCTTTTACCGGAAGGTCATTAAAACCTTTAGAGGCGCTCGCGTTAATGTCTATCCCCGCCTCATCCATCACCCTGACCGCGTCAGGGTTCACTTTGCCGGACGGCTTCGAGCCTGAACTGTACGCTTCGACGACCCCTTTACCCAATATTTTCGCGAACCCTTCAGCCATCTGGCTCCGGCAGGAATTCTCGACGCAAACGAATAATATCTTTTTCATCCGAACCTCCCTGTTATGTAATCTTCCGTACGCTTATCACCGGGCGATTTGAAGATCGTCTCGGTCCTGTCGAACTCAATAAGTTCCCCCATGAGAAAAAATCCCGTAAAGTCCGAGACGCGCGCCGCCTGCTGCATATTATGCGTAACTATCGCGATAGTATAATCTTTTTTGAGCTCCAGTATCAACTCCTCTATTTTCCTCGTGGATATAGGGTCGAGGCTGGCGCAGGGTTCGTCGAACAAGAGAACTTCCGGTTTTATCGAAAGGCACCTGGCGATACAAAGCCTCTGCTGCTGCCCTCCGGAAAGTTTAAGCGCGCTTTCATGGAGCCTCGTCTTGACCTCGTCATATAAAGCGGCTTTTTGGAGAGATTCGATGACCCTATCCTCGATGTAATGTTTATCCTTTATCCCGTTGACCTCAAGAGCATAGCTTATATTCTCAAAAATATTCTTCGGGAACGGGTTCGGTTTCTGGAATACCATGCCGACCCGCCTTCGTATCTCGACCGCGTCAATGGACCTATCCAGGATATCCTTATCGTCCAAGAGGATCCTGCCGGTAAGCGACGTGTTGGGAACAAGTTCGTTCATACGGTTCAAAAGGCGGATGAACGTGGATTTCCCGCATCCCGAAGGCCCGATTATGGCTGTCACTTTGTTCGACAGGACGTCGAGGTTGATATCTTTAAGAGCCTGTTGCCTGCCGTAATAGAAATTGACTTTCTCGGCCCTCATTTTCACGGTAGACTCGTCACGCATGATGATAGCTCCTTTCTCTCTTTCTCATATAAATAGCTATGCCTGACACGATAAGTACCAGGCTTAACAGTATCAGACAACATCCATAAGCGATAGCCGTCTGTTTTTCGGGATGCGATCCCTCGGTCATCAAAGCGTAAATGTGATACGGCAGGGCCATGACCTCCGAAAATGGCGAATCCGGGTATCCTTTAATATAAAAAGTCGCGGCGGTAAAAAGGATCGGCGCGGTCTCGCCCGCTACCCTGCCGATACTAAGTATAACCCCCGTAAGTATACCCGGCATAGCCGCCGGAACAACGATCTTTTTTATCGTCTGCCATTTTGAAGCCCCTACGGCGAGTGACGCTTCCCTGATAGATTGCGGTACGGCTAAAAGAGCCTCCTGTGCCGCCGAGATTATAAGGGGGAGCACAAGTATTCCAAGGCTTAAACTCCCGGAGATTATCGAAACCCCGAAACCGAGAAATTTAACAAAGATCGCCAGCCCGAACAGCCCGAAAACCACGGACGGGACCCCGGCGAGATTATTGATACTTATCCTTATTAAATTGAGAACATAGCTTTTCGGGGAATATTCCGTAAGATATATTGCGGTGGCTATCCCTAAAGGCACGGCGAACATCATGGAACCCACGACCAGATAGAAAGTACCGACGATCGCCGGAGCGACGCCCCCGGCGGTCATGGCGTTCCGGGGCTGGCTTGTCAGAAATTCCCACGAGATAACGCCTATACCTTTAACAGCTATAAAAAATATTATCAGGAAGAGGAACGACACCGTGATCCACATACAGACAGATACGATCCCAAAACCGATCTTTTCCGTAATATTCCTTCTCATCCAGACAACCCCAATTTTATCCTGAACCTGCGGCTGACGAACTCCGCGGCTATGTTAAAAACGAACGTAATAACAAATAGTATAAGGGCTATAGCGAAAAGCGCGTGATAATGATCTCCCCCGACCGGAGCTTCGCCCATCTCGGCCGCGATAGCCGCCGTCATCGGCCGGACAGGATCGAACGGCGACCCGGGTATCATCGCCGCTCCTCCCGCTACCATAAGCACCGTCATTGTCTCACCGATCGCACGGCTCATCCCGAGGATTATAGCCGTTGAAATACCCGACCCGGCCGCGGGAACGACCACCCGTGTGAGCGTCTGCCACCTGTTCGCCCCTACGGCGTATGACGCTTCCCTGAAAGACCGCGGCACATAACTTAGAGCGTCTTCCGCTATACTCGTTACGGTCGGAGTCGCCATTATGCCGAGAGTAAGGCTTGCCGTAAAAGCGCAAAGCCCGATAGGTATACCCAAAAGGCCCTGCAGGAACGGCGCGAGTATCGCCATACCGAAGAACCCGTAAACGATCGAAGGGATACTGGCAAGGATCTCCACCAGGGGCTTAAATATCTCTTTCTGCCTCTTAGAGGCGATCTCGTTTATATAAAGCGCGCTCCCGATCCCGAGCGGCACGCATACCAGCATCGCTCCCAAAGATACCCAGAACGACGCTATTATGAGCGGGAATATCCCGAACTCGGGAGGGTCATAAGTCGGGTACCAGAACCTTCCGAACACGAGATCACCGATATTCAGCTTTTCAAAGATAGGCATTGCCTCCCTGAAAAGGACTATCACTATACCTACCAGGAAAGCCAGCGAGCTGAACGCCAGGACCGCAAAAGTTAATTCGTAAAGCTTTTCTTTTATTTTTATCTTCATTTTTTTTGAGAGGGCTGACGCGGCGGAAATTATCTTCACGCCGCGTCATGGGTAGCCCTCTTTTTTGCATTTACTCGAGCGGAACGAACCCTTCACCTTCGACCATGGATTGGCCCTCGGAACTCTTTATAAAATCGAGGAAGTCCTTCGCCATCCCTTTCGGAGCGCCGTTCGTATACATGAAAAGCGGCCGCCCGATAACATATTTGCCGGTAAGCACGCTCTCCTTCGAAGGCGTTACCCCGTCGATATCGAGCGCCTTAACGCTCGAGTCAAGAAAACCCAACCCTACATAGCCTATCGCGTCAGGCGTCTTCGCGACGGTCGACGCTATGGCCTGGTTCGAAGCCTGCATGAGCGCGTCCGGCCTCACCTTCTGCTTATCCAGAGCGAGTTCGCCGAACGCCTCGAAAGTCCCGCTGGATGTGTCGCGGGAAATAACGACTATCTTCTTATTCTCACCCCCCAGCTTGGACCAGTTCGAGATCTTACCTGTATATATTTCTTTCACCTGCTGTTTAGTAAGAGCGCTAACCCCGTTCGACGGGTGCACAATAAGCGCGATACCGTCCATAGCCACGATATGCGCTTTTATGTCCTTGCCCAACGCCGCGGCCTTATCGAGCTCCGTATCCTTAATGGGCCGGGACGAATCGGCTATGTCGCATGTCCCGTCTATTATAGATGCTATCCCCACGCCGGAACCTCCGCCGCGAACCGATATATCGGCGCTCGGTTTTTTTTCCATGAAGAGTTCCGCCGCGCGCTGGGCTATCGGGAGGACCGTCGTTGACCCTTCCACTACTATTTTTTCGGCCTGGGCCGTTACCGCGCATAAAGCCAGCATCGCCGTTCCTACTATCATCGTCTTTATTTTTCTCATACCGCTTCCTCCTTTTTAAACTATATTTACGTTTAGAACTTAAAGTTCATATTCGCCTGGAAAAGATGTTCGATCCTCTGCCGATTTGTGTCTGTCGTCCCGGTATTGGAACCGTGCACAAGCGCGTTCCTGTAATAATCCAAGTCCAGGGACCAGTTTTTCCCAAGCCCTATGCCAAGTACCGCCTCATGGCTCCTTATCCCGGTCCTCCCGCTGTACCTGTCGGAATCCGGCAGGAAATCGGGCCAGGCGTTCGTTCCCAGATAAACATACTGGTACTTAAGCTGCCACTGTTTCCAGTCGGCGACCTTGTCATACCCCAGCTTGCCTCCGACAAGATACCCGTCATCATGCGACTCGGTATTGTAGGCCAATTCACCGAATCCGGCTACCATGGGAATATCCAGGCCGAACGGCAAAGAGATCCCTGTATCTTTCAGCGGATCCTTGAACATGATCTCGGCGTTCTGGTTGAGCACGTAGAAGTCGTAGTAAAGCCCGCTTTGCGCGTTACGTGTATTGGTGCTCGACGTCGAGTCCATGATCCTGTCCTGCATCTGGCTGAAAATGTTATAACCGAACGCCGTCTGGAGGCTCCACCTATCGGTGATATCCCACTTAGCGCCCGGCTGTATCGCGTATAACCATGGGTCCGAAGTCGTGGCGTATTCATCCATGATATACGCGCAATTGGTCAGATAAAAACTGAGCGTAGGATCGTACTTATATTCCAGCTTGACCGCTCCGCCTTCCGGGTTAATATCGGTATCCCACATCATATCCCCCGGCTCCCATAGAACGTTCTTCATCCTGCCGCCGTAAAGCGTCGCCCAGTTCGCCGGCGTATAGTCGACGTAGGCATAATCTATCCAAAGCGGTTTTTTGGCGAAAGAGTCCTGTAATGTCTGGTTGGTCGAACGCGGATCCGTATCCGAACCGCTCGCTATCCCGAAATGTCCGTTAAGCTGCTGGTTGACCTTGGCGTCCACCCCTAACCTGGCCCGCACCCTGTGCCGTTCCCTTGAATTGGTCAATCCTGTATCAGTATCGGTATTGGTCCCTTTTCTTTTCTCGGCCTGGTACCTGTACCTGATATCGCCCTTGACTTTGACATTCTGCGCCCATTTAGGCGAAGACTCCGACTTGCCCTGGGAGATCTCCTTTTTCACCTGTTCCTGTGTCTCCACCTTGATCTCCTGCGCCTCACCCGCCGTAAGCACTCCTTTCTCGACAAGTTTCTGGAGAAGTATGTCCATCTCCCCGGCATATGCCGGACCTATTCCCGCCCCGGCAACCACAAACCCTATTAAAACTAACAGCGCCAAACATCTCCTTGTCATCTCTTCCCCTCCTTGTTTGAATTTCGCTCATAATTACTGTCTCAGCGCTAATTGTAAACTTAAGGAGTGAACCTTAAATGAAGAAGGTGTGAACTTATCGTGAACAATAACTGGCAGAGCGCATAGAGCAGAGCGCATGGCGTAAATATAATAATGGGTCTATCCAAGGAGACAAATACGCTATGCGCTTTGCGCCATGCGCTCTGCGATTACGCGACAGGAACGGTGAACGTGAACTTCGAGCCGCGGCCGGGTTCGGATTCGGCCCAGACCTGGCCGTTGTGGGCTAGGACTATGTGTTTTACGATGGAAAGGCCGAGGCCGGTGCCGCCCATCTCGCGTGAACGGGCCTTATCGACCCTGTAAAAACGCTCAAATATCCTCGGCATGTCGTTCTGGGGTATGCCCAGGCCATTATCGGATATGTCTATCCTGAGATGATCGTCCATTCGAGCTATACCTATATTAACGTTCCCGCCATCGGGCGTATATTTGACGGCATTATCCAGAAGATTAAGAAAGACCTGCGCGAGCCTTTTCTCGTCGGCAAGGACCTTAGGCAAAACCTCAGGAATAGAACGGGTAACGTTGATCTTTTTATCCTTGATAGTTTTGGATAGGACTCCTAGTGCCCGTTCCAATACGGGCTCTAGCTCGATCCGCTCAAAGGCCATCTTCATTTTGCCGGATTCTATCCTGGAAAGGTCCAAAAGATCGTCTATAAGGTTAGCCAGTCGGTTCGAATCTTCGTAGATGATCTTAACGAAATCCTTAGTGTTCTCCCTGTCGTCTATCGCCCCGTCGATAAGGGTTTCCGCATACCCTTTTATGCTCGATATGGGCGTCCTGAGCTCGTGGGATACGTTAGCGACGAAATCCTGGCGTATCTCTTCCAGCTTTTTCAACTCGGTTATGTCATGGAACACGAGTACAGCTCCTTCCAGGACTCCGTCCCTCATAATAGGCACGCCGTTGACCTTAAAGGCCTTTTCTTCCGGCCTCATCACCGATATCTCTTTACTGATCAGACGTTCTTTATCGGCAAGTATCCTGTCTATCATATCCTGCACCCCGGCTGTTCTTATCACTTCCAGAGGCGTTTTGCCCTCGGGGTCTGAATCGACAAAGAATAACTTCCGGAGAGAAGGGTTCATGAGAAGAATATCGCCCTTTTGGTCGACCACTATTATCCCCTCGAACATGCTGGATAGGACCGCGTCAAGTTTAACCCCTTCATGTTTGATCTTCTCTATCTTGTCGTTTATCTCGTCAGCCATGTATTTCAGGGCGGAAGCCAGGTCCCCTATTTCATCCTTGGAATAGATGGAAGGCCTTCTCGAGAAATCGCCGCCGGCCATGGCTTTGGCTATTTTCGCCATTTCCTCGAGGGGTTGTGAGATTATCCTGGATATGGCGAACGTAAAAAAGACAGAGAGCGCCAAAACGATGATAAGCGCCGCGCCTATGTTCTTCCTCGAAACTTCCTGTGCCTTTTCAAGATACGAAATGGGCATAGCGTACCGCAAGAAACCCGAACTCTCCCCTTTACCGAAAGGGACCGCCATATAAAGCATGTATTTTTTCGTCGTATAGCTGTACCTTCTCGCTACGCCGATTCCGTTGTAGGCGGCTTCCTGCACCTCGGGCCTCGTAAGGTGGTTCTCCATCAGAGGGATATCTTCCGGAAGAACATCGGTGTCTCCCGCGACGGTCCCGTCTTTCCTTATAACTGTCACCCTGAGCTTCTGCCCCAACCCGAGTTTTTTCGCGAAAGCGTCGGCATCTTCCAGCCCTTTCACGCCCGATGAAATCCCGTTTTCCAAAAGTTCTCTGCCGAGTAAAAGCCTCTGTTCTATATCGACCGCCAATTCGCGCTCGAAAGAACTTTTCATCTGTGACTCAAGGTAAAAATACCCGGCGGCAAGACCAAGAGCTATGGCAATACAAAAAATAAAAGTGAGTTTCCAATGGAGCCTAATCTTCATCGCCTTCCCTGAATCTGTAGCCGAACCCGACAACGGTCTCGATGAACTTACCGGCCTTACCGAGTTTTTCCCTGAGCCTTTTAATATGCGTATCCACGGTCCGTGTATAAACATCGGCGTTAATATCCCATACTTCCGAAAGAAGCTGGTCACGGGTCTGAACACGCCCGGGCCTTTCCATGAGCTTAACAAGCAGATCGAATTCCATGGGGGTAAGTTCGGCTTCTTTATCGTTCACGGTGATCTTGTGTTTTGGGATATTCACTCTTAGCATACCGCGAGTCAGTATATCCTTTTTACTT
>JADGBR010000039.1 GCA_015231405.1 Candidatus Omnitrophota bacterium | reverse complement strand
TCCTGATAGCGGGAACGGCGATCTACGGTTCGGGAACGCTTTTCAAAAAAACTAACAGGTTCGTCCTGTATTTCGACGGTTCAGTTAAAGGCCTTTCGATAGGGGCGCCGGTAATGTTCCGGGGGGTGATTCCGGCTTTTTGGGCGAAATGGATGAGTTCGGTCACGGTTTTGGCCTGCATTTTCTTCATTACGCGGGAACGGTGGACCTTGATCGTCTGGAGCGAGATACCTCTCTTGTAAGCGATCTGCTTACTCAGCATCCCTTTGGCGACGAAGCGGAACACCTCGAGCTCTTTCGGGGACAAAGTCTCGACGCGCTTTTTTATTACCGATATCTCGGCCGCCTTTTTATTCTGGCCCTTGCTTTTATCGATGGCGCGGTCAATGGCGTCCAATAATTCTTTATCCGTAAAAGGCTTAGGCAGGAAATCAACGGCTCCCCCCTTCATCCCTTTAACGCTCATCGGGATATCGCCATGACCCGTTATAAAAACGATGGGGATCTCGATCCCTTTAGCCGCCATCTTCTCCTGAAGCACGAGCCCGTCAATATCCGGTAGCTGGACATCCAGGACCAGGCACGAAGGGCCCAGTCGGGTCTTGAAAGCGATGAAACTCTCGGCGTTCTCGAAAGTCTTTACCCTGAACCCGTGCGAGATGAGCAGTAACGATAAAGCCCTGGTCACTGAAGAGTCGTCGTCGACGACATAAATAAAAGCCCCTCGGTTATTCATACTAGTCTCCTTTTTTCTTTAATTCCCTTTCTTTCAGGATGAGCTCGTTCGCGCGGTGGCAGTCTTCAATGATGTGCCCCAGTATCTCCCAGACCTTCGGTTCTCTGCCGGCAAGCTTCCTCCGGGCGACGGCCGCGTACGTCAATATGGCCGTAATAGGCTGGCTGATCTCGTGAACGAACGAAACCTTCCCCTTTGTTGAACTCTTAATTTCCTTTTTCATAAACATTTTCCCGTCCGTCATTGCGAACCCCGCGAAAGCGGGGTGAAGCAATCTCTACAAAAATTGCTTCGTCGCCTTCGGCTCCTCGCAATGACGCACCCTCACTTAATTACCCCCGCTATCCTTTTCAAGAGAGCCTCTACGTCGAACGGTTTACTGATAACACCGTCTATTATCCCCGCTTTTTTCCACTTGCCGCATATCCCATCAATATCCAGCACCCCGGAAATAATGAACACCGGGCATCCCGGATCCGCTTCTTTCGCCATTTTTAAAAGCTCTATACCGGTCACTCCTTTCATCTTATAATCGAATATGCAGAGGTCATAATTACCTTCCCTGATACGCGCTTTCGCCAGGAGGCCGTCGGTTATCCCGTCGACCGAGTACCCCTCTTCGCGTAAGAGGACGGATAACGAATCGCATATCCCCTTGTCGTCGTCAACTATCAGTATGTTTTTTCCCATTTATCCGCTTCTGTTTAGGCAGCGTTATAGCTACCGTCGTCCCTTTTCCCGGGGCGCTCTTAAACGTTATCGCTCCCCCGTGGAGCATGACCACCTGTTTACACACCGCGAGGCCGAGCCCTGTGCCTTTTGTCTTCGTCGTAAAGAACGGGTTCGAGATGTTCTTCAGGTCCTTTCTCGACATGCCTTCCCCATTGTCTTTTATCCGAACAGTGACTTTCGCGCCCGAGACCTGCGTCACTACATTTATCATAACTTCGCCTTCGGATACCGACTCGACGGCGTTATGCAGTACATTTTGAAATACCTCTTTCATCCTGACGGGGTCAGCGTCAATAAAGAGATCTTTCGTGGGGTCAATTCCCCAGGTAGTGGATATTTTTCTCGTCGGGTATTTTTCGGTCACTTTGCCGATAGAGCTCCTCAGGATATCGTTGATCCTGACGGTCTCATAGTTGGTTATCGGGGTCTTCGAATACATTAAAATGTTGTTTATTATCTGGTCGCTTTCAAATACACGCCCGCTGATACCGGAGAGGATCTTTATCTTCAACGGATCTTTTGTAAGCTTTTTAATGCGGTGCACCGATAGCGCTATATCCGCTAAGGGGTTCCGGAGCTCGTGAGCGACGGTAGCGGCCAAAGCCCCTACAGCGGCCAGATGTCTCGACCTTACGAGTTTTACCTGGAGGGCCAGTAATTCTCTGGTCCTTTTCGCGATGAGCTTATCCAGCGTTTCTTTATCCCGCTTAAGGACCTCTTCGGCTCTCTTGCGTTTGGTTATATCTTCCATGGCCAAAAGTATCAAAGAGCTCTCTTTACCGTGCAATTTTATATTTCGCCCGTTGAGGATCATGGTCTTATTCCCTATTCCGGGAAAATCGAATGTCATCTCAAAATCGTTAAAATAGCCTTTACTGGCCAGGCCCTCCACGAGCAATTTCCTGAGCTCCGGGTTCTCCCACTCGCGCCCGCCAAGCTGGTAGAACAACCGGTCCTTTACGTCATATTCGCGGACCTTGAACGCGTCATAAAAGGATTTATTGGCCGAGACGACGCGCATATCCTTATCCAGTACAACCATAGGTTCTCTCATCGTCTCGATGATAGCCTGGTTATAATCGAGGACCCCCTGAACCTCTTCGCGGCTCCGTTTAGTGTCGTCTATGTCGATGACCGCGATGACCGCGCCGTCTATCCTGTTATCCACTGTCCGGTAAGGGCGTATGCGCACCGAATACCATCGCCCTTCTTTATCCTTCACTTCCGATTCTTTCGGGATCATATCCGCCAGGACGCTCCGGATGATCTCCTCAAGATCGGCTATATCGATATTGGGTCTTATATCGCCTATCGGACGGCCTACATCGGCGGGTATAAGGTTCATCACTTTTCTCGCCGCAGGAGTGAACCGTTTTATCCTCTGATCGTTACCCACGATGATTATCGGGATATTGGTGCTGGAAAAAAAGTTGGAGAGATCGTTGTTCAAGTCTGTCAGGTCAGAATTTTTGCCCTGCAATTCGTCATTCAGAGAAAGCAGTTCCTCGTTGGTCGACTGTAGTTCCTCTTTGGACGTCTCGAGCTCCTCGTTCATGCTCTGCAATTCCTCGTTGCTAGACTGGATCTCCTCGTTAGCCGCCCTCAGCTCTTCGTTCAAGGCGTCTTTCTCCTCACCCGCGCTTGCGACAGGGGCCCTGACCGGGTTTTTCCCCGGACGCGCCGTCCGCCCCGCGTTATACGGCCTGTTTTTGGCCGCCGGCATCAACGTTCCGACATCAAGTGCCTTCTTCCTGGAGAGGACGTTCTTCGAATAGATCTTCTCTTTTTTATCGACCGCCGTAAAGAGGTCCGGCACGGCTGCGGCCGATTCCGAGGTCCCGAGGATCAGGAATCCCTTGGGCTTCAAGGCGTAGTGGATCATCGACAAAGCTTTTTCCTGCAGGAACACGTCGAGATAGATCAGAAGGTTGCGGCAGCTCACGATATCCATGTTCGAGAGCGGCGGATCGCTCGTTATGTCATGCCTGGCGAATATGCATTTGTCGCGTATGTGTTTGGCGATCTTATATCCTGTCTCTGTTCTTATGAAGAACCGGTTGAGACGCCCGGGCGAAACGTTCCCGGCAATGTCGCCGGCGTATGAACCGGCCCGCGCTTTCCCGATATGCGCCTCGGAAAGGTCCGTGCCGAACACCTGGATATGCGGCTTTATTCTCCTCGCTTCCATGAACTCGTAGAGAAAAATAGCCAGGGAATACACTTCCTCTCCTGTCGAGCACGCCGGCACCCAAAGCCGTACCGGGTTCTGGTTCGACCGCTTATCCGGAATGAGCGCGGACACTTTCTTTTTCAAGGCCTCGAATAATTTCGGATCGCGGAAGAAAGACGTGACCGGGATAAGGATATCCTTCCTGAGGAGATCCGCCTCGGCCGGGTCAGACCTCAGATGATCGTAATAGCCGGCATAGTCCCCGATATTGAGGGCCGACATCCTCCGCCCGACGCGGCGTGTTATCGTAGCCGCCTTATAATGCGGGAAATCGATGCCCGTTCGATCCCTTAAAAGTACCAGGACCTTCTTAAGAGCGTCCTCCCCGGCTAAAACCTTAGCGGCATGTTTTATGAACTTACCGCGGCCATGCGCCCCTAGGCCTGCCAGCTCCCGCGCGATGTCTTTGGGTTCAAGAACAAGATCGGCGTATCCGCTCTTTATGACGCTTTCGGGCATACCGAAATAGGCCGACGAACTTTCATCCTGCGCGAATACGGTCCCGCCGTTCGCCTTGATAGCTTTAGCGCCCTCGGTCCCGTCAGACCCTGTGCCCGAAAGTATGACCCCTACCGCGTTCTCTTTTTTTTCGCGGGCCAGCGAGATCATAAAGTGGTCCACCGGCAGATATTTCCCGTCCGCCCGCTTGAGGCGGCCGGTGACCTTTAACCTCCCGCGGGAGATAGATATGAGCTTGTTTGGCGGGATGACATAGACGCTCGAAGGTTCAACTTTGACGTTGTTTTTCGCTTCGGCGACGGTTAATGAAGTTCCCCTGGAAATGATATCGGCCAGAGCGCTTTTATGGTGCGGCTCCAGATGCTGGACCAGGACAAACGCCATATGGTCAGTTCTTTTCGGAAGAGCCTCAAGCAGCGCCCTGAACGATTCCAGCCCGCCCGCAGAAGCCCCGACGCAAACGATGCGTAAAAGACCTTTATCTGGAAGAACAGCATTGCGGTGAACACTCACGCTTACCCCCCCCCCCCCCCCCCCCTAAGATATTATTGTTAATTATTAGTAAACAATGAAATAGCCAGAAATATTAGTTGATGAAAAAGGAAAAGTATAATAAAATACATCAGATGGTTATGACACTAAAAAGCATGAAGTGTGCTAATAAATATTTCAATAGTCTCTTCAACAAACTAATTGCGGTTCTTATTTCGCTTTCTCTCATAGCGGGTGACAGCGCTTTGGCTTTGGAGGTGTTATCCCGCGGGGAGAGTAGAAGCGATACGCTGGCGCCGGAATTGCTTCTTTATACGGATAAAGGGGTGCCGTTCCAGGCGGCGCTTGTTTGTTCGGTGATAGATAAAAGGGCGAGCGTGAGCGAAGGGCCTATGGATATAGCTGATATCCAGACCTGGGTGGATTCCTATCCCCTGGAATTCCAGAGATCGCCCGAATTCGACGATCATGTCCAATTAAGCGATAAAGTGAAGTTCATCAGATGCGGTAGCGAGCTTCACGTTGTGGTAGATAATAAATACCTAATAAGATATTTTTTCCCTTCAAATCCATTTCTTCCGGAAATTTACACTAATGAGGTGGCCGCGAGTTCGTGTGTTTTCGACCGGGTTTTTCCTAAGGGGGTTAAACAGGAAATTTACAAGCTGGAGCCGGAAATACCGCTCACTTATTCCCCTAAAGGCGTGTTCGAGCATATAGTCAAAAAGGCCAAACTTCAAGACCTGGTCAAGGTCGAGGTCGGGGCGTTCGACGTAACCGCGTCGCAGTATCCCGTCTGCGAGGAACATCCCGACGGGATGGTGTATATGCATCCCGAGTTGATCGTCGATTTTGACGATATGAAAAGGTCCGGGATAGGTTTTAACCACGTAATGCCTTCGGGCCGGGTCAGGTGGATAGACCTCGCCGATACGGTAGCTTATCGTGTGGCTTTACACGAGTTCAAACTACCCCGGCGCGAGACAGGCGGTCACGGGTACAGGGACGCAGACGGAAGATTCGCCATAGACCATGACAGCGAACTCGCCAACATGATAGCGAGAGAGTACAGCGTCGTCGACGACGCCATATGGATGTGGTATCTCCATTCCTATAAATGGGACGATTCGCTTAGGTACGACAATAAAGCTTTCCGCAGGCACCTGAACCTTATTTTTACGAGCAACAACCCCACCGCCATGAAGATGAGGGCCGAGTTCCCCAACCTTGCAAAAGACCGCGAAAAGAGAAGAGAAGCCATAAAGCTGGCCCTCAAGATGAACCAGATATTCTTTATAGCCAGACGGGACGCCGGAATAGAAACAACTCCCGCCTTTGAGAGACGAAGAGGCGATCCTTATGCGCCGAGTGTTTATTCGCCGGAAGGGAGCGTGCGGGCCGGGGATAAACAGGACGCTAGAGGCATGGATCCGGCCGGCGAGTTCGCCGATATGCCGCGGGTATTCTTTGAGGAGATCCCGGACAGAAGTGGCGGCGAAAAGGTGAACGAAATAGATTCCGCAGCGCTCATCCATATGCGGTTGACGTTCATTCTTGGCAGGATACGCGTCCTTATCGCCACTAACAGGGAAAAAAGGGAAGAGCTGAGGAGAAAGCTACAGGCCGGGCTTAGGGGGCAGGCGAGGAAAAAGGTCATAAACGACCGCGCGAAAGAGCTGGTGGCCGGGAATCAGGCTGTAAGGAAGCTTTTACTGGACCTTTACTACGATATGCCGGTAGGTATTCCCGGCGGGCTCAATAAAATAAAAATAAGGAGCGAGATAGCTAAGAACAGGATGGACCTCGCGAAACTGTTGAAAAGGCGCGAAGAGATACGAGATGACCCGGCGAAAGAGGATCCCATTACGAGAATGGATAGAGCCATACTCCACACGCGGAAAAAGCTCCTTAAGCTGGAGATGGTATTTGCCGGCATGCATCTCAACACGTATGATCCCGGGAAAGACGACCCCTATCTCATGTGGGGAAATGTAATGAACCTCCTTAAAAAAGCGATAGACGTTTCATCCGAGCTTGAAAGCGACCTGGCAAAGAGGATGATAAGGCTATCCGACAGGAAAACGCAGAGGAAATACGAAACGGTGTTGAAAGGCCAGAAGAGTGAGCTTATTTTCAGGATACTCGGATGGGAGATCAACCTGGCGGATGAGTCTAAAGAACTTAGTTCTCCCGTGACGAAAGTTAAGCATCTCCACATTTATCCCAGGACATATCTTAACGGCGTACGGGTATTGGTAAGGTCCATGCCCAGAAGGAACGAGCCGGATATGCCCGTCCATGAGTTAAGGGCTGAAAATATCAAAGAGGCGCTGGTCAGGCTGGACTGCATGATAGGGTCTTTTACCACGGGACAGGCGGTGACCCTGGATAGCCGGGGGGAAGCGGCCAGGGACTTGAGAACCATAAAAAGGATGGTCGAGGGCATGCTGCCCCGTATAAACGCTCCTCCGGCGGAGTGGAACGAGGCATATTTACCCATCAAGGATGCCGTTCGGGCCCTCGTTCCTAAATTGCCGGTAGAATCGATCCTTATAAAGAGAAAAATTGAATTCGCGAACCTCGCCGCGCTTGGCCGCCATTTCGCACACGAAATAGAAGGATATATCCCCGAATATTCCAGGGTCAGTGAGTGTACGAGCGGCCTCGAAGATTGCGCCGTCATGCTCGAAAGAGCTTATTTGTGGAAAAACCTCGCGGCGAAAAAACGCGAGAGGATAGTTCTCGCCATGACAAAATACCGGGACTGGGCCGCGAACGGCATGGTCCGGCCCAAAGGATATTTAGGCAAGTTCATGGCGGATGCTTTGGAGTTATTGGAGAAAGATGGTTTCGATAACTTCCCGGCTATCATTAAAATGATAAGGGGTGAAATGGATCCCAGTACGGGGAAAATAAAAACTCCGGGCGCCATCGACCATCTTAACAGGCGCCTAAGGGCCATAGACAGGATAATGGACAGGGAATCGGAAGTGGCCAAATCGACATATGACAGGATGCGCGACGCCGAAATAAAAGCTGTCGCCCGGAAGGCGGCCGAGCTTACGGATGATGATAAGTTCGACGCGGCGTTAGCCCTGCTTGGAGAGGCCAGAAAGCTGTATTTCAGCGGCACCCTGATCGAGCCCGGATACAAAAGGACCGAGGCCGCTATCAGGAAAGTCGAAGGATATATCCGTGGCGCCGCGAACGCGGGCAAAGATGGGTTCCGCAAGGTGGTGATCAGCGCGAAAAAAACCGTTATTCATGACCTGGCCGGGATAAAGGACGACATCGAAAAGAAGAACATGTTTCGTATAACGGTCCATTTGCCCGACGGGACATCCGCCATCCAGTACAGGACGCCCGGAATAACGGTCGCCGGATTATTGAGGATGATGAGGATCAGGGAAACCGATGTGCAGGTCAGTCTCGGCGGCACATCGGGATGGCTGAAACCCGACGGGCTCAAAGCCAAACTAAACGACCTTGCCGTCGTCAGGATAAACAGGAAAACCCGCGCGACGGACGGGGCGAATTACAGGGGAGAGGCGCTAGGGGGAGAGGACAGCGAGGCCCAGGCGAAACAGAGGCGCATCACGATAAAGAATATCTACAGGGAAATGATGCGGATAATGGCCGGCATTGTTCAAAGCCAGGCTAAAGGGCTTAAGGGCGAATTCATCCTTGCCGAGAACGCCGGGGACATATGGTATCCCGGGTATTTTCTCGTCACGGATACGGAAAGCATGCCGTCCGTCGGCGGGATAGCCGAGGCTGTAAATGCGGTGAATGGGCTCGGGACACCGGAAAATACCCTTAAGATAGTCGTCACCGACCCGCTTATTATCGCGGAGGTAAGGCGGAAAGTTGAGGCATTACGCGGACAGGGGATACAATACGAAGTCATCTCTTTTGACGATATGAAAACCGGGCTCGGTATCGGCTCCGGGAAACTGGATGGTATCGAAGAGCTCGAAAGAACTGTCGACGCGAACAGGGAAGACGCCGAAGCGCTGGCCATAACGCTCATGGACGCCCAGGATAAAACGGCCGCGAATAAGACTCTTTTCGGGGATCCGATCAAAAACACGGTTTTGTGGGGAGATATCGTCAACAAAGAGCTTATCGCCAGGCCATCCGACCTTTGGACATTCATCGAGAAATTACTGGAACGCCATTCGCTTACATGGGAATGGTCATACCATTTGAAAATGGCGGCGTTGATATCCTATGTCCAGGAGAAGGGAGACACAATTCCGGTCCAGGCGGCTAGAAGAAAGGAAATATTGAGGCTTTTCATGCAGTTCTACAGGGGCGTGGATGACGCCGGCATGAAAGGGCTTTACGGAAAGATAGCGGAATACTACACCCTTCTCCAGCGCATAACCGATATCCCGGGAAGGGAACTTACGGAACGGGAAACCATATCCGGCATAGAGAAGGAACTGTGGGGAGGCATGGACCGTCTAGGGGCGTCGTTCGATCTCGAGAAGTTCATCCTGGAGATAGACGATAAGATAAGACAGCTGAAAAGGATCTTTGTGGAACGCCTGACGCGTAACAATGTCGCGGCCGCTCCGGCAGAGGCCGCTGGAAAGGGCGCGGGAGAGGAGGCGCTAACCGAACAAGAGCTCCTCGAGCTTTTGGATCTCCCCGCCGAAAGTGTCCAGGCCGCGAGAACGGTATGGACGCCTCTACAGCAGGCAAAGATACCCGACGCTATAAACGAGCTTTTCAGGAACATGTTCGACATCAATTACAGCGCTATGCAGGCGGATACGGACCCGAACTCCGCAAGGAGTAAACTGATATCCAGGGTGGTCGAGCGGGAAGGCACGACAGGCGGAGCCTTATTGAGCCAGGCCAGGCGATTGTACAGGACTGAGGGGGAGACCGGGCAGTCGTGGTGGGACAAGGCCATGGAGACGGCCGGGTTCAGCGCCGAGACCGTCAAAGCCATAAGGAAATGGAACCCGAAGCCGGATAGAGGCGATAGAGAGGCCCGGTGGGGCCATGACGAGGCTTCAAGGATACTTTGGATAATAGCCTATGTCGAGAGAATAAGCGGCACATACGGCGATATCCTCTCTCTCGCGTCGAACGATAAGCTCCTGAACAAATATTCGAGGGAGGATATAGACCGCCTGATCGGCAAGCTCGTCTATTCTTCGAGGGTCGACAGGCGCCTTTACGGCAATCTCGTCGAAGGCTTCACGGACATAGTGCTTGCGCTGAATATGCGTAACCGCGGGAACCGGGCGGAATATCTTGTCGAGAGCGGGTCAGGGCGCATAGGCTTTGTGGACCTGGTTTCGGAGGACGCCGCGGGAAATAAGCTGTATTACGAGGTCAAGCTGGGCCACGCTATAGGGGATATAGTCCAGCAGATAAGGGACAGGATAGAGGTTTTCGGTATACCCGCCGGGGATATCAGGGTAGTTTCTCTCGAGGAAGACGCTGCAGTCGCGCAGGCCCTGAGCAGCCTTTACGTCGCCGGCAGTACGGTGAATATACCGGTAACTTATGCTAAAGATTATCTCGACACGATAGAAGATACGCTTAGGGGTTTTTACGGTGACCTCCCTTCAAAAGAAACCGCGGGAAGGATAGCGGGAACGCTGAAAGGGATATTCGACGACCTTAAAGCCATATCGGCCAAAGAGGATATCATCGGCCAGAATAAGCTCGGCGTCGAGAAGATACATTTGATCTTCCGCAACATTTTTTATAACCTGGATGACCTTATAGCCAGCCCGGCGGAGTTCGAGGGAATAATGAGCAAGGTGAGGAACCTCCTCTCGAGGCTCAGGCAGGAAAGCTCCGGTGATAAGGCGGCTGAAGCCATCACGCTCTCCCAATTCTATAGTGAGGTGGATTCAGCGATAGAGGCGATAAGCGGCTTGGGAAAATATGACCGAAGGCTCTCTGTGGCTTTCGTCCCGTCCGAGGCCGGTTACAGGTCCAAAATGGCTATAATTAAAAAGGCTAATAAGTCCGGCGGCGCTACCGGCGCCGCGGCCGAACGCGAATTCGGCCTGCATGAGCTGAAGGACGTCGGCGCGCTCGCCGAAGGGTTCGGCGGTTACAGCATTTTCGGTTTCGACGCGGCCGATATCCTTAAGGGCGTTAACTTTGACATGCTGAGCAAATTGACGGAAGCCATAGACAGGATGCTCATGAACGAGGTCACGATACACGGCGAAAGGATGGACGACAATAAGACGCTTGACGCCGCGAAGATAGTTTCCACATATAATCTTTATAATTACGAGCGTTTCATGGCGGAACTCTATATTTTGAATAATGCCATTAATTTCCATAAAGAAAGCATACAAGCCCTTTCGGACGAATGGCTGGGATCGTTCCAGCTATTTTACAGGAAATATGTCAAGTTGGGCGACCTGCCGCTTGTAAGGGACGCTGTCCCGTACGAGGACTGGAGACAGAGGAACCTGGGAGGGGAATTGTCCGAAGCGCGGGCTTTCGACCGCGAGACTCTCGAAGCGATGAGACATTTCGCGCGGTTCATGAACCGCCTGGAAAGCGGAGCGCATGAGAAAGGGATACTTAACATGTCTATTTGGGACTCGATAAGCGACCTTTCGAGGACCCATCCTAAAAGGATCCTGTACGAGATGCTTACATGCGCAAGGACTGAAGAATCAGGACAGGTGGAACTGGACAAGCTCGACGTGACCGTCCATATATTCGGCCGGCACAGGGACGCGGCCATGAGGTGGCTTGGCATGTACAAGACGATGGATATAGATACGCTTCTTGCCGCTATATCCGGTGAACCGGAATTCACAGCCGTATGCGACGAGCATAAGGTCTGCTGGCTCGGGATCTTCATGAGGATGCTTTCGGTCATAGCCCAGGTCGCCTCGGCGAAGGTCCAGGCCGGGGATCCCGCCGCCGACTATGATCCCGACCCGGCGTCGACTAAAGAGGGCAGAGAAGTACTTACCGTCGCGCGAGCGTTCTTGGCCAAGGCTATAATGGAAATGGGAGCTATAAGGACCAAGGGGCTGTTCAGTTCCCCGGAAGGAAAGAGAGCGGTCGCTTACCGGGATGAATCCGAAATGTTCGCTCCCCGGGAGTTCATACCGCTCGATATGGGAGAACTGGCCGCGTTTTTCAGGCATCAGGCGGCGGTCGCTTCCGTCGAGATCATGGACCTGGACCTACGCGAAGCCGCGCGATGGTTCTCCAGAAGGCATAATATGTTCGGGATAGAGTTTAACGATATGCAAAGCTATCTTGCGACGGGCAGACCGGCAAGTTCGGGCCCAGCCGTGGCGGTAAGGAACGATATTAACCAGAGGATACCCGGGCTTAAGAAGCTGTTAAGCCTGGTTTTCGAGGCAGGAAAACCAGCGGATATATTCCAGGGGGTAAAACATGTTTATATCAAACCGGTCGAAGGCTTCATTAACGCGGATTCCGGTGATATCCTGGTCGACCGCGGGACGATCGAAGCCGTAATGTCGCTTACCGAAGAAGAATGGCGGATCGCTTTTGAAGGCGGGGAGAGAGGAAGAATGTTAAAAAATATGCTCAGGCTCATCGCCGAGCAGAACAGGGACGGGTATGTCCACGGGTTCTTAAGGTCGGGTACCGGTTCCGGGGACTGGGACCTTGTCCCCGTGAAAGAGAATGAATTCGCCAGTTTCGACAAGGTGTACAAAGAACTCAATATTTTCGGCAAACTTCCGGTGTATATGTATGTCGATAAGAGAAGGGGGCTGGTATCGTCTGAAGGGATGTCCGGGGACAGGGTAATAGTCCCGTGGGAAAAAATAAAGGCGATGAGACCGTCCGGTCTGACCGGCCGCGGCATCAATCGGGCGGCCGCGTCGCAAAAATACAGGTATTTCTATGACGCCCTGGGGCATATTGTTCATAAAATGAACACAAGCGATAACTCGAAATACGGTTTTATTTATGCCTCCGAAGATGTGGATACGCCGATGTTCTTTACCACCTTCGTGAGCGACAAATATCTCCAGCTGGAAAATATCATACCGTTCCTCAACGAGATCGACCAGATATCCCGGGCGGGAGTAAAGATACCTTTCCCTAAATGGATCATGGAGAAATTGAAAGCTAAGGCTAAGGCAAGATCGAAAGCTGAAAAAGACAGGGAAAAGGCCAGAAAGAAAAAGGAAAAAGATAATAAACACAGGAAAGATCGGGCCACCGGCGGGGCCGAGTACAGAAAACTGACCGGATGGGAAGCTAAAGCCGAGAAAGAGGTCATCGTCGCCAGCGCCGTCACGTACATAGAGAACAATATCGCCGCGGTCAAAGAGACCCTCTCGGAGGAAGCGCCGGTCATGCTCAGGATGCCGGTCGAGAAGCTGGAGGAGATAGGCGTGGATAACGCCAAAAGCCTTATCGGTGCGCTCCAGGCGGCAAAATGTGTATCGGTGGAACTTTTTTATTCGACCAAACGGCAGGATGTGACAGCCGCCGAGTATAAAAGATATGACGTTATAGTCCGGGATTTTTCGGCAGAGCGGACCAGGGAGAACACGATAACGCTTTTTGTCACGGATAAGAAGATCCTGCTATCGTCGGATGTCGAGATAATGGCGAGGATAGGCGGGGAGTTCGACATGCCGCCGCTATCCAGCATACTTGTGCCGGTCGGGATGAAAGGCGACGGGGGTTCCGACCTTACCGGCCTCCTTCGAAGCACGGTGCTGGGCGTCATGCTCATGAAAGCCGCGCGGGAGGGTAGAAAAGGGGATATCAAGCCCGAGCTCGTAAAAGATATACGTCAAAAACTCATGGAACTTTGCGAGGATACCGAAGCCGAAGAATTCAATTTTGACGGTGATAACATCCTCGGCCTCGTGAACGGCAACATAAATAAGGTTATAGACGCCCTCAATAAACTCATAGTACTCCTCCCCATGGAGCCGCTCGATACCCAGGAGCTCAAGGCGCTCTACGACAAAGCATGCTCGATCATCCGCATGGCGTAAAGGTGTCAGGCCTCCCCATTAGACAATTTTGAGTCAAAAGAACATAGCAGCTTATTGAATTTAGTCGGGACATTTACTTGTTCACCAACCCTGGAATGAATTTTATAGGCCGCAGTTGCGGTAACCGGTTCAATGAAATGCATTTTTGAGGCAATTTCTTCCAGAGTTAGGTCGGTGTATTTTCTAAGTAAATAAACGCCGATTTTCTTTTTATCTTTACGAGTTATTTCCGCGGGGGTATAAGAAGACAATTTATTCAGGATGTACCCAGGATCGAGGATATCATTATTTATCATGCGTAAAGAGGGCAAATCCCGGTATTTTATATCACCAGCGGCAATATATTTCTTCTTCACCGTTTCAATGAATTCTTTTCTGCCGAGAATGGCGCCGGCGAAAGTATCGATCAACGGATTGTCGATCTCTCCGCTCAATCCTTCTTCTACATATTCCTTGTAGCGCAGAGGATCATTATCAAAGAAACGCAAAGTGCGATCGATGTCGAGAAAATCCGGGAATTCCTTATTGTTTAAAAAATATTTATAACTGCTCCACTTAAAATCTTCGGGCTTTTTAGACATCTTGGCTCTTACGGGATTGAGGTGCAAGTATCTTGATAACCTGATCAAATAGCTTTCCTCTTCGACCAAAATTCCTGTATATCTGTGCTGGAAAAGATGTCCATACCGCGCACGTTTCTTATTGAAATAATTCGTATAGGCAGAATTTATGAACTGCATACATTTACTTAAATTAGCCTTGGTTGTTTCGATCAGCAAATGATAATGGTTTGTCATTAAACAGAACGAATGGAGTATTATCTTGAATTTGTCATGGGAGGATGAGATGATCTCAAGGAATTTATCTTTATCTCTAGGGGAGTAGAAGATATCCTTTTTCTCGTTTCCGCGGGAAGTAACATGATACATAGCTCCGGGATATTCAATCCTCAATGGTCTGGACATAACAATACCTCCTTGTTGGTTGTGAACAGTCCGTATACTTATAGACACATAAAAAGCGAATTATGTTTCAAGATATTTTGTGATTTTTTGTCTAATGGGGAGGCCTGACACCGTTAGGGTCCTTCCTTCGTACCTATTTGTATTCCTTGCTTGACTGCTCGGTTAATTGTGGCAAACTTACAGAGGGGTATTTTTGTAACTTGATAACGGGACTGATGGCATATGACGGAAAACCATGATCCAGGGATATCGCCGGGCGACCTTTACTCGATAATAGAGAAGGTCCATATCGGGATAGTCATTGTTAATAATGATAATGAAATAAAATTCATTAATAATAAGGCTAAGCTTTTTCTGGGTTTATTTTCGGGGGACAGGAACGCGGATATCGGCTCCAGGGTCATCTCCGACGGGGAAAGAGAGATAGAGATAACAAGAGAAGACGGGACGCTGGGAAGGGGCGAGGCGAAGACAGTCGATACGGAATGGGAGAACTCGAAGGCAAGGCTTATCACCATAAGGGATGTTACGAACAGTTTAACCGAGTCCGAAGGGGTCCGGAACTCCGCGCTTTACGACCCGCTTACCGGCCTTCCCAATAGGGCGTATTTTCTTACTATCCTTGAGCAGGCCATAGCCAGGTACAGAAGGAATAAACAATACACCTTCGCGGTGCTTTTCGTGGACCTCGACAATTTCAAACGGATCAACGATTCGCTCGGGCATGAGGCAGGGGACAAGGTCCTTCTCAAAATATCCGAAATACTTAAGATGTGCACCCGGAAGAACGACGCCGTGGCGAGGTTCGCCGGCGATGAATTTCTGCTCCTTCTTGACGGGCTCAAGGATGTTTACGGGATCTTAAAGGTCGTCAAACGCATACAGGATGAGATACGTGACCCGATAAAGATGAAGACCCGTAAGCTCTATATCGATTCGAGCGTGGGCATTTATATCAGCTCGGGCGAGGATATCACTCCGGAAGAGATAGTGAGATACGTGGACGTCGCCATGTACCGCGCCAAATCCAGGGGGCCGGGACAGTATGAGATATTCGACCAGGTGGTTTTCGACCAGGTCATGCAGTCGATGAAGCTCGAGGAGGACCTGAAGCTGGCCATAGACAGGAACGAGCTCAAGGTCTATTACCAGCCGATAGTTTCGATAGCTGACGGCTCCATCAAGGGCATGGAAGCCCTTCTCCGGTGGGTGCACCCGACAAAGGGCATGGTATCGCCCGCGGATTTCATACCGCTGGCGGAGAACACGGGCCTCATAGTTCCGATAGGGAATTTTGTTTTCGAGCAGTCGGTCTACCAGCTCAAAAAGTGGCATGCCCAGGGGCACTTGCTGGAGGTTTCGGTCAACCTTTCGGTGCGGCAGCTCGAGCACGACAAGCTGCTCAACTTCGTCAGGAAGGTGGTCTCGGACAGCGAGGTCAGCTCGGGGTACATAAATTTTGAGATAACCGAGTCCATAGCCATAAACGAGGAAGTGCGCTGCATCGAAAGAATAAAAGAGCTCAGGAACACCTGCGGCAAGATAAAGATAGACGATTTCGGCATAGGATACGCGTCCCTGGGGTGTCTCCAGAAACTTCCGATCGACGTGGTGAAGATCGACAGGTCATTTATCAGTAAAATACCGGGCGATATAAATTCGCTCGCGATAGTGAAGGCTATTATAGCCATGGCCCACACGCTAGGTCTAAAGGTCGTTGCCGAGGGCGTCGAGACGGAGGAACAACTCAAATGCCTCCGGGCTTTCAGCTGTGACGAGTTCCAGGGGTATCTGTTCAGCCCGCCTAAACCTCCGGAAGACCTGGAAAAGCTGCTCGAGAAAAACAGGAAGGCTTGACCGGAATGAAAATAACCATAAGGGAGAAATTCCTTTTACTGTTCCTCACGATAGCCATAGTGCCGATGTGCCTTTTCGGGTATATCAGCAGCGACCGGGCGATATCCGCGATAAAGGCCGAAGTGATAAATAACCTTGTCGGGATGGTCAACGCCAAAGCGGCTTTCATAAGTAATTATTTCAGAGAGAAGACCAAGGACCTCGAGATACTCGCCCATTCGGGCGTTACGTCGGACGCCATGGCCGGGCTCGAAGCCACCGGGAAGAACGCCGGCTTCGGCTCCCACGAATATATGAGCGTTCACAAGAGGCTTATGGGGGCCCTGAAGTTCTACCTGGAGGGATCCGGCTTCTCCGAAGTCCTCCTTATATCGCGGGACGGCACCGTGGTCTTTACCGTGGAAAAGGGCGAGGATCTGGGCGTTAACCTGAAGAAGAGCAATGAGAATGGGTCCGAGCTCTCCGATATTTTTAACAATTGCGTGGGGAAACGCAGAGTGGAGATAAGCGGTATGGGATATTACCCTCCCGCTAAGGGCACGGCCGTTTTCATTATGGCTCCGCTCGTCAAGGGCGAGAACGTCCTGGGCGCGGTAGCGGTGAGGCTGATGCATAAGGATATTGTTGATGTGTTCGAGGACAAGAGGGGCCTCGGGATGACCGGCGAGGTCCTGGTCGCCGCAAGGAAAGGGAATGAGGCGGCGCTCCTGAACCCTATCAGGAACGATTCGCAGAACCTCACCGGCAGGATGGTGCCGCTGGACGGCGACGGGGAAATGCCGATACAAAAAGCGGTGAAAGGCGGGTATGGGTGGGGAATATCCAGGGATTACAGCGGCACGGAGATACTGGCGGCGTGGAAATACATACCCGGGCTCGATTGGGGCCTGGTAGTGAAGATCGACAAGGACGAGGCCTTTTCGGTCGTTTTCAGGCTGAGGAAGCTTTTCTTCGCACTGGGCTGGATAATATCCAGCATGGTAGCGCTAATGGCGGCCATACTCGCGGGAAGCATATCGAGGCCTATACAGAAGCTCCGCCGCGGGACCGAGATAATAGGGGAAGGGAACCTGGACTATACGATAAAAACCTTTTCGGGGGACGAAATAGGCGATCTGTCGCGCGCCTTCAACGATATGACCAGGAAACTGAGAGAGATAACCGTTACCCGTGACGAGCTCACGAAAGAGATCAACGAAAGAAAACGGGCTGAAGTGGATCTCCGGAGGCTGGCCGGTATAGTGGAATCCTCGGACGACGCCATCATAGGCATCACGCTGGAAGGCTCCGTGACGGATTGGAATAACGGGGCGTCGGTAATGTACGGTTATCCATCCGGGGAAATGACAGGAGAGTCCATTTATAAGCTTGTGTCCGACGACAGGAAGAACGAGGTAAGGAACATCCTCAGGCAGATACACAAAGGCCTCCGGGTCGAGCATTTCGAGACCAAGCATGTCGGCAAGGCCGGGAACAGCATAGACGTGTCTTTGTCCGTATCGCCCATTAAGAACGCTAAGGGGGACATCGTCGGGGCGTCGCATATAGCCAGGGATATCACAAGACACAAGGAAGCCGAAAGATCGCTCCGCGAGACGGCGGAACTCAAATCCGCCTTTACCTCCATGGTGTCGCATGAGCTCCGGACGCCGCTCGGGCCGATCCGGGAGGGTGCCAGCATAATACTGGACGGACTTACGGGCGAGATAAACGAGTCCCAGCGGGACCTCCTGGAGACGGTGAGGAGGAACGCCGACAGGCTTCGGAGGCTGATAAACGACGTTCTCGACTACCAGAAAATAGGGTCCGGTAAAATGCAGTTCGACCTCCACGACATGGACCTTAACGAGATAGTAAGGGAGGTCCGGGATACTATGGTGATAATGTCGAACGAGAAAGATCTTGAGTTCGTAATGGAGCTCGACAACGGTCTCGTTCCGGTCAGGATGGACAGGGACAGGATCACGCAGGTAGTGACCAATCTCGTGAGCAACGCCATAAAATTCACCGAGAAGGGAAGGATAACGGTGAGCACCAGACAGGAGGAGAACCTCGCGCATGTTACGGTCTCCGATACGGGGCCCGGGATACGGGAAGAGGATTTTCCGAAACTGTTCGTCAGCTTTCAGCGCCTGAACACGCCTAAGGAACGGGAGGTCAAAGGGACGGGCCTCGGTCTGGCTATCAGTAAAGAGATAATCGAGAAACACCGGGGGAAGATATGGGTAGAGTCGGAGTACGGAAAAGGCGCCCAGTTCCATTTTCTCATACCGATAAAAGAGAGGAGGATCGGGTAATGGCTAAAACGATACTGATCATCGACGATGAGATCGATGTCATGAAAATGGTAGTCTATAGGCTGAAAGCCAGGAATTTTAACGTGCTGACAGCCGCCGATGGGTCGACCGGCGTGCTTATCGCGTATAGGAACACGCTGGACCTGGTTTTTCTCGACTACAGGCTCCCCGACATGGAAGCAGAGGATGTGACGAAGGCGATCAGGGATAACGACGCGACGAGGAACGTGCCGATAATACTTGTCACGGCCAGCGTCGAGGACATTTTCGCGAAATCCGGGAAATGCGGGACTTCGGATTTTCTTGCGAAGCCCATCGATCCGGATGAGCTGTACAGGAAGGTGGAAAAATATTTAAAGTAAGATAACAGGGCAGCTATCAGTTTTCAGCTTTTCGAGGGACCTTTAGCAGACAGCTGATAGCTGAGAAGGAGCGGATATGATGAGATCAGTTCTAAGAGTATATGTGTTCATGGGCGTATCGATGAACGCGGCGGCGGCGTTTTGCGCTGAGGCGGTGCCGGGGGCGGACCGCGGATTGTTCACGTCTGAAATGAGCACCGCGAGGAAGATAGCGGATATGGTCATCGAGTACATCGTCCGCTACAGTTTCCAGGCGCTGGGGGGAATTGTCATCATTTTCGCCGGCTGGCTCGTGGCCGGTTTCGCCGCGAAGCTCATAAGCCGATTCCTGCACGATAAAAAAGTGGACGTCACAGTATCGAAATTCATGACCGGGATAGTCAGGCTGGGCATCATAGGTTTCGCCGTGCTGATAGCCCTGGGGGAATTCGGGATAACCATAGCTCCTTTTGTCGCGGGGCTGTCGGTCGTGGGGTTCGGTACCAGCTTCGCGCTGCAGGGGCCGCTCTCGAATTACGCGGCGGGAGTATCGCTCATTTTCACAAAACCCTTCAAGGTCGGGGATGTTGTCGAGCTTACCGGGTATAACGGCGAGGTAATGGACATGACTCTCTCGAGGACGGAGCTCCGGACGCTTGACGACACCACGATCTTCGTTCCGAATAAGCAGATAATAGGCGAGATCATACATAATTACTCGTCGTTTAAAAAACTTGATATAAGGGTCGGGGTGAGCTATGATACCGACATTGAAAAGGCCTTAGGGGTCATCAGGAAAATAGTCGCCGAGGATGCCCGCATAGCCAAAATACCCGAGCCGAAAATGGGGATATCGAAATTCGGCGAATCGAGTATCACCCTGTACGCCAGGATCAGGTGTTTTAGGAAGGATTACTGGGATGTCCTGTTCGACGTAAATGAACGGATATTCCGGGGATTTCAGAGCGGCGGGATACGGATACCTTTCCCTCAGCGGGAAATAAAGATAATAAACAAGGAGGCATGATGAAAAAGTTCTTTACCATTGTTTTTGTGCTGGTGGTCGTCACTTTCGCCCTGGCTTTTGCCAAGGATTTCATTATTAAATCTTCCGTCGAAAGCGCTGTACGGGTGGTGACGGGCCTCTCCCTTGAGATCCAGAAGATGAAGGTCGGGATCGTGAACACACTGGTAAGCATAGAGGACCTGAGGCTGTATAATCCCTCCGGGTATCAGGACAGGGTTATGCTCGACATGCCCGAAATATACGTCGATTATGACCTCGGGAGTATCCTGAAAGGAACTATCCATCTCTATCAGGTGAGGTTGGACCTTAGAGAGTTCGTCGTCGTAAAGAACAAGGACGGGAAGCTGAACCTCGATTCTCTGAACGTGGTCAAGGATAAGGGGAAAGCCCAGAAACCGGAAAATACCAAAAAGACCCAGTTCCAGATAGACGAATTTCAGCTGAAGATAGGAAAGGTCACGTATAAAGATTATTCCAAAGGCGGTAAACCGGCCGTACAGGAATTCAATATCGAGCTCAATGAGAAATTCACGAATATCAACGACCCGGCGAAGCTGATGTCGCTCATAGTGGTCAGGGCGCTCGTGAACACCAGCATTGCCCAACTTTCCAATTTTGATCTCGGTACGCTTAAGGGGACCATCGGCGAAACATTGGATTCGGCGCAGAAATTGCTGGGAGAGCTGCCGTCGAAAGAAGTGATGAAGGCCGTGGACAAGGCCAAAGGCGCGTTAGCCCAGTCCACTCAAACGGTCGATAACGCTAAAGCCGCGGTGGAAGAGACCGCCGCAGCCGCCAAGAAAGCCGCGGAGGATCTGAAAAAGAGCATACCGAATCCGTTCGCTGTGAAGAAGTGAGTAGCTATATTCAACCAGTGATGGGTGATGGGTGATGGGATAATGTTCGTTTCGGATAAAGTTCACTATACCTTGATCCATCACCCGTCACCCATCACCCATCACTAAATGTTGATGACGAGCTGATATGTCCGAAAAAAAGAAAATACCCCCGCAGGAAGAATTGACCGTTCTTTACCGGGAGCTCGAGGAAAAGAACAGGAAACTCTCGGAGCTGGACGAGCTCAAGGACGAGTTCATATCCAACGTTTCCCACGAGCTCAGGACGCCGCTTTCCATAATAAAGGAAGGGGTGAGCCTTGTCGCTGACCAGGTCGTCGGGCAGGTGGACCCCCGTCAGACCGAAATACTCCAGATGGTCACAAGGAATATAGACAGGCTGGAGCATATAATCAAGAACCTGCTGGACATATCAATGATCCAGAAGGGGGAAGTGCGCCTCAACCGCTCGATGATGAACGTCGCGGAACTGGTAACGCTCCTGGTGAATTTTTACAGGCCCCATATGGCGGACAAGAGGCTGGACCTCATCGTGGATATGCCTAAAACGGATATATACACTTTCGCAGATACGGAACGGATATACAACGCGTTCAGCCATATCCTCAGCAATTCCATAAAATTCACCTCGAAAGGGTATATCAGAATATCGCTCAGGGACACGGAGAACGAGATACAGTGCCATGTCAGCGACACGGGGCTCGGGTTCAGCCGGGACCAGCTCGAGAGCTTATTCGAGAAGTTCAGGCAATACGACAGGAAACACGGCCCTGGCGAGAGAGGAACGGGCCTCGGCCTTTCTATCGCTAAGGAGATAGTTAAGCTGCACGGGGGCGATATAAATGTCGAGTCAGAAAAGAACAAAGGCACGACGGTATGTTTCAGCCTGCCTAAAAGCGTCCGGGCCGTATGTCTTAACGCCATGAACGCGAGGCTTGTCTGCGTGCGCGAGACCGGTGATGGCGAAAAACCGTCGGTGATCCTCGTGGAAATTACGGACGCCGTCGAAATAAGGGAAAGATACGGGGATACGGGGGCAGCCAAGGTCTTCAATATTCTGAAAGACATGGTCGGGGCGTATGTGACGCGCCCTGGAGACGTCCTCGCGGCGTCGTATCCGGGCGAGCTCATGATACTCCTGCCGCAGACAGGCGCGAAGGGAGCGATCCGGGTTTCCGAAAAGATAAAAGAGGCCGCCCTATCCAGGCATGTCGTTTTCGGTGAGGAGAAGATACCCCTCAACATAAAAGTCGGTATAGCGGAGTATTCGGCCGACGGCAGGACCGCCGGAGAGCTTGTAGACAAAGCTTTTTCAAGGCTGGCATGATAAAAATTCAGACTGGGTACCGCTATTACAAACTCTGACACAGTCTGAATAGGGAGGGAAAAATGGCTTACAAAGTGCTGCTCATAGACGACGAGATCGATCTCGTGAAAGCCGTCTCCACAAGGCTCATGTCCAAAGGGTATGAAGTGATACCGGCTTTCGACGGGAACGAGGGGGTCAGGAAAGCCGTCCGGGAACTTCCCGACGTGATAATCCTGGATATAATGATGCCCGGTAAGGACGGCTATACCGTTATACGCGAGCTCAAGAGGGCCCCGGCGACGAAGAATATCCCGGTGATAGTCCTTACCGCGAAACAGGAGATGAAAGACCTTTTTGAGCCCGAGGGAGTGGAGTATTACATGACAAAACCGTTCGATAACGCGGAGCTTATCGGCAATATCGAGAAGGTGGTTATAAAAGGTAAAAAGGGAGGAGCTTAAAATGGGCAAGAGTATTCTTGTTGTGGATGACGAGGCCGATATAGTGACGCAGATAAAGATAAGGCTCGAGGCTAACGGATACTCCGTGACGGGAGCGTATAGCGGTGAAGAGGCGCTAGCCAAGATAAAAAGCGGCGTGCCTGACCTTATACTTCTCGATGTCATGATGCCACCTCCAAACGGTTTCCAGGTCTGCAGGATCCTGAAGGACAGCCCCGAGTACAAGGATATCCCGATCATAATGCTTACCGCCAAATCCACCGAAAGCGACAAATTCTGGGGTGTAGAATCAGGGGCGGACGAATACGTGTCAAAACCCTATAGCGCGAAGGAACTCCTGGAAAAAATCAGCGTGTTACTGAACCCCGGGAGATGAATAAGATCCTTGCAACTTCACTGTACTCTAGTATAATAACCTTATGCCGATAAAAACTATTGCGGAAAAACTCGCTAGCCTTGAGATCTACGAGAAACGTTGCGTTTCGGACGATTTCTGCGAGATGGTGTTCCTCAAAAAAGATATCATGAAATGGGACGAGGTCCTCACCGGCGAACTGGGCCCGGCGGTGAAGCCTCTGGGCGAGGCGCCGACGAAGGAAGATACGGTGCTCACGGAGGATTACGGCGGGATTTTCAAAAATCAGGTCCTGTACAAGAAAGACGTGGGAGGAGTTCTTGTCGCCGCTATGTTATGGCCGTGGCAGAACAATACGCACGTAACGCTGAAAATGTTCGTTAAAAAGTCCGGACCGGCTCAGGAGAACAAGAAAAGTTTCCTGAAAAAATTTTTTTAATACAGATCCGAAATAATATTTTTTCTGTTTTTCCCTGTGACATAACCGCGTAATAAGGCTTGATTTCCCGCTTAAAAAAGCGAAAAAGACCGTCAAGAATAAAAAAACAAACTTTTTTCATACTAACTATATGTTGTGGTCAACTTGACAACGGTATCAATATATGGTAGTTTTTGAATGTTTTGTCACTTGTTGTAAAAACGGGTCCTTCCGTAAAAAGGGCCCTGGAAAAAGGCAGACCGGACAAAGAAATGGAGGGAAGATGTACTCGACTGACATCAAATATATTAGGAAGAGGGACGGAAGGCTTGAGGATTTTGATCCGGGGAAGATCGAGAAAGCTATCTTCGGCGCCGCGAAAGCGGTTGGCGGGGAGGATATAGAGAAAGCGCGGAAAATAACGCACCAGCTTGTTTCCTACCTGGAGGTGCTGTACAAGGGAGACAGGATCCCGACGGTGGAGAACGTCCAGGACCTGGTCGAGAAAATACTCATCGAGACCGGCCACGCAAAGACCGCGAAAGCATACATACTGTACCGTGAGCAGCACGCGAAGCTGCGTCAGACCAAAGAGCTTCTTTCCGACGCGGTCAATATGGTGGATAGCTACATCCAGCAGAAGGACTGGCGCGTCAAGGAGAATGCCAACATGGGATACTCGCTCCAGGGCCTGAACAATTTTATTTCGACCGCGGTATCGAATAAATACTGGCTCGACAGGATATACCCCCGCGATGTCGCCGAGAAACATCTTTCCGGCGAGATACATATCCACGACCTTGGGTCGATAAGCGCGTATTGCTGCGGCTGGGACCTGAAGGACCTTCTTTCCCGCGGGTTCGGCGGGGCTTATGGCAAAGTAGAATCGAAACCCCCCAAGCATTTCAGGGTCGCGCTCGGACAGATAGTCAATTTCTTCTACACGCTTCAGGGAGAGGCGGCCGGCGCGCAGGCTTTCTCGAATTTTGATTCCCTCCTCGCCCCGTTCATCTATTATGATAAGCTCAACTACCAGCAGGTAAAGCAGTACATGCAGGAGTTCATATTCAACATAAACGTTCCCACGAGGGTCGGGTTCCAGACGCCTTTCACCAATATCACGCTGGACCTCACCATACCGCGCAACTTAAAGGACGAGGCCGCGGTAGTCGGAGGCGAGCTTATGGATAAGAAATACGGTGATTTTCAGCATGAGGCGGACCTCATAAACAAGGCTTTCTGCGAGGTCATGATAGAAGGGGACGCCAAGGGACGGATATTCTCCTTTCCTATACCTACCTACAATATCACCAAGGATTTCGACTGGGACAATAAGGACCTTGACGGTCTGTGGGAAATGACCGCGAAATACGGTATTCCGTATTTCTCGAATTTCGTGAATAGCGACATGAGTCCCGACGACGCCCGGAGTATGTGCTGCCGCCTCCGGCTCGATAATCGCGAGCTCCACAAGAGAGGCGGAGGGCTTTTCGGCTCTAACCCCCTTACCGGGTCCATAGGGGTCGTCACCGTGAACCTGCCACGACTCGCGTATCTTTCATCAGACAGGGAAGAGTTCGTGACGAGGCTGGACGAGCTTCTTCGCATCGCCAAGGAGTCGCTCGAGATAAAGAGGAAGGTGCTGGAGCAGCTGACCACCCAGGGTTTGTATCCCTACTCGAAACATTATTTGAACGGTATCGAATCGCGTCTCGGAACTTTTTGGGCCAACCATTTTTCGACGATAGGGCTCGTTGGGATGAACGAGGCTTGTTTGAACCTCATGAAGATGGATATAGGCAGCGAAAGAGGTCGGAATTTCGCCATAGAGATCCTGGACCATATAAGGAAGAAGATGATAGATTTTCAGGAGGAGACCGGGCACATGTATAATCTGGAGGCTACCCCGGCGGAAGGGACCACATACCGTCTCGCTAAAATGGATAAGGACAGGTACCCCGGAATAGTTACGCAGGGCGGTCAAGATCCGTACTATACGAATTCGTCCAACCTGCCGGTCTACTATACCGACGATCTTTTATGGGCGCTCGACCACCAGGACGAGATACAGTCGATGTACACGGGAGGAACGGTATTCCATATGTGGCTGGGAGAGAGGATAGAGGATAAGAACACATGCAAACAACTAGTGAGGAAGATAGCGGAGAACTACAGGCTTCCTTACTATACTATCACTCCTTCGTTCACTATCTGTGCCGAGCATGGATATATAGCGGGGGAGCATTTTAAATGTCCACACGATAATTGTCAGGAAGTAAATTTTAAGGAGGCGGTAAAATGAACAGTAATAAATGCAATGTAGAGGTTTTTTCGAGAGTAACAGGTTTTTTCAGGCCCGTACAGACGTGGAACGAGGGAAAGACCGCGGAGTTCGGCGACAGGATGAAATACGACGCGGAGGCGTTCGTAGAGACCAATGAGGATAGCAGGACTGCAAAAACTGTCTCTTGTTGATTACCCGGGGCTTGTTTCGGCCGTCATTTTCACGGCCGGGTGTGACTTCTCTTGTTCGTATTGTCAAAACCCGGACCTTGTTAACGCCGAAACAAGCCCCGCTATTTCCACGGAAGAGGTGCTCGGGTACCTTTCCGGGAGATCGGGTTTCGTGGACGGCGTAGTGATCACCGGCGGCGAGCCTGCGATGCAAAAAGACCTGCCCCAATTCATATCCATCCTGAAAAGCATGGGTTTCAAGGTAAAGCTGGACACGAACGGGAACGACCCCGGGGTGCTCAGGGAACTGATGATGGAAAGACTGCTTGACTACGCGGCGCTTGATATCAAGACATCTTTCGGCAAATACTCCCTTGTGAGCCCGAACCCCGGAACCCCGGCAAATATAGAGGAAAGCGTATATACCCTCATGCTGTCCACCATAGACCACGAATTTCGCACCACCTGTGTCCCCGGCATTGTGGATGAAAAAGATATCGGCGAGATATCAAGATATGTCCGCGGCGCTAAAAAATACTTCCTCCAGCAGTTCCGTCCCGAGATAACGCTCGATAGGAGCATAAGGGACTTGAACTTGTATAGTAAGGAAGATCTGCTCCGGTTCAAAGAGATCCTGTCAAAACACGTCAGATCGGTAGATGTCAGGGGCGTCTAGGCGTGACGATGGCGTGAAGGAGATGGGAACCTTCTACCGGCACTTTGCAAACTTCTAGTTCAGATTGTTGCCGTCATTGCAATATTTGCAAGGTCCACGCACAAGGCGATTTTGGTGGGGGGACAGTCAAAGTGCCGTACGAAGAACCCCATCTCCTTCACGCCATCACCCCTGTCGCAAGGCGTAATGAAATTGTGATGAAAGTCAGCATAATTTGTTACACTATCGGCCCCTCATTGCTTGTTTTTCTCATGTTTGGGTGTAATATATACTTATAAACCACAAGGAAAAGCATGGCGTTTACGCGAAATGTGTTGATATCGGTACTTTTGGCCTTCATTTTTCCGCATACCGCATCGGCTGTGAGTGATCCGTTCTATGATTCTTTCGGTTCCTGGGGACAGAGCTTTGACGATCTCTGGGGACTGAAGAACATGAATATGGAAGACGCCTGGGAGCTGGCTACGGGGAAAGACGTTCTCGTAGCCGTGATAGATAGCGGGATCGACAATACGCATCCGGACATAGACGACGGTCTTTGGGTCAACGACGCCGAACTTAACGGCGAACCCGGGGTCGATGACGACGGGAACGGGTTCATTGACGATATACAGGGATGGGATCTCGTTTCGGGTGATAACGCTCCGGGCGACCCTCTGGGATATGGCACGCATATATCGGGGATCATCGCGGCCGAAGCCGACGGGGAAGGGACCATAGGCGTAGCCTATGGGGCTAAATTGCTTTCAGTGAGGGCCGTTGACGATGGCGGCAACTACCTTTATTCGAATGTCGCTCCGTACCTGTTCTCGATCGCTTCTACCCGAGGAAAAAGCGCCTTGAATATCCGGCCGGGCCTCATTAAGACGAGGGATAGATACTCGGCCGCCAAAGGCGGGCTTTCTCCCGTCATCCGTTC
>JADGBR010000038.1 GCA_015231405.1 Candidatus Omnitrophota bacterium | reverse complement strand
TTCCTGCTGCATACCCATAACATCAGGCCTCCTAAGGCCGTACTCAACTAATATTTCCACATCCGGATTACTTTTCCTCAAAGCTTCAACCTGATCGGACAACCATCCCACCATATTGGCATCACCCAGATGAATGACCACAAGATCGGCGTAATATCCGTTAGCTTCCAGCATTCGCTGGAACTGCATGTATGAAGTTTCTCCAGTCTCCGATCTTAAAGTACAGCCTGGGATCCCCCGGGTCTTTTCGATAAAATCCCGGTACCTGCCCGCGTGGCATTCAAAGACCATAACCTTGAATATCCCGTCGGTCTCGACCGTCGTTCTGTTTTCTTTCTCGATACGCATGATAGCCTCATGGTCTGGAACGAATGCCGTGAGATCCAAGAGGCGTCCTATATCGTACCATTCCCATCTATCCGGCAATATAGGTACGTCCAGAGCCGATCTCAGCGCCCGTATCAATCTCAAATACCATTCGACCGACGGAGATCCTCCCCGATCGTAAAAAGTATTTAACATTCCTATGACCGGCCTTAAAAGCTCCCTCCTTTCAGCCGTATCGTTCTCGGGCCTAAAGATACTCAATTTGTCCTCAAATACCGCTAAGCCGCACTCCCGGAGTATCGTTCTCAACGCGTTGCCCGCGCTCGTAAATTCCATTTGCCCTCTTAACGAGTTCTCCTTGAGTATCGAATAGAACGTCTTCAAATACTCCTCATCCGCGTCACGTTCAAAAGGCGAAGGCAACTTCACGTCACCATGCTTTTCGGCGTAGAACTCGCCCTTCAACCCGCCCGAAAAATAAGTGACCTCTTCCGCGCTCACCCATACGCCCGGGAAATCGGGGTGGGGGTAAAGCGTCAGGTTCTTAAGAAACCCGTTCTTCAGCGCCGGGCCGTTGCAATAGACGAACTCTCCGTCCCTGATCCTGTTCTCGATGTAGTTAATATTATGCGCCTGTTCCGAACCCTGTCTGGGGTCTACCAGTACCCGAGCGCGGGTCTGCCCAAGCTGGTCGGCGCATGAAGCGGCATCGCTCTTAACGAGGATATATCCCTTTTCTTCGGGCCCATTCCCGAAGAAAGACTCCTCGAACTTTCGCACGGTCTCTGTTCTCGTCCCGTCGGCGAAAACAACCACTCTTGACTTGTACCCCTCTCTCGCGGTCTGTCCCACGGCCGTCGGAGTAACGGCTATCCTCTTATCTTCCGATAATTCCGGGGCGGGATCTATCAGCTTTTTCGCGTGATCGTCGCCCATCGCGGGACGCATCTGGATGATGTACAGCTCGTCGCCTTCGAATCCCCATTCTATGTCAAGAGGATACCCGACCTTCTCCTCAAGAGCGTTAATAACGGCATAGAGTTTTCGCGCTTTTTCAATGCTTATCGGGCTTTTTTCGCCGTTCACCTCGGGAAAATCCTTAAGGGCCTGGTTCATCTCGTATATACCTTGCGCGGCCGTCAACTCTTTGACCTTGCCGTCTATCTTGATCCTCACCTCATACGGCGTCCTAAGGTATGACGGGTTGAACTCATAATTCTCGCCGTCAGGGCTTTTCTCTTTATCGAAAACGAACTGGCAGGTATTGGCGTTAACCGACCTCACCGCGTATTCGGCTTCGCCGAAAGCGGCCTGTATGACGCTTTTTCCGAACCGGTTGGTACGGGCCGTCCCCGAGGCGCGGAAATCGACGAGTTTTTGTACGACCATCCCTAACCCTTCTTCCGGCGTCACGATATTCGGCAGGCCCTCTATCACCTTTTTCCCCGGGTCGTTCTGATGAAGCCACATTTTACCGATGGCGTGGTGGAATATCTTCTTCACACCTTCAGCCGCGGCCCGGGCGTTCTTTACCATGGGAGAAGTGAACACGCCCGCCATGTTCCTGAAATAGGAATCTTCCCAGACGCCGCTTGAGCGCACTATTAGCTCGCCGTCGAGTTCTTTGACCGCCGCCAGAATGAATTCCGAAAGGTTCTCGACCGACGCTCCGAGATCCTCGGGGAAAGCGAGATGCTCGAGCGCCCATTCTGCTTCGTCGAGAGTGCTTTTACTCACTTGCCCGTGTCTCGACTCGTCATCAACTATCTTTTGGTTTATGATCTTGATCGCGGGTTCATTAGCCTTTACGAATTTAGCCCATACTTCGGCGACCTTTAAGTACACCGTCTTCGGCGTCCTGTAGCCGAGCTCTTCCGCGCATTCCTCAAGGACCTTCGACCAGGCGCCTTTACCGCCGTATTTCAAGGACTCTTTACGGAACCTTGTCTCCATGTCAGGATATTTGTCAGAAGATACCCCGTACTTTAGCCGCTTTAGATACCCGGCCCGTTTCTCGAGGCGTATGACATCACGGACGAACCTGTCGTATTTCCTTTTCTCGCGGCTATCTGTTATTATCGCCATAAAAGCTGCCGCTATTTCCCTTTCCTCCGGAAGTAGTTCGGTAAAAGGATCAGCCATTTTTTTATCGGCGAGTATGGATATCTCGATCGCCTTGGCCATGATCTCGATAGCCAGTTTATCTTTTTCATCATCTCTCCAAAAATCCATATCCTCGATGGTCGCGTTCGCTCCGCCGAGCATTTCGTTCCAGCTTATCAACCGCTCATCCGAAAGGACTTTCGTTCTTACAGCTTCGAACAACCCGCGCCGCTTTTCTTTTTCCCTTTCTAGAAGTATCCGTATATCCGCGCTAAAACAGGCGCGTATAAGGTCCAGATCGTTTTTTTTGTCAGTAAGATAGGTCCCCGAAGGAAGAAATTCCGCGGAAACATTGCGGTTTGATAACACTTCCTTATACAGCCCCGACCTCGCCTCCGAAATAAGCCCATTTGACCTGTAAAGCCCGGCCATCATAGCCCTGTTCTTTACCGGATCATCCGTAAAAGTCCAGGCGCTAAGCGCCCTCCCGGACGCACCATCCCCGACCGCCCCTACCGTCAAACTATTCACCAAAAAGACGATGAGCGTAACTATATTGCTTAATTTTGATTTCATATTGAGATTTTATTGAGCTAACATTATACCAGAAAAACAAAAAAGGGACAGAGCCCATTTAGGTAACTTTTTTATTATTTACCCATGGTCTGTCCCTAATTATCGTCCACTGTTTTCAGGTTGAAGGTCGAAGGTGGAGGGTGGAAGGGAACCGTTTCTTCACCCCTTCGACCCTCGACCTTCCACCTTCGACCTATCCAATTACGCCATTATCGCAGCAACATCGTTCTTCACATCACCCGTAGGCGTGATACCGAACTTCTCGACCAGTATCTTAGCTACGTTCGGCGATAAGAACGCGGGTAAAGTCGGTCCGAGCCTTATACCCTTGACGCCGAGATACAGTAAGGCAAGGAGAACGCATACGGCTTTCTGCTCGTACCAGCCTATGTCGAAAGAGATCGGGAGGTCGTTGATATCTTTTAGCCCGAAAACTTCCTTGAGCTTTAACGCGACCACCGCCAGCGAATAGGAATCGTTGCACTGTCCGGCGTCGAGAACTCTCGGTATGCCGCCGATATCCCCGAGCTGAAGTTTGTTGTACCTGTATTTCGCGCAGCCGGCCGTAAGTATGACCGTGTTCGAGGGAAGGCTTTTCGCGACGTCGGTAAAATAGCCCCTACCCGCCTGGCGCCCGTCGCATCCGGCCATGACCACGAACTTTTTTATCGCGCCGCTTTTCACGGCCGCTACCACTTTATCGGCGAGAGCCAGCACCTGGTTATGCGCGAAACCGCCGACGATCTCGCCCTTCTCGAGCTCTTTCGGGGGTTTGGACTTTTTCGCTATCGCTATCACCTCCGAAAAATCCTTCTTACCGCCTTCTTTCCTGTCGGCGATATGTTTCACGCCCGGATATCCGGCCATACCGGTCGTGAATATCCTGTCCTTGTAGGAATCCCTGACGGGCGTTATGCAGTTGGTTGTCATGAGGATCGGACCGTTAAACGCCTCGAACTCTTCTGACTGTTTCCACCAGGCACTGCCGTAATTTCCGACGAGATGTTTGTATTTCTTGAAAGCCGGATAATAATTACACGGCAGCATCTCGCTGTGGGTGTAAACGTCCACTCCCGTACCTTCCGTCGCCTTAAGAAGTTCCTCCATATCCTTGAGATCGTGACCGGATATCAATATGCCCGGGTTATTCCGCACTCCGATATTCACTTTCGTTATCTCGGGACTCCCGTAGGCGGACGTATTAGCCTTGTCAAGGAGAGCCATAGCCGTTACCGATATTCCGCCGGTAGCCAGGACGAGGCCCGTCAATTCATCGGCGGAGAGATCTTTCGTTATAGCGGCAAGCGCCTTAAAAATGAAATCATATATCGCGTCGTCGTAATGCCCGAGTACCGCGGCGTGTTCGGTGTAAGCGGACGCCCCTTTGATCCCGTAGAGTAACAGCGCTTTCAGCGAACGTATATCCTCATTCGCGCTGTAAGAGACGATACCGACTTCTTTCGCTTTATTCACGAATTCACCCGTATCGTTCGATGACCATACGGCTGAATCATGGATATTTCCCGACAAAGCCGGGGCTTTGCTTTTCAGTTCTCCCCTCAGAACGAGAGCCTGTCTGATAAGCTTGTTCATGCGGACGTCGTCGAAATTCGCGTTCGTAATGGTCGCGAAAAGAGCCTGGGTAACGAAAAGCCCGTATTTCCTGTCGAGAGGTTTTGTCGCTTTTTCGGCGTATAGCGACAGGCCTTGCAGCACGTATATTAATAGGTCCTGGAGGTTGGCGGTTGACTCCTCCTTCCCGCACACGCCTTTTATGGTGCACCCCTTGTTTCTAGCCGTTTCCTGACACTGATAACAGAACATTGACATGACTTCCTCCTTTGCTTTGGACCATGGACCATGGACAATGGACCATGGACCTTTATGGTTGTTTGGAGCTGTATTTTATTATCCTCTCGAAATTCCGGCAAAACGTATTGCCGTTATCGTTAAACGCTTTCTTTATATGTTCGTACCTGCTTATTATTATCTCCCCCGTATCCCTTTCGTTTTGATCCCCGGACTTAAGGTGGTCTTTCAGCCAGTCGCCGACGATCTCGCCCGTGACCTCAAGATGGAATTGGAGGCCGAAGGCCGACGGGCCTATCGAAAAAGCCTGGTTCTCGCATTCCGGCGAGGACGCGAGACGCTCTCCGCCATCCGGAATATCAAAAGTATCCTCATGCCATTGAAAAACCTCGACATCCCTTCCGAATCCTTTGAAGATCGGACTAACGGAGCCCTTATCTGTCAGAGTTATCCCCGAGAACCCCAGCTCCTTCACACGGTTCTTTCGTACTTTCGCGCCGGCGGCTTTGGCCAATAGCTGAGCACCGAGGCATATACCCATGAATGGGACTTTCTCTTTCAGGATCTTCCCGAGAAAAATATCTTCTTCCCCGAGGAAATGATATTTTTCCTCCTCATACACATTCATAGGCCCGCCCATACTTACGACGGCCTCGATCCCTTCCAGGCCCCCGGGCAAACCGTCCCCGCGCCAGAGCTCAATGGTTTTGGTCCGGTAGCCGTTACGAAGAAAGTGGTCCTCGAGTATGCCGGGTCCTTCGTTGCGTATGTGTTTGATGAATAGTATCATTGTTTAATTCCTTAGGGCGGCCCTTGTGGCCGCCCTAAACGCCTTATTCACGCGATTTATTGACATCCGATCTATCCAGGGCGGCCACAAGGGCCGCCCCTACGTGCTACGTGCCTCGTTTCAACCCATCCCGAAGGGCGTTTATATCCACTCGTCGTTTACGACCTCGCCTCTAATGCCCACCGTCACGTGTTTTACGGGTATTTTTCGTTTCGCCTTCGCCGCGCCTTCTTTCGTGACGGAGACGAGGCCCATACAGCACGGCACCTCCATCGTCATCACCGTTATCGTGTTGACCCTGGCCTGATCTATGAGCTGCGTTATTTTCTCGACGTATATCTCCTGCTCGCTGTCCAGCTTCGGGCAGGCTATGGCCAGTGACTTACCTTTAAGATGGTCCTTATGGAAATCGGCGAGCGCGTATGCCACGCAATCGGCGGCTATGACCACATCCTTTCCCTGAAAATACGGCGCTCCTGGAGGGACAAGATGAAGTTGTACCGGCCACTGCCTGAGCTCCGACGCCCTCGAGCCTGTCTCATTGCCTTTAGTGTCGCCGGGGACTTTCGCGCTGAAATCCATCATCCGCGCGCCGGGGCATCCGCCTCCGGTATGCCCGGCATGGTGACTTTTTCCATGAACGCCTTTTTCATCCAGAGGATCGTTTATCCCTTTTTCCTTAAGATATCCCCGGGCCTCGGCCAAAAGTTCGTTTTCGTTATGGTCACGAAGGTGCTCGAGATGCGATTTGACCGTGTTCGCCCCTTTCTTGACTATATTCTCCATGACCCTTCTTTCGTCGTATTTTTCCGCCTCTCTTTCCTCTATAAGTATCGCCCCTTCCGGGCAATGCCCTATGCAGGCTCCCAGCCCGTCGCAGAAGAGGTCGCTTATAAGCCTCGCCTTACCGTCGATCACCTTAAGCGCCCCTTCCGGGCAATTAGGCATGCAGAGCCCGCAGCCGTTGCATTTGTCTTCGTTGATCTTAATGATTTTCCTTTTTACATTCATATTATTTCTCCTTTTATTGGCATGGCGCATGGGGCATGGCGCATGGCGTACTTGAAAGTTGAGCTATGCGCTTTGCTCTTTGCGCTATGCCTCTATCCCTTGATCAACCCCGCTATCGTGATCTTACCGAACTCCTTCTCGACCAGTTTCTCTATCCTTAGAAGGTTCCGCCTCAAAACACACTCGTTCCTGTTCGCGCATACCTTCTTCTTAAAAAGACAATCGGACACTTGCACTTCACCCTGCATAACCCTGATAATATCGACTACTTTCATCTTCACGGGGTCTGCCGCGAGCATAACTCCCCCTGACCCGCCCTCTTTCGCGGTCAAAAAACCGGCCTGTATCAATTTCTGGATTATTTTCCTCAAATACTGATAAGGTATCCCCTGCGCGGCCGCTATCTCGCGGACGGACAGTAATCTATCACTATCTCCCGCAAGAGCACAGAGAGCCCTTACCGCGTAATCCGAATCTTTGGTCAACAGTTTCATTTATATCCCCCAAATTATGAACTGAGATAATTTTACTCTCAGTTAAAGCGAATGTCAAGGAATATTTTTTTGTTTTCGTCCCGGCAAAAAAAGCGGCGTGTAATAATAGAATCCGTAGGGGCGGCCCTTGTGGCCGCCCTAAACCCATTGAACGTTCAAATACCTATCATTAAGGGCGGCCACAAGGGCCGCCCCTACGTGCCTCGGTCAAAGTTGGCGAGATCCTCCTTACTCCTCCACTACCATATATATCTCCTGGTGCCTGAAGATGAACGGATGCCCTTTGGAAACGCCGTGGTTCTCGGTACAGACGACGTAATAGTCCGCTTCGGTCTTAAAGATGGCCGCGACTTCGTCGTTGTTAACCCCGGATATCCTGGGATCGAGGAATTTACCTTCCTCGATATTGGCCCACTTGTTAAGCCCGGTACGTGTATACAGCCCTATCTTACTGACCTTTTTTCTCTGGACCTTATGCCCTGTTGTGGTCTCGGCCCTTCGTTTCAATATTTCCATATCTTCGAGACTCATGCCTTTACGTAATTCGCCTTCTAACATATCTGCCTCCTTTCCAGAGCGATCTCTCTCACCATGCAAACAATACTGAGAGCCTCATGATACTTGCCTTCCACCACCGAACAGTCAAGAGTAACGGGGATGTTCTTCCCTTCCCTGTTACGGATGAACGTTCTTATATCCCTAAAAAACCCTTTTTTCACGTTCGACATCAGGACCTCGTTGCTGACGCCGAATGTCTTCTCGTCGTCGAAGAATTGCCAGATCAGCGCCTCGGTTATCTGCTCCGTGGCCATGGCAAGCATTTTCCCGGCGGCCTTGTTCGCCATTTTTATCGTACCGGACATGTTTGCCACGAAAACGGCGTCAGGAATGCTTTCGAAAACGTTCTGGATAAAATCCTTCGTGACCGTCTTCTGCCTGAGCTCCTCCGTCATCCTCTCGAAAGTCCCGGCGAAATGCGACAGCTCGTCACCGGGCCTGTCGCCGTAATCCCCGGAAAGGTTGAATATCGATGACAGGTTGGAGATCTTATATCTTAGCCTCGCTATCGGATGCGAGATGTTGTAATGGACGAAAAGGTAAAGCGTTATGAGCGAGATGATGAGCGTCCCGAAGAGTATCATCGCGTTCTGGAACAATATGCCCCCTACGATCTCGTCGACCTTTTTTTTCGAGACGCCAACGTTCAGCGTGCCTACGGCTTCAAAATCATAGACGAGAGGCATGACCAGCTCGAAATACCTGCCGGCCGATAAGATGGCGCTTTTACTGGAGGCGTCGAATTTCACCTTATTAAAGATATATCTGTCGAGCCCCTCGATCTTGTCAAACCCCTCGCTCTGGTAGAGGATGTTCTTGTCCTTGTCAGCGATGTAACAATAACTGTGCTCGGCCGACAGATAGTCGTTTAGAAGGGTCTGCATGCCGGAAAGCCTCGCCAAAGGCAATTTGCTTAACTGTTTCACCAGGACATTCGCCAGGTCATGGGCGTCGGTCCTGGCCTTTTCCAGAAAAACCTCGGTGTAGATCAGCCTGAACCGCTCAATATTTATCCCGATGGATGTGATGAATATGAACATGAGGAGAATTACGGTTATTGAGAATATCTTTGCCCTGATACTGATGTTCATATTCGATCCCCGTACGTTATTACCGGCCCTTCCAGTTCTTCACTCTTTCCTGGTATATAAAATCCACCAGGTCCACCTCTCGTCCGTCGGCTATGATGGTAGTGCCGTTGGTCATTTTTCCTTGCACTATGCTCGCCGGTTGGCGTTCGATCTGCAGCTTATTATCGCTCAATTCCTGGCGCGCCGTTCTTTTCATCTCGCGGTGTTTTATGACCTGCTCCTGGAACCACGCCGTTATGGACCCCGGAGTGGCCTCGAGCTCACCGGGGTCGCCGCTATTAGTGGTCTTTCTCCCGAACCCCTTTTCTACGGCGCTTTTTTCGCCTTTCACCGTTCCGTCGGGATTTACACCGCTCACGAAAACCACTCCGTCCACGACCGAGACGTCGGTATACGGGCCCTCGTTCCTGATGCACCACCCGCCGTTCGAAGCCTCGGTGGATGTTGCCGGCGTCATTATCCTGAAAACCTGGTTGCTTTTTATATTCTCCAGGTTCCCAAAAACGGCCCCTTCGATCAGGTTGATATTGAAATAACCGTCAGGCAGGACAACCGTCAGGCTATTCTCCTGTATCGTCACGAGATTATCGAATTTCTTGTCGAATGCCAAGGTAACTGCGGAACCCGGACCGGTCTTCATCCAGTCTCCGGGATTAATGACTCCTCCCTTGACGCAAGGAATGCCTATGTTGCTTTTACCGGGAACGACCTTTACATCCCCCTGGCAAGCTATGACCACCGCTATGTCGTTCTCGGCGGCGGCCGGCATTGCTAAGAGGCGGCCCGTAAACGTAAATAGCGAACACAGTAACACCGCGGACCTTATACTCGTAGGCATATTATCCCGTTCTTTCCGTCCAATAAGAATATCATCAAGCCATAAGATTAAACTTACCTAATGGGATAGTTCTATGCAAGTGCGGCGGGAAAAAAGCTTATTTTCCATGGTCGCCGGAGGGGACTTTGCCGGAAACTTTATTTTTTTCCAGCGAAAGATACTCCTCGAGGTTAACTTCTTGGCCGCCGTATACTATCTTGGTATCTACTTTCGAGTTCTTACCGAAAACGCTTTTAGGCGGCTCCGCTATCTTCAGTTTATTCTCGCTCATTTCACTGAGGGCGGTCTGTCTCGTCGCGCGGAGCTTCGCGATCTCGTCCATGGCCCACGCGGTTAAGGGCTCCGAATTTGGTTCGAGCTCTCCCGGATCGGAATTGTTCATGATCTTTATTCCATAACCCTCAGCGACGGCTTTCTTTTCTTTCTTAAGGCTTCCGTCCGGGTTCATGCCGGTCATGGCCGCCGTGCCTCTAAAGACGGACACTTCCGTGTAGGCCCCTTCGTTCCTCGCGCTCCATGCTCCGCTCGCTGTCTCCATGGCTACGGCCGGGGACATAAGCCTGAAACAGCGATTGCTTTTAATCTTCCCGAGATCCCCGAAAACCGACCCTTCGAGAAGGTCCATATTGAAATATCCGTCAGGCATTGCTACGGCCAGGCTGTTCTCTTTAACGGTAACGAGGTTATTGAACCCCTTGTCGAAAGCCAAAGTGACGGCGGCTCCGGGGCCGGTCTTTACCCAATCGCCCGGGTTGACAACTAGCCCCTTTTCACAACGGACCCCCAGGTCGCTTTTACTGGGGATGATAAGGCCATCGCCACGGCAGTCTATGACGACGGCTATTTCACTGGCCGGGAAGGCGGGAATAACACGAACGCAGCACATCAGGAAAAGCGAAAACAAAGACGCCGCGACCTTTATTGTGGCACGCATATGAACCTCTTTAGTATCGATCCAAAGAAACACCTCTGCCAATAACTAAATTACCTGATATGAAAGACTGATGCAAGCGCGCGATCAAGAAAGCCTGCCCGAAGGGGTTATTTATTCCAGCTTACAATGCTGTTCCTGGTGTTGACGCCGTTCATTTCGGGAGATGATACTTCGACCCTCGTGTACTGCAAATGATTTTTTTCGTTCCAGAAGGTTATGCTCCCTTTAGCGATAAGTCCCCCGAGAACATAGACTTCCGGGTCGGCGTCTTTAGAATTCTTCTGATGGGTCAATATGTCACCCTCAGCGTAAACAAGGGCCTCTTTGATATCCAAACGCCCCTGCACCCTGATCTCTCCGGTCCTGGCGAGGATGAGATTCCTCGTGCCGCTTTTATACTGGGTCAGAACACAGCCGTTGGGAACGAGTATCGAGTTGGCGACAACTCCGCCGTAAATAGTGCAATTGCCTGAAACGGTGAGAGTCCCGTTAATGTAAATAACGCCGTTAGCCGGGGTCTGTACTCCCGTTAAAGTCGTGTTGCCGCTGTAATAATTGCCCGAGTCTTTCGCGAGCGTTTCGAGCGCGGCGTATTTGAATGTCGGGAAAGCGACAAAAGGGGCGCCGTTAGTGTTCGTGCCGCTCCTCACCAAAGTCCCTTTATTGTCTATGTTGACTGTCCCGCATGCGGAAAGCGGACCTGTCAGGGTGAAAGCAGCGCGGGGCTGCACTGTCAGCGTTAAGTTGCCGTTAGCGTGCACGCCTCCAGTGATATAGCCGTCTACGGATAGATTGTGCACCTTGATCTGCACGTTACCCGCCGCGGCGGCGAAGAAATCCGTGGCGGATTTCGCGGCGGAGGCGGGCCTTATTTCCATGGTCGCGGTCGCCGTTTCTCCGTTCGCTGTCCCTACGGAAGTCGCCAGATACCGCCCGGCTGAAGGCTCGGAAAAGGTGACCAGGTAAGAGCCCGCGGTGAACGCCGACGTATCGTTCGTTATGGTGCTGCCGCTTATCGCCTCATATGTGCTTGAATCCAGGTTCGCGAGGGCGTGGTTTATACCCGCCTCGGCGGCGAACCTCGCGGCGGCCATATCTCTTGTCTTTTTGACGAACCCCGCGTCGGTCTGTATCATAAGAGCTAGGGATGTTACGCCAAATATCAACAGGGCCATAAAAGCCAAAGCGACAACAAGGACCACCCCTCTTTTGCCCCCGGGATACCCGGGTTTTTCATTTAAATTTGATGTCTTCATCATTTCCCCGTATTCAAAGGTTGTACCTCTAATTCCCCTTTAGCCTCGATCTCTTTACTATCCACGGTAGTTTTAGCGGATAGATTAATTTTAAGGTCCTTGAAAAGGGTCTGGCCGTCGATAGTCACCTTGACACGCCCGAGATCGTTCCTTTTCCCTATATGCCCCTTTAAAGCGCATATCCTTTCCTCTGCCGTCCATTCTATCTCCACGTCATCTACCCATTTCGCGAAAACCGCCGTTACATAAGGGACTCCGGAGGTTGAAGGAAAAACGTCGGGATCTCCTGCCGCCTGGGCGGAAAGATACTCGACGTAAGTGAGAGTTGCCTGCCCGGATTTGAAATACGGGTCGGACGAGATCTCCGCCATGAATTGAATATACCTTCCCGAACCTATCGAGAGGGCGGTATCGCTGGCTGTGTACGCGTTAAGCGCGCTCCAATCCGTGGCCCCGAGCATCTCGTCCGAAGAAGAAGACCTGACCTTTATACCGAGAGTAGTACCGCTATGCGTCTCGGTCGACCACTTTATCTTGCCATAGCTCGGAGCGGTGATCGTCGTATCGTATACGCCGGAAGTCACTGACCCTTTCGTATCCCAGGAATCGATCTTTGACACGAGATAAACGTTAGGGCTTGTACGGACAGGCGAAAATTTTACAGCCGTCCCCGCCGTCAGGATATCGGCCGGCGCCCCTCCGGAGGATGTAGAGACTTTGAAAGTATCGTTACCGGCCTGTACCACGTAATACAATTCCCAGTCGGGCCTGCCGGCAAGGACGGACAGGGCCGGCCTCGAATAAAGCCCTCCGGGAATGCCCGTTCCGTCTATCGCCACCATTTTACCGTTCGATAACCCGTGGGCGGGAGCCGTAATGGTATCCGTATCCGGATCCGCCGTGCAACTGGTCCACAAGGAAGATGAAAGGTAAAATGTCCTGTCCACGGAATCGGCTTTGATAGAGGCCGAACAATTAAGCGACGAGGTATCTGAAACATACACGGTGATAAAATATCCGGAAGCCTCGTCTATAGGCATAGCCGTCCACACGCTCCAGACTTCGCTATCGGCCGGTATCGTCACCCCGGAGGTATAAGTCCCGCCGGCGTCCTTAAAGAAGAGCTGCTGGTGTCTATGATAGTCACCCCATACCGGACTGGCTACGCCCGAAGGATCCAGGTTCGTTAGCCCTAACGGCCCCGCACCGCTCCCTTTCGTTATATAAACGTTATCGACAGTGATGGGAGAACCTGTCGCCGATCTGAAAGAGACTCTTACGAGACCACGGCTGAAGACTATGTTCCCTGGGTCCACTACCGTGCGTATGACCACAGGAGGTATGACCCCTGACCCGGACGCGGCGCTTCCCAGGAGTTCCGTGTCCTGGGAGTTCCCGCCCGTAGAGCTTTCGGCAGTCCATGTATAGCTGCCTGCCTGGTCGTCCGTCGGGACGGCAAGAGTCGTCCTTGAGGGATAATCCGAGACCACTGTATTGTTCAAAGAAACGTTTTTAAAAGAAGATTCACGCAAAAGGTCGTATTTATCTGTGATCGTGAAGTAGCTCCCCGTACCGGCCGCCTGGAAATTCATGTACTCGTGATTATTGTACTTGTCATCGTAAACCTTTGTCACGGATCCCCCGGAAACCTCGGGAGTAAAAAACTCAGCTTCTCTCTCTCCGCCGGAGGGCTCTATCATGAAGGTATCCACTATGACCGAATCGCCGCTCGAAGACGGGTTATGCGACACGTTCTCGAGCTTAATGGTATGGCTCCCGTCGGCTATCTTGGCCCACCCGAAGATAACGTCTTTTGCCTGAACAAGTTCCGAAGAATTCGTATAGAAATCCACCACCGCCGTCAGCGGCTCTATTTCGAAAGTGTCGAGATTTTTAACAAGGTCAGTTTTCGTATATCCGCTTCCGCCGGCCGTTCCGGACTCGATAACGCTTGTAAGCTCGGCCCTTCTCGCGTCCTCGGTCGATTGAACGCCGTTAATGACCGTGCGCCGGAGCGACTTAATCCCATTCCCGTCCTTGAAGATATGGTAAATGACGGTCTTACTCCACTCTATCTTATTCGTGGACGCGTCTATCCCCAAAAGTCCAGTCGAAGCGTCAGGCGTCGGGATGATCATGCTCACTGAAGTGTACGTACCTTCTACCTGCGGGTGGAAGAGTATCTCTCCTTGAGTAAGGCTCGAGAGACGAAGGTCGCTCTTTATCGTCTCCATGGCGTTCATAAGGTCAATGCGCAGCTTCGTCCTTTCCCTTTCGTTCATGACATTCTTGAACGCACCTCCCCAGGTGACCACTATGGCGCTGAGGATGATCACTGTGATGAGACCCACAAACATGGTCTCAACGAGAGTGAACCCTTTCTCTCCCGCTCGACCGGCGCTTTTTGTGTTGATCTTAAGGTCCGTCACTTTTTATCCATCTCCTTAATCGAAACCTTTAAAAACTATCGTCTCCATAACTATCGGAGTCCCCATACCGGTGTAACTCCCGTTAAGGTTGGCCAATACTTTAGTGACCGTGACCTTTATTTTCAGGAGCTTTCCGGACCCGGCGTAATTCTGTGTGATCTCGGTGGTCCTTTTGTATTCACTGATCCCGTCGCCGTTAATGTCTATACCTATATTCTGCTCGTTGCAATCGGGGTACAAGAGGGTGAAATCAATACTTTTCAATAACTCGATACGGCGCTGGGCAAGATAGGAAGCATAATATGTCATGTCCAGCCTTTTTGAAAAAACTGAACTTTGTGCTACGGAAGCCAGCACCGGCACTATTACCAGGGCTATCAGGGCCAGGGTCGTTAATACTTCGACCAGCGAAAAGCCTCTTTTATCGAACATTCTGTTTTCCATATAAACTCTTTATGAAAAGTTGAAAACTACTAATTTTCCTGAATTTCTGTCTTTCTCTTTTTTTACCTACAATTAAGTATACCTGATGTTTCTCAAAAAAGTAAGAATGTTTTTCTAAATTTTTTGTTTGAAATAAGTTAGAAAATAAAATATTCCGTTTTCACGGCTTTCCTGGAATGTCCTAAACGGGATTTCCTTTATTCTTCCTGGTTTTTTTAGCAAAAAACGTAATTTAACGGGAGAAATATATTTTCCTAACTTCATCGTAAACGGTTTTTAAGGGGATATTTTTTTCGATCGCGATCTTTCTTGCGGATTCGTATTCGGGAGATATATTGACGACTTTATCGCCTGTTTTACCGAGCTTAAGCTCTACTTCGCCGAAACGGGTCTTGACCCTGATATTTTCCCTCCTGAGCTTTTTGCGCCAGGATTCTTTGATCCTGACCCCGAGGGATGTCGTTTCACTGAATATCACGGACAATATTTTATCGACATCTTTCTCGTCAAGTATGACCTTAAGGAGATTCCCGGGCCTTGTCTTTTTCATATAGACCGGAATGATGAAAACGTCAAGCGCCCCGCTGGCGAAGAGCTTGTCAAGGACATGTCCGTAAAGCTCCGGATTCATATCGTCAATGTTCGTTTCTATCTCGATCACCTTATCGGATAAAAGCCCGCTCGAAGCCGCCCGTCCGGTAAAGACCCTGAGAAGATTCGGAATGGGAAGCTCTTTATCCCCGGCGCCGTAACCGATATCCAGAACCGTCATTTCGGGGAAAGGGCCGAAACTTTTCGAAATGTTTTTTAGTATGGCGGCTCCGGTCGGAGTGACAAGTTCTGTTTCGGCCCCTTGAGAGTATACCGGCATGCCTTTTAACAAAGCCGCCGTCGCCGGCGCCGGGACGGGGAGAAAACCATGGTCGCATTTGATCGATCCGGAACCAAGGTTGAGCTTTGACGAGAACGCGGCGTCGATCTTTAACGCGTCGAGGCCTATAGCGGCTCCGGCTATATCTATGATCGAATCGACGGCGCCTATCTCGTGAAAATGAACCTTATCTATATCCTTACCATGGATCCGCCCTTCCACTTCCGCTATATCCCTGAATATCTTCACCGCGAGGTCTTTGACGGAGCCCTTAAGGCCGCTTCTAGAGATCAGTTTCGATATGTCCTTAAATGTCCTTTCCTTTCCCGGTCCTGATATTTTTATTATCGCTTTTGTCCCTGATATCCCGTGGCGGACCACCTTCTCGCTTTTTATCGTGTATCCCTTGAGATCTATTTTCCCAAGCTCGCCACGAAGATACTTAATATCCAGGCCAAGGTCGAGAAAAGCGCCGAGGACCATGTCGCCGCTGACGCCGGAAAAACAATCGAAATAGGCTACCTTCATGTTACCCCTTCACCTCTTGGCATAGCAGAGAGCGTAAACACCCGTCATTGCGAGGAGGCCCGCCCTGTCCGCCGTAGCCAGATAAGTTAGAAATATTTGGCGAAGGCGGAAGGCCGACGAAGCAATCCCTATAAAAATTGCTTCGGGCGCTAAAGCGCCCTCGCAATGACGGTTTGAGGAGATTTCATTCCCCATAACTGAGTTATCACTATCTCCCTGCCCGGTTGATCAAACTCGCCAGATACGCCGCGCCGAAACCGTTATCAATATTGACCACTCCTATCCCCGGCGCGCAGCTGTTCAGCATAGTGAGAAGCGGAGCCAGCCCCTTGAAACTCGCGCCGTAGCCGACGCTCGTCGGTACGGCTATGACCGGCGACTCGACTATCCCGCCGACTATACTGGCCAAAGCCCCTTCCATCCCGGCCACAACTATAATAACGTTCGCTGACCTCAGTTTTTTATGGCCCGCGAACAATCTGTGTATCCCCGCGACGCCTACGTCATAGACCCGTTCGACCCTGTTGCCGAGTATCGTCGCGGTGACGGCCGCTTCCTCCGCTACCGGTATGTCGGCCGTCCCGGCGGTCACAACCGTTATTTTTTTCCCGCCCGGCCTCGCCGGCCGGCCGGACAATATGATCCTGGCCTCTTCGAAATATTTCGCGCTATTTTTAACTTCCCTGACAACCTCGAAAACCTTGCGGGATGCCCGTGTAGCCATGAGATACCCGTTGTTTTCTTTGTGGGCTGCGAAAATACGTTTTATATGCTCAAGGCTTTTCCCTTCCGCGAAAACAACTTCAGGATAACCTCTCCGGAGCGCCCGGTGGGTATCTATCTTGGCGAATCCCATATCCTCGAAAGGAAAGGTCTTAAGCGCCTCGAGCGCCTCTGCTATCCCTTTTTTGCCGGATCGCACATCTTTGAGGATCTGTCTGATCTTTGACTTGTCCATGCTTAGTATTTAAAGGTGTCAGGCCTCCCCATTGGACATTTTCGACGAATAATTTTGTCCAATGGGGAGGCCTGACACCTTTAGTTCGGTTTTTTCACCTCAAGCACCGGGGACGTCCCCTTATCTATCTCGGCGCGGGCTGCTACTATCCTCTCGTCGAGGAACGGGTGACTCCTCAGAAAATACAACCATTCCGGAGTTTTCGATCCGGTCTCTTGTTTAAGCTTCTCAAAAAAAGACAATATCGCTTTAGGATCGTATCCCGCCATTGGCAAAAACTTCACGGAAAGCCTGTCGGCCTCATACTCGTCCTTTCTGGAATAGCCCAGATTGACCAGCGAGAAAACAACGTCTGTACCGGTCTTCAGATATTTCCACTCGGCATCTTTCTTCTCTTTGTCACGGGGGTCGAGCGCGGAAGCCAGCGACATGAAGGACGTGTAGCCGATAGCGCCTTCCATCTGCTTGACCGCGTGGCGCGCCTCGGTGTGCCCTATCTCATGAGCCAGCACCGCCGCGAGTTCGTCGTCGGACTTGACCCTGTCCATTAATCCGGAAGTCGCGTAAACATAGCCCCCCGGGAAGGTGAAAGCGTTCATGTTCTTGTCTTTGACGACCCCGAAGGTATAAGGGATACCCCTGGCCGGGATATTTTTAACTAAACGCGCGCCTACAGCGTTTATTCTCTTCAAGTAAGCCGGGTCGTTCGATACCTCGTACTGCGAAGCCACTTTTGTGTTCATGTTCCGCCCGATATTCGCCTCCGCCCCCGGCGAAATGAACATGATCTCGTTCCTCCCCGTAGCGTTATTGTGATACGTCGCGCAGGATGTGAGAAATAGCGGAAGCATCGCAACCAGGAATAATATCAGTTTGTTCATGGCAACATTATACCGTGTTATTCGGTTCCACAAAATATTTTTATTTTTTTTGTCCGAATTTGTGCGAAGGAGTGTCCCCTTGGGGACAGTCCCAGAATTCCATTTTTTTAGACAAATTCGTGCGGAAGGGTGTCCCTTCTGGGACTGTCCCCGACTATCCCTAATTATTCTTCCTCCCAGGCCGTTTTGGTGTTAGAATTGACACAAAAGGAGCGGCAATGAAGATACGTCACTTTATCGGGGTCGATGTCGGGGGGACTAAGATCTCGTCCGCTGTTGTTACTAATTCGGGATCAATACTCGCCCGGCACAAGGTCGATACGCCGAGGATGGCGAAACCCGATGAAATATTGAAAGGGATATCGGATAACATATCCTCGCTCCTGGCGCAGTGCGGCATGACCATCGAGAACATAAGCGGCATAGGGATAGGCCTCCCGGGGATCTTCGATGAAAAAAGAGACAAGGTCATAGTGTCTCCCAACCTTAATATTGACGGGTTTTCCTGCCGCGAAGCCGTGGAAAAGAAATACAATGTCCCGGCGGCCACCGAGAACGACGTCAACGTGGGCCTCCTCGGAGAGCACTGGCTGGGTTCGGCAAGGGCCGGTAAGAATATTATCGGTATTTTCCCGGGTACGGGTATAGGCGGCGCTTTCATGATCGACGGCAGGCTTTATACCGGCTCTTTCGGCGCGGCTACGGAGATCGGCCATGTGATAATGTACCCCGGCGGCGATAAATGCGGATGTAAGAACCGCGGCTGTCTGGAAGCGGTTGCGTCAAGGCTCTCTATAGAAAGGGATATACTGAAAGCCATAAAAAGCGGCAAGAAAAGCGCTATCACTAAAATAGTGGGAAAGAACCCTTCGATAATTAAAAGCGGCGCGCTCAAAAAAGCCCTTAAGATGAAAGACCAGCTGGTAAAAAAAGTGCTTAGGACCGCCGCGGAGAATATAGGTATCTCTTGTGTCAATTTGAGACATATATTAGACCCGGACGTTATCGTCCTCGGAGGCGGGCTCATAGAAGCTTGCGGGGACTATATCCTTCCGATAATAATAAAAACGGTCGAATCCGACGCCTATTTCGCTTCGATCCCTAAAGCCAATATCGTTAAAGCCTCCCTGGGAGACGACGCGGCCATCCTCGGCGCCGTCGCGCTCATACAGGCGAAGCTCGGACTAAAGCTAGGTCACGGCACTATATACCCCTCGATACGATCCGAAGCGCCAGGCAAAGTGATCATAGATAACGAGACCTTCACTGACGACGTTTTTATAAGGGCGGACGGAGATATCAAACGAAGAAAAAAGAAAAAAGCCGTAAAAAAGTTCGGCACCGCCCTAAAGATCGGCGATGACGAGCTCAAAAAGATATGCAAAAAAACGCCTGAAGTCCTTTTTGTCGGAGCGGGATACGAGGAAAAGGCGGAACTCGACGAAAAAGGTGAAATGTTCCTCAACGAGAACCTGATCGAGTTCAAGGTCTCGACCACTCCCGACGCGGTCACCGCGTACAACGAGTGCCAGAAACGCAAGGCGATCCTGTTGCTCGTGGGAAACTGAGTTGTTCCGGGCGCGATAAATCGCGCCCCTGCTTTTTTATTTTCAATCGGCTCCGCATCCGGCATCCAAATGCGCCATGCCCCATGCTCCATGCGCTATGCCCGTTACAACGACACCGCCACCGCTTCCTGCGCTTCCTGCCACTCGACTATATCGCCGTACTCTATCGCCTTGATCTTGAGGCCCTCTTCCAAGAGGACATGAAGGAGCTCAGGGAGGTCCTTGCCTTCGAATGTGGAAAAGTCGTTTGCCGCTATCTTGGAAAGGAAATCCTTTATCGCGTCAAAAGTATCGTCCTTGCCTGCCTGGGTCTTTGTCCTGTACCAGAAAGCTATGTGCCTGGCGAGAGCCACCCTGGACATGATATCAGGGAACTTTTTCTTCTCGAGTTTCGGGTCGATGTCGGAATCCGTGTAGGCGTCGGATACTACCGTCACACTTATCTCGTCCGGATATTTCTTGTCCTCGTAATCTTTCTTCGCGTCCTTCGCGAGCCCCTGGGGCGAAAAGAGGACTATGCTCCCGCCGGGCTCCAGGTGTTTAAGCGCCGATCTCATCGCCTTTTCCTGGTTATCCGCGGTAAAGTCGCCGTCTATCTGGAACGTTATGATCATTTTAGCTTGTTTATCCTTGCCGAGATTCTTCCTTAGCCCGGAAGACAGCTTAGGTATGAGCTTCCCTATTTCGGCGTCATACTCGAAACCCGCCGGAACCCCGACCACCGTTATTACATCCGCATCCTTCCCGTTATCGTCAGCCAAAAACACCGCAGACAGGGCCTGGCGTTCGGACACTAGGTCTCCGCTCTTCACAGTTGAAGGCTTAACCGCCGGAACGGTCTTCTTGTCTGTAGCGGATACCCCTCTTTCGGCCCATATCTTCCAGGACAAAGCCCGGAGATCGGTGAGCGGGACGTCTTTCACTCCGGAATTCAAGAGGTTCAGCCATGCCGCCGCCACGTATTTCATAGCCTCGGCGAAGGGGCCAATAGGCGCGTGGGTGTACCCGGCGGGCTTATTATCCGTAGTTATCCCTGAACGCATGAGTTCCTCGAAATCGGAGGAGCTTCCCCAGAGCCCTTCGAGAAAATGCGCGAGCTCGTGGATGATAGTGAACACCGCTTCTCTCCTGTCCCATTCGCCCAACGCCATTTTTTTATTGATAAGCCTCCGGGACAGGATCATCGCCGGCGCGTCCGCTACATAAGTGAATTGTCCGTTATACGGCGCATTCTCCGGGACAAGAAAGACCTGGGCCATTCCGAAGAATTTCGCGACAGGCTCCGCGAGCCTGATCATTTCACGGTCGAAGTCGTCATATTCCGACGCTTTTATGATATTCTCCTCGGTATTGAACTTCCCGCATTCGGCATAGACTCGCGCGAGGGACATTTTCGCCTCGAACCCGGTATAAGTCGAAACCTCATGGGGTCTCCCTGACAGCCCCGACCCCTTCATTTTAGCCAGTTGTTCTCTGACCTCGCCGGGATTTATCTTTTGCTGGAAAGCCGCGCGGCGCAGTAACAGGCTGTCTTTTAAGGACGCGCCGGTCTCATCAACTCTCCCCGTATCTATTTCAAGGGCAAGGATGAGCGACACATAACGCTGGAACTTGTCTATTTTGCCCTCCAGCGGGATAAGGGAACGGAGGTCTTCACTCGTGATATTGGCATAGTCCTGTTTAGAGATCTTCGCGGCAAGGCCGAGGATCTTATCGTCCATGATCCAGTATTGTTTCTTCGTGTTCTCGTCCCAGTCTTCCGACGGGTATCCCTCGAAAAAGAACCTCGGGTCATTCTGCGTAAGAGTCTTCTTAGCCATGGCCCTGTAGAATTCCGTCGCGATGTAACGTTTTATGGCGTCCCTGAACGCGGTCTCATCCTTGAAGTTGTTCCTTTCGCGTATCAGGGGAAGCGGTATCTGGATGATCAGCCCGAGCTCTTCGATATGTTTATCCCGGAGAGCTTTGGGGATCAACTCGAGGTATTCCGGCTTAAGCTCGCATACCCTTAATCCGGCCCTGTCCACTATCTGGCGCGGCATGTCCTCGGCCGACAGTAGCCTCATCATGGGAACTTCCTCATCGCCCTCTTTCACTGCAGGATGAAAGACCCCTTCGGCGATAGCGTCTTTCTCTACATCCATGACCTTACGTTTCCCGTCCTTGTCCATGCATGTGATATCCAACGGGATCTCCTTCCTCTCGGTATCCCTGAAAAATATCCTGAAACTCCGGCCTTTATTATTGTTCCCGTAAAGCTGGGAACACCCCGCGAAGACCTTCCACGAGCGCTGGGCTATCATCATATCCAGCTCGGGGATGGTCTCGTCGGCGGTTTTTATCCTCCTTACCGTAACGCCCACGCTGACCGAATCGTCCTCGACTCTCCTTATCCCCTTCAGCATAACGCCTATCGGGTTACCCCTATCGTCCTGTTGCACTTCGAAAGTGAACATGAACGCCCGCGCTTCGGTCTTGGTGATGATCTCGACCCTGTTCACACCCTCGAATATGGTGAACTTACCCGTGCCGAAGAACCCGGCGGTCCCAACCTGTCCGCCCTCGTCCTTCGTGGACTTATCTATGAGTAAGGCGACCTCTTTCAGCGCGCCCGTCCCGTTATCCGCGGCTTCCTCGACGAATTCCGTAATATCTCCGTTCTTCTGAAGATAAAAATCCACGACGAGTTTGGCGTCCTTAACGCCTTTCGTCGCGTCTTTCGAGTTCTGAGCTATCTCTCCCGTATACGCGCCTGACTCGCGCTGGTTCCTTATATCGTTCATAAGCTGTTTCTCTTTTCCTTTCATTTCGTCGGACAGTTCGGGAAGGTCGTTTATGTGCTTTATAAGATCCTCGATGTCCATTAGAGCGTCGTCTTTAACTTCTTTACTCCCTTCCTGCCACGCGCCGGAAGAGTTAAATAACTTTATCTGCGTAATGGAAACGCCTTTTCCAGGCATGGCGACGTCACGGCCGGCAGGCACACGACGGATATCGTCCCTTACAAGCGGCGCGTCGTTACTGAAGAAGATCACGAAGGGCCTCGCGTTGCCGAGCTTATCGTAAATTCCCTTGTTCAGGCTGTTAATCAACGCCGCCGTTGTTAAAGACGGGTCGGCGAAAGCCGACGAGAGTTTCCCGAGAATATTCCTTCCGTTATTCCCCGACACCGCGATCGTATCCATCCTCCGAGCCTGGCGGACGACTATATCGTGTTTTTCCCGGTTCATAAGGCTGATGTATGACAGGAACGACATTAACTTCATCCTTGTCCCGAGATCAGCCGGCGCGTCGCTGTTGGAGACCAGCGTATTCATGAACCCGCCCACAACGCCGGCATCGTCCAGCTGGTGCTGATCAGCGGGTTTCCACCCAAGACCGAAGGACCGGAGGATATCCAGCGCGGCTTCTTTTTCATCGAATATGCCTTTCTCAAAGACGATATCTTTGTTGAAAAGGGCTCTAATTATCCCGTTGAACAGGTTCATATAAAACTGATAGACAAGCGCCTCGTCCTCGCCCGACAGTTCTTTACCGACAGTCTTCAAAAATTCACCGAGGACGGGACTTAGCACCCGCGCCTTACCTATGAATTTATCTATCGGCATGTTATCCGACCAGTTGAACGGCAGATCTTCGCCTAAAGCGGAGAAGGCTTCCAATATAGCCGGAGCTTCCTGCTGGTTATATAGGCCCTCCACTTCCTGCTTAAACAGGTTCCTTACGGCCGGGATACATTCGTCCGGGACCCGGCTTTCCAGCATGCCGAGGATATGATCATATCCCGATTGAGCCAGTTTCACCCTATCCCCGAGCACCGGCGCCACCTGTTCGACCCATTTAGCCGGTATCTCTTCCGACACCTCGCCCGTATCTTGCCCACGGAAGAAGTCGGCGTGTACATACATCTCCTTTTCCGCCGCCGTATCAAAGAATATGAAATTATCCCCGGACGCGCCTATAGGGACAAACGTGTCAACATTAGCCGCACGCCCGGTCAGTTTCACTTTCCATTTAGCGCAAGTCCCGTCCTCGTATATGACCATGTCATTATGGATGAGCGCCGTTTTAGAGCCGTTGACGAAGAAACTTGCCGCGGGTCCGGCCTGCATTTCCGAGATCTCGGATTTTTCGGGCCCGCCTGGTATTCCCTCGGGCACCGCGACGACCCTGCATTTACCCGCGCCGTAAGTCGCGTACCAGACCTTGGCGCCTTTCAGGTGATCCCGTTTCTGGGTTTCCCAGTGATAAAATTTAAGAGGGGTCTCTCCCGTTGTGTCAACCCTTTCGACTTCAACGAACCTGATTTCACGTTCACGCCTTCTTGTCCCCCTCTCCGCAGTGAGCAGATAACCCTCAGTTATTTCAACGTCTTCCGCGTGTTTCGCGGAGAGCGTACCGTCATTATTTTTAGTCATCAGGTACAGGGAACCGCCGCTGAGTGTTTTATGTGCTTTAACGCCCTTTATTTTGTCCGAGACAGCATGTTCCACGGTTGCGTCATTGTTGAGCTTGAAGAATTCACCGCGAAACGAGGCCTCGTTCATATTGTCAGGGTCTGATCCACTTAGAAGCTGGAAATAGACTCCGTCATCCGCGTAATACACTCCAACCCTGTCAGCCTCGATATCACATATCGGTTCCATTGTAACGGCGTTATAGACTTTGCTTTTCTTTTCTTTCACGATCACGAATAGACCTGTCCTGTCGATGTACACTGGATGGCCCGCCGATCTATCTAATTCTTTAACCTTCGCTGAACTGTTGCTTCTCAGGTTAAGAACGGTCGTGAACCGCCCTTCATCCTGGGTTTCGCGGTCTATGATCATAAAATCGCTATTTTCGTCGAAACGCATGTCTTTGACCCCATCCATTACGATGGACGCTTTTTTGTCATCGGGACGATAAATATACATTTCCTCACCAGATATCACGGCGGCATAATCCCCCGAAATGGAATAACCGCATTTATTACTTGTCTTACCCTGCTTGAACTCCTGGCGCTCCATATCCCATAATACCTGCCTTCCGTCGACCTCAAGAACGGCAAAGTTCTTATTCGCACTTATTACCTTGAAATTTGTCCCTGTAACTCCGGCGATACTGTCGGAACCTGTGACCTGAACGCTCGAGCCGGACATTTTGATCATATAAACACCTGAACCTGTTTTAGCTAAAACACAGTCATCCGAAACGTTCCACACTTCGTCAAATACGTGCTTATAATTCAAGTCGGCTTCGGGGCTCAGACTAAAGTCACGCACCCTGAACTTACCGTCAGGTGTTGGGATACGGGTTATTTTCGGTGGGATCTCCGGAGGACGTTCGGTGAGCACAAGTTTGTTCGGAACGGCCGCTGCCGGCAGGGCGGCGTGCGTCTCTCTATTCGTTACCGGATCGAAATACACGCTTTCTAGCGTATCCGGATCGATGAAAATAATATATTTCTCGTCGAATTTGCATACGCTGAACTTACCGCGGTCGATCCCCGTTACCGAAGTTTTAAACGTGCCACTAGGCCCGGATACCGCGGTAATGCCCCAGTTGCCTTTACCCGGACCTTCCTCTGCTTTGTACACGTAGTAAATATGGTCACCAATTGAACCCGTCTCCGGTTCCTCTCCCAGTGTGCGCCAGAGGGAGGGATCGGTCAGGTCGATCTCTTTTCCCTGAGCGGATCCTGGTTTAACATCGGCTACCATGAGTTTGCGATCAACCTTCATCCCCCCCGGGGTGCCGGCGGGTTTAACCTCCAACTTAAGGACCGCGGCTTCCGGATTATATCCGCTTATTAATCCCCACTTCTCTAATTTAAGGCGGCATCCCGTAGATATATCCACCACACCCAGCTTCACACCGAAGTTATAGACGAACAATAACGACCCGCATACTTTATAAGATTCTGCCAGTCTCCCTGAGGCCACTTGTTCATTGCCAACCTTGAGCTCAGTTTCTCTATTCTGATCCGCGTAATAAATTATTCTACCCAATGCACCTTTGTTCCATTCAGATGTACGTTCTGATAAACCCTCATTATGCCAGGTCACATTGAGCTTTTCCGCTTTCCCACTTTTAATAACATACGCCGCTTGCTTCTGGACCCACCCACGGCTATCCTTTGTCCTTACAAGGAACCTCACATGCGGGATATTATCTTCCCATATGGTCGATACCTCGGACACTATGTTATGTTCCCCGGCGTTCGGGGCCGGCGGGATCATATCCAATAAAAATTTCTTCTCTCCCAGAAGGTACGCGTCCATCAGCCCGTCCGCGCCGTAAAATACGGCATAGTTGCCGGCAGTGTCTATACGCATTCCATCTATAGCCGAACCATGTACCTCCTCCAAAAGAATGGATTCCGGGGTGATTAAAAATCGTCTCGATGGGCTAGCTGTCTCCACCCCGACAGCACCGTTCCCGCGTCTCACTTTAATGTCAACTTCCGGAGGAACATTAGAAACCCTCTTTATTTCGCGCTCTTCAGCTATACTCCAGACAGAGATATACGGGTTCACCTCCGGCGTTCCCGACATCCTCAGTATAAAAAAACCGCTCGCGGCAATATTTTCCAGCGTGTAATTATCAATCGGGAGCTGTAACATTGAAATTTCTCGCGCTTGTCCTTCCCTGGTCAGATCACGAATAACGATCACCATCCCGGAAGCGCCTTTACCGAGAGTTATTATGTGTTTTTTATCGCTGGTTACTATGCATCGTTTTCCGGCCTCTTCCGTCGTGGAAGAATACAACGTTATGTGATCACGGGTCATCTCGTCATATATTACGATCTCAGTCATTTCCACGGCACTGTCTACCAATACGTACTTTATCTTATAAGCCCCTCCTATCAGGTACGACAGCTCGGTCACTTTTATGCTGTCGTCTCCCCACCTTTTACCGGTTTTGAGGTTTATCACGCGGCCGTCGGAACTAAGCGCCAGCTTCTGCCCGGCATCGTCGGGAAATCGGGATCTTGCCTTTTTTGCCGACAGGGACGGTTTTGTGTCCACGAACCATTCGATAGCTTCCATGTCGATATCCGTCGTTTCTCCCGTAAATGCGCCTTTCACGAGTTCCGTCTTCTCCTTCTCGGAATCCGACATCCTCCCAAGCGTATCGACCTTCTCCGCGACGGCGATACCGACCATAACCTCACACATACCGAGTATGATCTTTTCTTCCGCCGAGAGCGCCTCCTTTTTCTTCGCGCCGATGTCCCTAATGAGCTTTCCGACGCTTAGCGGAAGTGCTACGAACGTACGTCCCCTGACGACCCTGCCGAACTTCTCGTTGCTCAAATAATCTTTTATCGTCGATATCGGGTCACCCATCGCGCTTTCGATCTCTTCGGCAAAAGGCACGGCCATTATATCTATCCGCCTTTTCACGGCTAGTCCTGCTATCATCCCGGGCTTCGTGACGGAACCTATGAGCACCCCCCCCATTCGCTCAAGGTCATGCCGCCCCTTCCAGTCGAACAGTTTTTCGGAAAGATACAGGGGCCGTTTGCCTTCAGGCACTCTGAGTTCCAGATAGTCGGTCTCATGAGGGAGAAGCACATATCCCTTCTTCCTTAATTCCTCAACGACCGGGACCAGGCTCTCTTTCATCCCCGCTATCCCTTTCCTCACCATCGACTCAAATACGCTGTTCCCCCGCGTCATCGCTTCCAGAGCTATAACCATGGAATTCACGTACCGGACCTTAAACTCGGGCTCAAGGTCACCTTTAGCGAGCTCGGACGCCGCGTATCCTAAGCCAAGCATGAAACTTTCGTGGATATTCACCCTAGCCCTCGACTCGCCAACGTCCAGCAAAAGTCCCAGGTCGAACATGAGGTTGCCGTCGACCACCGCGGACGGTATGATAGTCTCCGGCATCTCGAACGACTCGATGACCTCGCGGTTCCTGGCTAAAGAAACGCGCCGGATCTTTTCTTTTGAGTCGTGTACGGCCTCGATATTAGGCAAATACTCTTTAGCTCCCGCGCCGTCCAGGAACACCGGTCCTTTCCCCTCGCTCATGCCCGGCACGAACATGCGCGCGGCGGTCTTCGCTCCCATTCCGATACCGTTATCGGATATCACTATCTCATGCTCGCCCACGGATACATAGATCCGTTTAGTCTCGTCCATTTTGCCCAGGACATCCCTGTCTTTAGGCAAAAGCACCGTTTTTTTCTTATGCCCGTTAACTTCCGCCCATTCCCCGGAACCGTAACGCGTGAATATTTTAAGTCTTGTAACGAACGGATATCTTTTACGCACGCCTTCGATAATATTCCGCTGCGTATGGACGGCGCTTTCACCTGTCACAGCGTCTTCCGGGATAGTGTTAGTCGAGGAGATCCTGATGACCGCCCCGGTCCCTGTTTCCCCGGGACCTTCCTTGCCCGACGCCGCCAGGAACGCTTCCAGGCTTATCTCTTTCACCTGTATATACGGCTGTCCGTTAGGACCTTTAAAAATAACGAGATGATACGGCGGGTTATCTTTCGTCCGGGTCCACACGTCTATCCTGTCCTTACCCGGAATTTCAAGCCACTTCAACAACTGTTTTATGCCTTTGCCGAACTGGCCTATCTGCACGTCTTTGTCCCCGGGCGTCAAAGCGTCTATTGAGTTGGATACGGCTTCGTATACGCTCTGGGTTTTGGCGTCAGAATTCTGGCCTTCGACCGTCACTTCGGTTATCCGCGGGTCATCATATTTGCTGTATCCGTTTATTATATCCACGATCTTCTTAGAATAACCGGCCTTAGCGAGCGAATCGTATATAGCCTTGATGGCCGCGTCCCCTGAAAGACCGGACCCGAGCCCGAGCTCGGCGACAAGCCTTTCTCGCAGGTCCCTGGCGGTCATTGTCTTAGTGTCCGATAACAATGTCTGGAGAACCCTCTGGGCATGGACAAAATGTTCGATATCAACTCCTTCAAAACCCGCGGCGTCCTTATACCAATGGCTATTTTTACTCTTCCTAATGACTCCGGGCGGCGCTAGCTCACCCCGGGAATAATCCGCCCCCCCCACGCTTCCGGATCCAGGCCTTTCTTCAGTTCCGGAGGCCGGCCCGAAGATGGATCTCCTTCGCTCGATCGCCTTTCTCGCTACGGTTCGTTCGAACGCGACTATCCGCTTAAAAATATTCCTGTGCCTGTATTGGGGTTCCTGTTTCAGGATATTGTGTATCAGCTGGTGGTGGCGGCCTCGGCTCCCGTTATAAAAATCATCTATCAGCGAGCTCAGTCTGGCTGCATCTTTAATATCCTCGATCTGGCCCATCAAAAACCGGCAATTATCAATGGTTTTCCAGTCGTTCAGGATTATCTGCTCGCCCCAGGCGAGTATATGCGCCGCGCGGTTGATGTCCATTCCTTTCGGGATATTCCCGGCACTCGAGGGGAGAGCCTTCTTCCACTTTATCTCCAGCTCCTCGTGCTGTATGGCGAATTTTTCTTCCTCCGGAGTCATACCGTTTTCGACCAGGATACAGATCTCGCCGCCGACAGGGGCGTGATACGCCCCGGCTATGCCTTTAGTCCGCATGAACTTGGCGAACTCCGAACCGGCGTCATATCTGACAAGGGAGTATCCGGCCTCCGTTTTTGCGGGGGTGCTGTTTTCTCCGGCATATTTGACCACAATAGCCAGATCCTCCGGCTCAAGCTTCCCGTCCGCGTCGACAATATTCTTCCTGGCGCCCCATATGCCTAGGGTTCCTCCTTCCGAGACTGCAGGACTAGAGGCGTTTTCATGATCTTTGATCATCCGGCTTAGCGTACTGTCTACTTGGAAGTTGTCATGATCGCTGACTTCCGCCGCGTGCTTGTTCACTAACGCGTCCAGTTCGGCCATCGGCAGGACTAAAATATCCTTAACTCCGGCTTTGTTCAGGTATTGTTTAATGACTTCCACATTTTCACCTGCCAATCCACTATCTGAGCCCATGACACCAACAACACGAATATTTACTCTTTTGAAAGGCGTTTCCTTTTCCAAAACAGATTCTTCTCCCAACATCCTGACCAACCCATCACCGACAATACAGATGGGGACGCTCGATAACTTTTCATATTCCGCATATTCTTGGTCGGAAAGGTCCGCGAGGACCTTTTTCGCCCGCTGAAGAGTTTCAATCCGACGCTGCGAAGACCTGACAATCTCATTAAACGAAAGATTCCTTATATTTTCGTCGGAACTGTCTCGAATCCTTAAAGCCGTTTCCAAATACTCTTCAAGCAAGTAAATCTGAATTCTTATCATGTGATGTTGAAATATTTTGTGTATAGTTTGACCAAAATAAATACTTTAATGAGTTTAAAAGTTTTGATCATTTTAGATTAGAAACGCTTAAATATTCTTGGGAGCCTATTGCTTCATTTTTGTACCTAAATACACGTGTTCGTAATTAAATATTCGTTGGTGAAAGGATTCAATTTTTTACTGTTTCAGTCGTGTTACAGTTTTTTTTAATGGTTAAATTTATTTTTATTTGGATTCATTCAAATCACTGTTCATTTATTAGTTCCACAGAAAACTAGATTTAGTTACTAAATAAGAATTGAAAAAACATCCCTTTTAAGTTACCCAAAAAGTCTGTTTTAGTTACAAGAAAATATATATACGAACAGGGATTTAAATTAAACACTTAATTTGTTACCAGACGGGAGA
>JADGBR010000037.1 GCA_015231405.1 Candidatus Omnitrophota bacterium | reverse complement strand
TATTGTAGGTTAATAGCGCGTCTCCGCCTAACGCTGAACCGCCGTCATTGAATTGTACCTGCGTATCCGCCCCGCCCGCCGCGGCGCTCCCTGCATTGACCCAGCTGAGGACCCCGTTGCCGTCAGTCTGCAAAACCTGGTTCAGTCCGCCGTCATCGGCGGGCAATGTCAGAGTATAACTACCACCCACATTAGCGTTACTCAATATTGTAGTCGTTAAAAGGTCTCCTCCGTCCCCGTCATGAAGTACAATTCTGCCGGCATAGGCCGTCGCTCCGGCCCCTATTGTCAGGTCACCTCCGGCAAGTGTTCCGTCCGAGGCTGTGGCGTTGCCCGTCGTTGTGATATTGTCGTCGCCGAAACTGATGCTGCCACTCCCGCTGGAAGTGATTGCCGCGGATCCGGCGCCCGTAAAATCCAAAGTGCCGGCCGCTTCGTCTATAACTATATTTCCAGCTGTCATCTGGTCGTTAATATCCGCATCGTCCGTCGATGCCAAATCCTCCGAGCTGAAAGTGCCGGTCGTCGAAAGGTTCTCGTTGCCGAAACTTATAGCGCCCGTCGCGTCAGTAAGAGACCCGGCGTCGAATGTCATACCGGATACCGTTAATGCGTCAGTTGCCTTGTTGTACGAAAATAATGCGTCGGCTCCAAAGGCCAAACTGTCGTTAAACTGAACTTGAGTATCAGCTCCGGCTACGTTACCGCTGGAACCGGCACCTATGTTTATAAGTCCGAGACCGTCACCCTGGTCGATCTGCCATTTTTCAGTCGCGTCGTTATAGAGTATCCTAGCGTCGTTCGTATTGCGGTCTAGAAATACAGCGTCCACGTCCGCGCCGTTGCCGTCGGTCAGCGTCGCCTGTATAAGCCTGAAATCGTCGTTAGCCAGAGTGCTCGTTATATTTATCAACGCTGTATTCGCCGTCAGGGTATCGTCTATTTCCGCGGCGAGAAGCGACCCCGTAGTCATCGTTGTACCGTCTATGGCTATCGCGTTTACCGATGTAGCTTCTGTATCAATATTTACAGATGCTCCGTTACCGTCCTGATTTATGAATAAAGCGTTTCCTGTGCCCGTGTTCGCTATAGTCACAGCTATAGGATTATTTGCCGTGTCATTCTGAGTTGCCGTAAATACCTGGTTATTGGAAGTATTCGGCGTGGTGAGAGCGACCGCCCCGGCATCGACGGTTATCGTCTTTCCCTGGTCATAAGCTTTATCTAGCGTAACTCCCGCGGCTGTAACATCAGCCCATAAAGGATCTGCCCCGGCGCCCTGGGACTTAAGAAAATACCCGTTATTGCCCGGATGAAGGTTCACCCAATCAGTACCGTTCCAGTAAAGCACATCTCCCCTGGCTATGCCGGCTAAACTTACGTCGGTTAGCGACGCGAACGTCGCCGTCGAGCCGCTCGCCATGTCAGCCAGCGCCGTCCAGCCAGGGCCGTTCTGGTCGCGGTACTGGAGCTTTCCCGTCGCCGGGTCTACCCTGAAGCCCGGGTCGTTGGCGTAAGCCAGACCAGCTATCTCCCAGCCGAGAAAAACCGCGTTAGCCGCGGTGTTCATAAGGATGTAATCGTCGGTGTCGTTCGACGGCTTGAAATTCATGTCGCCGTCGGTGTTTATGATGTTCGCCGCGCCGGCGTCGGTTTTTTGGAGCGTCAGGTCTTTGTCGTCAGCGTCTCGGAAGATCAGTTGCGGCGAATCGGCAACTCCGTCGTCGAGAGTGAAGTTGGCGTCGGTGGTGGCGGCGGAAGCATGTTGGCCTGGGGCAAACAACAATAAAAGGACAATCATTATCGTTTTTTTCATGTTTCACCTCGTTAGGGGGCGGGGGGACCCCGACCGTACGATCGTTTTCGCGCGCGCGATGTCCTTCCGGATCTGACGTACCAGGGCTTCTTTGGAACCGAACTTCTTTTCGCGGCGCAGCATTTTCAGGAACTGTACTTCAATGTTCGTCCCGTAGATATTTTCCTTAAAATCGAATATGAATACCTCTATTAAAGGCTCTTCCCGCTCATTACGGCGTGTGCCGTAAAAAGTCGGCCTGAAGCCGATATTGGCGACGCCGCCTCGATATTTGCCTTTAATACAGGCCCTTACGGCGTATACGCCGGGAGGCGGGGTTATTTCGTGATGCGGGTCTATGTTCGCGGTCGGGAACCCGAGCTCACGCCCTCGCTCGTCTCCCTTAACGACGGTGCCAAGAACAGATACTGGCCGCGCCAGCAGCTTTGACGCTTTTTCGAGTTCCCCTGCCGCGATAAGTTCACGGACTCGAGTGCTTGAAACTATGGTCCCGTTCTTTTTAACCGGGCTCACGCTAAAGATACTTATCCCGTATTTCTTACCGGCTTCTTCGACCGCGGCGGCATCCCCCATCCGGCCTTTCCCGAAATGGAAATCGCATCCTACAAATACTTTGCGGCATCCGAGCGGAACAAGCGTTTGTTTTATAAAATCTTCGGGGCTCAATAAAGAGAAACGTTTTGTGAATTTAATAATAACTACGGCGTCGATGCCTTCCTTTTCGAATATCCTGAGCCTGTGCTCGAGCGGCATTATCCTAAGCGGAGCGTTACCTTTACGAAGGACAGTTCTCGGATGGGGATCGAATGTGATGATGATCTTGTCGCCCCCGGCACCTCCGTCCCTCAAAAGACGCCGTATCACCGCCTGATGGCCAAGATGAACGCCGTCAAAGTTACCGATCGCGGCGGACGGCGCGTGAAGGCCCTTCGCGCTCTTCACTCCGTGGAATATTCGCATCAAACACTCCTAAGGAATTGCCAGGACCTGCCCAGGGTCAGGACGGATTCTCTCGTCATTTTCTCCAGAGCTTCAAGCGTAACCGACTTCTCTACCGTGAAATCACCGGATCTTGTGCGCCGGAGCTCTTTCAGATAGGCTCCCGAGGAAAGTTTTTCGCCGATGTCGTAAACAAGCTGGCGTATATAAGTGCCCTTGCCGCACAGCACCCTGAACTCGACGATAGGAAGCTCTATCTTCGTCACTTCTATTTCCTTGATATTTACCTTCTTCGGCTCTCTTTCAATTTCTATCCCTTTGCGGGCCAGATTGTAGAGTTTTTCGCCGCCGATCTTTATGGCCGAGAACATCGGAGGGAGCTGATCTATGACGCCGGTGAACCTTTTTACCGTCTCGGATATCTTCGTTTCGTCGAGGTCGAGATCCTTAATACCCTTCTCCGCCGTCACTTTACCGCAAGCGTCGCATGAATCGGTGGTTTTGCCCAGCTCCATCACGGCGAGATATTCCTTGTCGGAGTTCATAAAGGTATCGGACATCTTAGTCGCTTTGCCTAAGAGAAGAACAAGGACACCGGTAGCGTTGGGGTCAAGCGTCCCCGCGTGCCCGACTTTATCGATAGCGAATTTACGGCGTACCCAGCTGACAACGTCGTGGCTGGTCATATCTTTGGGCTTGTCGATCACGAGTATGCCGAATATATTATCGATCATAACACCCTCTTAATTTCGGATAACACGGCTTTACGGGCTTCGTCGAGAGTACCGGAGTAGTAACATCCCGCGGCTTTTTTGTGGCCACCTCCTCCAAATTTAGAGGCTATCTCGTTCACGTCTATTATTTCGCTGTTGGAGCGGAACCCTATGCTGATGGAGTCGTTGACTTTCGCGTTCTCGTTAAAGAACACCGCCACGGATACGCCTTTTATCGCCCTGGGATAATTGATAAATTCCTCGGTCGAGACGTACTTCAGCCCCTCATCGTGCACCATCTCTTTAGTAAGGCTTATGTGGGCCACGCGTCCGCCTTCTTCGATAACCAGCGAAGAAAGGACCTTGCCGAGTATCTTCACCTGGAACCATTCTTTCCCCTCGTAAATATTCCTGAACATCTTATTGGGTAAAACTCCGCTGGTTATGAGGTCGGCAGCTATCCTGTGGGTATCTGGCGAAGTGTTGTCGTAATTGAACATACCCGTATCCGTCACGATGGCGGCGTAGACTATCTCGGCAGTGTTCATGTCATGTTTGAGCCCAAAAGCTGAATATAGGAGATGCACCATTTCACCGGCGGAGCTCATATCCTTCTCGACCCAATTGACGTCCGCGAAATATTCGTTGCTCACGTGGTGGTCGATATTGATAGAGAATAAACCGTCGTCAAAAAGATCCCCGACGCTCCCTACCCTATCGCTCAGAGGGGAGTCCAGATATATTATCGTCTGGGGGATGAACCCGGATGGGATGAAATCCGATATGGACTCGGCCCCCCTAAGGAATTTCATATTGTCCGGCACCGGGTCCTGGTTGATGATCGCGGCTTTTTTACCTATGGCTAGAAGAAGGCTCTTCATCGCGAGCTGGCTGCCGATAGAATCGCCTTCGGGTTTAATATGGGACGAAAGGATGAAATTATCCCTCTCCTTAATAGCATCTATCACTGATTGCATTTCCTTATAATTCATCGTTCTCCTCTTCTTTTCCCTTTTCGCTCTCTTCGATCCCGAGCTCCGGTTCCAGCCGCTTGAAGAGCTCGGTGACGGACCTCTGAGTTTTCTCGAGGGCGTCCTCCCTGAAAGATATCCGCGGCATGAATTTCATGGTCATCCTATGGGCCAGCTCATAACGGATATTCTTCGCGTTGTTCGTCAGAAGTTCGGCTATCTCGGATGTATCCTCGACCATATCCGAACAGATATAGAATATTTTTGCGAGACGGAGGTCCTTTGTCAGTTCCACCCTGGTAACGGTTATATCATCGGCGTTGAGGCCTTCGACCTCGGTGAGGAGGATGGAGAGGATATTCCTCCTTATCAGCTCTTCGACTCTGGCTATTCTGCTTTTCATAAGTCCCTTTCGGGCGGCCATAAAGGCCGCCCCTACGGCGTGTTCTGTGTCACATTCTTTTCAAGGTATCTCAGCTCATCCGCCTTGCCAGGCAATTTTCCGTCAAGTTTGGCCGAGAGAGCTTTTTTAAGTATTTCACGGTATCTGGGGCCGCGAGGCAATCCCAGTTTTATCAGGTCGTCGCCTGTGACCTTGAGTTTTATATCCCTGTAGCTCCTAAGATATTTCCGGCACCTTTCCCTCAATACCCCGGGGCGAGACCTAGCCATTATACTAAGGATAACCTCATCTGACAATGGCCGTAACACACCGCACACCTCGCTCGGGAGCATCTTGCCGTCACGTTCGAGATGCCTCCTGACATTATCCCGGTTTTCCTTGAATGACAATATTTTATTCCTGTCATCATTGGAAAAAACGAATTTATCCGTTACCTCCCGGGTTTCTTTGACACCCAGGCTGTCGATCATAATAAGGAAATTGATTATCCAGACTTCTATGCCGGCCGGACTTTTAATGAACACGCCGTACCATTTTACCAGGCTCCTGGAAACCGCGAACATTCTCCCCAGAGTACCTGAAAAAGACAGGTCCTTATGTATGAACACGAGCTCATGAAGATCTCTCATCCGCAAAACGGCTTTCTCAGGCTTCTCCTCCCGACAGATCAGGATAAGTTCTTCGCGAATACGCTGGGCTTCGGTCAATCGCACCATTCCCCGGCTGGCTGCGTCGCGGATAAGATATCCGGTACGAAGTTCTATTTTGAACCCGAAACGCTGTTCGAACCTTACGGCCCTGAATATCCTTGTGGGGTCGTCAATAAAGCTCCTGTCGTGGAGCGCCCTTATAAACCCTTTCTTAAGGTCGTCCCTTCCGCCGAACATATCTATTAAAGCGCCGAGACCGCCCGGTTCGATCTTTACGGCCATAGCGTTTATCGTAAAATCTCTCCTATACAGGTCGTCTTTCAGCTGGGCGAATTCAACCGCGGGCAGGGCCGCGGGTTTTTCATATTTTTCACGACGGGCCGCGGCTATATCTATCCGGCCAGCGGATCCCGGACGCGAAATAAAAAGAGACGCTGTCCCGAACCTTTTATGTTCGACCAGAGTTCCCCCGAAGACAGATTTAAGCTCGTGGCCGAATCCGAGGGCGTTACCCTCGACGACTATGTCCAGGTCCAGGTTTTTCCTCCCGAGAAGCATATCGCGCACGATCCCGCCGACAAGATATACGTCAATCCCGGCGTTTGAGGCTTCCCGGCCGATGAGACGAACCACGCGAAGAAGAGGCGCGGGTAAAACCTTATTTGTTATGTCATTCAAGATCATTTGTTCATCCAGTCGCGGAGAACCCATAAAGGGCGGCCACCCTCCTTCGCCGGATCATTTATATATATCATCCGGCTTCGGAGGGCAGGTAAAGGCCGCCCCTACGCCCGCGGATGGTACTTACCGTGCACCTTCTTTAACCGCGCGCTGTCGACATGAGTGTAGATCTGCGTCGACGATATATCGGCGTGGCCGAGCATCTCCTGGACCCCCCGGAGTTCCGCTCCGCCTTCGAGAAGATGGGTCGCGAAAGAGTGCCTTAGCGTATGCGGCGTAACCGTTTTTTTAATACCGGCCAGCTTAGTCGATCGTATGATCATTTTCCATATGCTCTGCCTGGTGAGCTTTCTGCCTAACCGCGAAAGGAAAAGGTGAGCGTCACCCGTCCGCTTTGAAAGTTTCATCCTGGGCCTTCCGAGATATCTTTCCACGGCTTTCCTCGCGACATGCCCTACTGGAACGAACCTTTCCTTGCCGCCCTTCCCGAAACATTTCAGATACTCGGCTTCCAGGTTGACGTCCCCCACCTTAAGGTTATTGACCTCGGATACCCTTAGCCCGGTAGCGTACATTAGCTCCAGTATAGCCTTATCTCGTATGTCCATCCAGCCGAGACCTCCCGGAACATTGAGAAGGGCCTCCACCTCCTCTTTCGTCAGGACATCCGGGATATTTTTCCACAATTTCGGGGTTTCAACGACTGCCGCCACGTTCTCCTCAATTATCCTTTCCGATAGAAGGAATTTCCAGAATGTCTTGATGGCCGCGAGATTCCTGGCTATTGACGAAGCCTCGAGCCCTTTTTTTTTGAGGGTCATCATGAAATCCGAGATATTATCGCGCGAACAGTCCCCCACGGTCTTCTTATTAGCGTCCAGATAGGCGGCAAGTTTATCCAGGTCCCTCTTGTAAGACTGGACAGTGTTCGGGCTCACTCCCCGCTCCACTTCAAGAAAATAAACGAATTGGGAGATATGGTCTTTCATAAAAAGGCGTTGGCCGTCTTTTCATGCCCTATGGTAGTCAGAGGCCCATGCCCCGGCAGCACCTTCGTTCCGTCCGGGAGTTTGAACAGCTTATCGGTGATCGACTTGACAAGGCTCCGGTGATCGCCTCCGGGAAGATCGGTCCGGCCGACGCCCTCGAAAAATAAAGTATCTCCGCTGAAAAGGACCTCGCCGCACTTAATAGATACGCATCCGGGGGTATGCCCGGGAGTATGGATGATCTCGAGCCTAGTCGAGCCGAGGTCTATTACTCCGCCGTCCTTAAGGAACCCAGCCGGCTCTACCGGTTTAAAGGAAACCCCGGGGAAAAGGCCCAGGAGTCCGCCTCCCGAAGAAAGATAATCTCTGTCGCTCTCATGTATCAGGACAGGATAACCGAAACTTCCGTTGGCCGTTATATGGTCATAATGACCGTGGGTGTTAACGGTAAAAAGTATTTTTATGCCTTTGTCGCGGATATAGCCTGTAATTTCGCCGGCATAAAAACCGGGGTCGATCAAAACCCCGTCAAGTGAAGCCGTATCATGGACAACGTAACAATTTGTCTGGATCGGCCCGCCTACGAATCTTTTCACTTCATTACTGTGATGCGCTTTTGAAGTCATCCCTGAGATCGTCCCCCACCTTGGTGTAAGAATAATCCTTCATTATCGCTCTTCCCGTCGATTCCAGCGTGTTCCTGATCCTCACCTCGCTGGCCCCGTTGTCGTTATCGGTTTTAATGGCTTTCTCGACCTCTTCCATTTTCCCGATAAGTTTAGTCAGCCCTTCGGCTTTTTCATCGCGAAGCATGTTGCGCATATCCATGAGGTTCGATATTTCCTGCTCGACAGCTACGGTTTTTTTCTTCGAATTTGAATCCCTCATTACATTCAGGAGCTCGGTATGCCAATTCTTCCAGAAAACATACCGTTTTGTGTAAAGGTCCAGGTTTGGCTTCACATTGTATTTTCTTACCCCGGAGTATCTGACAGCCTTGTAAGCCGGCTCTTTCTTCTTCGGCACGAATTTTTCTTTCATAGCCGCGCATCCCGTCATCGCGAAGGAGAGCACCACCACGCTTGTTAATAACGCCATCTTTTTCATTATTTCTCCTTTCGTTCCGTCATTGCGGGCGTAAAGCCCCGGACCAACACCGCGTCCTATATTTTAACATCCCGATCCGAATATTCAAAGCAAAACACTCGCTCACCATCCGTGCCCCAGCCTTTCGGCTAAAGAATCCGAGAGGCCCATCGAACGTATCTTGTCCTGGGCCGTCTTGATATCGTAGCTCACTTTGCGGAACATTATCTTCCCGCGTTCATCGTCAAAAACGCAATAACAGGCTCTTGTATCGTTATCACGGGGCTGCCCGACGCTGCCCGCGTTGATTATATAGCGGGCGTCCTTATCGAGACGCATATCCTTTGCCGTCGAGTATGTCACCTTATCGCCGGAAAGTATAAAAACCCCGGGAACATGCGTATGCCCCACAAAACATATCCATTTTTTCAGGACCCTGAACGTGCCCCACGCGTCGGAGATGCCAAGCATATAATTGAATTTTTCCGGACCGTGGAGAGTGCCGTGGGCGACGGCAAAAAGATCCGATTCCACTATGTACGGAAGGGTGGAAAGCTTTGCTTTGTCCTGGGCAGAAAGAGCTTCTCTCGTCCACATAACGGCTTTAGCGGCGGGCTCGTTGAGATCAACGAGGTCAGATAACCCGGATACTGCGGCGTCGTGGTTACCGATAACGCATTTAGCGTTCATATCAGCCAACCCGCGGAGGCAGGCCGCCGGATCGGCACCGTAACCCACTATATCTCCGGCCGAATAGATCTCCTGATACTCATCGTCGGGGAGATCCATTGTGACCGCGTTAAAGGCCTCCAGATTTCCGTGAATATCCGAGATCACGACATGTTTCATAAGGCTAGAACCTTACATCGAAATTCCTGAATTCACCGGAATACGGCGGACGCGTTACCTTTACGTCACGTATGTAGCGGACCATGCCGTCATTTATCCCGGCAATGAACCTGTCAATGGAACCCGCGATCCCTTCGGCTATGACAAGGACGCTTCCGTCGGGCATATTCTTCACATAGCCTGAAATATCCGGAAAATCAGCGGAAAGACTTCGAACTGTATAACGGAACCCCACACCCTGGACATGCCCGAAAAAAACAGCCTCAACGCGAGCGAGTTGGTCTTTCATGACAATCACAATAAGTTGGCCCTAAACCACTCTTTATTTGGGCATCATGTCGGGTTCAGGCCATGAACCACTGCAACTTTTTTCACTGGCATTGCCATGAACCCGACATAATATTAAAACAAAGTGTGGTTCATGGTCGGGGCGCTGGGATTTGAACCCAGGACCTCCACGTCCCGAACGTGGCACGCTAGCCAAACTGCGCTACGCCCCGACAAACGGCGAAAGATCAGATCTTTTCCCTTACTATCCCTTCCTCGCTGAACGGAGGAAGATCTTTATCGAAGAAAAACTCAGGGTCATCTATTATAGGTTTATAGCCCACAGGGTAAGGCAGCGGGAACGTAGCTACTTCATAAGCTCCCACCGCGGCCCTTTTACATGTATTGACCACGCCTGAGGCTGTTCCCCATATCACCCCGGCGATGAATCCCGACTCTTTTGTTTTATCCTTCCACCCGTCTACCATTTCCCACGGCGAGGTCGCTACGTTCGCAAATCCTCTCGAAAGCTTCTTTACCGGCCCCTCAACGGCAAAAACTAACCCTTGAGCAGAAACGACCATTACCAGAACAATTAACGCCACAACCACTCTTCTCATACGTTAACCTCCTTAATTACATAAATCACATAAAGCCGGTTTTCCTTAACATTTCCTCGCTGATGCCGCTTCCCGCCGTCTTTCCCGAAATTTTAGCGGCCATATCGAACTCCACATTAACATAATCGCCTTTTTTTTTCAATTTTAATATTGTTCCGGAGAGGGTTACGGGTATGATGTAGACGGATAAAGATCCTTTCAGGCATTCCGCGATCGTCAGGCTAACGCCGTCTATGGCTATCGAACCCCGCGGAATCGCGTATCGCGTATCCCCTTCGGCCAGAGCGATATCCATCTCCCAGCCTTTTGACATCAAAGAATTCTTTCTGATCTTCCGCTCGCCGTCTATATGTCCCGTAACTATATGCCCGCTTATGTTATCGCCCATTTTCAGAGGACCTTCAAGATTCACCTTGTCCCCGGGCCTAAGCCTTTTGAGCCCTGTTCGGGATAAAGTGTTCTTGACGACATCGAATGACAGAGCCTTCCCGATACCGACCGCGCTCAGACATACCCCGTTCACGGACACGCTGTCACCTAAAGCCAGGCCTTCCGAGAGCCTGTCCGAGCTTATCTCCAGACGCGCACCTCCGGAAGTCAGCCTCATCTTTTTCACTTCGCCTATCTCGGTTATTATCCCCGTGAACATGTTCTCCCTCGGATCACCATATCCTCCCCGATAAAATACCTCTTAACGTCGCTGAGCGTGACGGCGTCCCTGATATTTTTTACTCCCGGGCCCTTTATCGAGCTCATGGCCCCGCCAAGTATTTTCGGAGAGATGAAGAAAATCCATTCATCCACAAGCTTTTCCGCCAAAAGGCTGCCGACGATCTCTCCTCCGCCTTCAACCATGACGCTAACCAAACCCTTACCGGCGAGACGCGATAATAACTTTGCGAGCGGCACGCCGCCTTTAACGCTCTTGAACACCATTATCTCGACGCCAGGCATCCGTTCGAGCCTTGCCGCTTTTTTCTTGTCTCCCAGCTCCGTGGTAGCCACCAAAAGCGGAGCCTCTCTGCTGGTCTTTATCAGCCTGGAAGTTTCCGGCAGCCTCAATTTCGTGTCGACTACCACTCTCATGGTATATCCAGTGTCTTTGCCGGGAGCAAGCAGCGAAGGGTCATCGTTCAAGGCGGTATTGGCGCCTATCAACACCGCGCTGAATTTGCGCCGGAGGCGCCTCGCGTGATCTCTTGACAATTCGGATGTTATCCATTTCGAACTGCCGTCCGAAGCGGCTATCTTCCCGTCCAGCGTTTCCGCGAGTTTTACCGTGACGTACGGCATTTTCAGTGTAATGAACTTGATGTATTTCCTGTTAAGATCCAGAGCCTCTGGGCTGCATATCCCGGGAACAACAAATATCCCCGCGTCTTTGAGCGCCATTGTCCCCTTGCCCCGGGTTATGGGATTAGGGTCGACCATAGCGTAATATACCTTCTTTATCCCGCTTGAAATTATGGTGTCAACGCACGGCGGTGTTTTTCCGTAATGAGCGCAGGGCTCGAGCGACACGTACATACTGGCTCCCCGAACAGGGCCTTTCGCGTTCTTAAGCGCCCGGATCTCCGCGTGATCCTCACCGGCCTTTCGATGATATCCGGCGCCTATCACCTTACCTCCCCGGACTATAACGGCGCCTACCATCGGGTTGGGATAAGTCCTGTCACCGCCCCGAGCGGCCAGGCCTATCGCCATTTTCATAAAATACTCGTCTCTAAGCATCCCTAACTCCCGCTCAAACTCCTGATAGCTTCGACCATGCCGGCCGTCGCTCGGACTTTTCCTATCGTCGTGTTCACGGGACCGCCGTGGCAATCGGAACCGCCCGTGGTAATAAGGCCGTTCGATTCGGCTATCTCGATAAATTTTAGCGTATCTTTGGGATTGTGTTTCGGATGGTATGCCTCTATCCCTCTAACCCCGGACTTAACAAGATCAGGAATAAATTTCTCGATATTCGGGCTTAGGGGATGCGCTATGACCGGGACACCTCCTGAGGATACGACCATTTCTATAGCCTCATCGTGGGTGAAACGTTTATATTTCACGTGGCACGGTTTACCCGATGAGAGATACTTATCGAAGGCGTCCTGCACAGTCCGAACATACCTGTTATTGGCGAGGAAATAAGCGATGTGCATCCGTCCAATGATGCCCACCGGGGATAATTCGGCGATATCTTTCTCCGATACTTTTATGCCTATACCGTTAAGCAGTTTTATCATGCCTCTCATGCGTTCCAGCCTGTTCTCTTTCATGACGGCCAGCTTAGCGTTAAGGACATCGTCATCGAGATCTATAAAATATCCCAGGAGGTGTATCTCCTGGCCGGATATCTCGCATGAAATCTCCACACCGGGGATGACCTCTATCCCTTTCGCTTTTGCCGCCGACATAGCCGGGCGGACTCCCTCAACACAGTCATGGTCGGTAACGCTCACAGCCCCGAGGCCGGCCTCACATGCCAGATCAACGACTTGTTCGGGGGTTAGAGACCCGTCGGAATAGCAGGTATGGATATGGAGGTCCGCTGTAAGATCGTCTTTCATGTCAGGCGTCTTTAGATCTTTTTATCCTGTCGAGGATACCGTTAACGAACTTGCCGGAATCCTTATCTCCGTATTTTTTAGCCATGTCTATAGCCTCGTTTATGGCCACCTTGGGTGGGACATCAGGAAGGAACAGGAGCTCGAAACAGGCGATACGCAGTATATTCCGATCTATGACGGCCATACGCGCGAGCTTCCAGTTATCCGCGCTTTCTGATAGTATGCCGTCGATCTTGTCCATATTTTTCGAAACTCCGACGACAAGCGCGGAAGTGAAATCAACCACAGGCTCGTCCTTTTCGCCGGCATGCTCCCAATAGTTTTCGATACTTTCTTCCGCGGCCTCTTTGGTCATTTCCATGGCGTAAAGGATCTTAAGAGCTATCTCCCGCGCCATCGTGCGCTTTCGCATGTCGTCTCCTCCGATATGGACCATAGACCATAGACCATGGACCATAGACCATGGACAATGGACCTTAGAATGTATCTTATATAGCTTCGTACAGATTGCTCATTTCTATTGCCGTCAGGGCGGCGTCACGGCCTTTGTTGCCGCTTTTCGTCCCGGCGCGGTCAAGCGCCTGCTCGAGATTATCGGTAGTTAATATGCCGAACACGCACGGGATGTTACCGTTCATACCGACATGCGCCACCCCTTTAGCCGCCTCAGCGGCGATATAATCGAAATGCGGGGTTTCGCCGCGTATGATAGCACCCAGGCATATGACCGCGTCATATTTATCGGATGAAGCCATTTTCTGGGCCGCCATTGGCACCTCAAAAGACCCCGGCACCCATACCGCCGTGATATCCTTTTCCATCGCGCCGTGCCGTACAAGTGTGTCCACCGCGCCCTCAAGGAGTTTGGACGAAATAAACTCGTTGAACCTGGAAATAACTATACCGAACTTCTTCCCCTTTGCGGTCATAGGGGCTTTGATGACTTTCATATCAGACATCGGAACCTCCTTTTTGGCTTTCAGCCGTCAGCTTTCAGCTATCGGCTGTTGTTGAATAGACCTATACCCTCGTCAGTTTGTGGCCCAGACGTGTCTTTTTTGTTTTCAGATACTTTGTATTCGTGTGTTTAGGCGCGACTTCAAGCGGCACCCTTTTCACTACCTTAAGTCCATAACCTTGCAGGCCCACGACCTTCCTCGGGTTATTTGTAAGCAGTCTTATCTTTTCAAGTCCCAGGTCGGCTAGTATCTGAGCACCGGTACCGTAATCCCGGAGATCGGCTTTGAATCCCAGGAGGCGATTAGCCTCGACCGTGTCATGGCCCTTGTCCTGGAGTTCATAGGCTTTCAATTTATTAAAAATGCCGATGCCCCTGCCTTCCTGGGAAAGATATAAAAGTACGCCTTTGCCTTCAGTCTGTATAGCTTTCATCGCCGCTTCCAGCTGGTCGCCGCAATCGCATCTCCCGGAACGGAAAACATCTCCGGTAAGGCACTGTGAATGGACCCTGACCAGGACTTCGCCGCCCGAAACATCTCCTTTTACAAGCGCCAGATGCTGGAAATCGTCTATCATGGACCTGTACGCCAGGAGTTTGAATTCACCGTAAGGAGTAGGAAGGACAGTTTCCGCTTCCTTCCTGATGAGCCTTTCTTTTTCGCGCCGGTATCTTATGAGATCTTCTATCGTCCCGATCTTAAGCCTGTATTTTTTAGCGAACCGGATAAGGTCCGGCATTCTGGACATTGTGCCGTCCTCGTTCATGATCTCGCAGATAACACCCACCGGACGTTTCCCTGCGAGTTTCATAAGGTCAGTGCACGCTTCAGTATGCCCCGCCCTGATCAGCACCCCGCCTTTCCTCGCGCGCAAAGGAAAAATATGGCCGGGCTTAACGAAAGCCTCGGGCCCGGAACACGGGTCGGCCAGAAGTTTGATCGTCCTTGCCCTGTCATGAGCGGAGATGCCGGTAGTTATGCCTTCCTTCGCGTCGACTGTCACAGACCAGGCTGTTTTATAGGGGTCCTGGGGCTCCCTCGACATCTGGTGAAGCTCGAGTTTCCCCGCGATATTTTCGGTCATGGGAACACAGACAAGCCCCCTCCCTTTCGTAGCCATGAAGTTGACCTTAAAAGGTGTCGCGTCCTCGGCGGCAAAAAGAAGGTCTCCCTCATTCTCCCTTGAAGGGTCATCTACCAGTATCACGATCTTCCCTTTACCGATGTCGGTTATCACTTCTTCGATCTTGTTAAGCTTCATACCGTCCCCGTAAAAAAAAAACCCCGGAAAACTCCAGGGTCAAAAAGATAAGAATAGATCCTTCCTTCTCTCATCCCGCCTTTACGGTCGGCACCCGAATTCCACGGGTTCAAGCCCCTATCGGGGCCTCGCGGGCTATACCGCCGGCTAAGGAATCGCGCCAGATCCAACGCTCACCTTACCCTGAAGACATTGCCATTTTAGCACTTCAGGCCAAAAAGTCAAGGCATTAGCCCTGAAACCGGTTCTTACGCCGCTTTTAGGATAATTTCTGCGGTGCGTTCATAATTTTTCACTTCATCAAGATAATAACCTGGGATAGTCGGAGGAAGATATCTGAAAACCTTATTACCGGTTCTTTCAAGTCCGGGGATAGACCTGAGGGCGTCGGCATCGCACAAAAGGTCGAAAAGCACTTCATACATGTTAATATTTATGAATCGGTCCGTCCCCGGATCTTTTTGAAGCTGTAAAAATATTGAACCCTGCCGGCCGTCAGCCTCAAGTTCGCCTTCTTTGGCGCATATCCCTATATTCACTGGATCTACCCCGCTAATAGAAGCTATTTTCGTTTCGATCTGCTTTAGGTCCGTTGTTCCCATCGTATTAGCGAAGATCACGTTCTTCGGGTCAATATACACCGCGAGGCCGCGTGAAGCGAGATAGCTTTTAATACCATCCACGGTCATTAGCGGGTCGGTAACGATCAGGGTCTCTTGTACCGGATCAAGATCGCGTGATGTGACGCCCATTTTATTCCATCTTTCCTGTATCCTCGCCCCCCAGGACAACCCGCTCTCGACAACGCCCTGTGTCGCGGCCGAGACCATCGGCGTTCTCCCGGAGAACGCTCTCTTTGTTTCGCCGCTGTACCTGTAAAGAACGCTGGGATCACGCCTAAAGGTCCTCGCCTGCCAGGCAAGGATCATGCCGTCGATATCCACCTTCTCGATCCTTTCAATGGAGGCCTTCAAGAACCGAAGTATCCCCGCCAATTCTTCCCTGTCAAGGTCAGACATTTTGAGGATCTCTGAGATAAAGGCAACGATCATGTCATCATCCAGCTTTTCACAGTCGAGAATACGGACAAAAGGGATACCCTTCTTCTCGGCGATAAGCATAAGACCGTTAATGTCCGCTTCGGCAGGGGCGCCCTCGAGCAATTTCACCTCTATCCTGCTACCGGCAATGCGCTTTATCGCCTCTACCGCCCCGGCCAATTCCGTTTCGCTATGCCCCTCGCTTGGTATAGCTAAAAGAAAGTCCGGAGGAGTGGATAACGGGAGCTCAGTCACCGGGGAAAGACTTTTTCCCCAGGAATCGGTCGACACGATAATATCCGCACCGGTCATCCTGTTCCTCAGATAATCGATCATAGAAGGTGAATGTAACTTCCAAAACACCCTGGCTATTCTCCCTTTGTAAGGTTGTTGATCACGGGGTATCCTCCTAGCTAGCCCTATTGAAGGTTTAACGACCATAAGCACTTTCAGATCGAAAAAATGCGCGATCTTATCCGTGAACAGATAATTCCCGTCAATTATAACTACGGTGTTCCTATCGATCCTGATGGTTTCGGAATGCGTGCTGAGCCCGTCCTTATCGTAAAGCCCTTTCAATTCCAGGGTCAAACTCTCATCTGTCCCTTTATTGAATTCATCTATCTTATCGAGAACTTCTTTTTCGAATATCCCCGAAGGGAAAGACGTCTCTTCGTTTCGCAAACTGAACCCGTTATGTCCGATCTCTCTATCCTGAGCGGCATACCTTTCGGACCTTGGACGGACAAACCAGTCTTTGCTGATCCTGACGGCTTTCCTGCCGCCAATCGTCAGCTCCTCCACCATTTTTCTGGAAGTAGTTGTTTTCGTAGCGCCTGATGAACCGTCTATCCCTACAACTAATACCTTCCCGTCGCCTTTTTTTGCCTCGGCGGACGGGATAATATGCTCATTCACTATGACAGAGCGGATAGATCGATCTGTCACAATTCCTTCGATCTTTTTCCCATTCAAGCCCTTAACAATATCTTCATACGCCGCATCGTCATATCCCGGTACTGCCCAACGCGCGGCGCTTTCGGCGATATCGACACTCTCCAGTATATCGTCCAGCTTCCGCTCGGTTTGGCTCTCTTTCCCGGAAGAAACATCGTTGAACTCCAGCCATGGGCATGTCAGTGCCATTTGCGCTATCACCTTGTCATTACCGTCCGGCTCATCGCCGAAATAGCGGATCTCTCGATGCCCCTCGGCTATCAGGTCCTCAATGGCGTTCGTCTTACCCCGTTTAGTTATGTCCACCGAGGTGCCGCCTCCGATCTCGACACAAACATCTCCAAGCCCTATCGCCGCGAATTTTTGAGCCAACCTTGCGCAAAGCTCATCCCTTTTGCCGGGAAGTTCCATCCTTTTCTTCATACCCCACAGCCCAAGGTATATTTTTGTTATGCCCTGTTCATTGCCGAAAATATACCCTACGTCCATATTACGGCATTGTTCCTCCCCGATAGTCGCCAGTTTCGCCAGAGGCATGTCTCTCGAATCGAACATCCTGTTCCTGATACCCGGTAAAAGTCCGTCCAAAACATCGATGATCCCTTCCTTGCGCGAATAGTCTATGTAACTGCCGAATCTCCGCTCTAATTGACCGTCAACATAAACGTATTTCTCGGAAGATTTTGATGGGTATAGGACCAAAGAACGGCTGAGGTCTTCTTTGGACATATCTCTCGAGGCGATCGAGGAGAGTTCCCTTATTATCCTTTCCGCCGAGAACTCAAGCACCCCGAGCCCTCTATCGAGGGCTTCTTGTATCTCAGAAGCCTCTATATCTTCTCCCGCGGCCCTTACCCGTTCGATCTCCTTAAGCAAAGCTCCCTGCTCGCCTAAACTTTTTCCGGTCACTATAGCGACCTTTGCGTTTCTCTCGAATATAAGCCGCGCTACCTTTCTCGCCATGGTTTTGGTTATCGGCCTCGTAGACCCTACCAGGGTTTTGTCAAAATCGAAAGCGTAGACCTCACGGCCATCACGTGAAGCCAAGTCATCGGCCGGGAATGATTTCGACACCACGGCATGTTCGGTGAAGCTTTGGCGCCCGGGTTGTGTCCTCGCTCCGGAACTGCCCTTACGCACGAACTTATAGCCGAACCCGTACAAATGGTCCACCACCATCTCGACCTCGTGGCGCGCCTCGTCCAGGGGCATATCTTTTATCCTGTCCAGAAGGCATTTGAAGTAATTTCGCCCGCCGAAACTAACTCCGGTCCTATCAAAGAAATGGTCCACTTTATCTTTGAGCTCCCCTCGGGCGCATAGAGCTCTATAGAACGGCAGGTCGAAACCGAGTATCACATTCCTCTCTTCAAAAGCCTCCTCGCGGTCAGAACCTACGCTGTCGTCATGCGACAGTTCGTGTCCCAATCTTTCCGCGAATATCCGCTCGACCGCGTCAGGATGGTCTTTTTTATTCCGGATAAGCCTTTCCAGGAAATTCCGGTCTATCCTTATGTGGACTTCTCCCGACGAAAGGATATCTTTCTTGATATTCCCCCGGACCCGCGGAAGCACGTGCAAATTGGCCCTGGATGCTCTTTCCGGAACGAAGTTCGCGCATAATTCCAACGCGCGGTCCACTAATTCCTTAAGGCCCCTTGCTCCAGGAGAGGCTGTCACCGATATTATCGTCTTTGAATTCCCTACAACAGAAACTCCTTCGTAATCCCGTATGGCATTCGATAAAGGAGCGGGCCCATCCAGATCAAAAATATCGGCGTATCCGCCGCCCGGCGAGACACCCCACGGTGAATGATATCTCTCTATCCACTCCAGATCGTTCTCATAAGTCGAGGGAGATAATTTCAATAAATTCCTGTCCACTAGAGCGGTCTTATCCCAATCCCTGAAAATCCCGACTAATGCAGCCTTTGTCTTCAGGATCTCTGCCCCCGCATCGACGGCTTCACCGTCATATGTGAGTGTATTACTTCGTCCTCTCATAAAATCCCAGACACTTACCTCGCCCACGACACCCGGAGCATAAAGCAGTTTGGCTCTTTCACGTGTCGGTGACGTCACCGCAAATATAAACCTCCCGCTTTCTGACACGGAAAGTTCCGTTACACCGCCATACACTTTCAGGGGAACGGCCACCTGGCTCCCAGTAAAACGGTCATAAGCGTTAAGTTGTCCATTTCTCGAAAGAGTGACAATAACCTCACCGTTCACCGCATAAACCGCTTTATCTACATCCAGAAGTCGCTCGTCCGGGACCTTGCCTCTCAGGTTGAAGAGTATTTCGGATAAAGACCTGACCTTACTACCCAGATCTTCGAACGACAACTCCAACTCCACCCCTTCCGGGACTATTCCTCTGAGATCCAAGAGCGCGGAGTTCACCTCCCGGGGATCTACCCTGACAACATCGAGCCAGTCTATGAACATTTTCCAGTTTAAGCGCTCGCGTCCGTCAACCGTATCGATCGCTGAAATAAATTTAAAAACCCCGGCTATTCGACCGTCCCGGCCGATCATCTCATATTCATCGGTATTTTCTGTTCCTCTTACGGAACAGGCATCACCGTTCCTATCATTGACCGTTATAGCCGACAGATATCCCTTCGCGGTCTCACGGACCTTTTTTCCCATAAAATCCAGATCTATAGGCGGCATATCAACGCTAAGACCTGAGACCGATCTCAACTTCCCGGGATAGTCCATGACCATTTGGATCAGAGTTTTTGCGCGCTCGGCGGCGCTGTCGCCCGACGCGCCCAGCGAACGAAGATCGAACTCCTCCGGTTTTTCTATCATGTCTCGTCTCGTCATTAAAATGGCGTTTCGCGCTGATCTGTACCGTTTATCCTTAAGCGCCCTTTTCTCAAAGTGAACGATGATCTCATCGAGATATCCGATAAACCATTCCGGAACAACGGTCCTGACAACGTATCCCTTCTCCTTGGCGCTTCCCAGGCCCAGTTTCGAAGCCGGCGCTACAGATTTTCGCCACTTGACCGAATGAAGGGGGTTCGCGGTGATCTTCCTTAACCACACTTCCCCCAGAACCGCATGATTAACCGCCAGCTTGAGCAAGAATGACACGAATGTATTCCTCAAAAGCCACATCTTCTCCCAAAGATTGCCAATATGAAGACCGGTGAATATACTTCCCGCGTATTCCGACACCATGCCGATCCCGAAATTCGCGCTTCGAAGTCCGCGTTTGCCTTCTCCCATGACGGAATTAACCCATAGGTCTCCCCGCTTGAACCGGTATTGCTGACGTATCGCTCCCTTAGGACTTTGTTCGTAGGAAGTATAATAAACGCTTGCATCTGAATGAAATAACCTCCAGTTCTCCCGGCCTTTCACGGCTTTAGCGTCCATGAAATACATTTTGTAGTATTCCTCGCTTACCGGAAGGGCCGGAAGCGGCGGGATCGAGCATGTAAAAGCGAACCACGCGGCCCCCCAATTATCCATCTGCGGCTGACGCGGGGCTATCCGAGACCAGAAGGTATCACTTCGCCTGAAAGCTCGCCTGACAGGGCCGACCATCACCGGAGATACCAGATCGCGCGCTTTGGATATCAGCAACTCCACGTTCATACGCACCATGTCTTCAGAAAAGATAAGATCGTCGTCTACCACTCCTACTATGCTCGCGCCTGTTCTCCTGGCGTACTCTATTATCGGGTTAGTAGCCGCTATTTTGCTCAAGATACTTTCTCCGGGAGCCCAACCTCCGAGCGGGGTATGAAGGACCGTCACGGACACCCCTTTTCCGGATATTTCACGCTGTATTTCAAGAATTGTTTTAAGGTAATTTTCCTGTTCCAGGCCGTTAACATTTATCACCAGCTCGGCCTCGCGTTTCTCGTTAGCTGGAGCGCGTTCCATGACAGCCTTGAGCTCTCCCGCCACACGTTCAAGGAACGCTTTCCTTCCTTGCATATCACCGGTATTCCGGTACGAGGGTATCCCAAGTACTATCCGCTGCTTCGGAGCGTCAAATATATCACGGGCGTCGTCCGGGGTGATCCCGCATTCATCCAGGTATTCACCGACATCCGAATATACAGGACCGACAAATTCCGTATATTTGGATATTTCGGGGCGGCCATCATTTTCGGAACGGTAGGTGGTGAGATCCACGGTCCTCGCGTGTTCGGGCCCCGGGATAAAGAAACCGGTAGACACCTGACCCCGCGGGGGCTTAGCCTTAAGAGTGTTTTTCGGCTCTCCCGGAACCATGGCCCCGCCGCCCGGGAACGACTTTGTGCCCGACCCCGGACGTGATGTCCTCCCTTCTCTCCAATCATCGGTGACCACCACAATATCGGCTCCGGACATGGCGTTATTCAGGTAATCCAGCATCGATGGCGTATGTATCTTCCAGAATATCCGTTTGATCCTTTCCTTATCGGGATGCGTATCCCTTGGGAGACGCCGGCTAAGGGCGACTGAAGGCTTTGCCAGCATAAGGACCCTTAGGTCGTAGTTATTCGCGTAACGTTCGGTAAAAAGATAATTCCCTTCTATTATCACGACCGTATCACGGTCTATTGTTATCTTTTCCGAATAGATGAGTTCACCCGTAGCGTTGTCATAAAGGTCCCTTAGATCAAGCGTAAGGGTTTCTTCCGACCCGGTGTTGAACTCGGCTATCTTCGACAGCACCTCCCGCTCGAATTTATCGTGCCTGAGCGAGATCTCGTCGTCGCTGAGGCTATACGGTTCATCGGCCAGCTCTTTATCCTGAGAGGTATATCTTTCCTGCCTGGAACGGATGAACCAGTCACGGCTGATACGCACGGCTTTGTGTCCCGAAAGCTCGATGCGTTTTACCATTGCTCTGGCTGTAGTGGATTTTATGGCTCCGGACATGCCGTCCAATCCGACGACCATTATTTTTCCCTTTTGCCTCTTTTCCCCGACAGCAGTAAGCACATGCTCGTCGACTATCGTATCCGCTGAATCCGCCATCCTTAACGGGGCTTTGATAATATCCCCTTCCAGCCCGGAAACTGCTCTTTCATAGGCTTCGTCATCATATCCTTCGACAGGCCCGGATCCTTCTGACAAACCAAGCATAGATCGGCGCCTCATCGACTCGAGATACAACTCTTTTTCATCACTGTTAACTATCTCCAGGCATTCTTCGATCGCGCTTAATTTCACCGTGATCTCGTTCAACTCAATACCCACGCTTCTGGCTATCGTTATCAAAAAGCCTTTAAGATCGTCCGGCGCGAGGGGCTCAAAATCCTTAGGTTTTGTCGCGCTCTGTGTAAAACTATCGTAGAACGCTTTATACCCGGCCAGCCATCTCCTGAATAGAACGACACATTCTTCTTTGACTTTTTCTTGATGTCTGGCTAACCGCTTTACCAGTTCAGCGGCAGCCGCTTGAGGATCATCTCTAGCGGTCAGGCTCATAGCCAGGGCCCCGGCGAAAGCCTCGCCGTACTCACGCCGTAACCGTTCATACCCATCCCCGGCGCTTTCAGCCGACGGAGCCCTGATCGATCCAAGTCCCTCGAAATATGCGCTTGTAGCCAGATAAAAGCGTTTTGTGGAAAGCAACCCTTCGTACGGAGCTTTTTTATTTGTCAGTATAGCAACATATGGCCGCTCGCCTCTCGAAGGATCGAATTTCGGCATAACGACAAGATATGATGTTTGATCCCGTTTCAGAAGGTCGGCTAAACCTCTCATATGATACCCGCCGGTAACGAGCGCAGCGACGGACCGGCCCGATTCTTCCATCCTGCGTATTACGTTCGCGAACATCACGTTATTTCTTTTTTTGGCTGTTTCATAAAATTTTAATACGTCGGGTATATCCAGGAACACACTTGACAGATCACATGATACGTCGTCGTCAACGCAGTACTTTGCCGACATTTTTCCCTGAAAATCCGAGAAGTATGCGGCGGAGTAACGCTCACTTTGGGATACGACATATTCGGTCTCTCGGTCCTCGGACTTCAGCGCAAAAAGACCTTTTAATGCTCTTACAAAGCGGGTGACCTCGTATAGTTCACGCTGGTCGCCACTGGTGAATAATTTCTCCCTTATGGCGTCCTGGAATTGCCTGGCTTCGTTGAACATAGCGAATATGTCTATGGACCCGTAAAGAGCCAGATAATTCACATAACCCGAAAAGTTCTTATACGCCCCGATGTCCATTCCCTCTTCCCCGGCCATATCAGCGATAAAATGGTAAAATTCTCCCGGAGAAAGTTTTCCTCCCTTAAAATCAATTATTTTCCGTGTTAACTTATCCATCCGCTCTTTGGACAATTTATCTATAAGATCATCGATGATCACGTCTCGTTCCCTGTTCGCGTTCTCAAAATCTATGCTTTTTTCAGCGCGCAAAGATCCTACAAGTTTCGCGAGGTTATCATATGAGGATGGATCGATCCCGCACTTCCCGGCCAAAACAACCGCGTGTTCCCATCGTTCATGGAAATTCACATCCTCTCTGAGATCCGAGAGGAGATCGTCGTTCAGTGCTCTAAGTTCCGTGGAATATATTTTCTCGCCCAATACCTCAAGCCTCCCCAGCGCTCTATCGATCAACGGTCCTGCGGACGTCTCCAATTCGCGGACTCGCCGGAATTCCGAGACATTCTCCTCATAAAGAGGCGTATCTTCTATCCCATACACCGCTATTTCCCGATCTGAAATCACTGAATAGAACTCTCCCGCGGACATTCTTCCCTGGCGCATAAGATATTGAGCTGTGTCCCTAATGACCTTTTTATCAGGGAATGTCCTTAGTATAGAAGTGTCTATGAAACCGCTTGACCCTTCTACGGCGACCATTTCAAGGTCATAATTCGACACCAACGAATCAAGAATAGAAACTATGGATTCCTGCGCGCCAAGAGAAGAATGCGCGTCCTGGATGTTAATAATTGTCTTTGCGCCTCTAAAGGCCGACTGGTAAGATTCATTGATTGACGCTATCTGATCCGGTAAGGATATTTTGGAGACTGTATCCTGCGTCACATTTTGCGACAGAGAAAGATCCTGTAACGTAAAAATGATCAGTAGTATCCACGCTATGATCTTTATCGCACTGTCTTTTTTAACTAACATCAACGCTCCAAATATTATAATTTTCATACTTTTTATTATTTTATTCTATCATACCCCTCCAGAAAAAACAATATAAATATGTTTTTGTTCTCTTAACGCTTGGGGATGCTATAATGCCGCTATGTGGAAGGGATCTATTTACTTCGTTAAGGTACTCGGGGTATTTAAGACTTAATTTTCCCTATTAGCGGAATTATTGCAGTGTTCTCTTCGATATTTGAGCCGTTTGCCGCAGGAGCCATGCTAGCTGTCATTTCGTTCCTGTTCACGACTTCCTCTATCGTACCCTTATCTATCACGATAGCTTTAGCGTTGCGCGCGCCTTCGGGAACTACCGTAACCGCTATGGCGCTTTTAAGTTCAAGTTTCGCGGCAATATCTGTGCTATTGGCGCCGTCGATACTCGCGCATAGTTTTTTAGGGTCTATGACACCGGCAATCTCTCCAAGGTTCTTTAAAGACTCAATCTCCCGAACGAGATCATTATCATAAGAAATTTCACTCGCCTTATTAATGGGCAGGCTCTTGTTACCGTTGAGTTCCTCTACAAATGGCCTATCTGCTGCTTTTTCAACATCGGTAATTTTCAATTCCCCTGACAATCTCTTATCCAGTCCCGCTAATTCATTTTTCAATTCATTGTCCTCTACAGTAGACCTATTCATGAATATCTTGAGATCAGCGATCGGGGTCAATAATTGAGATTTTCCGGTGTTTAATTTCGCCGCTCCCAGAGCCAATTTATTATTTTGTTGATCGATCTGTTCTTTATTAGGGACTTTCTCCCCGCGATACTGTATACCGGATTCATTTTTCGTTCCGACTGTTTTAATTTCGCTATTCTCTTTAATGATCTTTGGGATCATTATTGTCTCATCAAAAGCCGAGGCCGGCGATATTTTAAAACAAACAGCCGCAACTATTCCAACCGGTAATACAATTTTTGCAGCTATTTGCGTGATATTCATTCTACACCTTCACTCATGGCTTTAGATACTCTTTCAGAAAGTAGACAAAAAAACACATTCTCGCTATTTATTTCTATTACTTAAAGTTTACCTAATGGAAAAGGAATATGCAAATTCTGCTTTCTTGCTTTTTTATTTTTTACATATTTAAGTAAAAAAAAGGGGCCGGTTGGAACCGGCCCCTTTTCCTTTTACTCACTGTAACACCTTACATCATACCCATTCCGCCGCCCGGCATCCCGCCGCCCATGGGAGGCATACCTGCGCCTTTATTCTCTTCCGGCTTATCCGTTATCACGGCTTCCGTTGTGAGCATAAGCGCCGCGATGCTGGCCGCGTTCTGAAGAGCGGTCCTTGTCACCTTGGTCGGATCGATTATACCGGCTTCGACCATGTTGCAGAATTTCTCGGCGTCGGCATCAAACCCCTCTTTCGGGTCCTTCTTGGCGTCAAGTTCCTTCACTATGACCGAACCTTCGAGCCCGGCGTTCATGATTATCTGACGGACAGGAGCTTCAAGCGCCTTCCTGACTATCTTCGCTCCGGTCGCTTCGTCGCCGGTCAGTTTCAAACCGTCGAGCTTGACCCTCGCCCTGAGAAGCGCTATACCGCCGCCCGGAACCGTACCTTCTTCCGCCGCGGCTTTTGTGGCGTGGAGAGCGTCCTCTATCCTCGCTTTTTTCTCCTTCATCTCTACTTCGGTCGCCGCGCCGACGTTTATCACCGCTACGCCGCCCGACAGTTTCGCGAGACGTTCCTGGAGTTTTTCCTTATCATAATCGGAATCGCTGTCCTCGATCTGTTTCCTGATCTGTGATATCCTGCCCTTTATCTTATCCTGCGGGCCGGCCCCTTCAACTATGATAGTGTCTTCCTTGTTGACTGTCACTTTTTTGGCCGTCCCGAGATCCTCGAGCTTGATGCTCTCAAGCTTTATCCCGAGGTCTTCGGTTATAGCTCTTCCATTGGTCAGGATGGCTATATCCTCGAGCATGGCCTTACGCCTGTCGCCGTAACCCGGGGCTTTGACCGCACAGCAGCTGAAAGTGCCGCGTAGCTTGTTCACGACGAGAGTCGCCAGAGCTTCGCCTTCGGTCTCTTCCGATATTATGAGAAGAGGCCTTCCGGCCTGAGCTATTTTTTCAAGGATAGGCAGAAGCGCTTTCATGCTGGATATTTTCTTCTCATGAATGAGTATATACGGGTTCTCCAGAACACATTCCATCCTCTCGGCGTCCGTCACGAAGTAAGGGGACAGATAACCCTGGTCGAATTGCATACCCTCGACAAGATCAAGAGTTGTCACGAATGTCTTTCCTTCCTCAACGGTTATTACACCGTCTTTGCCGACCTTTTCCATGGCCTCGGCTATTTTCTCGCCTATAACCTTATCGTTATTTGCGGCGATAGTGGCGACCTGGGCTATCTCTTTTGTGCTGTTCGTGGGTATGGACATCTTTTTAAGTTCGGCCACGACCAGCTCGACGGCTTTCTCGATACCTCTTTTCAGTTCCATCGGGTTCGCGCCCGCGGTTACGTTCCGGAGCCCTTCCCTGTATATCTCTTCCGCCAGTACCGTCGCGGTGGTCGTTCCGTCACCGGCGACGTCGCTTGTTTTGGATGCTACTTCCTTGACCATCTCGGCGCCGATATTTTCGTACGGGCACTCGAGCTCGATCTCTTTCGCGACCGTCACGCCGTCCTTCGTTATCGTCGGAGCCCCGAATTTCTTCTCGATGACAACGTTCCGTCCCTTCGGTCCGAGCGTAACCTTAACGGCCTTCGCGAGCTGCTCCACGCCTTTCAGAATAGCCTTGCGGGCTTCGTCACTGAATAATAATTGTTTAGACATATTCCCTCTCCTCCTTTTACTTTTTGATTATACCTAAAATATCCTCTTCCCTGAGCATAAGAAGCTCCCTCTCGTCGAGCTTCAGTTCCGTCCCGGAATATTTCCCGAAAAGGATTATATCACCGGCTTTCACTTCCGGAGCGATGACTTTACCGTCATCGGCGACTTTACCTTTACCGACCGCCACGACTTTAGCCTGCTGCGGCTTTTCCTTGGCGTTATCGGGAAGAAGTATGCCGCCTCTCGTCATCTCCTCCGCTTCCAAGACCTCGACCAGAACCCTATCTCCCAGTGGTTTAATCTCCATTTCTTACCTCCGTTTTTTTTGATTTTGTAAACCTGACTCCCCTTTAGCCAGGGCTTTTTCCACAAGGGTCACGACATCCGCATTAGCACTCGATATCAATGAGTGCCAACGCCTAAGACATTATAGAAAATCCCTAAATTTTGTCAAGAAGATTTTTAGCACTCTTTTTAGTTGAGTGCTAATTTCTGGGATCCGGGCGGGTCAGTCCAACTCAATAACGCGCTCTTCTTCCGAGGGGGACCCAAAAATATCGATCTCACCGGCAAGCGATCCCTTGCTTTCATATCTCCCGGCCCGAAAGTCTTTGAAGAAATCCACTATTTCGCTGTTCATCCTTATATCCCTCCGGGTCAAAGGCTTCTTCAGAATGACGCCATCCAGTGACCTCGAACGGCTTAGAGCCACGTAGACTTGCCCCGTGGCGAATATGCCGCTTGTCGTATCGAGTATTATTTTCTCGAATGTCTTCCCCTGGCTCTTATGGATCGTGATGGCCCAAGCGAGCTTCAGTGGGTATTGAACGAACGCCCCAACAACTTCAGACTCGAGGTCCCTCGAATTCTCGTTAAGTTTAAAACGGAATAGTTCCCACTTATGCCGGCCTATCTCAACCGTTTTATTGCCGGGGATCTCAACGATGATAATGTCAGAAGAGTTAAGGTCCCTCCTGATATCTACGACCTTGCCTATGGTCCCGTTCACCCACCTCGCCTCATTATCGTTATTAAGGAGCATCACCTGCGCCCCGACCTTTACGCTGAGCTCAGCGTCGGTCGGAAGATATTTTCCGGAAAAATCGCCTTCCATCTCCCCTTTGTAAACATGGAGCTCCGTCCCGAGGCCCTCCAACCTGTCATTGTTCAAGAGAGACGCCGTACGGTTAGCCGGCGTGAGGTAAACGTGTTCGGTAAAGTCCTCGATGTGCATACCCGCTACCACTTTCCGGTTCAGGATATCCAGATGTTCCTTGTTAACGGTGTTATCCCTGACGGCGTTGAGGATATCTATGAACTCCTCGTCCTTCTGCCGATAAATTTTAACCAGCTCCACGAACTCGACAGGAAGGCCTCTGAAGGCGTCCGACCCGAAAAAATAAATGCTTTTATATTTCGAATAATAGGCGTCCTTTTCATCCGCGGTCAGGACCGGGGGCAGCTGGTACAAATCCCCGATAAAAACCATCTGGACGCTTCCGAAAGGACGGTGTATATCCCTGGCGTTAAGCCTGAGGAACTTATCGACGCAATCCAGAAGGTCGGCCCTGACCATGGATATTTCGTCGATGATGACTGTGTCTATCTCTTTGTAAAGGTCAGCCCGTCGGGACCTTATCACGCGGATCTTGTCGAGCGTAACGCCCGGCTTGAACCCGAAGAACGAGTGTATAGTCTCGCCTTTCACATTAACGGCGGCGACGCCGGTCGATGCTAGAACTACGACCCTTTTCGAAGTGACGCCTCGGAAATACTCTAAAAGCGTGGATTTACCCGTTCCCGCCCGCCCGGAGATGAACACATGAGCGCGGGTATTCTCAAGAAGGTCAAGGGCGCGATTGAACTCGTCATTCAGGTCAAGGTTTTTGAACATGGTTTTTGTAACTGGCGCGCCCGGACCGACTCGGCGCCTCCGGGCTCTTTTTATTCTAGCGGCTTCCGCTATCTCTCCCGCCGCTCCCTATTTTCGCCCTCCGGTCGGCCACCCGCCGGCTCATCTGTGTCGGCTTGCTCGCCAGCTCGCAAGCCGCTTTATTAAAGGTTCGCCGGCTCCCTTCGAGTCGGTCCTTCATACCTGCATTATTGGCGCGCCCGGACCGACTCGAACGGTCGACCTACTGGTTCGAAGCCAGTTGCTCTATCCGGCTGAGCTACGGGCGCATCAATGTCAGATTAGCATAGAATGACGGCAAATAGCAAGATTTTCACGAAAAAGTGAAAGACGGAGTTTATGGTCTTATGGAAGTCCGTTTTACGAATTATCAATTGTACGCTGGTAACTATTTACTTGTTACCCAGCCTCTTCTTGTAAAGATAATCCAGCAGATTAACTTCCTTGCCGTCCACTATTATAGTGTTGGCGGTCGGGGGTTTGTATGTTTCCTTTTTCTCATCCTGGGGCTTTGTTTCTTCCTGTTTAACTTCCTGGGGCTTAGCCTTGGCTTTCTCCCTTTCTACCAGCGTCTGCTCAAGGTAATGAGTGAGCACCTGCTCCTTGAACCACTCGACCAGATGTTCCGGAGCCTTTTCCGCCTCGCCCGGATCCTCGAAATTCACCGTATGTCTCTGATATCCCTCGTTTATCCAGAATTTCTCCTCTTTCTGTGTCCCATCCTTATTAAGTCCGCAGACGAAAACCTTATTGTCGAACACGACGACGTTCGTTTGTGTCCCGTCGCTTTTAACCCCCCAACCGCTCGACATGGCCTCCGTAACTACCGAAGGCGTAAGCACCTTGAAATTATCGCCGCTCTTAACGTCCTCGAGAATAGCATACATTTCCCCGCTCAAAAGCTGTATCTTAAAGTATCCATCCATCCTGAGAATCACAAGACTGTTCTCCTCGATCTTGATCACGTTATCCCCGGCTTCGTCAAAAGCTATTCTAACGGAAGATTTCGGACCGGTCTTCACCCAGTCCCCGGCGTTAGCGTTCATGTCCATCACGCAATCAACCCCTATATTTCTCCCCTTTGGCACTATCTTTACATCGCCCGTAACGGAAATGACCTTCGCCGTTTCCGCCGCGTGCGAGAAAACCGCACCCGCGAACCAAACCAGAACGGATAGCGCCAAAACCCTGACCAGAATACCAGGCCTCTCCATCTTCATATCGGTCCTTTTAATAAATATCGTTTATCATCTTCATGAAACCCGCGTGCTTGCAAATAGACCTGTGGTCCTGAGCGTAGAGGAACGCCGGCATATGGCTGGGCGGGTTCAATATCTTGTCTTTAAGCAGTTTTTCCACGATCTTTATATCCTCGAAACCCACTTTACCGGCGTAAAGGCTGCACAGGTCGCCTCCGTTCTCGAGAAATTTCTCGAGCCTCATGATCCCCCTGATATAAAAAAGTTCCCGTGTAAAAGCCCCATGGGCGGAGGTATCCTTGAGCCCCCTTTTAACCCTTTCCACTATGCGGTAAGCCAGCTCGTCAGGCATATACTCCCTTACCCTGAGAAATACGTCAAAGAACGAGTTGGCGAGCGCCAGATGTATGGCGAAATATCTGCCCGCGTATATCTTTATCTGCCTTAAGTCCAGCTCCAGGCACCCGAGTATATCCTCGACAAGTATGGCAAGCGCTTCTTCAGCCTCGTCATGGCCGGCCAGCCCTTCCCTGAAAATACTGAAAGGCTGGTGGTCGCCGTTCATGCCGCGGAACACATGCACCTCTATCTCATGCACTTTATGGCGTTCTGCTTCCTGCGGCGTATAGTTCAGGCCAGCATTGACCAGTATTACCCTGTCCCTGCCGGAAACATTTATTTTGGAAACGATCTTGTTTGAAAGCTCCACCCGCCACGGTATCTTGAGCGCCTTCAGCCTCTGGCGCATTATTTCAGCCATCTCCCTGGGAGTGACGGTCTCTTCGGGAAAAAACGTCGCCCTGTTGACTTCAGTAGCCAGTATCTTCATCGCGAAATCCAGCCCTTTTTTATCGGGCATGCCATACAGCTTTTCCGAAAGCTTCGTGAAACGCCTGTCCTCGCACTCGACGAGATCTATCTGCCCGAGAAGGAAAACTATCTTATGGATAAAAAGCCGCTCAATGGGTTCTTTTTCGTCTAGGGTGTTACGCATGTCCACAAGTGCGACCCTGAAATCCGAAAGGTCTTTTTCCTTGAACTCAAAAACAGGATTATATTCGAACCCGTTATGAAAACTCTTGAAAAATTTTTCCTTTTCGGCGGCCTGGTTCACCGGCGTAAGCAGGGTTATGAAATCTATACCCCGAGTGATATCCACTATCTTGGCGTCTATCCTTTTCAACTCATCGTTCGTCATATACCCCTACCTTACCCCAAACCTCTTCCGGCTCCATACAAAGATACACCCACGCCGCGGTTTTATAGCTTTTTAACCATCCCGCCATTTTCCTGTAAATATCTACCCGAAGATCGACGGGATAGCGCATTTTGCCATCCGTATCCTCGAAAAACTCACCCCAATAATACAACAAATTATCGTCGAACCTTTTCTCTGCGGACTCTTTAAGCCCCGGGGTGTACCTCAAGGTTCCCAGGCTGACCCATGCCGCCTTTTCCCTTATTGCGCGCCTCGAGAATATGCTTTCTACCGTCTCCTTATACCCGTCTTCCCAGCCCCGGTAATAAATGACAGGGTCGAAATGAAAACCTACCCGGAACCCTCTTTTAGCCGCACGCTCTGCCGCGTCTATCCTTTCCGAAAGAGGCGACCCTCCCTTCTCGAACCTTTCGGCCATTGAAGCCGAATTAACCGACCACGAAAGTACCACCTTTTCATGCGGTTCATGTTCGAGAACAAGGTCGATACCCGAAACCTTTGTCTTAAGTTCAAGCACCAGCTTCTCTGTTCTCGCGAATAACGGTATCAGAATATTAGAATACCCTGTATATCGGTCAAGTGCAAGTGAATCGGCGAATTCTCCCGTGCCTACCCTTGTGGTCCCTGAAACTTTACGGTCGAATTCCCTTACATAGCCGACATAATCATCGACATTAGCGGGGAGTATAATACCGGGAGAATTGCTGTACAGCTGGAGAAAACAGTAGGAACAGTCTATCGGGCAGCCAAACCCCATATTGAGTATCCAATATCCGCATCTTTTATAACCTTTGGTACATGGACAAACCTTGATGAAGGCGTTCTTATTCCGGACAAGGAAAATATTTTTTCCGCGCCGGTCGTACCTTTCTACCGGATTAAGACCTGAAAAGTCGCTGACCCCTTCCTTGAAGGTACCGATATCGACAACTCTGGCGCGCGGGAATTTTTCTGTAAATCTCAATACCCAATCGCTATGGGCGACGCTTTTCTCGACAAAAATATTCTCCGGGTCGAAAGTGCCTTTCCACCCGGGGGTTTCCTCCATCGTTTCACGGACTTTTACGGGAAATATTCGAGGCTCATGACCGGCAGCGAAAGAGGGATACCTGAGTTTTATAAGCCTTGCCTTCAGCTTATCGTATATCCCGCCGCGATCCCCCGCGAGTATTTCATCCAGAGCGATCGCCTTCAGGATATCGGCAGGGTCCGAACCGTCACGCCGGCTGATCTCAAACAAAAGTCTAGTTATATCCCGTTTTTTATTCAAACCTAATTCAAAAGGGACAACTGACCCGATGAGAGACACGATATCGCTCAAAAGGGAAGCGTTATTCTTATGGTCCATAATCAAAATAGAACGGAAGGCACCCCCCGGCGGACTATTCCTGGCCGGTGTTTTTCTGCAATCTCTGGCGGTATAGGTATTCGATGAGATCGACCTCTTTACCGTCGATCATTACTTTATTTCCGTTACCGGACATCGGCTTACGCTCGGGTCTATTTTCCTCTTTAGCGACGGGAAGCTGAACCTCGCCTGAACCGGCATCCCCTCCGGGAGGCAATGTTTTTTCCAAATAGTTCGCTAGGACCTGCTCCTTGAACCATGAGATAATATCCTTCGGGGCCTTTTCCATCTCTCCCGGGTCCTCGAACTTAACCGTTTTACGCTGAAATCCTTCCTTTATCCAGAACTTCTCGTCCCTGGCTGTCCCGTCCTTGTTCAACCCGCAGACGAACACGTCGTTATCAAACACAACGACGTTAGTGTATGTCCCGTTATCCTTTATCGACCACCCGCTCGACATCGCCTCCGTTATGACCGAAGGGGTCACAACCTTAAAAGAATCGCCCTTTGACACATCCTCAAGCACTGCGTAGAGGCCGCCGCTTAAAAGCTGCATTTTGCAGAAACCGTCAATTTTCACTATAACGAGCGAGTTCTCCTCGATCGTTATCCTGTTCTTCCCTTCAACGCCGAATCCCAGGGTACATGTGGATCCCACCCCGGTCCTTACCCAATCACCCTGATTGAGGACCATTCCCTTCCGGCATTCCGTTCCGACATTACTTTCGCGCCTGACGATCTTAACGTCAAAACCCTTCATGTCCAGGACATTGACTTCCTCAGCCCATGCCGAAACCCTCGAAAGTCCGGAATATGAGCTCAAGGCGAATAACAGCCCAAAGAATATTTTTCGCCCGAGGTCCCGTTTAAAACTTAACTTCATAAAACATTCCCTTGCGGTTATTTCAATAAGGGCATACATCCCGGATCGAACGTCATTGTTACTATTCGAAACCTTTTTGGAGCCTCTTTCGATAAATATACTCGATAAGATCGACCTCTTCGCCGTCAACCATGATCGTGTTGCCGCCGGCACTGTAATTCCTGGGTTTATCCTTTTTTTCCTCAGCTTTTTCTTCAGCCGGAGCATTGGCCGTATCCTGAACAGCCGGGACGGGGACATTCTCCTCGGTGAGTGACTTGTCGAGATAATGCGACAGCACCTGCGTCCTGAACCACGCCATTATCTCCTCCGGCACCTTCTCCTCCTCCCCCGGATCCTCGAACTGCACGGTCTTTCGCTGGAATCCCTCTTTCACCCAGAATTGTTTTTCTTTTGCCGTCCCGTCCTGGTTCAGGCCGCAGACAAACACCTCGTTATCGAAACAAACGACATTCGTATATGACCCGTTATCCCTGACCGCCCAACCGCTCGACATCGCCTCGGTAATGACCGACGGGGTCGTTACTCTAAACACCTCACCTCCGGCGACGTTCTCAAGTACAGTATACAGACCGCCGTTCAAAAGCTGCATTTTGCAGTATCCGTCCGGTTTCACTATGGTCAACGAGTTTTCCTCGACCGTTACCCTGTTCTTCCCCCCCGGTCCGAATCCCAGAGTACAGGTCGAACCCGGCCCGGTACGCACCCAGTCCCCAGGCACAAGCGCCATCCCCTTCTCGCACAGCGCCCCGACATTGTTCCCTCTCTTTATGACCTTCACGTCCCCGCCGGTAAGAGCAAGGACATTGACCTCCTCGGCAAAGGCGGTAAAACACAAAAGCCCCGCCCACACTACAGCGCTCAGCATCACAACCGCCGGACATCTCCATAACCCGCATCCGTTATGCACAGATCACCTTCCCCGATATCCCTCTAATAAACATCTAACATTTGCAAAACAAAAAAAGTTCCCTTTGACCTAATTATTATACCAGCCTTTTCCTGGCAAAAGCAAAACCCGAACCGGATTTCAGGTATTTTTCAAATTGTAAAGCCTTTGATCTATTTTCAAAGCAGCAATACCATACCAATCTAAGCGGACGTTTTGGGGAAGTATATTCAACCAGGCCATTATTATGCTGCTCAAGACGAGCTTCCACATTTGCGGCAAAGCCTGTATAGTAACTTTCATCTTTCAAGCTTTGAAGAACATAAACGAAGAACATAAAAGTT
>JADGBR010000036.1 GCA_015231405.1 Candidatus Omnitrophota bacterium | reverse complement strand
TAAGACGGAGGCTCTCAACCTGGGCGCGAAGATAAGCGCCATGGAAAAAGAGCTGAAGCTGAGCGATAAGCCGCTAAAGGAAAAGGACGCGAAGATCGCGTCTCTCGAGAAAGAGATCAAGGATAAGGGAGAGACACTCGCAGCGCTTCAGGCTGAAAAAGAGAGGATGGCGAAAGAACTGGCTGAAATGGGCAATTCCAAAACCGATCTGACTGAACTGAAACAAGAAAGAGATGAGTATAGGGCCCAGGCGGATAATTTAAGCGCGAAGATCAAGGCCCTGGAGTCCAGGGGGACGCGCGACAAGGATCTTGAGGCGGCTAATCGGGAGATAGATAAGGACAAAAAGGTCATCAGCGACCAGAAAAAAGCGGCTGAGATATCGGAGAACACCATTAAGGCCAAAGACACTGAAATATCCAGGCTGGAAAAAATAGCCAAGGCGAACGAATCGAAAGCCTCGGAGGCCGAGAAGGCGCTGGCGAAGTCCAGGGACAACGCGGAAGCTCTTGAGCAGGAGCAGGCGAAGCTGGAGCAGGAAATTAAAAGCCTGAAGCTGGGATACGACGAGCTTAAGAAGAAGACGTCCGGTAAGGCGGTGAGCGGGGACAGCTCTATCGCAGAGAAGGCCTCGGCGGAATACAAGGCCGAGATACAGCGCCTTTCTAAGGAGCTCAACATGACAAAGATGAAGCTTGAGCTTTCGGAATCTTCGCAGGAGGGTAAGGACGAGATAATCACGGACCTTACCCAACAGCTCGAAGAGAGAAAAACAGCCGGGGAATGATAGGGCGTGTTACGGTTTGAACAAGGCTATTTTAGCGGTATACTATTTACAACCAAGGAAAAGGTATGAGAGGAGTCACCTCCGCACGGTTGAACGAGAATATATCCAAATTGATGAACGCCCTGGAGGAGACTATAGTAGGTCTTTGCAAACGTAAACTCGAGGCCGGGGCCGAGGCGTCCAGGTGCGAGATAATCACCTGGTACCGTAAAATGAAATTGTTCGTCCTGGAGAAGTTCCATAAACCCACCTATGTGTCCGTAGTGAACCTATATAAGAGCGAGAGGGAGAAGGCTTCCGGCTCACCTTTTGGGATCGTCATAACTTATGTGGATAAGGGCACGGCTTCGTCGATATTGAACATGATGAGGCTTTTGCCTTCCACTGAAAGCATGCAGGTCGTCGATAAGGAGAGCATGCGCGGGTTCGCCGTCAAAGGGTGCGGGGATCTCGCACGGTCGATCGCTGAAAGGGTGGTGGCCGAGATGAAAGGGTTAGGCCACGAGGGGCTCGTTATGTCCGATCCGGAAAATATAACGGAGCCCAAGAACGTGCTTTTGCCGTATAACGAGAATGTTACCGAGAAATATGAGTTCCTTTTCCCCGTCAGGGAGAAAGAGAGTGTGTACGTGGATATCGTTATGCCGATCCCGGCATGATCGAAGATCTTGTGTGATCAATAAACTACGGAGAGAATATGGCGGATATATCGATTATCGAGATGGCGACATGCGTGATGAAAGGGGTCGCAAAGGGCCTTGAGGAGAAATGCGCCATGGCAGTGACCGATCTTCCAGTGGTCGAGAAGAATTCGCAGAATAACGTGTGGATAATAATGGATACTCCCGGGATGTTCGTCTCGTCGCTCCAGTTCACGAGGACGATATCCGGCAGGGAATACCAGAACATCGGCATACTATATATCTCCAAAGCCAAGGCTGTCGAGATATTCAGGAATTCCGGGGTAACGGAAAGGTCGATGGATGAGGAGATATCCGGGCTTTGCGGCGGGCTTTGCACGGCCATGGTAGGCGCTTTCAAAGCCGAGCTCGGGAAGGTCGACCAGGCCGAAGTCACCGTGGATAAGGTTAAGAACTATTCCAATAAAGCAAAAGAGCAGATACCGATGAAAGGAGCATGTCAGAACTACGGTTTGATGGTGTACAATGCCGGGAGGCATGTTCTATCGGTGGATTTCGTGATACAGGAAGTGAAATAAAGGAAGGTGCGCGGCATGGCGGAAGATATGGACCTTAAATTCAAGCAGCTCATGGAACATATACCGGACGTTCTGTATGAGCTGGACCGGGAAGGCCGGTTCACTTATATAAGCGAAGGGATAAGGTTCATGGGGTACAAGGCCGAGGACCTGGAAGGGAAGCATTTCAGCGTTATGATACATCCCGACGACATAGAGCGCGTCGACGGATATTTTGTTCTGCCCAGGTTCAAGGGCAAAGAAACCGGCGATGAGACGGCCCCGAAGCTTTTTAACGAGAGACGGTCAGGCGATAGGATGACTAAGAACCTGGAGGTAAGGATCATTCCCAAGAACGCGCAGGGCTCGGGAGAAGATTGTTTTTACGTTGAGGTGCACTCTGCCGGCGTCTGGGACAAAGCCCCGAATAAGGACGCGAAAGAATATTTCGGGGCCGTAGGGATATTTAGGGATATTACACGCAGGCTGCGCCTGGAAGAGCATCTCAAGTCTACCGGGAAGGAGCTTATGAACCTCATAAACGAGGACCCCGACGGAGTGGTGGTCATCGGTGAGGACAGGAATGTGGTATTCGCCAACAAGTCCGCCTTCGCCATGTTCGACAAAGGCTACGGCGACATCGTCGGGAAAAAACTGGAATACCCTTTCAAGCCCGGCGAGATCTCCGAGATCGAGATAAAGAAAAAGAACGGCGAAGTCATAGTGGTCGAATCCATAGTCAAAAGCGTCTTGTGGGAAGATAAGGGATCCATACTGGTCTCGCTCCGGGACCATACACAGAGCGTGAAGCTCCGGGAGCAGCTCAGGCAATACACCGTCACGGACGAGCTGACCGGGCTCTACAACCGCCGCGGGTTCCTGACGCTCGCCGAGCAGCAACTTAAGCTGTTCCAGAGGCGCGGGGAGAATATCTGTTTTATTTTTATGGATCTGGACGGCCTCAAGTTAATTAACGACGAATTCGGGCACATGAAAGGAGACCTCGCGCTTTTGGAGGTGTCCAGCGCTATTAAAAGGACTTTCAGGGAGTCCGATATACTCGGCCGTATCGGCGGAGATGAGTTCACTGTTTTCGCGTCGGTCGCCGAAGGGAATAACGCCATAATGCTCGTGAACAGGATCAAGACATGTATGGATATACTGAACGTCAAGAAGATACTTCCTTTCAAACTTTCCGTGAGCATAGGCGTGACGAACATTATCGCGACGGAGATCAGGACGGTGCAGGAGCTACTTGAATCCGCGGATCGGAAAATGTATCTGGAAAAGAGAAAGAAGACTTAACTTCCACTCCAGTTCAAGTTTCCCCCCCCGATAACCTTTATAGCCGCTATTACTTTTCGTATTGTCGGATCAGGCGTAGACGCTCCCGCGGTTATTCCTACCGATGAAACGCCCCGGAACCATTCCCGGTCGAGCTCGCCGTCGGAATTTATCCAGTGCGTCCTTGGATTTAGGGCCCTGGATATCTCGTAAAGCCTTTTAGTGTTGGCGCTCGCTTTCGACCCTATGACGATGACGACGTCGTTCTCGAGGGGTATTATCCTCGCCTCTTTCTGCTTTATTTTCGTAGGGTTGCAGATAGTATCGTTGAAAAGAAGTTCCCCGGCGTACGGGGCGAGCTTTTTCACGATTGCGCGAACAGTCTCGGGGTTCTGTGTGGACTGGACTACAACGGCTGCCTTTTTAAGTTTGCGGGGCTTAGCGAAGAACGGACTCGCCGGACCGTCTATAACTACGGGTCTTTTCGAGAGCTGCCCTATTATGCCCTTTACCTCGTCGTGCTTTTTTTCGCCGATAACTATTACGGTATAGCCTTCTTTTTCCATCTGCACGGCTTTTTTCTGTATCTCCTTGACCATGGGGCAGGTGGCGTCGACTATCGTGTATCCCTTATTCCGTGCTTTCTCAATGGTTGATCTGGCAGTCCCATGGGCGCGGATGAGGAGGGTTTTGCCTTTACCGGAAGAAAGTGTCCGTATCTTCTTTATCCCGGCTTTATTTATCTCCGAAATAACGTTCTCGTTGTGGACGATATCTCCAAGCATGAGGACGCTTGAAGCATTTTTTGCCGTATCGAGGGCTATATCTATAGCCCTTTTAACCCCAAAACAGAACCCCGCGGATTTGGCGACCGATATTTTCATACGAGTAAGTAGCGGTGTCAGGCCTCCCCATTGGACATATTCTCTTATCTTCGCCTCTTTTGTCCAATGGGGAGGCCTGACACCAATTAAAATATTTTATCTGTCTATTTAGCAGTATTCATTGTAAAATACATTAGGGAGAAAGAAAACACTAAAAATGGGAATGACGGCGAAAAAACAGGCGGGGTACGTACAGGACCGGGAGATAGTTGACGGGGTCATGATGATCCGCATAGCGGGGGTGTTCACCAAGGAAACGACCCCTAACATATGCAGGCAGGTTAAAGTTTCAAGCGGCAAACATAAAATAAAAGGGATCATCCTCGATTTTAAGGGAGTCACCGGGGTGGATTCCTCGGCTTTCGCGTGTCTCATAAGCGTGATGAAGGACCATTTGAAAAAGGGGCTGAAAGTAGGGGCGATAAACCTTAACAAGGAAGCGAAAGCCATAGTCGAGGTACTCCGGATAAAAAGCGTAGTGTGTTCCTATAAGTGCGAAGAGACCGCGTTAAAAGCGATGGCTAAAAGGGGGAAAAATGAATAAAGGGCTTGTCGCGATAGTTATAGCCGTTATTATGGGCATGGCGCTTATCTTTACCGCGAATATTCTCTCTAACACGGCGGTGAGCATCAAGAATAAAGGATATGTACAGGTTACGGGTTACGCCAAACAGGAAATACTTTCGGACCTGGGTATCATTGAGGCCGTCATAAAGACGGAAAGCCCGGACATAAAAGAATGTTATAAAAAACTGGCCGCAGACAGGGACAAGCTGAGGATATATCTGGGAAAGGAGCATACTGTCACTTCCGGCGAACTTGTGGTGAAGCCGGCCTCTATACAGGAAGTTTATAAGATCAACGACAGAGGGTTCGATACCGAAGAACTCGTCAAATACGTGCTTTCTCAGACCATAAGGGTCGAGACGAAAGACGTGAAAAAAGTCGAGAAAATATCATCGGAAATGATAGAACTCCTGGACGAGGGTGTGAAGCTCGACATCATGAGCCCGGAATACCACTACACAGCTCTCGAGGGTCTGAAGATAGAAATGATAGGTAAAGCCACTGCCAACGCCAGGGAAAGGGCGATAAAAATAGCGAAAGAAGGCAAATTTAAACTCGGCTCGATCGCCGACGTTAGGGTCGGCGTTTTCCAGATAACCCCCAAGAACTCGACCGATGTTTCTGACTATGGCTACAACGATACTACAAGCATAGAGAAAGAGATAAAGAGCGTCGTCGAGATCAAGTACTTTGTCAAGTGACCTATACGATCGTGATTCGTGGTTCGTGTTTCGTGATTCGGTATGAGTTCCTACCCAGAATTTTCGTTAATAATAAAAAAGCCAGTAAAATCGTGTAAGGATCCTCTCTTATTTTAGATTATGTAAGTAATCAGGTGATTCCAGCGCTTACATAAAACCAGAAAAGGGGGAGTAATATGAAGAACGGAAAGCAGATAGCGTTCTGCGGGATATTGTTAGCGGGTTTGATCGCGTTCGGGGCTAGCCAAGCTTTTGCGGGAAGTGCATTGCGGGATTTCAATAGTGAGGGGGTTTTTGACCTTTATGGTCAGGACTTACTGGTCGGAGGCAAATACGATCTGGGCAGAAAAAATGTGTTCGGCATCTGGGATATCAGGGGTATAAAAAAAGAGGGCAAGAGGAAGAATGGTGAGGTAAAGCCGGCCGATATGTCCGTCGTTCTAAAAAAGGCCGATAAGAAAAAAGAGCTGCCGGAAACGGATAATTTGCAGGCGCTGATAAAGGAAATAGACAGGAGAATAGAGGGAAGTTCGGTCGGCGGGACCCTCATAGGTACTACCGTGCTGGAATTATCATCGGGTCGGTACAACTATGATAGCCTGAACATAGGGGTGAACACCGTTTGGAAGATAAACGGGGACGTGTCCATTTCTGTCGCGGGGGATATGCTTATTAAAGGTAAGATCGAAATAAACGGGTCGCTTTCGGTCAAGGCGGTTAATTTCGTTAATCAGGGGAGTATAACGGGAGGGACGCTGAAGGTGAACTCAACATCCGTCAGCAACTCCGGTACGATCGATGTGATAGCCCTGGAATTGAATAACGGGCTACAGGTCGACCCGGGGATCGGTGATGTGGTCATTAGGAACGGGAACGGAACGGTGACATCGATCATTGATAATGGAGGAACATCAATAATCAGCTCCCGCGACTTAATAAATATAGGAAGCACCATAAATATTGGCAGCAACACCCCGGTCACAGGCGGACCTGCCATTGTCGTTAGCGGTCCGGAGTATTTCACAGGAACTATCGGTTCCGCGGGAGGTAACGGCACTGTGGGTGAAGTAGTGTCCGACCCTGTAAATACCATTGAGATCACCGGGTCGATCCCGCCAAATGTCATAGATAACAAGATCGGGGATCCCGCGCCCAGGTCGGGTTATCAGGTGAGAATAATACAAGAGGTCTCAAATAAGAACTCTATTTTTGACAGAACGCCCGCCGGCGGGTTTAATCCGATAAAGGATAATCCGGCATTGAGGGGAGGAAGCGTTCTTACCGTCCGAAGTGAGTTTAGCGCGGAATAGAGGAATGAATGTAACGGTTAAACGTATGGGACATCCCATTGTGAAAAAATGGGATGTCCCAAATGTTTTCGGACGATCTTGGATGTTTTATTATTAAAAATTTGCTTATTGGATTTTTACAGGTATAATAATTCTCGGTAGCGTTAGACCAACAAATGACATGAAAAAATGAAGATTTTTAGATTTATACTCTTTATTATCTTTTTAGCGGAGAACCCTTATTCATTTGGGAAAGATGATAGCCTGACAACTACTATCAACGATCCGCTTTTGCAGCAGCCGGTTTTTTCCCAAGGCCAGGCGGACACTAAGAATGACCTGATCGCGACAAAGAACGGCGTCTCACAAATTCAGGGAGTTCCTGGGCTTTCCGGTAACAACGGGGCGATGACGGTCCAGGACCCGATGAGCGAAAATACGCTGACGTATTATCCCGATACGGACACGTATGTCTTTTCACATGATTTTGACCAGGCGTTGATCGCCCGGCTGGGGGATATCGGGACTCTTTCAGTAGGGAAATCATCGGGGGAAAGCGATTATTATAATGGTACCTATAATCCAAACTATGAACCGATGATAATAGCTATTACGGGAGAGATACCCATTATGCATAGACCCGAAACGGGGTCAACGTGGAAAGATCCCGACCGGACGCCGGGCCCGCCGACTTTATGGAAGAAGACAGTGTATACCCAGGAGCAAATGCCCGGTAAACGTAAACATGCCGCCTTTGCCGACGACGAAGATCTGCCGGCTGATCCATTAGCGCCGGACATATTTACGGACCAGGAGAGAGAGGATCGGCTTTCGGACGCCGAATATCCGGAGCTCGGGCCAAATTATCAAGAAAACCCGCTCGGGGACATAGCGGATGGCGGACCAGGCCAGGAGGGCCTTGGGCTTAACTTGACCGGCGGGTTAAAAGTAACGCAACTGGAGGAATATTACATATTTAAGAGCCTCGAGAAAATGAGGGATATCAACGAAGGTCGCGATACGGATATCCAGGGAATGATGGATGCCCTGGAACATTTCATAAAAATTGCCCATGGAAAGAACAACTTTATGAAAGGCGTAGATCTCGTCATGCTTGCTTCCAAGTTCGAATGGCTGAGGAACGAGCAGTTGGCTCTCGTGAAAGGGTATCTCGCCATTACAAAAGGGTATTATCTCAAGATCTCGGGCATCCTGAAATTGAAGGATGAGAAAGACCCTCTGGAGCTTATGAATAAAGTGGACGAAAGGATACTTGAGCTGAAGGCAAAAAAATACGATGAATTGAGCGATGACGAAAAAAAAGCGCTCGAGACGGATAAGCAGATAGAAGCCGTGAGGGCTAAGTATATTAAAGAGGTCAAAAGTCTTATCCGCTTTTTTATCGGGTCCGTTAAGGGCGACCTCAAGAAAGCTCTTCCAGTTTCCATCTCAAAAGAAAAGGACAGGACACGGTACCTGTTCTTCCTTGACGACAGGGTCCGGTAGAAATAACGTGTAATAAATCCGGCTTTTTTTAGATTATGATAGTAAGGCGGGGAATGGACGTCCGACGTTCGCGAGATATAGATACGCCTATCGAAGAACTCATAGAAAAGGCATCGAAAGGCGACAAGGACGCGTTCGGCGTGATCTTTAAAAAGTATTATTCCAGGATCCACAGGTATTTGACGCATTATCTGATGGATCACGGGATAGCGGAAGACGCTGCCGTGGAGGTGTTCATACAGGCGTACAGGAACCTTCAAGGATATGACGAAAGGGGCAAGTTCACGGGCTGGCTTTACAAGATAGCGACCAATTGCGCCAGGAAAGCGTACAATAGCCGAAAAAAAGAAAGAGCCATGCTCACCTCTATGGATAGGCCCGTCGATGAAGAGACAGGCGCCACGCTGCACAGTATGATCGGTGACGATTCGTACAGGCCTGACGGGCTGGTTGAAAAGGAAGATCTTAAGGAGTACCTGTATGAACTGATAAGGCGCCTGGATAAAAAATACGGCGAGGCGCTGCTTCTATGCGATGTCCAGGGGCTCTCTTACGCGGAAGCCTCAGAAGTACTTGATATAAGCGAAAACACACTGGGTGTGAGGCTTTCAAGGGCCAGAGAGGCGTTATATAAGCTCATAGAACGAGCGAGGAAAGGAAGTCTATGACGAGAAGCTATTCAGGCAATGATATGGAAAAGCGGCTTCGCGGCCTTCTTCGGGATGATTCCCCGGATATCGCTCCGGACGACAGAGTATGGGATAAGTTCTCCCGCCGGCTGGCTGATGTTTCCCAGACGCCCTCCCCGGACCGCGGTAACCACGGATTATATTTCGCCGCGGCCCTGGCGCTTGTTATAGGCGTGGCCCTATATTTGCTGGTAACCCCGGCGCGGCCGCATGTCTCTAACGCGAAGGGGACCGTGAAAATATTCGACAGTTCCGCGAATAGGTGGTACTTCGCCGGCGAGGGTTACCCGGGTCTAGGCGAGGGAGATATCATAAAAACATTCGACGACGGAGAGTGTGACCTTGTATCGGACGGAAAATACTATATGAGGCTGAGGAGCGGATCGGAGCTTTTGATCAAGGAACTTCCGTCAAAGATCTTCCGGTCGGAAATAAAATACGTCATGGATAAAGGGGATGTCCTTACATATTTCCGGAAGGTTTTGCCGATCCATGACAAGATGAGCCTCGAGACCGGGAGCGCCCTGGTGTCAGTGGTAGGGACGGATTTTATGGTAAAGTCCGCTCCGTCCATGGCGAACACCTGGGTAGGGGTATTGACCGGGGCGGTGAGGATCGATGGTAAGGATATTGACGGCCGGATAAAAAAAGACGGAGGTATACTAGTTAACCCCGGGGAGAAAGTAGTTATCGATAAGGGTAAAAACCCACCAGAGCCTTCGCGCATGCTGGGCGGGGAAATAGCCGATATGAGCGAGCTCTACGGCATGGGGAATAAGGAGCAGGTAGCTCTTATCATTTCGGGCGGCACCGAAAGGGTAAAAGAAATGCTTGAGATGCCCATTGTATACATATCCGATAAAAGCTCAAGCGCTCTTATCCGGGAGATGGGTAAGATCCTCGGGGAATTGAAGGAAGCGTTCGTCGAGGGAAGGAAAGATAAATATCTCTCGAACATCGCGAGTTTCGAGGCTTTCCTGGATGAACACCCCGATCCTAAATATGACGTCATACTGCGTTTATTCATCGGTGCGTATTACGAAAAGATAGGCGAGCACGCGAAAAGTATAGCGGTCTTCGGCGACATATCCCGTAAACATCCCGATTCGGCTCTTCTGAGCCTCGCCGATTGCGCGATAGCGGTCATCTTCGAAGGTCCTTTAGCTGACCCCGATAAAGCCCGCGAGCTTTACCGGAAAATACTGGAAAAATATCCCGACAGCCCCGAAGCGGAATACGCGAGACTCCGCCTCGTCCGATGAAATTATTTCGTTACCGTGGCCATCCATGCTGAATTCCGTCGGGCGATCGGCAAGGTGTGGACATCCTCTTCACGCCTTCGCCACGGAAAACAAGAAACACTTTGGAAGTCAGCACGCTTTTGATCAGAATCTTCTCTTCACTTTTATTGACCGCGCGCGTAAGTTAGGTTATACTTTGGGCATGGTGAAAGGCGATTCGAAAAGGATAGTTGTAGTTACGGGTATAGGGGATTTCAAGCCCTCGGAGATAAAGGCGGTACTCAAGCGGCGGGACGCCGTCGCGGAAGGGCTCCGGGCATCGGGATACGACGTGAAGTATTTCGAGATCTACCAGGATGAGTTCTTCCAGGACAAGCGCGGCGCGATATCCGAGATAAAAAAATTAAGCCCGGATTGCGTTTTCAACCTCTTCGAGGGATTCTGCGGCGACTCAAAAACTGAAGTTGATCTCGTGAGGCTCATGGAAGAGGAGAAGATGCCTTTCACCGGGAATGGTTCTTCCGCCCTCGAGACATGCCTTAACAAATTCACGACAAAAAAACTTCTCAGGGAGAACGGCATTAAAGTTCCTTCCGGTATACAGGTGAAAGACCCGGCGGATATCGAAAAGAACGGGATAGACTTTCCCGTTTTCATAAAACCTATCTTCGAGGACGCAAGCCTGGGCATAGATAAAAAATCCCTGGCGGCTGACAAGGAAGAGCTTAAAGGAGCCATTGAGGATAAGCTCCGTCAGTTCCCGAGGGGACTTATAGTCGAAGAGTTCATTCCCGGAAGAGAGTATAATGCCGGATTTATCGGCGGCCATCCGTACGAACTGGTGGGCCTTTCAGTGTTGGATTACGGGCAGTATCCCGAGTGCGATAATTTTTTAAGCTTCAAGGCGAAATGGGAAGCGAGGACAAAAGAGTATAAAAAACTGATACCCGACATTCTCGATGAGAAAGACGCAAGGTACAAAAATGAGGTCGTGGAGATATCCAGAAGAGCATCAAAAATACTGGGATGCTCCTGTTATTTCCGCGTGGATTGCAGGGAAAAAGGCGAAGAGTTATATATCCTAGACGTAAATCCCAACCCAGACATCAGTCCCGACAGCGGGTTCGTAAGACAGGCAAATTTGAAGGGTCTCACCTATGATCAGATAGTAGCCAAGATCGCTCACTATGGTTTAAAAGCCCGTTGACGGGCGCAGTTGTTAATAGAGAGAGCTGACTGTTTTCGCGAAAGTAAATTATCATCTTAACATCGGTAACGAGGGAAAGTCCAGTTTCCGTTAAATATAAAAAAGCAAGATAATAATAATGAAAATAAAAAGACAGAATGTTATAATTGCTGTGTCGAAGGATGAATAAAATAGTTAGTAAAATAAAATCAAAGATAGCATAAAACTAAGAAGGTGAGAAATATGATGATGAATATTTTGCATAATAACCGTAAGTTCCCCAGGGTAAGCGTGAGGATTAAAGTTAAATGTCATGAGCTTTTTGAGGAGGGACTCAAGCACGCGACCGTAGCCAAAAATATGAGCATTGAGGGAATGTGTATTTTTCTGAACGGTTTCGTCTCCATATCGCATAAACTTCTGCTCGAGTTCGATATCCCGAATACCGAAAGGCCGGTCAAGACCATTTTTCAGGTGAAATGGATGCACCGCATCCCTGTCGGAGACTATTACGTTGTCGGAGGGAAGTTCATCGAAATGTCGGAAGAGAGCAGGAATCTTATTGCCGATTACGTAGACAATAAAGTGCGCAGTATCAACGGTGCCCTCCGGAAAGCCATCCATTCATGAACATTTCTTTTGCTTTCACGCCAAACGCCGTTAGCAATTGAGAGTAGCCCTTGCAACATCTATAATTTTCAGGTAAGTTTCATAACAGATCGGTTTGACAGATCATCGGGTAATGAAAGGAGTAGCTGTGAGACTGCTTAAAAGCTTCAAGCACCAGATCATATCCGCGTTGGTATTTTCCATACTGTTCGTCGCGAGCGCGGGGAACCTTTTCATTTATAAATACTCGTTCGACGTCCAATTTAACTATATAAGGGATAAGCTCATGACCATAGCTAAGGTGGCATCTTTCGCGATGGACGCCGAGACCTTAATGAGCGTTCCCATGGACCGAAAAGGAGCCGATACGGGCGCTTACAAGGCAATTCACGGCAAATTGTCCAAAATAAAGGAAGCGATCCCTTCGATAAAGTACATTTACACTATGAGAAAGACCGACAAGCCCGGGATATGGCAGTTTATCGTCGATCCGACGCCGCCTACCGAAACAGAAAAGAGGAGAGGGTACACTTCATATCCCGGGGATAAATACGACGCATCAAGGTTCAGGGAGATGTCGAAGGCGTTTGACGGGCCCCAGGCCGACAGGAAACTCGAAGTCGACGAGTGGGGGGCGACATTGTCCGGATACGCGCCTGTCGTGGATGCGGGAGGTAACGCGGTCGCTATGATAGGGGTGGACGTCGAGGCCGATAAAATTTACCGCATGCAAAAAGACCTGCACATCCGGACGGTCATAGTCCTTTTGGCCGGCGTCATCCTGTCCTTAATTTTTGGGTTCTATTTTTCGAATATGCTGATACGTCCCATAAAGAGGCTCATCGAAGGCACGAAACAACTTGGCGGCGGGAACCTGGATTACGAGGTCAAGCCCGAGGGCAACTTGGAGATAGCGACGCTGGCTAGCGAGTTCAACGCTATGGCCGGAAAGCTTTCCGAATCGAGGAAGGCGCTGAACAGCTATTTTTACAAGGTCATGCAGTCGCTTGTCCGGATACTCGAGGCCAAGGACCATTACACACAGGGCCATTCTGAAAGGGTGGCGGAATATGTGGAAAAGACGGCGCGGACCATAGGGATATCCGCGGAAAAGATGGAATTGATAAGGGACGTGGCGCTCCTGCATGATATCGGGAAGCTCGGCATAAAAAAAGAGATCATCGAGAAGAAAGGTTCTCTCACGGACGAGGAGTGGGACGAAATACGTAAACATCCCGTAATAGGCGAGGACATGCTGAACCCTATCAAGCTCGAGAACCAGATGACGGAGATAATCAGGGGCCATCATGAGAAATACGACGGCTCCGGCTATCCCGACAATTTAAAAGGCGACGAGATCCACGAGATCGCACAGATAATATCGGTAGCCGACGCCTACGATGCCATGACGTCCGACAGGCCCTATCGAAGGTCCATGTCGCGGGAAGACGCTTTTCGCGAGCTAAGGAAGAACAGCGGCAAACAGTTCAATCCCGAGGTGGTCGAGATATTTATTAAAAGCCTCGGGGGGGGATAAGATTTAGGGTCAAGGGTCAGGGGGCAAGGGTCAAGGAAAGGGGGCGGGTTGAATAAGGATCGGCATCAGACATAATAATGAAAATACCCTGACCCTTGACCCTTGCCACTAGAATCATCTTTCCAGTTCTGAAACAATACAGCTTATGATATACTTGTCAAATAACCAACTATCCACCACTCGCCAGGAGGAGAAAAATGATGCCCGCTATCGATAAACTCATGACGCTAGAGTCGGTTTTCTGGGTTTTTGCAGTTTTAGGTTCGCTTCTCTTCCTTTCAAGGTTCGTCATGATGCTTATCGGGGCCGATCACGGCGGCGGGGATGTGGCGGGGCACGGCGACGGCGGGTTCGGTAACGCGGACCTCGGCTACTCGGATCTGGCATTCGAGTTCTTTTCCCTCAATACCATAATGGCGTTCTTTATGATGTTCGGCTGGGCGGGGCTCGCGTGTTATAAACAGTATTCGATGGGAGCCGCTCTCTCAGTGACGGTTGCTTTGGCGTCGGGGCTCATATCGATGGTGATCGTAGTGTATGTTTTCCGTATGGTAAGGAAACTCTCATGCGCGGGATGCGAATTCAAGATAGAGGATACCGTCGGCGAGAAAGCTTCGGTCTATCAGCTCATCCCCGAAACGGGTAAGGGCCGGATCCAGGTATCGGTGAAGAACGGAGTGACGAGGGAGATAGACGCCGTTTCCGCCGACAGGAAGGAAATAAAATCATTCGAGACGGTCGAGGTGGTAGGGGTGATCGACAAAAATACGGTGTCAGTAAGGAAGTCCTGAAAATAATGCATATGGGTGAGTTGTGAGTTATGGGTCGAGTTGTGTGTTGTGGGGATGAGTCGGGTTGTGGGATGTCGGGGTTGGGTTCTTTAAGGAGGGAATAAATGGACTATATGGTATTGGGTTCAGGCATGTTCGTTATTTTTATATTTTTCCTTCTGATATTTTCCGCGTCGAGATATAAGCGATGCCCGGCGAATAGGGTCCTGGTCATATACGGTAAGGTAGGCAAGGGCAAGTCTTCAAAATGCTATCACGGAGGCGGAGCCGTGGTTTGGCCCCTTATACAGGATTCCAAATATCTCGACCTGACTCCCATGACTATAAGTATCCCGTTGAAAGGCGCCCTTTCGCTCCAGAATATCAGAATAAACGTCCCGAGCACTTTTACTATAGCCATAGACACGACCGAAGAGGCCATGAATAACGCCGCCGTGAGGCTTCTGGGCCTTCCGACGCAGCAGATAGAGACCATGGCGACGGAGATCATATTCGGGCAGTTGAGGCTCACGGTAGCGTCGCTTAAGATAGAGGAGATAAACCAGGACAGGGAGAGGTTCCTTCTCGCGATAAGGAATAATATCGAGCCTGAGCTTAAGAAAATTGGCCTGACCCTCATTAACGTGAATATAACGGATATCACCGATGAGTCCGGCTACATCGCCTCTATCGGTAAAAAGGCCGCGTCGACGGCTATAAACCAGGCCAAGATAGACGTCGCTGTGCAGGATAAGATGGGAGATGTTGGTGCCTCGGAGGCCGAGAAGGAAAGAAGGATAAAAGTAGCGGCGTTCAACGCCCAGGCCGTCGACGGAGAGAACCAGTCGAAGGCGATGATAGCGGCCTATAACGCGACACTCGCCGAAAAAGAAGCCGAAGCCAACCAGAAAGGCGAGGTGGCGAGGCAGAACGCGGTCGCCGAAATACAGAAGGCCAAGGCCCTGGCCGAGACGAAGAGGCTTGAGGCGGAAGAAATAGTCGTTAAAGAGATACAGAAGAGGAAGATAGAGATCGAAGCCGACGCGGCGGCCGAGAAGCTGAGGCGTGAGGCGGGCGGCCAGGCCGACGCCATAGTGGCGACAAGGCAGGCCGAGGCCGAGGGCATAAGGAAAGTCCTTTCCGCAAAATCGGAAGGGTACAAGAACCTGGTTACATCATGCATGGGTAACGCCAGGGATGCGGCTACCATGCTTCTCGTCGAGAAGCTCGAGGAAATAGTTAAGCTCCAGGTTGAAGCGATAAAGAACATAAAGATCGACAAGGTCACCGTGTGGGACAATGGCTCAGGGGAAAAAGGCAGTTCTACGGCGAATTTTCTTTCTAACCTCGTGAGATCCGTCCCCGCGCTCCATGATATCGCCGGAATGGCAGGCGTAGAGCTTCCCGAGTTCCTGGGCAAGGTCGTCAAGGATACGCCGCATACCTCGCCCGCGTCCGCTGAGGATGGGAAGTCCGGGAAGAAGTAATATTTAAGGAAGCGATTTTCCGTGGAACGTAGGACGTTAGACGTTGGACGTCCTACGTTCCACATCCTACGTCCTACGGAACAGATAGTCCCTACTGATAACCGAGCGCTTGCAGCCTGAACATTTCAGCGTATTGCCCGTTCGAAGTAAGAAGCTCCTCGTGGGACCCGCTCTCGGTTATCCGTCCGTTCTCTATGACGAATATCCTGTCGGCGTTCCGGACTGTGGAGAATCTGTGTGATATGAGCAGAAGGGTTTTTCCCTTATATACCTTTTCTATGTTCTGGAATATTTCGTACTCGCTTATCGCGTCTATGGCGCTCGTCGGTTCGTCCAGGATGAGGAAAGGAGCTTCCTGGTAGAAAGCCCGGGCTATCGCCAGCTTCTGCCACTGGCCTATTGACAGCTCCGTTCCGTTCTCGAATTCGCGTCCGAGGACCTGGTCATATTGGGAGGGAAGTTTCTCTATGAACTCATCTGCCCCTGATCTGGACGCGGCTTTTCGCATAAGCTCGTCGTCGGATTTATGCGGGTCGCCTAACAGGATGTTCTCCCTTACGGTGAGATGATATTTAACAAAATCCTGGAAAAGCGTGCCCAAAAATCTGTACCATTCAGATAATTTAAGGTCTTTGATGTTCACACCGTTAATGAGTATCTCGCCATCCGTCACATCATAGAACCTGCATATGAGCTTTACTATGGACGTTTTTCCGGCGCCGTTGGCCCCGACCAGTGCGATGCTCTCGCCCGCGCCTATCGTGAACGAGACGCCGTCAAGAACCTTGGGGCCGCCCTTGTAGGCGAAGCTCACGTTCCGGAACTCTATTTTCGGAGGGGCGAGGTCCTTGAATATCACGGGGTTATCCCGTTCTTTGATGAGCTTTGGGAGTTCTATCACGTTGAAATAATCGTTGACGTGGAGATTATATTCGTACATGTAACCGAGAGTGCTGACCATCGTCATCGCGCTTACGTTGAAGCGGTCTATGAGGTTGATGAACAAAGTGAACGCGCCAAGGGTGATGGCCCCGGCAAGGAGAGTCGGCAGTTTTAAAAAGGCGAAGGCGACAAGCACCGAAGTTTCCAGGATGGTCGGGAGAGGAAGGCGCTTAAGATATTTAAGTATCGTGCCGCTGGCCTGGCGGTACAAATAATCCTGGATGCTTTTCAGCTTTTCGAGGAGCATCGTCTTTGACCTGAATATTTTCATCTCGAGTAGAGAGGGGATGGAATTGAAAAGGCCGTTCAGCGAATAAAAGATCTTAGTTTGAGGGATGACGGTGGAATACATGGTCCACAGGATCTCTCCCTGGCGGAGCCTGAGTATAAGCCGCGGAGTTATCGACAGAGTGAGAACGATCGGGATCAGAATGCCGAACGGGACGAGAGCGAAAAAGGCTGTTAACCACGAAAAGAGGGCGCCGAACATCAGTGACGACTGTCTGAGGAATTCCGGCGGTCTCGAAAAAAGTCCTTCCCTGGCCTTTGTGATAAGGTTTTGAGAGTCAGCGTCCTCGAGGTAAGGGATATCAAGATCGGCCGATTTCTCCGAGAACCTGTAAAAAAGTTCGCTTTGGAGCTTATAGCGGAAAATTGTGTCATAGAATGCGTTGAAAAGCCCGGTGGTAATGTACTTATCCAGGAGCACGATTACGTACCTGGTTGCCAGGACCGCCGCGAGGACAATAGGGATATTCCCGGTGACGGGAATATCGGTCATCATGATGCTGTCTATCAGATACTTGAGAGTGAACATCGTGGCTATCGGGAAAACGGATGTCAGGGCTGAGAATGCGAAGTAAGCGAGCGTGGTTTTTTTGTCCATCCTCCACGCCAGGAGTACCATCTTTTTAAGGTTCGACAGAACATTCCGTACGACTTGCAAAACGCGGGCATTATCCATGGATTAATTATAACCTATCAGAACATCACACAACATTAAAATAATAACCGTAGGGGGCCTTGCCTGTCCTCCGAAGCCTGATAATACATTATTGTTTGCCGCAGGAGGATGCCCGCCCTTAACAGGATGGTTTGGCAAATACATATTATAGCGGCGGCCAGAAAGACCGCCCACGAACTAAAGTTAAATATAAAAAAGTAAGTAAGGCGGCCTTGCCATGTAATAAAAATCCATTAAGCTATTAAATAGCATGAATAATAATAACAATATGATAAAAAAAACAATTACAGCCTTAACTCTGTTTTTCTTCTCTGTTTCATCGGTTCCCATAACCTTTTCGGAAGAATTTGGCAGGGGCAAGGTCTTTTTGCCCCGGACGATGGTGTCAAAATCGTTCTCCTTGGAGGAACTGATCATTCCAGCCAGCCTCGGCGAGATAAAAACGTCAATGAAAGGGAATAACACCAAGACCATTATTCATATCCAGGACGCACACTGCAACTATGCCGCCCAGAATGCTATAGCGGGTATTATCGGCCATATTGTGACTAACTATGGAGATATCGACCAGATATCCCTTGAGGGCGGTAAAGGAAGTTACGATCTGTCGTTATTCACATCCATAAACAGTCCCGACCTGCGCAGAAAAGTCAGCGACTATTTTGTAAGGGAAGGGCGGATGACCGGTCCGGAATTTTACGCCATTAATAATCCGTTAAAAGTCGAGTTGTTCGGAATAGAGGACGAGGCGTTATATGAAAAGAACCTGAACGCATACTTGAGCTCTCACTCGAACAATGAAAAAATCGAAAAGTCCCTTGCGGAAATAGATGCCGCTTTGACGGCCATGAAAGGGAAGTTCTATGGCGCCGAACTCGCGGTTTTTGACGATAAGGTCCGTTCGTATAAAGACGGGAGTATCGAGTTTAAGGAATATATCCTGTATCTAGGGGCGATAGCGGCGCACCTCGGAATAGATCTTGCCGGGCATAAGAACGTCGAAATCCTTCTGGGAACGCTGGTTGATGAAAAAGCGATAGATTTCGGTAAGGCCGAAAAGGAACGGTCCGTCCTTGTGGACAAGATAGGAGAAAAAGCGTCTAAGAACGATATTGCGGAACTCGCGGAAAAAACGGCCTTATTCAGGTCGGGAGAGATAGAGAAAACCGTTTTTTACGGGTATCTCTTTAAAAAAGCCGCTTTCAGCGGTGTGGATCTCGCGACGTTCCCGGACCTGGCTAAATACTCGGCCTATCTGGAGAAGTACGAAGGTATCGACAAAAACCTGATCATGCGTGACATGAAAGCCGTCGAGGCGGCTGTATACGAAAATCTGGCGGTGAACGATGACGAGAGAGCCCTTATAGGGCTTTACAGAGACCTGTCCATCATAAAAGGCATGTTCTCCATATCTCTGGTGAAAGAGGATTTCGACGATTATATGTCCCGGCGCGATGATTTCATGGCGGACCGTTTTATCGATTTCGTGAACAATAAAGCTCCGCTACACGGTTTATCCGTGAGTATCGACGGGTCGATCGGCCATCTTGACGGGGACCGCGCCAGGATAGAGGAGTTCTTTACATGTTCTGTGGAAAGGGACGATGCCTTCGTCGCGAATATAGCCGATCGCCTGGATTCCCGCGGGAAAAAAGTCACGATCCTGGTGACGGGAGGATTCCACACCGCTAATCTGTCGGAGCTGTTCCGGAAAGAGGGGTACTCTTATGTCGGCATCATGCCGAAGTTCAAGACAGGAAATATGCCTTCCCCGTATCAGAGCCTTCTCTCGGGTGAAAATAATGGGATAGAGAGCCTGATGGCGCAGGGCATAAGGGCCGCCATAGGCGGGTCGAACCTTGCCATCAAGTCGCTATTTTCCGAAATGGGATTTTACGACATAAAAGCGGTGAACGAGCTTGGCCTTGAGGTGGATATAATTACAAAACTGTTCGCGGACTCCCCTGGTGCGAAAGAAGGGTACTGGCTGCGTCTTACTAACGGCGCGGCGATCCTGATAACAAAGAACGACATACCGGAAGGCGCGGACGCCGTTTTCGGGAGCGGCGAATGGAAAGCGGGGGTCTTTGTAAATGCCTTGCCTGCCGGGGTAACTTACGAGGATGTGAAAGCGGTCCTCGTGGACGGCGACGCCATGACCTGGGAACAGCAGGAAGTGTGGATAGATACGGTCGGAAAAAAGGTAGGCGCGCACCGTTTCGGCGAAGGGAAGGGCGAGGATATAAAAAGCCTTGAATTAGCGCTTTCCGGGCTCGGCATTTCGGATGACGACATAAATTTCATATTGAAAGAAAATATTCGGGTTTGGGACTCCTCCCTCGGGCTTGGGATAGAGGGGCATCCAGGCGCTGACGCCATATACGTGAACCCGGAAGCGCTACCGGACAGAGCCCGATTTGCACGGATAATAGTCCACGAAGTCGGGGCCGCTTACGGCTTAAGCCATGCCGAGAACGTCTCTTTGGCGCCGAAGGATATTATCGCGAAAGCCCGCGCCAAAGGCATCCGGCTGGGGCAGGGTTCGGACAGGGATCACAGGATGGATAGGGACGATTATGATGAGTACCAAAGGAGGAGCGACGAAGAGTTCGAAGCCGGGCAAAGGAAGAGAGATTCCGAGCGATTGCAGGTGCGTAATAACCTGACGCATAAGAACATGGAAAACAAGCAGAGAGAAGCTGAAACCGGTGCAAGGGTCGTTCTCCAGACAGGGTTGTCGCAGTCGGCTCCATCCGATGAATTCGAAGTCCTATCTCACCCCGAGGATAAAGGGAAAGAAGTGAGATATTATACCGGACGACGTGCGGCCGAGCTGGCCAGGGAATATTTCTTAACGGGCATGGTCTCAACGTGGATCGATATAGATGATCTCGGGGTGAACGCGGGCAGGTTCAGGCCAAGCATGAAATTCTGGGAATATACCACAGAGTATGAGGATGGCGTGGCGTCGGTCAAGCTCGTCAAGAAGAGTGAAGCGTTTGACGAACTGGTCAAAGCGCTTTCCGATAAAACGATGGCTCTCGCCATAACGGAATACGGCGTAAAACTTTACAAGCGTACGGGCGATTTTGTCGTATGCGAAAGGCCGGCCGAGACCGGAGTGGATAAGGGGCTGTTTAACGGACGGAGAGAAAGGGACGAAGCTTTCCGGATGGACAAAGACTGGATAAAGAAAAGAATACATGAAAGGATACTTTCCACCACCGGCGCCGGGGATATTGCCTCCTGGAAAAAGGCTGACAGCGTCAGATATGAGGAGATAGAGGAGCGGATAGAAAGCGTCATGTCCCTGGGGGATAATTTCGCCGACTATTTCAAGATGCTTTCTTCTCAGGACCGGTTCATCGATAAGAACGACGCTGAATATGATGACATTTACGGCGAAACGCGGGGTATCCTGGACAGGCTTCTTGCCGCCGAAGGTTATGACCCCAGTGAGTTCTCGCTGGAACTTCTGGATACGGACATGCCCAAGGCTTATGTGATGAGATATACCAACCGTGTCTTTGTCTCGAGGGGCCTCATCAACTGGGTGCTCGAGAAAGAGAACTCGAAGAACGCCGTCGCTTTTGTCCTGGCGCATGAGATCAGGCATGTTGCCCAATGGGTGGACGATATTATCGAAGGGAGACCGGTTTCGATGGTCGACGACCACCCGAACGAATATGACGCCGATAACGCTCTGGCCATGGTGGACTCCGCCGGGTTCAGCGTGAGGAATGCCCTTCTTTTCTTCGAGATACTTGAGGAGAACAAAGACTCGGACGTTTTTCTCGCGTGGAGCAAAACACATCCCCAAACGCTCGACCGCATAAGGAAACTGAGGCCGGCCATAAACGATATTTTCTGGAGCAACTATTTCAAGGATGACGAGGCCTTTTCGGAGAACGCCGCCGCCCAGGCAAAAAGATCCGGGAGGCACAGAAAATTCCAGGAAGACCTCGTGAATGGGACCCCGGCGCCCGGAGCCGAGCGTGCCCGGTCGATCGAGGAGTACATAGCCTCGCTTTACACGAATAACATTGGGAGGCCAGTATACGGAGCTCCTAAACAAAAACTTTCAAATATAGCCTCCGGAGCATGGAACTACGCCGGGAAAGATCCCGTCAGGGAGGTCGCTTACGGGATCTTCCTCGCTTTCGTCGAGGATGATATAAACGCCAAAACATTTCAGGACGGGCTGGCCGGAGCGGGTATGGGCAGCCGGGCGCTCGTGAACACGCCTGTAGGGAATAAACTCAAGGAGATGAGTTTTGAGGACCTCATATCCGTGCTTTCGGTCGACCTCCCGTTCCCTCTTTCGTTCACGGGAAACAAGAATACGAAGAAGGAGAACTGGAAATATCTCGCTCCGACAGATTATTCCTCTTTTATCGCGTGGTTCCATTACAATGTCGTGGATCCGGCGCTTCTCAGGGATGTTTCACCGAGTATCGGGAAACTGCTGGATTTTCTCGATAATTATAAAAGGTTCCTGTCCCAGGCTGAATCATGCAGCGAAGGGAAGATAAACTCCAAAGCCGTTATCGATTCGCTCGCGCAAAAATATATGATAGCCATAAGGATATTAATGGATGCGGAGAGAGGGGCTATAAAAAATGGGGAGAAAAAAGCCTGTCTCGAAAGGATCCTCTCCGGGCTTGAGTGGCTTAACGAGCATGACAGTTCTACGGGCCTGAAAGAAACTCTGAACGGAGGAGCGGCCAAGGCCTTATTCGATTATGCGTGTAATAATAAAGATCCGGAGATAAGCGATGCGCTTAGAAGCTGGCTTTCCCGCGGGGTAATGTCGGCGAAACGGGAAATGAGCCCCGAAGAAAAACTAAAAAAGAAGTTCGGGTTGATTTCGACCGGGAGGAACGGGATAAAGGACGGATTCTTCGCCATTTTGCTCCAGACATATGAAAGCAATCCCGGGGATATCCAGCTTTTGTTCCAGGCAGAAGAAGCGAGCGGGGAAGGGGACCTCAGGGAGCTCTTAAAGAACGCTTATTTTGCGCGGCATGTCTTCCCCGAAAAACCCGTAGAGTGGCTTAAAGCCATTTCGGGAAAATACGGCCTTGATGAGGACGGGTATTTCAACCTTATGGAGATCGGGTTAGAATCTCTTAAACAGTTGCCGCTCACGGAAACGCTCAAAAGATCATATCGGGGAATTGCGGAAGATGTCCTCGCCCTATCGTCCAAAGAGCTTGACAAAGCCGCGGACATAATAGCAAAAGACGGCGAAGCCGGGGCTTTTTGGAAACGCATGGCGTTCCTGCTCGTGAGGGGGGTCATACCCGAAGAGAACCGGCTTTTCGAGCTTGTACAGAAAATGTCGCCGGAAAAAGACGGTCCTCAGGCTAAATTCCTGGTATCCCTCATGAAAACGCCCGAAATGCGTTCGTCAATAGTCCCTCGTTTTGACTCCGAGGATGACGCGGGCAGGGAAGAGGCCTGGGATAGATATGTTCTTCTTGTGTCCCTGTACGCCTCGTATGATAAGGCCGTCGCTCACGCGCTGGTAAAGGACGGCAAAGGTGATAGCACAAAAACCTATTGTTTCGGCAGGTTCCTTGACCCGGGCAATGTCCAGACGGAATACGATGAGGTTACGACAGGGGGAAAGCGGACAGCGAGGGTCGGTCCGACGACGAACACACAGATGGTAATGGAATTTTTCGGGGAATATTTAAAAGAGAAGACCGTTGAGGATATAGTCAACGACATGCCCGCGAGTCCGTTCCGCAATTTCACCCTCTACGCGTTCATAATAGAAAGCGTTTTTCGTGAGAAACTAAAGATGAAGCTGGGGTTAAAGGATTACTTCGATCTCGTTAAGATTCAGGGAGCCATAGCCAAGCTTGACGAACCCGGACGGGCGGAAGTAATAAAGGCGGTCGCCGAAATAGCGCCTCTTCTCGCGTGGGACAAAGACGCGGAAAGAGCCAACATCTCATGGCTTGAGCCGGCTATAAACGAAATAGTTAGGGCTTTTACCCAGGAAAAGTCCGTGTATTTCGCGGATTATGAAGAAACCCACGCTTCGTACACTCAGATCGAATACGCGGAACTCGGGGGGCCGCTTTCCCAGATGGACGCGTTCGTGCCGCTTCTTCTCTCGAGGCATATTGAAAATGTAATGGGTTCCTCCTCGCCGGCCGGGGAAAAGCTCGGAACCGTCCTCAAGATCATGCCCCACGATTCGGCGTACAGGGACAGGTATCTTGTGGATATACTCGACAAATATTCCGGCGAACTTGAGATCGGGGCCCTGGAGGATATAGTCCTCGCCCGGATCAAAAATCCCCTGTTACGCGAAAAATACGCCGTGATGATCCTTGAAAAGAGGCAGGCAAAGAGTCCGGAGGATTTTAAGACACTTGACGGATGGCTCGGCTGGGTCGGGAAATACCTGCCGGAATTTTCCTATACCAGGGACGACTTGCTTTTGAATATCCCCGTAAAGAACCCCGAAGAGATGAAAGAGGTCAAAAAGCTTCTTCTTAACGCCCCGGAGAACATAAGGCATAAAGCCCAGGCGAAAAAGACCTTCTATCTGGATGCTTTTGGGTCTTACCTGTCTACCTTTGACGCGAAGAGCAAGGCCGAGCTTTTATTGTGGTTCTTCAAGATGAGTCCTTCCAAGCCTTCGCTTTTCGTAAACTTCGAGAGCCGTTACCAGGTGAACCTTAACGGGTTAAGGGACGCTTTTACGGGGCTTGAGACCGAACATTACAAAAATATAGGGATAAGCGCGAGACGCGAATTCCTCGGCACGCTCCTTTCAGGCGAGAATGGCGTGCTTTCGGACGATAAAGCGCTCGACGGTATGGTAAAGGCCATTTTCGCGAAGGTATGCCCTAATGACGGCGGCGTCGAAAAAAACGCGAGGAAGGCGCTCGAAGCCGTTTTCACAAGCACTTTCAGGAACGCCGATAACTCGAGGCGCGAAGGCCTGTTCCTCGCGCTGGTCAGTAATATGTCCAGAATAGATTCCGAGAAGGTGACCGATACTGTCACTCAACAGGCCATGTATTTCAGGGCGTTCTTCGAATCGCTCGGGCTTGTCGGGATAAAGTTGGGGCAGTTCATATCTTCCATGGAAGGCGTGCCTGTGAAACTTCGCGAAGAGCTCGGAAAACTCAAGGACAAGGCTCCGCCGATACCAAGGAGCGTTGTTTTCGACATGATAGAGAAGATATACGTCAAGTTCGAGAACAAGTTCAGCGAGCTGGGGCCGCTTTTGGGCAGCGGTTCCATAAAATGCGTATTCAAGGTAAAGCTTGATACCGGAGAAGAAAAAGTCCTGAAGATAAAAAGGCCGGATATCGATAAGCGGATAGGAGCGGACCTTGCTTTCCTGGAGACCGTGCTTGGCGAGGTGGGATCCGACCTGAATGCGATAGGGATACAGCTGCCAAGGAATATTGTGAAACGCATAAGCGCTATCGTTAACGATGAGTTGGATTTCGACCTGGAGGCCAGGAACCAGGACAGGGTATCGAAGAATCTGGCCCTGGCCAATTCCGGAAAGGATATAAGGAATCAGCTTTTCGCCGAGGCCGCGAAGACGCTTGTGGGGACAGAGATAAAAATAAAGTTCGATACTCCGGTGGCGGGAGAGGTAGCCGATAAAAAAATGAAACAGAAATCTCTGATGATTGAGGATATGGCGAGCGGAATACCCCTGTCCAAACCCGATAAGGTGAGGGCCGCCGGTATGGATCCCGACCTCATTAAAGAAGCCGTTGGCGTGGAACTCTTGCGCCAGATGGTGGTGGATAATTTCTACCACGCCGACCCGCATGTCGGGAATATTTTCGTCGAGCTTAAGGACGGGGTCGTGCATTGCCATATTATCGATCTTGGCGCGGCGGCGGAAACGGATCTCGCCACTCTTGGGGAGCTAGCGAATCTGATACGCCTTATACGCGGCGACGACAAACAGGGGATCGTCGGTTGGGCGGAACGGTTCATGCCCGACCTGGACAAGGACGCGCTTGGTAAACTGCTTTCCGGGATAGATCTCAAGGCTGGGAGCACTATACAAAGGCTTCTCAAGGTCTTCCAGACGTTCGATCGCGTGGACGTTGCCCTTCCGGACAAGCTCATGTCTCTCTTCAGGCTTATAGGCGCGGCGGGAGACATACTGGACAGTGTAATAGAGCGGCTTGCCGGGAATTTCGGCGATATAATGCGCGAAGCCGTTCCGGCCGAAGTCCATGAAACGGCTCCTTTAATAGGAATAGATGAGGAGAAGCCCGCGAAGAAAGTAGAGGAAAAGAAGAAAAAGGTGAGACTGACCGAAGCCGTTATCTCGGTCGACGGGGAATTCATGGCGATAGCGGATGACATTTGCGCAAAACTCAGGGAACTGTTGAAGAATAAAACATATGCCGCCCTGATATCAAAAGCGATAGGCCTTCCGATCGAATCCGAAACATTCGACGGAATTCTTTCGGCGCTTCGGAGTATCCGTGAAGGGATGGAAAAGGACAATGCGAGATCGATCGAGATAAAGGTCCTTCTAAACACGGAAGAAGAGAGCGAGGTGTATGAAAAGACAGTAGGGCTCATAAATGCGATGCGTTCGATACTTGATTCGAACGATCTGAAAAGCATGCCATCCGTGCTGAAAGCGGCCGCGGCGTTATTGCCTAAGGCGGCTTTCCTCCAGGATAAAGAGAAGCGCGCCGCCATGATGGGGCTGATAGCGAGGGCTGAGGTAGAGGTCATGAAACAGGTTGGTAAATATTTGCCGGGGGCCGAGGAGGAAGCCCGGACCAAACAGCTTGAGCGCGGCGGTGTCGAATACGGCAGATATGACCCGCGTACGGATGAGATAACCATTGATGTCGCCTCGGCAAAGAAAGTTGTCGCGTTGATCGCGCCCGGACTGGATACAAGGAAGGACAGGCATAAGGTGACGGGTTTTGTGCACGCTCACGAGCTTCTGCACCAAATATTGGGGAAACAGCGGATAAAGTACCCGAAACGTCTGGAAGAATACCTGGCGGACGCTTTTGCGAAAAGATCGCTGGGTATGGAGCTTACCCGTCTGGAAAGAACGACGCTACTCCTTATACGTATGCATCTATGGACCGTTAGTAAACAGGCGGCGCGGCAGTTTTCCATATCCTATGAGTCGCCTGAATTTCTGGTCAACCTGCACCGGCTGGGCATAGACCCTGTCGTCACTCTTAAGGGAGAGGCTTTAGATAAAACGAAAATTCCGGTCGGGAAACCACTGGCAGTGCGTAGGACCCCGGCACCCGCTTTGGCCGTTCCGGCGATATCCGATGAGCGCTCTCTCGGAACCCTTAAAGATCTGACGGGCTCTTTGTACGCGACAGGCGCCGCGTATATCCGTCCGGGAGGGGGAGCCGCGATTAACGCTAAAACCCTGGTCGATCTGTTAAAGAACGACGAAGAAACGATTGCCGTTCTCGCGAAGCAGGTCGCGCTGATCAAGCCGTGGCTTAATCTTAACTCGATTGACAGGATGGTATCGGAAATGATGAGTACTTTTAAAACCCTGGGCGGTAACAATCCCGAAAGGATTTTTTTGTATGTGACCGAAGGGGGAGATATTAAAGGGATGTTCAGGATGTCCTCGACGAACAGAAGCGGTAATCTGAGTCAGTTAGGAGTTATGAACGATGAAAAGGGCAAAGGCATAGGGACGTTTCTCATGGATGTCTTTTTTACGGAAATTTTCGCTGGCGGTTTATCCGAAGCGACCATACCGGCCGAAAACGGATCAACTTCGTTTTACATCGATTATTTAAGGAAGCTGGGTATAGCCGAGGCTTCTTACGGCGAACAAGGCATAAGTTTAAAGAGGGCTTATGATCGAAGGGATTGGGATAATTTTACGGTGCCCGTCGCTTCCGTTTATGGAAGGATATCGTCACGCGGATCGGCACGTTCACGGGCGATATCCAGGAACGCGCCCGCTATGGCGGCTGTCCCGCGTCCTCAAGTCACTTTCGGTGATGTTGTAAATTGTCAGGCCGGGGGGACTTTAACCCCGGAAGGCGCCGGAGCCGAGAATATGATTGAAACGATAAAGCGTGATATGAAGGAGTTAGGCGGCGTGATCGATAAGGCGCTTCAGGGGAAACTGTTCGACGGAAGAACGGAATGCGACGCCTATGTCGTGGGCCTTGAACCTACGGGGATAGAGGACGAGACCTTGAGATCATTGAAGACCGGGGTACGGAGCGCCATGGATTCTTTTCTGGCGAAAAGAGGGTTAAGGAACGTTATGATGCGATTCGGGCTTGGGATCGATGACGCGAAAAAAATGATCCTGGAAGCGCTCAATAAAGGGGATGTCAAAGCAGTTTACAGGACGAGGTTCACCATAGGGACGGCCGCCCTTGACGCGATAGCGGGGATCATGGCCGCTAACTCTCGGGACGATGGGGTGTTCATCGCCGAGCTCAAAAGTTTCAATATCACGGATCTCGCGACGCTGAAAGAAGAGCTTGGTAAACGCACCATGCTGAATATCATAACAAACGACGTACAGGACGGCCCGGAAGGCGAGAAACTTCAGGTGGCGCTCCCCTACGGGAGGCTGGCCATCGAGGCGCTCATGAAATTTAACTTGGCTGACTATATCGAGTCAAGTAAACGGGCCGGGGTGACCGCTGAAAAGATGATGACCGACGAGTCTTACCGGGGCGTGTTCTATGCGTGGGCGAAAAGCGTCGGCGTCGTGACTAATAACCCGCTTGTCGCCCAAGATCTTATGGAGCTGGCCCGTAAAACTGACCCGGACCTTTTCATCAGTAAAACATTCCAGATAGAGCTTCCGCCGATAAACAAGATAGATTTCAACGTTATCACCGAATGCTTTAAAGCTGAGACGGAGGTAGTGCGCTCGCTGTAAAATATTAATATCTTGACCCTTGACCCCTGCCCCTAAGAAGGTTTACTATATTGTGAACAAGGTGGTTCACATGAATGTCTGGGAATTCTGCAAATGTTCGCCGGTTGGGATATGTCCTTTCTGCAAGATCCTTAGCGTTGGCGCGCTAGTCGTTCTTGGCGGGGTCTTGGTTTTTTTCATCGGAAAAAGGTCCGGTGACAAAAAAGAAGTCCCAAAATTATAATGGATAAGATATTTAAAATAACGCTTATCGACGACGAGAAAGACCTTGTGGGGGCTCTCAAGTCGTTTTTGGAACCCAGGGGGTTCGATGTAAGTTTCGCCTATAACGGCAAAGACGGGATGTGCGTAATAAAGCGCGAAAATCCCGATCTTGTAGTCATGGATATAACCATGCCGGAACTTGATGGTCGCGACCTGCTGTCTTTACTCAAAAAAAGCGACGATACCAGGGGGATACCCGTCATAGTTCTTTCCGCCAAAGATGAGCCGTTCGAGGTAGAATATATCAGCAGGCTCGGTGTTTACTCTTATCTTACGAAACCCTACTCCATAACAACTCTCATGAAACAGGTCAAGGGCGCTTTGGGTATCGAGGCCTGAGGCCATTCGCGGCATTACTTCTTACCACAGGCTATTTATCGGATTAACACTGCTGCAAGTGATTTTAGTTGACTTCGCTAATTTGATAAGTATACTGAAAAGACCCAAAATAATCATCGGGGAAGGTCGCTGTTTTGAGCGAAAAGGAGACTAATGGGAAAAATTTATCCGCTTATCGATGTAAAAGAACCTGAGCTGTACCCCGGGGATTTCAGGTACGATATGATCCCCAGGACCGCTTTTGATGAAAAAGGCGCGGAATTTAAACCGCTTAAGGATTTCTGGATCACCTGCACTACTTTCCGCGACGGCCAGCAGGCCCGCCCGCCTTACACTGTGGAACAGATAGTCGATCTTTTTAAACTTTTGAGCAGGCTAGGCGGACCCAACGGGGTAATAAGGCAGACGGAGTTCTTCCTGTACAGTGATAAAGACAAGGAAGCGGTGGAAGCATGCCGAAACTTAGGATTAAAGTTCCCCGAAATAACCGGCTGGATACGGGCGAAGAAAGAGGATTTCAAACTCGTGAAACAGCTGGGGCTTAAAGAGACGGGGATATTGACGTCCGCCTCGGATTACCATATTTTTCTCAAGCTCAATAAGACCCGGAAACAGGCCATGGATGAATACCTGGGCGTAGTGGACGCCGCTTTGGCGGAAGGGATCATACCCCGTTGTCATCTGGAGGATATAACGCGCGCGGATTTCTACGGTTTTGTCATACCGTTCGTTCAGGCGCTTATGAAACGGTCGGCCGACAGCAAGATACCTATTAAGGTAAGGGCCTGCGATACTTTGGGCTACGGAGTTCCGCATCCGAACGCTAAACTGCCCCGTGGAGTTCCGAAGCTTATACGTGGACTCATCGACGAAGGGGGCGTGCCTTCGGAATGCCTCGAGTGGCACGGACATAACGATTTCCATAAAGTACTCGCTAACGCCGAGATAGCCTGGCTGTACGGATGCTCGGCCGCCAACGGGGCTATTCTGGGCTTCGGTGAACGTACGGGAAACCCGCCCATAGAAGCCCTGATCATCGAATATGCCTCACTGAAAGGGGAGTTTAACGGCGTTGACACCACGGTTATCACCGAGATCGGCGACTATTTCAAAAAGCTGCTCAAGGAACCCATAGCCAAGAATTATCCGTTCGTGGGAGACGACTTCAATGTCACCCGCGCCGGTATACACGCCGACGGCGGGATGAAGAACGAGATGATCTATAATATATTCGATACCAAGAAGCTGTTGAACCGGCCCATGGGGGTAGGGATAACGGATAAGTCAGGGTTAGCCGGCGTAGTTTTCTGGGTAAACACCTTTTTCGACCTTAAGGGCGATAAAAAGATCGATAAGCAGAATCACGGCGCCGAGAAGATCAGCGAGTGGGTCACTAACGAATACAAGAGCAACAGAATAACGAGCATCTCGGACCATGAGATGGTAGAGCTCACAAAAAAATATCTTCCGGAATTATTCATTTCGGAGCTTGAAGGCTTGAAGGCCAAGGCGAAAGATCTGGCGTACCATATCGTCCTTGATATGGTGAAAGAGCCGGATGTCGTTTCGATGGACCCGGCGAAACAGGAGTCCTTCTTCGAAAAAATAATGGATGATAACCCTTTCATCAGGCTTATCTATACTACGGACAAAGAAGGGAATAAGATAACGAAGAACATCACCCAGAAGAACGACGTCGAATTGTATAAGAAAAAATTGGCCGAGTTCGGTGATTTCTCCGACCGGCCCTGGTTCATCGAAGCGGCGAAACACAAGGTGATATACTTCAGCGATCTCTATACTTCCAAGGTCACGGGGCTCCTCTGCATAACCGTTTCGGCGCCGATCCTTGACGCGAAGAAAAATATCCTCGGTGTTTTAGGAATAGATATCAAATTTGACGACCTGATCTAACAGTCTTCTCACCCCGGCTATCCGGGAAAACATATGAAAGACGTTTACATAGTAGAGGGATTAAGGACCCCCGTTGCCAGACGGGGAAAGTCCCTGAAAAATGTTTCCGCGGTGAAGCTCGCTTCGGCCGTTATCCTAAAACTTCTCGAAAACAATAAACTGGACGGCGGCTCTGTGGATGAAGTGATACTGGGGAACGCCGTAAGCGCCGGGCTGGGACAGAACCCCGCGAGGCAGGCGCTTATCCGGGCAGGTCTCCCTCACGGCGTCCCCGGGGTCACGGTGGATATGGTATGCGGTTCAGGAGTGAAGGGCCTGATCATGGCTTCACAGGCAATAGTCTCCGGTGACGCCGGTTGTATCATCGCGGGAGGGGCGGAAAGCGCGTCGCAATGCCCCTCATTGTTCTTATGGGACGAGAAAGAGGGCAAGCTCAAAGAGGACGAAGCGAAGAGCAGCCTTATCAATGACGGCCTCTTTTGCCGCCTTAACGGCGAGCATATGGTCGGGACAGCGGAACGTACCGCGGAAAAGTTCAAGATATCGAGGGGAGAGCAGGACGCGTACGCGGCGGAAAGCCATAGAAGGGCTGGGCTCGCCCAGGAGAAAGGATATTTTAAAGAAGAGATCGTGCCGATAGCGATAAGCGCCGATCGGATCCTGGACGCCGATGAAAAACACGCCGCGGTGTCGCTCGAGTCGCTCGCGAGAATGAAACCTGTCTTAGGAGAGGGCGGGACGGTGACGCCCGGCAATTCCCCGTCTCCGGCCGACGGCGCGGCCGCGTTAATAATAGCTTCAGGAAAAGCCTGTAAGGAATTAAACCTTGTCCCCCGGGCCCGTATCCTGGGGTATTCTTCGGTAGGTGTCGAACCCGCTCTTACATTTACGGGGGCCGCCGCCGCTGTCAGAAAATGTCTCAAGGCGAGCTCGATCGATATTAATGACGTTGACCTTTTCGAAATAGGAGAATCATTCGCGGTGCAGGCCATTTTGACGCTCCGGGAACTGGCGCTCGACCATTCCAAAGTTAACGTTTTCGGCGGAACGATAGCTTTCGGCCATCCTCTGGGCGCTTCAGGCGCGCGAGGCCTCGTCACTTTGCTTGGCGCGCTCAAGAAGCTTGAGAAAAAAGTCGGCTTGACAAGTATTTGTCTCGGCGGCGGTTCGGCCGTTTCTTTAGCGGTAGAGATGTTATGACTGTGAGGAGTATCCCCATGCGTAAAAGTCTGACCTATAAAATACTGGATAGCCATCTTGTTTCGGGTGAGCTGGTACCTGGCAGAGAGATAGGCTTGAGGATAGACCATACGCTGACACAGGACGCAACAGGAACGATGGCGTTCCTTCAGTTCGAGTCCATGGGCGTCCCCAGAGTAAGAACTGAAGTTTCAGTCAGCTATGTAGACCATAATACCATCCAGCAGGGATTCGAGAACGCTGATGACCACAGGTACCTGGAGACCGCGGCGGCGAAATACGGTGTCCACTTTTCGCGGCCGGGGAACGGGATTTGCCACCAGGTCCATCTGGAACGGTTCGCGGCACCCGGGAAAACGCTGCTCGGAAGCGACAGCCATACCCCGACATGCGGGGGGATAGGTATGATCGCGATCGGCGCCGGCGGGCTCGACGTGGCGGTAGCTATGGGAGGCGGAGCGTTCCATCTCATCGCGCCGCAAGTCATCAAGGTCGTCCTTTCGGGGAAATTAAGGCCGGGCGTAGCGGCTAAAGATATCATACTTACGGTATTAGGCATCCTTTCAACTAAGGGCAACGTCAATAAGGTGCTTGAGTACGCCGGGGAAGGCGTTTCGACGCTTTCGGTCCCCGAGCGCGCGACCATTACCAACATGGGAGCTGAAACGGGGGTTACGACCAGCGTTTTTCCTTCAGATAAGATCACCATGGGGTTTCTCCGCGCCCAGGGACGCGAGTCGGTTTTCAAAGAGCTTTCGGCGGATAATGACGCCGCTTATGACCGTACTATAAATATCGATCTTTCGTCGGTGGTTCCTATGGTAGCGCTGCCGCATTCTCCCGGGAACGTTGTCCCTGTGAAAGATATCGCCGGAAAGCCCGTCGACCAGGTCGCTATCGGCAGCTGCACAAATTCGTCCCTTAAAGACCTTATCACCGTCGGTAATATACTGAAAGGAAAGAAGATAGCTGCGGGAACATCGCTCGCCGTCGCGCCGGGTTCGCGACAGGTATTATCTATGATAGTCGACAGCGGCGCGCTTTCCGCGATGATACTTGCCGGAGCCAGGATACTCGAGTCGGCGTGCGGGTTCTGTATCGGGAACAGTTTAGCGCCCCATACGGGCGCGGTGTCTTTGAGGACGAATAACAGGAATTTTGAGGGCCGCTCCGGGACGAAGGACGCTGGGGTTTATCTCGTCTCTCCCGAAACGGCCGCTCTCTCAGCGATAGAGGGAAAGGTCGTGGACCCCTTGACGCAGGATCCAAAGACGTTCCGGGAGATACCCTTGACCGAAAAATTCGATATCGACGACAGCATGATAACCTCTCCTCTTTCAAGCGCTAAAACCGTGGACATCATCCGCGGGCCTAATATCGGTGAGCCGCCGCGTCCGGCGCTTCTCATGGACCGCATGTCCGGGGAGATCGCGATAAAGGTCGGGGATAAGATCACGACGGATCATATAATGCCGGCGGGTGTGAGGCTTAAGTACCGTTCGAACATAAAAAAATATTCCGAATACGTCTTCGAGGACGTTGACCCCGGGTTCTCGAAACGGGCGGAGGCCTTGCGCGATTCAAGTAAAGCCGTCTTCATCCTGGCAGGAGAAAGTTACGGACAGGGTTCGAGCAGGGAACACGCCGCGCTATGCCCCATGTACCTAGGCGTAAAAGCCGTCCTCGCCAAGTCTTTCGAGCGCATCCACGCCGCGAACCTCGTCAATTTCGGCATACTACCGCTATTTTTCGAAGACGCCGGCGACTACGACAGGCTCGACCGGGGCGACATCATCCTCATCTCAGACATCTCGGCGCGACTCGACAATAACGAGCCGATAATAGCCGAGAACAAAACTAGGAATAATACCGTAAAAATGAGATACGACCTCACCCCCCGCCAAAAAGACATAATAAGATCCGGCGGCCTCCTGAACTCCACGCATACAAAATAACCGATGTATGCGAATTCTCTCGCACGCAGACAGTGTGTATAACCATCTATAAAACAATCACTTCCAAAACAAATCCGGGCAAGTAATCGCTTCCACAATGCCATGTAAAATAATAATAAAAAAAGTTGAAACATAATCTCCATTTTTGGTGTCTATATATATGTAGGTGTGTATATAGATCAGAAGGAGGGTTTATGCCGACATTGGCCAGGTATCATCAGTTGAAAGATGAGATTATGTACCACATATACAACAGGGGGAACAGAAAGCTCAAAATATTTCACGATGAGGAAGATCATTACAAATACAAAGAGTTAATGATGAGGGATGTGAAAAATGGCAATTTACTGATATTTCATTATTCGACGATGGGGAATCATTACCATATCGAAGCAGAATTTCCGGAGCCGGAGAAAATGTCTTCTATTATCGGAGGGGTTAATCGTGGCTATACAAACTATTATCACCGGAAATATAAAACATCGGGATATTTATGGCAAGGAAGGTTCGCGTCGAAGCCTATAGAAAGCAATGAATATTCGATCATCTGCGGAGGATATATAGAAATGAATCCGGTGCGTGCTGGGAATGTAGAAAGCCCGGAAGATTACAAGCATAGCAGCGCGGGATATTATATTTTGGGCAAACCGGATGAACTTATAACTGAGGATCGAAATTACCACGAATTTGGTAAAACGGTCGAAGAACGAAGAGAAAAATATCTGAATTTTCTAATGGAAAATTTTCAAACAAGGCAAGAAGGTTTATTCCGAGAGATAATAGGTAGTGATGAGTTTAAACGAAAATTATGCAAGAAAGCCGGCAGATGGGTGCCTAGGCGTAAAGGGGTACCCGGATTTGTTTCATAACTGACGGGGTCG
>JADGBR010000035.1 GCA_015231405.1 Candidatus Omnitrophota bacterium | reverse complement strand
GGGTGCGATTTATTCACCGCACTAGGGATTTAGGCCGGAACGCTTAGACCAAGTATGAGAACAAAAGAGGTTTCTTGAGCGAACAAATGCCTCCGGATAAGCCTTTAGCACTTTTAGAGGCTCATCCGAAGGGCTAGACAACTAGTTGCCGAAAATACAGGAAAATGCTCAAACTGTGTTCGGTGAATTTCATCTTGTGGCACGATCTGAGCCCCTTGTCCGAACAGTGAAAATATCCCTATCCGATCAGTTCTACGAACCGCTCTATATCGAACGGCTTATTAAGAACTTCCCTCGCGCCGTTGGCCCAGGCCTCGTCTATCAGCTCGTCGATGGAATACCCGGTCATCATTATGATATCCATCCCGGGTTTTAGCGCCAGTATCTTTTTGAGGGCCGTAACGCCGTCCATCTCGGGCATTTTTATGTCCATCAGTATGCAGTCGATATCGTCCCTTCCGGACGACATCATTCCAACGGCCTCAATACCGTCATACGCCATCTCGATATCGTAGCCTTTCAGCTTAAGGATATCCGATATACTTTCGGTAAGGAACCGGTCGTCGTCGACTATCAGTATTTTTTTCTTTTTCATTTGCGTCTCCCGTCATTGCGAGGGCGCTCGAGCGCCCGAAGCAATCTACATAGAGATTACTTCGGTGGCCTTCGGCCTCCTCGCAATGGCGTTTATAGCTTCTGTTCCACCGGCAATTTTATCACGAATGTCGTTCCCTTGCCTATCTCGCTTTCGAAACCTATGGACCCCCTATGTTTCTCTATTACCAATTTCGATATTGAAAGCCCGAACCCTTTTATGTCCTTTTCGACGGTAAAAAGATGGTCGAATATCCCTTTCCTCCTCTCCTCCTCGATACCGCACCCGGTGTCGGTGAATGATATCCTGATAATATGGTCCTCCTTCGATGTGGATATCCTAAGGTCCCCGGTCCTTATCATCGCCTTGAACGAATTAATGATAAGGTTCCTGAAAACTATCTTTATCTGTTCCTCATCGATGTCGACTTCGGGCAGGTCCGGGTTCAATTCCCATGTTATATTGATGTTCTCCGGACGCACCAGCGAGTTCAGAGTTTCCCTGATAACGTCGTTGATGTTCTTTTTCTGGAAAAGCGGTTCTTTTATCCGGGAATAAGCCAGGATATTGGATATCGTGTTGTTGGAAACGTCGACTTCCCGCTCGAGAAGGTTGAGGTATTTCGTCACGAGCGGATCACATTTCTCCAGGTCCAGTTTCATCTTGAGGATATAAATTGAGTTCTTTATCGCCGAGAGCGGGCTCCTGAGCTCATGCGCGACCGTCCCGGAGATCTTCCCGACAAAAGCCATTTTCTCGGCCTGACGGAGCTTGTCATAGGCGTTAATGAGCTCCTGCGTCTTATTGTTCACCTCATCTTCAAGGTTGGTTTTCAGCTTTAAGAGCTCCGCCTCTACCGTTTTCTGTTCCGTTATGTCCTTAACTACGGCCTCGACGAACTTCCCCCCCGTATCCTTATCCTCCACTATGAACGAGTCGTGCAGGACCCATTTCTCGTCGCCTTTAAGTGTTTTAAAATGGTATACGTAGTTATGGATCTCGCCGCTATCCCTGACCAGGTCCCTGATAGTCCCGGGCCTTTCCGTATAGACAAAGAGGTCTTTAAGGTATTTACCGGTAAGCTCCTCGGGCGTCGAGTCCAGGTCAAGGATTCTTGGCAGGCCTTTGTTAGTGAACAGTATCTTCCCGTCGTCGATGGAATAAACGTAAACCGCGTCCCCGGTGAACTCGATCAACCGCTTGTACAGGCTCGATATGTTCTCGGGTTTTGTGAACAGCCCGGCTATGTTGTCCATGTGTTGTCCTTGTTACGCCGTCATTGCGCGGAGGCCAGAGACCGACCTGGGGATCGCTTCGTCGCTATCGCTTCCTCAAATGGCTGGCCCGAACTACAACTCACCAAATACCCCCGCGGCCCTGAGCGTTTTCTGTATTTTCTTGTACTTTTCATACACCCTATTATAGTTTACCGCTTTTTCGGCGTCTGGCAAATAAGTACCTGAAACCCTGACCATTTTTCTTGCCGCGGCTTTAAGGTCTTTGAATGCCCCTATCCCGTAAGCCGCCAGCATTCCGGCGCCCAAGAGGGACGCCTGGTGGCATTCGAGTCCGGTCAGTTTTTTATTGAAGATATTCGCCTGCATCCTCATCCAGCTCTCAATGGTCGAGCCCCCTCCGGTTATCCGCAATTCCTCTAAAGGTATCCCCAATGACCCGAAAACGTCCAGTATTTCCCGGGTTTCCAGCGTCACACCTTCCATAATAGAGCGGACGATATCATGTTTATCGTGGGCATGCCCGAGCCCCAGAAGTACGGCACTCGCTCCGGATATCCAGTTCGGGGCTGACGAACCGGAGAGAAAAGGATAGAATAATATCGTTTTCCCGGGAATATTTCTTTTCTCTTTCTCCATTTTGGAAAAGAATTTTTTATTAAAATCCTTCCCGTTATTAACGATCCTGCTTATCCACGCGAGGCTCCCGGCCGCGGAATTCTGGAGGCCTTCGACTTCCCACTTACCGGGAACGGCATGCGCCGCGCACATTATGCGCCTTCCGGGATCGACCGCTCTTTTATCGGAATAAAGAAGCGTTACCGCCGCCGTCCCGAGCGTGATCTCAGCTACCCCGGGCTCAACCGCCCCCGCCCCGAGCCCCGCGCATTGCTGGTCGCCTCCTCCGGATATTAGGGGCGTCCCCGGGAGAAGGCCGCATTTCCTGGCGAGCGCGGCGTTCAAAGCGCCAGTCTTTTTCCCCGGGCTGACCAAAAGAGGAAGCTTATCCCGGGATATCCCTGTCAATTTCAGGATCTCTTCGCTCCACGAAAAACCCGATATATCGAACATCCCCGTCAATGACGCGTTTGACCAGTCCGCGTAAAGATCGTCCAGCCCGGCACTTCGTGATATGTAATCGTTTACGAGCGCGAACTTCCATATTTTCTTATAGGTGCCGGGTGAGTCTTTTTTGAACCACAATATTTTCCCAAGAGTAAAAACTGGATTGTCGGGAAGCCCCGTAATTTGATAATACCGTGAGTCATCGATAGTTTTTTTCAGTTTTTTTATCTCTTTGGCGCCTCTCATATCCTGCCACGATATAGCGTTCCCTATATTTACCCCGTTACGGTCGACGGGTATGACCGTAGCGCGCTGGCTCGAGAACGATATGGCCGCCACCTGAATAGGCCTTACCCCGGACATCTCGACCGTTTTTTTGAGAGACGAAAATACCCCGCCGAGAATACCCCGTGGATCCTGTTCGATAAAACCGTTCTTATGAAAAATACACGGGCATTTTTTGATCACCAATCCCTTGATATTACCTTCCATATCGAAAAGGGCTGTCTTAATGGCGGATGTTCCCGAGTCAATGGAGGCCACGTAAGTCTTCATATTTGAGTAGACTTGTTGTGGTGTCAGGCCTCCCCATTAGACATTTTTTTGTCTAATGGGGAGGCCTGACACCGTTACTTTAATCTTCATGCCGACTGGTCGATGTCGATTATTTCCTGGCCGTCGACGTATGATTTTTTTGAGTATTTGGAAATGGTCATTATTTTTTTTGTCAGTTCTCCGATCCGGTCCATGCTGGCTTTGATCCTTTTGACGGCTTTGTAGCTGGGATCGTCGGGCTTCGCGTTCATGAGGACCACCTCGCATGACATTGCCGCGCTTTGGAGCGGCTGGTTGAACTCGTGGCATACCGCGCCTGACATCTCAAGAACTCCCTGCAGTTTATCCTTCTCGCGGAGTTCAGCCTGGAAGTTAAGTATACGGCACCCGACCCTTATGCGGGCGTTAAGTACGGCCGAGTCGTAAGGCTTGGCGATAAAGTCGTCCGCGCCGGCTTCGAGGCCCTCGATTATATCCTCGTTAGAGCTTTTCGATGTTAGGAGGATTACGTAAATAGGCTTGTCTCTTTTTGCTTCACGAAGCTTCCGGCAGATCGTGACACCGTCCATCCCGGGCATCATCCAATCGAGTATAGCCAGTTCCGGAACGCCCGAGGCGGCACTCAGCCCCTCCCACGCCTCGGTCCCGTCCCTGGTCGCGGCCACTTCATACCCGAGCTTCTCGAGCATTGCCTTAAGTATTATCCTCGACGTAGTGTCGTCTTCGGCGATGAGTATCTTCATCGAATATCCTCCGTGTTTGACCATGGACTATGGACTTTAAATTCGTCATTGCGAACCCCGCGAAAGCGGGGTGAAGCAATCTCTATATAGATTGCTTCGTCGGCCTTCGGGCCTCCTCGCAATGACGAGCGAAGCGGCACTCGCTCCTCGCAATGACGGGCGAAGCTGCACTCGCTCCTCGCAATGACGGCGTCTCTTCGATCCTCGCAACGATGGCATTCAACTCACTATATCCCGAACACTCTCCCCAACTCAACTTTAAGTCTCTCATACTCCGCCTCAACCCCCGGCATAAGGCTTTCGAGCTTAGACATATCCCCCGCTTTCCCCGCCATTTCTATCGCGTAGGCGGCGGCACGGAGCGCTTCGCCGCCGAGATTCGCGGAGGCGCCTTTTATCTTATGCCCCTGCTCACCGGCTTTTTTCGCGTCGCCGCCAATTACGTATCCTTTCAAGATAGCCACCTGCTCCGGCATATCACCGAGAAAGCCCTGGGCCACGACTTTAGCCAGAGCCTCGTCATTCATCATCCGCGACAAATATCCCTCTCGGTCGAATACACACGGACCTTCCGAACTAACCGCCTCTTTTTTAATGATATTCCCTGGCGGACCCGCCTTCAGCGTCACTTTTTCCGAAAGGAACCTTTTTATCACCCTCTGGATCTCCGCCGGCGAGATCGGTTTAGAGATATAATCGTCCATGCCCGCCTGAAGGCAGTTCTCTTTATCCCCCGGCATTGCATGCGCCGTCATTGCGGCTATCGGGACATTCTTTTTCTCATTTTCCAGGTTCCGGATATTCCGCGTCGCCGTTAGCCCGTCCATGACGGGCATCTGGCAATCCATAAAAATAAGATCATAGTGCATGAGCTTTAACATTTTTATCGCTTCCTCGCCGTTCGAGGCGACGTCGGTGCGGTATCCCATCTTGTTAATTATGCCTGAGGCCACTTCCTGGTTTGTCTTATTGTCCTCTACCACGAGTATCCGAGCGCGTTCCTTCCTGGCTTCCGTGATCGTATGCGTGGTTATTATCCCTCCCGGCGCTTTGATCCCTTTTTCCGAAAGGATCCGCCTCCCGAGCGCCATCGACAGGCATTCGAATAGCCTGTCCTCCCTGACGGGCTTGATGAGATACCCGTTAAAACCGGCTTCCTCGAATTTCTTACCGTCCCCGCGCTGGCCGAGCGATGTTATCATTATGAGCAGGATATCTTCACCCTGGGGGCTTTTCCTCAATCGCCTTCCGGTCGTCTCTCCGTCCATATACGGCATGTTCATGTCCATTAAGACCACCTTGTAGGGGTCTTTCGCGCCGGCGGCATCAACGATGGCTCCTACCGCTTCCGTACCGCTCGAGACCTCTCCCCACCGCATGCCCCATTTGGTCAGTAATGTTCTTAAGAGAAAACGGTTGTTCGCGTTGTCGTCCACGATAAGAACGCGGAACCCTTTTATGTCCGCCGGTATTTCCGCCGCCTTCTCGACAGGATCTTTCTGTTTATCGAAAGCGACAGTGAAGAAAAAATCGCTCCCTTTACCTTCCTCGCTTTCGACCTCGATCAAGCCGCCCATCTTCGAGACTATCCTCTGCGATATCGCGAGCCCGAGGCCCGTTCCCCCGAATCTCCTGGTAGTTGACGCGTCGACCTGCTGGAACGATCTGAACAGTTCCCCCGTCTTATCCGCCGGTATGCCTATCCCGGTATCTTTCACGGAAAATTTCACGAAAGCCTTCTCTGGATCCTCTTTCTCGAGAGATACGACGATGACCACCTCTCCCGACTCAGTGAATTTAACCGAGTTCCCGACCAGGTTGATAACGACCTGCCGGAGCCTCCCCGGGTCGCCCCTTAATAGCGACGGCACCGCCGGGTCGATAAGGGGTATGAGCTCGAGCCCTTTCGCGTGAGCTTTCACCGCCAGCATATCCATCGTATCGTCCATCATGCTCCGGAGATCGAAATCCATCGTCTCGAACTCGAGCCTGCCGGCCTCCATCTTGGAAAAATCAAGGATATCATTGATGAGGCCCAGTAGCATCTCGCCGCTCGATCGGATGACCTCGGCGTATTTCCTCTGCTCGGGTTCAAGCTCGGTATCCAGGATAAGCCCGGCCATACCTATTACGCCGTTCATAGGCGTCCGTATCTCGTGGCTCATATTCGCGAGGAACTCACCCTTGGCGCGCGCCGCCCCTTCGGCCTTCACCTGCGCCTCGTACATATCCTCTCTCAGCGATTCGGAAATGTGAAGGAGTTCTTTCTGCTCCTCATTCACCCGTTTAAGATCTTCCTCCGATTTTTTCCTGGCGGTTATATCCCTTATCACATGGATGATCCCGCTCGCGTTCCCGGCATCGTCCAATATGGGAATAACGGTCACTTCAGCGAATATCCCGAACCTGGGCTCAAAGAATTCAGCTAAACCCGGCTTTTTTCCGTCGACCGCGATCTTCTGCGGGCAAACGAACGACTCGGCAGCGCCGCCGTGTATGACCTCATGACATTTCCTGCCGACTATCTCTTCCTTTGTTTTTCCTATGGCTTCGGCGTACGCCTTATTTACCCTGAGGATGGTATGGTCGATACTCTGTACGGATATCATGTTCTTTATGGAATCGAATATGGCTTCCCATTCGGCCGACGCCTTCCTGTGGACAATTTCCAGGCGATTCCTTTCGATGATCTCCTTGTTCAGCCGTTCCATAGATATTTCCGACTGCCTGAGACTCGCTATCATTTTATTGAAAGCCACGGCGAGTTCGCCTATCTCGTCGTCGGAGGATATTTCGACCTCTTTATCCCACCTGCCCTCCCCGGCCGCCTTTAGCGCCACGGAGAGCCGGGATACCGCCAACGATATACGCCGCGATAAAAATACCCACCCGACGATCGCGAGGAGCGCGACGATCGATACCATCAAGAAAGCCCCGCGTTCGTTATCCTTTACAACCCTAAGGAGTTTCGCGGATATCATGTCCGCCTTATCCCTTCCCTTATCTATGGTGGTGAGATTGTCGCCGGATTTTCTGGCGAAATACCGGTTAAGCCCGTCGGAATATACCGCTTTTTCTCTAAGGTACCCGGCGCTCTCGAGTGTCGAGGCGGCTTCGTCGAACGCTCCATTGTCCGCGAGTCCGATAGCGCGGTACTCCATTTCGACAAGGGCCGTATTGGCCGCGTTCACCCGAGCGAAGATCTCTTTATCCAGAGCGTCACCTTTTTCTATAGCCTCTTTGATGGCCTTATCGAGCTCCGGCTCGAACTGCTTATACCTGTCGCGCCACCGCGTGTTCCCGGTGAACGCATAATTGCGGGCGGACTGCGTCAGCACTTCGTCGTAGTAGCGGATGGAATCGGCAAGGTCCCGGAGATGCCCCGCCGCGGCTATCCCGTCGACCCCGGTCCTGATCTCTCTATCGACCGACATGGAGATAACCCTGAAAGCCTGGGCTGAAATATAGCCGAACAACCCCGCAGCCGCTCCGACCAGGGCAAACCCTATGGCTAACTTTCGCGATATTCTCATTCTTTCTCCCTTCTATGCCTCTGGAGTCCGTCATTTCGACGAGACCCTGAGGGCGGCGAAGCAATCCGTTTAGAGATAGAGATTGCTTCGCTTCGCTCGCAATGATGGCTCTCTCCCAGCGATCACGGTCTTGCCGCTCCACTCTGTGACGGCGTCACAGAGTACCCTTTAAATACTTTTCCGGCTCGCCGGCTTTCGTCAGGATCGCGTTGACCTCTTCCTTCAGCCTGATAATGTCCTTCTCCCGGCCTATCGTATACTTCGTGAACTTTTCCATATCCCTCAACCTCGTCGCCGTCACGTCTTCCAATTCTTTCCGCGCCGTTATGTCCCTGACCACGCTCGAGACGAAGACGATTTTCCCGCCCTCCGTAACCGCCGATATCGACTGTGACACCCATTTCGTCCTTCCTTCACCCGTCAATACACGGAATTCGATATCCGCCCTGTCGCCGCTTTCCAGGCATTCCGAGAACTTTTGCCGGACCTTCACGGGGTCGTCGGCGCATATCGAAAAAATACTCTTACCCATAAGCGCCCCGGGCGGATAACCGGTTACTTTTTCGCATGCCGGAGAAAGGAACGTTATGATCCCGTCGAGCCTCATCATAATTATCAGATCGGCCGTGTTATCGATAATGGCCTTGTATTTTCTCTCGCTTTCACGATGAGCCTCTTCGGCTCTCATCCTATCGGTGATATCGCGCCCAACCCCCTGTATATCCTCGAGAGTTCCGGCCTCTGAGAAAAAAGCTCTGAACGTTAACTGCAGCCACCTTATCACCCCATCGCCGTCATACACGCGAATTTCGAGAATCTCGTCGTTCTTCGACGGCGATAAAGTTCCGACTAGCGCCATGACGCGGGGTATATCCGCGGCAACGATAAACGGCATGAACTTGCCGCCTAAAAGCTGCTCTTCGGACTTACCGAAAAATCTCACGCAAGCTTTGTTCACGAACGTAAAAGTCCCGTCAGGCAAAAATCTGGTGACGAGTTCGCTCTGGCTGTCCACAATACCCTTGTACCTCTCTTCGCTCGTTTTGAGCTCCATATTTTTTCTTGATACTTCTCGAATGGCTATACTCTTCCCTCTGTAAAGCATCTCTATGTAAAGACTCACGATCAGGGTCAATCCGATCCCTGAGGCGAAAACCAGCCACGGGAATAATTTGTCGTACTTCCCGTAAAAGGCCCGGTTTGGACGGCATACTATCGCTATTTTAGCGTTGGCTATCGCGCGGTCAGTACGCCAAAAAAGCCCTTTCGGCGAATCCAGCTGATCTTCCCCGTATCTGGGTTCCTCCGAACTGGTCCTCTTCCTGGACAAGTGACAATACTGGAGTTTCTGTCCCGCCGGGGCAGAGAGATCATAAAGGTAAACGTCTACCCCGCGGGAAACGATATTCTTCAAAGCCCTTTCGACCAGATGTCCCATATCGAAAAGCATTACCGCGAACCCGGCGATACCGGCCTTTCTTTCCTCAACTGTGCCCGCGGGTTTGCCATTCGCGTAAATGGGGAGGAAAACCCTTGTAGCCCTTTTTACTCCCTCGACGGCGCCTACGGGTAGATCCCTGGAGATAACCGGTTCTCCAGTGTCGCGGGCCTTTTTCAAGCATTCCCATCTTTCGGGGATACCCGAGGCGTCCAAGCCTAATTCTTCACCCTGAGTAGTATCCGGTTCGACGTAAACGACCGGGTAATATTCGTCGCGCCGTCCGGCACCGGTCATTTTTCCGCTGGACGAGTTATCCTTGATCGTGAAAGCGCCGCCCAGATCCAAGGAAATTTTTCTTTCGAACTCTTCTTTATCCCCGGCCTTTACCCTTTCCAGCCGCCTGAACTGGAATATTTCTGGATTAAAACCCAGGAGGATGTTCGCGAACGTATGGAACTCTTTCCTATCCACACTCTCGGAACTCGCGTATAAAGCGCCTATGCTCCTCAATACATCTATGTCGGACCCCAGAGTGTTCATGATAGCTTCCGCGCGTTCGGAAGAATACATATCGAAATCGTTCCGGAGGCGCTCTTCCACTTTCCGGTGTATTGCCGCCGCTGCGACAAGGGATATGACAAGCCCTATCGTGAGTATCAGAAGGAACACGCCCAGTCTCCCGGAAGTCCGTTTGATCATAGTTTTCCTTTTATCACATGCGCCGCGCGTAATCCGTCATTGCGAACCGTATATGCTCCGTCCTTGCGAACCCTGTATGCCCCGTCATTGCGAGCCGTATATGCTCCGTCATTGCGAGCCGTATATGCTCCGTCATTGCGAGCGAAGCGAAGCAATCTCTATAGGGATTGCTTCGTCGGCCACTGGCCTCCTCGCAATGACGGCGTCGCGGGACTCCTCGCAATGACGGCGTCGCGGGACTCTTCGCAATGACGACGTCGCGAGACTCCTTCGCAATGACTACAACTACCCGCTAAACCCCGAACGCCCGCGAAAGCTCAATTCTCATTTTTTCGAACTCCTCCTCGAGCCTCGGCATCAGTTCCTTAAGTTTAGCCGCGTCCTGGGACTTGCCGGCTATCTCCATATTGTGCGCCGTCTCGCGGAGCCCCTCGCCGGCCATGTTAGCTGACGCTCCTTTTATCTTATGCGCTCTCGCACCGGCGTTACCCGTATCTCCTTTATCGACGTATTCACGCAGAGTCCGTATTTCGCCCGGTATATCCCCGATAAAACCTTCGACTATCATTTTGGCGAGCGATTCGTCGCCCATCATGCGTTCCATGAACGCCGCACGGTCGAACACGCCGGTAACGGCCCGTTCGGGTGCTTCCCCGGGCTTTATTGCTTCCACAGCTGCGGCCCGGTCAGGTTCAGGCTTCCCCTCTTTTTTAACGAGATATTTATTCAGCACCCTAACCAGCTCCGACGGGGATACGGGTTTAGAAATGTAATCATCCATCCCCGACGCCAGACATTTTTCGCGGTCGCCGGTCATCGCATGCGCCGTCATCGCCACGATCGGCACGTTCATTCGGGCGCCGCCCAGCTTCCTGATCTCTTTCGTAGCCGTGAACCCGTCCATTACGGGCATCTGACAATCCATGAGGACTATATCGTAAGGGACCGCTTTAACCATGCCAAGGGCGTCCGACCCGTCCGACGCGGGATCGGCGCGGTATCCAAGCTTGGCGAGCATGCCTAAAGCCACGTCCTGGTTGGTCTTATTATCGTCGACGACCAGTATCCTGACATTGTCCTTACGCGCTTCGTTTACCGTATGCGCGGTTATTATCCCGGCCGTCCGGGTCAGGCCGTCCGCCGCGAAAGCTTTCCTCCCCAGAGCCAGGGATATGCAGTTAATGAGCCTTTCCTCTCTTACCGGCTTAATAAGGTATCCGCTGAAACCGGCTTCATGGAACCTTTTGGCGTCTCCTCGCTGACCGAACGCCGTCAGCATTATAAGTATCGTGTCTTTGATCCGGAAATCGGACTTTATGAGCCTCGCCGTTTCTTCTCCGGAAATTCCCGGCATCATCATATCCATTACCGCGATCTTATACGGTTCCCCATTTTTCGCGGCCTCGATGAGCGCATCGACGGCCTTCCTGCCGTCCGCGGCCTCACCGACTATAGCCCCGTTCTTCTTTACGAGCGCGGCCAGGAGCATCCTGGTATTCTTATTGTCGTCGACGGCGAGGATTCTCGTCCCGCCGATATCGGCGAGATGGCCTTTATCCTTCCCGGCGGTCCTTTCCCATTTCTCGAAATTGGCCGAAAAGAAGAACGTGCTTCCTTTCCCCTCCTCGCTCTCGACCCCGATCTTTCCGCCCATCATCTCGACCAGTTTTTTTGAGATGGCCAGCCCGAGCCCGGTCCCGCCGTATTTGCGCGTGACAGAAGCGTCCACCTGCTGAAAGGACTTAAAAAGTAGCCCTATCTTGTCTTTGGGTATCCCCACGCCCGTATCCGTTACGGCGAAGTTAAGCCTCGCGCTCATATCCCCTTCCTCTTCCAGCGACACCTTGATCGCGACCTCGCCTTTAGCGGTGAACTTTAAGGCGTTACCCGCGAGATTGATAAGGATCTGCCTTAAGCGGCCCGGATCGCCGGTCAAAAGGCCCGGGACTTCCGGGGCGACCATAAGTGTGATCTCGTTCGATCTTTCCCTGGCCCGGACGGCGAGCATATCCATCATGTCGTCCAGCATGCTCCTGAGATCGAAATTCAGGTCCTCGAATTCGATCTTGCCGGCTTCCATCTTGGAGAAATCGAGTATATCGTTTATAAGTCCCAGGAGCATCTCTCCGCTCGAACGAATTACATCCGCGTATTTCCTCTGCTCGTCGTCCAGGGTCGTATCCAAAAGAAGTCCGGCCATGCCGATAACACCGTTCATGGGGGTGCGTATCTCATGGCTCATATTGGCCAGGAACTCGCTTTTAGCGCGGTTAGCGGATTCGGCTTCCTCTTTCGATCCTTTAAGCTTATCCTCAAAAAGCTTTCTCTCGGTCACGTCTAACATGGATATGAGGACATGCTCCGAGGCTTCCACATCAATCCTGCTGAAATTGATATCGAGCCAGATGACGGCTTTTTCTCCCATCACCCAGAGCTCCTTACCTATCTCCAGATGTCCCTGGGACGCTTTGCCGTTCAGAATGTCAAGAAGAACCATCCGGATAGCGCAGGCATTACACTCTTCGGTCTCACCGCAACGTTTTTCTTTCGTCATAGCATTCACGCAGCATAGAGCCTCGCCGGGTCTTTTGCCGACCATTTCTTCCCCGCCCGCATGTACCATCTTAGCGAGTATACTGTTAACTCGTTTCACGTCACCCCTGGAATTGACGAGAAGAAGACCCACCTGGGCCGAATCGAATATTTTCTGGAGGTTCTCCCTTTCCCTCTCGAGGATGAGCGTATTTCTATAGAGATCGTCCGTTCTTTCGTTGACCTTTTTTTCCAGGGTAGCCTTCTGGCTGGTAAGAGCCCATACCAGCACAGTGAATACCAGCGTGACAATGACCAGCAATAGAGAAATAAAAACGATATTCCCCCAGTAAGTCCCCGCCACAGCTCCCCTGGATGGATGGATGACCACGGCGTAAGCTTTTCCAAATATGAGTAAAGGAGCCACATAGTCCAATCCGTCATGCGCTGTGGCGAACCCATTTCCGTCTTCTCCGATCTCTGTCTTTTCATTATTCCCTGCTGACGCTATAAGTGAATACCTTCCGTCTTCCTCCAGCTGGAACAATGTTATCTCTTCAACAATATCGGCCTTTTCGTCGTTGCTGGCAGTGTTAAGGATAAAATCCAGCAGGTCTTTTACGCTGAGTAAAAGAACGGCGAAACCCCTTATGCTCTCCGGCCCGGGCGGACCTGCCTTGAAAACCGGCTTCATTACGAGTATTGATCCCTCTTTGCCGCTCTCCTGTACGGGAGTGATAAGATCCGTCGCTGTCGGTAGTCCCGTCGCCAGAGCTTCCTCCATAGCCTCCCCGCGACACTTCTCTGAACCCAGGTCGAACCCCAGCGCCGTTTTGTTGTCTCCGGCGGGTTCGGCGTAGAGTACTGGATAATAGACCGGCCTCTCCCCTGCTTTTACCCGGGCTCCGGAAGGATCCAGTTCGTAGATCTCATAACCGCCCGACCATTCCTTAGCCGCGCCGGCCTCGAAAGCCGCTTTTTCGAGAGCGGGTACAGCCGGCACCCATACCCAGGCTTTAGCCGGGCTTACCGAGACCTGGCTTCGCGCGAAATTTCCGAATCCGGCAAGCGTCAGATCATTGTTCGCGGCGATAAAATCCGCGAGGCTTGCCAGCTCATTGTCGCGCACCTCTTTCAATTCCGAAACGACATTGTAAGAAAGCGATTCTCCCACTTCCTTGAAGAGATCCCGCATGTTCCGTGTTTCGATCTGGTACAGATAGGCCAGCGCCAGTACCGATATCGCGCCAAGATACATCCCGGCAGTGAGCGCCTCGATATACCTCAGCTTTTCCATCCGGTCCCGGGAGAGACCATCCCGCCACCGGATGAGCCCTATACCCGAGAGGAATATCATCGCGAGTATAAAGGTCGTCCCGATGCTCTTCATTCTGGCAGAAGAAATTACTCTCATGAACTCAGCGGCGTCGATATCCATAGCGATGAGAAGAAGTACTTCTCCTGTTCGCACGTCCACAACCGGCGCGCTTGCCGAAACGAATGTCCCGTATTCGTCCTTTACCGGCCCTACCGTATAAGACCGCGGATGAGTGAAAGCGCTAAAGTCCTCGGGACGCGGTTCCTCGTAAACGGTCCCGGGCGGAGACGCCATAGCCTAACCCTCCGGTATGTTCTCGGGTCCGAAAACGATCTTCCCGTCCCGGAGAGCCATGGAGTAAATGCTCCTTAAGTTCATGGCTTTCCCATAAGATATCAATTGCTGCCTCAATCTGAGGAAAGACGGGTTCTTGTTATCTCTAGGAGTGAATGAGAGGGCCTTAATGTCCTTGACGTTCATAGTCCGGGCGACGGCCCTTACCTGCGATAAGATCTCGCCTCGCTGTTCCTTATCCGCGATATTGCCCTGCCAGTTGACGAGGAATACTCCAAAGATAAGACCCGACACGATACAGCCGGGAAGGAACCAGGCTCTAAACCATAGCGACTCTTCGTTCCCCTTTCGGGGTTCTCCCCTGAATATTCCCCATACGCAAAAAGCCGATACACCCGCGCATAAAGCCCTTAACACCTGTACCGGAAAACCAAGAACCGCAAAAAAAGCGTCGTGGTTAAGGATATTCGCCGGGTAAAAACCGGCGGCTGGAACGATAAGCCCCGCCGAGGCGCCGTAGAGGAGAAACGCCGCTCCCGCTAAGGTATGAAATATCCCTCTCTCGGCAGGTTGCCGTCCGGAAACGCGTAAAAAGACCATCCCCGTTAACGACGCCCCCGTGAACCCGAGAAAATAGCGTAACGAGGCGTTAAGCCCGTTCGGGCCGTAGAGATAACCCATAGCCGCCGCGGGCAACACGATCGCGTATAACCATCCTCCCGGCCATTTAAGCCCGCCTGAGATCAAACCCCGCCGGCCGAATTCGAAAAGCGCCAGGAACGACGCCGCCATTATCCATAACCTGACCCATTTGAACGCCGCGCTATCCCCGAACCCGATAGCCCACATATCCATCCATTCATTAACGCCGTGCAATAACCCGAACCAGAGAAGCCAGTTCCACCCGAACCGTTCGCCTTCTTTCGCGCGTTTTCTGCCTAAAAGCACCGCGGCGACCGCTATAAAAGCGAACCCGTAAACAAAGAAAACATAATCCATCTGATTTTTCCAGAAATCAGTCATAAGTGTTTTTTCCGCTTTCAGCTTTCAGCTCTCGGCTATCAGCTTTCAGCTTTTTTGGGGATCGTTATGAATAGTTTCAATTGATGAGTGAAGTATATATTCTATACGTGGGAGAGTCAAACGAGACCAAATAAAAGTGTAGGGGCGAGATTTACAGGCTGTGTCATAACAATAGTTTTGAATAAATTGGCCGTCATTGCGAGGGGGAAAAGGACGCCGTCATTGCGAGGAGCCGAAGGCGACGAAGCAATCTCTAAAACTTGTTATTAATACAGGGATTGCTTCGTCGTTCGCTCTTTCATCGCTCCCCCCGCAATGACGGATTAAGCTTTTATTCGAATTGAGACACAGTCTGTTATCGCGTGCCTGGATAATATTCGTTAGTCCAATAAAAGTTGACTATTCTCCCGATTTTTTGTATAATGATGGTGTTAAACAAATCCGTTGGGGGGCAAAAAGGAGCTGAGAGATCAGCTCCTTTTTTTTTACAGATCAGAGAAGATCTCGACCGGGCGTGCCTTTTTAGAATAGTAGGCTCTTACAAATTTATGCAGTATGCTGGACATTAATGATTGGTATGGCAATCCTTCTTTTACAGCGACGATCTGTATCTCCGCGAGATCCTTTGACGACATCCGTATATTCACCCGTTTGTCTTTTTTCAGCGTATTCCTCGCATATTTCTGGAACCTTCGTATTTCCTGTTTCATGTTCTTTACAGGCTTCCATTCCACTCTATTAACAGACTCCAATAGTTCATTTTCGTATTTATCCAATTTATATCGTTTCATGATCATTCCCTCCCGTATGTCCCCTGGTCGCCTTCCGACTCGGAATAATAGTTTTAAGAAAGAATGTCCCGTCTTCTTCCCTGACAAAAGGAACAATAAAGACATACTCATCCATAACTACTGACATGATCTCCTGGTTCGGGTATCTACCGGTATTAGGATGTTTTGTTATAGACAAGATCCCGCCTTTCTCAACCGCCATTACTATCTGCTCAAAACAGACAACCCTTGTCCTTTTAAGCTGCTCATTCTTTTCGCTATTCCATCTGAAATACGGACTTATTTTCACATATATAGTCTACCATAGTGTGTGCCTTTTGGCAACAAAAGCTCAACTCACTGTCAACCCCCGATAGAATGATGACTTTCATCACGCGATCGGCGAGGTGTGGACATCCCTGGTAACTACCCGGTGCTTGCGAAAGGGGTGTGGGCGTGAAGGAGTTGGGGTTCTTCGTACGGCACATTGCCTGTCCCAGGCCACGAGTTAGCCTTATGCGTGGACCTTGAAAATATTACATTGCAGACCGCATGCCGACCTAGAAGTTCGCAATGTGCCGGTAGAAGGTTCCCAGCTCATTCACGCCATCGGTGACAGAAGCGCATCAGAAGCAATGTTACTAGCTGATAACTCCCAGCATATACTCCCGCGTCATCGGCTCTTTCGGGTCGTTGAAGATCTGGCCGGCGGGGCCGTGTTCAATGAGGCGGCCCATGTAGAGGAAGATCACGTGGTCGGCGAGGCGTTTGGCCTGTCTGAGAATATGCGTGACTATCACTATCGTATATCTTTGTTTCAACTCGAGGAACATCTGCTCGATATGCCTCGATGAGATCGGGTCAAGCGCCGACGTCGGCTCGTCGCCGAGTATTATTTCCGGGCCCACCGCGAGGCCCCGCGCGAGGCAAAGCCTCTGCTGCTGCCCGACAGAAAGGCGCGATGCCGGAGAATGCAATTTTTCTTTCACCTCGTCCCAAAGCCCCGCCGTCCGTAGAAAATGCTCGACGATACGGTCGAGTTTTCTTTTACTGTTATCGCCGTGCAGCCTCGGCCCATAGGCGACATTCTCGTAGATGGACATAGGCAGGGGGAACGGCTTCTGCGAAAGGAGACCCATCTTTTGCCTTATATGCGTGACCTCGACCCCCGGCGCGTAAATATCCTCGCCGTTTATCAGCACCTTACCCGAAACATTGGCGTTCTCCGTGACATCGATAAGCCTGTTGAAAGATTTTAGGAGCGTCGTTTTCCCGCACCCCGACGGCCCCAGGATAACGGTTATCTTCTTCTCGGGTATCGCGACCGTGATATCCTCGAGGACCTTATCCTTGCCGTAGGCGACGCATAAGTTCTCTACTTGTATTATTGGTTGCTTGGTCATTTCTTTCCTTTTTTCTTCGTCCCGTCATTGCGCGCATCACTCAGTTCGTCATTGCGAGGGCGCGATAGCGCCCGAAGCAATCCCTATAGAGATTGCTTCGTCGTCCTCTCGGCCTCCTCGCAATGACGGTCTCACATTCAGCCTTCTCGCAATGACGGTCTGACATCCGGCCTTCTCGCAATGACGGTCTCGCTTTCGGTCTACTCGCTTTAACGCTCCCCCCTACTTCACAACATTCCGGTTCAACTTCCCCGCGATCAGCCTCGCCGTTACGCTGATAACCAGTATTACAAGCGTCAGGACGAGCGCGGAGGCGTATGCCCTCCCCTGGACTTCGGGTATCGGTACGCCGAACTGGAAAAATATCGCCAGCGGCAAAGTCGCTACCGGCGTAAAAAGAGAGGTGGGTACGGAATCTGTAAAACCCGCCGTAAAAATAAGCGACGCGGCGTCGCCTATCCCCCTTCCAAAAGCTATGAGTACGGCCGTGGATATTCCCGGCACGACCTGGCGCGTAATGACCTTGAACGCGGTCTCGGCCCTTGTAGCCCCGAGCGCGTATGACGCTTCAGCGAGTTCCCTGGGAACCATCCTAACCACCTCGTCCATGGCCCTCGCCATGATGGGCAGCATAAGAAAAGTCACCGTGATCATGCCCGCGAGAAGCGACGCCTTAAGCCCCAGTATCAACATGATCGTAAAACCGAAAGCTCCGTAAACTATCGACGGTATCCCCCACAACACATCCAGCGAGAACCGGACAAGATACGCGAGACGCGACCCTGACCGCGAATAAACGTTTATGTAAAGGACTATCGGAAGGCTGAGGAGCAAAGCCAGGACAGTCGCGCCTCCCGTCAGGTAGAAAGACCCGAGAATGGCGTTAAGTATGCCGCCCTCTTTACCCAGATAATACCCGCTTTTGGGAGGCTGGGTTATCATCGTGAAGCTTAGGTGTCTGGCGCCTTCGGCGATTATTTTGACCAAAATGAGACCCAGTGTCCCGAGGATAATGAGCCCGGAACATATCATGAGAAATACAAAGAAATTCTCTTCAAGTTTTCGTTTATCCACCGTAATACACGCTCCATTTAGAGCCGGTAAGTATCATCCTGGCAACAAGGTTGAAATATATCACCGCCAGGAAGAGTATAAGCGCCGCGAAAAGGAGCGCCGAATCGTACATCGGTATCGAAAGCATTTCACCGTAATGGTTCGCGATAAGCGCCGGTAGAGGATAAGCCGGGGAAAACACCGTTTTCGGGAGTTTAGCGACATTGCCCACCACCATCACGACCGCCATCGTTTCGCCGAAAGCGCGGGATATGCCCAGAACACAGGCCGCGACCATACCCGGCATGGCGCGTTTAAGGACGACTCCCTTAATGGTCTGCCATTTGGTCGCGCCGAGAGCGAGCGAGGCTTCCTTCAGCTCTTTGGGCACGCTCCGGAGAACTTCGCATGAGACATGCATGATTATCGGGACTATCATGATAGCGAGTACCGTCCCGCCGGCGAGCACGCTGTACCCGGCGCTCGGGACCCCGAAGAAAGGGGCGAAATGGTCCTTTATGAAAGGCACCACGACAAGCACTCCCCATATGCCGTAAACTATCGACGGTATCCCCGCAAGTATGTCTACGAGCGGATCTATCCACCGCCCAAGTTTTTTATCCGCGTATTCCGTCAGGTATAACGATGTAAGTATCGCCGGCGGTATCGCTATTATGGAAGCGGTTATCGTCACCCAGACGGTCCCTAGTATGAACGGAAGGAACCCGAACTCTCCCCGTGAAGGTTTCCATGATGATCCTAAAAAGAGATCGAGCAGCGAATGACCCCCTACCACCTGCCTTGACTTCCACACAAGCGCCGCTCCGATAACAAGAATAAGCGAAGCCGAGAGTAACGCGATCCCCCGCATGCTTCGGCCGATCAGCCAGTCAGCGAAGAGACGCTTGTTGTTAATCGCTAGTCTGTTAAACATTATTAAATAAAAGAGCAGGGGCGGGGTAACCCCGCCCCTACGGTTTCTGTTCGCTACTCCCCTAAATCAAACAGTTCGCTCTCTATCATCTCTTTCGGCAATTTGACATATCCCGTTTCCTCAACGTATTTCTGTCCTTCGGTAAGGACCCAGTTAATGAAGCCTTCGACCGTTGTATTCGAGGACTTGCCTTTCGTCACAAAGAAGAGCTCGCGCGCCGGGGGAGAGGGGTATTTACCGCCCGCTATCGCGGCGGTCAAAGAGTCTCGATCCCCGTAAAACGATTCTTCCGCGTCGATGACCCTGTTACCGTTTATATCTATCGACACTATCTGGATACCGGCAAGCGGTTTTTTTGTGGAGTTGTCATATACGAAGTTTATATTATTATATCCGATCCCGAGTACGTCGCTTTTAACGGCCTGCGCCACTCCCGGATCGCCGTAAACGCCGAGCCCGGCTATGTCTTCCTGCTTTTTCCCTAAATATTTCGCCCACGACTCCCCGGCGCCGCATGAATCGGACCTCGTATACACGTTTATGGTATTCTTATCGCCCGTCCCCAGCGCGTCACCCCATGTAGCGATGTTACCGTCTATGAATATTTGAGCGAAAGCTTCTTTAGTAAGGCCTTTTTCCGCTATCTCTTTTATTGCCGGATTCCCGGAATTGACGGTCGCGACTACCGCGTCTTTCGTCACGGCGACGGCGTACGCCCCCTTACCTTCTTCTTCCTTAGTTATGTCCCTCGATACCATGCCTATCTCCACTATCCCCGCGAGACAATCCGCCATGCCCTTACCGGCCCCGCCCGCCGATACGTCTATTTTCACTCCCGGATTTATCTTCGTATACTCCTCGGCCCATTTCACTGCCATCGGATAAAGCGCCCAGGCGCCTGATAACGTTATCCTCTCTTCCGCGAAAGCGGCTCTGCCCGAGCATCCCATGACCAGAACCAACCCCAGTAACGCCGCCGCCAGCTTATTCACTTTTTCCTCCTTTTCACTTCCGCCACATCCGCGAATGTCCTCGTCTCGAGGACCCCCGCTACGGCGTTACGCACTTCCATCATTACGTTCTTCAATAAACAGATCTTCTCCCGGGAACACTTAACATGCGCGTATTTGCTCACGCACCGGAGAGGCGCCAAAGGCCCGTCCATCAACCGCACCACATCGGCGAAAGTGATATCCGCGGGTTCTTTTGCCAGGATATATCCCCCCCGCGCCCCGCGCACGCTCTTAAGGATCCCGCCCTTTTTAAGGTCGTTAAGTATCCGCTCGAGGAACTTCCTGGGTATCTTCTCGTTCCTGGATATTTGAGCTATCCTGACGGGCCCATCCCCGCCCGCCGTCACCAGCTCCGTCATAGCCCTGAGCGCGTACTCAGCCTTTTTAGAAAGTTTCATCTCGAGCCTTATCGATTTTCAACATTTTATACTCTACAATTCCAGTAGACATTGCTAAATTGTACCTGCCGGCGAGGATGTTGTCAATGATTATGATCGGAGGATTATTATTGTTATTTGTGTTTTTGGACCGCTTCGATATATGCTTCCAGTATCGAATTTATTCTTGTCTGGTAACCCTTTCCCCGGGATTTAAACCATTCGAGAACTCTCGGCTTTATTCGTATCGTAACTTTAACCTTTGCGCGTGGATGGACAATTTCAGCGTTTTCCCAGAAGAGTTCATCCAGTTCGGGGATCTCGGAGTAGTCGATCTGCTTATCCGCCAATAGATCAATTTTTTCCCAATCTGTCCTTGAATTTTTTGCTTTCCCTTTCATTTGCTTTCCTCATAGATATTATGCGTATCGTGTCTTTTCTTTTCGTGAATATAAGCACAATTACCCGCGATCTGATGGTCCCTATAGCAAAATACCTTTCCTCCCCATAATTGAACCTGAGATCAGAAAATGTTAAATACGGGTTCTCAAAAAATAACACCGCATCATTGAAATCCAAACCGTGTTTTTCAATATTGTTCCGGTTTTTCCGATAATCCCATTCATATTTCATGCTCTAATCCCAAATATAGTGTACATACATTTTGTACATATGTCAAGTGCTCTGAACAGTTACGCAAAATCAAATACTTTATTTAATTTTGCGTAACATGGGAACCCTAAACCCGTCCGCCAAAGGTCCATGGTCCATGGTCTATGGTCTATTAGAAATCCAACTGACAGCGAAGCCCGTATATGAATATCGCGTCGTGGTCGCCCTGGTCGGCGCGTCCCACGCCGAAGGGATCCCATATCCACTGGAGGTCGGGTGATATGGATAAGTGCGGGTTGATACGGATATTGTAATAAGTCTCGAAATGCGTCTCGGGCGATGAGGGCCTGCCCGGGTCGGTAGACGAGATGTATCGTTCGCTGGGGTACACGGTACCTATAGCCGCGCCGAGAACGTCGCCCGTTCTATTCCAGTATTTACCGGTCATCTGGGCGCCGGCTGACCATGCGGCGTATAGCGTCGCAGTGCCCGCTATCGGAACAAGCTCGGGCCTTTGCCAGCCGGCCCGACCGAAAACTCCGTAGACATCGGTTATTTTCTGGTCGAGGCTCATCCCGAAACCATAATTAGCCCTGTTAATCCGCGTCGAGACATCGGTACTACCCGTATTCGGGTCCACCCCGTACTCGACTATCTTCGTATGTTTCAGATCATTCACCCAGGAATAGAACCTGTAATTTCCGCCCCACTGGTCTTCGTCCCATTCCATGAGCTTGTCGGGCATAAGGTTTATCTCCCCGGTGTAGAAAGGATGGCTGAATACCTGATCCCATGAACCGTCGGCGTTATAGTATCCGCCGCTGAGCTCCACATATTTTATACACGCGGGCTTAACGGCCGCGCTTCCTCCCAAAACCCTGTAGGCGTTACTCCCGGAGGCGAATTCTATAACCGGAGAATTCCTGAACATGTCCGAGAGGAACTGACTGGTCTCGTCGTTAGCAAAAGCGTTCGTGTCTATCGACCGGCTCCCGACGTCGATCTTTCCGCCTCGGAGCACCAGCTGGTCATCGAAAAGATGATGCTCGTACCAGAGTTCGGTGAGCCTCAGCATTGAGTCTGAATTGTCGATATCGTAATTCGTGAAAGTGAACAGGTTGAGATCATCCCCGAGGATATCATTATCGCCCGTTTCGAAAAGTATTAGGACAAGTCCTTTCCCGTACTCGTCATAACAAAAATCTTTTGTGATCTCTATGTCCGACGACCATCCGCCGTCGAAGCGGTCGTCCTCGCCGTCTCCGGCATTATTGGCGTTAGGCGTGCCCTGAAAAACGAATGTGCCGTCGGCGCCTATATTCAAGCCGCCGGGGATCGTATATCCCTGATCCGCTATCCTTATATCCCTCTTATTCAGCTCTGAATCCACGGCGCATCGGACCTCGTCCTTTATTTCGGGCAACAGGCTTTTTCTAATGCCTTCCACATCCTTAGCTTCCGGGACCGACGCTGAGGAGGCGGCGAGTCCTTGGCCCTTTTCGGCGAGCTTCGCTTCAAGCCGGGTTATCCGCTCGTTCTGGGCCTTAACAACGTCCCGGAGCTCTTTCATTTCCTTCATTATCTGCTCGTTAGAGACCCCTTCGGAGAACGCGCTTCCCGCGACCGAGACAAGGCAAAGGATAAATCCGGCAAATATCCGTTTCATGACTCCCCCCAAGTTATATACTATTCCCCTCCCCACCCCCTAGAAGCATTGGCCAGAAGGCCGAGCCGCCTCCGAGAACGTTCTTTGATAGGCTATCAATCCTGTTTATAAACGTCAACTATTATTTCCCCTCCGTATCCTCCCCGAGTCATCCCTCCGCTACTTCGCGGCCTCACCCTTTTCGATCCATCCATACAATACAGGCAGCACGAACATCGTGAGCGCAAATGATGAAACAAGCCCTCCCATCACGACCGCGGCAAGAGGCTTTTGGATCTCGGAACCTGGTCCGGTCGCCAGAAGCACGGGGACCAGCCCTAGCGTCGCGGTAAGACTTGTCATAAGAAGCGGGCGAAGACGAACTTCGCAGCCTTTAACGATAGCCTCGTTAAGCCCCATCCCTTCCCGCCGAAGTTGTATAAAGAATGCCACCAATACCGTCCCGTTAGCTACCGCTATACCGAACAATGTGATAAATCCGACTACAGCCGATACGCTCAGCGTGATCTTAAATATCAATACGGTGAATATACCGCCAACCAACGCGAACGGCAGATTCATAAGTACTAGAACGGCAGGCTTCAGGGAGCCAAAAGCGGAAAAAAGCAGTATAAAGATTATCAGCATTACTACAGGTACGACTACCGAAAGCGTTCTCATCGCGCGCTCCTGGTTCTCAAACTGACCGCCCCAATCGATGTAATATCCAGATGGAAGCTCCTTTTCGACTTTACCGATCTTCTTCTGGGCTTCAGAAATGAAACTGCCGATATCTCTTCCTCTGACATTAGCCTCTATAACGACCCGGCGCATCCCGTTCTCGCGGCTTATCTGATTCGGCGCTTCTACGAGATCTATCCTCGCGATCTGACCCAAGGGCACACTTTGACCATGCGGGGAGGTTACAAGTATATCACCTATCGCTTTTTCACTGTTCCGCCGGGTTTCAGGGAATCGCACGACGAGGTCGAAACGGCGGTCTTCCTCATACACCGTACCGGCCGCTTTACCTCCGACCGCGGTCTCTATGATCTCATTTACATCGCTCACGTTTATGCCATACCGGGCAATGGCCGCGCGGTCGATATCGATATTAAGCTGCAGGAACCCGGCGATCTGCTCGACTTTTATGTCTTTCGCGCCATGAATACCGCCGATAATATGCTCTATCTCTTCCGCTTTTTCGGCCAGAAGCGCAAGGTCGTAGCCAAAGACCTTCACCGCGACGTCGGACTTTATGCCCGATATCAGTTCATTCACCCTTAAAGCGATCGGCTGTGAAAAGGTCAGCTTGATACCCGGGAGCTCTAAGAGCTTCGCTTCCATTTGAGCGATCAGCTCCATTTTGGATCTCGCTTTCCACAGCTTTTTGGGCTTAAGCATGACGAACACGTCGTTCTGCTCAGGGCCCATCGGGTCTTCAGCGATCTCGGCGCGGCCTGTCTTCGTGACAACCGTTCCCACTTCAGGGAACTCAAGCAGCATTTTTTCTATCTGGTCTCCGATACGTTTAGACTCTTCCAGCGATACGGTCGGGAACTTCACGATGTTGATCGCGATAGAGCCTTCATCCATGTACGGCAAGAACTCGGTGCCGACAAACCGGAAAAGCAGGATGGACACAATGAACAGGAAAAGCGCGAAAAGCGCAGTTGTTTTCCTCGCCCTGATCGCCTTCTGCAATAGAGGCATATAGAACCTCTTGACCCATCGGATAACGGCGCTCTCTTCATTTTTTGCACTGCCCCTAATGAAGTAAGACCCTATTACCGGCACGATAGTGAACGATATAAGCAGCGACCCTGCCATGGCAAAAATAAGAGTAAAGGCCATAGGCTTGAACATCTTGCCTTCTACCGACTGAAGGGCAAAAAGAGGCACCTTGGTTATTATGGTGATAAGGATCGCGAAAAATATCGGCCGCGCTACCTCTATCGTCGCGCTAAGACAAACTGCCGTCTTTTCCTCTCCCAGAACGCCTTTCCTTCTCGATAGATGCCTGAATATATTCTCCGCGACCACGATACTCGCGTCAACGATCATCCCCATGGCGATAACAAGCCCGCCCAGGGACATCAAATTCGCGGAAAGGCCGAAACATCTCATCATGATAAAAGTGATAAGCGCGGATAAGGGCAGTGACAAACATACTACCGTCGCGGTCCGGAAATCTCCCAGGAACAAAAAGAGGATAAGAATGACCAGCACGCCGCCTTCGAGGAGCGCTTTAACGACGGTGTCTATGCATGCCTTGATAAGTTCGGTCCGGTCGTAAAATGGTTTTATCCTGATCCCGTCCGGCAGGCGTTCTTCGATCCTTTCAATACCCCTCTTTATCTTATCGACTACTGTTTTTGAATTGGCGTCTTTTAGCATTATCGCCATGCCGATAACCGTCTCGCCTTTCCCGTCCCGTGTCGCCGCGCCCCAGCGGATCTCGTGCCCTATCCGGATATCGGCGATATCACGCACATATACGGGAGCGCCTTTGACGCCGGCAAGCACGATGCTCCCGATATCGTCCAACGACCTGATCAGCCCGTTTCCCCTGACAACGATCTGTTCCTGGCCGGTAACAATGTAGTTGGCCGCGGCCGTAGAGTTATTTTTTATTAATGATCCCGTAACGCTTTGGAGGGTAAGCCCGTATTTCATGAGGCGGTCCGGGTCAACAATTACCTGATACTGCTTCGCGAAGCCGCCGAATGAGTTTATCTCCGTAACGCCGGGGATAGTACGCAGCTGAGGCCGTATGACCCAATCCTGCACCGTCCTCATTTCGGTCAAGTCCGAGTCTTTTCCTTCAAGGGTATACTGATATATCTCGCCGAGCCCGGTACTGATAGGCCCAAGTTCAGGCAGAACCCCTTCCGGAAGATTCTCCCTTGCCGTCTGGATCCGCTCAAAGACTATCTGCCTGGCGAAATATATGTCGGTTGAATCGTCAAACACAACGACAACCTGCGAAAGCCCCGCCTTTGAAAGAGACCGTATCATAGTTACTTTGGGGAGTCCGTTCATTTCATTTTCAAGAGGGGTGCTGATAAGCCGTTCCACTTCTACCGGCGCAAGGCCGGGCGCCTGGGTAAGTATCATTACTTGTTCGTTGGTAACGTCGGGGTATGCGTCGATCGGGATCTTTATCCACGCGGCGGCGCCCGCGGCAACGATCCCAAGCGTCATGAAAATGACCAAAACCCGCTGACGCAATACAAATGACAAAAAACTATTCATCGGCTATTTCTCCTTCCTATGGCTATTCAGCGCAACCATCGCCCATTCTTGATCTCAACGATTCCGATTTAAGAAGGAAGCCGTTCTCTACAACAACTTCTTCCCCTTCGCTGACACCCTCGGCGAGGACCACCTCGCGAGTGTTCTCATCCCGGACTTTAATTTCCCTCGCCTCGAATTTATCGGAGGCCGTCTTGATATAAACGACCTTTTTGGAATTCATCGTATAAACGGCTCCCTTAGGCAAAACGATAGCTCTACCCTCCGACTCGATCATAATATCGGCGTTAACGAACATCCCCAGCTTAAGAAAATTATCCGGATTCTTTACGAGCGCGCGCACCTTTATCGTATTCGAGTTTTCATCGACCCTGTGAGAAATAAACGTGATCGCTCCTTCAAAGACTTTGTCAGGGTATGCGATGGAATGGATCGTTACCTTCTGGCCTAATTTGATCCCGGAAATGTCCTTTTCGTAAACATCAAACGTTGCCGATAGCTTGGTAAGGTCAGCGATGGTATACACGGAGGATACCGTATCGACCATGTCTTTAACTTTGGCGAAAGCTCCAATTACCGTGCCCGCGATCGGAGCCTTGACTTCATGGATCGCCGTCTCACCGTTCATTTCAGATACTCTGCATAGCACATCGCCCTCTTTGACGACCGAACCGATCCCCGCTTTCGTTTCCGTAATTTCGCCTCTTACCGGGGAAACCACATGAACCGACGTTTCAGCGTCCTCGGCGATCTCGCCTATGACCGGGATACTCTTACTGAACGTACCAAGCCGGGCCTTTTCCGTATTTAACGCGATAAGCTCCTGCGCTCTTTCGCTCAGCTTGAGCTCTTCCGCCTCTTCATGGCACACCTCGGCTTTTTCCGCTTTAGGCACGGCTTTGCCTGAAAGACTCCGTGATACCGCCGCCCCCAAACCGAAAGAAATTAAAATAATTAACGATAATTTGAGAATTCTCATTTTAAATATCCCTCCTGTCGAACCGACATATAAACCGCCTTTTCAAGCTCAGTAATAGCTTTCGAAAGGTTATACAGCCCTTGGTAATACCTGACCCTTGTTTCTATGGCCGCTTTCACCTGATCGAGAAAACTGAGAAAATTTATCTCGCCTTCACTGTATCGGAGATTCGCCAGCTGGAGAAGCTCATTCGCTTCATCAAGCGACCTCTTATGAAGCGCGAACTGCCTCCCAGCCAACTCCGCGTTAAGATATGCTTCAAATACACTGAAAGCGATCTCTCTCCTTACAGCTTCAAACCTTGCCGCTTGCGCCTCTTTTTCAGCCTTTGCCTTCTTTACCCCGCCTTGGTTCAGGTCCCATATGGGGACGCTAAACCCCGCGACAGCCGAATAATCATTATCGTAATCCTCATTCGTCCCTTTAAAACCGGCAAATAGGGCCGGGAACCGGTTAAGCTGCTCCCTTCCGAGATCATTTTCTTTGGACTCAAGAAGAAGCCCTTCTGTCTTGATCTCGGGATTCAGCTCCATCGCGTACCCGGTCAATTTCTCCAGATCAAGGACAAGTTCCTCTTCTTCAAGTTCTCCCTCTATCTCAAATGGGGTTTCCATCGGACGCCCCAAAAGCAGGTTGAGCTTGGCTTTCTCCGTTCTTATTTCCTTTTCGCCGGCTAATAGATCATTTTCCGCGTTCAATAATTCCAGTTTAGCGCGCTGCAGGTCGTTTTTTATCGCTTTTCCCGATTGAAATTGCTGCTGCACGCGTCCAAAGAACTGCCTCATGATGTTAAGCTTTTCATTTGCCAATCCTTGGACTTTATTGTCCAGGATGATATGAGAATACTCATCTCTTACCTCCGTGTAAACCCTGGACCAGACGACCCTCCTGGTTTCTTCCCGTATCGAGATCCGGCGTTTTGAGATCTTTCTCTCTAACCCCAAAACACCGGGAGGATCAAATCTCTGCGTTATCGAAAAGCCTCCGAGATGAGGATCGCGTTCCCCTCCATCGTTTTGTTTCAACCCGCTTATCTCAAACTCGGCCTCGGGGGCGGCTAAACTGCTTACGGTTATCATATCCCCTTTGGCCGCATCAATGTTCTTTCCGGCTTCGACCATGTCCGGATTGTTCTCATAAGCCAGCGACAAGGCTCTTTCTAATGTTAACGCTTCGCCGGCATATACTGCTTTGGGGATAGCGTTCATAAAAACCGCTATTATCGTTACGATGATCCAGATTCTGTTGATCATTCGGCAAACCTCTCTTGTAAATAGGATATTCACTGTCCGGAAAGAGCTGACCACGGAATATAAATTACTTCCGCCTTTTAGATAACGCGCTTAGGAGGGCACTCGATGTCTCTTAAGAACCGCTCCTGGCGGATGAGGACGTTTATGTGAAAAAGGTACGATGAGAAAGACGGTTCAGTAAAGCTCCGCGCCGACAATACGGCCGCATTGTGACAACCAGCGGCGCAACAACTGACACAGTGCTGATCGACTTCATCGGCTGAACATAGATCACCGCAGAAATCTAACGCCAGGAAGAGGGATGCCGACACGAGAACTAATGTCATTACCTTGAAGGCCATATGTTAGTCACCTTACCATTCGCATGATCTTTGTCAACATTTATCCGGATCGGCCGTCGCGTCCGCAAACAGGTCCTTATCGGGATGTCCCTGTCACTCTTTCCATTTTTCCACAATGTCGTTTATTTTTTTCTGGACGATGTCCCTGGTCTCGGCGTCGTCGAGGAGCTGGTCCATCAGTTCCTGGTGTTCTTCGGCCATCCTGAGGATCTCCTGCTGGAGCTCTTTGTTCTTTTTTTCGAGACCCGACTGGTCTATGGCGTGTTTAAGTGGCATGAGGATCTTGTCTTTATCGTCTATGGGCTTAAGGATGTAATCGAATGCGCCTTCCCGGACGGCCTGCTGGCATGTTTCGAGCGTAGCGAAACCCGTAAGGAACATGAGGGGGATCTTCTTACCGGTCTTGTAGATATAGTGCAATAGCTCCGTGCCGGGCTTACCGGGCATTTTGAGATCGCTTATTATCGCGTCTATATCGGCGTGTTTATCTATCACTTTGATGGCATTATCGACGCAGTCTGCGACGAGGACTTCGTACCTGCACGCTTCCAGGAGTTCGCTTAAAGATTCCCTTATCGGCTCCTCGTCGTCGACTATCAGCACAAGCCCTTTCCTTAATCTATCAGCCATTTCTCCCCCCTTATTACCATTAGCAACTTACAGCCGTCATTGCGAGCGAAGCGAAGCAATCTCTATATGGACTGCTTCACCCCGCCTTCGCGGGGTTCGCAATGACGCCCGGTGCTTACTTTGTCTAGCTACTATACCTACTCCGTAAATTCCTTAACTATCCCGGCCTCTATCTCCGGGCTCCTCACTAAAACGCTTTTCTTGTCGAACGGTATCATAAAATAGAACATCTTACGGCCGCCCGCGAGGAGCTGAAAACCTATTATCCCGCTATGCCTTTTGATTATGTTGTGGCATACGGATAATCCTATGCCCGTGCCTTTACCTACCGGTTTCGTGGTGAAGAACATATTGAATATGTCTGTCTCCGTACCCTCTTTAACCGGGATGCCGTTATCAATGACCGCGACGATAACGCCGAGACCCCCGGAATGTTTTTTGGTGAACACATCCACGGCTCCGCCCTCGTACTGCTTGAACCGCTCGTCCACCGCGTCGCGGGCGTTGACGAGGAGGTTGACGACGACATCCTGTATCTGGTACCTGTCTATCTCGACCTTTGGCGGGTCCTCGGAGCAATCCATAGTGAGAGCGATATTGTGGTCCTTGAACTGCTGTCCGAAAAGGTATACCGCGTCCTTGACCGGCCGGCTGATATCCTCCGGCGCGACGCCGCCCATCCTCTGGCCGGAATACTCGTGCATGCGCCTGACTATCTTCGAAAGCCGGACGAACTGGTCCTTGAGCTTGGCTAGTTTCGTCTTCAGCTTCTCGTCGGAATTGACCGTATCGTTCATGAGAAGCGATTCCATATTGGTCGATATGGCCATAAGAGGCTGGTTCATCTCATGAGCAACACCCGCCCCGAGTTCCCCTATCGCCGTCAGCTTGGCCGCCTGGATTATCTGAAGCTGCTGGGTTTTCAGCTCGAGGTTCATGCCCTCGATCTTTTCGATATGTTTCGCGAGCTCCCTCTTCAGTTTCTGTTTTTCAAGCGCGCGTTTAACTACCATGTTTATCCTGGAAAAATCCACCGGTTTTATGAGATAGTCGAAAGCCCCGGCTTCCATCGACTGGATGGCGCTTTCCAGTGTCCCGTGGCCTGTTATAATGCAGACTTCGGTATTTGTCGGCGCCTTTTTTATCTCCTCGAGGACCCTGAGTCCGCTCACTCCCGGCATCATTATATCGGTAAAAACTATGTCCGGGGCGTCGCGCCAGTAAATATCAAGGCCTTCGCCGCCCGTAAGCGCGGTGTATATCTTATAGTCCGTCTTTTCGAAAAGCTCGCTTAACCCGTTCAGTATCTCTATCTCGTCGTCGATGAAAAGTATCGAGGGGGTCTTCTCATGCGGCGCTTTTTTTTCTTCCTGCCCGTCAAACAGCATTTCCTTGATCAGCTCGAGGAACAGCCGGCTTAAGTCCCTTGCCGACACCATGCCGGAGAGAACTCCTCCGTCTTTAATTATGACATGCCTGAAACCCCTGGTATTGATCACCCTGAATATCTCGGAAACCGAAGTCGAAGATACGAGCGTCTCCGGATCGGTCGTCATTACGTCCTTTATCACAGTAACTCCGGGGTCCTTCCCTTCGCCTACGACCCTTTTCATGATATCCCGTTCGGTGAATATCCCGAGGACGTTCTTCTTATCGTCGACGACGACCACCGACCCGACATTGGCCGCTGACATTTTGCGGACGGCTTCGCGCACCGTATCGCCGGGAGGGGCTGTAACGACCTTCCTGGCCATTATGTCCGACGCCCTCAGTATCGAGAACTGCCTTAGGTTCATCTTTCCATCCTTATCCTGTCCGTCATTGCGAGCTCGAGTCTCTCCGTCATTGCGAACCCCGCGAAAGCGGGGTGAAGCAATCTCTATAGGGATTGCTTCGTCGGCCTCTGGGCCTCCTCGCAATGACGACGTCTCTTTCTCCTCGCAATGACGACGTCTCCTGCTCATCGCAATGACGGGTCATGCGTATTATCACTCCGGTTTCGCCAACTTCTTCTCAAGTTCGATATTCTTCATCTTGAGCGACTTTATCGTTTCCTCGTATTCACGCGCCGTTTCGTCCATATGCACCGATTTTCTGAACTCGTCGAAATCCTTGCCCCCTGCGAAAGCGGCGATAAGTTCGACATTCTCTTTGGTCTTCTCGTTCAGAAGATGCAGTTTCATTTTATATTCCTGTAGCCGCATTTTCATCGAATGCATCTCGTTCTTTTCCCCGTCGAGTATCTTCTCTATCTCGGATACTCCCGCCCCCACGGCGCTTATATTGGTGACTGGCCCCTTCGTCTTCTCGAGTTCGATTATTCTCCCGCGGGCGGTGCCGAGCTCGGCGGCCAGTTTTTCGATCTCTTCCTGGGATCCCCCGTCTTTACCGGAACTTGCCTTAGTTTCGGCGAGTTCCTTGTTGAGAGCTTTTATCTCCACTTCCTTCGCGGCTACCTGTCTCGTAAGCCCTTCGATCTCGGAAGTGACCCTCGTCGCCTCCTCTCGCATCCGTTTTTCGAGCCCTTTCACTCGTTCCCTCGCGTCGGTAAGTTCGGACGCCGCAGCGCGCAGTTTCTCTTCCTTCGCCGCGAGATCTCCCCAGACCTTCGCCGCTTCTTCCACTTTAGCTTCCAGCTGTCGGCCCAGCTTCACCGACTCTTCCCTGAGCTTAACTATCTCCTTATCCTTGAGCCCGGCCTCGCCGGCGGAACTTAAAACGCCTTTCAACTTTTCTCGGGTCTCGACGGTTTCCGCGCGGAGCTTTTCTATCTCACGCTCTTTCGTAGACAACTCGGCGGTTTTTTTCTCAAGCTCTTCTCCCAGCCTCGCTATCTCCTTATTCTTCGCCTCGACCTCTCCGGCCGATATCGACGCCGCGGCCAGCCTGCTGCCGGCGCTCTTAATTTCAGCCCGGAGCTTCTCTATCTCATTTTCTTTTTCGACAGACCTCCGCGCCTTGACGCCCAGGTCGTCTTTGAGGCGCACCGTCTCCTCGACGAGCCTTTTTATCTCGGATTCTTTCGCGGTGAGTTGATGTTCCCGTTTCGAGAGGTCTTCTTTAGCTTTCGCAAGTTCTTCCTCTGATCCCTTTTCAAGTCCCCCCATCCGTTTACGCATATCGCCTATCTCGGCGTTGACCCTCGAAAGTTCCCTATCCTTATCTAAAAGCTTCGCTTTTAGATCGTTTATGGCGTTATCCCGCACCGAAAGCTCGCCCGTCGCCGCCATCGTTTCCTTATTCTTAGTGTTAATAAGCGCGATCTCGGCTTTCATCCTTTTTATCTCGCTGTCCTTCGAGGCAAGCTCCCTTATCTTCTCGCCTAAAGCGGCTCTCGCAGCCTGGCCCTCGTTATTCGACCCGTCCGCCGGAGCTTCTTTCAGTTTCTTTATCTCGGCGTCCTTCTTCTCTATCTCGGCCTTTAATCCCGCCGTCTCCTTTTCTACGACCGAACGCGCCGATATTTCGGACTTAGCCGACGCGAGTTCGAGACGCGACTTTGCGGCTTCCTCCCTGAACTTCTCGACCTCGGACCTTAATTCGTCAAGCTCCTTATCGTCCTTCGACTTGAAAAAGCCCTTTTTCGCCGGACGGTCTTCCCTGGGCTCGCCCAGCTCTTTCGAAAGCCTTTCATTCTCCCGCCTCAGCTCTTTCAGCTCGGCTTCCTGTTCCTTTATCTTCGCGTCCTTCTGTTTCCTCGCGTCACGCATCTTCCGGAGTTTATCCTCCGGGAAAAGGATACGCGAATAATAGTTGATCACGGAGACCAGCCAAGAAGCCACGCATATCGCGAAAATAACGGCGAATATGTACATAGGGTAAAAGATGTTTTTCATAGTAGCTCCTATTTTACTAACTCCATATCATTCGTCATTGCGAACATCGTCCGTCATTGCGAATATTGTCCGTCATTGCGAGGGCACGAAGTGCCCGAAGCAATCTATATAGAGATTGCTTCGTCGCTATCGCTCCTCGCAATGACGGCGTCTCTCCGCTCCTCGCAATGACGGCGTCTCTTTGCTCCTCGCAATGACGGCATCTCTCAGGTCCTTGCAGTGACGATGTACCTCTATACACCACTTTCAATTCGTTACGCCTTCTTATCTCCCGAACTATCACCTTTGGGTTTCCCGCCGCGCATTTTCCTCAGTTTATCGAGGCTCGAGTCTATCCCTTTAGATTCCTTCTCCTCGACGCCGACGTCGCCGATATTTGACTGAACGTCGCTTTTCTGGTACAGCTTCGAAAAATCGATGTTCGCGAACCCGGTAGCCTCTTCTATTTCCCGTATCTTCGCTTCCCTGGCCGGCCCGGCAAGGCCGCGAAGCTCGCCCAGCATCTTGGCCATCTTGTCGGATATCTTGTCGCTAACGCTTTCAAGCGACCCTTTCAGCATCGACTCGAAATAGGTCTTAAACTCGTCCATCGAGATTCCGCCTGTAGCGGCCGGCTTAACCGGGGCTTCCGGAGCCTGGGGAACTTTCGCCAAAGCCCCGTGCATATCCTTAAGACGCCGGTTAATAAGTTCCATGTTCCCGATAAAACCGTCAAGGGACCCCTCAATGAGGTCCAGCTCCTCGGTGAGGGCCGTACGCTTATCGCGGGTCTTCTCGACCCGGTCGCGCAGCTCCGCGACGGCCGCCAGGGGATCGGAGGCTATTTTTTCCTCTTTCTTCTCTCTCAGGAAACTCCTGAAATACGAAGGCATTTCTACGTACCCGTCCGTCATCCTTTCTTCTCCGCGGTTATCGCGTTGAATAGACACCCTCTCGCCACGCTTGTAAACGGCTCCTCGGCTTTAGTCAATTTCCCGACCTGGAACCCGAAATTCATTCCCTGTATCTCTTCCGCCACGACATCCATGAATCCTCCGACCATGCTCGACCCGCCGGCGAAAACGATATCGACTGGCTTCTCGAATTTAGGCGTATCCTGGCTCTTTCCGAGGACCTTGGCAATGCTCGTAAGAAAATAGTTTATGTAGTTTCGATAATATATGGCTATCGCCTCTTCTTCCCTCGTTTTCGGATCTTTAATATTCATGCCCTGCTCTTTTATCGCCGTGACCCGCGTCGACGGTACCCCGAGGACGCTCGAAGCGCTCCTGTCTATCCAGTCACCGCCCCTGGTAATAGAGAACGAAAGAACGGGCATGCATTTAAAAGCCGCGCAAACGTTCACCATCCCGCCTCCGCAGGATACCCCTATGCCCGTGAAATCGTTACTTTCCATCTCCGACAAGACCACGGCGTAGCCCTCGTCTATTATCATCGGGTCGAAACCTATCGCCCGGAGTATCCCCTCAAAAACCCCTTTATGGTATATCGTGTCCTGGTCCCTGTCTATCGGCTGGGCGGGAACGGAAAAACAGCAGATCTCGCCCTTAGTGCGCGGCGGCCACAAAATGTTCTCGACGATGAGCTTTATTATTGGTATGGAACTCGACTCGGACGGGTTAAGAATGCCCATATTCATGGACCTCTGTGTCTCACGTCCGAAAATATCCGCGAGCGTAAGCGCCATCGCCCCCAGCACATAGAGCTGGTCGCCCATCGCGACGTATTTTATCTTGAGCTTGGAAAGCAGTTCCTTAGTGGAATTGTCCGAGCGGACGGATAGAAAAGCGTTGCGCTCGTTCTTGACAAAAACCTTCTTATCCTCGACCTCGCGGCTCGCCACTATATACGCCGTGCCGAGATCGAGCCCCACCCCGAGCCGCGCCACCCTGTCGGCTTTTGTAACGATATCGGGAAGCACGACCGTCGCCGTTTCGCCTGTCCCGGTATCATCGTCCGTTTCGATGTTCTCTCCGATCTCCTCGACCTTTTCGGTATAAACGTCGCTGGACACGCGGGCGATCTTCTTCTGGGGCTTAACGAACACGGGCGGCTTGACGTTCGCTCCTGAAGCCCGGCTGCGCATATATTTATTGATGGCCTTGAGCTTGGCAAAGACCTCTTCGGGTGGGACCTCTTCCAG
>JADGBR010000034.1 GCA_015231405.1 Candidatus Omnitrophota bacterium | reverse complement strand
CCTGCTGCTAGTTGACGACTTAATTCTTCACGTTCTAACATATTAAGCCGGTTATACTTAGCCATATACAACTCCTTTCCTGCTATAGTAGCAGAATAAGGTGTTGCACTAGTAGCTTGAACCTAAGCACTCTTTCTGCAAGTTATTTATAGCCAAGATATTACGAAACAAATCCGGGTATTAGCCATTTAATTACCCGGATTTGTTTTGGAAATTATTGTCTTGTATTGTTTTATGGAAAGTGTCTGCGGGCCTATATGGAAAGTGTCTGCGGGCCTAGGGAATAGTAATAGGACAGGCCTGGGATTAAATTCGCACCTGTCCCCAGGTACTACCCGCAGTATTTTTCCCAGAGTGTCCGCAGGGTTTGTTTGTCGGCGGCTTCGAGAGATGTGAAGCAGACGTTCATGCGGAAGTAGTCTTTGGTGGCGCCATGTATCTTTTCGTGCGATCTTATGGTTCCGTCGGTATTTATCCGGTGGATCCTGTCGTCTTCGGGGATCAGCATTTTCATCTGGACGCTCGAGCCTTCGGGGAGGGTCTTTGAGCAGATCAGGGTGGCGCCTTCGGGGGAGAACTCGAGACCTGTTTCGTCATAGAATTTCGGGTTGTTGCGGTGGGCGGCGAATACCAGGGTCTTGCCTTTCACGTCGGCTGAAATTATATTCGTCGCGAAACATTTCTTGGCCATTTTGAGGTCGGTCTTTTTCATGTCACTCTCCTAGTAGTTGTTTGAGCATGTTCAGGACTTCGCTCAGGGGGAACGGTTTTTCCAGGTATCCCGTTATGTTAAGGTCCTCGAGGTGGATATCGGCTATGTCCTCGGGGTGAGCGGTTATGACGATGACGGGAACGTCGCTTTTTTGCCGGATCTTTTTGAGTACGTCTTTGCCGTTCATGTCCGGCATATTCAGGTCCAGAAGTATCGCGTCAGGTTTTACCTCGTTGAAATACTCAAGTCCCATCTGGCCGTTGAAGGCAAGGAAAACCTTGTAATTCTGCGGCACCAGGAAAGAGTGGAGGGCGTCGCAGATCTCCTCCTCGTCGTCGATTATCAGTATAGTTTTGGTCGCGGGTTTGTTCTCAAACGGAGCGATGTCGGCGGATGTCTTTTTGCAATATTTCAGTTTTGTGATATGTTTCAGGATCTCGTTGATGTCGATGTCGTTCAGCTCTTCGACTTTTTTGCCGTCGATGAAGATCTCGTCCCGTTCAATGTCTATTCGCCGCGTTCGGCCGATCAGTTTTTCTATGCCTATCTCGAGGGTCGTGGCTAAACGGTCCAGTTCGTCCAGTTTCGGAGTACGATGACCGGCTTCCCACATGCCTATCGTGGATTGAGCAAGACCCAGTTTTCTGGCTAATTCATGCTGGGTCAGTTTTTGACCTTTACGTATTTTTTTTAGGTTTTCGGCGAAACTCATAATACAAGCAATTATACCTGACAAAACTGGAACAGTCAACACGCTAAGTGATTATTCGCATTGACAAACAATCACGTTGTGTGTTATAATGTCATAAGTCAAATAAACAAAAACAACTAAATAGGCTATAAAAAAAAGGAGGTGAACATGAAAGTTCTGGCAAAAGCGAAAAAGATCGACAATTATATTCTTTTGGAGATCGTTAACAAAAAGGCCATCGAACAAATAACAGCTTTAATAACTTCGGGGTTATACGTGAAAGCCATTGAGGAATCGTTTAAAGAAGGCCAAGTGCTGGAAGCGCTTGGCGAAAATGTGAGAACGAACGTGAACGCTGAAGTTATATTGACCGAAAAAAGCGCTCACTGGGACTTGATGTGCGAGTGACGCATGAGGCGCAACAAATGTTAATATCGAAGATCTACGGTAATGGACATAAACCTTGATTGATGGGCAAGCGTATTGGTACAATGAATAACGGATATGGCGAAACTTAAATTTATATTGATCACGCCTTTTCTGCTCCTCTCATATTTTACCGCTTTAGGAGAGGAAAATGAGGAGGCCAAGCAAGAGACGAGGCTGTCAGCCCCGGGTGATCTCTCACGGGAACTTTCCGTGAAAAGCATCCGCGTAATTAAATTGCCCAAGGGGTATCACGAAGGTCTTTTCATTAACGGCGAAGAGATATGGGTGGCTAACGGCCAGAAATTACCCATTTGGGTGATAGACAAAACGACCGGGGAGGTCATCCGGACCATAGAGCCGACGGCGACTTTCACGGAAGGGATCACCAGGGACGATAAGGGCGAGATATGGACCACCGATTGGGATACGCAAAACCTTTATCGCGTGAATATCATTAACGACCGGTTCGTCCCGGCCGAGAGCGTATCTTTCGGGCCATCGCACGTCGCCGGGACGGTTTTCGCCGCAGGGAACATTTATGTCCTTACCTGGACGCGGGGCTTAGGAACAAAATATCACCTGAACAAATTCGATATGTCGGGTGAATTGAAAGAGAAGTTACGTATTGAAAATATCCCGGAACCGTCGCAGCTTGCCTGGGACGGCAAATATCTATGGATGTCGAGCTGGTTCAACAGGCGCGTATATTTCATAGATCCCGCCACAAATGAAGTGAAAGGGTACATATCCACAAAACTGGACAGGACTACCGGTATAGCCTGGGATGGGAAATATCTCTGGGCAACTGGTACTAGTGAAGATCTTGTTCAGTTCGAGATCGAGCCGGTCGGGGAATAGAGACCATGGACCATAGACCATGGACAATGGACTAAATTAGGACGGGGAAATTTTTTTGGTTTAATGTATAGATGTTATTGACAAATAGATAAAATTTGTTGAAAATATATCAAATTCGCATAAGGGAGTTGTATGGCAGGGTTGTCTCGGGAGGAGAGGTGGGCGGTTGTTTTTCTCGGTATCATGATATTCGCCGGGACGGGGGTTTTGTACGCGAGGGCTCAAGGGGCGAGGCATGAGGTGACAGTTGTTCAAGGGCGCTCGACGGTAAAGATAAGCCTTAAGGAGATAGAAGAACAGCTTGCCGAAGAACGGAAGATAAACATAAACATGGCGGAGCCGGAAGATATCGAGAAGATACCGGGTATCGGGAAGGTCATGGCCGGAAGGATAGCCGACTACGTAAGGACCAACGGGCCTTTCGCTTCATATGAAGATGTCCTTAAAGTAAGGGGCATCGGCCCGGCGAAACTGGAAAAAATAAAGTTCATGATAAAACTCTGATGAGATACCCGCTGGTATTACCGTTCTGTTTATTTCTGTCAGGGGCCGTCGCAGCCGGAGTCAGGGAGTGCCGGATATTATATTCCTGGGGCTGTTCCCTATGGCTTATAGTTCCGTTCATTTTTCTTATCCTCACCTTCTCTATCCCGCGTGAAAAAACATTCTATTCGATCGCCTGCGTCTTGTTTTTCGCTCTGGGATGCCTGAGGTATTCTTCCAGTATCTATCCGGGAGGGGACGATATAGCTCATTACGCTCTCCCAAACGCCGAAGACGGGAAGGCGCTTATTTACGGCACGGTGGTCAGTGATCCCGAAATAATGACAGGAAACCGCTCAGGCGACGAAGGGTATTGCCGCTTTGAACTTGAGGCGCGTAACATTTTGGTAGAAGGAAAAGATTACACCATAAGCGGCAAAGCGCTTGTACACATACGCGGCGTATCTAAATGCCCGGAAATAGGGGATAACGCCGTAATAGGCGGAGAGCTCACCGAGCCTTTTGGCGCAAGGAATCCACATGTTTACGATAGGAGAACGGCGCTCGCGCGGGAGGGCATAACCGCGATCCTGTATTCAAAAGAACATGACCTGTATCGCGTTACCGGACTCACGCGCAATATCGCGTACTCCGTTCAAAGATCTGTATACGGGATAAGGAGGAGGGCTAGGACCATACTCGCAAAATATCTTTCGGGCACGGATCTCGCCCTTGTCGAGTCGGTTACCCTGGGTTACCGGGCGAACATACCTGACAGCGTGAACGACATGTTCATGAAGTCCGGGACGATGCATATCCTGGCCGTAAGCGGGATGCAGGTCGCTATGGTGGGGGCGATGGTACTATGGGCGGCCGGCGCTCTCGGGGTATCGGTGGCCGCCGGCTGTTACTCGGGGATAATTCTCATTGTCCTTTATTCGATCTTCACCGGCGCAGAGCCTTCCGTAGTGAGGGCCGCCATCATGGGTTCGATCTTCCTTATGAACAGGGCGAAAGGCAGGGAGGTCGATATCCTGAACATTTTCGCCCTGACGGCTTTCATTTGCGTTTTCCTGTCTCCCGGGGTGATCTATCAGGCGGGATTCGTGCTCTCGTATCTGGCCGTCGGGGCGCTTGTTTTCCTGACGCCGTTATCCGATTCGTTCCTAAGGGTGCCGGGTATCAGGCGGGGGGAAACCGTTCTTCAGAAAATAAAAAGGGAAGGTATGAAATTCTTTTCTCTTTCGGTAGCCATATGGGTGGGGATGGCCCCAGTGATAGCGGGATATTTCAATCTTATGACCCCCGGGGGAGTTCTAGCGAATTTCCCGGGGGTACCGTTCCTCTCCATAGGAATGGCCGGGGGATTCTGTCTACTGGTCACGGGCCCTTTCAGCGGGATGTCCTATATTTCGGGTATAATAGCGGCGATCCTTTCCGGAACGGTAAAGGCGTTCCTGGGCATAATGGGGGCCGTGAACGATATCCCGCTAATGAGTATCAGGGTGAACTCGCCGGGGATAACGATGATCCTTTTGTATTACCTTGTAGTCGCGGGATGTGTGGCGCTCTTCAACAAAAAAAGATCCTGCGCGAACATATTTCTTGTCCTGGCGCTGGTAATACCCTGTTCTTTGATATGGAACGAAAGCGCCCAAGGTTGTCGCGAGAGGTTCAGGGTGACGTTCTTCGACGTGGGCGAGGCTGACGCAACCCTATTCGAATGTCCCCGAGGCGGAACAATGCTAGTGGACGGCGGCACCGGCGGGCTAAATCCGAGGAAAGGCGTAGATTGCGGACGGAGGATAATAGCCCCGTATCTTTGGAATAACAACATAAGGAGGATCGATTGCGTCATTTTTACCCATGAGCATGAAGATCATCTGGGAGGATTGTTCTACATTATCGAAAATTTTGAGATAGGCAAAGTGATAGGGAATGTCAAAAGGGAAGATGGAGATAGCCCCTTACTGGAAAAATTATTCACCACACTGGATGAAAAAGGGATCAAATATGAGAATGTTTATCGCGGCGATCGAATAACAGGCCTTCCTGGCTTGGAGATCTCGGTTCTTAACCCTCCTAGTGGCACCGTGAGCGGGGATACCAACGACAATTCGCTGGTTTTAAGAGTGGTTACTGGAGAGGGTAATGCTATCTTTATGGCAGGCGATGCCTCAACAAGGGCTTTAGTCGAACTGTTAGGTTCTAGGTATGATCTGAGGTCGGAGATATTCAAGTATCCACATCATTCAGCAACGCCAATTGACGATGTAATTTTTGAGCAGTTAATACATAAAAAAGTAAAACCACAAAATATATTAGTATCAACAAAAAGTAACAAATCAAAATTAAAAGGATTTTTAATAAAAAAACCCCCTGAGGAAAAGGTGTTGATAACATCGGAACTGGGGGTAATTGTTTTTGAAGAAACAGGCTCAAAACTTAAGATTATTAAATAGATACAAATAATTTATATGAAGTAACTTATAAAGACAAATTGGTCCTTAATTAACGATCAGTATTTATCTAAAAGCCCAAAATGATCCATTTGTGAATAATTGGTGTAAAAGCAAAAATAACGCAAAAAACACAACAAAAATACGTTAGTGCAAGAAAAAGTTGCTAATAGTTTTCTATATGGCATACTTGTAATGAGAACAAAAATCCGCTATTTGAAAATAGTGCGTACAAAGTGATAAAAGGTAAATTACTCGAAAGGGTAAGACACAAAGTTACAGACCTAACCCTTATGTAAAACACAGACGTTATGTGTTGAAAAGTAAGGCATGGTGGCTGAATTGCTCACGCATATGAAAAACACTATTTATAAGAGTACCTTGGTACTCTCAATATCAATTATTATGCTTCTTGACCAGGCGATCGTAGCGAGCGCCGGCCAGGATAAGGAATTTTCCACCGGAAAAATTTCCACACTCATACCGGGACCGAAAACCGGCTCATCTTTGGGCGCCGCCATATCCATAGGCCAGAAATCCGCCGTCGAGGGATTCATTAAACGCAAAAAAACACAAACAGAACAGAAAAGATCCGCTGGAAAGACCATAGAGATAGGCGGGTATTCGTATCAGGCCGGGGTAAACGATATCACAGGGATAGCCGAATTCAATCCTGTTAACGGCAACGGTCAGATCTTGTTGAATCCGGCCGGGATCTTACAGAACGGCAATATGTGCTATAAAGCTGTCGTAAGGGGAAAACAGGCGGAACTTACCGAACTCGATACCGATATCCGCGTTCTGGAAAAGGGAACCACGAAGGAATACACCGTCGGTAAATTGACCTACGGAGCCAAGGATTTCTGCAAGAAAGAGATCAACTACTATAGGAAAGGGACGCGTAAACTATCGGTCAGGGAAGAGCAGGAACTCGCTATAACCGAGCCGGGCGACGATCCCTTCGGTAAAGGCAGGGTACAGCTGTACAGGGTATTTTTTGATCCAAGCGGCGAAAAGATCGGGCATACTTATGATTCGGTGAACAATATCGCGGACCTTGCCGACCTTGGAAAAGGGGGCTCCGGCCAGCCCGTAATATTCTCAAGGACGATATACGTCAAGAGCGAGACCGGGTCCGGTGACGAAGGGCGCGTAACTTATAACTACACGGTTTGGGGCTCTTTGTACAACGGCTCGGGCGAGAAGTTCGATCCCAAAGCCATAGACGCTTCCAAAGGCCCATGGGCCCCTGACTTAAAGGGATGCGTATTGAGCGACATAGAGATAAGCCTCCCCAAGGATAAACTCACCGGAAAACAGAAAAAAGCGTTCTTCGGCGAACTCAAATACAGGACCCCGGCTCTTAACGCGGGGCGGAGCGAGATCAAAACCATGTTCTTTTATTCGGATAGTTCAGCGGAAGAAACCGCGGGGAACCATTTTCAGAAAGTCACGGTTTACGGCGACAAAATGGTCATCGCCGACATCCCGGTCAACTTCGGGAACATTAACGTGAACTATGTAAAAATAGAAGGGGACGGCGGCAGGATAGAAAGGGATTTTTTCGATAACTCGGGCAAGCTTATAAACCACTCTATCAATTGATGGTAGCAAGGCAACTCTACGGATACGGTGATAACGATCATATTTTTCCGGAGATTTCTCCCAATTTACTTCATCGGATCCCCGAAATATTGTTATTTTTTTTTTAGGTGGTATATTTGTAGTGGCTCGAGGCGCTGTATCCCGGGGGAATAACGGTCTGTGATCTTAAGGAGGTTCGATCATGCAATTCAAGATAGGTTTTGAAAAAGAAGACTCGGAAAAATTACATCGAATGTGGGATGAGATCATAGAATCGCAGAAATGGTCTGAGGGGAAATTCGTCCAGAGTTTCGAGGAAAAATGGGGCGCTTATGTCAACGCGGATTCGGTCGCTTTATCCAGCTGGGGAGGGGCGGCGTTAGCCGCTTTGGAATATTACGACGTTAAGGGGAAAACAGTGCTTTGCCCCTCGAACACTTTCATGGCTACTCCCCTAAGCGTTATCAAGGCGGGAGGAAAAGTCGAGTTCGTTGATTGCGATCGAAACGATCTCTGCATGAGTTTAGAGGACCTCGGGAAAAAGATCGATAAATACGCTCCCCGGGCGGTGTGGGTCGTGCATATAGGCGGGCATATTTCCTTCCAGATAGATAAGATCGCTAAGCTTTGTAAAGAGAAAGGCGTCATCCTTTTTGAGGATTGCGCGCACGCTCATGGAGCCTCATGGAACGGTAAAAAACCCGGGACTTGGGGCGACGCGGGGATCTACTCATTTTACGCGACGAAAACCGTTTCAACCGGCGAAGGAGGCATGGTGGTCACGAAAAATAAAGACCTTGCCGAATTCGCGAAAAAATACAGGAATTACGGGAAGTTTGACTATGCGGTGGAAGGGCTCAATTACAGGATGAACGAATTCACCGCGGCGATCGGCTGCGTTCAGACCGACCGTATCGCCGATATCGTTAACTGGAAAAATGAATACGCGCGGAAATATCTGGACCCGAAATATCCCAAACGGGTATTTTTTCCGGAAGGTATGATCTCCGGGTATTACAAGTATATCGTATTCCAGGAGATCGAAAGATCTACGGGAAAAGTTTACGATCAGCCTTGCCATAAGATCATGGCGAGGAACTGTGAATTGCCAAACACCGATTGGGTGGCGAACAACCATTGGTGTGTTCCGTTGTATTACAAAGGGGAGGATAAACAATGAAAGTAATGGTCACGGGGGGGAGCGGTTTTATCGGATCTCATGTCGTCGATAAGTTGCTCGCGAGGGGCATTGAGGTGCGGATCTACGATCTTATATATCCCGAATTTATCGATGGAATGCCCCAAAACATGAGAAAACTGGTCGACTATTACCAGGGTAGCCTTCTTGAGGAAGACCGGATGCGCGCGGCCACGGCCCATATGGACGCTATCTACCATCTTGCCGCCGTAGCGAATGTCAATGACGTCGCGAAAGATCCCCAAAACGCCCAGAGGATAAATGTGCAGGGTACATTTAACGTTCTTGAGGCCGCGCGGAACAACCCGCGAATAAAGCGGGTACTGTATGCCAGTACGGTATGGATCTATCAGGATACGCCGCAGGGAACCGGGATCTTGTCGGAGGACGCTCCGATATCCTTACCTGCGCATTTTTATACGGCGACAAAAATATACGGAGAAGCCGCGTGCACGTCGTATTCCAAATTATTTAACGTGCCCACCACTATACTTCGTTTCGGTGTGCCGTATGGCACGCGCGCCAGGGGCGAAATAGTCAGCGCTATATTTGTGAAAAAAGCGTTAAACGGCGAACCGATCACGATCGCGGGCGACGGCAGCCAATACCGCAAATTCGTGTATGTCGAAGACCTCGCCGAAGGATGCGCGCTCGCGCTCAAGGATATCGGGCGCGATAAGATCTACAATTTAGAGGGAGAAGAAAAGGTGAGCGTCCGGCAAATAGCCGAAACGGTAAACGAGATCATCGGCGGCGTTAACATTGTTTATACCGAGGGGCGTAAAGGGGATTTTACAGGCAAAGACATATCGAATCAATTAGCTAAAAATGAATTGGGCTGGGTGCCCTCGACATCCTTTAAAAAGGGGATGGAAAAATATATCGCCTGGTACAGGAAAAATATCCACGATAAAAATGAGGGCAGCATAAGTCTTTGAGCTCTCGTACCGGTATCTACCCCTTAACCGCCAGGTACATCTGGCAGGATAGGAAGAACTTTCCGAGGCGGAGTGTCTTTATCAGTTTTTCCGCGAAGAATAACGATCTCGCGTAAGCTCTTTTCCGATTGACGAAGGGGATGTGCGCGAGCGGGATGAAGATCGAGAAGGCCGTTTTTGTCACGGTGAATCCGGCTTCTTTAAGCTGGGCCTTGATCTTCGACGGCGGAAGAACGTTGGTATGCCCTACCAGGCCCTTTTTCTCGATAGCCTCGACGTTCACATGGCTGTGCCCTGTGAATTTGAGATATTTCCTGAAAAGCCTGCTTTTCAGGTATTCACGGTCATCGAGAGATCCGATCTTCTTCCCCCCGAGAAAAAGGAGTAAGGAGAGCGCCGTTTCCTGCAGAATTCTCCGGTAGTCGGTACCGTTAGGGGTGGTGATGAGGAGGTGCCCTCCCGGGCGGAGCACCCTCAGGAAATCTTTAAGCATTTCGACGGATCTTTCCGGGGGGAGATGTTCTATCACTTCCGAGTTGAAGATAAGATCGACGGCCCCGCTTTTTACGGGTAGGGCCTGAACGTCGCCCTGGATGAAAAAATGTTTAGCAGGATCAAGCTTGGCATGGTCGGGGCGTTCTATTTCGGCTATAGCCCAGTCCAACACCGTTATATCCCGGAAATCCAGGTCAAGCCTGTCGCATAGTAACCGGAAGAAGGAGCCCGAACCACCGCCGGCGTCAAGAACAGCACCGGGGTCTCGGGGCACAAGAGCGGATAATCCGGCAAGGCGGCTTTCCACATAATAGTCCTCGACAGGGTCGTTAAGAAAAGTCACGGTGGTTTTCTTTATATTAACTTCTTCGTAGAAACCCCTCAAATTTCCGGTATCGTTGATTTTTTTCATACAATATGTTATAATATAGATCGTAATGAAGGGCAAGAATAAATAAATCGGAGGTACGATTACTATGAAGATAATGTCTCTCACGCTGATCGCTTTCCTGGCTCTTGGGACTTATTCATCTTTCGCGAGCTTCAGCAATAATTATGAGGTCGCGATAGTAAGGGTGGACGGCGATGTTCTTATGGATGAAAAAGGCGACGGGAACTGGGTGCCTGTTGAGAGAGATATGAGGCTTAGGGCGGATACGAAGATAAAGACGGGTTTTTACTCGGAAGCTGAAATGGTGTTCGATACCGACGGGTTGAATTTCGCGAGGGTCGAACAGAATACGGATACTACGATACAAAAAGCCGGGTTTGGGCTTAAAGAAGGAGCGATAATGGCCAATTTTTTCAATATGGCCGCCGGCGAGAATTTTATTATAACTACTCCCGTTCACGCGTACGCAATGACGGGTTCGGGCATGAGGGTCGAATACAGGGAGGGTAGAGGCAATTATAAATTATTCGAAGGAAAAGGTTTCCACCAGAATGTCGCTCCGGATGGTTCGCTGACAGGCGATCCTTCGGGCATAACCGAAGGGAATAAACTGGGAGTCGGTGCCGACGGGATAGTCGGCCCTACGGAAAGCGTTACGCCGGAAGAGCAGTCCACATGGGATAAGTTCATAGCGGACCTTGTAAATAACGGAGATGATATCAGGAACAGGCTAAAAAATCTGCAGGATACGGTGGAAGGGGCGGAAAACGACAACGCCAGCCAGAATCTGACCAAGGATCAGGAAAGAATTTTGAGCAATAACAGTTAAATATAGGGTTGTGATTTTATCTATTCCTAGGGGTACCAAAAACTGAAGATGTTGTTTAACCGTGCGATAAAACTACAGATATCGGTCGTTTCGATCTTGTCTTTTTTTTCCTTATTGTTCCCTCAGCCGGGGTTTTCATGGGAGAACGCGTTCATGAAAATAGAGCCCCAGTTCAAGGTCGATTCGAAATGGGACAATAACATTTTCTACGACTCCAATAACAAGAAGAGCGATCTCGAGAATATTTTCTCTCCCGGTCTATTCACGGAGATCAGGTTCGGGTCAGAGGCCAAACATAAGGTTCAACTTCAGTATCTGACCGACCTGGGGGTGTTTGGCAGGTATCCCGAGCAGAATTACGGGAACCACGATTTCACGGCCGGCGTCGGCCTCGATTTCGAGAAATATACTTTCGATATAGGCAATAAATATCAGTTCACTTCCTCCAGGGCCGGGAGCGAATTCACTTCCCGGGTCCTCCGCAAAATAGATACCTTGGATGCCGTCTTCGGTGCGCATTATAACAAGATCGATTTTGATCTCGGTTACAGATTCTACATGGTGGATTTTCTTTCCAACCTCTACGACGAGTTCAACCGGAAGGAAGATTCGGTCTCTCTCACGGGATATGTGCAGGTCGCTCCTAAGACAAAGGCTTTGGCTGAAGTGACATTGAAAGACATAGTGTATACCAAGGTTGCCGCGAGGGACGCACAGGCCATACGCTTTATGACGGGTTTTAAGGGGGAGCTTACGGGGAAGCTTACCGGCATAGTGAAGGGCGGCTATAAATACCAGAAGTATGATTCGGAAGAAACAAAGCCGTTCTCGAATTTTTGCTCCGCTGTTGAGGTGCTCTACGCCATGAGCGACAGGGTCGACATAGGCCTTTCATATACCAGGGAGCCATTTGAATCCACATACTCGGTAAATAATTACTATACCGGTGACCATATCCTCGCGAATGTGAGATACCTCCTGGGCAAGAGTTTTGTCCTCACGCTCGACGGTATGTATTTCCATAACGCCTATAACAGGATAGCCGCCGGGGACCTGAAAAAGAGGGTAGACAACGAATGGAGCGCGGACATCGTACTCGATTATCTCATCAAGGAATGGATCAGCGTCGGTACAGGCTATACTTACCATACGCGTTTGTCAAATATCGATAGGATGGAGTACTCCCAAAACGTCATTGACCTGCACGGGAAATTGTCGTATTAACGGGGATCCAAAATATAGGATCCGTAAGTGGCGCTAAAATTTACACATATCATTTGACCTTCCGCCCCCTATTAAGTAAACTTTCATAAGATGAATAAGAATTTAATTAATAATCTTTCCTCCTATATCATACTGCCCGTATACATCGTCACTTTTCTGCTGTTCCAGTGCGGGACGGCTTTCTCCGAGGAGAGGAGCATACCCCTGGAGGAGTACAGGCTTGGCCCGGAAAATGTCCTTGTAATAGAGGTATATTTCGGGAAAGACGAGACTATCAATAAAAAGGTTAGGGTCACGGCAAAAGGGATGATAACTTTTCCCCTTCTCGGAGAGGTCCCGGTGTCGGGGCTAACGATCTCCGAGCTTGAGAGCAAGCTCACATATCTTCTGGAGAAGGATTATCTTGTGAACCCCCAGGTCTCGGTTTTTATCGAGGAATATTCGACCGTATCCATACTCGGTCAGGTCGAGCATCCGGGTTCTTTTTCTATTAAAGGCAGGCTATCCGTAGTGGAGCTCATATCCCTTGCGGGAGGGTTCACCAAAATAGCCGCCAAGAATAACGTGAGGATACTCCGTAAGACCCCGGACGGGGCGCAGAAGACCATTATTGTGAATGTCAACGATATCATAAATAAAGGGATAGAGGGCGAGGATATAATGCTCGAGCCAGGGGACATAGTGACCGTCCCGGAGAGTTTCTTTTAAGGATAGGTCCCCAGGCGGGGAATGAGGCGAGGAATATGGACCAGGTTAAGAGCGCTTTTTTGGACCAGGAAGTCAATTTCCATGAGTTCGTTTTTGTCCTGCAAAAACGTAAGTGGTTCATCATAGCTTTTACCTGCGTCCTGTGCACATTTGTCATCATCAGGGCGTTCGTCATGAAGCCGGTGTACTCGACATCCGTCAAGCTCCTCATCCAGAAACAGGCGCCTCATGTCGTCAAGCTTGACGAGGTCACTTCGACCGGGTATTCGGGCATGGAGTATTACCAGACCCAGTACAATATTTTACGCAGCCGGTTCATAGCGGAAAGCGTTTACGGGGCGCTCGGCGAATACTCGCCGTGGGACCCGTGGCGCGGCCGTTCGGAAAAAGTGTCGGCGAGATTCAACACTCCGTTCTCCAAGACTGAGTTCCTGATGTCGGTCACTAAAATAGTGCCCATTCCGAACACCGAGATCGTTGAGATAAGGACCGAGGATATCGATCCGGTTTTGGCCGCCAGGATAGCGGGCTTATGGGCGGAAAAATATATAGGGTACATCCTGGATACTAAAGTCGACGTCACGGAATACGCTTCCGACTGGCTGAGGGATAAGATCGAGAAGGCGCAGAAGGACCTGGAAGTGGCCGAGAACGTGCTTCAAAATTACAGGAAAGAAAGCAGTATCCTTACGGGCGAGGCGCTCACCGGGACCAAGACGGTGCTCGACCAGCTTCTCGAGAAAAAAGCCAACCTTGACATAGAGCTTTCCGAAGAGCTGGAATATTTCAAGGAGAAACATCCCAAGATAATAGCTCTCAGGTCCGAGCTGGAATCGGTAGAAGGCAAGATAGTAAGGGAAACAGCCAAGGAGCTCGAGGATAAGGATAAAGAGATAAAGTTCAACATGCTTAAAAGGAACGTTGATACGGCCAACGGGGTGTATGCGTCTCTTCTGAAAAGGATGAGCGAGACGGAACTGGCCGGGGCGCTTAAGACGACAAATGTCAGCGTAATTGAAAAAGCCGTCGTTCCTAAAAAGCCCGTAAGGCCCAGGAAGCAAAGGGATATCGCGATAGCCTTGGTGGGCGGGCTGGTGCTCTCCTCGGTGATATCGCTCATAATAGAGGGGCTGGACCAGAGCCTCCGGACCCCCGACGCCGTGAAAAGATACCTGGGCCTCCCATGTTTGGCGGCGATACCGTATCCGCGCGTCGTCGAGGATAAGGTCATGGATCCGGAACTCATCTCATGGAAAAGTCCGAGGAGTACTATATCGGAGTCATACAGGGAGCTCAGGACGAGTCTCCTCTTCGCTTCGGTCGAGCATAAGAAGAGGTCCATAGTCTTCACGTCGGCGTCACCTGAGGAAGGCAAGACCACGTCGGCGGTGAACCTCGCGGCGGTAATGGCCCAGGCCGGGGAGAAGACCATTTTGGTGGACGCGGATATGAGAAAACCCAGGATAGCTCAGGTCTTCGGTCTTGAGAGTTCGCGGGCCGGCCTCTCCGAATGTCTCATCGACAAGGTGTCTCTTGAAGCCGCAACGGCGAAGACCGAGATAGAGAACCTTTCGGTGATCACCAGCGGAGCGATACCGCCTAATCCCTCCGAGCTCTTAGGGTCCACCAGGATGGAGGTCCTTCTTAAAAAGCTTTTGGAGCTGTACGACGCCGTCATTATCGACGCCCCGCCGGCACTGGCAGTTACGGACGCCGTTGTTCTCGCGGGGAGGGTAGACGGGGTGATACTCGTGATACAATACGGGAAGGTCCACAGGAACGCTGTCATACGGGCCAGGGATATCCTAGCGCCATCCAACTCTTCCAAGATCATAGGGGTCGTTCTGAATAAGGTCGAGATGACGAAGCCCGGCTCCTATTATAACACTTACTATTACGGCACACATCCCGAACACGATCCCAAGATCGCCGGTTAGGCTTCCGGCTAACGGATACATATGACTTTAAGAAGAGCCCTGATTGAGGATATCCTTACGGTTAGTGTGCTTATAGTTTCACCCATGTTGTTCGGGAGCGTATACATCTGGGCGTTCAGTCTGGTTTTTTTCGTGACGGCGATCCTGTTCTTTTCCTCCTCGGTCTTTAACGTGGATGACTTTAAGAAGGTGATAAAGGAGCCCGTCACCCTTCTTTTTCTCGCCTTTTTAGCCGTGAATATCCTCTACGTCATCCCATTTCCTTCGGATGTGATCCGCGCCGTCAGTCCCGAAACGGTATTGCTGAGGGAAAGATACGCCATAGACCAGGAGGCGCGGCAATGTTTAAGCGTTTATCCACACGCTACCGCGCTTTTTCTCCTTAAGGTCACAGGGTGCTTATTGTTCTATCTGTACGCTTCAGGCAAGCTGATAGCGCCGGAGGCAGATCCCGGCCGAAAGAAAGACCATCCGGACAAGAGGCTTATATCGCTCGCGGCTCTCGCGGGTGTCCTGTCCCTTTCGGTGCACGCGTTCGCGGATTTCAGTCTCAGGGTGCCTTCGAACGGGCTGTATTTCGCGGCGCTGGTATCGGTCATACTGGCGCTGGGGATGCCCGGGGATAAGGCTAAAGTGAACGTACGGTTCCTCATGACCCTGGTCAACGGCGTCATTCTGGCGGGCTTTTTCACCGCGCTGTTCGGTATGGTCCAGGCTCTTTCATGGAACGGTAAAATATACTGGCTGCTGGAAAAACAAGGAGGGGTTTTCGGGCCTTTCATCAATAATAACAATTACGCGGGGTTCATCGAGATGTGCATACCGTTCCCTCTCGTGCTTTTTGTCGACGCCGTGGTAAGGTCCTCGTTGCAGTATAAACACCGCGCGTGGGATAAATTCCTGTGGTTCTTTTCGGACGAGGCCTCGGGGGTTTACCTTTACCTCACGGCCGCCGTTGTGATGATAGTGTCGCTTTTCATGACGCCTTCCAGCGGCGGTATGATAAGTTTCACGGTATCGTTTTTCATGATATTTATCACGCTGACCGCGTTCCTCACGAGCGGAAGGAAGAGGAATATCTTTTTATCCGCGCTCGTTATCTCGGCCCTTTTCTGGGCCATGCTGGCATGGGTCGGGCCCGATGTATTCAAAGGCGAAGTGGATAAGATGAGAGGGCTCTTGAACGGCGACGCCAGGACACAGGAACGCATAGTGATATGGAAAGATTCGATCGGTATAATGAAGGACTACCCCATCCTCGGCACGGGCCTGGGGACATTTCCGTATATCTACTCGAAATACAGGACCCTAACCGATACTCTGGGAGCGCGTGTGGAATACGCCGAGAACGAGTACGTTCAGCTGGCCGTCGAGACGGGCGCGGCGGGGACGGCGTTCGCGCTCTTTTTTCTCGTTTTTTATTTTAAGAGGTTCGGGACCTGCGTGATGTCTCTGAAAAAGTGGCGGACGCAAAGGCATGGGGATGAGTAAATATTCGGGGAAAGAGAATATAGGATCCAGAATTCAGGATCCAAGAAGGAGGACACACAATTCTGGATCCTGGCTTCCGACTTCAGGATCCCTGTTCATGAGGCTGATAATCACTGTCTTCACAGGGAGTTATCTCTTTTTTCTCGGTGTAGTATTTATCGCCGATAGAGAGGTTTCGGCCGGGATGTACCTTTTCGGCACCAAAGGGGATACGGTCCTTGCCGGTACCCTTGTGGACAATGCCATACGTTTATCCCCTTACGATTCCGGGAATTATTATGCCAGGTATAGGATCCTCGATAAGAAAATTGACATGCTGACCAAAGGGGTGAATGACCCTGTCAACAAGGACGTAAGGGCTCTAAGAGAAAAGCAGCTGCGTCTTTTAAAGCGCGCCATACAGCTCGTGCCGTCCGATCCGCTCAATCATATGCAATACGCCCTGACGGTCGACAGGATGCTCATATATCCTAATCCCATAGCGAGGGGCGCTATACTTTCGGAAATGGGAAAAGCGGTTAGCCTCAAACCGTATAAAAGGTCCTACAGGAGGGTTTATGACGCTTACCTCGAAAACTTCGGAAAAGGAAAAAATGAAACTCACGCTGATATATAACACAGACCCGCGAATTGATGTGCTGGGAGGCGGGGTGCGAAAGATACGATTTCTCATGGAAGCGGCCCTTGATGACGGGATAGATGTAAAGTACATAGGGGTTGATCTTGCCGGAGTGAAAGAAGAAAAGACGGGGCTCGAGTTCATTCCGGTAGTAAAGGGCTCGGATAAGTGGTGGAGGTTCTTTCTTTGTACGCTTGAAAAGGCGCCGTTCATGAAGATATCGCGTCTGGAGGTGATGCATACCCAGAGGCTTATTTATTTGCTCCCTTTTGTCATTTTTCATCCCGGGAATGTCAAGGTCTTCGATTCCGATATGCCTATGTTAACGGCTATGAAGGTATATCCCCCCTGGCTGTACGCGATCATTTCGGCTGTTTTTCCCCACGTCGAGCGGTTCCTCTTGAATCGTGTCGACGCGGTGCTGGCTCACAAGGAGGTATTGAAAGACTATTACGAGGCGAGATATCCGGAACATAAAAAGAAATTCAGGTACGATATCGACCCGGCGGTGGGGATAGACGGGAAGTTTTTTTATCCCGGTAACCCCGGGGCTTCCCGGGATGCGCTTGCCATCCCCAGGGACGAAAAGGTGATAATTTTTGTAGGAAGGCTTTCCGTTATAAAGCGAGTGGACCTCCTTATCGATATGTTCGGCGAGATATTGAAAATAACGGGTAACGCGAGGTTCATCATCATCGGAAGGGGCGAGAGCGAGGAGAAATTCAGGGATCACGCCGCCCGGAAAAATTATCCGAATATTTATTTCGCCGGGGAAAAGCACGGCATGGAGCTGGCCGGGTATTACCGTTCGGCGGACGTTCTCGTTCTGGGATCGGTCACGGAAGGAACACCGGCCGTCGTCCGTGAGGCCCTGTCATCAGGGGTGCCGGTGGTCTCTAACGACGTCGGGGATACCGGCGCGATCATCGATCATCCTCTCTTGGGAAAGGTGCTGGCGCGTGACGCGTCGGCCCAAGACCTGGCAAAGGCGGTCATAGGGGTATTGTCCATGGACCGTGAAAAAGTTCGCGCCGCATGCGTGGAAAGGGCCCGCTCGTTCAGTGTGAAAGCGATGTTCGCGAGTACCCTCGCTATGTATCGGGAACTTATGGAGGCGCGACATGGGAAAGGATAGGTCCATAAAGGACGAGAGGATAGATCTGGTCCTGGCGATGATACGGCCCGTTGATAAGGTTCTGCACGCGGGGTGCGTCAACCACGAGACAGGCGATGTTTCAAGGGAGAACTGGCTGCACGGAAGGCTCCAGGCTAAATGTCAGAATGTGCTCGGAATCGATATAGAAGAGAAAGAGATCAAAAAAATGCGGGGAATGGGGTTCAAGGTCAGGGTGGCCGATTGCGAGCATCTGGCGCTCGGGGAAAAGTTCGACGTTATCGTGGCCGGAGAGCTTCTGGAACATTTAGCCAATCCGGGAAGATTCCTCGATCGGGCGAAAGAGCATCTTCTTCCCGGAGGGAAACTTATCCTGTCCACGCCTAACGTTTTCTGCTACTGGCACGCGATAAGCGTGCTTCTTAGGGGCAGGCCGACCATCCATCCCGAACATGTCGCGTGGTACGACGAAACGACCCTCAGACACCTCGTCGAAAGGCACGGGTTCAAGTCTCTGGACGTCAAGTATGTGCCGATACCTTCGACGGGGCGGGGGCGTTTATTGTCTTTGGTTTTGGTTCGGTTGGGATTGGCACGGATCGGAGGGGCGGGGATCCTTATGGTTTGTGGGTATAACGAAAAACAAGGCAATATAAATGCTAAAACTTGATAGTACGTTATGGAAAAACCTGATATCGCTGGGTATTAACAAATACTCGACGCTTTTGTTCAGGTATTTAGGGATCCTGTATCTTGTCTGGGTAATAGACGTCCGCGGCATAGGGGTCATTTCGGTTTTCCGGACATATACCGCGTACCTTATCGTCGCGATAAACCTCGGTTTTCTGGATTACGGCATAAGGGAAGTTGCCAGGGCCAGGGAGAATTTATCCAGGACGGTAGCCGAGATCACCTGGTCCAGATTATACATCCTTCTCTTACTTATCCCGTTCCTCGTATACTTCCTCGTCACATTGCCGGGAGACGGGATCGAGCGCTGGATGCTTTTCATTTTCTTTCTCCAGATACCCGTGACGATACTTATGTTCGAATGGGCATGCATAGGGCTTGAACGGATGTCCATCCTGGCTAAGGCGTCTTTTCTCGGGAATACCCTGAACCTTTTACTCCTATTCCTTTTCGTTAAAGGCCGAGAGGGTATGGTCATAGTTCCAGCGGCACAGCTCGCGGGGATAGCCGTGATGGCCGCCTATTACTATTTCGCGCTCGCGGATAAACTGAGATGGGAGGGGATGATCCCCGTTAAGACCGTTATGGCCAGGCTCAGGAACGCTGTTCCGATAACTCTTACGACTTTTTCGGTTGAGATACTATCCAGCGGGGAAGTCCTTATCCTATCCTGGTTCGTCTCTTTCGAGGCAATAGGCAGCTACAGACTGGCGAGCACACTCTATCTCTTATTTGCCTCCGTGAAACTTTTGATTTGCCAGGCGCTTTACCCGCGGATATCGAGCTTCGTCGCTAAAGGCGGGACCATGAGCCGCGAGATACTCTTTAAGGGAGCGGTATTGCTGGGCGGGACGGGGGTCGTTATCGGCGCCTTCATGTTCTTCGCCTCCGGGTGGGTCACGCGGCTCGCTTATATGGGGAAAGCCGACGCGCTCACGGCTCTTCTCCTTGGCATGCTGGGGATCATTATCCCGCTGGATTTTCTGAACCATTTTTTATACACGTATTTTCTGGCTTACAAACGCGAGAAGAGCATGGCTGTGATCCTGGCGACGGCCTCCGGACTTCTTCTTCTGACAGGGACGGTCTTCGTGAAGAACGCCGGTATCCTTGGGATCGTCCCGGCGAAAGCCGTATCGGGCGTTTTTCTTCTTATATGCTATTTGTTCCTGTCGGGGATATTTAAGAGGGATAGAGTCGAATGATGACGTTCATTTTCGCAATAGCCATCATATTGGTCACGCCTTTGAGCTCGATCCTTACGGAATACCACCTTCTGTACCTGAATTATCTGGACGAAGCCCTCGTGGTCGTTTTTGCGGCGGCGAATATTTTAATGATACTGATCGGCCGGAAGGCGGTAAAATGTCCGAGGGTCATAGCGCTTTTCTCTATGCTTCTACTGTTGGCCTTTATTTCGGCTTTATACAACGACGTAAGGCCGATAGTCGTTCTTGCGCAGGTCAGGTATATCTTCCAGTTCCCCCTTATCTTTTTTATCATAGCGAGTTCGGGTATGGGAGAAAAACATATACGCCGGATCACGAGTTTCATACTGTCCGCGGCGGTCGTTGTGGCGTTCCTCACTTTCGTCGAGTTCTTCTGGCATGTCCAGTTCCTTCCCGGGCGCGAAGCTATGAGTTCGGCTTTCGAGTCGCGCATGTATTCCATAATCGGAGGACCCGTGGATCTCGCTTATTATCTGGGGATATCGATCATCCTCGGAGGGCTGTATCTCGTCAATATTAAACGTTCCATCTATACAATAGGGGCGTATTTGCTTGTGGTATTCGCCGTGCTTTCTTCCGGGTCACGTGGAGCGATGATCACGATACTTCTGGCGCTTTCGTATTATTTCATGACCATGAAAGGCAAAATGAAGGCGCAGTCGAGAAGGGTGCTTTACCCGTTAATGGGGTCGGTCATATTCGTCGCGATAATCGCCGTAGGCCTGGTATTTGTCCCTGTCACGGTCGAAAGGTTCCGGAATTTACTTATGTTCGACCCGTCCGAAAGGTTTTCCAGGGCCAATTATCTGGGCGAGGCGTTGAACCTCATCAGGTTGAATCCCTTGTTAGGTGTGGGCCCCGGGATGTACGGCGGTCCGGTCTCGGTATTTTTTAATTCGGACGTATACGCGAAGTACAGCCTGACGGTCCCCATCGGGACGTCGATCGACATGTTCTGGCCTCATTTCACAGCGGAATTGGGGGTTTTTGGAGCGGCCGTTTACGGTATGATCTTTATCGTCCTTGCCAGGCTGAACGGCCGGATCGAGGGCGGTGGCGACAGGGTGGCATACCGTAATTTTCTGTCGGAATCATCCAGGATCCTGATCTTTTACATGCTTGTGAGCGGGTTCTTTTATGTCGGGCTCCAGGCCCAGCTTTCGGCGTATCTCTTCTGGATGATCCTGGGTCTGAGTTACCGTGAGACGGAGCTTATATTAAGCGAGGGACATCGAACGTAGGGGCGGGATCTATCGCGCCCTAAAAGGACGTATAATATGGCGTCGGCAAAAATGAAAATACTGATGTTGTTCTCGACATCTATCCCCCCCGCTGACGGGATCGCGCGTCATGTCGTGTCTTTGTCCAAGAAACTGCGTGAACGCGGGCACGAGGTCATATTAATGACCAGAGGCGGGATGTTCTTTCAGGAATCCCAATTTGACGGGTTCAGGCTGATACTAGTTCCTTTCTGCCCCTTATACCCGTTCCATGTACATTTGCAGAAAGCGCTGATCAACGGTTACGTGGGCTCTCTGGCCGGTAAAGTAGATATCGCGCATCTCCATTCGCCGCTTGTGCCGGCCCTGGATATAAAAATACCCATTGTTGCGACGTTCCATACGACGATGATAGTAGATACCGCCAAAATAGAGAACGTCGGGATCAAGTCGCTGGCCATAAAGATCATGGGTAGAACTACCAGCTATTGGGTCGAAAAAAGGATAGCACGATCGGCCGCGGCCATTATAGCGCCTTCGCCGGAGGTTAAGCTCGAGCTTTTGAAGTACTATTTACGCGGGGATAAACATGTCGATGTGTTGTATAATACCGTGGACTCGCGTGTTTTTAGCCCGGGGGGGAATGCCGTCCGCGGGAAAATAGTGCTTTATGTGGGCAGATTGTCATACCGAAAGGGGCTGTTCGATCTCATAGAAAGCGCTAAATACATCGTCAGGGTCCACGGTGACGCGGAGTTCCGCATCGTGGGCGATGGCCCGTTAAGGGGAGAAGTGGAAAAGAGCGTCCATGATAACGGTCTTCGCCGTTATTTCACTTATTGCGGGGAGGTCACGGGCGAGGAGCGCGTAAGGGAAGAGTACCGTAACGCTTCGGTAGTGGTCATTCCGTCCCATTATGAGAGCGGGCCCATAACCTTCCTGGAGGCCATGTCCTCGGGAAAAGCGGTCGTAACGACCCCGGTCGGGTACGCCAAAGACCTGGCCGTGCATCGGGTGAACGCGCTGGTAGTTCCGCCGTCGAAACCGAGGGAACTTTCAAAAGCCGTTATCGAGTTGCTCCTAGACCCGGACCTGGCTAATAGGATCGGGGCCGAGGCCAGGAGGACCATTCTGGAAAAAGTTGACGCGGAAAGAACGGTCACGGATCTGGAGGGGATCTACAGGCGTGTTCTGGAAAACGGGAGGAGAGTATGCTGAGACGTATTTGGAGGAAGTTCGTCGGTATATCCAATCCTTTCGACTATTATTTTTTTAACGCGGTAAAAAGTTTCATTGACCAAAGCGGTCCGGGTCAGGTGGCCGTCGATGTCGGTTGCGGGAACTCTCCCGTTAAAAAATATTTCAGGCACGGTACGGTATTGTCGATGGACATCCGGAAAGGGCCGGAGGTCGACCTTATTTCCGATGCCTGTGAAATGGCGCTTAAAGATTGTTCCTGCGATCTTGTTATTCTTACCGAGGTTCTCGAGCATGTCAAGGATCCGGGGAAATGCCTTAAAGAAACTTATCGCGGGCTGAAAGAGAAGGGGAATATCATCCTCTCTGTCCCGTTCCTGTGGGGTATACACGACGAGCCCGACCGGAACAGGTGGACGGAAACGGGTATAAGGGAACTCCTGGCCGTCTCGGGTTTTAAGGTGAAGGGCCTGGACTATAAGGGCGGATGTTTCACGGCGGTATTCCTTTTATGGAAGAATATGCCACTTAGTATCCTGGGCGGGAATAAGAGGAGCAAGACGGCTGTCATGCTCTTCCCGTTCATTGTTCTGCATTACATCGCGGCTGTTGTAATATGCCCTTTAGCTATTATCCTGGATAAGATATTCACCTCAAAGACATATACCGCCGGATACGTTATCCTCGCGGAAAAGGACCGATAACGATATGAAAATATTAGTTGCGCTCGCGGGACTCGACAATAAAAATGCCGGAAGACAGCCCTGGTCTTATGTCGTTTCCATAGCCCGGGCGGCCTCTTTATCCGGGCATGAGGTAACGCTTGTGAGCGACGGGGAAAACCTGCCGGGCCTCGGGATAAGAATAGCCACGATAAAAGGTTTCAGGTCTTTTCCGCGGGGGATAAGCCGGGAGTTCAGGGCGCACGTTGCCCGCGAAAAATACGACCTGGTGATATGGCCGGCCGGGATAACGGACTTTTTCTTTACGGAAGGGATACGTTCGATCGCGGCTCCGGTAATAGCGGTCATAACATCACCTGTCTACCGGTTGAGTGACATATTATCCCTGGGTGCGGCCGTAATAGGCGAGTTCCGGCTGATACCCCATTTTCTTCTCGGAACGCTGTTATCGGAGCGGAGGACAGCGTCTTTTTTCGGGGCGGCCAATGTACGTTCGGTGATATTCGAGTCCGAAGGCACGATGGAACGGGTGCTTAGGAGAGAGATAAATAAGGAAATATATCTCATCCACCCGAGCGTTTCCGACAAATTCCTCGAGGCCCTAGAGAACGGGAAATCCTCCGTGACACGCAAGCGCGGCGCCAGTATACTCTATTTTGGACCGCCTTTGAGCGCGAGAGGTTTGGATACGCTCATTCGCGCGGTCGCTATCGCCAGGAAAAAGGAGCCGCGCGTTGAACTTACCGTGCTTTCGAGGACTGAAGATCCTTTCCTTTCCGTTCGGGAAAAAGCGATGAGGGATATTATCGAGAGGGAAGGCGTTTCGGGACATGTGGAGATAGTTACTGGTATGCTGGATGCGAGGGATATAGCCCGGAGGATACTGGCCGCGGATATCGTCGCTCTGCCATTTAAAATACGGGTTTCGGACGCGCCTCTTGCGGTCCTGGAGGCTCTGGCGTCCGGAGTCCCGGTCATAACGACAGACGCTTCGGGTTTCTCTCCCAAAATGTTTCCCGGGTACTGGATGTCAATTGTCAGGGAGAATAACCCGTGTGAACTGGCGGCTTGCATCGTGGGTATCCTGAAAGGTATGGGAGGAAACGCAAAGAGGGCGGCGCCCGACCCGGAACGGTTCTCGTTCGAAGTTTTAAGAAGAAAGATCGAAAAAGTCATAGGGGGAGTCCTGTCAGTAAGATGAAAGGGAAAATAATTTACATATGCGGGCCTGACGGCTCCGGTAAAACATCGATAGCTAAAGCGATGGTCGAAAGGCTGAACGCTTCCGGAGGGGCGCGTTATGTGCATAAATGGATGAGGTTCAACCATTACACCTCGAAGCTGGTCAATGTTATCGGAAGGATAGCGGGGCTGTCCTATTTCGAGCATTATCCGGACGGTGTGAAGGTGGGGTATCACGATTATTACAGGTCAAAATGGATCTCTTCCCTATACAAGGCCAGCGTTCTTTTCGATACTTTCCTGGCGTCTCTAATAAGGCTGTGGATCCCGGTTAAATTTTTCGGCACCCGTGTTGTAGTTGACAGGTTCGTCTACGACACGATGGTCGATCTTTCCATCGATCTTGGCGACCCATCGATAAGCACCTCGTTGTCCGGTAAATTCCTCGGAGCACTCGTTCCTCCGGGGAGTACGGCCGTATTCCTGGACGTTAACATCGACGTAATATACCGGCGCCGGCCCGATACTAAGCGCGACAGGAACTATGAGAAGAGATACAGACTTTATTCGCGGATAGCGGACGAATACGGCCTTAAGCGGGTATCAAATAACGGCGGGATCGGACCGGTCCTCGAAGTTATCGAAGCAACGGCGGGTAACGGATGAAGCATAAAGAGATAAAACTCCCTTTTAACATCAGGAACACGTATCTTGAAAAGACGCTGGCCGCGCGGCCTTTTGTGATCCTTTCAAATTGGGCGGCGCAGGGTATGAGATATATGAACGGTTTTGAAAGGACATACAGGCTTGTATCCGAAGCGATCCTTCTGTCAGTCCTTTATTTTGGTATCTTTAAGGACATCAGGTTCGGCTTACCGGCGGCTTTTCTCATCGCGCATACGATGTTCTGGATATTTAACGGGCATATTTTCGTCCTGTCACGATTCCTTTCCGAAAGGTCTCTCAGCCGTCGCGAGTTCATCGCGTATATCGAAGGTTTGCGCGGCAGGTCAATGAAGAAAGAATATCTGGCAGGGACACTTCTTTTCGGAAGCCTGTCCAGGGGGAAATTTTCGGCGTTCTCGGATCTTGACGTAAGGATAATCAGGAGAAAAGATATTTTCAGCTCCATCCTTGCCTGCAATTACTGCGCGTTCGAGAGATTAAGGGCTTTTACGCGCGCGTTCCCCCTGGATATATACGTTTTCGATCTTGAGGAGATAGGCGCGAAAATGCGGCCCGACGAGGATCCCATCGTATTATCCGATCCCCGCGGCGTCATAGCGCGGGATCATAAAGGGAAAACCGTCGGTTATCCCGAATTTATCGCGGAATTCAGCACGGATGCCATGAGAGGGGGAAAAGCATGATCGCCGTAATATCCTCCTCCGGAGGGCATTTAACAGAAGCTATGGAAGCCGCGTCGGAACTCGGCGGGTACGATATTTTTTATGTTACCTCAAAAATGCCGCATATCGAGGGGACTTTAAAAGGGAAGGAACATTATTTCGTCAGGGATCCGCATGTAAGTCTCGTGGGATACCTTGTGAACGCCTTCCAGGCGTTCGGCATATTGACGCGAAAAAGGCCGCGGATCATTATATCGACCGGAGCCGGGATAGCCGTGCCAATGTGCTTTATCGGAAAGGCACTAGGCGCGAAGATAATATTCATAGAGACCGGAGCGAGAGTGACGACGCCGTCCAGGACCGGGGGTATGATATATAAAATAGCCGATCTTTTCGTGATACAAAGAGAAAGCCTGCGCAAATATTATCCGCGTGCGGTTTGCGGAGGGTCACTCGTATGATATTCGCTATCTTCGGTACAAGCCCCTACAGTTTTGACAGGCTGGCTAAAGCCCTGGAAAAACTCGCTTCCGGAACCGGGGAGAGGATAGTCGCGCAGTTAGGGCATACACGGTACAAGCCGGCCGGAGTGGAGAATTTTGATTTTTTGCCATACCCCGACATAATGGCGTATATCGAGCAGGCTGATCTGGTGGTGACCCAGGGAGGCTTCGGCGGGATAATGGATTGTATCAAAGCCGGGAAGCCGGTCGTAGCGGTTCCCCGCATGCTTGAACACGGCGAATTGACCGACAGGCCTAACGGCCAGTTGGAACTTGTCCGGGAGCTGGACCGGGAAGGCAAAGTTACGGGCTGCTTCGATCTTGATGCGCTCGAAGAACATGTGCGGAAGGCCCGATCGACCGATAAAAACGAGAGGGTATCGAGCGATATCCCGTCGATCGTAAAAAAATTTGTTGAGAGAACACTTTCATGAGCGTAAAACTGTCCGTTATCATCGTGGAATACCGGTGCCTTGAAGAGGTCTCGAAATGCCTAGAGAGTGTTTCGAGATATTTGCGCGGAATTAGCTATGAAACCGTGGTTTCCGTTAATTCTTTTTACGAAAAGAACGCGATAAGCGCACTGGAAAAGGAATATCCGTCGGTAAAATGGCTGATCAACCGGAAAAATCTCGGTTTTGCCGGAGGTGTGAACGCCGGGATAAGGAACTCTTCCGGGGAATATATCCTTCTTCTCAACCCCGACGTTCAATTCATGGATAATTCTCTTCAGGAAGCCCTGAGATACATGGACGACAATAAGGCGATAGGTATTCTCGGGCCGAAGATACTGGATCCTCTCGGGAACGCGCAGGACTCGAGCCGTTCTTTCATGACGCCGGGAATACTTGTAAAAAGGGCGATGAAAAGGGTGTTGTCGGGAAGCGGCGGACCTGTCATAGAAGATACGGACCATGACAGGCCCCATGAAACGGACTGGGTCTCAGGGGGATGCATGATCATAGATCGCGGGAAACTGGGCGAAGTAGGGCTTTTCGATGAGAGGTATTTCCTGTACGTCGAGGATATGGACATTGCCAGGAGGTTCTGGGACGAGGGGTATAAAGTTGTGTACTGGCCGTTCATGACCGTCACACATCGCGCGAGAAGGGCCTCGGCCCCGGGCACAAAAAACCTGTTTTTTATTAAATATTCGGTGATTCATATGGTAAGCTATTTCAGGTACCTCATTAAGTTCAAAGGCGAGGCCGGCAGGCTAAGGAAAAGATAAAATGGAAAATCTGGTTAATTTTGTCATCGCTTTTATCGTATCGTTCTACTCGACAAGCCTGATAGTCCCATTCATGCGTTTTGTCGCTCTCAAATTGGCCATTATAGACAAGAGGGACCCTAGAAAACTGCATCGGAAGGTCATAACGCGGATAGGGGGCCTGGCGATCTACATCGGTTTCATTTACGCGACCGCGGCCGTTCTCTTCACGACTAACCTTACCCCTATCGACAAAATGTATTTCCACAAGTTAAGCGTTATTTTCATAGCGTCTACCATGATCCTCTTTCTGGGGTTGTATGACGATATCATGGGTGCAAAACCATATCAAAAAATTATGGTTCAATTGTTCGCGGCCGTGATCCTAATAAGAAACGACCTTTTTGTCGCCTATTTAAGCAATCCTTTCGGAAACGAGGCTGCGTTCGTGGGGATATGGGGTATTCCGATAACTTTATTATGGGTTGTGGGCCTGACCAATGCCATAAACCTGATCGATGGAGTGGACGGTTTGGCGGGGAGCATCGTGTTCATATGCTCTATAGGGCTCTTTGTGAAATTCATTATTTCCGATATGTTCATACCGGGGATAATTTCCATCTCACTGGCAGGGGCGTGCCTCGGTTTTTTGCGTTACAATACGCCTCCCGCGAAAATACATATGGGGGATACCGGAAGCATGTTCCTCGGTTTTCTTCTCGCCGCGTTTTCCCTGCAGACCAGCCATAAAAGCGCTACTGCGGTTACGCTTATGGTGCCGCTCCTTATGCTGCTCATACCGATCAGCGATACTATTTTGGCTGTTTTCAGAAGACTTCTCCGGGGGCAACACCCTTTCATCGCGGACAAGCATCATTTACATCATTGGCTTCTCTCAAAGGATCTTTCATATATGCAGGTTGTTCTGATCTTATGCGGAACGACTTTTATATTGAATGTGTTGGTGATAGTTAGTTCATTCCTTAAGCTTGTAAAATGAAATAGACCGCGGTTGAATTCCAATACAGATCCGGAAAAGTCAATGATCCTGCCATAAATTCGGTCAGAAAGTATTATATTTAAGTTCTTTACTATCTGGCGGAATTGTAGTAAGGTAAGAATGATACAAACACAGTGTCATATAAATAGATTATTTTCGTAAAGTACCTTAAAGAAATAGTTTGGGAAAACCGATAAAATCAGGAGCTTCGAAAAAAGGCAGTTTGTATGGTTACGTGGAAGTGGGGTATAGACTCTTGAAAAGATATTAAAAGAATTTAAATGTAAACAATAAAAAAGTTTGCCATATCGCTATTGAAGAAATTTAAGGTAATGATATAATGATAATGTCGATAATATTCCTTTTTGGTTATTTAACAAAATAAGGAGAAAAATAAAATGAAAAACTTAATTACAAAAATCGTGATGTTGGGGGCAGTGGTATTTACGACACTCGCAACTGTCAATGCCTTTTCGGATCCTATATACACTTACTACAGTCCAAACAACATAAAGACGAAGGAGGTGGAGCAAGAGACAGAGGTCTCTCCAACCGATCCTATCTATCTCAAGCATGTCACCTATTATTATAAAAATGAGAATACTCATTTCAACGGTTCCGTAAGCGCTTTTTACGGCAGGACCTACCGAACTGATGTCACGATACAGAATTATGAGTTAGAATTCGACGGAAGCGGTGGCGCCATTGACTGCGGCACCGATCCCAGTCTGGATATCAGGACCGGTTCGATATCATTGTGGACCAATTTTAACTCAGCCGCGATGGGGACATGGCAGCCGTTATTCACCAAAAGGAACGCATCTGGTCAGACTTTCGAAATATGGAAAAGCGCCTCTGACAAATTATATGTTATGACCAACGATGGGAGCGGATATAACTATTATCCGGAGCCGAGTTTCAGTCTTGTCACCCCTTCAAAATGGTATAACATCGTGCTGTCATTCGATGGGACTTTGCTAAAGGCATATGTTAACGGCGGGCTTGTTTTTTCACAGGCCTTCGCCGGGTTAGGCCTTGATTTCGACGCTACCACTTTCCTGGGATACAGGGAGCTTGAAGGGTCCAGCCTGAACGGGAGCATGAGGGACGTGAGGATATATAATAGAGCCCTGGACGGTGCGGATGTAGTGAGCGTCTATAACGGTTCCAACGCGGTAGCGGGGGCGGTTGCGCAGTGGGATCTGAATGACGGTGCAACGGGCACGGCGACCGACAGCGTGGGGACAAATAACGGGACCATCACCGGGGCGGCATGGCAGGCCACGGGCGTATCGGATAAAAGCTGGTATTACGAATACACTTACTTCGACGAATCAGATCCCATGAACGAGATATTGGCGGTGAGACAGCAGAAAAAACTGAGCACCGGCGCGATCATAGAAACGGACACATATTACACGGACTCAAGCAACAGGATAACGACCCGTGAAGTTACCGAAGAAACGACTATCGGAGAATTTTCCGGCAAACACGTCAAATATTATTATCTGAACGAGAATTCAGCCAACGGTCTCGGGCGTCTCTCAAAAGCCGAGGTGATCAAACCGGTGGGAGTTTTAGTCCTTAATGGGTCTCCCGATTCGATAACCGTCGCCGGCAATTCTACGCTTAAGCCGGAGATCCTCAGCGTATCGATCTGGGCGAGTTTCTCCCAGGATCCTTCGGCCGGGTGGCAGCCTATTTTCACTAAGCGCACCGCGGACGGCAAATCTTTCGAGATCTGGAGGGATACCGTCGGGAATCTTTACTTTATGGGCACCAGCGGCACAACCATGATCTATCAGAGAGAAACGGCGAAAACGTTAAAGAACAGCGATACCTGGTACAACATCGTTTTCACGTATGACGGGACGACTCTCAACGGGTACGTTAACGGTAATCTTTTAATACAGGCGAATCTGTCCCTCATCGGCCTTAATTTTGACGCCGATATATCCATGGGATACAGGGCCATAGATTCCATAAGCATGAGCGGCAGCCTTAAGAACGCGATGCTATTCAACAGGGCCTTGACAGCCGCTGAAATAGTTAGCCTGTACAACAATATCGGCATAACGAACGGGCTAATATCCCAGTGGGACATGAACGAGGGTTCGGGCGTGACGGTCACGGACAGCGTAGGTGGGAATAACGGAGTGCTTCTGGGAGCCGACTGGACCACGACCGGGATATCGAACGATAGCTGGTTCTACGAGTACACATATTTCGCTCCGGGTGATCCCGCGAATAAGATACTTGCCGGTAAGATCAAAAAGAACACTAATACAAACGCGGTGATCGAGACCTATACGTACTACACCGACGTTACGAACAGGGTCAAGACGCATGAGATAACCAAAGAGACCGCCGTAGGGGAGTATAACGGTAAGCACGTGAAGTATTATTACCGTAACGAGGACGCGGGCAGCGGTCTCGGGAGGGTGGACCGGGTTGATGTCATAGTCCCGAACTGGGTCGCCGGGTTCAAAGACCAGGGCGATTCGATAAACTGCGGTACAGACCCTTCTCTGGATCTCGCGACGCTGTCTGTGTCGGCATGGGTGAAGTTCGACCAGGGCGCCATGACCTCATGGCAGCCGGTGTTCATCAAAAGGTCGTCGGACAATACAAGCATATTCGAGATATGGAAAGACAATAACAACCAGCTCTATTTCATGGGCACCCAGGCTGACGGGACCCTTTTCAGTTACAGGGATACCGCCGCCAGCCTTACGACAGCTGATACCTGGTACAATATTTCGCTTACATATGACGGTACGACCCTACTGGTCTATGTCAACAATACCCTGGTGCTTAACCAGGCCGTGTCCATGACGGGGATGAATTTCGACGCGGATGTACTCTTGGGGAACAGGAGATCCGATAATTCGACGCTGACCGGGGAGATGAAGAATGTGAGGGTCTTTAACAGGGCCTTAAGCGCCGCGGAAATTGCCGCTCTTTACGGCAACACGGATGTGGCGAGCGGCCTTGTGTCATATTGGAAGCTGAACGAAGGGGCCGGGATAACGGCGACGGACTCAGCCGGGACGAATAACGGTCTTGTCCTGGGCGCGGATTGGGCGGAAGACGGCATTTCAAATTCGAGCTATTATTACGAGTATGTGTATCTCACCCCGGCCAACCCGCTTGACGGGAGACTCCTGACGAAAACGAAGAAGAACTATCTTAGCGGCAGCACAATAAATACCGAGACATACGGTTATTATGCCCCGTCGGGGAGACTCGAGTCGGTGACCTACATGAATCCGGATACGAACGGGAATAACTACTATCATTATATCGACGAGAACTGGTCGAACCGGGGATACGGAAGGGTGGACGTGGCAGAGCGCGAAACCGCTAACGCCAACGGCGAGATCGCGTTCGAATATCTTTATTATCCGGCGCCGAACGCCGGAGCGGCCCAGTATGTGAAGTCATATACGGACGTGAACAGGACAATTCAGTATGGGACATATCTTTACGATACTGACGGCACCCTTATTAAATTCACACTTTACGCCGCGACGGAGAATTACGCGTCAGGCAAACTTAAGAGGAAGACGGAAAGCGCTACGGGCAACATATACGAATACCTTGACGAGGACTGGGCGAGCCAGGGTTTCGGGAGGCTCATAACGACGTTCGATTTTGCGGCAAACATGTACAGGACATATATCTGGGGGATGACACAGGTGACCGTTAACGAATACAGCGGCCAGTATATGCCGGATTACGGGAGCGCCGTGCAAAGCGACGTGGTCGCGGGAGAGAAAAGGGTCATCTACATCTATGACCACAATAGCGAGGAGGTCGATCTTAACACCGGTACCAACGGTTGGGTGATCCGTAAGAAGACTATGTACGACAATACGGGCCTCAACATGACCGACGAGTATATCTACGACGCCGCCGGGAGACTGACGAGGGATGACCACGTATCGGTCAATAGGTACTACACTTACGCCTATTATCCAGCTCCTGACGACAGCCAGTACCAGTACAAATATGAGTTCATAAAGAGCACTAATACGTTCGTGGGTACGTATATTTACGACACGGCCGGTAACCTCACAGGGTTCGTCGCCGCGAACGACGAGACATATCCTTCGGGACGACTGAAAAGAAAATACGAAGCCGGGAATATATACGAATACCTGGACGAGAATTGGAATTCCCAGGGATATGGAAGGATAGCACTGGCGTTTAAACAATCGGAAGGTGTTTACAGGGCATACAGTTGGGGGACTACCCAGGCATATGTCCAGGAATATGTTGGAGTATACACACCTGCCTCAGGCAGCGCCATATACAGCGACATAGTGCTTCAGGAGAGAAGGATCGATTACCTTTATGACCACAAGAACCAGCAGAGCGACCTAAATACGGCTACGAACGGGTGGATCCTCCGGGCCAAGACTGTCTATGAGAACGACGGTGGTACCGTGAAGGACCAGTACGTTTATGACGCCGCCGGTCGGCTTGAAAGGGAAGACCACATCGCCACTGATAACTATTTCACATATGAGTACTATCCCGCCCCTAACGAGAACCAGTATCATTTTAAGCGGGAGTACAGGTTAAGTACGGATGAACTCCTTATAACATATGAGTACGCCACCGACGGGAGTTTTGTCGGTTTTGTTCTGACTGGAGATCTAGTTGAGCAGTACTCGCCGTCCGAAAACTGGTTGAGGAAATTTGAACCCTCGGGAAGCGTATATGAATGGACGGACGAGAGCCTGCAGGGGGACGAGTGGAACCATTACGGCAAATTTATCCTGATATCCGACGGCAACGTTTATAAAAACTATGCGTGGGGAGCGGCACAGGTCACGTATACGGAGTACTCCGGGGCGTATCTTCCCGCCAGGTACAGCGCCCCGTTAAGTGATCTCAATACCGCGGAAAGAAGGGTAACTATAGTTTATGACCATAAGAACGTCTTCCTGAACGTTAATACGCAGACAAACGGCTGGGTCGAAAGGGAAAAAACCCTCTATGACGTTAACGGCACGACGGTACTGGAAAAATATCTCCGCAACGCCTCCGGGAACCTCATAAAGGATATATATACCAGTATAAACACTTACTACACGTACGATTATTTCACAAGTCCCGGGCTTGAAAACAATATTCACTATAAAAAACATTATTCCTATACCGAAGCCCAGGAAGCAGGCGTTGTCGCCGGGACGACCCAGGGGACACTTCTCGCCACATACGAATATATCGATACGGATTACATGGTAAAGTGGGAACCTAACGGGAATATTACGACATTGCTGCTGGATACGGGAGGTACCAGCAGGTCTAATACCTACTATGAGAAGTCGACCGGGATACTGATCATCTATAACTGGGACGCCTCATGGAATCTCATTTCCGCCGATAAACATTATCCGAACGGGAATATAGAGATAACAAAACCATTGAGCCCGAGTGATCCCGTATGGCCCCTTGTCGAGAAACGCGAACCTGCCGGGAGTTTTCTGAAGGGAGTGAATATCCCATGGCTTACTTACGGATACGATATCGGTAAGGACGCGACGCATCTCGGACTTTCCCGGAACATCGCCGCGCTTTATGACAAGATGGACAAGAGAAAGGGCGATTACGCCAGGTTCTTCGCATTCTGTGACCTCCGGGCAGGGATACAATTCGCCGCCGACGGGACACCGATAGCTTTTACGGACCAGGTATATGAGGATTTCCAGGCGCTTCTGGATTCCGCATCGGCCCTTAACATGAAGGTCATGCCGGTCCTTTTCGATTATCTCCTTGGCGCAAGGAAAGTATCGTCAAATCCCGATGTGTGGCAGAAAGGGATACATGCCGATCTTATCGAGAACCCGGTTAAACGGGCGGCACTGATAGCTCTTTTCAGGCCTTTTATCGCGCATTTCAAGGACAATAAAGCCATATACGCGTGGGATATCATGAACGAGCCCGATATGGCTAACTATTTCGCCGGGGTCTCTTTACCGGATCTATACGCGTTTGTCCAGGAATTCGGCGTAATGATCCATGATGTGAATAATACTAGCGCCACGCCGAATCCCGATCTTAAAGTTACTGTCGGGTGCGGGGACAGAGTGAAAATGCTGGCGATGCTGGCATACTGGAAGGCAAACGCGAAGGTTGACCCTTTAGACCTGCTGCAGTTCCATTATTATGATTACATGTCAGGAACCGTTCCGCTCGATTACACTTTTTCTGCCGCGGAACTGATCCTGGTCAACGGGCGCGGTGTGATAGCCGGAGAGCTTGAGCCGACCAATATAACACAGAAACTCGACATTTTAAGAAGGGATGGTTACGCTGGAGGACTTCTGTGGGAGGATGGTAATAATTTTGTCCTTACAGAAGCCATGTATAACGAGCTAGAGTCATGGTTTTACGGAACGATCTATACGTACTACGCTTCGGGAAGGTTAAAGACCAAAAAAGACGTTTCCGGGATCATTTATGAGTATTCCGACGAAAACTGGAACGCTCAAGGGTATGGCAAACTGTTGAAGCTCACACGGGTGGACGGCACTTATAAGACTTTCTTGAATTATTATGTCGGAACGAATATCGCGGGTGAAACGCGGGAATTCACCGCCGGAGGGTCGTTGATCGTGTCGTATGAATTTTATTTGAGCGGGAGACTGAAAAAGAAGACATTGACGGCGGCAGGAGCGGACCATATCCTGCAGGCCGATTATGTTGACGAGGCCTACTATGATAATGGTACGCCCGCGGATCTGACGGACGATTATGGCCGTACGACAAGTCTGAAATACGACGCGGCTGATACGGACGGTGTAAAGAGCCAGACGATAACTTTCGCGGGAGCGGGAGATAAGGCGAGGACGGTGTTCGGGTATGTCAATAACGACTGGACGGGCCTCAAGGTCGAGTATCAGTATGACGCGAGCAATGTGCTTATAGGGAAGAAGGTGTACACGGTAGCAGGAGTCTTGACCGATTACGTTGAATATGAGTATTACGTGTCCGGCAAGCTGAAGAAGAAGACGCTGACAACGGCCGGAGCGGACCATATCCTGGTGGCGCAGTATCTGGACGAGGCGTTCTACAATAACGGTACGCCTGCCGATCTGACGGACGATTTTGGCCGGACGACAAG
>JADGBR010000033.1 GCA_015231405.1 Candidatus Omnitrophota bacterium | reverse complement strand
CATTCCAGCGCCCCTTTCTTCCACGCGTAAACGAGCCCGAAAAAGAGGATCCCCAGGAATATGAACATCTCCGTTATCGCCAGAGGTCCAATATCCCTGATGGTGACAGCCCATGGGAACATGAATATCGTTTCAACGTCGAATACAAGGAAGATCATGGCGAAGAAATAATACCGCACGTTATACTGTATCCACGCGGTTCCGACGGGGACTTCGCCGCATTCATAGACCGAGAGTTTTTTCTCGTTCGGTTTGGAAGGGGCCATAAGGAACGAAACGATGAAGGGAGCCAGGACAAAGCCGATCCCGCATATGACGAAAACAAATACCGCCTGATAGCTGTTCTCTAGCTGCAAGATATTTTCCTTTCAGACGGTGTTTCGTATTCCTTCCAGATTATGACACAGTCTGTTTGATGGTTTCCTCGAACGCATGATTATAGCCTATTTGATACAGGGAAGAAGTGCCAAAAGTCCCTTAACCTCTAAATTAAAAGTCCTATATTTTAGTAGGACTTAAGGCCTTGTTTTTTTTTGGTGCAAGCGGTTTTGGTGTTTTCTCTTGTGGTTTTTTGTGAAAAAAAGTATTATATTACATGCGTGCATCACATCTTTTAGCATGTATGGAAAAAAAGTACAACTCAAATAGATATGGGCCATAACAAACTCCTATTGGACGCCGGAACGAAACAAAGATCTCCCTGGAACATAAGTGAGATGGCTTCGAGTGAATTGCCCACGGTCTTTCGGCCTGAAGTGGGAAAGATCCTGGTGACGGGAGCCTCGGGATATATTGGAGGGAGTCTGGTCCCGGAACTATTGGTAAGAGGATATAAGGTAAGGGCTATGGTGAGGGCGGACCTGGCCGGATACGCTACCCTATGGCCAGGCGCGGAAGTTGTTGTGGCGGACGCCCTTAATATCGAAAGCCTGGATACTGCGCTTCTGGGGGTAGACACGGCGTATTACCTGATCCATTCGCTGCGCTTGGGCACCAGGAAGTTCGCGGGGACAGATATTGCCGCCGCGTGCAATTTTAGAAGGGTCGCTGAACGGAAAGGGGTCAAAAGGATAATATACCTAGGGGGCCTGGGGGATATCCATAGCGCCCTGTCCCGGCATCTCAAGAACCGGATCGAAGTGGCGGAAGAGCTTAAACGCGCGAAGGTCCCGCTGACGGTTCTTAGGGCCGCCATAATCGTCGGCGCGGGAAGCGCCTCATACGAAATAATTCACCACCTGGTCATGAAACTTCGGGTGATCCCGATCCCCGGATGGGCGACTAACAGATGCCAGCCTATTGCTATCCGCGATGTCATAAAATATCTTGTCGGGGTTTTGGAAACACCCGCTACCGAAGGAGCGTCTTTTGATATCGGCGGAAATGAAGTGTTGAGCTATAAAGAGATGATCAGTATCATGGCGGATGTCCGCGGAAAAAAAGTTTTTTTCCTGCCGCTTCCGTTCTCCGCCGCAAAATTCTTTGCTTATGGGGCCAGTCTCTTTACTCCGGTCCCGCATGCTATCACCGAATGCCTTATGGAAGGGTTGAAGAACGAGGTAGTCTGCCAGGACGAGAACATAAAAAAACTTATTCCGTTCGAGCCCATAAGTTACAGAACGGCGGTCGTAAGGGCCATGACACGGGAAGAGCAGGACAGGGTCTACACTCGCTGGTCCGACTCTTACCGTCCTGACCACTATCTGGCGATGAAACTTCATGAGCTCAAAAATAAGTGCGCGTACACCACGAACTATTCCATGATCACGGAAAAGGACGCTTCCCGGATATTCAGCTCGATATGCAAGATCGGCGGCCGGGAGGGGTGGTTCCACAGCAACTGGCTCTGGCGGCTACGGGGGAACATAGACAGGATCTTTCTCGGGGTAGGTTCGGCCAGAGGGAGGAAATATTATTCGGACCTCAAGGTCAACGACGTTATAGATTTCTGGCGGGTGGAGGACATACAGGAAAATAAGAGACTGTTGCTGCGGGCCGAGATGAGACTGCCCGGAAAAGGATGGCTGGAGTTCATGATCAGGGACGAAGGGGAGCTGAGAACGTTGAGCGTTTCCCCGTATTTCGATACCGAGAGTATTATCGGCCGGGGCTACTGGATGCTCTGCCTTCCCCTGCATCATTTTATTTTTCATAATTTGATCAAGGAGATAGAGAAAAGAAGCTGAAAGCAATGGTGTCAGGCCTCCCCATTAGACAAAACAGAAAACAATGTCCAATGGGGAGGCCTGACACCTTGATAGGGGAGGCTGATCATGGCGACCATAAAGGTTCTTTTGTGCGACGACCACACTTTGTTCCGGCAGGGAATGAGAAAATTGCTGGAATCGGAGAACGACATCAAGGTCGTGGGTGAGGCGTCCGGCGGGCATGAAATGCTCGAAGGCGTGGACAAGACGCTGCCGGATGTGGTGCTTACGGAAATAAAAATGTCCGGGTTGGACGGTATCAGCGCTACCCGGAATATCAAAAAAAACCATCCCCGGATGAATGTTATAATACTTACGGTATTCGATGACGAGGCGCATATTTTCCAGGCGATAAGGGCGGGGGCCATCGGGTATCTCTTAAAAGACGTTCCGATCGAGGATGTGGTTGAGGCGATCCGGAAAGCTTATAAGGGCGAAGCCTTGATCCAGCCCATGATAGCCTCGAAAGTCCTGAAAGAGTTCGTTGCGCTCGACAGGTCGAAAGGAAGGAGCGGTGACGGGCAATACGGCAATATGACCCCGAGGGAGGAGGAGATACTCCGCTTCCTCGCTTTGGGCGAGACGAATAAAGGCATAGCGCAGAAATTGGGCATAGCCGAGAAGACAGTGAAGAACCATATAAGCAATATCTTCTCGGTGCTCCATGTTAATAACCGCACTCAGGCGGCTTTGTACGCTTTGGGGAAGAAGTAGTGGAGACGGTGATTATTGTGGTTCGTGGTTCGTGATTCGTGTTTTGTAATCATGGACATCCTCACCCATACAACAAAACGAACCACGAATCACGAACCATAGTGTTTTATCTCCGGGTTTTCACCCTTGCGGATTGATTATTGATGCTGTACAATAACCGGATATGAAATGGTTCGTTTCACAGGACGTTATTAAGGCTCCCATTCAGGATATACTCGAGAGGGGGTCAGGCCAGAAGGTCAGGCGCTGTTACCAGTGCGGCAAGTGCTCGGCCGGCTGTCCCATGTCGTTCAAGATGGAGCATCTCCCCAACCAGATAATAAGGATGATCCAGCTAGGAATGGAAAAAGAGGTGCTGTCAAGCCAGACGATATGGCTATGCGCTTCATGCCTCGCCTGTACGGCCAGGTGCCCCAGGGAGATCGATATCGCCGAGATAATGGATTTTTTAAGAAGGCGGGCGTATCTTAAACGCGTAAAGCCCAAACTGGACGCCAAAGTGCTCCTTTTTAACAAGGTGTTCCTCTGGAACGTCGAATGGTTCGGGCGGTTGTACGAGATAGCTCTCATAGGCATGTTCAATATGTTCAGCCTGGAATTCTTCAAGGATTTCTCGATAGCGCCGAAGATGTTCCTTATGCGGAAAATAGGGCTATTTCCGGCCTTGAAGATAAACAGGAAAGAGATCAGGGAAATATTCAAGAGATCCCATAAGGTGGGTCTAGACCAAAAGGACAAATAGTGAAGTACGCGTATTATCCGGGTTGTTCTCTGCATTCTACCGCGAAGGAATACGACCTTTCGACGAAAGAGGTCGCTTCGGCTCTCGGTATAGAGCTTGTCGAGATACCAGGCTGGGCATGCTGCGGCGCGACCCCGGCACACCTTACCGTACAGTCGCTGTCGATAGCTCTTCCCGTAAAGAACCTCCTCCAGGCTAAAAACATGGACGCCGGCGACGTCGTCACCTGTTGCGCGGCCTGTTTCAGCCGCCTCAAGATCGCCAACCATTTTATGGAGACCGAGACCGAGAAGAGGAAAGAGGTCGAGGGCATAGTGGGCGAAAGATATGAGGGAGAGGTCAAGGCCAGACATTTTCTTGAAGTTCTAACAAAAGATCTCGGGCTTGATAAACTTAAAACGAAAGTGGCTAAGGAATTAAAAGGACTTAAGGTGGCGTGTTATTACGGTTGCCTTTTGACGCGCCCCAAAGGCGTCACGGGTATAGATGACCTCGAGGACCCGCGCCTTCTGGACGATCTTATGGGCACTATAGGCGTCGAGGCCGTGAAATGGCCCTATAAGACCGAGTGCTGCGGGGCGAGTTTTTCGCTGTCTAAGACGGAGATCGTCCTTAAATTATCCGGGGATATACTCGAGATGGCTTCCGACGAAGGCGCCGAAGCTATCGTAGTCGCCTGCCCGCTCTGCCAGTCGAACCTGGATCTACGGCAGGGGATGATAAACAAGAAACTTAAAAAATCATTCGACATACCGATATTTTATTTTACACAGCTGGTGGCGCTCAGTTTAGGTATAGCACCCGGCAAACTGGGGTTCGATAAGCATATGGTCAACCCTGTTAAACTGCTCAAGAAAAAGGGCATAATAGCATGAAAATAGGTGTTTTTGTCTGCCATTGCGGGACTAATATCTCGCATACCGTGGATGTGGAGGAAGTGGCAAAGGCGGCCGCGAAGCTGCCTAATGTCCATTTTGCCACGACCTATAAGTACATGTGCTCAAGCCCGGGTCAGGCCCTTATCGCCGATTCGATAAAGGAAAAGGGGCTGGACAGGATAGTCGTATCGGCCTGCAGTCCGAGCCTGCATGAGAAGACCTTCAGGAAATGTCTTGAGGAAGCGGGGATAAACCCCTACCTCGTTGAGATGGCTAATATCCGTGAGCATTGCTCGTGGGTGCACTCTGACAGGGCCCAGGCGACAAAAAAAGCCATTGAGCTTGTGAAGCTCTCTGTAGCGAAGGTGTCGAGGTCGAAACCCTTAAGTAAAAGCTTCATTCCCATAGAAAAGAGAGTCCTGGTCATAGGCGGAGGGATCTCGGGTATCCAGGCCGCCCTGGACGTATCGTTCGCTAAGTTCCCGGTCGTCATGGTCGAGAAAGAGCCGTCCATAGGCGGAAAGATGGCCAAGTTCGACAAGACGTTCCCGACGCTGGATTGCGCGGCGTGCATTCTTACGCCTAAAATGGTCGGCGTCGCCCAGAATAAATACGTTACTATGCATACTTTCTCCGAAGTCGTTGAAGTGTCCGGGCATGTCGGGGATTTCACGGTCAAGATAAAGAAAAAAGCGCGTTCGGTGGACCTGAAAAAGTGTACCGGCTGCGGCGCATGCTACGCGAAATGCCCCGTTAAAGTGACTTCCGAGTTCGATGAGGGCCTGGGTAAAAGGAAGGCGATATATGTCCCTTTCCCGCAGGCCGTTCCCAATGTTCCCGTCATAGACAGGAACGCCTGCCTCTGGTTCACGAAAAAGACCTGCGGATTGTGCAAAAAAGTCTGCGCCATAGGGGCGATAGACTATGACCAAGAGGATGAGATCATAGAGGAGAAATTCGGGGCCATAATAGTCGCCACGGGTTTCAAGCAGTTCGATCATTCCGTGTACGGCGAATATGGATACGGGAAATTCAAGGACGTGGTTACCGGCATGCATTTCGAGCGTATGGCCAACTCGTCAGGACCCACGGGAGGCAAGATAGTGAGGCCGTCGGACGGGAAAGAGGCTTTGGACGTCGTTTTTATCCAGTGTGTCGGGTCCCGCGACGAGCAGAAGGGCGTGCCGTATTGCTCAAGGGTATGCTGCATGTATACGGCAAAGCACGCGACGCTTCTCAGAGAGCATAACAAGAACGCACAGGCTTATGTTTTTTACATCGACGTCAGGGCCGCCGGCAAGAATTATGAGGAGTTCGTGAAGAAGGCCCAGGACGAATACGGAGCGGTATACCTGAGGGGCCGCGTATCAAGAGTGTTTGAGAAGGGCGGCAAGCTCATCGTCCGAGGCGCCGACACTTTGAGCGGCTCGCAGATCGAAATAAAAGCCGACCTTGTCGTCCTGGCTAACGGTCTTATCGCCCAGGATGACGCGACGACGATCGCTCAGATGCTGCATATCCAGTATGACAAGAACAGGCTGTTCACCGAGGCGCACCCTAAACTCGCTCCGGTAGAGACTATAACGAGCGGGATATTTTTGACCGGCGCCTGCCAATCACCTAAGGATATCCCCGATACGGTAGCCACCGCTTCGGCCGCGTCCGTCAAAGCTCTGGGACTTATGGTACACGATAAGCTGGAGAAAGATCCCCTCGTCGCCAGGACCAATAACGATCTCTGTTCCGGCTGCAAGGCGTGCTATCTGGCTTGTCCCTACAGCGCTATAGAGATGGTAGAGATAGAGGACAGGAAATTGAAAAGGAAGAGGATGGTCTCCAGGGTCATAGAAGGCGTTTGCGCCGGATGCGGCAACTGCACGGCGGTATGCCGCATGGGGGCGATAGATGTGGAAGGTTTTACTAACAGGCAGATAATGAGACAAATAGAGGCATTGTGAGCGCATTAGGGACAGACAGCATGAAGGACGATAAGAAGATGGCCGCGGACGGCGGTTTCGAGCCTAACATAGTGGGCTTCCTGTGTAACTGGTGCAGTTACGCCGGGGCGGACCTTGCCGGAACTTCGCGCATGCAGTACCCTCCGAACGTGAAGATCATCAGGGTCCCATGCTCAGGCAGGGTGAACCCGCTTTTTATCCTTAAATGCCTTATGGACGGGGCCGACGGGGTGCTTATCTCGGGATGCCATATCGGGGATTGCCATTATTCCGAGGGTAATTATTACGCCCGAAGGCGGTTCGCTGTCCTGAAAAATTTTCTGGAGTATATAGGCATTGATCCGAGAAGGTTCCAGATGTCATGGGTTTCCGCTGCCGAAGGCGATAAATGGGCGAAAGTGGTTAAGGAAGTGGTGGAAGACATTAGGAATGCCGGGCCGAACACTATTAGCGCGGAGAAAAAATGATTGAAGAGATCAGGCAAAAAGCTAAGGAATTACTGGCCGCATCCAAGGTCGACATGGTGATCGGTTACAGGCGTTCGGGCGACGGGGTCTCGACCGTTCCTGCTTTTATCGATAGCGCCCAAGACGTCGACAGCCTTGTCTGGGACCAAAACTGCGTTTATAATCTCGCGAATTATTTAAGGGAATTCCCCGGCAAAAAGATAGGGGTAGTCGCTAAAGGATGCGACGCGCGCGCAATAGTCGTTCTTTTGCAGGAGAATCAGCTTGAGAGAGAGAACCTGTTCATTATCGGCGTTGAATGCGGCGTCACCGATATTTCGGAAAAATGCGCGGCATGTCCCAGGACGGTGTCCGCTATCTGCGATATTCTGATAAAGGAAAAAGGCAGGAAGTCCGGCGCTCCCGGGAACGAAAAAGACGCTTATGCAGCGGTAGAGGCCCTTGAAGCCAGGAGGGCGGAGGAAAGGCTAGGCTTATGGCGGGAAGAGTTCTCGAGATGCATACGCTGTTACGCCTGCAGGCAGGTATGTCCCATGTGTTACTGCCCGAAATGCGTGGCCGACCAGACTATGCCCGCGTGGTTCTCCAAGGCCACGTCTTTAGAAGGCAATTTCGCGTGGAACGTTACGCGCGCTTTTCATCTGGCGGGAAGGTGCGTTGATTGCGGCGAATGTGAAAGGGCTTGTCCCGTGGGGATACCGCTAAGGGACCTGAACAAGAAGCTGGAGAAGGAAGCTAAGGAATTATACAAATATGAGGCCGGCTCGAGCGTCGAGGCGAAACCACTTTTCGCTTCTTATGACAAAGATGACCCGAAGGATTTCATAAAATAACAGGCAACGAGCATGAAGAAGACCGTAAAAAAAGAAGCGTTGATAGCTTTGATCGAAAATCTCATGAAGGATCATGAGGTCGTGTCTCCGGTCGAAACGGCCGGGAAAGGCGTTTTTTACCGGAAGATCGATAAGGCCAAAGACGTTTATCTGGGCCCGGCTTTTGCCGTCGAGCCCGTGAAGAAATTCTTTTTGCACCCGTCCGAATGGATATGCGGCTGTAATAAGGAAGAAGGCACGGCGTCGCCTTGCCCCGTTCCGGCCGACGATAAGAAAAGGGTCATATTCGGCGTCCGGCCCTGCGAGGCGCGCGGGCTTGTCTTACTGGACAAAATATTCGCTCCGGATGATCCGGCCGGGTATCAGGATACGTCTTATATCGATAACCGTTCCAGGTCGGTCATTGTCGGTTTGGCCTGTTCAGTGCCTGATAGAACATGTTTCTGTGTGTCGCTTGACGGCTCGCCCGTCGAGACGCGCGGCATGGATGCGGTCCTTTTCGATATGGGCGATAATTTCATCGTCGAGATATTGACCGAAAAGGGGAAAAGCATCCTCGGGAGCTTGCCGGGAACGATCGACGCCGGAAGTGAAAAAGCGTTAGAAGCGGCGAAGGAAAAAACAAAAAAACTTGTCGTGAAAACGGTGAAGGCACCGGATTCTCTTGACGCTTCTTTCAAGAGCGATTACTGGAAAAAGGTATCGTTGTCATGCCTCAGCTGCGGTGTTTGCACATATCTTTGCCCCACATGCCACTGTTTTGACCTTGTGGAAGAGGAGAGAAAGAAGCTCAGATGCTATGACGGCTGCGCTTTTCCCGATTTCACGCTGGAGACGTCCGGAGAGAATCCGAGGCCGACGAAAAAAGAGAGGTACCGTCAGAGGGTATTTCATAAATTCGATTATTTTAAGAAGAATTTCGGCGAGAACCTGTGCGTGGGTTGCGGCCGGTGTATAAGGTTTTGTCCGGTAAAGATAGATATTTCCGAGGTAGCGGCCGGGGCGCCGATAAAATGACGGGACAGATGAACACATCGAACTCAAATATATATTTGCCGCGAGAGACCGAGATCACGGCCATCAGACAGGAGACGTCCGATATCAAGACTTTCGTCCTGAAATTCAAGGACGCGGCCTACGGAGACGCTTTCACATATCGTCCCGGGCAGTTCGTTGAGTTCTCTGTTTTCGGCGAGGGAGAGGCGACGTTCTGCATATCGAATTCGCCGACCAGGAAGACGATCGAATGCAGCGCCAAGAAAATGGGTATGGTGACCCAGGCCATGCATGAGCTCAATGTCGGCGATACGGTGGGTTTAAGGGGACCTTACGGCAACGGTTTTCCGGTCGAGGACCTGAAAGGTAAACATCTCCTTTTCGTGTCCGGCGGTATAGGCCTGGCGCCACTAAGGTCGCTTATAAATTACTGTCTCGACAACAGGGACGATTATCTGGATATCACCATAGTGAACGGAGCCAGGACCTCGAAGGATCTGGTGTATAGGGACGAGTATAAGGTCTGGGAAAAAGCTCCGGGAACGAAAGTCCATCTTACGGTGGATTGCCGCGAGGAAGACTGGGTTTGCATGGTAGGCGTTGTTCCGAAGGCCCTTGAGGAGATCAAGCCCACTTGTAACGGATCCGTAGCGATAGTTTGCGGCCCTCCGATAATGATAAGGTTCACTATACCGGTCCTCGAGAAGATGGGCTTCTGCCCGGAATCGATAATAACCACGCTTGAGATGAAGATGAAGTGCGGGCTTGGGAAATGCGGCAGATGCAATATAGGGAACCACTATATCTGTAAGGACGGACCGGTATTCAATTACGCTAAACTCAAAGAACTGCACTATGAATTATAGGGCTGTCTGATGAACTTAAAAGATATCTATAAGCCCGTTCAGCGTGAGATGTTTGCCGTCGAGCGGACGATAGGAGAAAAGATAAGTTCGAGCGGTAACGGGACGGTCGTCAAGGTCGGGGGCTATCTTCTCCGTTCGGGAGGGAAAAGGCTCCGCCCCGCGCTTGTGACCCTTTCGGCCGGAGCCGTTACGGCGAAAAATCCGGCTAGCGTATCGAAAAAGATCATCAAAGCCGCCGCGGCTATAGAGCTCGTCCACATGGCGTCGTTGATACATGACGACGTGGTGGACCATTCATCCATACGTCACAATAAACCCACCATTAACGCAAAGTGGGGCGCGGAACTGGCGCTGGTCCTGGGGGACTATCTGTACGCGATAGGGTTTGACCTTATGGCGTCGTGCGATAACTCCGGGGTCCTCGAGGCCTTAAGCCAGGCCTCGAGAATGATGTGTGAAGGCGAGCTTGTCCAGGTCGCGGAGAGGGACAACCTGGGGCTATTAAAGGAACAGTACATAAAGATAGTCAAGAATAAGACGGCTAATCTTTTCGCGGCGTCATGCCAGGCTGGGGTGATGGCTGCCGGTCGAATGTCGAAAGAAAAGGGCATGTTGAAGGATTACGGCCTGAATTTGGGAATAGCGTTCCAGATAGCCGACGATTCGATGGACATTATCGGGACTTTTAAAGAACTAGGCAAATTGCCCGGTGCGGATTTTAAAATGGGTGAGCTCACGCTCCCGTTCCTGAACCTGATCTCGCTCTTGAGAGACAAAAAGAAGATATATAAGCTCCTGGCCCAAAAAGACAGCCTAGCGGCATTCGGTGAGATAAGGCGGATATTCATCACCTCCGGCGCGCTGGATAAGACCAGGGAAGACGTTGCCTATTACGCGGATAAGGCAAAAAATAGCCTCCGGGGTCTTAAAAATTCGGCATGCAAAACCAGCCTGTCGGCCCTGGCCGATCGCATGGTGCAGAGGATAAAAGTATAAAAAGAGGAGTAAAGGGTCAGGCCTCCCCATTGGACAGAAAACGAGTAGGAAACAGAATTTGTCCAATGGGGAGGCCTGACCCCTTATTTTCATGCTCAAGTACTACCCTATCAATCTCGATCTCAAGAACAAACGATGCGTGGTTATAGGCGCCGGGGGCGTCGCCGAACGTAAGGTCCGGCGGCTCGTCGAGTGCGGGGCGAATGTGTCGGTGGTTGGCCCCGATATAACCTCCGGGCTTAAGGCCATGGCGGATAAGGGCAAGATCCGGTATAAACGCGGAAGAGGTCTTATTAAGGACGTGAAAGGCGCGTATCTCGTTATTGCAGCCACTTCCGACAGGTCGGTAAATTCCGTTATTTCGTCTTACTGCCGCGAAAAAGGGATACTCGTTAATGTGGTGGACAAGCCCGATGAGTGTGCCTTCATCCTGCCTTCGATAATAAGAAGGGGGGATCTTACCATAAGCATATCCACCGGGGGGATAAGCCCGGCTCTTTCAAGGAAGATACGGTTGGACCTGGAGAAAGTGATAGGTATGGAATACGGGGCGGTCGCGGGGGCCATGAAAAAGATAAGGCCGATGGCGAAAAAAAAGATGAAGAGCATGAAAGAAAGAAAAAAATTCATGGAAGACATTTTAAATTATGCCGGTATTTGATCTGATCCACAGGATAACGATCTTTTTCTCCTACGCCGCGTTCTTTTCGGCTTTTCTCTCGGGTATTCTTTATCTCGTCCAGGACAGCGCTCTCAAGAATAAGCTGTCCGGGGCGGTTTTCGGGCGTTTGCCGAACCTGTCCCTCCTGGACATGGTCAATTACAGGTCCATCGGGACAGGTTTTCCGCTTCTCACTATTTCGATCCTCGCGGGACTTTACCTGGCCAAGAGCGCCCACGGGATATACTGGCAGGGTTTTAATTCGAGGCAGATATTGTCCCTGGCGGTCTGGATCATCTATGCCCTTATACTTCACGTAAGGCTGACGGAAAGGCTCCGCGGCAGGAAGGTCGCGATCTTGTCTATCGCGGCTTTCATTCTGATGGTAATAGCGCTGGTCGGGGACTGTCAGGGGGGACAGGGATATGGCACTGAATAAAATTCAAAATTCGAATATTAGCTTAATTCGTCATTGCGAGGAGTGAGCGACGAAGGAGCGAATGACGAAGCAATCCCTGTCAAAATAATATATAGAGATTGCTTCGTCGCTAACGCTCCTCGCAATGACGGACAATTTGTTCAAAATTGTTATTGCGACACAGCCTGAGTTTGATTTTTAAGCGTATATATCTCAACTATTAAAAAGGGACACGGTGACACAGCTGGATATAGCGGTAATAGGCATAAATCATAAGACGGCTCCGGTCGAGATCAGGGAAAAGCTCTCTTTCTCCCCGGGGAAGATCGTCGATGCCAACCGGCTTCTGAAGGAGACGCTGTCTTTCCGGGAAAGTCTTATACTCTCCACATGTAACCGCGTCGAGATATACGCGGTCCCAGGAAATGCCGCAGATCATGTCTCGGACATAAAAAATTTTCTCGCCCGGTATCACGGAGCCGACCTCGCGGAATACGGGGAGAGGATATACGTCAAGAGGGGCAGGTCAGCGGTCGAGCATCTTTTCGGCGTAACAGCGGGCCTCGATTCGATGGTCGTTGGAGAGGTCGAGATATCCGGCCAGGTGAAGAAAGCCTATAACGACGCGCGCGAGGGTCTCACCACCGGCAAGGCGCTGAACAGGCTTTTCGAAAAAGCGCTTAACACCGCGAAGAAGATACGGACGAAGACCCTTATCGGGAGGGGCCCGGTCTCGGTGAGCTCCGTGGCCGTGGCACTCGCCGAAAAAATACTGGGGAAGCTTGAAGACAAGACGGCGCTTATCATCGGCACGGGAGAGATCGGAGAAAAGCTGCTCCTTTACCTGAAAAAGAACGGGATAAAGTCTGTCCTTGTCGCCAACCGCACGCGGGAAAAGGCCCTGGACCTGGCGTCGAGATTTAAGGCCGAAGCCGTGGCCTTCCGGGAATTTATCGCGAGGCTTGCCGACGTCGATATAGTCATAGTGGCAACCGGCGCGCCGCACAGCCTTATCCGTAAAGACGATATAGTACCCCTCATGCCCAGGAGAAAACAGCGTCCGCTTTTCATTATAGACCTCGCGGTGCCGCGCCATGTGGAAGGCGCTATCAATAAGATCGATAACGCGTACCTGTATGATATCGACGACCTGGAAAAGATCACGAGCGAGAACATGAATTCCCGAAAAGGTGAGCTGGAGAACTGTTTTGAGATCGTCAGGTCTTCGGCCGATAATTATATGAAATGGATCGAGGCGGTGAACGCAGAAGGCGAAAACCGCTTCAGCCTTCTTTCCGGCGGGCTTCGCCCGGGGAGGGCAAAATGATCCCCGGCAATATCGTCATAGGTTCGCGCGCGAGCAAGCTCGCCATGGTCCAGGCGAGATATATCGGGGACCTCATCTCCCGGTACTTCCCCGGGATCAAGGTCGAAATAAAACCCATAAAAACGACCGGGGATAAGATACTGGACGCGGCTTTATCGAGGATCGGCGGCAAAGGCCTTTTTACCAAAGAGATAGAGGACGAACTCCTCTCTGGAGGGATCGACCTCGCGGTGCACAGCTTGAAAGACCTCCCTACGGAATTGCCGGAAGGGCTTGCGATAGGGGCGGTACCCAAACGGGAGGACCCGAGGGATGTACTGGTCTCCGACAAGGCTTCCACGATAGGGGCGCTGCCTAAGGGCGCGAAGGTCGGAACGAGCAGTCTCAGGCGTAAGGCGCAGCTTTTAAATCTAAGGGAAGATCTTACCGTCCTTGATCTCCGGGGTAACGTGGAAACCCGGGTCGCGAAATTGAAGAGCGGTGCTTATGACGCGATAATACTAGCTTCCGCGGGGATAAAACGGCTGGGACTGGATCTTGAGAGGTCGGAGATATCCGTGGAAGAGATACTGCCCCAGGCCGGCCAGGGGGCGCTTGGTATTGAAATACGTAGTGATGCCTTTAGTGTGAGAGATCTTGTTATCGTTCTGGATGACGCCGATAGCCGCCTGGCTGTCACCGCGGAGAGGGCGCTGCTCAACGGCCTTGAGGGAGGATGCCAGGTGCCGGTCGGGGTCTACGCGGGGATAGCCGGCGACAGGATAGATATCAGGGCCGGGATATTTTCACTGGATGGGAGGGATTCCGAAAAAGCCGGGATAGAGGGACCTAAAAAAGAAGCCCGGGAACTGGGCGAAGCGCTGGCCCGGAAGATCCTTGAAATAGGATCGGCGCGGCGGCTTCTCGACGAATTTAAAAAAATGAGGTTTGATAAAGGATGAGACCGACAGTATATTTAGTGGGCGCCGGGCCAGGCGACGTTGATCTAGTCACCGTCAAGGGATATGAACTCATAAAAAAAGCCGATTGTATCGTATACGATCATCTCGCCAATCCGGTGTTCTTCAAATGCGTGAAGGAAGGGTGCGAGCTCGTATATGTCGGTAAAAAAGCCGGCGCGCATACGATGACGCAGGATAATATCAACCGGCTTCTTGTCAGGAAAGCCCGGAAGAACCATATAGTGGTCCGTCTGAAAGGCGGGGACCCGTTCATTTTCGGAAGGGGCGCCGAAGAAGCAGCTTTTCTCGGGAAGAATAAGATAGATTTCGAGATCGTTCCGGGTGTAACGAGCGCGATAGCTGTGCCCGCCTACGCGGGGATACCGCTCACAGAGAGGTCGATGACGTCTTCGGTAGGTTTTATAACAGGCCATGAGGATCCGACTAAAGGAGCTTCGTCTATAGATTGGGAGGCGCTTGTGAAAGGCCTGGGGACGATGGTGTTCCTGATGGGGATAGGCAACCTCGAGGCCATAACGGAAAAGCTGGTCGCCTGCGGCAAGCCCGGGAATACCCCGGTCGCTTTGATACAGGAGGGTACGACCGCGAAGCAGAGGACCGTGACCGGCACTTTAAAGAATATAGCCCGGAAGGGGCGCGAAAAGAAGATATCCGCGCCGGCCATAATCGTCGTTGGCGAAACGGTCAGATTGAGGAACGCCCTTACCTGGTTCGAGACCAAGCCTCTTTTCGCGAAAAAGGTGGTCGTGACCCGGACAAGGGAACAGGCGAGCGTCCTTTCGTCAAAGCTCTCCGGGATGGGCGCGGATGTGATCGAAGTTCCTACGATAGAGATCGTACCCATAAAAGCCGATGCTAAGCTCCGGCGAGCGTTCTCGGGAACAGCGTATGATTGGGTGTTTTTTACGAGCTGTAACGGAGTGAACGAATTCCGGAAATTCCTTGCCCGTAACGGTAAGGACTCGCGGATATTCGGACGGGGAAAAGTATGCGCCATCGGCACGGAGACGGGCGCGGCTTTAAGGGCGATCGGCATAAGGCCGGACTATATACCGCCGAGTTTTGTCGCAGAAGAGATAGTGAAACACTTCGGAAAAAAATGCGGCGTAGGCTTAAGGGCCCTCGTACTCTCATCGGCTATAGCCCGTTGTGTCCTCCCTCTCGGATTGAAACGAGCGGGGTTCGAAGTGGAGATGATCGACCTGTATGACACGGTCATCCCCAAAGGGTCGAAGGAACTCATTGAAAAGGCTTTGGACGGCGGGGTCGACATGGTAACATTTACCAGTTCCTCAACCGTCGTGAATTTTCTGGCGTTATTGGGTAAAAATTATAAACGCGCGCTTAACGGGGTTAAGTTCGCTTCGATAGGGCCCGTCACGTCAGGCGCGCTCAAAAGAGCGGGTCTCAAGCCTCATGTCGAGGCTAAAACCTATACGATAGACGGGCTGGTGGACGCTATAAACAGCTGTAAATAGAGGAAAATAATAATGATAAACTGTACGAGACTCCTCTCGTCGAATAAAGGCCATTACGACGAGATCCGTTATCTGAAAGGGAAACCCGCCGACACGAACCGCCCGATAGTCGTTTGGAACTCGACCAGGAGCTGTAACCTCCGCTGCGCGCATTGTTATATCGACGCTACCCCGAAGAAAGAGAAGGGCGAGCTCACGACGGAAGACGCCGTCCGGCTTATCGACGATCTGGCGGCTTTCGGAGCGCCGGTCCTTCTCTTTTCCGGCGGAGAGCCGTTCATGCGCGGCGACCTTTACACCCTCGGCAAATACGCTATGTCGAAAGGCCTCCGGACGGTCATCTCGTCTAACGGCACTTTGATAACTAAAGAAGCGGCGAAGAACATCAGGGATACGAGGTTCTCCTATGTGGGTATAAGCCTGGACGGGCTTGAAAAAGTTAACGACGAGTTCCGCAGATCGAAGGGCGCGTTCAACGAGACCCTGAAAGGTATAAGGAACTGCCACAAGGAAGGTGTTCGCGCGGGCCTACGCTTTACGATAAATAAACACAATTTTCGGGATATCCCTGGGATATTCGATCTCCTGGAGACGGAAGGGATAAAGCGAGCCTGCTTTTATCATCTTGTGTATTCCGGGAGGGCGAGCGCTATGGTAAAAGACGATCTCTCGAACGAGGAAGCTCGCTCGACAATGGATATTATTTTTGACCGGACCAGGAGCCTCGCGAAAAGAGATCCGGATACGGAGATCCTTACCGTAGACAACCACGCGGACGGGGTATACCTTTATCTCTCACTGAAGAAGGAAAGCGGCTCAAAGGCCGACGAAGTCCTGAAACTTTTAAAAATTAACGGCGGAAATAGATCGGGAATAGGGATAGCGGATGTAGACAATCTGGGATTTGTGCATGCTGACCAGTTCTGGGGGCATTACTCGTTCGGCAATGTCAAAGAGCGGAAATTCAGCGAGATCTGGATGGATGAGAAGGACCCGCTCATGAAAGGCCTCAGGAATAGACTCCCCCTTTTAAAAGGCAAATGCGAACGCTGCCATTTCCAGGATATATGCGGCGGCAATTTCCGCGTCAGGGCCGAAGCCGTGTATTCCGACGTCTGGCAGGAAGATCCGGCGTGTTATCTGACGGAGGAAGAGATAATGACGGTGAGGGAGGAATGATTTGGAAAATTCAAAATTGGCCGTCATTGCGAGGGCACGAAGTGCCCGAAGCAATCTCTGTAATAATAGATCATAGGGATTGCTTCGTCGTTCGCTCCTTTGTCGCTCACTCCTCGCAATGACGGACTAAACTAATATGCGTATCCTTACGCTACCAAAAGGCAAAACATGTCATTTCCCGAAACAAGGATGAGGGATAGAAGAAAGGACCACGCGGCCCGTATGAGGAACCGTGAGACCCCTGAGATCACAGCCGGTGAACTTGTTATGCCCATTTTCGTCAAAGAGGGCATATCCCGCAAGAAAGAGATCAGGTCCATGCCGGGGATATTCCAGACTCCGCTCGGCGAAATTGTCAGGGAGGCTAAGCGGGTCTATCGTTCGGGCGTTCCGGCGGTCATACTTTTCGGTATCCCTAAGCATAAGGACGAAGAGGGTTCAGCCTCCGGCGCCGAAGACGGGATAGTACAGAAAGCGATCCGCGCGATCAAAAAAGAAGCGCCGGAACTTACGGTGATCGCGGATGTCTGCATGTGTGAATATACTTCGCATGGTCATTGCGGGATACTTAAAAAGGTCCGGGGCGGGTACGACGTCGATAACGATAGGACAATAAAGGCGTTGGCTAAGATAGCCGTTTCATACGCCAGGGCCGGCGCCGATATGGCCGCGCCCAGCGCGATGATGGACGGCCAGGTGAAAACGATCAAAGAGGCGCTTCGGGCAAACGGATTTCCGCGAACAGGGATCATGGCGTATTCCGTGAAATACGCCTCAAGCCTTTACGGCCCTTTCAGGGACGCGGCGGAGTCTCCCCCGAAATTCGGCGACAGGAAAACATATCAGATGGACTACCATAATTCCAAAGAGGCGATAGCCGAGGCCAGGCTCGATATCGGGGAAGGCGCCGATATGGTCATGGTGAAGCCCGCCATGGGGTACGAAGATATCATCTATGGGATCAAAAAAGAGCTCGAGTTCCCGCTCGCGTGCTATTCCGTGAGCGGCGAATATTCCATGATCAAGACCGCGGCGCTCGCCGGGTATATTGATGAAAGAGGCGTGGTCCTTGAACTCCTTAACGGGTTCAAGCGGGCCGGAGCGGACCTTATCATAACCTACTACGCCCTCGAGGCGGCGAAATGGCTGAAAAGCAGAAAGTAGACCTTAAGCTTATAGCGTGGGAGTTGACGAGAAGCTGCAATCTCGCCTGCAGTCATTGCCGCGCATCGAGCGGGCACGGGCCGTATCTTAATGAGCTCACTACAGAGGAATGTTTCAGGTTCATCGATGAAGTCATTTCTTTCGCGAAGCCGGTCATGATCCTGACGGGCGGAGAGCCTCTCATGCGAAAGGACCTTTTCGAGATAATAGCCTACGGCAAAAAGAAGGGCCTTATAATGGTGATGGCGCCAAACGGCACTTTGCTGGACGAGGACAATATAAAAAAGATCATAGAGTCCGGCATTAAAAGGATATCCGTGAGCCTCGACGGCCCTGACGCGGCCACTCATGACGATCTCAGACAGGTCCCGGGAGCCTTTAACGGGGCGATACGAGGGATAACAAAGGCAAAAGAACAGGGTCTCGAGTTCCAGGTGAATACGACAGTCACAAAAAGGAATATCGGCACGCTTCCCGCGATAATGGACCTGGCGAAAGAACTCGGAGCGAAAGCACATCATATTTTTCTACTGGTCCCGACCGGCCGCGGGAAAGAAATGGAAAAGGACGAACTGACCCCGGAAGAGTACGAGGAAACGCTCAAATATCTTTCGCGTAAAAAGAAAGAGGCGATCATGGATATTAAGGTAACATGCGCCCCGCATTTCAACCGCATACTCCTTAATGACCATGCCCAGAGCGCGGCATCTTTGAAAGGCAGGGGCTGTATGGGCGGCACGGGTTTTTGTTTCGTCTCGCATGTGGGCGAAGTCCAGCCTTGCGGGTACCTCGAGCTTAAATGCGGCAATATCAGGGAAAAGGCTTTCAAGGATATATGGCTTGGATCGGAGGTATTTAATAACATACGAGACTTCGATAAGTATCATGGGAAATGCGGTATTTGCGAATTCAAGGAAGTATGCGGCGGCTGCCGCGCGCGGGCCTACGCCAAATACGGCGATTATCTAGGAGAGGAACCATATTGCGGCTATGAACCCAGGATCAAAGGCAAAGCATAAATTAAGCGCTCTTGACAAGCGTATCCTTAACCGGCTCGGGGAGGATATCCCTTTCGGGAAAAAGCCGTGGGAAATTATCGCGCGGGAATTGAAGATAAAGGAAGAGGCTCTTCTTAAGCGGCTGGCCCTTTTAAAACAAAAGGGGATCATAAGGAGGATAAGCGCTACTTTCTCGCCGCGAAAGATAGATTTCACTTCTACCCTTGTGGGCGTAAAAGCCTCGCCCAAATGGATGACAAGCGTCATTAAAAAGATCAATTCGTATCCCGAAGTCACACATAATTACAGAAGAGAGAGCGTGTATAATCTCTGGTTCACTCTGGTGGCCAGAAACAGGAAGCGTATAGACCGGGTGCTCCGCGAGATCGGGCGGGTAAAGGGGATCGAGAAATTGTCCGAATTCCCCGCAATAAAAACGTTCAAGATCAAGGTAAAATTCACGCTATGACGTAGGGGCGGCCTTTATGGACGCCCTGTCCACTATGCCTGTATATATATAATACGAGATGGGCGAAAAACGGAAATTGAGACCCGTTTAGGGCGGCTACAAGGGCCGCCCCTACGGTTTTTATTTTGAATATTATGTTATCAAAACTTGATAAATCCATAATCTCCGTTATCTCAAAGGACATTCCCCTTGCCGCGGAACCGTTCCGTGAGATGGCGGAGGCTATCGGGGTGGATGAGGCGGTACTTCTTAAGCGGATCAGGTCATACAAAAAGACCGGGCTAATGCGGAAGTTCACCGCGGTGCTTAATCATAGAAAACTGGGATTCACCCATAACGCCATGGTGGTATGGGATATCCCCGAAAAGATGGTAGAAAGAGCCGCAGGAATAATGGCGTCTTTTGACGAGGTCAGCCATTGTTATGAACGGGAAATAAAAGACGACTGGAACTTTAATTTGTACTGCATGGTGCACGGACGGTCTAAGTTCGGGTGCATTAATATTGTGAAAAAAATAGCAAATAAAATTGGACATGTTGTTCAGTATAGTATATTATTTTCGACTAGGGAAGAAAAGAAGACAGGCGCAAATTATTTTACCGTAAAAGTGAATTCTAAATAGGGAAGGGGAAGCATGAAAAACTGGAAGTTGTGGGGTATCGTTTTTTGCTTAGCGATGTTCTTCGCGGTTTCAGGCGCTCGGGCTGCCGATAAAGAAGAGATAAAGTCAGACGGAGAGGACCAGCCGAACGCTGCCGAATACGCCGGTATTGATACATGCGCGATGTGCCATGAGAAGGAAGCCAAAGAGTTCAATAGATCGGAACACGGCCGCATATTTGTTCCCTCCAAGAATAAGGAAGGACAGGCTTGCGAAACCTGCCACGGGCCCGGGAGTATCCATGCCGAAGCGGAGGGTAAAGCCGGGAAAATGAAGACCATAATAAATCCGGGTAAGGATCCCGAGGCCTGCTACAAATGCCATTTGGATAAAAAAGCAGAGTTTAATTTACAGTACCACCATCCTGTTCCCGAAGGGAGAATGACCTGCACCGATTGTCACGATCCACACGGCGAGTACGGTATTAAACCCGGGACACGAAAGTCCGTGCGCGGCAAGAACGAGCTTTGCTTCAACTGCCATAAGGACAAGGCCGGGCCCTTTGTTTACGAGCACGAAGCGATGAGGGAAGGCTGTTCGACCTGTCATAACGTACACGGTTCCATAAACGACAAGATGGTCAAAGAGAGGGATACTTCTCTGTGCCTAAAGTGCCATTTCCAGACGAATTTTACTCCGTCCGGCGGTATAGGCAATAACGCTCACAGCGCCACCCGTTTTCAGGAAATGCCGTGCTTTACGAACGGTTGTCATACTGCGGTCCATGGCTCAAATTATAACGACCATCTTAGGGTCTAGGAGGGTTAGAAATGAAAAGAACTGCCTCTATCGTAATCCTGAACGTTCTTCTCGCGTTTTTATCCGGCGGCCCTTTTGCCGAAGCGGCAGGGTCGGCGACCGGGACGAGTACTGTCTCTAACCGATACATAGGGGTATCCGGCGACCGCGAAAAATACGCGGAAGACCACTGGATCAAAACAGGCTTCACCGGAGGCATGGAGGATTACAACTATATCTACGAGGACACTCTGGGAGATTCCGTCGTGATCGACGGCCGCGCTCTCGCTGGTAACGACGACTATTTTGTCGATATGGATTTCAAAAAAGAAGGCGTCGGGAATTTTACTTTTGAGTTCCAGCAGTTGAATAAGTATTACGACGGTACGGGCGGGTATTCTTCGATATTCGCTCCGACGGATTCCATCCGGGGGCTGGAGTTCGAAACAGCCAGGGACCTCAGCTTAAAAATAGGGAACATGAAGTGCGAGGCCGTATTCTCGGAGGTGGAGGATACAAAGGTCTCAGGAACATATGAACGCAAATACAGGAAAGGCGCGAAGTCGCTTATAAGCTGGGCTGAAGTCACCGACGGAAGGCCGAGGTTCATTTTGCCGACATTCATCGAGATCGACGAGATAACCGACAGGTTCGCTGTCGGGATCGACCAGAAGGTTGAAGGGATAGACTTGTCTCTTGATCAGCAGTTCGAAAGGACGACGATCGTGAACGCCAAAGACTATGAACGGGACCTTGACCTAAGGACCGGAGCGATCACGGGGATAAGGAAAAAATTCGAGGACATGGACGCGTACGCGTACAATGCGGTATTCCGCGCTTCAAAGGACTTGAACGAACAAGTGTTCGCCTCCGCCGCGGTCCTCTACGCGCATAATAGGGGCCGAACTCTCCAGACATTGACCGACCCCGAGAGTACGTCCTATTATCCCAGGAACAAAGCTTTGGTGGACCAGGACACGATAACTTTTCTTCCCCAGATAACATACACGCCGTTCGAGCATTTAGCCTTGGACGCGGGAGTGAGATGGGATTTTGTTCACAAAAGGGGTAAGTCGACCCTGAATCAGGATTCGACATCTCCGCCGGACGAGGTGATCGACCAGTACATCAACATTACCGATAGGATGAATGAATATAAGCTGTCAGAGACATTAGGCGTCAAATATGACGGCATCGACAATATCGTTATCTACGGTGAAGGCGAGATGAATAGGGAGATAAGGTACGAGAACAACACGCAGAACTCCACTACGACCGCTTCAAATGATTTTTCCAGGGCTACGGACGCAACGACCCACGATTATGCCTGGACGGCCGGGACAAAGTGCTACCCTGTGAAGGATGTAAATTTTACGACTGCGTGTAAGTTCAAGAGAGGGGTCAAGGATTTTAATCTCGGAAGGCATGAAGTTTCGGGGGATATTATAGGCGGAGAGAGGGGCTATATGAACCTGTTGAAATATGATAAATACGAGCCTTTCGCGCTTCTCAATGTGAAACCCTGGAAGCTGTTGACCTGTACTCTGCGTTATGGATTCGACACTACGCGATACGGGATAAATACTCCCGCTTCCGAGTCTACCGAGTACACCTCTTTTCTCGCGAATAATTATTCGGGAGGGGTTACGGTCACTCCGCATCAGGCGGTTTTTTTGTCGACTTTCTATCAGTACAGGCAGGCGTTGACAACAACTCCGGCGCACGATAATATAGGATCGCGTAAGCTTCCCATATATAACGCTAACTACGCTACACTGGTTACCTCATGCGGGTATACTCCCGATAAGATCACGAAAATAACGGGAACATATTCTTTCTCCAAGTCCGAGAACTTTAATAGTAGCCCTGAGTTCGCTATCATAACTATGCCGCTCGGTCTTGATAATTTTAAACAGGATATGGCTATCGCGCTTGAGCGGGAGATAATGAAAGACATGACCTTTGAGATACGGTATGATATGGCGAAATACACCGAGGATTCCAACGGCGGGATGGATGATTATTTCGGGCATGCCTGCTATACCGGTTTAAAAGTAAAATTTTGACGTGGAAGTGCGGCAAAGTGAAAAAAAATTTCGGTGCATCCGGTAAGTGCTACACCCTTGCCGCTAAGTACATTCCCGGCGGGGTGAATAGCCCCGTCAGGGCTTTTAAGGCCGTAGGTAAACATCCCATTTTTATTTCGAGCGGCAATGGCGCCTATATCCGCGACGTGGACGGCAATAAGTTCATCGATTACGTCATGTCGTGGGGGCCGCTCATACTGGGCCATGCAGACGAGATGGTGTTAAGGAGAGCGGCCGCCGCTATGAAGAGGGGGACGACTTTTGGGGCGCCTACGGTGAAAGAGATAGAGCTCGCGCGTCTCATTACGGAGATATACCCCTCGATAAAAAAGGTCCGCCTTACTTCTTCGGGTACAGAGGCGGCGATGAGCGCGATAAGGCTCGCGCGGGGTTTCACGGGGCGGGAGAAGATACTGAAATTCGAAGGCTGTTACCACGGCCATGCCGACAGCCTTCTTGTAAAGGCCGGTTCGGGCGCGGCCACTTTCGGCGTCCCGAGCTCGAAAGGGATAAATAAGAGCGTAGCCGCCGATACGATAGTGGTCCCTTTTAACGACATCGAAAAATTCGAGGCGGCGGTCAAGAGAGAAAAGGGTAATATCGCCTGTGTTATACTCGAACCAATACCGGCCAATATGGGACTTGTGTTGCCCCGGGCCGGGTTCCATGCTAAGATAAGAGAGATCACGAAGGAGAACGGTATCGTTCTTATTTTTGACGAGGTCATTAGCGGTTTCCGCGTGGCCTTAGGCGGAGCCCAGGAAATTTATGGGATAAAGCCGGACCTTACGGTGCTGGGTAAAATACTGGGCGGGGGTTTTCCCATAGGCGCTTTCGGCGGCAGGGACGATATTATGGGCCTATTAGCTCCCGATGGTCCAGTGTACCAGGCCGGGACGCTCTCAGGTAACCCGGTGGCCGTCGAAGCCGGGATAGCCACGATAAAGGCCCTTATGAAGAAAGGGACCTATGGCAGGCTCAACGATCTTGGGGGGGCTTTAGAGGAAGGAATAGGGAACTTTTTACTCCGCAATGGGGTTAATGTAACGATGAAGAGATGCGGGTCCCTCTTCACGCTTTTTTTTACCGGGAAGAGAGATGTAATCGATTATGATGACGCCTCCGGATGCGACACAAAAGCTTTCGCTTCCTTCTTTCGCGGCATGCTGTCGCGGGGTGTTTATCTCGCGCCTTCCCAGTTCGAGGCGAATTTTATTTCGTTGAAGCACAGTTTCAAGGACATCAAACGAACGGTTCAGGCCGCGGAAGGGACAATCCGCGGGATTAAAATATTATAGAGATCGTTTCGGACACTGCGTGTCCCCGCAATGACGGATCGGGGATTAACGAAGGGAGGGGAAAATGAGCGCGAAAAAACTGGCGTTATTAGCGGTTATGGCTCTATTTGTTTCTGGGTCTGTCGCAGCTGAGGCTGTCCATAAATATGTAGGAGTAAAAAAATGCTCGATGTGCCATAAGTCGGAGGCGAAAGGGAACCAGTTCGGGCAATGGCAGTCAACCGGGCACGCGAAGGCTTATGGAACGCTCGCAAGCCCCGAAGCTCTGGAAACGGCAAAGAGGGTCGGCCTTGCCGGAGATCCCCAGAAGGCTCCGGAGTGTCTTAAATGCCACACTACCGGTTACGGCGGGGAACAGGCTGAAGGGTTCATCGCTTCCGAAGGAGTGCAGTGCGAAACATGCCACGGAGCGGGCTCAGATTATCTGAGTTTAAGCGTGATGAAGTCGAGGGAAAAATCCATTGCCGGCGGCCTTATCATGCCGACAAAAGAGGTCTGCGAGAAGTGTCACAACAAGGATAATCCGAATTACAAGGAATTCAATTACGACGAAGCGGTCAAGAAGATAACCCATCCCGCGAAGAAGTGACAGGAATGATATGAACATAAAAAATACCGGGGTATGGAGATTTTTCTCGTCGATAAAACTGGCCATATGGCTGCTTGGCGTCATATCCTTTTGTTCGCTCATAGGGACGCTCATACCCCAGGGTGAAACCTCCGAGTTCTACATAAGCAAAGTCGGGCAGGTAGGCTATGACCTTATCATGCGGGCGGGGTTTGACCGGCTTTACTATTCATGGTGGTTCATTCTCTTTTTGTTCGCGCTCGCGCTGAACCTGGCGGTATGTCTCGTGAATAAACTTCCGCTCAGGGCGGTCAAGCTCGGAAGTTTTATCTCTCACCTCAGCATCCTTGTCATACTTCTAGGAGCGGCTATCGGCCTCGTCTTCGGCGAGAAGGAATACGTGGCTATAGACAAAGGGAAGGCGATAAACTCCTTTGTCTACAAGGGCCGGTCGGTGGATCTCGGGTTTTCATTGAGGCTGGATGATTTCGTCTATACCGAACATATCGATCCCAAAGAAAAATTGCTGGTTTGCGAATCTGATAGCGGCGCGGAAACGCACGGCGGGATGGGCGCCCACGCCGGAATGGCTATGCCCGGCAATGGACCTAAAGTAATAGCCGAAGTCCCGACGGATGTAGGAGTTGAAACGGCTGTCGCGGATACCGGTTACAGGGTAAAGATCCTCAGATATCTTCCCGATTTCGCTATGGATACAGCCACTAAGACCGCGACCAGCCGTTCGTTCGAACCCAATAACCCTGCCGTCGAAGTTCAGTTCACCGATAAGGCCGGTAAAGTCAGCAGGTTCTGGGTATTCGCGAGGTTCCCTGATATGCACCAGAAGACCGACCAGAATTTCAGGTTCTTGTACCGGTGGGTCGGACGTATGCCCAAGGATTATATAAGCAGAGTTACGGTGTTGAAAGGAACGACTGAGGTCGTGAAGAAAGATATCCGCGTCAATGAGCCCCTCAGTTACGGAGGATATAAATTCTTCCAGTCCTCTTATGATACCGAAGCGCTCAACTGGACGGGATTACAGGTCGTAAGGGACCCGGGAGTGCCGGTCGTGTACGCGGGGTTCTTATTGCTGATCGCCGGGGTCATCATCATATTCTATGTCAATCCCGTGGTCAAAAGGAGTTAAGAAATGGCAACGCTGTTCCTCAATGCCGGTTTCGGCCTGTATTTTCTCTCCGTGGTCTTTTACGCGGCTGACACGTTCTTCGGTAAAAAGTTCCTCCCGGCGCTGGCCAGGGGCGCGGTTATCGCCGGCATCACCTTCATATCGGCATATCTCGTGATACGGTGGCAGATCGCGGGAAGGCCGCCCTTCAGCAACATGTTCGAATCCCTGGTCGTCTTCGGATGGGCTATAGCCATAGTCGCGGTTTTCGTCGATCTGAGATATAAGTCGAGGCCGATCGCCATGGGCGCGGTCCTCGTAAGCCTTCTCGCATTAGGGTACGCGGCTCTCCTGGATAAGACGATAACGCCTCTCCTTCCGGCGCTGAAAAGCAACTGGCTGACGATACATGTGCTTACCTGCTTCATAGGGTATGCGGCGTTAACGGTGTCTTTTGTTTCAAGCGCGGTACTCCTCGTCCGAAAGGACGAGGACGAGAACCTGGATACAATCAGCTACCGGATGATAGCGTTCGGGTTCCTTTTCCTTACGCTCGGTATCATAAGCGGTTCGGTATGGGCAAATTCGGCCTGGGGCACTTACTGGAGCTGGGACCCTAAAGAGACCTGGTCGCTCATCACATGGTTCATTTACGCGATATACCTTCACCAGCGGACCAGAAAAGGGTGGCGCGGCAAGAAGGTGGCGTGGGTGTCGGTAGTAGGTTTTATGGCTATGGTTTTTACATATTTCGGAGTGAATTATCTTTTGAAAGGGCTGCATAGTTACGGGAGATAAAGTAATACACACCATGACGACAGGAAGAATGACATTTATTCGCGCCGCGCGGGCGGTATTTTTGTTCCTGGCGGTATGCGCCATTTCCGCGTCCAGGGGCTATTCGGCCGAAGAAATATCCAACGACGATTGCCTTTCCTGCCATGAAGGCGCTAACTTCGAGAAATACGGTTCGTCCGTGCATGGCAAGAACCTGTGTACTTCCTGCCACAACGATGTCCATGAGGCCCCGCACGCCGAAAAACCTGCGAAAGTCGACTGCGCCAAATGCCATAATACCGAATCGGAGATCTATTCCGCCTCTGATCATGGCAGGGCGGTCAAGGCCGGGGTTGCCGCGGCCAGCTGCCTGGATTGTCATGGAGAGCCGCACAATTTACTCAACACGCGTGATACGGGCTCTCCCGTTTATCGGATGAACATACCCGAGACATGTTCACGCTGCCATGAAGACGCGAACCTGATGTCGAAATATGACCTTTTGGAAAAGCGGCCGGTCGCGTCGTACCTGGAAACCGTCCACGGCAAAGCTTTCAGGGAAAAAGGGCTGGCGTCTTCGGCGGAATGCACGGACTGCCATGGTTCGCATGATCTTTCATCCCCGGCGAACCCTAACTCAAAGATATTCTGGTCCAATGTCCCAAAGACATGCGGCAAATGCCATGAAAACGTTCTTATGACATATTCGCGCAGCGTTCATGGTAAAGCTGTCGCGGCGGGGAAACGTGACGCGCCCGTTTGCACGAGTTGCCACGGTGAGCATACGATAAGATCCCATTCTGACCCAGGTTCGTCGGTCTACTCCTCCGTCATAGCGGAGAAGACCTGCGGCCAATGTCACGCGTCGGAAAAAATTATCTCCAAATACGGTTTGCCGGCCGGGATGGTAGAGTCTTACATGAAAAGTTATCACGGCCTGGCGGGGAAGCTGGGCGTGACGACGGTCGCGAACTGCGCGTCATGTCATGGCATCCATAATATCCTCCCGTCGAGCGATCCGGCTTCGGACGTGAATAAGAAGAACCTGCCTAAAACCTGCGGCAAATGTCATCCTAACGCCGGCGAAAGGCTCGCAAAAGGCAACGTTCATCTCGCGCCTTCGGTGAGACAGGACCAGATGGTTTTCTATGTGACCGTGATCTATATAGCGCTCATCGTAATGACGATAGGCGGAATGCTTCTCCATAATCTGCTGGATTTTCTGGCGGCGTTCAGGGCCTACTATCGCCGCAAGCAGGGGATAGATCTGTACGACCGTTTTACTCTGGGCGAACGGATGCAGCATATCGGGCTCGCCGTTTCTTTTACGCTCCTGGCGTATACGGGATTCGCGCTCAGGGCGAGCGACGCGTGGTGGGCTTTGCCTTTCAGGCTTATTAACCCGGGCTTCGACTGGCGTGGGATCGCCCATAGGATACTCGCGGTCATCTTTGTTGTCCTCGCGGTATACCATGCTTATTATCTGTTCTTCACGGCGCGGGGAAGACAACAGCTCAGGGCGATGATGGTAAAAAAGAGGGATTTCACGGATGTTTTCTTTACGGTGCTGTTCTATTTCGGGCTCCGCAAGGGAAAACCGAAATACGCGAGATACAGCTACATTGAGAAATCCGAATATTGGGCGCTTGTGTGGGGCGGCGTTATTATGACCGTCACGGGGTCAGTGCTTATGTTCCAGGATTTTTTCATGCAGTTTCTTGCCATGTGGATATTTGACGTGGCGAGGACCATCCATTTCTTCGAGGCCATACTCGCGGTCCTGGCGATAATAGTCTGGCACCTCTACTTTAACATCTTCCACCCCGACCATTATCCGCTGAACCTGGCGATGATGACGGGTAAAGTGTCGGAGGAAGACCATCGCGAAAATTCCGATCCGACGACAGGCTCTCCTGAAAAAGAAAAGGAATGATTCAATTTTTCTCCCCTGGGGAGACTGAAGAGGATGTCCACACCCTCATCAGTCCTCTAGTGAATCACGAACTACGAATCACAATTATCCCTTGGCGTCGGTAGAAGCGGAGCTGATCTCGTCCATAACGGGCTTCGCGTCGAAGCCGTCGTGGCCGGAGTAGGACCAGACGAGGGAGAAATCGTAGCCGGCTTTTTTGATCCTTTCGAGATTTTCTTTGATCTTTCCCCCGAGCGGGCTTATTTCGCCCATTCCGGTCAAGCGGCCGTTCTTTTCGGCGCCGAGGTGTTCCCATATCTTTTCAGCGGGGGTGTCCAGCGGCCAGAGTTTCGGGGTGTCGATGTTGTAGGATTCCAGGCTTTCCCAGTAATGAGGCATGAGGATGTCTATCCCGTCGGAAAGGGTTTTCCAGTATTTGAGGTCGATCACCCAGCTGGCGAAGCCTATGGTCACGGGTATGTCTCCTTCTGTAGCGTCTTTGACAAGGTACATCGTTTCACCAACCATATTGACCAGGTCCGCGAAATGTTCGGGTGTCGCGACCGCTGCGGCGTTTGACGGTTCGTTCATTATTTCGATCGCGCCTATATATCGTTTAAAGCGCGGGTCGGCGTGGAGCGTCCGCATCATTTTCCATATTATCGCTTCAGCTTTTAACCTGGTCAATGGGTCCGTCACGACCTCGGTGTGCTCACCTACCTTGTATCTTCTGCCGGGCCCTTCTTTTTTTATGCCGTCGGCCAGAGTGAAATCGTAGAGAACGAGGATCACTAGCTCGCGGATACCTGTTCTCTTCTCGACCTCCTCAAGAGCGTCCAGTAAAGCGAGGAAATCCGGAATGACAAAAGGCCCCAGGCCTGTCGTACTGTTCCTCCAGGGGAACAAAGCTCTTTCGTTGTCTTTTAAGAGATCTGCGTATCTCTCGACCGGCATATCGATCGCCTGTCTGATGATGGCGTCTTTTCGTTTTTCAAAGCCCATGATACCTGTATTGTTAATATCCCAATTGAACACGCCGTCGAGGTGTCCGAGAGCGAAGACGCGGACTATTTTAATGCCTTTGGATGCGAATAATGAAAAGTCTTCTATCGTCTGTTCTTTTGTCAAGACGCTCGAAAAACCGAAATGCCCCGGGTCATCGGGTTTTCTGCCGACCGTCGGGTACACTTGCGGGACCTCGAGAAGCAGGGGCGATACTTTAATGGAGGGGAAGGGATAGTTTATCCCGATAGCGTAACCGCCTTCGGAATCCACCAGTTTTTTTATTTCCCAGTTGTCCGGTTCTCTTTTGAATTTGCTGAAGTCGAAAGTTTTATATGCCGGCGAAACGGATCTCTTTGCGCTGCGGATATTGAGGTTGCTTAATATAACAGAGAGTTCCAGGGGGGGCTGAGGTATCTGGGTGGCTTCGATGTTGATGATGAGGGACCTAACTTTGGCCGGGTTAAAACCCGGCATCATAAGGCCTTTCGGCGAAGGTACGGATGTGGTCACATTTAGGTAAACCTTGGCCTGTAGCCCTTCCGACAGTGATATATTCGGGCCGAACATGATATTCCCGTTCATGTCCAAAAGTCCTACCCTCGCCCTGTAAGGGGTTTGCCACACGCGTGTCGTGTCCGTGACAGGGCTTATTTCCATCTCGATAAGGGTGTCAGTAAGATCCACCGGGGCATTATAAAATTTCTTTTCAAGTTCCGCCCGGTAAAAAGGGTTGGACCAGTCTATGCCGCCCCGCATTTTTATCGTGGCGAGTACACGGTAAGGGTCGAACTCGTATTTTGAGAGGGTTATCCCGCGCTTATTACGGCCTCTTTCTTTCCATCCCGAGTTGAAAGGGACAAGGCGTCCCTTGATCAGAGTGATAGGGCGAAGGGCAAGAGGCACGGGCGGGTCTTCTTTTCCGGTCTCAAAAGATAATTTAATATCGATCTTTCTAAGCGTCGCATCAAGATCTTTCCGGACGTTTAATTTGTCGAGAGGGATCAAAACACTATCCGCGCTGCCGGCCACTATTTCGGCAAGGTTGCTTTTGACCGACAGTGTCTTTAAGCCAATGGTCGAAGTGGTCGTTAGAGAGCCGGTAATAAGGGCGTCCGCGGGGAAATTAACGGGGATCTCCAAAAAGAAATCGGAAGGGTTTGCCGCCGGTGAGATACCTTTTGTTTCAGGGAATGATACGGATAAACCGGTCTGACCGCCTGAAAGAAGTAATTTTGTGCCTTTAGGATACGATTCGAGATAAGTATTTTCTATGACCTTGTTATCCCGTATAAGATTAAGATCTATTTTGGAGAGGTCGATAGCGGTGTTCTCTATCCTGATATCCTGGATAAGCATGACAATATCTTCCTCTCCGGATATTTTGCCCGTTCTCATCTCCACGGCGATGGCGGCGATATGGGAGGAGTCGAACGCCAGGGGGTTGTTCGGGGAGGCCGGCTTTTCGGGTAAAATAGCTTGCAGGGTCATAGTTCTATCGGGGGAGATATCGGTCCAGAAATTGCCGTTATTGAGATCTATCCACTTATTTCCGTTTATGGATTTGACTACAAGACGGACCTTTGCCCTCGCTTTATCCAGCCTCATAAAAGTATCGGCCGGCACCATGACGTCGATCTCGATCCTTTTTCCGGGAAGGGTCTCCGACAGCTGCGAGTAAATGAATCCCGCATTGTACCTGAGGTCAAGATAGGCTCCTATGACAGTTGATCGTCCCTGGATGCCGGTAAGAGGGACATCGGCTATAAAGGTCTTTTCCGAAAGGGTATCGACAAAGGTTCCCGGGTTACCGGAAGTGGTTCTCCAATAAAATTCAAGTGGTGTTTCGGTAAGGGTCTTTGTCTCGCTATAAGACGGATAAGGCTCAGATCTTTCCTGGGAAAAAGAAACTCCGGGGAAAAAAACAAGAACTGTGGAAAGAATTAGGTTAGTAAAGAACTTGATCGCACTGCCTAATCCTTTCCCCCCTCTGTTGAAAGACTATCTTACCAGGCGCGGTTGGCCGCGTCAAGACAATAAATTGACCATGAACGAGTTAAGGACGCTTTGGAGATGGGGTGCTGATCTCATCCATAACGGGCTTCGCGTCGAAGCCGTCGTGGCCGGAGTAGGACCAGACGAGGGAGAAATCGTAGCCGGCGGTTTTGAGCCTTTCGAGATTTTCTTTGATCTTTCCACCGAGCGGGCTTATTTCGCCCATTCCGGTCAAGCGGCCGTTCTTTTCGGCGCCGAGGTATTCCCATATCTTTTCTGCCGGGGTGTCCAGAGGCCAGAGCCCGAGGGTGTCAATATCATAAGATTCCAGGCTTTCCCAGTAATGGGGCATAAGTATATCTATACCGCCTGAAAGGGTCTTCCAGTACTTTATGTCCGGGGCCCAGCTGGCGAAGCCAATGGTCACCGGGATATCCGGTCCTATAGCGTCCTTGACGAGATACATGGTCTCGCCGACCATGTTGACGAGGTCGGCGAAATGTTCCGGTGTGACTACCGCGGCGGCGTTAGACGGCTCGTTCATTATTTCCACCGCAGAGATATATTTCCTGAACCGTCCGTCGGCTCCGATAGTTCGCATCATTTTCCAGATAATAGCTTCGGCTTTAAGCCGGGTCATGGGGTCCGTCACGACTTCCGGGTGCTCGCCGACCTTGTATCTCCGGTTGGGGCCTTCTTTCGTTATGCCGTCGGCGATGGTGAAATCGTATAGGACTAGGATCACCAGTTCGCGAACGCCTGTTTTACGCTCGACTTCCTCGAGGGCGGTAAGTAAAGCCCTGAGATCGGGAATGACAAACGAATTGAGCCCGGTTATGCCTCTTCGGAACGGGAACAGCGATTTTTCGTTCTTACGGAGATGCTCCGCGTATTTTTCGACCGGCATTTCGATAGAGGCGCGGATCAAGTCGTCCTTATGCCTGTCAAAGCCCCTTATCGAGTTGTTGGACATATCCCAGTTGAACACCCCGTCAAGATGCCCTAACCCGAAGATACGTACGATCCGGAGGCCACGGGAAGCGAAAAAAGAGAGGTCTTCTATGGTCTGGGCTTTTGTTACAGGGCTCGAGAATCCGAAATGTCCCGGGTCGTCGGGTTTCCTGCCGACCGTCGGGTATACCTCAGGGACTTCGAGAAGCCGGTTCGACACTTTAACGGTCGGGAAAGGGTAGTTTATACCTATCATGTAGCCGCCATTGGAATCGACGAGTTTTTTTATCGCCCATTTTTCCGGGTCTCTCTTAAATCTACTGAAATCGAAATTCTTGAACGCGGGCGATACGGTGGCCGGGGTGTTGCGGATATTAAGATTGTTCAACATGATGGAGAGTTCCAGCGGATCATGCGCTGTCTGGGTGGCTTCCACGTTAATGATGAGGGATTTGACTTTGGCCGGGTCAAAGCCGGGCATGGTGAAACCTTTTGGGGATGGTACCGACATAGTCACGTTGAGATAGGCTTTAGCCGGAAGGCCTTCCGACAAAGAAATGTTAGGACCGAACATGATATTCCCGTTCATGTCCAATAGCCCTATTCTCGCCCTGTAAGGGGTCTGCCAAAGTTCCGTCGTGTCGGTGACAGGGCTTATCTCGATCTCGAGAAGAGTATCCGTCAGGTCGCGGGGGGTGTTCTCGAATTCTTTTTCGAGTTCAGCGCGGTAAAATGGGTTGGTCCAATCTATCCCTCCGGTCATTTTTATCGTGACCAGGGCGCGGTAAGGGTCGTTCTCGAATTTCGATACGGCTATCCCGCAGACCCCGGGGTTACCGCTATCGTCGACGCATTTGTAGCCCCCGAGTTTCTGGGCGTCCCTTTCTTTCCATCCGGAGCTGAATGTCACGAGTCTGCCCTTGACCAGCGTGACGGGCGAAAGAGCCATCGGAATGGGCGGGCTTTCTTTTTCGGGTTCGACCGATACTTTTATATCGATATCCTTCAAAGCTTCACGAAGGTCCATCGGGCCGCTTAACTTGTCCAGCGGGATAGATACGTTCGCAGCCGAACCGACAGTTATTTCGGAAAGGTCCCTTTTGACCTCGATGGTACTTGTTCCCAGTACTGAGGTCACGACTAGCGATCCTTTGAGCCCTGCATCCCCCGGGAAATGGACCGGAACATTCAAAAAGAAATCGGAAGATTTTCCATCAAAAGTGATGTCGGAGGCATCCGAGAGAGAGGCCTTGAAGGCTATTGCATCAGCCGTAAGTATGAACTTCGTGCCTTCGGGGTATGAAGGGATGTAAGTATCGCCCATGACCTTGCCGTCTCGTATAAGATTGAGGTTTATTTTCAGCTTGTCGAGGGATGAGTTATCTATCCTTATATCCTGGATGAACATGATAAGGTTCTCGGTCCCCTGTAACTTCCCGGTCCTCATCTCGACGGCGATAGAAGCCGTATTCGAAGGGTCGAACTCCAGGCCGTTTTTCGTGGAAACCGATCTTTCGGGCAGAACGGCTCCAAGCGTCATAGTTTTGTCCGGAGTTATCTCGGTCCAGTCCTTCCCGTTATTGAGATCTATCCATTTATCACCGTTAATGGATTTGACTATTAGCCTTACCTTTGCTCTCCCGGCGTCCAGTTTTTTGAACGTATATTCCGGTATGATGACATCCACCTGAATTTTCTTTCCTGGAAGGGTTTTGGCCAGTTCGGAATAAACAAGCCCTGAGTTATACCGAAGGTCGAGATATGCGCCTATGACGGAAGAGGCGCTTTGACCGGCATCGAGGCGGACATCCGCTATAAAAGTTCTTGTGGCAAGGGTTTTAACAAAAGTCTCAGCTTTGCCGGAAGTTAACGCCCAATTAAGCGGCAGAGGTGTTTCAGTTAAGGGTTTAGAGCTTATGTAGGATGGAGTGTAAGATGGTATCGGTTCTTCTGAAAAAGAATACTCTAGAGTGATCACGATGCCTAGCACCAGTAGCAAATGAATAATGGGTTTCATTTCAGTACCTCCCTCGTATGGGCGTCATCGCGAACCCCACAAAACGGGGTGAAGCGATCCCCCTGCATTAATGATACTAGCCCTATCGCATTAAGTCAAGGATAATCGCAGGCGTTTTAGAAAATATTGCTTTCAATTATACTAATATTAGGATATAATAAAGTCACTTATTGAGTCAGTCGGACGTGGGGGTAACTTAACCCATATGTATCCGTCATCCCCGCGAAAGCGGGGATCACATAGAAACATTATTCACGGCGGTGTTTTTATTATCACTTGATCCCCGCTTTCGCGGGGATGCCTTACGATGAAGGCAAGTACTCTTACATTTAAGATAACATCAGTATTACTGATCGCCGCCATGGTCAGTGAGGATATTTCCTTCGCCATTGACCGCTATGAAGCTTCGTCAACATCCACCCTTGCCCCCACATCGATATTCGCCCCGCTTTACGCTATCCGTTGGGATGAAGTGAAACGGGAATACGAGATAACGGAAGTCCCCGGGGAGGAGAGAGGTCTTACTGACTTGAATAAAAAGGAGGTAGGCAAATCCTATATCGAGGCGCTTATCGGAGTATTCCTTAAGGACCTTGAAGTCAGGGAAGCTCTAAAACTCAGCCCGGCGGCTATTGATGAGTATTTTGAGAAGTTCAGAGCGGCTCTTATAAAGCTCCGGGACTCGTCAATTAACCCTTCAATATCGAAATGCTTTAGAGGATACGGCATAGAGGCTATGGAATATACGAGGCATGGGGTGGAACTTACCTTAAGTGAAACGGCAGGGGAAGAGAAAAGGATGAGATACGAACTTGCCGGAGGCGAGGTTCGCGTAATTGATCTCGAGAAGGCAATGGATGAAGTTTCACGGACCTTTATACCCAAGGGCGACGGGTTCGATCCAGGATACGGCGCTTACGCGGTGGATATTTTGAGGAGGTTCACAGGGGCGCTTGAGCGGATAGAAGGTGATAACGGGAGTATACACGAGACGCTCCGGAAAGCCGCCGAGCATGGCCCGGCGGAGGTGCCGGAGGGGTACCGAGAGTATCTCGGGAAAAGTATAGCGTACGACACGATAGTAGACGCTTTTGTAAAGATCGTTCACGGCGGTGAGCCTCTTTCGGACAAGAATTGTTCGGGCGACGATTTCTGGAAGAGGCCGTATCTCTTACTGGACGATAAGTGCGCTATCCTGATCTTCAAGGACGGGCCGAACGGTACCCGTTACGGTTCGGATGTTATCGGATACAGGGTAGATCTGACGAAGCCGGTAAGGGGACAACTCGCGGAAAAAAATGAAGATACGGTATCAGTTCTCAAAAGGTATTTCATCGAAAAAGAGGAGTTCGCCGAAAGATATCGCGCCGAGGAAAGGTTCTATCTCTCTCAACGAGCCGCTTACGGACATGGTGACGCCCTCGATTTTAGGAATAGAGCCCACGATGCATTTATTGGAGTTGAAGATAGAGTCAAAAGATGCGCTGATGAAATAAAAAGGATATTCAAGTTACTGAGAGAGTACTCGCTCCATTCCACGAGATATGACAAAATCAGATTCCTCCCGAGATTCAGGTCGCGTTATCAGAAGGTTATGATAAGGGACGAGTATGAAGTATGGAAGCGGCTATTTAATGAAGCCGTTAATGAAACTGAGGCACTTGCTGCCAGAGATGAAGTGGTTTCTATCCCGGCGGACGATCATTTCGGAGGATTGATCAAAGTTGGGTTAGCGTCGCTTCGAAGGATGTTGAGGTCCATAACAACTTTCGGTAACGGTGAAAAGCCGGGCGAATATGCCGACGCTTCTTCGATGGATCAGGTTTTATTGGATACTTTAGGTTTGAATAAGGAATGGTTCAATTTTTGCAGGGGGAAAGGGCTTCTGGTAACAACACAAGCCGGGGATTTCATCCGCGACAGGGTAAAAAATGACATCCAGAATCTGGATGGGATGTTTACGGCTGAGGTACCGGTTGACCACGCGTTTTTCGATCTGGTACCCCGCGGCGAATGGAAATGGCTGGCTTTTAGCGTGGATAACGCCATAAGCGGTGCCGTAAAAGCCACACGGGAAGCGGCTTTTCTGAACGGCGAAAAGGACATTGAGGGACCGAAGATAGTATTTTCGGATGACGGGGACTATCTTGTTGTTAAGGTCATCGACCACGGGACCGGGATATCTAAACGAGATCTCAAGAAAGTATCTGACGCCGACTTCACCAAACGCAAAGAGACCGGACAGGCCTGCATGCATCGGGTCGTGACCGATAACGGCGGCAGCGCCGTTATTGATTCCCTGACGGAAGAGGAAAGAACGCCCGAAGAGTTGGCGCGGCGTAAGGCCCTGGGTCAGAGGACCGAACGCGGGGTGACGCTCACTATCCGCTGGCCGGTGAAAAGGATCGGTGACGATACCGCGGTCGAGAAACCGAAAGGGAAGAAAAGAGAGGATGTTCGAAAACACCGGGTACCCAGGCGTAACGCCAGGGCGATACCGCTAGCCCTTTACGGTGTAGTGGCCGTCTTGGCAGGGATCGGGTTTTATATCTTTTCCCCAGGCATTGTGGATAACGACGCGGCAGCTTTAATTATTTCGGCAGGTATATCCGCGGCGATAATGGCGGCCGGGTTTATTACCGAACGGATGCCGGTTGTGAAGACCAGAACATGGACAAAAAAGAAGCCTGTATGGGGCCTTTCTTCGCTGGGAAAAGCCGCTGATAGGGTAAAAGCATGGCGAGAAAGAAAGGCCAGGGAAGCCGAGGAGAAAATAAAGAAAGAAGAACGGGACGAGAAACGTCCGATAGAAAAGGAAAAAAAGAAGGGGAGAAAACAGGCCGAAGGAGAGAGGCGTAAGGCGCGGGAAGCGATTGAACGGGAAGTTAAAGCCGTTCAAGACGCCCAGAAAGAAAGGCTTAGGGATGCCGCGGATAAATTGGCGGCGGCTAAAAAAGATGCGGCCGCCCGGGAACACCAAAGGCTTCTAAGACGTATCGAAGAGGAAAAAGCCGAACGGCAGAGACTGGGCCGGGTCGCGGCGGCTAAGGGAGAAGCCAAGAAATTGAGGGCGCTCTTAAGGAAAGCTGATGACCTGGTCCAAAGGGCCTATAGGGCAGCGAGTGGAAAATTATCCGGTGCAAGGTCCGAAGTCGACGCGGCCGCAGCGAGGCTGCATAGCGCCGGAAGGGCAATGATCGATGGGAAGCGCTCGATACTGGCTGGCCTTGAGAGGAGGCTCGAAGCCGCCGGCGCCAGGTATAAAGAAATCGACGCGCGGTACCGGGAGATAATGGCCGGATGCGAGGAGCTGGAGAAGGGAATATCAGAATGCGACGATGAAGATAACGCGACGGCCGTATTACAGAAGTTCGAGCGGCTCCTGGATAAATATTCCGGGGAAGAAGTGCCGGAGGAGGCTGTAAAGTACATTGAGGACCTGAACGCGCGGATCGTCTTTCTCATCGAGGCTTTAAGGCTGAAACCCCTTTTTCCCGCCTCGATACGGCCACTTTATGTGGATATTTGCCGAAGGCTATACAAGAAGGACCCGAGCGGCGGGGATAGGAGGGCGATATACGATAAATATCGCGCGATGTCGATCGAAGGGCGGCTGCTCAGGGAAAGGGCCGCGAGATCGCTAAGGGAATTCGACGCGTCACTCAGTGCCGCCTTCCGGAAATTTAAGGAAATGCTCTCCGCCCAGGACATGGCCCGGTATATCGAGGACCCGGATAAGCCTGAGGCGAAGCCCCTTCAGTTCATAGGGCTAATATGGAAATTCGCCGTGCCGGCCCTCAGGGCTATAGGGGTCCCTGAGCGGGCAATAGCCTTTTTAGGCGGGCTCGAAGAGCTGGTGTTCAGTTTCGCGATGATGAAAGGGATAGTATATCTGTGCGATCTCGCGCCTCCGGGTTTTAAGGTGCCTTTTTCGCTGGGCATAACGGTCTATTTGACCCTGGCTATTGTGAGTTCCGCCGTCTCCTACGCTTTCCATGCCGCTTCAGGAGAATTGTATTTCTTTGAGAAAGAACGGATCGTCTCGCGAAAAATTGACTGGAAAGGGAATAAGGATAAAAAACTGCTCCTCGGGATAGGCGTATTCGGGTTTATTATTAGAGCGGTATACGCGGGCCTCGCGGCATGGCTGGATCCATGGTCGGGATTTTCCGAAAGCTATACGTATATCGTTCCGGTCTTAGCCGCTGTCTCTATGCACGGATCTTTCGATTCGGTGTTAGCGTACTCGGGAAAAGTCCCGCTTTTAATGATAGGGGCTTTTGGCGGAACAAAAGAAAAGCGTACGGGCTCGAAGTCGCTATCCAAGCGAAAAGTTATGGCCCGGGTAATATTCATGGCCGACCGGGATCGCGAACCCACACGCGGGGAGATGAGACGGATGCTCGACCGGGAAGAGGCCAAAATTATGAACGAGGGCCGGAAATTTCCCGGAAAAATGATGCTGGCTCAGGCCGCCGGTGTCACTTATGGCCGCGTGCTCCAGGCCGCGAACAGTCTCGATCCTATCCGCGGCATGCGCGGCGTAGGCGAGAGTTTCGGCTATACGATGAGGACACGCGGTCCGGAACGGTCGCTCCGTAAACGTGAGAATGTGATCTCGACCATATATGAACGCCTTAACGGCCATTGGCCGACGGATGAGGAAAAGAAAAAGTTCGTCAAAAAGAATAAATTCGATACGAGCGACCTTACCCCGGGGAAACTCGGCAGGGATGTTTTTGAGAATATCGATAAGTATCACGGCCCACGGGCCAGGTTCTTTCGAAGTATCAACTACGATTACCGCACCCTTGACCTTAGGGAATGGGGCGATTTCCTCCAGGAACTTTACAAGGACCTGAACGGCAGATACCCGAATAAGAAACAGCTTAGCGATTTCAGGAAATGGAAGTACAGGGGGAAATACCTGAGAGTGAGCGATGTGTCGTCAAAAACGCTGCACTGGAGCAAGCATTTCGGCAACCTTTCGGGCGTCGCGGAAAGGCTCGGTTTCTGGCTCGGGCGTTATGACGGCAAGTGGTCGCTCGGGGTATGGGATAATTACTGCCGGTTCCTTTACATCGAGATGTTCCATAAGCTGCCCACGAAGAAAGAGCTCAAGAAGTTCATGGATCCCCGGAACGAAAAAGAGATGTATTTTCCTGTGATCAAAAATTATATCAACGCTTTCAAGGACGCGACAGCGGAACATGGCGGTGTTCCGGCGGTTTCCCGAAGGCTCGGTTTTCTCGTCGACGACGACCTGTCGGACCGGGAGAATTTCCTGAAGGCACTATTTATCGACCTTAACCTGAGGCCGCCAAGAGAGGAAGAGCTGAAAGAATTCGGTAAATGGAAGAGACGGAATAAATTTTTGAGGGTCAAAGACCTGTCGGGAAGGGTCGTTAGAGCCGCCGCCGAACATTGGGGCGGTATCGCCGGTGTCTCCGACGCCCAG
>JADGBR010000032.1 GCA_015231405.1 Candidatus Omnitrophota bacterium | reverse complement strand
TCGCGGGCTTTACCGATCTTTAGGTCAATGTTTTTCCGTGTCAGCCTGAATCTGTCCACACTCTTCGTAGCATAGCTTTTCATTTGATAAGTTGATGATCCTCTATGGTTCAAGTCGAAAGTAGAAACATACGATTCGTTAAGTTTACTAGTTCCACCGGATTCTCCAGTAAGAGAGACATCTCCAAAATTTTCTGACGGAACAAGTTGCTTAGTACTCTTAATTACGGCACGTAAAAGAACATCCCCATTAGTCCCATGCCCATACAACATATAACCGTTAAACACAGATCGTTTATTAAGCCATATCGCTTCCGGCGTCTGTTCCATGCTGGCGATATCGCTTTCGGCAAACCTGCGCAACCCGGAAGGGGTATCCATATCCGGTTCACCCTGTATCTCTATATCTTCATTTCCATAGTATCTTAATAATTCTCCGAAATAGACGGCGCCTTGCCGTGTCGTCAATTTGATACTGTCACCGGGCTGCACTACCTGTATTTTTTCCACCCGCCCGAGAGCTCTTTGGACCGCGTCCAGGTCGGCGGGGTCGACGGGTTCGGTCTCTTTATTGGCAAGCTCGTATTCGGCGGCGTTTATCGTTCCGGCGAATGAGAAGACGTATCGTTCGCCTGTTTTTTGGGTGATCAGATAGCCGTTCTTCCCGTCACCCTTGATCCTGACAGCTATCCCCTTTGTGCCGTTTTCCTGTTCACCGAGTTTTACCGCATAAGCCAGTGCCGCGGCCCCTACCCTTACGAGTTCGGCGCTCCGGCTATCAATGGAGATGCCGAGCGAGGTGAAAAGTCCGGGCACCTGCATGGACGATAGAGCGGCGTCGAGGGACGCGATGAGGCCGGACTTTTTGCCGGCCAGTATGTTGAAGTACGGGGACTCATAGCCTTCGGGACTTTTGAAGGCGGGCATTATCGACACATAGGAGATATCGGCTGCCCTCATCATTTCGGCGAGGTTCTCGGTATGGAAACCGCCGGTTACCAGGATCGAGGCACGGTTTTTGTTGTCAGTTGCCTGCCCGCCGTAGCCTTGGCGAAGGCGGGTCGGTTGCCTGCCCGCCGTAGCTTTAGCGAAGGCGGGTCGGTTGCCTGCCCGCCGTAGCTTTAGCGAAGGCGGGTCGGTTACCTGGAAACGCAGGTTTTTTAGGAATGCTTCGTCGCGTTTGAAGGAGTATTCATAGAATTTTGTTATCTCCGAGCGCCAACCGTCTAAGAGGCCCATATCGGCCGAAAGAGCCGGCTTTATCCCATAGACGGGAGAGGCCTTTTCAATGAACGAGATGAAATACGCCGCATCAAGCTCGCTCTTATGGCCCAGATAGTACTTGTAATCGTTCCTGGTCAGCTTAAAATCGAAGATGTTCCTCAATATGGAGAGGTCCTTTGAAAGCGCGGCCAGCTTCTTTTCGTCAGGGTTCACCGACAATACGTCTATGAGCCTTGTTTCCAGGCCGTCCATCTCGTCCATTATCTTCGAGCGGTCGGTCGCGCCGTAAAGCGAAATGTACACCACGAATTTTTGGAGCTCCGGATACTCATCCAGCTTGATACCCGCGAACGCGGCCATGTCGGCTAAGAACGGGTAATAATCCTTTTCGGATATTCTTTCGGCCCGGAACTCTATCGTCTTTTTCGCTATCTCATCCAGCTTCTTTTTCGACAGTTTCTTCTCGAGCGAGCCTATGAGAATATCCCTCCCGGTATTCGCCTTATGAAAGTCTATGCCCTTTTCGGCCTCGATAGTCCGGGCCAAAAGAAAAAGGTTCGGATACCCCTTTATATCTATCCCTTTGGGACCGGACAACCTGATCAGATAAGATACATGGTCCCTGAACTCCGCGTCGCCCGATCTGTATCGGACGCATTCGCCGTCCAGCTCAGCGAGCTCTTTCGAATAGATCCTGGATTTAAGGCTATTCAGCGCGGCTTCAAGGCTATCAATGCGGTTTTTTGCCTCGCTCACATATTCGAGCGAACCACGGTATACGGCGAGGTTGTCCAGATAAAGTTTTGCGTCCTCTATCCCCCAAAGCTCGGCTTTTTCGGGGTTATTGGCGGCGAAATATTCACCGCCGTTCACCAGGCCTTCCTTAACGAACAGGTCCGACACTTTTTCCCTTATAGTTTTATCGCCTATGCCCGTAAAAGGAGAAAGATCGTATTTACCTGTCCCTCCCTCCATATTTATAACGTTCACGCCGTATTCCCGCGAAATATGATCGATTATCTCCGCGACCCTGCGCTGGGCAGCGTAATTACAGTGGGCGTCCTGTATGTGAAGAACTATTTTCCCGGGCTTTTGGGCCTTGAATGAATCGTTGATCTTTCCAAGATATTCGGGGATAACAAAAGTATCGGCGGCTAGAGCTTTAAGTGCATCCGTAACCGCCATGGGGTCACTTGCGGCACTGACAACATTAACCCCTTCCCCGCCGAAAGCGATATCATACACCGCGATGTTGAACAAAAACGCGATGAGCGTCATTATGGTAGTTATCTTTATTGTTCTGATATTCATATTATTTATTTTTAATAATGACACGCAAAAATACACACCCAAACGTAAATTTGGGATATGTTTTTTAATATTACCAACATTTTATTCTTTTAAAGTTTGCCCTTAGATAGCTACCACTACAAGACAAAATTTCTATCTTTTTCATGCTTTACGGATTGGAGAAATTCGCCGCGACTCGGAACTTAAACCTGAACGATTGGAACAAAAATGAGAACAAAAGAGGTTTTTTGAGCGAACACATGCCCTCCGAATAAGCCTTTAGCACTTTTAAAGGCTTATCCGGAGGGCTAGAGAACCAGTGACCGAAAATACAGGAAAAAGCTCAGACTGTGTTCGGTGAATTTCATATTGTGACACAGTCTGACCTTGAACTAATCACCCTCGTCTGATAGAATAAGCCCCGGCATGTTCAACCCCAAAAAAATATTCTTTACGATTGTGATCTACATCTCGGCTCTCATCCTTGCGGCGGCTCTGTTTATGGGCGCCAGGGAATTCCAGCTGGTGCTCAAGTACGGTCATGGAAAAAAAAGGGTAATTTTGGAGAAATACGGCTCACCCTTCCTCTTCAAGGCCGTGCCGAATAGCTCCGAAGAATACCAGTTCTGGAAAGCGCCCATAAAATATAATAACGTTAGCGTAAGAAGGAACGAAGATACAGCCCCAAAACCCGCCGAAGGTACCACCCGCATCCTTGCTTACGGGGATTCGGTTACTTTGGGCGTGAACGTCTCCGACGACAACACCTATCCCGCGTTTCTTGAGGAGATTTTCTCGAAATTCTCAAAAAAGAAATATGAAGTGCTTAACATGGCAAGAGGCTGGTCCCCGGCATATTACTCATTTTTCATCAGGGAAGACATTAAAGCCCTTTCCCCCGACAAAGTCATTGTCCAGATAGAGCTCCTGAACGACCTTTCCGACGACACTCTGGCCCTAACGGAAGGCAGGGACGAGAACAACCTTCCTTTGAAGATACACGGGTCGAGGAATATACTCAGCTGGCATAATACCGTGTTGACGGGCCTTTACCTGACAGGCCATTTTTACGAACGCACCTATCTGTACACTAACTGGAGCCGGAAATACGGCAATGAGCTCAATAAAAAAAATCCAAACACTTTCGTGAACGAGGAAAAAGGCCCTAATTATTTTTATACCGTGGGTTTCGACAAGTCCTTCATGACCCAGAAAAATATCCAGATGACCTCTTTCACCATGTTCAGGACGCTTAAAGGGATGCAGGACCTTTGCGCGAAAAACGACATCGAGTTCCTGCTTCTTATCATCCCTTCCAGAAAATGCTACGATGACTCCCCGCACAGGGCCAGCGCCCAGGGAATACTGGCCCACGCCAAAAATCTCGCCGCCCAGCTGGGCATCAATTACATATGCCCTTTTGAGGATATTTACTCCGGCGGCGGAAAGGACCTGTACATAGACTTCTGCCACCTGACACCCAGAGGCCTCCAAGTAGTGGCCACGAGCCTGTTCAAGTATTACACGAAAAAATAGTTTTCCCCGCTACAACCCGCGCGTAAGATACCGTTTCAATCTATGCTGGCATTAATCCGGGTTTCAACCTAGAGACTTTACTAGATCCTGGACTTCAAATTCAAAACTCAGACTGTGTCGCAATTCGAATATTAGCTCAATTCGTCATTGCGAGGAGTGAGCGACGAAGGAGCGAACGACGAAGCCAGCGGCTTCACCGCTAGGCGAGCAATCCCTGTAAAAATAATAAGTTACAGAGATTGCTTCGGGCACTTCGTGCCCTCGCAATGACGGCCAATTTGTTCAAAACTATTATTGCGACACAGTCTGAATTTAATGTCAGCATAGTTCATTGTGTTATCACGCGTAACTTAGTCTTTTGTCTTTGCTCTTTTAATGGTAGACTTATGATGTGGTCAACAAATTCCTCCCTATCTCGAAAGACGACCTCAGAGAACGCGGCTGGGATGAGGTTGATATAATAATCGTCACCGGCGACGCTTATGTGGACCACCCTTCATACGGGGCGGCCGTCATCGGGCGGGTCCTTGAGGCCGAGGGGTTCAAGGTCGGCGTTATAGCCCAGCCCGGATGGCACAGGCCGAACGACTTCCTCGCTCTCGGGAAACCCCGGTTATTTTTCGGAGTCACTTCCGGGAATACTGACTCGATGATCGCAAATTATACGGCCAATAAAAGGCCAAGGGACGAGGACGGCTATTCGCCGGGCGCAAGGACCGGGATGAGGCCCGACCGGGCGGCCCTTGTCTATACCGCTAAGATCAGGGAGATATTCGGGAGTAAGATGCCGGTCATCCTGGGGGGCATCGAGGCGAGTCTCCGAAGGCTGGCGCATTACGATTACTGGGACAACAAGGTCAGGCGGTCGATACTCCTTGATTCGCGCGCGGACATGGTGATATATGGTATGGGCGAAAAGCAGATCCTCGAGGCGGCGCGGCGCCTGGATAAAGGTGAACCCATAGCATCGCTCTCCGATATCCCCGGTACCACCGTGATACGTGGCGACCTGGACAGCATGCCGGACACCGTGATCATCCCATCCTTCGAAGAAGTGAGCTCCGACAAAGCGAAATTCAACGAAGCGTTCAAAAAGACCTATCTTGAAATGGACCCGGCGGCCGGAAAACCCGTGGCTCAAAAACACGCCAATCGATACGTAGTCCAGCTTCCTCCTCCTAAACCTCTTTCTCAAAAAGATCTGGACAGGATCTACGACCTTCCCTACACAAGAAAATGGCACCCCGTCTACGATAAAAAAGGCGGGGTTAAGGCGCTCGAGACCGTGCGCTTTTCCATAACAAGCCACCGCGGCTGTCCAGGGGAATGCTCTTTCTGCGGCCTGTACTTTCACCAGGGCCGCATAGTGCAGTCCAGAAGCGCCCGGTCCGTCATGGACGAAGCGTCTTCGCTCGCTAAGAGCAAAGATTTTTCCGGGACCATCACCGATATCGGCGGCCCGACATCCAACCTCTACATGTCCTCTTGTTCCGTATGGGAGCGCGGTTCGGCCTGCTCGGGGAAGAAATGCATATATCCGTCGAAATGCCCCAACCTTAAGCTGGGCTACGACGAAAGCCTTGACCTCTTGAGGAAAATAGCCGCTATCCCCGGCGTAAAACATGTTTTTCTCGCCAGCGGTTTCAGGTATGACCTCCTGGCGGACGACTATGCGGATAAATACCTGGAAGCCGTCTGTAAAGACCATATAAGCGGCCAAATGAAAGTGGCGCCGGAACACGTGTCCGAGAAAGTGCTCAGGCTCATGAATAAGCCATCCATCAAGGTCTATGACAAGTTCCTCGCCAAATTCAGGAGCGTCAACGCGCGCCTGGATAAAACACAGTATCTCGTGAATTATTTCGTGACCAGCCACCCCGGATCCGACATGAAAGACGCGCTTCTAGCCGGGCTTTACCTGGCCGCCAATCGCCTCACATCCGAACAGATACAGGACTTCATCCCTATCCCTATGACCCTCTCGGCGGCGATGTATTTCACGGGAGCCCATCCCTTTACGGGCGAAAAGGTCCATGTCCCGTCGGCATTCACAGACCGGAAAACTCAGCGCGCGTTCCTTCAGAGAAAAGGCGAGAAGAACCGCAAACTTGTCCACGACGCGCTCAGGAAGTTGGGGGCGCTGGATCAGATGAGGAAGCTGTATTCGTAATCTATTTACCGTCATCCCCGCGAAAGCGGGGATCACATGGAAGTAATATTTTTATTTGTTCCCCGCTTTCGCGGGGATGACAATTTTTTTTTGCTACCTCTTAAATAATGCTATAATACGCTCCATGGAATACATAACCGAAGTCCTTGAGCTCTCGGGTAAAATACTGGAGAAAGGCTGCTACGGCTACGACTCCATTAAAAAGGAGATCCGTCAGCTCGTAAAGGTCTCCCGGCTACCAATGGAGGAGCGCTTCGGTATTTACGATAAAGCCGCTGTTTTCATCGGGTTCACGGGAAACAACTCTTTACGTTATCAGCTCATCCTTGACCTGATAAGATGCGTGGAGCTCATGGAGTACGTGCTGGCCGCCAACAGCGTTTTCCAGCATAACCTGGTCACTTGGTCGGGCGGGGACGAAGCCTGGGAGATCTCCCCTTTAAGGCGTCTCATCGACAGGCACGGAGTTTACTCGAAGCTCGCCGGGATCTATCAGGCCCTTGAGGCTAGCATACTGAAACTCGCTCGAGGCCTCATAAGCCCGCGCGCGGGACAGGTGCCGGACAATAACGCCGGGCCCAAAGCCAGGGAAAAGATACCGAGACAGTTCGAGATAATAGACATACATGTCTCTGAGCTCAAAACCATAGTGACGGCCAACAGGGCGATAGCCCAGATATTCTCCGACGAGGACAAGATAAAGGATTTCTATTCCGCGAAATGGGGGTCCCTGGGCGACGGCTCTTACTCAAAGGTCCGGGATAATATCCGTCCGGACTTCTTCAACCTAGACGTCAGGAAATGTTTCAGCGATTATTACGATTCCATGGAGATCCCCGAAAAGCTTCTCATGAAGGGCGATTTTTCGGTGCTTACGCTGAAGAAGATGGCGTCGTCGGTTTAGCGGACCATAGACCATGGACTTTCTTATTTTATAAGCCGGCACGGGGGCCGGCTTCTCCATTTTTTCACTCTATATACCATGCCCCATGCCCGGAATCAGAACCACTCGACAACGACTTTCCGTTTGAACACTTTTTCAAAGAGATCCGATTTCCATAACGCCCCATCCCGGTCGACCTCTGACAGGCCATCGGCCAGAATGTGGAATATCACCTCGTCCTTCAGGATATCACAGGTGATCCCCCAGACAGAGTTATCGTGCCCCCTGTCAAGGCCGTCGGCGATACGAAGTATAGCGGACAGCTTGTCCACGATCTCTCTCGCCTCCCCTGGTAGCTCCGAATAGATAGCGTGGTCGCTCTCGGGCAGCGTCTGGCGGTGGTAGCGCGCAACAAGGGCGACTATCTTCCTTTCGCCGTCGGTGAACGGCAGCTCTTCCCGGCGCATGATGATATCCCGCGCCTCTTTGTGATGCCTATCGCCGGAGCCGGTCCTCCCGATATCGTGTAAAAGCGCGGCCGACTCGAGGAGCACCCTTATTTTTTTATCCAACCCGTGAAGCGGCATAGTGAGATCGAACAGCAGCATGGAAAGGGATGTCACCTGGTTGGAATGGTCCTTCTCATAGCCGTGATCAATGGCGAACCGCATCACTTCCCTGAGAATATCTTTTTCCCTCGTCATACTAAAGGGCCTTTTTCAGTTCTTTGAACGCGCCGGCTTCGATCAGGCTCCTCCAATAGACGTCGAAGGCGGCAAAAGAAGCTTCTTTCATGCCAGCGCACTTTTCCGTAAAATGCCTGACCGCCTCCGGCAGCTCCGGGTCACTCCCCCCAGCTTCCGCGACAAGAGAGGACAGGTATTTTATCCAGACGTTCAGGTCGTTGAATTCCCCGAGCATGTTCTGCACATTGTGCGCGGCTTTTATATGCCGGTCCAGGCCCCGGCCGAAAATGGGCCTGAAATTCTCAAGAGTGTACCTCAGCTTCTTAGCGGCAAGACGCATAAGGTGGAGTCTCTCCTCGTCCCGTCCGGTAGCGGCATAGTCGCCGTAAGAGAGTAACCGGCTAAGGCGCCGTTTGATCTTCCTGGCCGCGAAAACCTCAAGCGCCGCTCTGGAGTCTTCGCCGCGCGTTTTGGGGAGAACGGCCAGGATATCGTCTATATCCCCGAGCGCGCCCGAGGCATTGAACTCATCCAGGGCTTTTACCACAAAGGCCTGAATATCCTTTCTTTTTCCCGAGAGCGCCTTTATGACCTTTCCGGCGAACCGCTTCTCGGCGTCTGCGCCAAAATCGTCCGAAAGAGCTCTAAAGAACGCTATCTGGGTATCGACGTCCCTCGCCTCGGAAAGCGCCCCGGCCACCTTTTTAACGCTCTCCCTGGCCCGGCCCGCGCGTTCTTCGGGCAAAAATTCCTCAAAGACCGAAAGAGCGTTCCTGAGCCTCCGTGAGGAAACCCTCACCTGGTGGACATGTTCCGGGTCATCACCCGCGCGAGCCCCGTCAAGCTCTCTAATGAACCTCCGGAGATGTTTCAGTATTATCCTCTTGATATAACTGGAAGGCACTTTCTTCATTCTCAAATCCCAAATTCCGTATTCTGTATTCCGTATTCCGTATTCTGTATTCTGTATTCTGGATTCTGAATTCTGGATTCTGAATCCCTTATCCCCCCGCCCCCTACGAATAAAGCCCGATCAGATTCTCCTGCGCGTTGACCGGCTCGGAGCCGCGCACCGCTCTTTCGTATTTCCCCTGGGCGGTAAGTATCCGCGCTTTTACGTCGTCTTTCCAGTAAAGCTCCATTACCATTTTCAGGTGGTCCTTGATCTTTTCGTCGTAGATCTCGAAGAGAAGCTCTATCCGCCTGTCGAAATTGCGCCTCATCCAGTCCGCCGAAGAGAGAAAGATCCTTTTATCGTTATTGTTATTCGTAATGAATACCCTGCTGTGCTCGAGAAAACGCCCGACTATGCTCCTCACGCTGATGTTCTCGGAAAGGCCTTTAACGCCCGGAACAAGCGCGCATATACCCCTGACCAGCAGATTTATCTTAACGCCCGCTTTCGACGCCTCATAAAGTTTATCTATGATAAAGACGTCCTCGAGCGAGTTCAGCTTGGCGAATATGCCCCCGTTCCCGTGACTCTTCTGGGACTCTATCTCTTTATCGATAAGCTCGATGTAATACTGCCTGAGATCGTATGGGCTCGCCACTATCCTTTTCCACCGGGAAGGAAGAGAGTATCCCGTTATGACGTTAAAAACATCGGAGATGTCCCTGGCAAAATCGTCGTTAGCGGTGAAATAACCGCAGTCCGTATAGAGCGAAGCCGTTTTCTCGTTATAGTTACCGGTGGAAAGATGGACATAGCGCCGTATCCTGTCCTCTTCCCTCCTTATTACGAGCGTTATCTTCGAATGTATCTTCATGCCGGGAATGCCGTACATGACATGGCATCCTGACTCCTCCAGTTCCCTCGCCCACCTTATGTTCGCTTCCTCATCGAACCTGGCCTTTATCTCGACGAGTACCGTGACCTGTTTTTTGTTCTTAGCGGCCTCTTTCAGTGCCTTCACAATATCCGAATCCCTGTTCGTCCTGTAAAGCGTCATCTTTATGGCGAGGACCCCGGGATCGACGGACGCGCTTTTCACGAGGTCGACCGTCGGCTTGAACGACTGGAACGGGAGGTGAATGATAAAGTCCCCTTCTTTCATTTTATCGAATATATTCCCGTACTGGATGGAGGCCGGAACAAAGCTCTTATAGCAGAGGTTGGTCATTGGGACCAGCGACGCCATCTCGAAAAAATAAGTTAGGTCCAGGTCGTTGTTGATCCTCGTCACCTCTTCGAACGGGAAGACTATGCTTTCGCATATGTTCGCCAAAAGCTCCGGGGACGAGTCCTTCTCCACCTCGAGAGCAATGACCTTGGCGCGCGGCCTTTTCTTAATTTCAGCGTCTATCGCGGAAAGAAGGTCTTCCTCATACTCCTCATCGACTGACAGCTCGCTATCCCTTATTACCCTGAAAAGGAACTTATTCACGAGCTTGTGGCCCCTGAAGAATCTTTCGATATTGTTCTTCATCACTTCTTCCATGAGGATATAGTTAAGCTCGTCCCTTTCGGAAGGAAGCTTGATGAGCCTGGGCACGTTCTGGGGTACTATGATCACCGCGAAACATTTTTTCTTATATATCGCGAGTTCTACGGCAAAAGAAAGGGATTTCGAGAGTATTATGGGAAAAGGGTGCCCCTGGTCCACGGCAATAGGGGTTATTATAGGGTACAGGGTGTCGTTAAAATATTTCTTAGCGTATTTGAGCTGTTCCGGGTCAAGCTCCTCGTATCGTTTGACAAAAATAAGGTTTTTAGCCAGATCCTTCATAATTTTCCTGTCGCGGAGGTCATACAGCCTTTTAGAAAGTGCGTCCGTCCTCTCCGTTATGACCTTATAAAGGTCATAAGGGTACCAGCCGAACTTGTCCTTGCTGTTATAGCCGGCGTCTATCAGCCTCTTCACGCCCGATACCCTGACCATAAAGAACTCATCGAGGTTATTGGCGAAAATAGCCATGAACCTCAGCCTTTCGAGTATAGGATTGGCCGGATCTTCCGCCTCCTCCAGCACCCTCTCATTGAAATCCAGCCAGCTTATGTCACGGTGTATGTATATGTCTTTAGGGTCGTTCTTAGCCATGTCATCCCGCCTTTATGCTGAGCGTCACGTCGCTGCCCGTTATCTCCCTGAAATAATCCCTTTTAAGCATGAACTCCGACTTTTCTATGATAAAATTCTTGTTGGTATGGACGTTCAGTATGAAATTCTCATCCTTCGTCACTACCACCTCGAACTTCTTCACTTTCTGCTTATGCGTGGCGTCGAGGGCGTTCGTTATCCTGAGTATTGCGCTCAACTTATGGACAAGTATCTTCCTGTCGTAAGGGAGCGACGAGTAAAGATAGTGGCTGTCCTGAGGGGTAGCCCTACGGTGGTACCTCGCTACGCACGCTATCACCTTCTGCTCTTCCTCCGAAAGCCCTACAAAATTCAAGTACTGGAGGATATATTCCGAATGCTTGTGGTGCGACCTGTTGTATATGAAAATACCTATGTCGTGGAGGTACGAAGCGAGAATAATATATTTCTTGTCGTCCGACTTAAGCCCCAGGTACTCCTTCATCGCTTCGAACATTATGCCCGAAAGGCGCGCCACGTGTTCGGGGTGCTCTATATCCAGCCCGTACTTTCTGCAGACGAACCTCGCCTCCGACACCAGCTGTTTCATATCGTCAAGCTCCGAGAACAGCTTCACGTCGAACAGCATGTTGGCGAGCACCGCCTCGGAAAGCGATATATCGATTATGTGTATGTGCCCCTTCTTGATGAGGGAGCAGAAATTCTCAAGGACCACCGCGTAAGCCAGGATAGTGTCGGCGATCTCTATCGGTATCTTGTAATCATGGCTTATCTCCTCGAAATTCTTGTCCCTGAGCTTCTCGATCATCCTCTCTATCTCTTTTGACGTGAACTTGTAAAGGTTCTCCCCGGAAGAGCCTGACTTGATGATGTTCTGCACAAGCCGCGCGTAATTCTCGTCGATCAGGATCACGTCGTCTATCTTGATATCCCTGATGTTCTTCTTAAGGAAAGAGAACTCGTTATCGATGTAATCCGCGGTGGCCTCCATGTTCTCCTCGAGGCTCCCGCCGAGCCTCCCGATGAGGCTCGCGAGCCTGAGCGTCCCGATCGGAAGGCTCATATTGAAGAGAGTGTAGCCTTTTTCCTTGCAGGAGATATCGAGCCCCCCCGTACCCAGTTCAGCGATTATGAACGTCTCCTCGCTGATGGCGAACTTGGACTTAAGCTTGTGCGCGAAATAAGACTCTATGTAGTAGCTTACCGTCCCGACGTCCAGTATGTCCACTTTAAGATCCGTCTTCCTCTGCACATTGTCTATGAAAATATCCCTGTTCCCGGCTTCCCTTATCGCGGTCGTGGCTATGACCTTGACTTCGGAAGGGGCTATTTTATATTCCTTCAGCTTATCCTTGTATTTCCTGAGGATAGTGACCGTCTGCTGTATGGCCTCCTGCGATATAACGCCCTTGTAGAAAGCCGATTTTCCAAGACCCACGATATTCTTGAGGAATTCTATGACCTCGACCTTATTCCCCGAAATCTCGCCGATAGCCAGTTTTATCGAGTTCGACCCTATATCTATTACAGCTTTAGGCATTGATCCTCCATCTGTCGGCAGAGCGCATAGCGCAGAGCGTATTTGTATCCTATCCTTACCCTTTACGCCATGCGCTCTGCACTATGCCTCTATATCTTCACCGGTTTGCACAAATTCCCTTTATCCGCGGCCGCCCGGCCGCACTTTACGCAAACGTAACCGGGATCCTTAACGAGTTCCGCGTAGTTTTCTATCTTTTTTTTGATATTGGTTTTCTTGGCGATCTCGCACAACGTTTTACTTTTCATGTCTTTCAATATACCTGCCCCCCCAACTCGACCGGCGGCTCTTTCATAGACCGTTCCGTAAATATATCCTCGCTCAAACCCTGGTTATAAGCCGTACCCGATACAGACCACAAGGTGTTCGTCCCGGAGGATAAGATCTGCGTTCTTTTTGCGACCACGGTAGGAATACCCTGTATCTCTTTCACTTCAAGGACAAGGGTCCTCTTGTACATCCTCCCCCCCTTGTCGTAGAACTCTACCTTTCCGGGAAGATAAGTACTTTTATCCACCCAGGTAAGATAATAGGAGAATTCGACCGGCCCCGAGTCCCGAGACACGCTTTTCAACACCCAAAAAGCCGGCTCGTCATTGTGAAGAGTATGCGTATCCTTCTCGGCCCCCCTTCCGGAAATATCCTCGAAAGTGAGACAAGATCCCTCGAAAGCGGAACGTTCCTCTCCGGCGGGAAAATGAGCCGCGCCGTCGGCCCCCGGGATATACTGCCACACGTCGTCCTCTAAGTCGGTATTTTTCCAGATCATGTATGTCAATCCGTGCGACGCGGGAGGCTTATTTATCCTGATATAATACCTCTGTGCGCCATTATCCCCGATATCGATGCTTAAGAGCGTCATCTCTTTTTCCGTCACGGCTCCATCCTTACGCTCAGTGACCATCCGGACCTCAGACCTCGAATCCTTCCCCGCGGAATATGCCGCCGCCCTGCACTTCCCGATGATCTCGCCGGCGTCGATAGCGGACGCCATCGGAGCGAAGACCGCTAGCGCACACATCATAAAAGAAAGTCCCGCCGACATAGCGTTAACCGCCCCAGCCAGTTCCCGATCGTGGTTAGTGGTTCGTGATTCGCGGTTCGGGTGGTGTGGATCTTTTATCATTACATTTACCCCGGAAATTTGACGAAAAAAGTAGTACCTTCACCTTCGTCAGAACGGAAACTTACCTCTCCGTTCAAAAACCTCTCCGTAAAAAATTTGGCGCTGTAAGTTCCCAGACCTCTGCCTTTACCTTTTGTGGAGAAACCCTTCAAGAACATCTGATTCGCGATCTCCCGCGGCATCGCTCCGGGATTATTCACAGATAATACGTTCTTACCGTTCTCGGACCGGAATTCGACTTTGACAATAGTTTTGACGTCAGTAGCTTCGAGCGCGTTCTTGACCAGGTTGATCACGATCCTTTTCAGAAGGCCCTTATCAGCGTTAATAACGGGCTCACCCGCGCCCTCGCATGAAAAAACTATGTTCCTCTTGGCCCCCGACCTGCTGGATGCCATTACTTCCGTGATCTCAGTGAAAAACTCCTTTACGTCGAATTTCCTCGCCATGGGCCTGTAAAACCCCCTTTCCGCTATCAGGAGATCTCTTTGGGTCTGTATCGTATCTATGATCCCTTCGGCAAAATTGAGAACTTTTCCCATTGAGCCGGCGTCGCACTTCAGCAAACCGTCATTCATATTATCCGTATATCCTTTCAGGATGCTGGCCTCATTCAGTATGTCATGAAAAAAAGTGTTCTCGAGTATTTCTCTCATTTTCTCGTCGCTCACATCTTGTATGTAGCAGATCACCATGTCCTTTCCCGGTCCGCCGGCCGGTTCCGCCCATATCCTCAACATCCTGGCCTCTTCCTTCCCGTCCCGGATGATCGATAACTTCCAATCTCTTCTATTCACCGGATCTTTCAACCCCGAAAGAAAAAGAGAATTTTTACCGCATTCCCCGCACTTGTCCGATCCGCCGCAGCGCATGCCTTTAGGGGCACAATTGGCGCATTTAAAAAGTTCTCCCAGTGTTTTCCCTTCACACTCTTCGGGCGAAATTCCGAACTGCCTGAGAGCGAATAAGTTGCAGTATTTTACCGCCTCCCCACCGAGGAATAGTATTATACCCGGGTATTTCTCCACGGCTTGGACAAAAAGCCCTTTGTATATTTCGTCTGTTCTGATGTTTATAGGTTCGTCCATATTGTGAGGGATTTTTACGGGTCTTCCTTTTCATTAGGTTACCCGCTATATTGGCGAAGGTCAAGGGAAAAGTCTTTTTGGCTAGCCTTTAGCGGTTAGTACTAATTCCGCGCCTCTTCGATACTAACCACTATACGCTAACCGCTATCCGCTTTCCGCTAAAGGCTATCCTTGCTCCGTACTCTTAAAAGTAATATAATAACTCCGACGGATAAATGCGCAAGGAATTCTATGCCTATAAAAACAATCGCCTCTGTCTTCATTTTATTGGCCCTTTCCCTCTCTCTATCATCCTCCGCACAGGAAGAGAAGGATCCCACGCCGACCGGCGTGGAATGGTCGGCCAGATCCGATGATTTCAAACTGGGATATATCACCGGTCTCAGAGACGGTATGAAAGAGACCATTCTCTTCAACATCCCTGCACAGGGAGAGAACGCACCTAAGATGTATCCCCCTTATACCGAAAAAAGATGGGAAAAACCATACGACCTCATCCGGGAACTTGATAAATTCTACAAGTTCCTGCCGCAAAGAACAGTACCTGCCTCTTCGGCTCTGGTCCTCCTGGACCATAAGGCGAGCGGCGATATCGATGGATCCACGTACGAGGCCGCCGTAGAGGATCTCAGAAAGATCGAATAAGGCCCAAATGAAGAATAAGATACTGATAGTAGAGGATGATAAGGACATATCTAAGATGCTGGAATACAATCTCCTTAAAGAAGGATACGGCGTCATATCGTCCGATAACGGAGAGACTGCCCTGGATATCGCGGATAAGGACCGTCCAGGCCTCATCATACTTGACCTCATGCTACCCGGCATAGGCGGCTTGAACGTGTGTAAAATATTAAAAAAGACCGCGAGCACGTCATCCATCCCGATAATAATGCTCACAGCCAAAAGCCAGGAATCCGACAAAGTCGCGGGGCTGGATGCCGGAGCGGACGACTACGTGACAAAGCCTTTCAGTCTAAAAGAGCTAATGGCACGGGTCAAAGCGGTCGAGAGGCGCGCCAAAGAGCGGGATATATTCCCGGACACGTTCAGAAAGAACGACCTCGCCGTGGATTTTGGAAGAATAACCGTTACCGTAAAAGATAAACCCGTGGAGCTCACAGCAAGAGAGTTCGAGCTGCTAAAAGCTCTCGTAAAAGCACGGGGAAAAGTCATCTCCCGGGACGAACTCCTCGACAACATCTGGGGTTTCGGGAACTCGTCCAGGATCGAGACCAGGACGGTCGACGTACACATAAGGACCCTTCGAAAAAAACTGCGGAACGCCAAAGACCTCATAATCACCGTAAAAAAATTCGGATACAGGTTCGATTATGAAGTTTAGCGGCATCCGCCTGAAAATATTATTCTCTTTGCTCCTGACGGCCGGGGTCTCTTTTTTCTTCTGCCGGCGCGGAGTCCCTGGGCTTTTCTTCTCCCTGGGGTTCGCCCTCATACTGGGAGGTATATTAGCGAACGGCATCGTCATCCCTATACGCCGCATAACCCATATAGCGCGGCTATTCGCCGGCGGAGTTTTTAACCGGAGGATACTCAGTCCCGCTGACGACGAAACAGGTGAACTTGCCGGGACACTCAACGAGATGGCCCACAATATCGAGCGGCGGGTGAACGCTGGCGAGACCGGAAGCCGGAAACTCTCAGCCGTTCTTTCGAGCATGGTCGAAGGGGTTCTTGTTCTCGGCCATAACGCCGATATCGTTTCCCTGAACCCCACCGCGGAGCAGCTGTTCGGTATAAGCCGAAAGGACGCCGAGGGCAAGATATTCCTTGAGGCGATACGCAACAATGACATAGCAGAAGTGATAAACGACGTTTATAAGGGCGCGGGCCTTGTCTCCCGGGAAATATCTTTCATGTACCCCAGGCGCGGGACTTTCGAGGTCAACGCCTCGCCTATTTACGACAACGAAATTGTTTCGGGATGCCTGGTCGTCGTGCATGACATAACCGAGATACGAAGGCTCGAGACCGTTAGGAGCGATTTCGTCGCCAATGTCTCGCACGAGCTTAAAACGCCGCTCACGTCTATCAGAGGCTTTGTGGAAACACTCCTTGAAGGGGCGATTGACGACAAAAAGAACAATCGCGAGTTCCTCAGGATTATCCAGGCGCATGCCGAACGGCTTACGGTCCTTGTAGAGGACCTCCTCTCTCTCTCTCACCTGGAATCTAAAGGCATAGAACTGGACAAACAGCCTTTAGCTCTGAAACCCCTTATCGACGGCATAATCACGGGCTTCTCGGCCCAATCAAAAAAAAGGAACATAGACGTCCGGAACGGGCTGTCCGGGGATGTCGTTATCCACGCGGACAGGAACAAAATAGAGCATGTGTTCACAAACGTCATAGATAACGCGATAAAATTCAACAGGGAAAAAGGTTCCGTTCTAATAAGTTCCCGCGAGAACGACACTATGATCGAGATATCGGTCGAGGACTTCGGCATAGGCATACCGGAGAAGGACAAGCCGCGTATTTTCGAACGTTTCTACCGCGTCGACAAAGCCCGCTCCCGCGCGGAAGGCGGCACGGGTCTCGGCCTCTCGATCGTAAAACACATAGTTGAGCTCCATGGGGGGACTGTCGCGCTTGAAAGCGCGGAAGGTGTCGGGTCACGGTTCACGATCAAGCTCCCGATCTAGTGCGCGGGTGCACGAGTGCGCGGGTTTAGAACAGTGCAAGGGTTGTTGTTGGGGTTGCTAGATTTTACACGGATTTTACATACGCCACCCGCCCCCGGGTGCTAGAATACACTCAAACCAAAGGAGCACACATGTTCAAACAGATAATGATCCCGTTAGTATCCCTGGCGCTCGCGTCATCCTGCTACGCGGCGAAGAACAAAAACTCTTCTTCCATACAGATAAAAGGCTCGGATACCATGGTCAACCTCGTCCAGTCCTGGGCGGAAAAGTACATGGAGAAAAACCCGTCGGATTTCATAGCGGTCACCGGAGGTGGCTCCGGCACAGGCCTTTCAAGCCTTATCAGCGGGACCTGCGATATAGCCATGAGCTCGAGGAACATCAAGGAAAAAGAGATAGCTCTTGCCAAGCCCAAGGGGATAGTCCCCTTCGAGTTACAAGTGGGCCTTGACGGCCTTGCCGTCGTAGTTAACCCGTCTAATCCCGTAGACAAGTTGACCTTAGGCCAGCTGTCGGGGATATTTACCGGAAAGATCGGGAATTGGAAAGAAGTCGGCGGCCATGACCTGGAAATAGTTTTACTTTCGCGCGAGGTTAATTCCGGAACTCACGTTTATTTTAAGGAGCACGTCATCAGGAAGAACGACCCGGCCAACAAGGACGAGTTCTCACCAAAAGCCCTTATGCTATCGTCTTCCCAGGCCATAGCCGACGAAGTGGCTTCTAACCCAGGAGCGATAGGATACTACGGAATGGGATACATATCCCTGAAGCATAAACCGGTGTCCATCGCCGCGAATGAGAAGTCGGAATACGCGGCACCGATAATCGAGAACGTTTTGAACGGAAAATACCCAATATCAAGGCCCCTCTTCCTCTACACCAAAGGAGAGCCGTCGGGGCCGGTGAAAAAATTCGTGGATTTCGCCCTTTCCAAAGAGGGGCAGGAGATCGTACTAGCGACGGATTTCGTTCCGGTGAGTAAATAACGTCATCGCGAGAAGCGACCAAAGGGAGGGACGAAGCAATCCATATAGATTGCTTCGTCGGCCTCGGGCCTCCGCAATGACGGGAGATACTATGCGTAAGATCAAAGAAACGATAATCGAAAAGCTGATCCTAGCCTCCGGGCTGGCCTCCATCTTCTTCGTCGTTCTTATCTTCCTTTTTCTTATCAAAGAAGGTTTAGCCGTTTTCCAGTCAGTGACACCGGGAGCTTTTCTTTTCGGCAAAAGCTGGTACCCCATATCGGAACCGGCGCAACTTGGGATACTTCCGCTTATACTCGGTTCTTTACTGGTCACGCTTGGCGCCGCCGTTATTTCAATACCCATAGGCGTCGGCGCTGCTATCTACATCGCCGAGATAGCCCCCGCCAGAATAAAAGATATACTCAAGTCCGGCATAGAGCTCCTGGCCGCTATCCCCAGCGTCGTTCTCGGATTCATCGGCATGGTCACGCTTGTTCCCTTAGTCAAGAGCCTTTTCCATCTTCCGACGGGCTTAACGGCCCTCTCGGGCTCGATAATGCTGGCGTTCATGGCCATGCCTACCATCGTTTCGATAGCGGAAGACGCTTTGTATTCCATCCCGAAGAACTACAAGGAAGGGGCACTGGCGCTCGGCGCGACGCACTGGCAGGCCATTTGGAGGGTCATGCTCCCGGCGGCTTCGAGCGGGATACTTGCCGCCATAATGCTCGGGATAGGGCGTGTCATAGGCGAAACCATGGCGGTAATGATGATAACGGGTAACGCCGCGGTCATACCCCAGAGCATACTCGTCCCGGTGAGGACGCTCACGGCCACTATCGCCGCGGAAATGGGCGAAGCCGTAGTCGGCAGCGAACACTATTTCGCACTATTCGCGGTCGGGATAGTGTTATTCGTGATAAGTTTTGGGATCAACGTGACCGCGGATCTGTTTTTGCATGAGAAGCAGAGTAAGTAGCGGGAAGCTTGACGTCATTGCGAGGAGGCCATAGGCCGACGAAGCAATCCCTATATAGAGACTGCTTCGCTTCGCTCGCAATGACGGTTTTCGCTTGCGATTACAGTTTTTGAAAAGCCAGAGAAAGAATATGCGTAATCCATATAGATCGCAGAAAATAGCGTACGCTTTTCTCCTTCTGTCCACGCTGCTCATAGTAGTGCCGGTGGGGATGATCGTTGTTATCATAATTCAGAAGGGGCTGCCTGCCATGAACTGGCAGTTCCTTTCCGATATCCCAAGGCAGGGCATGCGCGCGGGAGGGATATTCCCCGCGATAGTCGGGACTTTATACCTCGTTACGGGCGCCATTTCTTTCGCTTTACCGATAGGCCTTCTCGCGGCGATATATCTCTCCGAATATTCGCGGGACAACCTGCTCACGCGGATAATAAAACTTGCGATAGTCAACCTGGCCGGCGTTCCTTCCGTCGTTTACGGACTTTTCGGCCTGGCGCTGTTCGTCATATTTTTCGGGTTCGGGGCCTCTATCCTTTCAGGATCTCTCACTCTCGGGATAATGATACTTCCGGTGATCATTACCACCTCACGCGAAGCCCTTGAGAGCGTACCGGCCTCGTTCCGCGAAGTGAGCCTTTCGCTCGGCGCGAGCAAATGGCAGACCATACGGCACATCGTCCTCCCCAACGCGCTTCCCGGGATCCTGACCGGAACTATACTGGGGCTCGGGAGAGCCGCGGGTGAGACCGCGCCGATACTTTTTACGGTAGCGGCTTTTTACCTTCCGCAGCTGCCAGATTCGATCATGGACCAGGTGATGGCTCTTCCCTATCACCTGTATGTCATATCGACCCAGGTGCCGAACGTTGACGAGAAGATCCGTTACGGAACGGCGCTTGTGCTCCTTGCTATGGTCCTTTTTATGAATCTGATAGCGATAATAATACGACACAAGTTCAGGAAAAGGAAAAAATGGTGAACGATACGTCCACACGGACAATTAAGTTCGGAGTAAAAGACCTGTCCATCTGGTTCGGTAACGTGCCGGCATTGAAACATGTCAGCCTGGATATCCGCTCCAACATGATACTCTCCGTGATAGGACCTTCCAATAGCGGCAAGACTACTTTTCTCAGGATGCTCAACCGCATGAACGAGCTCAACCAGAACTCGCGGATAGAGGGAGAGGTCACGCTCGAAGGCGACGATATAAAGAACGTCGATGTGGAAATACTGCGTAAACGCGTCGGGATGGTTTTCGCACTTCCCCTTCCGCTCCCCCTTTCCATCTTCGACAACGTCGCCTACGGGGTCAGGATGCACGGACTTAAGGACAAACGCGTCCTCCGCGAAAAAGTTGAGGTATCGCTTAAAGAGGCCTATCTATGGGAAGAGGTCAAGGACAGGCTCGGCGAATCGGCTTTCAAATTATCCGGCGGGCAGCAGCAGCGCCTCTGTATAGCCAGGACCCTCGCCGTCGAACCCGAGGTCATCCTCTTCGACGAACCCTGTTCAGGGCTGGACCCTATCTCCACCGCTAAAGTCGAGGACGCTATGGTCGAGCTTAAACAGAAATATACCGTGGTCCTGGTGACCAATAACGTAAAGCAGGCGGCCAGGGTCGGAGACCTCACCGCTTTCTTTCTCGGCGGAGAGCTTATAGAGATCGACAAGACCGACAAGATGTTCACCGCTCCCGGAGATAAACGTACGGACGGTTACATAAGGGGAAAATTCGGATAATGACGAAAATAATCACTAATGGCCTGAACCTATTTTACGGAAAATTTCACGCGCTGAAGAACGTCAATTCCGGTTTCGGCGAGAACCGGATCACGGCCATAATCGGGCCTTCGGGATGCGGTAAATCAACCCTTTTAAGGGTATTTAACCGCATGAACGACCTTATCGATGGCGTAAGGACAGAAGGCGAGGTCGTGATCGGCGAAAAGAACATCCTGGCCCCGGCGACGGACCTTGTTGCGCTCCGCAAAAAAGTGGGTATGGTCTTCCAGAGGCCTAACCCCTTTCCTCTATCCATATACGAGAACATAGTCTTCGGAGAGAGGATCCACGGCGACAAGGTGAAAGATGACAAACTTGACGAAATAGCCGAAAAAAGCCTCCGGGACGTCCTCCTATGGGACGAGCTGAAAGATAGGCTGAACGAGCCGGCCCTTAGATTATCTCTTGAGCAGAAACAGAGGCTTTGTATCGCGCGGGTCATAGCCGTTAAGCCGGATGTCCTCCTTATGGATGAGCCCTGTTCGACGCTCGACCCGAACGCTACCCAGAGGGTCGAGGAGCTCATGCGGGAGCTAAAGAACAAGTATACTATCATAATAGTTACCCATAACATGCAGCAGGCGGCCCGCGTCTCCGACGATACAGGGTTCATGCTGCTCGGGGAGCTTATCGAGTTCGGAAATACCGAGACGGTTTTCACGGCGCCGTCTGACAAACGCACTGAAGATTACATTACCGGAAGATACGGCTAGAGGAGGCTAAAAATGGTACGACACGTCGATCAGGAAATGAAAGAGCTTAACCAGGATATCCTCAAAATGGGGGCCATGGTTGAAGAGGCCATTTTCCTCTCCATAGAGGCGCTAAAAAAATGGGATCAGGAAACGGCCAAAAGAGTTATCGACAACGATTCCGCTATCGATAAGCTCGAGCTAGAAATAGACGAGAAGTGCACGGACCTCATCGCCAGGTACCAGCCGATGGCGAAAGACCTCCGTTTCATCCTTACGGGCATGAAAATAAACGCAGAGCTTGAAAGAATAGCGGACATCGCTGTCGACATAGCCCAGCGTACGCTGGAACTTGTCGATAAGCCGCTTTTAAAACCCCTGATAGACATACCCAAACTTACGGCTATAGCCCAGAACATGGTCAAGATGTCGATCGACGCTTTCGTGAAGGGCGATATCTCGCTCGCCAAGAGAGTGCTTTTATCCGACAACGAGGCCGACCACTTGAGGAACGTGATACAGAAAGAGCTCATCGAGGATTACATGGTCAAAGACCCGACCACCTCTACGAGAGCCGTACAGCTTCTCCTGATCGCCCGCTTCCTGGAACGCATGTGCGACCATACGACGAATATCGCGGAGGACGTTATATACATGGTCCACGCGCAGGTCGTACGTCACCATCCCGAGAGGCTTTCGGAGTAGGCCAACGGTTCAGTGATGGGTGAAGGTGTTCTAAAACCGTATCCAGAACCAACCTTAACCCATCACCGTCACCCATCACCCGTCACCCATCACCCAATAGCCACCGACCCACGCTCACTCGTACGTATACGCACGCACTCCTTGAGATCGAGGACGAATATCTTCCCGTCGCCAGTCTCCCCCGTCTTCGCGCCTTTCGTAATAGCCTGGATCGTAGGCTCGACGAAATTCTCGTTTACGGCTATTTCGAGACGTATCTTCCTTAAGAGGTTTCCCGTCTCTTTCGCCGCGCGGTAATGTTCCGTTACCCCCATCTGCCTGCCGTGGCCCAGAACTTCGCTGACGGTTATAAGGTTCACTTCCGCTTTATAGAGTTCCGCTTTTACTTCCTCCAGCTTATAAGGCTGTATTATAGCTATTATGAGCTTCATTTTTATCATCCTCCTATTCGATTACGGTATAGGCCCTTTCGCTGTGCTGCGTAAGGTCCAGACCCATGAGTTCTTCTTTTTCCGACACCCGAACCCCGATGAACATATCGACAAGCTTGTATATTATAGCCGTGACTATGATCGTGTATATGACCGTGACCCCAACCGCTATGGCCTGCACCATAATCAATTTCGGGTTCCCGAAAAAGAGCCCGTCGGCTCCGGCCGGGTTGACCAGCTTCGAGGCAAAAAGGCCAGTAGCGAGCGCCCCCCACATACCACCTACGCCGTGCACTCCGAAGGCGTCGAGAGAATCGTCGTAGCCGAGCTTCCCTTTGATATTGACCATTATAAAGCACAACAAGCTCACCGAAAGGCCTATTATGATCGCCGGTATCACGCTAACGAATCCAGCCGCGGGCGTGATAGCGACAAGCCCCGCTACCGCTCCCGAAGCTGTACCGAACATGGTAGGTTTCCCGTGACGTATCCATTCTATGACCGCCCAGCTTAAACCCGCGGCCGCGGCGGCTGTATTGGTGGTCACAAACGCGTTCACAGCCAGGCCATTCGCCCCAAGCGCGCTTCCCGCGTTAAACCCGAACCACCCGAACCACAATAACGCCGTACCGAGAGCTATGAACGGCAGGTTGTGCGGCACAGGGGGATTATCTCCCAGGTTCTTCCTCTTACCTATTATAAGAGCCGTTACCAGGGCAGCGAATCCGGCGTTGATATGGACCACCGTTCCACCCGCGTAATCCAGAGCCCCGAGCGTCCGGAGCCACCCTCCTATACCCCAAACCCAGTGGCAGATAGGGTCATAAACAAAAGTGGCCCACAAGAGAGTAAAAACCAGAAAAGCCGAGAACTTCATGCGTTCCGCGAACGCCCCGATTATTAGCGCCGGTGTAATGACCGCGAACATGCCTTGAAATATCATGAACGCCTGATGAGGTATAGTCGCCGAATAATCCGCGTAAGGCTCCAGGCCCACTCCTCTTAATCCGGCCCAGCCGAAACCTCCCCAAAACCCCGTCCCGGGAGCGAAAGACAGGCTGTACCCGATTAGCACCCACTGAAGGCTCAGCGCCGCAAGTATCACAAAACATTGCATGAGTACCCCCAGAACGTTCTTCCTCCTCACCATGCCCCCGTAAAAGAACGCGAGTCCTGGGGTCATCAGCATGACAAGCGCCGTCGAAATAAGCACCCATGCCGTATCACCGGTATTGATGTTCATGTTACCCTCCTTCTTAAAAAAAAAAGACGTCTTCCCGGATCCTGACACCGGACTAAAGAAGACGTCTTCGTCACAAAACCAAAACTATGTCTTAAAATAAAAAAGCGCCCTTCATTCCGCTATGAATAAAGGACGCCTTTGTCTAACTTCTTTATTGTATCACGTCCTCGTTTCCTTGTCAAGATAATTATTTCGGTTACAATGACCGGCCCCTTGGACATCCCGTTGAACGATGCCCCTCTTTTCATAAGGGATGTCGCGGCTTTCCGGGATGCGCCTCACCTAAACTCGCTTATGCGGCGAATAGGATTTTGATCTGAGACCGATAAACTAAGACAGGATCGAGTTTTATGGATAGAGGGAGGAGGGTTAGGATGTATGTTCCGTTCACTTCCCTGAACGAAACGCCTTTGTCCTTTTCTTCGATAATAAATCCGAATTTAAGCCGGAGAGCTATGTTCATTATTTCTACTATTCGAATATAGTCGCCTTCTTTGACGTTCTCGGGGGAAATGCCTAGAAGAAATACCCCGGGGATCTGTTTAAAGAGATTAAATATAGCGTTATTTTGGTCGATTAGAGCCATCACTTCGGTCTTTATGCCTTTTGCCTGGGCTGCGTCCTGGGCTTTTTTCAGACCAGAGAGTAATGTTTCTCTATCGCTCTCGGCTATCAGTTTCATGCCACGGGCCTCGTAATATTTCCTGAGTCCGGTGAGTAGCGGGTTGACATCATCGAAGGCCGTATTTCCGGCGACCGTCTTTATCCATGCGGTGTCGAGAAGGATTATCAGCTCCTTTTTCTCCGGAGAATCGGTTTTTTCGAGATCTTTGACCGTTATCACCGAGTCCAGTTCCTCGGACCTTTTTTCCTCAACGTCGGCCACGCGCTCCTCTTCGGATATTACGGGCAGAGCTTCGGTTTTGCCCTTGCCCGAAACGAGCCCGATAATATCATCCTTCAGTTTTCGCAAGGCTTCGATATTCCAGTCATAAAGGCTGCTTTCATTGTCGGCTATGAATTTATCGATAGACGCCTCGAACGCTCCCCTGTCCCGGCGAGCGGTTTCGAGCCATTCTCTCACCAGGTCCACGGTAAAGAGCTTTATTACGCCGATGGGAAGCGCCTCCACGTATTTTTCATGAAGCTCAGTCGCGTCATTCCCTTTACCGGGATCTTTACCTGCCTCAGGAACTTTTCCTCCCTTTTCGATATATCCTTTCAGTTCAGATACGCCTATTTCAGGTATCCTGGTCATAAATTCGAAAAGAAGGGGTATATCGCTCCGGAATTTTTCTTCCGTATCTCTTTCGATAGAAGGCAGATCTTCCATCCCCGGCACGCCGTCTCGACGGATAGATTTTTTAAGGCCCGGGGACATCTCCTTAAGCCTGGCCATAATAACTCCGGAAGGAAAACCCTGGGCTATCATAGCCCTCATCTTATCCCGAATAAGGAATAGTTCATCTACGGGTACCTTTACCTCAAGACGCGCCACCCGCGCGCTGAAAAGATATCCGTTCGACCTGTCATGGACCAGATATTTTGTCGTGAGCACGAAAGATATATCGAGCCCGTCCGCTTCCCCCCTGGAATATCCGAGGCCTATGGTCGTGAGCATCGACCGGTCCGCGTCGATGGGGGTAATATCCGCCGGCAGGTGCATAACGGTCATATCATCACGCCCGATCACTCGCGGGAAAGGGAATATCTTCTTATCCAGTGTCTCCTCGCGCATTTTGGCGGTCGTATATACTTTGCGGTCCTTTATGGCTTTCAGTATCGCCCTCCTGAAAGGATGGTCCTCAAGCGGCACATAAGCGTTCCCCCCGGGGAACATATGATTGAAACTGGTCGTATCTACGATCATCTTGTCGTCAGTGAGCGCTACGACATGGTTGAACTCTTCGGGTCGACCGTCAGTGCGGAATAGCGGGACATCGAATATCACGAGCCGCGTATTAATATCTTTTTTCCCGAGCTCCTCCGCCGCGAGAACGGCCGCCTCGCCGCAAAGTGTCCAATCCTTCCCGGCCTTATCTCCGGTAATTACCAGCCCATTAGACGGGTCCCACTTGTACGAACCGTTCTTTATAAGCCATTCTATACCATAGATATTATCGGGCCTCGGAACACCCGAGCCGGGGAACAATTCGCCGGGAGCTCTATCCGGCGCTACTTTGGCATACGTCCCACCCGCATCGAGCATATCGGCTATATATTGAGGCACGTATTTCTTAGTGACGGCGTATTTCACCAGGAATTCGAGTGGCATATTTTTCCTGAACCCCGGCAGGGTCTCAAAAAGCATATATCCCATGCTTAAGGTCACGTCCAGCTTCCTCAGTTCCTCTTTTTTCCGATCGGGATCGTGCGTCACCCTCCTGATACCGTAAAGGCTTTCCAATATATTTTTATCGCCGATCTCCCTGCCCGCAGCCTCGAATTCTATATCCTCGACGCCCGCGCCACGGAGGAACCTCTCGAGCTTCATCCATTTCTCCCGGTCGGTATAGTTCCGGTAGACGATCCGCCCGAAGGTCTCGCATTTCAGGGAATAATTCGCCCGATCCGTTCTTTTATCGGTCAATACAGCCAGCTCATCAGTAAAAATGATACCGGCGTCGACCATAAAACGCGCGTCTTCGCTGTCTTTCAGGCGTGCGAGGAACCTTGCCAGGTCGACCATCGCCCCGTTACTTAAAAATATCAACCCGAGGTTGTCGCGAACCTTATCAAGCCCCATTATCGCGTTGTATAGAGGCATTGCGTCCGGATCCTCCTTATCGGGGAAATATGCCGGCTCGACCCCAAGAAGCACGCTGAAAACCGCCGGATTCAGGAATATCCTCTTTCCATCGTCGTCCAAGCTGTCGTAAAGGGAAATAAGGATATCGCTTCTTCCGCCCAATAGGTCCTTTAACGCCGCGGGTATACCGCTCGAGGCGCTTTCACCATCATTTCGCATATACCTTCTGTGATACGCCGGGATCCTTATTTCTTCGTCAGTGACAACCACTTCGTCGTCGAAAGGCCGTATGTCGTCTATATTCGAGGCCAAACGCCCTTCTTCGCGGAAGAACCTTACGGGTATCCCGAAAAACCTTACTGTCTTTCCTTCTTCGAGGGCCGATAACCCCGCGTCGAGTTTATCGTCCAAAACGGCTTTAACGTCCAATATAGTCAAAGTCTCGAAAATATCGACGAATTTCTTTGCCGACGTAAGCTCGTACAGTACCGAGTCGCACGAGCTCACTCTGTCCGCGCCAAGTCCTTCGTAAAGACGCGCGAAAAGATAGGCCCAGCCTGAAAGGACCTCCGAACTTTTGCACGCCGAGAGCGTGATTATCCTCCCGTGAAAAAGGCCGAAATCGAACTCACCCTTGAACCCTACCCCGTCCATCACCAGCTGGAACCCGGTGCTAACAGCTTTAGGCTGCAAAAAATCCTGTTCCCGGTGGATCCATTCGATAGCTTCCGATGGCCTGTTCAGTTTAACGAGAGAAGCTACGGCCGCGTGAAAAAAGATCGGCGAATACGGATATTCCGTCATCCCTTTCACTCCGTATTTTACGGTCCTTTCATAATCCCCCCTACGAAAAGCCTCTTGAGCTTCACTGACCATCGCGTTGAACCGGACAAGCTCGACCGGAACTTCGCCTTCCGAGAACGCGTTATAAAGCTCCTCAAAAGTGTATATCTTCGAACCTTCCCTTTTAACCCTTATGTCAAAAACGCAAGCGAAAAAATCCCCGGCTCCATCTCCGCGGGCAAGTTTCAACATTTTGGCGAAATATTTTATCTCGGCGCCGTAGGCGTCGGACTTCTCCCACTTCTCGACGAGCCTCCAGAGGTCGCTCTCGGCGATGACGCCTTCTTTGACGAACGATTCAAAATTTTCGTATAATGTCTTGCCTTGTCTCTCTTCTTTCATCATCTCAGCGTGTAACCTCGCCGTCTTCGGGTCCAGCATGGGTATCCCGTTAGTATCTATCAAAGCGTATTCCGTGAAGACTTTCGGCACAAAGGCATGGCCGCTCCGGTAGAACACACCGTGATCGGCCTCGTTCGAGCTCCAGTCGAAACTTTCCGGGGAATTTACGATCCACCGGTTCGTGAATTCTGTCCCGGGTATGGCGGCGACCGCGGTATTTATAAGAGTCGATTTGACCAGCGGCATGGCCTCCGAGAACACAAGGCTCTCGAGAGCGTCGTCATATGAAGTGTCCGGCGTCATAAGGATGTCGTTATTCCGGACATTGAACCCTTTCTTTCTCATATAAGCGTTCACGGGAAGCACCGCTGCCTCGAAAGAATACCCTTTCTTGTTTTCGTCAAGGATGGCCTGGCTGAACCCGTCCGTCCCGAAATTCACTTTCCTTATTCCGGCGTCATACAGGAGGTCTATGAAAGCGGTATCTACTTGATCCCCTTTCATCATCCTGTCTACCCGCGTATTGCAGTAAAAGACGAACAGTTCCCCCATCCCGTAATACTTGACGGCCTTACAGAATTCTTCCGCCCTCTTCCTCGAAGCCAGGAAATCATCGTCGGCTATGCCTATATCTATGGGGCTCCTTATACCCGGGAACTCCATTTTACGCCCGCTTTCGACGGCCTCTCTCAGCTCCTTCTTTAACTCATCCGGGTCCTTATCCCCGAACTCCATGGAAAGCCTTTGGATCATCCAGTCGATCATCTTGCCGGCCGGCACCGACCTGAACCTCTGCCCCATGGCGATCGAACAGAACCTGCAGTCGTGCGGGCAACCCCTGGAGGTGCACCAGTAATAGTCGTTCTTTTTGACCCTTACCGGCGGCATTGTGAGTTCACGTGCCATGTTCGTTACGTCTGTGTTATTGACGAGGAAACCGCCACTGGACTTCGCTATTATCCCGCCGGGCAATGACCGCAAGTTATCCGCCGCGTCGCCTTTAAGAAAATCGTGCCGGGAGTATGGGCGTAAAGCCTCGATAATTCCGGGAAGTATCTCCTCGGCTTCGCCTCTCACCATAACATCGAAATCGTTCACGAGCGCCGCGGCCTGTTCGGGATACATCGAAGGCGCCGGGCCTCCTATAAGTATGTACGCCTCTGGATATTTTTCACGCAGCCGCCTTATGAGCTCCGGGAATTGCGGGAGCTGCTCGTTCATCGCGGATATCCCGATAAAATCCGGCCCTTTGCCGCCGAAATTTTCGAGTTTATCAAAATACTCCATGTATTCGTTGAAATTTTCCGGCGAATCCAACCCTTTCAGCGCCACCCTTTCCGCGTTATACCCTTTGTCTTTCAAGGTGTCCTTAAGGAGCTCCGACCCATAATACGTGCCCTCTTCGAGATGAAGCATGAGAATATTTGGCACAAGCCCGGTATCCTTTCTTTCCGCCGAAGCTTTTCCGCTCCTCGCCCTCACTTTCCTCATCGCTACGTTCCCGCCATTCATGCCTTCCCGGAGAGCGGCGCGTAATATCTCAACCTGTACGGATGGCCTCTTGTACAGGAAAACAGGAGTGACGTTCAATTCCGCATTCATAATGTCACCGTCAATTTCCATAACGAATCCGGCGTCGCCATGCTCATAACTCGCGTCCGCTTTCAAACCCTTAGCCTCGAATTCTTCCCGCGTAACGACTTTTATCCGCCCGAAAACCATTTTTTCGCCGAGTTTATTGAGCTCGTCCGACAGTTCCGCTTCACCGCTCTCTACTTTCTGATCGACGGCCGAAAGGGATTTTAAAAGGCGCAGGAACCCTCCGGCGGGGATCTCGATATCCTCCGGGCACTCGACTTCATACTTGCCCTGGAAACCCAGCGTATCTATGAAATAGCCTCCGTTCCCGTCCGGCACGGCCATTTTTTTTATGTAGCGGGCTTTATTGAAACGGTCCTTGAGCTCGACATTTATCGCGTGGTCAGCCTTTTCGATCTTTTCTTCAAGCTCGACCAGCCCCGGAACTTCTTCCCTTATCCCTTTTTCTGCCAGGCTCTTTCTTAGGCGTTCCAGAACTTTCAGGGCTTCGGGATATTTTCCCAGCACGCGGTATTTATCCGCGAGCGTCATAGCCGCGCGCCGGGCCCACGGGATATTTGAAAGGACATCCGTAGATACTTCTATCAGGTCCTTGTTCCCAATTTGTTCAAGGTCGTTGTAAACCCGGTTCAGCTCAATGAACCACGCCTGCGATATCGCGTCAAGACGGCTGGCCCGGCTTTCACCTATCTGTATCATTTCAGAAAGCATCACTTTGCCACGTTCGGACCTTACTATCTCGGACGCGAGAGGAATAATGACTGAATTGACGTATTCCCTGGAAATTGGAAGGTCCCATTCTCTTTCCCCGAAATCAAGGAAAGATTTGAGGTCCGGGGCGTATCTTACTCGCTCCCCCCACGACTCATAATGATCCGCGAAGTCCATTACGGGCTGTATCGGACCATTCTTTTCATCCCACCTGAGCAGTAAATATACCGCCGCCGAATAAATATCGCTGTAAGGCTCGTCCGCGAGGACCCTGGCACGGCCGGTCCCGACAGAGACAGAATACGCGTTCCACTTTCCGGCATTCTCGTTTTCTGGGAAATAATATCTTAAAATGAGTTTTTTGTTAAATGACTCGTCCGAAGAGATATACGGCAAACATATGGTCCCGTTCTCCCGGTACATCTTGTCTACATTGAACCTGGACAGGTCCGTAAGGTGGGAGTTCCTTAAAAGATATTCCCGCAAAGCATAAACCGGGATGTCCTCGCCCTCGTCCCTCGTGGCCTTTCCGATAAGAAGGTTGAGGTTGATAAAGGCCCAATCCTGACAGAAAGCCGCCTCCGGGTAACCCCCGTCATGGACAGGCTCGGCAAGGTCGATACCCCCATCGTCCCTTTGTACGACATCCACCAGCTCTTTTACCTTAGAAGGAACTTGAAGCCCATAAGCCTCATCCCCTTTAATTGGGCAAAAACCACCCTCAAAAAGAAAGGCAAAAATTATTGATACCGATAGTATTTTCCGATTAAAATTTTTCATGAGCACTGTTAATCCGTTACAAAGGATGATAATTATAACATATTAAAGTTGGATTGTAAACGAAATAGGGACGTCACCCTTTTAATTTCGATAAATGGGTGACGTCCCTATTTAACTATGCCACATATAATGATGTCGTCGCGAAGTTGGGGTCGGAGGTCAGGTTGACTCCCAGCTTCCTGAGCCCGGCTTCGTCTCCGGGGGTCGGCATGTGGGTAATATGGACGTCGCAGCCTTTAAGGTCTTTAAGTTTTTCCATCGCCAGCTGTGACGCGGAGTTCATCGTCGTACTGATGCTCAAGGCTATTAGCGTCTCCTCAAGGTCAAGGCTCACGGTCTTGTCCCCGGATATCCCGGCCTTAAGTTTACCTATGGAATCTATTATGACCGGCGGCAAAAGGTGGATATTATCGGGGATACCGGCCAGTTTTTTGACGGCGTTCAGGATGAGACTCGATGAGGCGTGCATAATGGACGAGTTCTTTCCTGTCACTATTGCCCCGTCGTGGAGTTCGATGGCGGCGCCGCAAAAAATACCTTTTTTTCCCTGCCGCTTTTTCTCGGCCTCTTTCATAGCCTCTCTGGCCGGGATGACCACGGGCCTGTCCTCGAATTTCATGCCTATCTCTTTGACGAGAAGGTTGGCCCGCTCGACCGTCTCTTTATCGGCGGCGCCTATGGCGTATTCGCAGGCGCACCTGAAATACCTTCTTATTATCTCCTGCTTGGCGGCCTTCTGGACTATCCCGTCATCGACAATCCCGAAACCGGCGCGGTTGACCCCCATATCCGTAGGCGATCTGTAAACAGCTTCTCCCCCCGTTATCTTCTCGAGTATCCTTTTAAGAAGGGGGAACGCTTCCACGTCGCGGTTATAATTGATGGCTATTTTTTTGTACGCTTCCAGGTGGAACGGGTCTATCATGTTGAAATCCCTGAGGTCGGTAGTGGCGGCCTCGTAAGCCACGTTTACCGGGTGTTTCAGCGGTATGCTCCATATGGGGAACGTCTCGAACTTGGCGTATCCGGCGTTAACGCCTCTTTTGTGTTCGTGGTAGACCTGGGAAAGGCTTGTCGCGAGCTTCCCGCTTCCCGGCCCGGGCCCCGTGATCACGACAAGAGGTTTTGTCGTCTCGATATACTCATTGGCCCCGTACCCTTCGTCGCTCACTATGAGGTCAACGTTGGTAGGATATCCTTTCGTGAACCGGTGAGTGTATACCCTCACCCCGCGGCGCTCGAGTTTGTTCTTGAACATGGTCGCCGAGGGCTGGTTCTCGAACCTGGTTATGACCACGCCCGCGAGCGCGAGACCGCGCTCGTTAAGTTCGTCTATGAGCTTTAAGGCGTCGAGGTCGTAAGTAATGCCGAAATCGGCCCTCATCTTGCGCCTCTCTATATCGCCGGCGTATATGCAAAGTATGATCTCCGCCTTATCCGCGAGCTTCTGGAGAAGCCTCATTTTAACGTCGGGAGCGAAACCCGGAAGCACCCTGGAGGCGTGATAATCGTAAACTATTTTTCCGCCGAACTCAAGATACAGCTTATCCCCGAACTGCCGTATCCTCTCAAGGATGCATTCGGACTGCTCCTTCAGATACTTCTCGTTATCGAACCCGATCTTCAAAGACGCCTTTACGGCGCTCGCCGCCTTACCGCTTCGAACCTTTTTCTTTGCCGACGGGGACTGCTTTGATCTCATTTTCTCTCTCCTCCTTGTAAAGGTCCTGAAGGGCGACCGGGCCAATTTCCTTGCTTCTGGCGGCTTTTATTGCCTCTACCGAAGCCTTGGCCGCGGGCATAGTCGTCACGTAAGGGAGCTTATACTGTATGGCTTTCATGCGTATATAGCTGTCGTCATATTTGCTGTTCTTTCCGACGGGAGTGTTGATAATGAGATTTACCTTCCCGTTCATTATGGCATCGAGGATATTGGGCCTTCCCTCATGCAGTTTTTTTATCTCCTCGTTCGGTATCCCTTCCTGCCTGAGTATCCGGCTCGTATTCTCCGTCGCGTAGATCTTGAAACCCATGCCCGAGAGCTCTCTCGCGATAGGCAGCATATCCATCTTATCTTTATCCGCGACCGTTATGAGAACGTTCCCTCCCTTGGGAAGTTTGCTTCCCGAGGCTTCCTGCGCTTTGTAAAAAGCTAGCGGAAAACTTTCAGCCATCCCCATGACCTCTCCAGTGGCTCTCATCTCTGGTCCGAGAAGCGGGTCGACCTCGGGGAACATATTGAACGGGAAAACGGCTTCTTTAACCCCGTAGAACGAAGGCGCCTTATCGTTAAGTTCCGGGAAATCCGCGAGTTTTCGCCCCAGCATCAAGAGCGTAGCTATACGCGCGAGCGCAACGCCTTTCACCTTCGCTACAAAAGGCACCGTCCTCGACGCTCTCGGATTAGCTTCGAGAATGTACACCTTGTCGTTGCATATCGCGTACTGTATGTTCATGATCCCTACTACTTTGAGAGCGATAGCTATCTTTTTAGAATAGTCTTTGATGGTCTCAAGATGCTCTTCTTTGATATTCCTTGAGGGAAGAACACAGGCCGAATCTCCCGAATGTATCCCGGCATACTCTATATGCTCCATTATCCCGGCGATGAAAGTATCTTTCCCGTCCGAAATAGCGTCGACTTCCGTTTCGATCGCCCTCTCGAGGAACCTGTCGATAAGCATCGGGTATTCCGGGCTTACCTGTATGGCGTCCTTCGCGTATTTTGTGAGCCTCTCCTCGTCATAGATGATCTCCATACCCCTGCCACCAAGAACGAAAGAGGGCCTCACCATAAGCGGATATCCTATTCTTTTCGCTATCTCGATCGCCTGCTCCAGCGATCTGGCTATCCCGCTTTCCGGCTGGGGTATGCCGAGCTCGATCATCTTCTCCCTGAAGCTCTCCCGGTCCTCGGCGAAACGTATGCTTTCGGGCGAAGTTCCCAGTATCTTGACGCCCGAGTCCTTGAGCTCCTGGGCTATGTTGAGCGGCGTCTGGCCGCCGAACTGCACGATAGCCCCCTCGGGCTTCTCCTTAGCGTATATCGCGAGCACATCCTCGACCGTAAGAGGCTCAAAATAAAGCTTGTCGGAAGTGTCATAATCGGTCGAGACCGTCTCGGGATTACAGTTCACCATGATCGTCTCATATCCCGTTTCCCTGATGGCGAGTGCCGCGTGTACGCAGGTATAGTCGAACTCGATCCCCTGCCCTATCCTGTTCGGCCCGCCGCCAAGTATCATTATCTTCTTCCTGGAAGATACCGGCACCATGTCCTTTTCGGGGACATAGGTCGAATAGTAATACGCAGCGTTCTTTACCCCGCTGACGGGCACGGCCTCATACCTGGCGAACTTGCCGAGCGCGAGCCTCCTATCCCTAACCTCCTTCTCCTTGACAGAGAACAGCTTAGCGAGATATTTATCCGCGAACCCTAGCTCTTTGGACTTGATGAGCTTGGCGTCGGGAAGGTCTTTCCATTTAAATTTAAGGATATCCTCCTCGTGGTCGACCAGCTCTTTCATCTCATTTATGAACCACCTGCCGATATGGGTCATTTTAAAAAGGTCCTCGACCGGCATACCCTTACGGAGGGCTTCGTACATGAGGAAAACCCTCTCGCTCGACGGCGCCGCGAGTTTTTCCTTAAGTTTATCGAGGGGGAGTTCCTTGAAATTCCTGGCCCCGCCCAGCCCGGACCTGCCTATTTCCAGGGAACGTATCGATTTCTGAAAAGCCTCTTTGAAAGTCCTGGCGATGCTCATCGCCTCTCCCACGGCCTTCATCTGGGTGCCTAAAATATCCTTAGCCTGCGGGAACTTCTCGAACGCCCAACGCGCGAACTTGATAACGACATATTCTCCCCACGGGGTATATTTTTCCAGCGAACCTTCACGCCAATACGGTATCTCGTCCATAGTGTACCCGGCGGCGAGTTTCGTGGAAATGCGGGCTATCGGGAACCCCGTGGCTTTTGACGCGAGGGCCGAGGACCTGGAAGTTCTCGGGTTTATCTCGATCACGACGAGCCTGTCGGTCACCGGGTCATGCGCGAACTGGACGTTCGTCCCTCCTATGACGCCTATAGCCTCGACTATTTTATAAGAGGCCTCCTGCATCCGCTTCTGCAGTTTTTCGGGGACCGTTAACATCGGTGCCACGCAAAAGCTGTCGCCGGTATGCACCCCCATAGCGTCAATATTCTCGATAAAGCATACGGTGATCATCCGGTTCTTCGAGTCGCGTACGACCTCGAGCTCAAGCTCTTCCCAGCCGATAACGCATTCCTCTATGAGTACCTGCCCCACAATGCTGGCCGAAATGCCGCGCGCGGCTATGACTTGCAGTTCCTCGACGTTATATACTATCCCGCCTCCAGTGCCTCCCATAGTGTACGCGGGTCTTACGACCACCGGGTATTTCAGTTTGGCCGCCGCTTTTTGGGCTTCCTCGACCGTGTTACAGATCTCCGATAAAGGCACCTCAAGCCCTAGTTTTTTCATGGTCTCCTTGAAAGCCAGCCGGTCCTCGCCTCTTTCAATGGCGTCCGCCTTGACGCCTATTATTTCGACCTCGTATTTTTTCAGTATCCCTTCTTTGTAGAGACTGGAGGCCAGGTTTAGCCCCGTCTGTCCGCCGAGATTAGGCAGGAGCGCGTCCGGCCTTTCCTTCGCGATGATCTTTTCAAGGCTCGATACCGTTAAAGGCTCGATATATGTTTTGTCCGCCATGCCGGGATCGGTCATTATGGTCGCGGGGTTGGAATTCACGAGGACTATCTCATACCCTTCTTCCCGCAAAGCCTTGCACGCCTGGGTACCGGAATAATCGAACTCGCAGGCCTGCCCTATGATTATCGGTCCGGAACCGATGATAATGACCTTCTTGATATCCTTTCTTCTCGGCATCGCTCCTCCTGTCTGGGTTGCGTTATGATTGGTCGCACTTTGGTATATTTTATAGCAATAATAGATCTATTTCAACGCATTTAGTAGCGGCATAGTGAGCGGGAACATGTTACGTACGACATAGGGCGTGGGGCGTGATTCAATAATTAGAGGGACAAAATGGCAAGTCCCACGTCCTACATCCCACGTCCCACGGATTCTTTGAGGGTATCGATGACGGTTTTCTGGCGGCTTGTCTCGGCTTTTAACTGATCTATCTCCGCGGTCTTCGCGGCGAGCGTTTTTTCGTATTCCTTAACGGTTTCAAAGAGGCGCTGGTTCAACCCGTCGAAACGCCCTTTCCACTGTTCGAGCGCGTATTCCCTTTCGCTTATATGTTTGGCGTACAGGTCCCTTGTCTCCGTTAAAGTCTTCCTGAAATACCCCGCGCCGGCGATCGTCGCGCCGGCTAGTACAAAAAGCGCCACCGCCATTACGCCAATCATCACGAATACCGTCCTGTCCTTATCTGACGCAACATCCATAATCGTTCCCCCTCGTTTGTTGCCGGTTGCGCGTTATAGGTAGTGCTGGATATCTGCTGGCCGGCAACGGACAACTGACAACCGGCGACGATCTCTGGTATCCTTCTATTTCTCCGGCCGCTCGAATACGATAACTCCCGGCGTATCCGTATCCGTCCAGAACTTGTGATAACCCAGATCATCCGGCCGGTTCTCCCACATTATATCCGGGTACCGAAGGATATGGCGCTTATACGTCTTTTGTATCTTCGTGTAATATTCGTTATCGAGCTGCTCATGCCACCCGCGTCTGAATATCACCCATTTGGGCATATGGGAGTCGTCATAGACCCAAGTATTGTCTATCTTGAGGCCGGTATAGAAGATGAGCGGCAGATCCCCGTATATGATCTTCACCTCGTCACCCTCTCTCGCGTTCGCGCTGAGGAACTTCACAATGCCTTCGATAGGCCCGTCATAATCATGCGTGATCTCATAAAAGTATTTCGGCAGGAAAAAGTTAGGCGGAGCCTGGTTGAATACGCCCGTTCCGAGCGAGATCCCAAGAAAAATGACCACCGCCGCCCGGCTCCGGGAATACCAGCGTGAAAGCACCATCCCCTCGGCTATCCCTAAAAGCGGAATAAAATACACCATGTACCTGAAATGCCTCTGCTCGGCGAAAGAGAAAGCGCCGATACCGGCTGCGGCTATTGCGCCAATAAGAGCCAGCGCCTCGATTTCTTTCCGGGAAAGGGCCGGGCCGATCCTTTTCTTTTTTATCGCCCACGCAAGGTACACCGCAATGAAAAAGAAAACTGGAAAAATGTACTTATTTATGACCCTTATCAGGAACTCGAAATTCTGACCGATCTTCTTAGCTGTAAGCGGCCCGGCGTGGGCAGCGCTGTCGGAAATAAGGAACCATGGCACGACGGCCCCTATGACAACGATCGCGGCAAGGAACATCATAAGTATTCTCTTCCTATCCCTTTCGAATAGGATAAAATGGGCCGCTATCGCCGCGAATACCGGCACCAGCATGCCATGCACGGTATACCCGAGAGTTATCATGCATGCCGCGAGGAGCCCCAAATCCCCGGCCTTGCCTTCCCCCCTGAATTTGGAATAAAAAATGAGGATCAAAAGCACCAGAAAAACCGCCAAAGCGTAATATCTCGACTGGCGCATTAGTAAAAGATACGGAACGGAAAGGACCAGAAGAAGCGCCGAAATTACAGCCGTGTCTTTATCCCCGGTAAGCCTCCTGGCCAGACGGTATGTCAGATATACGTTGATCACCCCAAGCACGGCGAAAGGGAACCTCGCCGAAAAAGTGCTGACGCCGAACAGCAGGAAAGAGAAAGCCGTTACATAGAACTGCACCCATGGATGATACAGCCACGCGTTATTACTCCCGAATCCCACTCCATACCATTCCGCGAGACGGGGGTTAACGAAATTGACCCCATCGAAAGCGCGCGGAAAACCGAATTTGAGGACGTTCCTGGCTAACACCGCCGTCTCAGCCTCATCCTGCCACAGATACTGGTTAGAGAGGTTAGTGAAAATAAGAACGGCCGCGAGCGCGATAAGGAATACGAGGGGAAGATGGTCTTTGAGGTCACTTTTTGTCATCGTAAAGTTTCTTTAGTAGCCATGCCCTGTTCCGCCGAGATCCTTCATGGTTGCAGCCTCGTTGTTGTCGGGGTTATTGTACTTTAAATGGTAGAACGAGGCAAATTGTTTTTGGACGGAAAATCTTGGTTCGTGGTTCGTGGTTCGTTTGAAATATGCTCCCCTACAAATCCCGAACCACGAACCACGATCAGTTATATCCTAGCTGCGTTCTCCTCGAGTGCCTCTTTGTATCCCGCTAAATACCCCGCTTTATACCCTTCCTTGTACCCCGCGTTGTACCCACCGTTATAGGCCTGGTCGTAGACGTTCGTATAGCTCGTTTGAATGGGCGCGGATGTTATCACGGGCGTCACGACCTGCTGCCCGGTGGACCAGGGTTCGTTATATACGGTTTGATACGCCGGCTCCGCGTTCTTAGGGCCGGTGATAAAGTCAAGAAGCTGGCCTCCTAATATATTCACTCCAGCCCCGGTAAGCGCACTCAACCAAAGCTTATCGCTTTTCCCTCCTGACACCGAACTCGCGATCGCACCCGAACCCGCTCCCAGGAGGCCCTGCCGCAAGAGATCCAGAGCCATATCCTCAGCAAGCGCCCCTGAAACCCATACCTCCGATAAAAGACTTACCGCCACTAACGATCTGATCACCCTTCCCATAACCCACCCCCCGGTTCAAAACATATAACAGGGCCAGGCCTGGAAAAGTTCCATCATTTGCCGATGCGATTGAAGCGGTCTACCCCCGCAACTATTGTGGCCTTATTCGCCTCGTAGATACGGATATTCTCCGTAGGGTATTTTTCAAGAGCCTCGACCACTTTCTCGAGATTGGTTATCTGCTGCTTGATCACGGCAAGGTCCCCTATGAAAAGGCCGTTGTCATTCAAATGGGCCCTGTATCTTTCCAGCTGTTCTTTCATTTTGGCGGCCGAGAGAGTGCCGGAAGAGATGTCCCTGGCGGTATTAATCTTCACCAGGACCGTCATGAACTCGGCGCCGCCAAGACCGAGAGTCTCCCACACCGGAAGGATCTTTAAGTCCTTAAGAAAATCGCCGCTTGATCCGACGGCGTTCCATGCCGCGCTATTGAGCCCGACCCATTCCTCGATCGGGCCTATAGCCCCGATGAAAAGATCGACCTCTTCCTGGGTGAGAGGAAGACCTATAATTCCGGGATACGCGTCGTCGAAAGAAACTCCGCCCCCTAGAAGTTCCGCCCCGGCTACCTTGTACGCGGCGAAAACACGAGGAGCCGCCACTGCCGCTGCGGCCATGAACAATAAAGAAATAATTAGCATCTTCCTTGACATCTTGAACCTCCTTCTTATACCCGTTTTTCCCGTCAGACGCATTCGTTGATCCTCTCTATGAGCATATCGAAATCGAAAGGCTTGGATATTACCTCCCTGACGCATCCCTGGACTACCTTATCGCTTTCATAATCGGACGAATAGCCGGTGATAAGGAAAATGACCATATCCGGCAGGAGCGCATGTATCTCCTTACTGGCCTGGATGCCGTCCATCCTGGGCATTTTTATGTCCATGAGAACTACGTCGAACTTCTCTTCCTTCACTTTTTCGATCGCCTCGACGCCGTCATGCGCGACGCGCGTCGCGAACCCCTTCATCTCCAGGATATCCGAGAGACACATCGTCATGCCCTCATCGTCGTCGACAACAAGCACTTTTTTTCTGCGCTGTTTACCCTTCACCATTCAAACACCCCCCAATCGGGATCTTTATGTAAAAACTCGACCCTTTTCCAGATTCGCTGGCAACATCTATCACTCCCCTGTGCATATCCATGATATTCTTGCATATCGCGAGTCCTAGGCCCGTGCCCCTGATCTTCGTCGAAAAAAGAGGCTCGAATATCTTTCCCAGATCCTCCTTTCGGATACCACAACCTGTATCTGAAACTTCCGTGACCAGCCAGCCCGGCTCCGCATATGTCTTAACGGTTATTTTCCCGGCGCCCTCTATGCTCTGCATGGCGTTATCGATAACATTATTCATGACCTGTTTGATCTGAAAATCGTCGATCATGACCGGCGGAAGCCCTGCTCCGCGCGCGTAAACGAGCTCAATGTTATTCCTTATGAGAATACAATTCAGGACCTCGCCGATAATGGTGTTGATATCGTTCTCGGCCGGCATAGGCGGACGCATCCTGCCGAAGAAAAGGACGTCGGATATTATTCTGTCGGCCGAGAATATCTCGGAATCGATAATATTAAGATGCTTTATTATCCTTGGTTCGGACAGGTCTTTCAGTAAAGACCTGAGGAAATATCCTGACCCTTTTATTGCGCTTAATGGGGTGCGCAGTTCGTGAGCTATGCTGCCCGAGAGCTGCCCTATCGTAGCCAGTTTCTCTGTGCGCAAAAGCTTCTCCTGAGCTTCCATTAGCTCGCGCGTCCTGTCTTCGACGGATAGCTCGAGAAGCCTCTTGGACGTCTTCAGCTCGTCGTTCTGTTTCTCGATCCGATCGAGCATCTGGTTAAATGCCTTCCCGAGGAGCCCTATCTCGTCCGAAGATCCCGTTTTGACCCTGATCGAATAATCCCCGTGGGCGGTGATGCTGGAGGCTTTTACGGCCAGGTCCAGGATCGGCCGGGAAACATATTTTTTTAGAATGATCGGCGAAAATGACACTAAGACGAGCGCGCCAAGAAGGACCGCGCCCAGGACTATCAGGCTTATCCTCACGATACCCCTAAGAGCCCCGATGTCGTCAACAAGCTCGATATAACCCATGACATGGCCATCGGCGGTTATCTCTTTTACGATACGGAGGGTACTGCCGGTAAATACCGTCCCGGGAAGCAGCCTGGCGCCATCGGGGGATACCTCATGGCTCCTCTCGCATTTATAGCAGGCGAATATCTTCTTACGGTGGTCATATACACTTGCCGAGAGGACCGAAGACCTCGCCGCGAGACCGTGGAGCATCTCCCGGGCTTCCTCTTTGGAATTAAGGGATAACGCGGTCCGGATATTGTGCCCTATGACGTCCGTCAGTGTAACAAGGTCCGAGACCATAATATCCCTGTTTATCCTGATATTGACGGCCAGAAGTATGACGCACGCTGTGATCACGGCTATAAAGCTATTGGCCAGAAGGACAAATCCGATCTTTTTGTTCAATGTCCATGTCATGGGGAATACAAGCATAGCCGCACCTCACGAACGGGAAAGAAAGTGGATCGAGCTAAAATATCTTAACCATTTCATCATCTAATATATACCACATGCCCCATAAATTCAATTTGTAATATTGCGTAGCTACCCGCACCCTCACTAGGTGTGTTTTTGGTAAAT
>JADGBR010000031.1:28323-41838 GCA_015231405.1 Candidatus Omnitrophota bacterium | reverse complement strand
TAAAAGCAGGATCGGCGTTCTTGATCGCGCAGCGAAGGATTCGGGCCGAAGTTTTTACTTAAGGGTAGTCGACGCCGGAGGCAATGTCAGCGTAAGAGATATCGCAGGGAAACGTATGGATGTTACCGAGGAGGAATTAAAAGACGGCATCGCTTCCGGCGCAATAGTAGCGACGGCGACCCTTGATGCCGAAGGAAAGATATCCGAGGTTAAGGTCGAAGAGAATGCCGCGGTCAAAGGGTCACATCACCGTCTCGAACAAAACGTGACAGGTAAAAAAGGAATATTTACGGTGTCCGGGAGAGAGGATATTCGGCAGACCGGGTCGGCGGACCTCTCGGCAAGACAGTTGAAAGCCCCAGAGACCTCGACCGCCCCATACGTTACTTCGGTTTCACCTGATAGTTACGGCTATATCGATGTCGGCAATATGGGGCCGTATTGTTATAAGGGGACAGGGCTTGATCCGCGTTTGCAACAACTGAGAGATGAAGTCGTTAACGGGGCTCCGATCCAGCGCCCGGAATACTACGTCGGCGGACGGTCCCTTAATGATGAAGAAAAACGAATAGCTGCCGGATTCTTCACTCGCCTTGAAGGGCAGTTCGGGAAACCCTGGAGAGGACCGGGTGCGCCGGATATAAACAGTTTTATATTGAACGATTATATTTTTTGGCTTACTGACCTTGTCATGGGCCACTATCAGGACGGCACCGATCCTTATGTGACGGTTAACGGGCCAAGGGTCGTTCTTGGCGTACGGTACCTGGAAAATTTGAAAAAGATCGGCAGGGATGCGGCGGGACTCGGAACCAAGGACGCCGTGAAGATGCTTGCCAAGAACATTCTTTACGCGAATAGTTTTGAGGGAACCCGCGAGGCCAGCTCCGCTACGATAGAGACCCTCCTGGTCGTCTCGGACCAGAGGGATCAACTTGCCGATGGCATTCTGGCGGTAGGCGCCGATGGCGTAATGGATATGTTCATAGACAATGTCGGCCCGGAGTTATGCGCGAACCTGCAGCTGGCATATTATCTCCTTTCGGGGAATATCGTCGGGAATATCCGTATTCATGTAAAATCTGAACCCTCTGTGGTAAGCGACGTCTGGGGCGGAAAAGATGACACTGCGTCTCCATACATAAGACGCACCCTCGAAGAGCTGAAAAAGAGCTCCGAAGGTTCGCTGGTAATGATGGCTGAGTATATCGAGGCAGAGATCGGAAAAAAGATCACGGTCCAGCCGGATGAGTTCCTATTGCGCGACGCGGACTTTGCCCTTGCAGCGGATACGCTCAATGCGGCAATACCGGGTTCGCGCTGCGTTCTTTTCATGGGCGATTATCTTTATCTGAAACTTTTCGGTAACAGACAATGGCCGCACACTACGGATACCGATACTATTGCGTCAATATTGAGGTACATTAAAACCCCGGTCGGGATCATCCGGATGATCAAGGCGCCGCAGGTCATGCTCGGGGCTCCGGAAGGGTCACCGCACGATAACAGCGTCGGGATGATACAATTCTTCAATGCGCGCGCCAAAGCAGCTGCCGGGACGGCCTCCTCCGGCTTCGAGAAGACAGCTGTGTCGCGCAACGCCACCTACGGCACGATATGCCAGGCGGGGCATCAGGAGCGGCTGGATCCTTTCATAGAGAAATATTATATAAGGCTTGCTGAGAAGGCGATCGATAGAGGAATGGATCAACTGGACAGGGACATAAAAGAAGAGCCGATGACGGAACAGGAAGTTATTGAGGCCCTTTCAGTAACAGGCATACTTGACAAATTTGGGACGACCAGGGAAAAACTTCAGGATATCGTCAAATATATACGCGCACAGGGCATTCCCGGCCATGGAAAAGATAAGGTTGAGATCCTATTTGCGGTCCCTAATGTGCAGCAGCGCGGACAGGCGCTGTGGTGGATAAAAAATCCGGATTGGTTTGATGGGTCGAAAGAGGCCGAGTTTCTCTGTGCAGGCGGGCACTTTAACCGGGCCGGCACGCGTATACATATATCACTTCCATTAATAATGGGAGAAACTGATCCCGCAAAAGCGGCGCATGCCATCGCGCAACATGAATATCAACACATCAAAGCCATTAAGGCCGGCAATGAACCTGGCAAAATCGACAGCAATAAACCGCCGGCGCATAATAATTCGGATGATGGATTTGCCGTGGTAAGCCGGATCGCTGAAATAGACGAGGCTTTGAGATACGTGCGGAATGATTTGAAAACAATGAAAATGACGCATCGCTATAGTTTGCCGGGGCTGGCCAAGGATCTTCATCCGTCGGAAATATTCTTTATGAACAGGACCGTTGACGAAATTAAAGAAAGCGGTTGGAGCGCGAGCTGCGATGAAAAAGCGTATGTGGTGTGCGATATGCTGGAAAAGAAAGGATATAAGGTCAAGATCATCAGCGGGGCAGAGATCACAACGCCGGGTTTCCTGTACAAGAATAGAGGCCATACCATGGTCGCCGTGCTTGATGTGAAGAACCCGGATGCCGGGTGGATACTCGTCGATCCAGAGGACGGTCGGATCAGGACAACATCATGGAATAAAGACGCGAAGACCTTCACCGCGTTTAAACTATCTTACAGGATCTGGTATAAAGGTGATGTAGGAATGTACCGGGAAATGATAGAGACGGAGCGTAAGCGATCAAAGATGCTTACTCGGGCACTAGAAGGTATCGATGCGCCGGGACTATTGGAGGATAATCTGTACAAATTGGAATTTATCGGGGATCTGCCCGAGCGCGACGAGGAAGTGTCACGTGTTATAGCCAGATACGTCTCGGCACAAAACCAGACGCTTGAGGCGCTGAGTACACGATATCCCAAATATGGAAAATTAGTATGGAATACGATACGTGTTAAAGTAGTTCCGGACAATGAAGAGATATTTAGGCCATATTTCTCAAAAGGGATCCTTTGTGTAACTCGGGAAATGATAAGTGATAAGGACAGGCTTGCATATCTCCAATTTCAATTACCGCAGCTCATATCCGAACAGAAGCAAGGGATCGTCACCGCAGAGGCTCTGCTCTCTGAAGGCGGAGAAATGGCCACAAGCCCTTTGATCCTGCCTGATCCTTACGGTGTTGCTGATAACCATCTTTTACCTGAGAGCGGAACGCCGGGTAACGTTATATTACCTTCGTCCTCGGGGGTTAACCCAACTGTCAATGGCTCACCTAAACAATTGATATTCCCTAATGAATCAGGGAATAATCAAGGCCCCAACGCTACCTGCGGCACGGTGTGCCGGAAACATCAGGAGAAGCTACTGGATGAGCCGCATATCAAGCCGTTCTATAAGAAGCTCGCCATTGAAGCAGCGAAGAAAGGGATGTTCGGCGGGACCAGGAAGGTCAAAAAGAGGGATTTCGAGAAATTCCCGATGACAGAGGCCGAGGTGATCGAGGCGCTCGCGAAGACCGGAAAACTCGACAAGCTGGCGATGAACGAGGAACAGCTGAAAGCGATCATAGATAATATCCATAAGAAAGGCGGTATCCCCGAGGAAGGCGCCGAAGACGGTATAAGCGTACTCCCGATCCTGCCGAATTGGGACAGACCCTCCCAAAAACTCTGGTGGATAAAAAATCCGGATTTTGGTGAAACCCCCGAGGAAGAAGAATACCTCTACGCCGGCGGGCACTTCAACCAGGCCAAAACGCGTATGCAGATCTCTCTTCCGCTCATTTGTGCAACGGCAGATCCCGAAGAAGCGGCGTATAGGATAGCGATGCATGAGTTCGAGCATATTGAACCTACAGGGAAGGACCATGAAGATGAAGGGATGGCCCTCGTAAGGTTTTTCTCGAATGAAGAGAAGCCGCCTAAAACAGGAGGGGTGACGACCTGGAACGAGGTCCTTCAAACCTCGACGATGACCATTTTCGCGGGTATATTCTTCGTGCTTTTAGTAAAGGCCGGCCGGGAGGTCGTGAGATATGATCTCACGCTTTTGAAGTTCGTCGCAGTGCTTGTTACAGGTTCGGCCCTTCTATTTACGGCGATGCACGCGTTAAGCGGTTTGGGTGACATCCTCTTAGGCACGGAGGGCCTTAAGGAAAACGGGTCTTTAGCCGGGACAATGCCGAGGAGAGAATTTTTAAGGAGCGCGTGGCTCTTGACCGCGGCAGCCATCGCCTCAGAAACGATAAACTATATCAGCAGAAAGAACCGGATCATTGACGCGATGATCGAGAAGAGCGAACAACTGGAATACCTGGTGGAGCTTTATGGGAACAAACTGCTGGGATATGACAGGATCCGGTTCTTATCGGCCCGCCAGATGAAGATAGAGTGCGAGAAAAGAAAACTGAAGTATAGCAAAGATCTTAACGGGTTCGCCGAGTATGACGGGAGTAAAATATTCGTGACCGTCCCGTTCCTCCCCCGCGACGATATGAGTTTCGAGGAGTTCGCCGTTGAGTTCCTGTCAAACCCGAGGTTCGATAAAAAGATCAGGCAAAGTTCGCTCAGGGTAGCGTTCCATGAGGCGTTCCACGTTATAACGACGCCGAAACGCCGTCCTGGCGTGAACTTTCTCGGCGTAAACCTAAAAGATCAACACAGCGGAAAACGGTTCCTCGCCGAGGTTTTTGGCGAGGGAAATTACGCGAGGATCCCGAGAAGCGGAAGCCATATCGCAAAGAACACGCCGGTTTTGGCGTGGTGGGACCTCTTCGACGCCATAAACAGGAGTGAGGCATATCAGAATTCGTCCGTACCGAACGAAGAGGCGATAGCGTTCATCCTGGGGAGCCTGGCTTCTGGCGGGGAAGAACTGGAATTTCCCGAGTGGGAACAGCAGAGGTTCGAGATGGAGACAATAGATCAATACCGGAGCGCCGAGACTTTTTACAAGATGGCGAACGTATTCCTAATATCGCTTAAACCCCGGGTAAATAAGGAGAAACTAGAAAACCTCATCAAATATTACGAGAAAGAACTGGGCATAAAAATACGCGTACCCAGATCCTTGCGGATCGATTCCCGGACGGCCGTGCCGCCCGGAGCGGGCATCAACGCCACTTGCGGCACGATATGCGAGTCCGGCCACGAGGGATGCGTCGGGGCCCTTGACGGCCAGCTTGAAGAATTTTATAACAGTATGGCGCGGGCTATAAGCATCGAGCGCGATCTTAAGGAACATCCGCTTACAAACGACGAAGTTTTGAAGGCTCTCGCCAAGACCGGCCAGTTCGATAAACTAAAAACAGATGCGGACAGCCTGAAAGCGGTCATTCGCCATATACGCAACAAGGCAAAGATCCCGGATTCGATAGAGATACTTTTTGCCGTACCGAAGGATAGCCATAAACGCTGGTGGGTCAAGGAACCACTGACGGGAGGGTTGCTCTATGGCGGAGGGCATTATAATAGAGCAGGAACGCGTATACATATCTCCCTTCCGCTTATACTCGCTGACAATGATCCAAAAGCCGCGGCGTTGGCGATAGCGCGGCATGAGTTCGCCCATATCAAAGGTCTTGGCCACATCGAAGAGGGGCTGGATGTTGTTGACCCGAATGCGGGAGAAATGAAGAGGCTGGAACAGGCCGGGATCATAAACGTTATCGACCGGCAGATCGATATGCTCCTCTCATATCGGCCGGATGATGAGAGGGCTGTTATAAAAGCCGAAGCCCGCATGGACGCGAGGTTCAGCGTGTTCAGAGATAATTTCCGGGATGCGTTGGCTGATAAATATAACGGCGTTCTCATAAACAACTTGACCCGGAAGATAACAGTTATCGGCCTTATCGCTGCCGCGGGAGCGGTGATCGCTGATTGTCTGACCAATAATGGGATAACGGTTATCAGCTTCATATCTCTTGGGCTGTATTCTTTGACCGTCCCGTTTAACAAGGTCATGCCGTACGCTGTTTCAGCGTGGCTTGCTGACCTGGAGGAGTACAAGCGTTACGCGCAATGCAATGTAGTGAACAAGGAGATCGTTTTTTCCAATGTGCAGGAAAAAGGTTGCTGGGATGTGGCCGCGCATGAGATGGTCCACTGGCTCAAGGCTAAAGGGTTGATCGAACAGGACCTCGACGTTCCGGTAGCCGAGATGGCCCATTCATACAACGGATATGAACGGGGCGCGGTAAAAGTCATTACCGCCCTGGACACGGGGCGTAAGGTTATCGCCTCCGGGGATGAACCGGGATACAATGACGGAAGCCCTGAAGCCGAAGAACGATTGGATTGGTTGGATATGGGTTTTCAGAGTGATCTGTCAATCCCCGTAGACGGGCCGGCGATATATGACGGTCTCCGCGCGTACGCCAGGAAATTCTGGACGGATGAAAACGGGAACTATATGTTCGGCGACGACGAAAAAGAGACTTTTTATCATAGCACTCTGGGATTCGCGCTTACCGGCCTTGGGCTTAAGATGAATGAGGTTACGAACAACCCTAGAGCTTGCGAGAACTTTATCACGCTTTCGGCCGCGGGCGTCGATCCGGGCCGGGCGATCACCGAGATCATGGCTAACGATGGTAATTTTCACGACAAGTTCCTTATCCGCAAGGAACCATCCGGCGGAGAAGGAACTCTCGGGCCCGTTCCTTTGCCGGGAGTGACGGATAGGCCCGGTGAGGAGGTTGCCGATGCAGGCGGCCAGAAGAGCGAAAAAGCGAAGCAACGAAGAATAGCCATAATCGTTCCAAAGTCATTGGAAGCAGGATACGGCAAAGAGCTATTGAGCGGGTTTGGAGAATTGGGGGCAAAAAGCGTTACCGCCGACCTTTTGTCGCCCGGAGAAGCGGAAAGCATGGATGATTTCAGGGAAAGGCTCAGGCGGGGAAGATACGATATGGCTATTGTTAATCTGCATGGAGCCCATAACGAAGAGCGGCCTGTCGCTTTCGAGGATTACGGGATAAAGACGGTTATTCTCGTGCACCGTCCCGGGGAAGCGTTATTAAGACGTGAAAAAGGGCTCTACGATAAAGTTTCGTGGGAAAAGGCGTTTGGAGAAGCTTCGGCCGTGGCGCTATTGGGAGAAGCCCGGAAGTCCGAGTATGAGAGATATGCCGGAAAAGTTTTGGCTATACCGCATGGTTTCAGCCGCATTAGCCCCGAACCGGTAACGGAAAAATACCTGGATTCCGGCGTTGCCATCGGCGGTCGGACGCTATGGTCGGAGATGCGCAGCATGAGGGATGTGGCGGCTATTGTGAAAGAGGTCCGTAAAATCCCGGGAGGGGAAAAGGCTTTCGGGTATATCGCGGGACTTTTCCTTCCCTACATAGACCCTAAAACCGGGCTAGAGATAAATGAAGCCGATATTTTGCGGAATGACCCGGACTGTGTATTCATTACCCCGGACCGGATAGACGATGCTTACGGCAAAGAGAACGGGTTCAATGATCTGGCGTCGTTCAAAAAGTGGCTACTAGCGCTATCAGACGGAGGAAGTAAAGTGATCATCGTGGAAGGAGGGTATTTACAGAACAAAGAGGCGAAAGCTATCGAGGAAATGCTCATTGATTTCAGCGGCGAAATGTACCATGAGATCATGGATGAGATGCGGCCGAAGGACGAATACGCCGGCAATCTGCACCGGGCGCCCGGGACCAAAATGGCCGTCGGGTTCGATACGGGCTCGATGCGCGACTTGGAGAACGAGGGGTTGGGTGTGGTCAGAGTCCCATACGGCGCTGACGGGGCAATAGGCTACGTCGAAGCGGCTCGGGATATAGTTAGCCTCATAAGAGCGCCGGAGCGTTATTACACGGCCCTAAAAAGGACATGGGAAAAAGCCAGGGAACTTTCCATAAGTGCCACTGCGAAAATATATCTGGATCTAGTTGCAGCGTCCCCGGGCATAGGGGCAGAGCAACAGCGAAAGATCGCGATAACGGGCAGCACCCTGGAGAATATCATCGACCCGATGGATATCGATACCGGCGAGACGCTCGGGAAGTTGATCGAAGCCGTGAGCCGGGAGAATGGGTTCGATCCGGGCGATAAAAATGTGGAGTTATTCACGAAGGTATTCAGCCCGGCCTCTGGCACAATGGTACCGGGACGCGTGGAAGAGGTATTCGATGAACTTACCGCCGCTTTTCTCGACATGCCCGCCATGGACGATAAGCGGCCTTGTACTTTGGGGATAGTCGTTAAGCCCGGCCCGGGGGAGAATGTCGATATGCTTACGATCGACCTCGGTAAAAAATGGAAAAGCTTAAGAGATAGGATGAGACGCATTTACGAGATAAAAAGAGGGTGCAAGATGCCAGAGATAGAGCTTGTATTCGCCGTGGATGACGGTGATATTACGGGCGAGGCTAACAGGAAGAGACTTGAGCGATTTGCCACGGATCTTGAGAAAGCGGGAAATCCGGCTGAGAGGACTTTCGCCTGGGTGCTCTCGGACGCGAAACGGAAGGACGGGAAATTTTTCGGGTCAATATACGCTGAGAACGGCAGCGGCCTCGGTGATATAGCCTATCTGGGCGGCCTTAACGGCGAGTTCGTGCCGATATCGTGGCAGCTCCCGCTCGGCTATTTGCTGATGAACCTTATCGATTCCAAATCCCGGGAAGAAACGAACGAGGAAGGGAGGATCACTTCGCTAGTCGAGAAGATAATGCGCTCGATTAGCGTGATGACCAGAATGCCGGTCGATCAACTCGACGCGGAGCTTGGAGAAAAACTTAGAGACAGGGATACGGATATTACCCGGCTCAAAAAACTGTTCGACGGCGTTACGGTGGTCCTGGATCTCCCGGATATGGCGCCGGTCACAGGAGGGATAGACGAATATCGCAAGGCTGACGATAAGATGCGCACGTCGGCGTAAAGGGAAAATACATGCCGTTCACTTGGTGTTGTAAGTCGACAAAAGATCTTCGCTCACGCCCCGGCCTTTGAGTTCGGCTATGCGGACATTCCTTTCCATCTGCGTAACTACGGAGGAAGACGCGAGGCTGTCGCTAAGCTTGTTCATACGGTCCAGGACCTCGATGGGGATGTCTTCCGACGGCGCCGGCGGTTTGTAAGCCCGGACAGAACAGTATTTACCGGCCTTCACCCAAACGGTGTCGTCCAGAGGGAAACCGTCTATGGAGTACCCTCTGACAAATACCTTGTTTTCGAGAACGTTCACGAAAGCCGTCGAGTTCACGCACAGGGTGTACCAGCTGGTGCCGGTGGCTCCGCATGTCCCGGCATAGGTCTTTATTATGAAAGGTTCGGTCCTCGTGAACCCTGAAAGCTTTGTAAAGACGCCGCCGTTCATCAATTCGAAAGCTTCGGTCGGTTTATTTTTAATGACGATCACTGAATTGCTCTCGAGGATGATGGTGCTGGTGCCTTCATCGTCGAACGTGATCTCAGCCTGGCCGCTGGCGCCGGTATTTACCCAAGTTCCGGGGGCGAGGGTCATCCCTACGTAGCATTGGGTCCCTATCGGGATATCATCCGGGACGGCCTTAACGTCGCCGGAATAAGCGGTGATCCTTGGCAGGCCCATGGAGAAAGCGGTTGTGGCGGACAACAATACGGGTAAAAGGAATATTAAAATTCTTTTTTTCATAATGGACTTTTAACGGCCTCCTGTTAAGGGTTAATATAGTCCAAGCGGCGGCAAAAAGCAAGGGCTCGGGAGAGGTATTTTTGTTATTGACTCATGGCGAGGTGATGTGTTATAAAGTATCGACTTTTGGTGTGTTAGCTTTTTCTATTTGGGGTGGTAGTTCAGTTGGTTAGAACGTCGGACTGTCGATCCGAAGGTCGCGGGTTCGAACCCCGTCCGCCCCGCCATCGCGAAAAAAAAGAGAGCCGGGAGAAACCGGCTCTCTTTTTTTTCGCGATCCATAGGGGGAACCTAGGTTCCCCCTCCATGGCGTTCGCTGGGGTGGATTTAGTGATAGCCTTGTTCGCTCACTGTCACCCCCTCCTTTTGGTGTTATTTAATTATGCTACTTCCTATATAAAAGGGAAAGGGGGAGTAATGTCCCCCTTTCCCTTTTGATCCCTTTTCCCCTAAAGTTGTGTGCCTTATGGGCACGTGACTCTTATTGCGGTGTATCGCATCGCTTTGCTTGCTGTTGCGGGGTATTGCATCGCTTTGCTCGCTGTTGCGGGGTATTGCATCGGTTTGCTTGCTGTTGGGGGGGGGTATTGCGATTTGTCGAGGAACTTATTCTGGGCAAGAGGTAGAACGGCGCGGGATAGTACTCGCCGGGTGTGTCGGTAAGGAGTGGGCATTTGACAAAGGGCAAACCCTGACGTAAACTCCTAGGTACCTGTATTTTTCTGGGGAAAGTTTGGAATTCGTAAAAAAGGAGGGGGTTATGGTGAGGGGGATAAAGTATTTTGCGGTTGCGGCGGTTCTCGCTTTCGGGTTGAACGTATGCGTCCAATCTTCGGACGCCGCGCCGAAGACGGAAAAAGCCGTAAAGAAACCGGCTGAGAGATTGTCTGCCGGGTTGCCGAAAAAGCCGGTCGAGGTAAAGAAGCCGGACCTTGTTATCAGCAAGATAGTGGTGGAAAAGGAGACGATAACGGCAGGCGAAAGGGATACGAATGTGGTGTTTTTTGTGAAGAATATAGGCCAGGCCCCGGTTGAAGGGGAGATAGTCTGCGCTATAACGGGAAAGACCGGCTACATGACCGTTCCCGGGGGGCTCGCTGAGGGCGAGGAGAAAGAATATTCTTTTCTTGTCGGGCATGCCGAGGTATGGCCGGCGGGGAGATACCGGATCAAAGTAAAAGCGGATTCGGCGAATGCGATCGGCGAATCGAACGAGAATAACAACGAGTCGAACGAAATAAGTTTCGAGGTGGTAGCGCCGGTAATTACAGGGAACCTGCAGGTAGTGACGAGATATACGGACAGCCAGATGGATTTTTCCGGCGGCGAGATAACGGTCACCGATAAGGCGACCGGGGAGACGGTCGGGACTGGAACGACCCCGTGCGATTTTGAGCTTCCCGTAAAGATGTATAGGGTGTCCTGTACGATACCTGATCTGGAAGCGCTGGATCTCGAGTACCAGATCGCGACGCAGTCACGCGACACCTACCTTGAAGAAGTCGGCGTGACCGAGCCGTTCTTTTTCGGCCAGAAGAGGGAGTAATAAGCCCGTTGATCGCCTGACATGGTTTTATGATGCTGAGGCCTCCGCGTACGGCGGGGGCCTCATTTTTTTGTAATATTCCGGCGTTTTAGTGATACAATAAGCTTAAGAGGCAGGGTCTATGGCCGACAAAAGGGAATTATACAGATCTCTTGCCGTTCTGGGTAGCGTTTCTATGGTCCCCATGGTGTTGGGGGCCGGGGTTTTCGGGGGATACGCGGCGGGGGAGTTCCTTATAAGATCGATGGGCGCTCCGGGGTTCGTCATGCCGCTACTGGTGGCGCTCGGAACGCTGGGGTCTTTGTTCGAGGGCGTGAGGATATTGAAGTTCGCTTTAAAGGCCTCCGAGAAAGGCAAAGAACAGAAGGGGCACAAGTCGATATGATCTTATGGGCGGGGGGGATCCTTACCGGGTTTATATGGTCGGGAGTGAATTATTTTTTTATACTCAAACTGCTCGAAGCGTTCCTCATAGAAAAGAGCGCGCCTAAAACGCTTGCGATGATCGCTATAAAGTTCCCGGTCCTTTATTTGGCGGGGTTCTTCATTTTAAAGTTCGGTTTTTTCCCTGTTTTTGGTATACTGTCCGGGTGTTTAGCCGGACTGATCGCAGCGGGAGTTTTTAACTATGCAAGAAGCCGAAGGGCGTAGTCACGAATTGGTCAATATAGTCGCGTTCGTCGCGGAGAAACTTCATGGCACTCCGGCCGCGCGGTTCCTCCTTCACTGGGAGAACATAATATTCGCTCTGGTGGTTCTCTCCGTCGTTCTTGTCTTCGCTTTTTTTTCGACGAGGAAGATGTCCATGATACCCGGCAGGCTCCAAGGCTTCGCGGAAATGCTGGTAGGCGGCCTGGATGATTTCGTTACGGGCATACTCGGCCCCGAAGGCAGAAAATACACCCCTTTCATCGGGACGCTTTTCATATACATCATCCTCATGAATTTCCTGGGTATGATCCCTTTAATGAAATCGGCGACTTCCAGCTGGTCCATTACCCTGGCGCTGGCGATATGCGTTTTTTTTTATGTCGAGTTCACGGCGCTCAAAAAGCTTGGGTTCTTCGGATATATGCACCACCTGGCCGGTAAGCCGACAGGCGTGATGGCGGCTACGGTGATCATGCCGGTCTTTATGTTCGCGCTCCATCTTTTCAGCACGTTCATAAGGCCCTTCACCTTATCGCTGCGTTTAAGGAGCAATATGTGGGGCGATGAGGTGCTGATGGGCATAATGAGCAGTTTCGGCTTGCAGGGCCTGCCGCTTATGTGCTTTAATACAATGCTCGGGGTCCTTAAATGCGTCGTTCAGGCGGTCGTTTTCTGCCTGCTTACCACCATATATTTCGCTCTGGTAATGGTGCATGACGAGGAAGAAGGGAAAGAAGTAATATGAGAGGAGGGAAAAAATGGATAATAGTATAGCGCTTGCGTTTTCGATGCCGATCGCGCTGGGACTCGCTTGTCTCGGATGCGGGCTCGGTTTGGGTATGGCCGTCAGTTCGGCCATGGAAGCTATCGGCAGGCAGCCGGACGCCTCGACCAAGATCATGATAAACATGGCGACGGGCTGCGCCTTTATCGAGGCCATAGCGATCTACGTTTTCGTGTTCGCGTTCATTTACGGCAAATAACGGAGAGCGGAACATGGCGATATTAAAACTATTGAGCGCCAACGAGCTGGTCACGCAGATAGTGAATTTTCTCATACTGCTCTTCATCATGAGGATATTTTTCTGGAAACGCGTGCTGGCCTTTCTGGATGAGCGCAAGGCGCGGATCGAGGCGGAATTCAAATCCGCCCAAGACGCGAAACGATCGGCCGAGACGCTAAGGGCGGAGTACGAAAAGGACCTGAAATCTATAGAGGCGAGGGCCATCGTGACCATGCAGGAAGCCGTGGCCCAGGGGAAGAAGCACGCCGAAGAGATCGTCAAGAAAGCGCACGTGGAGGCCCAGACCGTCATCGAGGTGGCCCGCTCCGCCATGCACGCCGAGGTGCTAAAGGAACGCGAAGCCATTAAAGAGGATATCGTGAACCTCGCCATGCAGGCCATGGGCGCGGTCATCGAGGAGAAGCTCACCGAAGAGAGCGATAAAAAGATCATAGGCGAGTTCCTCGATAAGATGGACGTGAAAAAATGAAAGAGATGATCCTCAGCAAAAGGTACGGCGAGGCGTTCCTGGGATACGCCAAAGCGAGGCTGGGCGTCGGCGGCGCGGCTGAGGAGCTCCGCCGCTTGAAGCTCTTCATATACAGCCAGGGCGAATTCATGCCTTTTCTCGAGAACAAACAGGTCGCTTTCGAGAGCAAATGCTCTCTTATAGACAAGGTGCTTCAGGGCGCATTTTCGGAGGAGACGAGGCATTTCCTCAAAGTTCTCATTGGGCG
>JADGBR010000031.1:0-28285 GCA_015231405.1 Candidatus Omnitrophota bacterium | reverse complement strand
CCGGACGCGGCGGCTCGGTGGGGAGACGGTGGCTGTGCTGCTCCGGACCACGTATCCTCTCGAATCCGATCAGATACTTATGATCCGCGACAGGATAGCCGGTAAGATCGGCAAAAAAATGAATTTTTTTACCAGGTACGATCCGAGCCTCCTGGGCGGCGTACAGCTTGTAATAGGGAACACTGTGATGGACGGGTCGGTCAAGCGCAGGATCGAAGATCTCCGGGCGCGCCTCATGAAAGCGAGGGTTTGACCGGGAAAGCAAGACAATAGAGGGGTTGATATGGAAATACGTCACGATGAGATAACTTCGATCATCAGGAAAGAACTCGAGAAGTACAAGGTTGAGATGCGGACCGACGAGGTCGGAACCGTCATCCAGGTCGGAGACGCCATAGCGAGGGTGTACGGCCTTGACGACGTTATGATGGGAGAGCTGGTCAAGTTCCCTGAGGATGTTATGGGGATAGTCCTCAACCTCGAGGAGGACAATGTCGGCGTCGCGATATTCGGGCCGGATAATCCGGACAGGAATATTAAGGAAGGAGATATCGTCACCAGGACCGGAGAGGTCGCCCGAGTTCCCGTCGGGAAATCGCTTCTTGGAAGGGTAATAGACCCTCTCGGGAAACCGCTGGACGGCAAAGGGCCGATACATACCGATAAATATCGTCCCCTGGAAGCCAACTCCCCGGCCATTCTCGACAGGCAGCCCGTTAAAGAATCTTTGCAGACCGGCATAAAAGCCATAGACGCCATGATACCGATAGGTAAGGGGCAGAGAGAGCTTATTATAGGCGACAGGCAGACCGGGAAAACAGCGCTCGCTATCGACGCGATAATAAACCAGAAAGGCAAGAATGTCAAATGCGTTTACGTGGCCATCGGGCAGAGAGTGTCCAACGTTGTTTCAGTCGCGACAGTGCTTGAGAAATACGGGGCGATGGAGTATACGACCATAGTCCTCGCTTCGTCGCTTTCCACGGCGTCGCTTCAGTTCCTCGCGCCGTATACGGGATGCGCCGTCGGTGAGGAGTTCATGTATTCCGGGGAGAACGCCCTTATCATTTACGACGATCTTTCGAAGCATGCCCAGGCGTACAGGCAGTTATCGCTCCTTTTAAGGAGGCCGCCCGGAAGAGAGGCGTATCCCGGCGACGTGTTTTATATCCATTCGCGTTTACTCGAACGCGCCGCGAAACTCAATGACAAATTGGGAGGCGGGTCGCTCACGGCCATACCCATAGTAGAGACCCAGGCGGGCGACATAACGAGCTATGTCCCCACGAACGTCATTTCGATAACGGACGGGCAGATCTATCTGGAGAGCAGCCTTTTCTATTCGGGAATAAGGCCGGCGATAAACGTCGGGCTTTCGGTCTCCCGCGTCGGTGGTAAGGCTCAGTCAAAGGCCATGCGCCAGGTGTCCGGCAAGATAAGGCTGGACCTGGCCCAGTACAACGAGCTCCTCATGTTCACGCAGTTCGGGGCCGAAGTGGATAAGACGACCCAGGCCCAGCTAATGCGCGGCGAGAGGATGGTAGAGGCTCTTAAGCAGGATGTTTACAGCCCGCTTCCGATGGCCAGGCAGGTCATGTTCATATACGCCGGCATTAAGGGGTACCTGGACGATATCCCGACCCAGACGGTAAGGAAGTTCGAGGCAAAACTGTACGAGTTCATCGAGAGCCACTATCCCGAGATAGAGAAGGAGATAGAGGGGAAGCAGGTGCTCGACGAAGCCGTGGCGGGAAGCCTGGAGAACGCTCTCGTAAAATTCAAAGAAAAGTTCGTGAAGTAGAGGAAGATGGCCCAGCAGACGTCGCTCCGGCACATAAGAGGCCGCATAACCAGTATAGACAGTATAAAAAAGGTAACGCACGCCATGGAGATGGTGGCTGTCGCGAAAATGCGGGCCGTCGAGGAGAAGTTCAACGCTCTTAAGGAATACACCAGGGAGATGGAAGGTATCGTTTCCCGGGTCATCTCGGGCGTGGACGATGAGTGTCATCCGCTCCTGATGCGAAGGCATGAAAAGAAACGCGCGGCTCTGTGTGTGGTAACTTCCGACACCGGCCTTTGCGGCGGTTACAATAACGGAGTGTTCCAGGCGGCGGAGAGGTTCCTCAAGAAGCGGAACGCCGCGGACGTCGATATAATTGCGGTCGGCAGGAAGGGCGCCAGTTTTTTTAAAAGAAAAAGGAAGACCGTCGCCAGGTCTTTCGTAGAGCTGGGGAGCCTTTATCCGGAGAAAATATACGCCGAGCTTTCGAGCGCGCTTACGGAAATGTACGCGTCGGGGGCCGTGGACGAGGTATATATCGTTTACATGAAATTCGAGTCCAAATCCAAGTCGAGGGCCGTCATAGAGACTTATATGGGTCTGGACCATCTGAGATCGGCTAAAACGCTGTACATTTTCGAGGCGAGCCCAACTGCTACCGTCGGGGACCTGATCCCGCTTTATCTCCTGGAAAGCATGAGGACCATCCTCTACAGCGCTTATTCGGTGGAGCAGTCATACAGGACCGTGGCTATGGAAGAAGCCACAAAGAACGCTAAAGAGTTGCAGGAAGGGTTGATATTGTTGAGGAATAAAGTAAGGCAGGCGAACATCACCAAGGAAATTTTGGAGATAAGTTCATCGGCAGAAGTATTGAGGTGATAAATCATGGCTGAAGGTAAGATAATACAGGTCATAGGTCCGACGGTGGACCTTGTTTTCCCGGAAAAAGAGGTGCCGCAGCTCCTCAACGCGCTTAAGATCGTTGACGCCAAGAAAAAAATAAGCATCATCCTCGAGGTCGCGCAGATAATAGGCAATAACAGCGTCCGGTGCATAGCGCTGGGGCCCACGGAAGGGCTTTCACGCGGGATGACCGCAACGGATACAGGCATGCCTGTTTCGGTGCCGGTCGGTCCCGGCACACTCGGGAGGATATTCAACGTTCTGGGTGAGACGACGGACGGTAAAGGGCCGCTCGTAGGCGCGGATAAAAGGGCCCAGATACACAAGGATTCCCCGAAATTCGTGGAGCAGCTCCCGATATCGACCGTGCTCGAGACCGGGTTAAAGGTCATAGATCTTCTGGCTCCTTTTCCGAAAGGCGGCAAAATAGGCCTTTTCGGCGGCGCGGGCGTCGGAAAAACGGTCGTCGTCATGGAGCTGATAAGGAACATAGCCCTGCATCACGGCGGCGTATCGGTATTCGCCGGTATAGGGGAAAGGACGAGGGAAGGTAACGAGCTCTGGAAGGAGCTCAACGAATCCAACGTCATAGACAAGACGGTGCTGGTCTTCGGGCAGATGAACGAATCTCCCGGGGCCAGGCTCAGGGTCGGGCTCACGGCGCTAACGATGGCTGAATACTTCAGGGACGAGGAAAGGAAGGACATGCTCCTTTTCGTTGACAACGTTTACCGTTATGTCCAGGCCGGATCCGAAGTGTCGACGCTGCTCGGACGATTGCCTTCGGCCGTGGGTTATCAGCCGAACCTGGCGACGGAAATAGCGCAGATACAGGAAAGGATAGTTTCGACGCGTAACGGTTCCATAACTTCGGTCCAGGCCGTATACGTTCCGGCTGACGACCTCACGGACCCCGCTATCGTCACGATATTCTCGCATCTTGACGGCAAAATAGTCCTGGCCAGGCAGATAGCAGAGCTAGGCATATACCCCGCAGTCGATCCGCTTGATTCGAGTTCGAGGATACTCGACCCGAAAGTCGTTGGCGAGGACCATTATAGTACAGCGCTTGCCATACAGAAGATACTTCAGAGGTATAAGGACCTCCGCGATATTATAGCCATCCTCGGCATGGAAGAGCTCTCCGAGGCGGATAAGCTTACCGTTAACAGGGCCAGGAAGATCCAGCGGTTCTTCTCGCAGCCTTTCTTCGTCGCGGAGACTTTTACAGGCATACCCGGAAAATATGTGAAGATAGACGAGACCATAAAAGGATTTAAGATGATACTGGAAGGCCAGCTGGACGACCTCCCGGAACAGGCTTTTTTCATGGTAGGGACCATTGAGGAAGCCATTCAGAAAGGAAATGAACTGAAGAAGGCTTAAGCCCCATGCACAGGACATTCGATCTCGCAATACTTTCCCCGGGAAAGACAGTATATAAAGGTAAAGCCGTTTCGATGGTGGCTCCTGCCGGCAACGGCTATATAGGGATCTGGAGGGACCATGCCCCGTTAATTGCCCCTCTCGGCAAGGGAGCGATAACAATAAAAGAAGAGGGGGTCGGAACGGTGTCAATAGCATCCCCTGGCGGCGGCATCCTCGAAATACAGCGCAAGAAAGTAACGATACTTTTCAAAGATTAACACTTGCCCACATTATGGCTAAAGGCGTTTTCATCTCGCTATATGACGAGTCAGCCTGCGGGATAAGAATACTTTCCGCGTGTTTGAAAAATGCCGGGCACGAGAGCCATGTCATTTTTTTCAAGGGATACCGCAACAGCCGTAACAAAGAAGAAGTCTCTCTCCGGGAAGGGGAGATCCCATGGGAAGGCATCGGCCCTTATAACGGCGAGTTCTATTATGCAGTTAAGCACGCGATCACCGGCAAAGAGAAGGACATGCTGGCGGATCTGGTATCGGAGATCGGACCCGACTTTATCGGAATGACGGTCAATACGCCGCTCCTCTGGAAAGCGATAGAGGTGAGCGCCGCTATAAAAAAACGCTTTCCGTCCATACCCCTTGTGTGGGGAGGTTTTGAGCCCACTGTCAACCCGGACGGGGCCTTAAAATACTGCGACTACGCCGCCAGAGGCGAATGCGAATATGCCATAGTAGACATCGCCAGGGCCATGGACGAAGAGAGAGACCTTAGGAGCATAAAGAACCTTTCGTATCTCGATAAAGGACGGTTGTTATCTAATGGGCTTTATCCGCCATGCGAGGACCTTTCATCGCTGCCTTTTCAGGATATCTCCCGAGAGGACAAATACTTCATAGACGGCGACGCGCTCACAAAGGCTCCGAATTTCCTATTCCCGTCGCCCGGGGTTTACTCGACGATAACCGGACGCGGCTGCGTTTTTCAGTGCGCTTACTGCTGCGAGCTTTACATGAAAGAGCTGTATAAGCCTAACAGATACCAGCGAAGGAGGCGCCCGGAAGAAGTTCTCTCCGAGCTCGAAGCGGTTAAAGCCCGGGGTGATATTAACTACGTCATTTTTCAGGACGAGATATTCTCTTACGATATCAAATGGCTTGAAAAGTTCCTGCCGGAATACAAGAGAAGAATAGGGATTCCTTTTACGGCTTTTCTTTATCCTTCCATGGATTTCAGGACGAAAATAGAGCTCTTGAAAGCGGCCGGCATGAGCGGGACCTGTATCGCCGTGCAATCAGGATCGCCTGAAATTGCCAAAGGCTATAATCGGCATTTTGACAGGGAAATGCTGCTCGATGCCGCCCGAATACTGAGGGAAAACAATCTCTCGTTCTACACGGATGTCATAACGTATAATTCGCTTGAGACCAAAGAAGACCTTGAGAAGACGCTCGGGGTTCTATTGGATCTCCCTCAGCCCTATGAGATCTGTATAAACAAGCTGTATCTTCTTCCGGGAACAGAATTGTATAATAGAACGGCATCCCCGGGCATGGACGATATCAAAAAAAACATGTTCAGGTTCTATACCGGGTTATTCCTCCTAGCCGGGTATTTCAAATGTTCGAGGGCGCTTATTAACGCCGTCAAAGCCATTGGGATATTCGAAAAAGATCCAGTAGTCTTAGCGCCGGTTCTTTACCTGGCCAGGTTTTTTGGCAAGCTGAACCTGATGAAATATAAGATGAACAAACTGCTTAAAAACGGCAGGCTCAACCTGAAGTATCTTCAAAGTAAATTTGTTAAAACATAAAATAGTTACAAAGAAAAGTTGCCTCTATAGTATTCAATAGGTAATCTCAATATGGAAGCTTGATTTACATCTGGTAACTAAAAAGATTTAAAAAGACTAAACATATTGGGGGAAGCTATGAAGAATATGACAAAGTTGAAAAATATGATAATTACGACGGTCGTCTTGACCCAGGCTTTGCCATTGAACGCTTCCAGCGAAATTCTCCGTGAAGTAAAGCCGGTCGTTCTACCGAACATAAACGATTTCATAATACCCAAGACACTGGGAACGGTTAGAACAAAAAATGAGGGAATTAACGGAAAACTTATTATTCATATCAACAATACGGGCGGGGATTACAATTCACAGTACGCTATAAATCTGCTCCTGGAATATCTGACAAAAGCTTACAATATCAATCTTGTGTCGGTCGAGGGCGGCGTAGGGAGCTACGACATGTCGCTTTTCAGCGAGATCAAAGATTCTTCCCTGAAAAAACATCTTTCAGAATATCTGCTTCTTTCGGGAAAGGTCAACGGGCCCGAGTTCTTTTCAATAAACAATCCCGATAAAGTCAAACTTTTCGGTGTGGAAAAAGAGGAGGATTATCTTTATAACCTTGAGCACCTTAACGACGCGTTGGAAAAGCAGAAGGATATGGAAAGCGCCGTCGCGGCCATATTTAATAGGCTGGAGGGGGTTAAAACCAGGGTCTATTCTGAAAAAATGAAAGAAATAAACGCGAAGAAAGCTGGTGGGAGCGACATCAAGGACTATCTGGTTTACCTTTATGAGAATGACCCTGCCGGGCGCGGGTTCAGGGAAAATGCAGTGCCGAATACCGTGCTCGGGAAGATAACGGCTTTATTTAAAGGGGATAAGGACAAGATGAAAAGAGAGCGCAACGATCTCTTATTCAAAATAATGGAGAACGCTTATTCTGAAAGGGACAGGAACGCGATGCTCGCTCAAGCGGTGGACTTTAACGCCGGAAAGATCGGCGAGCGGGAATTTCTCGAATATATCATCGACAAAGCGGCGGGGACGGGGACTCGCATAAGGGAATACGCCGAACTTACGGAACGCCTGGACGCGCTCCGTGCTTTCGGAGCCCTTGACGGGAGGGAATTCTATCCCGAGACAAGGGACGCGGAAATTGCCCTTCTCGGCGGAATGGCAGGAAAGGATGAGCTGGAACTAGTGGGCCTCGAGAACGACCTCGGGCTGCTCGAAAAAATGATAACTTTCAGCCTCACAAGGTCCGAATTTGATTATTATGTCGGGATGCGCGGGAACCTGGGCTTCAGGAAGAAGCTCCATGCGTTCGCGGAGAAATATCCCGGGGATTTCGGGGACGCCGACATAAACCCTGCGCTCGAGATGCTGGACAATTACATAGGAACTGTCAGCCAGTTGTATCTGTCGACCGGAAAAAGGGACGAGACTTTCGTTATGAACATAGAGAATAAGCTTTCCGCGGAACATTCCGGGTCGACCATCCTTATCACAGGTAAATACCATTCCGGGAATCTTTCGGAGCTGTTCAGGGACAAAGGGTATACCTACATAGAGATAATGCCGTCTCTTTGCGGGCTAGAAACCTCGGGGAGCGGGGCAAGCGGCCTGCAGACGGCACGGGTGCCAGGAAATAGCGGGATATCGACCCTCGCCGCCGGCAGTCTTTTTTCCGAGATGAATATGCCCGCGAGGGACGGGCTGAAAGAGGAGATAGCGCCGCTTTTGGAATACTGTAAAGCCGGGAGTTTGTACAGGACAAAGGATGTTATGGACACCCTGACCGGGCTTTTCGTGGTAGATTCAGCGGTGAGCGTGATAAAGGGTTATTCATGGCACGAGACGGTAATCTTTATTACGAGCGGGATGGGGGAGCTACTGGATTATCTTGAAAAATTCACCGCGAAAAATTCCGGGAAAGAAAGCGAACTTGACAGGATCGGCAGAAAAAAATACGATGCGGGCATCATCCTGAAAAGCATGACGAACGAAGAAAAGAAAGAGTTCACCGGTATTTTCATGAAATACATTTCTTCTAAGAAATTCATCGGCGAAGTTAAAGACTCTATGACAAAGGTGATACTGAAGATGGAGGATCTTATAAGAAGCGGAGTCACGAGCGTCGACCCGTTCGCCATCGAGCTGAACGTAGTTTTCGAAAGCGATTCCCTCGGCAAGGAAGATAAAGCGTCCGCCGAGAAACTCCTACGATCCATCGAGTACAGGCTATTCCTCGATGAAGCCAGAAAAAAAGCAGAATCGGGAAAATAGAGTGCCGGGACTAATGGCCACAGACAGCCCTTTCGCGCCATCGTCACGAGACGGAAGGAACACTTCGAAAGGCAGCATGCTTTTTCACACCATCTCTGAGCTATCATCCTTCACATGCGCCCCCAATGAGGGTATAATGTCCCAGTGCAAGCGAATCCGGAAAACATGGTAAGGGATCAGATCGCGGCGAGGGGCGTAAAAGACTTGGTCGTTCTCGCGGCGATGATAAAGGTCGATAGGCTGCTGTTCGTGCCGGACGATATGAGGGATATGGCGTATGCCGACAGCCCTCTTCCCATCGGTTACGGACAGACCATATCCCAGCCGTACATAGTCGCTTACATGACGGAACAGGCGTCGCTGGGGAAAGACGAAAGGGTGCTTGAGATCGGCACCGGGTCGGGATATCAGACGGCGATACTGGGGGAAATAGTTAGAGAGGTCTATTCGATAGAGGTTAACAGATCTCTTGCTGAACAGGCATCACGGAAGTTGGAGGTGCTTGGGTACGAGAACGTTAAAGTGAAATATGGCGACGGTTATGGGGGTTGGCCCGGGCAGGCTCCTTTCGACGCTATTATTATCACGGCAGCCCCGCCAGTGATACCGGAAGAGCTCCTGGACCAGCTCAAGGAAGGCGGAAGGATGATAGTCCCCGCCGGGACAACGCATCAGGAGATATACCGCGTCACTAAGCTTGTGGAAGGATATAAAAAAGAGGAACTGATAGCGGTGCGTTTTGTGCCGATGGTGCGCTATGCCGACAAGTTATCGGCAAAAGGAGAAAGACATGAAGAATAAACTCATCAAGCTACTGTTCGTCATTACATTGCTGTGGTCCACCGTAGGTTACGCCGACGAATGGGACGATATCATCAAAGATGCGGCTAAGAATCGCCTTTCTGACAGCAAAAAGAGAACCGAATCCGGAAAGAGGCTGATAAAGGAAAAGAGCCAGAGGATACTTGAGCTGGACGCCGAGCTTCCAATTCTTCTGGAGCATGGTGATCTCAAGCAGGCTGAGCAGGGTCAGTCGGAAGCTCTGAGGCTCACGGTGGAACTTTCTGACAAAAAAGACGACATTAAGAAGATCAAGGATATAAGGATCCCCGAGAGGCTGATAAAGATCGGCGCCGTCCTTGCACGGAAAGGAGATCTCGGGGGCGCGATGGGAGTTTTGGAGAAATCCCTCAAAATAGGCGAGCCGATCGTAAAAGAGGGGAGCGGCCGTCTGGCCAGCGCCTACGATCTTCTGGCAAGGATCTATTACGAGTCGGGAGACAGAAAACTGTCGGAAAAGAACGCTACCCTGGCACTTGGCGCGGTACTTGACGCCTATGGCAAGGATAGCCCCGAGCTGGAATTATCCAAGGCGCTTATGCGCAAGATTTGCCGGTGGGAGAAGTAAATAATATTATCGGTGTCAGGCCTCCCCATTGGACAAAAGACGAGAAAAAGTAAGATTTTGTCCAATGGGGAGGCCTGACACCGGTTACTTTGGTTCGATCGTCTTCGCGGCCTTATTCAGCTCCTCGAGGAATCCAAGCATCAAGTCCTTCGCCTCTCTGTGAAAGTCGCGCAATTTATCCACGGTTTCTTTGGGGGCGGTCGTGTTCGGAGAAAGGGAATCGATGTTCTCTTTCAACCGGTCGACGGAGTATATGTGCTGCGAGAGGAATATCTTCATCATGTTGAGCGCTTCGGGATCGTACTGTTTTTTGTTGCCGTGGATGGTCTCAAGGGTGAGAAGGTATGAGAACCGCGAGAAGATTTCGAGCATTTCCGAAATGTTCGAGATGAGAATCAGTAGGCTCGAGTTGGAAATGAAATCTGTCGAAGAGGACGCCCTGGCCGAAAGCTCGTTCTGAAAATCCTTGAGCTCGACGAGGTAAAGGATACATTTTTCTCGCGTCTGGGCCGATACGGGGTAATCGTTGACCGCGGCGCCCTGTTTTTCAAGGCTCCGGATAAGGTCGTTCTCCGGAGCGGGCGCTGGAAAGGGAGTTGCGGGTTTGTCCGATGCCGCCTCCGGCTTGGTCGGAGGCTTGACCGCGGCCTCCCGCTTAGCCCCTTCAACCGAGGCTAATACAGACTGGATACGGGCGATATAATCCGCGATCGCCGTCGCGGCGTTAAATGCCGGATCTTTAAGATCGTCCCTCAGCATGGTCTGGATATAAACGCGCAGTTTTTTTTCGGAGTTCTCCATAATGGATATTTTTGACAGGAGGCTTTTGACGATGACCGATCTTTCTTCGGTTGAAACGGAAGGTCTTAATAGTACGATGGTCTGGATCTCGAAAGTTGATCGTACAACCTGCCGCGCGAGGTCAAGCTCGGTTATCGTGAGGAGGGAGCTGAAAAGCTCCTCGGCGCCCAATTCACATCGGTAGACTTTGACCCCGGCCCGGAGCGCGATAGCCGCCGTATCCAGCTTCCTGAGAATTTGCCCTATTTCGGGGGTAACTGCGGCGTTCCACTCTTCCCCGGCGTCACACCACGCCGGAGAAGAGAGTAAAAGTAAAAATATCGATGTACGAAAAAAAGACACGGTTGTATTTTATCATATGCGCGGGAATAAAAAGTAAAAAAGAAGGGCCGCGATCCATCGCGCCGGATAAAGAGCGCGATCGCATGGCTAAGGTATAACCGCTGAGAAAAATTTAAACGCTGGTTATTTAATATCAAAATCTATCTTGTCTGTCTTGGGAAGGGATTTCCTGGCTTTTTCGAATTCCTCCTCCGAGATGGGCTCTGGGGCCGGCCGGGCCGGACTGACGCGCCGGTACGATGATGGGTCATAATATGGGCGCTCCAGGGACATTTGTTCGTCTCTCGCTACGAGGAAAATTATTCCCGCGGTGAAGAGGATGGTCAATAACGCGAATATCACCGCCGCTTTGATGTTCAAATCTCAGCCCCCATATTTGGTTTGCTAAAAAAGGTCTTTTGTAATATTTTATATCGGGAATGGGCTTGGTGCAAGTCGGGGGAAGGAATAATTATGGGTGACGGTGGACGGGGGGGCGGGTGATGGGTTAATGTGGGGACTGGATACAATTTATGGGGTACTCTACCTCGTCACTCATCACTCGTCACGAACTGTAAGCTAACGGTCGCCGTCACTACATGCGGAATATAAAATAACTAAATTGGAGCATAATGGAAAACATACTAAATTATTCGCCGGTAGAGTTGAAACAAAAAATGGCCGCGATCGGTGAGCCGGGATACAGGGCCCGGCAGGTAGCGGACTGGATATATAAAAAACGTGTTTTCTCTTTCGGCGGCATGAAGAACCTGCCGTCGGCTTTGAAAGAGAAGATGGAGAAGGCTTTTTCGATCATGCCTTTCAAATGTTCCGAGCACCTTGTTTCGCCGAAGGACGGCGCGGAGAAGTTCCTATGGGAGCTTAAGGACGGGAATTTCATCGAGACGGTTTTCATAAGGTCCGAAAAAAGGATGACGTTGTGCCTTTCCTCGCAGGTAGGCTGTAAGTTCAAGTGCCCGTACTGCCTGAGCGGGTCGATCAAGTTCAGGAGGGACCTTACCCCGGGTGAGATCGTTGCTCAGGTGCTTATGGCCGAGGAGATCACGGGGGCAAGGATGACCAACGTTGTGTTCATGGGTATAGGCGAACCTTTCGATAATTACGACAATGTCGAGAAAGCCCTTAAGGCCCTTGTGAGCCCCGAAGGCGTGGGGATAGGCGCGCGAAAAATAACCGTATCCACATGCGGCATAGTGCCGGGAATAAAACGCTTCTCCCGTCTCGGATTACAGGTGAATTTATCCGTGTCGATCCATTCGGCCGATAATGCCGTACGGGACGAGCTCGTCCCGGCCAACAGGAAATATCCGATCGAAGAGCTTAAGACGGCCCTGAAAGAATATCTCGAAAATGCAGGGCGGAAGATGACGCTGGAATACACTGTTATCAAGGGGAAGAACGATTCGTCGAATGACGCTAAACTCCTCTCGGCGCTCGCGAGGGATCTCGCGGCCAAGATCAACCTGATAGAATGCAATACTTCGATAGGCCGGTATTCCTCGCCAGGGGCCGCGAAAACCGACGAGTTTAGGGCCGAGCTGGAAAGAAGAGGCGCTCACGTCACCATCAGACGCTCTAAGGGCGAGGACATCGGAGCGGCGTGCGGACAGCTCGCCGGCGCGCGATATGTGGCGAGTAAGTAGCGGCGTGGGGGGGGGGGTCGTGGTTCGGGATTTGGGATTCGTATGGCGTAGGGGCGGCCTTTACCTGTCATCCGAAGCCTAGTAATTTAGAACAAATAGGCGAAGGAGGATGGCCGCCCTTAATTATGGGCAAATCAATGAAGTATAAAATAGTTATTTTCGACATAGACGGCACGATCACCCGTCACGTCTCGAGCTGGCGGCTTATTCACGAGAAGCTGGGGCTATGGGACGTTCTCGCGCGGAAATACCAGGATGCGTTCCTGACCGGGAAGATAAGCTACCGGAAATTCTGCGAGCTTGACGCGGCCCATTGGAAAGGGATCCCGGAGAAAAGGCTTCATGATATCTTCAAGGCGGTCAAATACTCAAAGAACGTGAAAAAGACACTGGCTTTATTGCGCAAAAAAGGGCTGAGGATGGCTGCGATATCCACGGGGCTGCAGTTCGTTACGGATAAGATAAAAAAAGAGCTCGGGATAGCCCTTGTAAGAGGCAACAGGCTCAACGCGCGGAACGGCAGGCTTACCGGAGGCGTTACGGTGAACATCCCTCATGGTGGGAAAGGCGCGTACCTGAGAAAAATGCTCAAGAAAGAAGGACTTCGGCCCCATGACGCTATAGTGGTAGGCGATAGCGAAGGAGATATCCCTATGGCAAGGATAGCGGGATATTCAATAGCGTTCAACTCGACAAGCGCGAAACTCACCGCGATCTCGGATTATAAGTGCCGGACAAAAGATTTTCTTGAAGTCGGGAAGAAAATACTAGAAATACTTTGAAGGTAGCTTTTACCTTGACCGTCAGGGGGGTGGAAAAGCTACAAAAGACCCAAGCTCAAGAGCAAAAGCAGCTTTTCTTATACCTGTCAGGGGGAAAAAAGCTACAAAAGCCCGTAAATTATTAGGTAGCTTTTACCTTGACCGTCAGGGGGGTGGAAAAGCTACAAAAGACCCAAGCCCAAGAGCAAAAGTAGCTTTTCTTATACCTGTCAGGGGGAAAAAAGCTACAAAAGCCCGTAAATTTTAGGCAGCTTTTCTTTGACCGTCAGGGGGGTGGAAAAGCTACAAAAGACCCGTCCGCCAATAATCATTCCGGCACTAAATCATCCCCAGTTAGTATTATAAAATAGGTAGCTTTTACCTTGACCGTCAGGGGGGTGGAAAAGCTACAAAAGACCCAAGGGCAAATTCACAAGACCCATCCGCCGGATTGATTACTGGCTAAGCTTTTTTCAAAGGGCAAAAAGCTTATAAACCTCATATTATTTAAAAGAGCGAATCTTACTATAATCAAGATATAAACAAGTTTATCATAAAAAAAATAAAAGGCAACTTTTGGCGAAAAAAAATACTTTTTATTATTTTACACAACGAGAAAGCACCAAGGACTTTAAGAATAAATATAGACGTATATATTATAATGCCATTTAACATAGGGAGTAAAGGTAAATTCTAATATAGCCAGTTAATGGGAATGAAAAAGACAAAAATATTTAAAAAAAGTTTTTAATAACGTTAGGAATGGTTATTTCTTGAGAATTTCAAAATTTAAAGCAACAAAAGGTCAGTTATGGGTCGGAAAAACTATTCTTAGGAATAATATTTTTGTAACAAAAATTTTGTATCTTTAGGAACTGTGATGTATACTCCTAGTGGAATCTGTTTTCTGCAGTTGTGAAAACATAACGGGAAATACTAAAGAGGAAGAAATGGATACAGAGAGAAGGAAAATAGTTTTCGCGGATGATAATCACGATGTCCGCGAGATCGTAGTGAATTCTCTAGAGAACGCCGGGTATTACATAGATACTGTTAACGACGGTTTCGAGCTTTTGACCTACCTTAAAGAGAACCAGGACATGGATGCCATAATACTCGATCTTATGATGCCGGAATGCGGGGGCTTAAGTATTTTTGAGACCGTAAGATCGCTGGCCCCGGCGTCGAAAATAATTATATTCACGGATTACTCGAACTATAAACAATCGGTTTACGGCAAGTCCGCCGACGCTTTTGTCGAAAAGTTCGAAGGGGTGGACAAGGTCCTGAAAGTACTTGAAGAACTATTTTAGTTTTTCTTTAGTTGAAAATAGAGCGCATGGATGCTACCATAACCCCGCATATGAAAAAACCAATATTGATATGTTTTCTTGTGTTATCCTTTTTTGTCCCGGTTATGAACGCGCACGCCTTTTTTCTTATCGATAAAGAGGTAAAGGTGGTGGTCCCCGGAGGTAAGACCCAGACGCTCTTGGTGAATAACTTTTCCGGGAAGGTCGTGCAGTACAAGACCGACGCAGGATGGACCAACGAGAACGCGGATTACATGAACACTCTCCAGCGGCTTGTCGATCTCCAGAAGGGCCGTGGGGACATAAAGCCCGGATATCGCTACTATAACAGGTGATTGAGCCGTATCACTTCTTTCTTTATATCGACCTTCAGCTTATAGATCTCAATGTTTATTTCGGGGTTCTCCCTCTGCGTGCGTTTAAAGTATATGAAATAATTCTCGATGTACGAAAGGAACTGATGCATGAGCTCGAAAAGCCTTTCTCCGTCTTTTTGCGGCGGGTTCACGGAAAGGTCGAATTCGTTCCTGTAAACGCTGAGTTTTTTCAGGGCTTCGTCGGGTTCCACGTAGCCTTCGGAGAATTTGTCGAAAAGGTCGGAAAGAAATTCCGACAGTTTGTCGGAAACTTGTATCTCATACTCTATGGCCTGGCGTTCCTCCGGCGTCAAGGCGCGGCTTTCCCCCTGGAAAAAAAGAACGAGCGATAAAGCGAGAGCGGTGATCCGGGTTTTCATGTATAAAATTATACCACATAATTACGCTTGACAAAAGGACACAAAAAAGGTATCAATAAAGGAGGAAAAAAAGGAGGGATAAAATGAAGAGTTTAAGATTTTTGACGGTTTTGATCTCTGTCTTTCATGTGTCATGTACGGCTTTCGCGGGAACGGAAGTTACCGGGAGATCGGTTAAAGAGATATCTTACGAAGAGTTCGGAGCTTATCGCGGAGGAAAAGAGAATTTCACGCTCGTGGATGTGTTGTCGAGGGAAAGCTATGAGAAAGGACATATTGAAGGGGCAATATCTTTTCCCTTGGATACGATAAATAAGAAGACCGCCGCCCGAGCGCTAAGTAACAAGGCAAGAACGGTGATAGTGTACTGCGGAGGATTTAAATGCCACGCGAGCACAAAGGCCGCGCTTAAGCTGGAAAAACTCGGATATAATGTTCTGGATTACAAAGGCGGCCTCGAGGAATGGCAGAATAAAGGTAACAAACTATTAGAAGAGGAAAGAAGATAGCTGATAACCAGTTTTCTGCCTCACTAATTTATAACTTGTTATACATGTGCCCGAGAGGTACTCACCACCTCTCCTGGGTGAGGATTTATCTGGATTTCTACAGGATAACCTCCTATAATCGAGATGGTTACAGAATATAGAATCCAGAATCCAGAATTCGGAATGTGGAGGATGGAATAGCTGATAGGAAACCCCCGAAATTTTGCTTCTGTATTCCAAAGGTTGGCCATGCCGGGAAACAATACGATCAAAGCTGAAATAGACGGGAAGGATGTTCCCGTAGAGATAATCGATGAGGTTTCGGAACCTAAAAGAAGGGACGGCGGTTCCCGAGCGAAACCCGCCGCCGGTAATTGGAAACTTTTTCTGCCGCTCATAGCGACGGGGATAGTACTGGTCCTTTTTCTGGTCGCCTCGTTAACCCTTTTCGTCTGGGCATTGCCCGTCCTTGTTCCGTTGTTCCTGATCTGGTTCGTTGTGAATGTATTTGTGAAGCGGTGATACAAAAGTAAAAGCCGTCATCCCCGCGGAAGCGGGGATCAAATGGAAATATTATTTTTATGTGGTCCCCGCTTTCGCGGGGATGACATCGAAGGAGGGACCATGGTAAAACGTATTCTCGCGGTGGTGGCTGTTTTATCGGTGACGATCCTGTCCGCCCAAGCCGAACCCCTACAAAGCACCATCGACGGCCAGAAGAACGTTGAGATAACCATTTACAACAGCAATCTCGGGCTCGTCAAGGATGTCCGGGATATCGATATTCCCAGCGGAGCAGGCGAGGTCAAATTCATGGACGTGGCGGCGCATATAATGCCCGAGACGGTCCATATAAAGGAGCTTGGCGGGGATAAGGGATTCAGCGTCCTCGAGCAGAACTATGAGTACGATCTTATCAACAATGACAAACTCCTGGACAAATATGTGGGTAAAAAGGTTAAGCTCGTGGATTTCAACCAGTACCAGGACAGAAAAGAGACCGTTGATGCGGAGCTCTTAAGCAATAATAACGGGCAGGTATACAGGATAAACGGCGAGATATATCTGGGATATCCCGGATATAAAATACTGCCCGAGATACCCCAGAACCTTATAGCCAAGCCGACACTAACGTGGCTTTACGAGAATAAAACCGCCGGGAATAAAAAACTCGAAGTATCCTATCTGACGAACGGGGTCGGCTGGAAGGCGGATTATATAATGGTGATCAACGGGGACGATACATCTTCCGACATATCCGGCTGGGTTACGGTCAATAACACCAGCGGCGCTACTTTTAAGGACGCCAGGATGAAACTGGTCGCGGGCGATGTCAACAGGGTCAGAGAGCCTGAAGTGCAATACGCGGTGAGTATGACCTTGAGCGCGGGATACGCCGGTAAAGCCGCTCAATTCGAGGAGAAGGAATTCTTCGAGTATCACATCTATGACCTCAGCCGGCCGACTACGATAAAAGATAACCAGACCAAACAGGTGAGCCTTTTGGAGGCCGGGGGAGTTGCAATCAAAAAAGAGTTGATAGTCGCCCCTAACCGCCCCTTCTTTTCGAAAGCCAGCGAGGATTATAAGGAGAAGGTACCGGTCAAGGTCTCGATAAAATTCAAGAACGATAAAGCGAGTCTCATGGGCATGCCTTTACCGGCGGGTACGATCAGGCTGTACAAGGCCGATAAGGATGGAAGCCTCCAGTTCGCCGGCGAGGACAAAATAGGCCACACCCCGAAGGACGAGGAGGTCACCGTCAAGGTCGGAGAGGCTTTTGATATAGCGGCGGAAAAGGCGCAACTCGATTTTCAGCAGCTCTCGAGGAACAAGTTCGAATCAGAATGGGAGACAACCATAAGGAACCACAAAAAAGAAGCCGTGAACATAGGCGTCGTCGAGACCCTGCCCCCGACATGGCAGATGATCAGTAAAAGCCATGAGTTCACGAAGCTGAGCGCCGATAAAATAAGGTTCGACCTGAATGTACCCGCCGACGGGGAAGTTAAAGTAAAATACCGGATCCAGGTCGGGATATAGCGTCACGACGCCTCAAAACCTGCAAGAGTTAATCTAAAGGTTCGACCCGCACTTTGCCGGCTATTTTGATGACGCCGTACTTTACATCGGCGAGATCACCCTTAAAACGGATTTTCTGGTTCACCTTAAGACTCTCGATCACCCTGCGGGCTTTCCCGAAGAACAGGAATTTAATGGATAGCTCAGAATAGATATCCGAGCTGTCCGGCTTGTCGTTGACCCTCATGAGGAAAGAGCCTTCGAAATACTCGTTCTTCTGTTTTTCAATGCTTGCCACGTACCCTACGCCTTCAACGACTGCGTTGTGATACTTCCTGACGAACTGGTCTATGTCATACTGGGTGTTTTTTGATCTGACAAGTGCCAGGAGTTCATCGTAAAGCTCGTTGGCGGGACATGGTCCGGCGCCGAGAACGGTCATGAGCGCGATCGAGATCAGTATCTTAAGTAACATGGGAGGCTCCTTATTTTTAGGTATTTATGATATAGTTTTAATCTTTTTCAAGCGATCAGTCAATTATACCAGGGTACAATTGACCCGTTCTCAAATAGATCCCATAATGTGCGTATGAATTTATGACCGTAAATAAGGAGACATACTAATATGAACACCATCACAACAAAAGACGGAACGGAGATATATTTCAAAGATTGGGGCTCGGGACAGCCTGTGGTATTCAGCCATGGGTGGCCTCTCAGCTCGGACAGCTGGGAATCGCAAATGCTTTTCCTGGCGTCGAACGGGTATCGGTGTATCGCCCATGACCGCCGGGGCCACGGGCGGTCAAGTCAGGCGTGGAACGGTAACGAAATGGATACATACGCCGACGATCTGGCGACGCTTCTGGTCGAGCTGGATCTCGAGGACGCGGTCCTAATCGGTTTCTCCGCCGGGGGAGGAGAAATCGCGCGCTATATCGGCCGACATGGAACTGAACGTGTCGATAAAGCCGCCCTTATATCGGCGGTACCGCCGCTAATGCTTAAGACCGCCGGCAATCCCGGAGGATCGCCTATCGAAGTGTTCGACGGCATCCGGGCCGGTTCGATCGCCGACCGGGCTAAGCTGTACAAGGACCTGGCAAGCGGCCCGTTCTTCGGTTTTAATAGGCCGGGCGCAAAAGTATCTCAGGGACTGATCGACTGGTTCTGGATGCAGGGTATGCGCGCGGGCCACAAGAACGCCTATGACTGCATCAAGGCGTTCTCCGAAACTGATTTTACCGGGGATCTCCGGAAATTCAACGTGCCGACGCTGATCGTCCACGGGGACGATGACCAGATCGTGCCGATAGGCGCTTCGGCGCTGGCATCTTCGCGCATCATCAAGAACTCGGAACTTAAGGTATATAAGGGCGCGCCTCATGGCCTGACCGACACCGACAAGGAAAAACTTAACGCGGACCTATTATCTTTCATTAGGCAAAGACATAGTTGATCTGTCACTGTTAAGATCGGGCCCGGATGTGTAGGGTAAAGGCCGGTTCTTCGGGCAGCCGCATATGGGTTGGCGGCTGGCGCGGCCTCCGTGTCGTCGGGATATTGTGCATATTGTAGCTCGGTAACAGAGTGTGATTTTAAGAGGAGGATGAGATGAAGCTGGCTGGACTTTTGATGATTGAACATAGACTGATCGAGAGAATGATATCCGTGATCGATGAAGAGGTAGACGCGATCAGGGCGGGAAAAAAAGCGGATGCTCTTTTTGCGGATACGGTCGTGGAGTTCATGCGGATATACGCTGACAAATGCCATCACGGGAAGGAGGAGAATGTTCTTTTCAGGGAACTACAAAGAAAAAAAATTTCGGCGGCCCATAAACGGACAATGGATGAGCTTGTGACCGAGCATGCAGCCGGAAGAGAGATAGTTAAGGGTCTGGCGCTGGCAGGAAGATATGATGGAAATAGGAGGGAAGGCAACTTGACCGGAGTGATCAAGGGACTTGAAAGGATCGTGAAATTTTACCCGGAACATATAGAGAAGGAAGAGAAATACTTCATCGTTGAGGTAATGAACTATTTCAGCGGGAAAGAGCAGGATGACATGCTGAATGAGTTCAGGGAATATGACAGGAAACTGATACATGCGAAATATCAGGATGTCGTAGGGAAAATGGAGAAGGATCACAGTTCGGTTTTAGAGCATTGTCAAAGCTCGGTAACCGCGGAGCAGGACAGGTTCAGAGCTGATGACGAACCGTGCGATGCAGGAATGACAGGTAAATAGAAAAAGGAGGAGAGATGAGAAATTTATCAAAAATGGCGATTTCAGGGCTTTTTGCCGCAGTTATGGTGTACGCGGTACCGGAAACGTTTGCCGCCACGGCAAATCAGGAGAACACATCCGTCGTTGATGAAGGCAATAAAACATGCCCGGTAAGCGGGCTGAAAGTAGGCGCGAAGGACTTTTACACTTATAAGGGAAAACGATATGGTCTTTGTTGCCCGATGTGCAGCACGGCGTTCAGCGCTGATCCCGCGAAATACGCCGCTATAGCTGATAAAGAAGTAACGGAAAAAAACTAGAGAATAGACCAGGCCACCGAAACCTGAGAGACAGTGGAACAAGGGAGGGATAAATGGGATATTCTATAAACAATATTAAAAAGACGGCGGTGTTATCGCTGGCCATATTGCTTCCATGGTTGGCTTATGCTGAGCAATCACACGGGGTAACCGATGAGAAAGAAGGAGGAACAATGAAAAGTGATACAATTACCAGGAATGCGGCCGCGTACGCGCTGCCGCCTTTGCCGTACACGGAGAACGCTCTTGAACCGGTGATCTCCGCGAAAACTATAGGTTTTCACTATGGCAAACACCATAAGGGATATGTTGATAACCTGAACAAACTCGTAGAAGGGACCGTGTTTTCGGGTCCGGGGATGACGCTTGAAAAGATAATGACCGAGACGGCCGGAAAAGCGGATAAGGCCGCGATCTTCAATAACGCGGCGCAGGCGTGGAACCACGCGTTCTATTGGAAGAGCCTGGTCCCGAATGGCGGAAGCGAACCGCCCGCTGAGTTGAAAAAGAAGATAGAGGCGTCTTTCGGAACAGTCGAAGCGTGTAAGAAGGAGCTGGCTGACGCGGCAACCTCGCAGTTCGGGAGCGGCTGGGCGTGGCTCGTCCAGGACGGCGCCGCGCTTAAGGTTGTCAAGACAAGCAACGCCGATACGCCAATCACAAAAGGGATGAACCCGCTACTCGCGATCGACGTATGGGAGCACGCTTACTATCTGGATTACCAGAACCGGCGCGCTGATCACGTCAATTCTGTTCTCGATAAATTGATCAATTGGAAGTTCGCGGCCGATAACCTCAAGTAGTTCATTAATGGAGTCGGATGGGCTTGGAATGTAATATCAGAGTTGCCGGTGAGGCCGGGCAGGGCATGAAGACAATAGGGCATGTCCTCGCTGAAATGTTCGTTAAAGCCGGATATAACGTTTATTCCAACATGGATTACATGTCCAGGATACGCGGCGGCAATAGTTATTATCAGCTGAGAGTATCGGGAAAGCCCGTGTTCGCGATCCGCGAAAAGACGGACATTGTGATCGCCCTCGACAAAGAAAGTGTTGCCCTGCATGAGAAAAGCCTGAACGTTGATGGGATAATGGTCCTGGATGCCGCAAGGTACGGAAATAAGGAAATGAAAGCGAATTACCTCGATGTCCCTTTGTTCGATATCGCTAAAGGTACGGGCGGGGCGGAAATATTCGTCAACGCCGCGGCATGCGGGGTCGCGGCCGCGCTGACAAGCGTGGATCATGATTTCTTAGAGGATACGCTCAAGCATGTATTCAAAGATAAAAGATCCGAAATGCTGGAAAGCAACCTGAAAACCGCAAGAAAAGCTTACGAGTCTGTTAAGCCGAAAAAAGAGATATGTCTTCCGGACATAAATCGATCGTCCGAAGTAGGCCGGTATATTATGGACGGCAATGACGCTATCGCATTGGGAGCGATAAAGGCGGGATGTAAGTTCTATTCCGCTTACCCCATGTCGCCGTCAACCAGTATTATGAGCACTGTGGCGCGGTATTCGGACAGATACAATATAGTGGTTGAACAGGCGGAAGATGAAATAGCGGCTATAAACATGGTCATAGGCGCATCGTTCGCGGGCGCGAGGTCGATGACCGGGACATCGGGCGGAGGTTTTGCTCTCATGGGGGAAGGGATAAGCCTGGCGGGGATGACAGAGACCCCGGTCGTTATCGTGAATGCGCAGAGGCCCGCGCCGGCTACCGGTCTACCCACTCGTACGGAACAGGCGGATCTCGATCTTGTCATTTATGCCGGGCACGGGGAATTCGCCAGGGCGGTATACGCGCCCGGAACGGCGGAAGAAGCTTACAGGCTAACCATAAAAGCGTTTGAGACGGCTGACAGATTTCAAGTCCCCGTTATCATACTAACAGATCAGCATTTGGCGGACTCGGTCCGGAACATAGCGGGATTGAACGCGGACGATATAAAGATAAAAAAGCACGTGATAACCCAGGCGGACATTTCGGGTGACCCGTCCGGGTATAAGCGTTACAGAATAACAGGGAGCGGAATATCCCCGAGAGCCGTACCGTCGTGGATAGAAGATGTCATGTATGTAGACAGCGACGAGCATACGGAGGAAGGCCATATAACCGAGGACGCGGATATGCGGGTAAAGATGGTCAATAAAAGATCGCGTGAAAAAATCGAGCTATTGATGAACGTGGTCGAGCCTCCTGTCACGTACAATATAGCGGGATCCGAGACCGTCCTTGTAGGGTTCGGATCAACATACGGGGCGATCCGAGAAGCCGCCGTAAGGAAAGATATAGGCCTGGTACATTTGCCACAGGTATGGCCCTTCCCGTCAAAAGAGCTGCTCTCTATCGTAAAAGGAGCGAAAAGGGTCATAACGGTCGAGAATAACGCCACGGCCCAGCTTGCGGGTCTCATAAGGAGAGAAACGCCGCTCAGGATAGATCGTTCGATATTAAAATACGACGGCAGGCCGTTCAATGTCGATATGTTAATGAATGAGATAAAAGGACTTTAAGCATGGATATCGAGAACTTTAAAAGCGGTGATGAGATAGCCTGGTGCCCGGGATGCGGCAATTTCGGTCTTTTGAACGGCATTAAGAAAGCGCTGGTCAAGATCAATAGACCTCCAAAAGATATTCTTCTGGTTTCCGGGATAGGGCAAGCGGCTAAACTGCCGCATTATGTGAAGTGCAATTGTTTTAACGGCCTTCATGGCAGGGCTTTGCCCGCGGCCGCCGCCGCGAAAATGGCGAACCATAAGCTTACGGTGATAGTTACGACCGGAGACGGGGATTGTTACGGAGAAGGAGGGAACCACTTTATCCATAATATACGCCGGAATGTGGATATTACCGTGGTGGTACACAATAATCAGATATATGGCCTTACGAAAGGGCAGGCTTCCCCTACTACCGACAGGGGGTATGTGACGGGGATCCAGACAAGGGGTGTCATCCTCGAGCCGTTCCACGCGCTAGAGGTCGCGATAACAATGGGCGCGGGATTTGTTGCGCGGAGTTTTTCCGGGGAGATAGATCATGTCGCCGATATGGTGAACGAAGCTGTGGCCCATCAAGGTTTTGCGCTTGTGGAAGTCCTTCAGCCCTGCGTTTCATTCAATAAAAAGAACACGCACCAGTGGTATAAGGAACGGATATATGACGTGAATAAAGACGGATCATTCGACCCCGGAGATAAAATAGCGGCTTATGTCAAAGCCGCTGAATGGGATGACAAAATACCAATTGGGGTCATATACCGCAAAAAGACGGAGTCATACGAAGAAAGGTCCGGTCTTTTGGGAAAGATGCCAATAGCAGAAGAAAACATAGAGGATATCGATGTTACAGCTGTTCTTGAAGACTTTAAAGTTTAAATAAGGAGGCACAAGATGGCGAAAATGAAAAAAGGGGAAAAATTAGTATGTATCCCGTGCGGGACCGAAGTTGTGATAAGTAATTCCGGACTTACTGAATCAACGCTTTGGTGCTGTTCAAAGCCGATGAAAAAAAAGGCTTTGGCTCCGAAAAAGACCGTAAAAAAAGCGAAACGCTGAAGGTGACCGTGTAGGTATCTGGGGAAACCTCAGATCCGCCGGGGAAGGGTATTGGTATATTTCCTGAATTGGTATTCGACATATCCCGCTAAGATCTCCTGTGTTTTTTCAGGGGGCGTCACGACGAAATAATTTGTCTGGACCACGTGGCTCAGTTCATGCGCCATTATGTTTACCGTAACATCTTCAGCGTCGATGTAAAGTGTGTTCGTCGAAGCCGAGTAAAAACCCCCAGCTCGGGATCCCTGAGCGCGAAATCTTGAGGCCACTTCCGAAAGCGACAAACGGTCTTTACAGATCTTCAGTTCGCATTTGGTATTATTTAAATGTAAGTCCATGATCTCCGAAACGGCCAGGAATAGAAGGTCGATCTGGTCACTGAGACCAGAGTCGCTATGCCCGGGGGATACCGGTTCAGGTATCATAGAGGCTATACCCGGGGGAGCCGCTATCTTCATCGCAATGCTCCGCGCGTCGACGCCGTTCTCGATGGATATATTAAAATAGCGGCTGCGAAAACTGTTCACCGGCTGAAAACCATCCTCAGAAGACCTCGCTTTTTCGGGCGTCCACAGAAAAACAAAAACGGCGAGGGAAATGATCGCAACATAATAGTGATGTCTTATGATAATATCCCGCACAACCGCCGCCTTCATGTGTAGAGTCACCTGATACGCAAGCACAAACCGTGCCAAAATCAGCGCTTAAGAATTTAACAGGCGCGGATAGTAAGGACCTTATTATACCCAGGTACAATTGACCCTGTTCCTTGCGATCCTATAATAAGGTCAATCGAACGATCGAGCGACTGTAACGGACCCTAAATATAAGGAGTTAACGATGAAGATCAAAGCGGGTTTATGGATCGATCATAAGAAGGCAGTTATCGTAGCCATTACGGAGAAAGGGGAAGAGACGCGGAGCATACTTTCGAAAGTGGAGAAACATCTCGTGCGTTCCGGGGATTCGCCTCTAAAGGGCTCGTATGAAACGCGGCGGGCCGCCCAGGACGATATCAGACAAAGAGAGTTCACGGAACACATCAATATTTTCTATGACGCGGTGATCGCGTGTCTCCGCAACGCTGAACATATCCTGATATTCGGTCCCGGTGAGGCTAAAGGCGAACTGAGGAAGCGGCTGGAAAGGGCCAGCCTGGGCGGGCTGATAGAAGGCGTTGAAACGGTCGGTAAGATGACGGGACCCCAGATCGCGGCGAAAGTCAGAGAGCGTTTCAAGGAAGCCGTTAGCGCGGACGCGTCTTAAAGGACAATGTTCAAGAAAAAGGAGGCCGGGATGAAGGTGCAAAAGAATACCATTCTTGCGGGGATCGTCGTTTTTGTGGTTTTCGCGGGCGCGGGCGGCGTATTCGCTGTATCCGGGGAGGAGACAAAAGTCGTCTCAAGTTACGGGCCCACCGACCAGGATGATACTTTCGAAACGATAAAAGCCGGACGCATGACGGTAAAAGCCGAACGCGCTAAAGAGCATATGGAAATGCTGAACTCGCGATACGACCTTTCTAAAAGGGTTCGGGAGGATGTGCTTATGTCGGGAGGAAAACCCGTGCCCTTAGGTCCGACTGCCAGGCTTGCCGGGTTCACGTGGGATGAGATCGGCAATATGACGCCGGACGAGATCAAAGAAAAAGGGATTTTCCCATACAAACCGCTGCCCTTTGCCGACCAACGGGAGGGAGGCATGTTATTCCCGGAGATGATAACAAAGACTTTACCCCGGCTGATCAGATTCGACCTCGATTTTGACCTGCCGGAACATTTCCTTCCGGATCCGGTCCCGGCGCTTTTCCTGACTACCCGTCCCGACCTGGGCGACGTGGCTAAGGGCCGGCTCATCACGATAGATAATTACTATGAGATGTTCAACGGCATCCTGAACCCCAAGCAGCTGGAGGGCCTTCGTCTTTTGGTGACACAGTTCCCTCAGCAGCAATTTAACGCGACGGAAGACCGCCGTACCGATAGACCCAGTCTGGGGGTGACCTGTTTAGACTGTCATGTGAACGGGCACTCGAACGGAGCGAATCATCTGGTGGGCGATATCCGGCCGCAGGAATTTCGTCACCGCATAGATACGCCGTCACTAAGGGGAGTTAACGTCCAGAGGCTTTTCGGCTCGCAGCGCGCGCTTAAGACGGTCGAGGATTTCACGGAATTCGAACAGCGCGCGGCTTATTTCGACGGGGATATGTGCATGGCGGCCAAAAAGGGCGTGAATATCCTCGAAAGAGGGTCACAAGTGCATTTCATGGCTGAGTTCCTGGCGATCCTGGATTTCCCTCCGGCTCCGAAACTTGATATTTACGGTGAGTTGGAGAAAGACAAGGCTAGCCCCGGCGAGCTTAGAGGCGAAGCTCTTTTTAACGGCAAAGCCCGATGCGCGGCTTGCCACGAGGCGCCGTACTATACGGACAACAGCATGCACGATCTCAAGGCGGAACGTTTTTATAAACAGGAAATGGTGAATGGAATGATGATGGCGAGCGATGGCCCCATTAAGACTTTCCCATTGAGGGGGATCAAGGACTCCCCGCCGTATATCCATGACGGGAGATGTTTGACCCTCGAGGACGTCGTCGAGTATTTTAACCTTATTCAGCAGCTTCACCTGACAGCCGAGGAAAAGGATGATCTGGTAGTTTTTCTCAGGGCTTTATAGAGGACGGGTCCGGAGTTCGATAGACAAGGTGAAATGAATAGAACCGGCGGTGGAACGCTCGTTCCGGGTGTAGACAGCGGTACGCTGGTCACCTCGGACCGCGAGAAGATATCTTTCCAGCATTTTAAGAACGGATGCCGGGATGTTATCATCGTCGCACATGGGTTCTCGAACAGTAAACAATGCGTTATTTTGCAGAGGTTGGCCCGGGAGCTTGGCGGGGAGTACGATATTTTTATGTTCGATTTCCGGGGGCACGGGAAAAGCGGCGGAGCTTTTACCTGGACCAGCCGGGAAGGAAATGACTTAAGGGCGGTATTGGATCATATCGCGCCGCTGTATCCCAGGCGTGGATTGATAGCTTTTTCCATGGGAGCGAGTATCGGGATCAACGTTCTCGCCGGCGATAAACGCGTGGATAGTTTTATATCCGTCAGCGCGCCGTCGGATATCGCGAAGATCGATTACCGGGTATGGAACATCGACTGGAAAGGCGACGCGGCGTATGTTCTGTGGGATCCCGCCGGAAAGATAGGGAAGGGAGTCCGGTCAGGGCCGTTCTGGCTGGCGAAGGAAAGACCGATCGATAATGTCGGGAAGGTCGCCTGTCCCATTATGTTCATGCACGGCAGCCGGGACTGGGTGATCATGCCGTGGCACTCCGAGGCGCTGTCCCAAAAGGCCGGCGGACATAAAAGAACGGTCGTTATCAGGAACGGGCCGCACGCGGAATATCTTATGCGGGACCATCCCGCGGAATTTGTCGAAAAAGTGAAAGAGTGGTTCAGGGAAACGATCGGGAGGTGAATACGATGGGCGAACATAATTGTTACGGGCGTAATAGGGACGAGTGTGTCAGGATAAAAGCGTATGAGTTCTGGGAGAAAGACGGCCGAAAGCAGGGGAACGATGAGCAATATTGGCTGGATGCCGAAAGGTCGGTGACGCATGGGCATATTAAGGACGAGGACCCGAAACCGGGCAAAAAACGAGGAGGAGAGAGATGAGGTATTTAAAATATACGATGGCAGTGACGATAGCGTTCGCGGTAATTATTTCACTTTCCGGTAACGCGTTCGCGGGGAACATGTGTTCCGGATGTAAGCTCGGCAAAGGCGGCATGATGGATAAAGCGACCTGCGAGACGAAGATCAAAAACCTTAAAGATTCCGCCGCGGCTCTTCAGTCGTCGAATCCGGATCTCGCGAAGGGGTTAACGGACCTCGCGGCCAAAAAAACGGAAATGCTGCAGAAAATGCAGGAGACGGAAAAAAAGTACGAAGCTAAAACAAAACTTCTCAGGGATTCCGCCGCGGCGCTGCAGAAAACTAACCCGGTATTAGCGGAAGAGCTGTGGGCGATGAGCGAAATGAAACATATGCGTATGGGCATGGGAAAAGACTACTACGATGATGATCCAAAGGATACCGGGGAATAACAGGAAGAGGCGTAAATGGAAAACTCCGTGAACGGGGCGCGTTATTCAGCCGCGCTTCAAGAGAATGCGCGTCCCGACGCGGATACCGTTCTGAATAAGTTAGGATCGACCTTGAACGGTCTTGGCGGGGATGAGGCCGATGCAATAAACAGGGGGAACATCATGAAAAAACGATCACGTTGTGACGTTTGTTTGCAGAGAAAAAAGTCCATCGACGAGGCTATGGAATGGATCAAAACGATAAAGAAGGCTAATAAGCTGCCGGAAAGAGGACCTTCAAGAGATAAGGCTCCCGGGAACGGGTGTAATATCTCACGATTTTGAGATCCGGCGGCTTTCAGCTTATTGTGTTGTGCTTCGGTGGATAAAGGAATAGAATAAG
>JADGBR010000030.1:479-41884 GCA_015231405.1 Candidatus Omnitrophota bacterium | reverse complement strand
CATGGCTAGGCAAAATCAAGTAAATAATTTAGTTTTGACCGGCAAAAGATCAAAAAATGACCCTTGCTCACAATATACAAAAGATACAGGAAAAACTGGTGATCCGGACGTTTTGCGCCGCTGCAAGGACCGTTCCTTACTACAAAAACCTTCTACGCGGCCTTGCCGTGGATCCCACTCGTGTCCGGGATCTCCGCGATTTCACCGGCCGGGCGCCGATACTCGACAAGAACAGACTTTTCACGGAAAATCTCCATGAAATCGGCCGGATAATCTCAGGGAATAGTTTTTCCGCGTGTGAGGCGATATTCCCCAGTTCCGGATTTTCGGGAAAATTTTCTTTCGGACTTTTGAGAAAAGGCTCGACTAAGGCCCAGGGAAAGAGACTTTACAAGGCGCTTAATTTTGTCTTCGGCATTTCCTCAAAAAGAACGCTTCTCATTAACGCGCTCAGTATGGGTATCTCTATGACGGTACCTAAAGTTGTGACCGTGAATACCGGGTTACGGAGCGATATCGTTATTTCCGTTCTCCGGACTTTCGGAGCGTACTTTGACCAATTCATCCTGATAGGCGAGAACGCGTTCATTAAAAAGACCGTCGAAGAAGGCGAAAAGACCGGTCTCGCCTGGCCCGACATAAATATCCACGTCATTTTCGGCGGCGAGAGCTTTCCCGAAAGTTACAGGACTTATCTGGAAAGCTTCCTGGGCCCGAGGCCGGATCTCCTCGTTGGCGCCTCATTCGGGTTCGCCGAGTCAGGGCTCAACGTAATGAGCGAGACGCGGAAAAGCGTTCTTATCCGAAGAAAAGCCGCTCTGGACCCCGGGCTGATCTCGGACCTCGTCGGGAAGACCGAACGCGTTTCCCCGGTCTTTATGCAATACTATCCGTTCGGGATGTACGTCGAGGCACAGGACGGCATGCTCCTTTTTACGGACCTCGCCGGAGGAGCGCGCCTGCCCGTTATCCGCTACTCGACCGGTGACGAAGGAGCGATCATACCCTATGACAAAGCGAAAGCGGTCTTACTCGACCATGGCCTCTCGAAATGTCTCCCGGACTACGGGCTCCCTCTCGTAGCGTTAAAGGGCCGCGCCGAGTTCCTTACGATAGGCGGCGAAAGAATATACCCCGACCTCGTAAAAGACGCGATCTTTTCCGACCGCTCGCTCGCGGACCTTACTACCGGATATTTCCGCATGAAAAAGAAAGACGAGGCCTTGTCCGTCGAGCTGCAGCTGAAAGATGACGCGCCCGAGCCGGTCACCCTCATCAATAGATTTAAAAGCGCCGTTAAAGCCCGCGTCCGAACGGAACCCGAAATGACCCTCTACCCGTACGGGTCATTTCCTTACGCCATGGAGCTCGATTATGAGAAGAAGTTCAGGTATATTTGATACGTGTAGTAACGCCGTCATCGCGAGGAGCGATAGCGACGAAGCGATCCATAATATAGGGATTGCTTCGTCGGCCTTCTGGCCTCCTCGCAATGACGGACTTTTTGCGGGGTTCACAATGATAAAGCGAGTCATTTTTTTTCTATATCTCCTGTTAACTTCCTTTCCCTCTCATGACGCCCGGGCCGGGGAGCCCGACGCGAAAGAGATGGTGAAACGCTCGGACGACCTGATGCGCGGCGACACGTCCCACGGGACTTACAGGATGACCGTCGCCACCCCCGACTGGAAAAGAACGCTGGAACTTGACGCCTATTCTTCCGGCCGCGATAAGACCTTCATCCGCATCCTTTCGCCGCAGAAAGAAAAAGGCGTCTCGACACTCCGCGTCGAGAATAACATGTGGAACTTCCTCCCTAAAGTGGAGCGCACCATAAAGATCGCTCCTTCGATGATGTTCCAGCAATGGATGGGCAGCGATTTCGCGAATGACGATATGGTCAAGGAGTCGAGCCTCGTCAACGACTATACCCATACGGCATCCGGCGAAGAGATCGTGGATACTTTCCCGGCCCTTTGCATCGAACTTATCCCCAAACCGGGCGCCGCCGTCACCTGGGGAAAGCTGATACTATGGGTCCGTAAAAGCGACTCATGCCCCCTGAAGCAGGAGTTTTATGACGAGCATAATAAACTCATAAAGGTCCTCGAATATTCGGCTATCAAAAAAATGTCGGACCGCGAGATCCCGACGATCTGGGTAATAACGCCCGTAACGAAACCGGGGTGTTCCACGACCATCGAGGTGCTTGAAATTGTATATAATTGCCCGCTCGATAAGGATATTTTCACATTGTCCAACCTGAAGAGAACATAATGCTTATTTTCATTAAAATAGCTTGGCGGAACATCCGGAGGAACTTCTACCGTTCGGTCATAACCATATCCTCCATAGGCATAGGGTTCGCCAGCCTCTTTTTCATAAGGTCGTTTATCGACGGCGCGGACCACCAGATGGTCGAGAACTATACGGGACTTATCTCCGGGCACATCCAGATACACAGTAAAGGGTTCCAGGATAATCCGGGCTTAAAGAAAAGCATACGCTCGCCGCTTGAGGTAACCGGCGCCCTCGTTAAAGCGTCCGGCATAACCGCGGTCTCCCCGCGCGTCAAGGAATACGTTCTCATCAGTTCCGCGGAGAATTCAGGGGGAGCGCTCCTCATGGGCGTCGATCCGGAACAAGAGGTCAATGTCACATCCCTCCATAAACACATCAGGAGCGGCAAGTTCGTTTCTACGGACGGACAGATCGTCATAGGCAAGACCCTCGCCAGGTCCCTCTCTGTCGGCATTAACGACAAGATCGTCGTTGTGGCGCAGGCTTTCGACGGAAGCCTCGCGAGCGAGTCCTACAGGATATGCGGCCTCCTGGATACGGGCGCGGAAGAGATGGATAAAGGCTTAGCGATCGTCACACTCAGGGCGGCCGATCAGTTGTTCGTACTGGACGGCAAGGTGTCTGAATTCGCCGTAAGGGCCGGCTCGCTCGAAAAGACCGATAAGATAACCGCGTCGATCAAGCGTTCACTCGATCCGCTTAAATACGAAGTCCTCTCCTGGAAAGAGATCTCTCCGAGCCTTCTCCAGTGGATACAGTTCGACGTGGCTTTCAGCGACTTTTTGCTTCTGGTCATACTGCTCGTGGTCGCCGCCGGTATACTGAACACTCTCCTTATGGGCATACTTGAACGCGTCAGGGAATTCGGCATAATGCTGGCGCTCGGGACGAAAAGAAGACAGATCGTCCTCATGATAGGCATTGAGTCGCTGATACTGGGACTCGCGGGGATAGCGGCCGGATTCGCCCTTGGAGCGGGTTCATCCGGATATTTCGCGGTCCACGGCATTAACCTTTCTTCTTTTTCGGCCGCGCTCGACGAGTATTACACGGGCTCGGTCATATATCCGAGGATATCTTACGGCTACCCCGTTATTTACGGGACGATCGTCTTAATAACAAGCCTTATAGTTTCGATATATCCGGCCTGGCGCGCGGCGCGCCTTAATCCGGTGGAAGCGATACGGGGATAACGCGGGGTTCAAATGGCGCTCATCGAGATACGAGGCATAACTAAAACTCATATTGAAAAAAGCGGCGTCCGTACCGAGGCGCTCCGGGGCATCGACCTTACCGTCAACGAGGGCGATTTCCTTTCGATAGCCGGACCGTCCGGTTCCGGGAAGACCACGCTCCTCAATATAATAGGGGCGCTTGACAGTCCGACTTCCGGCACGGTCCTTTTCGACGGCATTGATATCGGCAATACTCCCACGGCGCGCCTCGCGGATCTCCGCCTCAAGAAAGTCGGGTTCGTGTTCCAGGCATATAACCTCTTCAACACCTTGACCGCGATAGAGAATATCGAATATATAATGGTACTGCAGGCGAAGCCGCCTTTCGAGGCCCGGAAGACCGCGAAGGCCCTTCTGGAACGCGTCGGCCTGTCTGCTCACGGAGATAAACAGGTCAACCGCCTGAGCGGAGGAGAGCAGCAGCGCGTCGCGGTAGCGAGGGCCCTCGCCTCCGGACCGAAAGTGATACTGGCCGACGAGCCGACGGCTAATCTCGATTCGCGCACCGCGGCGAACCTCATAGACCTGATGCGCGAATTGAATATCGAGAAGAACGTGACCTTTATTTTTTCAACGCATGACAAGATAGTGATGGATAAAGCGACGAGGCTGGTCCTCTTAAAGGACGGAAAAATACTCAATGGATGATCCGGTTTACCGCGCGCTTCTTTCTGGAGTATTATGCGCTTCTCTTTCCTTCTCTTCGCCCGGCGCGTGGGCCGCCGCGGCCGAAGGTGCAGAACTCGGGGGCTATTACAAGGATATTTTCACGACATCAAGGACTGTCTCGAACGACAAGCCCTATGTTTCGTACCTCCAAAGGGCGCGTCTCGATCTTGCCGGGAAACTCTCCGACACTATGAGCGCGAACGTCATATATGACCACGACCTTCTCCTCGACGATTATTCCCGGACGGCCGATTTTAATCTGGTCAGGGAGAACAACCAGCGTTCTCTGGCGTTCTGGGACACGCATCATGTCCTTTTAGACGAACGGGATATTTTCTGGACCCAATCATTATACCGCGCTTATGTCCGCTACGAATCACCCGCGCTCTTATGCACGATGGGCAAACAGGATATCGACTGGTCTAGGATGCGGTTCTACCATCCCTTCGACCTCTTCAATCCCGTATCGCCGATGTCCATCGAAAAGGACGAGACGATGGGAGTCGACGCGGTCACCGCCGAACTCCTTCCGGCGGATTTCATGTCATATGATCTCATCTACGCGCCGGATATAGATACCGACCGGCAGAGTTTCGGGCTCCGGTTCTCGGGAAAGATAGGCGATTATGATATTTTTCTTATGGGGGCCGATATCAGAAGTGACGCGGTCCTCGGCTTCGCGTTCGATGGATACCTCAAAGATTCCGGCCTCCGGGGCGAGTACACTTATACTTTTATGAACGGCCGGAACAGCGACGCTTTTATCGACACGGGCCAGGGCGATGAATTCACGGACAAAAGACGGGACGAAAGGTTCTCACGCGCCTCTATCGGGATGGATCGGAGCTTCACCCCGAAATTGTACGGCGTAGCGGAATACTTCTATAACGGCGGGGCGAAGAAAATACACGCGCCTCTCTTTTTTTCGTCCGTTAAGTTCAACCGGACGGCGTTCAGCGTGACCAAACATATCATTTCAACGGGCCTCGAATATGAATGCACAGGCGTCACTAAACTGAACAACTACCTGTTCTATGATATAGAGGAAAGCAGTTTCTGCTACAATCCCGAATTCGTATGGAACATCGTCCCGAACGCCGACCTTACCGTCGGCTGTCAGATATTCAAAGGCGGCTCGGTCAGCGAATACGGCTCCTACCATAACCTCTTCTACGCAGAAATGAAATTGTTCTTCTAGTAAACGCCGAGACATCATTAACTTCAAACTCTAAACTCAGACTGTGTCGCAATTCGAATATCAACTTAATTCGTCATTGCGAGTAGTGAGCGACGAAGGAGCGAATGACGAAGCAATCCCTGTAAGTTATTACTTTTATAGAGATTGCGTCACCCCGCTTTCGCGGGGTTCGCAATGACGGGCTGCTCGAGGTCCAGAATGACGGGCTAATCGAAAAGAAAAGGCGCTTATCCGTTCTTTCGAACCAGATAAGCGCCTTTTTCCCATGTTAAGGCCTTAATCTGTGAAAAAGGCTCGCTTTATCTTTTAAAGCTGAGCTTTTTCCTTCTAGACATACACCAACCCGCCAACCCCATGCTTAATCCTATCATGGTCGCCGGTTCGGGAGTCGTCCTGGCTGACATCGGATCGTGGCTGAGAACTGTCCACTGACCCGAAGTATCCGGAACAAAGCTGGATTTCAGGAACAGGTCCGCCGAGCCGCCGAGGAACTTGTTCGAATCGAACATGTCCATCAACGTACCGCCCACTACTTCCAGATAACCTTCACCTGATCCAAACGGGGGGTTAGCGCCTGCAGCGGCTAATGCCTGCTCATAGACGGCTTCCGGAACCGTGGAACTCACCCCGGTAACCCATCTGCAGTCCAGTAGCAGCACGTCGCCGGCATTGCCCACATTGTTCGGGAACCCACCCATGCCTGTCGTGGGGTTCATATCGGGAGTGGTATCAAGATATACCCTGAAATACGCGTCACTCTGCGCGTTCGAGTGCAACGTCTTCCCGTCAGCCGAGATCCGTATATCGTTCAACCCGTAGAACACTATCTCAAGCGACTCCGTTGTCGAAGGCGTCCACAAAGTGTCAAACGCCGGATTCGATACCCCCGGATCTTTCAGGATACTGGTCACTCCCGCAATACCCCAGCTATCCGAAACGCCGTCAACGGCGAGATTTGTAACGCCTGGAGTAAGACTATTACCTCCGGGACTGTTGATCGGGTCATACTGACCGGTGCCCGCGTTAAAGTTGTATACGGTACCGAAATCATAGTCGTTGTACTTGATCTGTACATCGCCAAAGAACTGCTCGCCCGACACCGGGTCGACAAGGGCGAAAGCAAATGCCTGGGACGACGCCATCATTAATCCGACGGACAGGATCGCCATCGCTAAAATGATCTTTCTCATGGTAACACACCTCCTATACTACAAATTACTCAATGAACGTTAGATCTTAATTTAAAAAATAACAACACTATTTTCTCTAAGCTTTCCCTGAGTTTTTTTCTGTTGATCCACCTCCTGCGTTTGGATATCATCTTGACCCTCATATCGCGCCTTTCCCTAACGCCGCGACTATCAAAGTCCTGAGAAGTATCCCCATATCCGTCAAAACACACATTTTGCGGATATAGAGGATATCGTATTTCACTTTTTTCCTGACATCTTTTATCGATTCGTCATATTTATGCCAGACCTGCGCAAGGCCCGTTATCCCCGGTTTTACCGCGAGCCTCTTCCTGTAATCCACGATCTCTTTGCTCAGCGAATCCACAAAAACAGGCCTTTCCGGGCGCGGCCCGATGATGCTCATATCCCCTTTAAGGACGTTTATCAGCTGTGGGAATTCGTCGACGTGAATCTTCCTTATGATACTGCCGCCCTTTATCATCCTTGAATCGTTCTTTTTCGCCCAAACCGGTCCGGTCGAGCCTTCGGCGTCGACCCTCATGGTCCTCATCTTATACATCATGAAGACCTTGCCGTCCTTCCCGACCCTTTCCTGTTTAAAGATCACGGGACCCGGCGAAACGATCTTTATATACGCCGCGACGACCGCTATGACCGGGGCGAGAAGGACTATGCCGATAACCGCCGAGATCAGGTCGAACGCTTTTTTTATCAGTATGAACTTTATCCTGACGAATCTCACTATCGCACCCGCTATCCCCATGAATATCAGGAACATGCTGTTTACCTCGGGAACGGCGCCGCCCGGAGCCTTGTGTCCCTCAGCGTATGTCGCCCCCGCGAAAATGACCATTACCGCCAAAGCCGCCAGAAGTATTTTTATCACGCCGCTATTTCTTTCCATACTTCCAGTAGAAGCATATTTCATGCCAACTTAACTTTTCCCGGGCGTTTCAAGACTATATTTATGGCCATAACGCATTGTAATTAAATCACTTACGGCTTGATAATTTGACCTTCCCATGACTGTCCATGACATTCACTGACATTCTATGACTGGCGATATTCGTATTTTGGATTTCTTTGGCGATATGTTGAGTTTTATGGACAAGAGACAGTCATTGCGGGGAGGCCGGCCCTGTCCGCCGTAGCCAGATAAGTTAGAAATGTTTTGGCGAAGGCGGAAGGCCGACGAAGCAATCCTTAAAATATATATTTCTATCGAGATTACTTCACCCCGCTTTCCGGGGTTCGCAATGACGGGCAACTCGCGGTTCGCAATGACGGGTAACTCAGGGTCCGCAATGACGGGAATTAGAGAGCGTTCACTATCTTCGCGGTCTCCCGCATGAAATGCTTAAGCGTCTCCAGGGTCTCGCCCTCGGTGCGCGATACTTGCATCGATACCCTGATCGTCGCGCCGCCTTTTTTGCCGCCGATGAACTGGTTCATGGTGAACATGAACTGCTGGAGGTAATAATTATCGGTGTAAAGCCTGTCTGTCTTATAGCAATAGAGTACTATCTCTTTTTGGCCTTTATCCCCGATGTATAGTTTATTTACCTTGAACGGGATGGACCCTGGGATATCTATGGTGTCCGTGACCTTGGCGCTTATAGTCACTCCGCTTCCTATAAGACATACTTCCGGAGGATGAAATACGGACCTGTTGGTCTCGGAGTATATAATGAAAAGCGTGAGCTTATTCCCGGCGGGATCGGTATATTCGCGTAAAACTATATTTCTTGTCTCCAATATGTCGTACTCGTACTCCTCTATCGTGAGGTCCTTCCCTTCCCAGCCGTCGACCGTATACGGGAAAACCCCGATATCAAGGACGTCCCGGTCGGAGACCTGCCTGAAAAAAAGGCCCAGCGACAGGAGGCTCGCCACCGATAATACAAGAAAGAGCGCCATGTGTTTTATCGCCGTCTTATCCATTTCCAGCTCCGTCTTCCAGCAGGTTGTTCACGGAAAAAAGTCCGACGAAAGCCAGGACGAACACCATTAACCCGGAAAAGTCGTGAAAGAACCCCATCGCCACCTTTTGTCCGTAAAGATCGTTCACTATCGCCAGTACCGTTATTCTGGCCAGGTTCGAAGCGAGGGCTATCGGTATGGCCGATAAACAAAGCAGGCTTTTCCTGAATAAAGATATCTTTGCCGCGTAGGCGAAAACAACGCCCAGAGTGAGAAGCGCTATCAAAGACCGAAGCCCGCTGCACGGAGCCGCTACAAGAATGAAAGACCCGGGCATCCGTATCATGCTCCCGTCCCGAACCGACGGGAACCCGATAAGGTTCAGGACAAAGACCGAGCTGTCCGCGACAAAAAGCTTGAGAGCGACCGTTAAATTGCCTATAAGTACCAGCGGGAGAGGCACCATCGCCAAAAGGAAGAATATCGGGAACAACATGTTCTTCACGACGACCCGCCCGAAAAAATGGAGGACAAGCCCGTATAATACGAAAACCAGCGTGAACCCCGATATGAAATAGATCCTGAGGGACGCGCTCGCTATGTTGATAAGAAGAAAGACCCCGGCTATCACAAGGCCATTTATCCCGGTATCCATCTTCGCGTCCTTCAAGGACCCCCTTCGGGTCCACGCTATGAAGAGAGAGATAACAGGCACCAGAAAACCATGACTGTAATAGGATTCAGGCTCCATCCACCTCTCGACCATCCATTTTATGGCTGGTATATAGGAGACCGTTAAAAGCACAACGCTCAATGAGAACCCGAATATCGCCGTTTGTTTGCCGTTCATATGGCAACTCCTCCCGTTATTTCAAGCTGTTCCTTGAAAACCTCTTTTATGGGCCCGAAATCGAAATCTTCCAAAAGCCTCGTTAATTTATCTTCCGTTCGCGACAGGTTCACGTAATGTTTAAAACTGCTCATGCGGTCCGCCTTTATCCTCGGCTGAGACGGGTCGAGCTCCCACGGATGCACGTATACTACCGCGGGATGGTTCTCCCGGTTCATCTCTCCGATCAAATGTTTAACGAACCGGTAAGGGTACAACCTGAAATATCCCCCGCCCGCGAAAGACAGGTTCCTGTTGAACATCCTGAAAGTCGATACGGGGAATTCCCAAAGCGGAGCGCTTCCGCCCGGGACCGCGTACGGGAACCTTTGGGCGCCGGGTATACCCCTCGTCTTATGCGATACGGGCAATACGCTCGAATCGTATTTGAACCCCTCCTCTTTCAGTATCTCAAGGGCCCAGCGCGACCTTTCCGTCAGCGAAAACGTCGGCGCGCGGTATCCAAGGACTGGCTCCCCGATGATGTCCTCAAGTATTTTCTTCGACCTTACGAGATCGGACCGGAAAGATCTTCTCGTTTGGTTGAATATGGGATCGTGCGCGTATCCGTGGCTTGCCACTTCATGCCCCGAGGAGCGTATAAGTTTGACCAGCGCCGGGAACCTTTCGGCGGTCCATCCCAAAACAAAAAATGTCGCCCTCACGCCGGCATTGGCGAGAATTCCCAGGATCTTTCCTGTGTTGTTCACGACCCTCGCCTCGTATTTAGGCCAGTCGGAGAACCCGACCACCTTTTTAAAGTTCTCCACCTGAAAATAATCTTCCACGTCAACGGATAGAACGTTCTTAACCCGCGCGCGTCCGATCGCCTTATCGTAAGCGCCGCGGTAACGCGCGTAAAAATTATCCAGCGAGTACTCGTTTATGACGCGTTCTCTTCCCTTGGCCGCCATCCTTGAACGCATTACCCTTCTTTTCATGACCGTCAATATCGCCCCGGTAAGCCCTTTCACATCACCCGGTTCGACTAAAAGGCCCCCCCCCCGATCGATTATGTCAGGTATCCCGCCGACCCTTGAAGCTATCACGGGAAGACCCATGCTCATCGCTTCCAGTAGAGCCATCGGGACCCCTTCGGTGAGAGAAGGCAGGATAAACACGTCCATGCACTTATACACCGAAGGCATATCGCGCTGTTCCCCGGAAAAGATCACTTTGTCTTTGATCCCCAAAAGGCTTGTAAGGGCCATTAAACTTTCTCTTTGATCGCCGTCGCCCGCTATCAGCAATCTGACATTCCCCACCGAGCGGCATACCTCTTTGAAGGCCTTAAGGAGATATATCTGGCCTTTCTCCCTTGCCAGCCTGCCGGCCGTACCCGCCACGAAACAGTCCAGTAATCCTATCTTCTCCCTTAAGGACCTATTCCCACGAACCGGATCGAACAGAACGGTATCGACCGCGTTATGGATGAGCGTTATCTTATCCGGGCTTATCCCAAGCCCGCGCGCTCCGCTGAATATCTCCGGCGATACCGCGACCAGGGCGTCCATCCGCCTCTGGAAGAACCTGTCGATCATTTCGTAAACCCTGACCTTACCGTTCTCGCTTGTCCAGCCGTGCAGAGTCGCCATGACCGGGACGCCCGCTAGCCTCGCGGCGATAAAACCGTGGACGTCGCTTTTGTAATTATGCGTATGCAGGAGATCTATCTTCTTTTTTTTAATGAACGACCTTATTTCAAGGATCGCCTTAATGTCCAATTTCCTCTTGCATACTATGACACGGCTCTCTATCCCCTGAGAGAGGGCCTTCGCGTGGATCTCCGGATCGTTCCGCGACGCGCTTTTCAGGCATATTAGATACGGCTCTCCCCCGTTCTTTTTCATAACGCCCGCGAGGTTCGAGACGACGTTCTCCGCGCCGTAAAACCCCTTACTCGATATGATGAAAAGTATTCTCACATTATCCCTTTTTTATCGGCCAGGTCATAATATATCCGCTCGATCGAGTCCACCGTATTAAGTATGTTGAAATCATTGACCACCCGTTCCCTTCCCCTCTCGCCCATTTCTTTTCTTTTCGCCTCGCCGTTGAGGAGCTCCAGTATCGCCTCGGCCATGCTTTCGACCTCTCCCGGAGGGACTAGAAAACCTGTCGAACCGTCCACCACGAGTTCTGCGTTCCCCCCCACGTTCGTCGCGACTATAGGCACTCCGCTCGCCATCGCCTCGGCCAGGACGAGAGATAACCCTTCGCTTAAAGAGCTGAGACAAACGATATCCATTATCCGGAGAAGTTCGCTCACGTCGCTGCGGTTCCCGAGGAATATTATTTCCCCCGCGCCGCACATCTGTATCGCGGCCTTTTCAAGGGCCCCTCTTAAGGGGCCATCCCCCGCGACGAGAAGTTTCACGTTATGGAACGTTTTTTTCACCTCTTTGAACGCTTTAAAAAGCGTGAGATGGTCCTTCACGGGAACGAGCCTGGCGATCATACCTATCACCATGATCTCCGGCTTTATACCGATCTCATTTTTCTTTTTGACCGCGTCTATACCGACAGGATAATCACCGACGTCCACAGCGTTGTAAATGCGCGTTATCTTCTCCGGATCGATCCCGACCTCTTTCGAAAGGAATTCTTTCAGTTCGTCCGAGACGGCGATTATCTTGTCCCTGAACAGAGAAAAGAACCTGTGGTTAAGACGCGTCCACCTTGTATCCGGATAGAATTTACCCTGGTCCGTATGCATAAGCACCTTAACTCCCGCGAGAACACCGGCCAGCGTCGCGTCCCTGTATATGCCGCTATAGCTGTGCACGACGTCGATCTTTTCCCGCTGGAATATCCCGACAAGCCTGAAAGCGAACTCAAGCGGGTACCTATTATTGTTCACGAGACGAACTTCTATGCCCTGCTCTTTAAGGCCTTCGGCGTATTCCCCTTCCGATTCGGCGCAATATACCGTTGAAAATATCCTTCGCTTGTCATAGCGTTTTATGATGTCGGAGACCACTTTCTCCATACCTCCCACGCTCAAAGAATTTATCACATGCGCTACCTTGATCTGTCTGTCGGCTCTCATTTTACCGCCTTTTCCCGATAACTTTCGCCGGGACGCCCGCCGCTATTGAATACTCTGGGATATCCTTCGTGACGACCGCCCCCGCCGCTATCACCGCGCCGTCGGCTATCCTCACCCCGGCCACAACTACTGAGTTAGCGCCGATCCACACGTCGTTCCCGATGACTATCCCCTTTTCCGCCCAACCCTGTTCATTCATGGCTTTAGCGCTTTCCTTGCTATGGTTGGACGAAAAGATCTTCACCCCGGGCCCCATAAGAAGGTTCGCTCCCAGCACTATCTTTGACCCCGGGCTCGCCCACACGCAGCAGTACTGGTTTATATGCGAGTTCTCGCCTATCTCGATATTCTCCCCGCACCTCATCGACGCCGTCGGGTGGATCCTCGTCCCGGGCGCTTTCTTCATCCTCGAAAGCGGCGCGATATGGTCGTGGACATACCACGCGTATTTCGCCGCCCAGGCCTTTACCGCCTCCACCCAGAACCCGTACCTTAAGACCTCGAATATATATTTATTCATGACTTATCCCGCCCGATCTATCTTATCGGCTCCCACCGCGCCTCGCGTTCACCCTTCAGGAACTTGTAAATACCCGCCGCGGCCGCGGCGTTCAGCACGCAAAAATGAAAAGCTATATTGAATATCCTGATCCTTGCGCTCGAGTACCTCATCAGATATCCCAGGGCGGCGAAAAGATACATCGCTATCTGGGCTGCCAGCGCCATATCATATACCGCCCCTTTTCCCCGCGACGCCGCGTTCGCGGCCAGCAGGGTGACCAGGAAGAACGGGGTCATCCAGCGGAACACCTTATGCGAAATAAGCTGAAAAGCGAGTTTCGGGTCTTTCCTGGGGTCCAGTGTCCGCCTCAGCCGGACAAGCACGTTTATCCCGCCCCTGACTATCCTCGCCTTACGGTCGAACTCCTCTTTGGGATCGTTCACCGGTTCTTCGTAGGCTACCGCCCTTTTTTCAAGGCGCGCCTTATACCCTTTCTCGGCGATAAGGATCGGCAAGGCGAAATCCTCTATGAGCCCTTCATCCAGCTTTTCGTAGAGCTCTTTCCTGATGGCGAAAATACAGCCGCTGACCCCGATAAGGGTATTGAACCTGCTTTCCAGCCGCCGTAAGAGCCGTTCGTATTTCCACGAAAAACTGACCTCGTTGTAGACATTACTGCCCTTTTTCCTCACCAGGATCTCTTCGCCGGCCGCTATCCCGACCTTCGGGTCGCCGAAATTCCCGACGAGCATCCTTACCGCGTCATTCTTGTAGACCGTTGTCGCGTCCGAGAACACTAGAATATCGCCCTTAGCGAGACGGACGGCGGAATTCTGGGCCGCGGTCTTCCCTTTCCTTTCGTTCATCCTTATAAATTTTATCCGTTTATCCCCGAACCCGGTTACGATCTCATCCGTCCCGTCGGTCGATGAGTCCGAAACTATTATCACCTCGAATTTTTCCGCGGGATAATCGATCCCGAAACAGTTCCTTATCTTATCCCCAATACATTTTTTTTCGTTGAAAGCGGCGATTATCATGCTCACGAAAGGGAGAGCCCCGTCCCTTGCTACATCCTCTCTTTTGAACGCCGTGGCCAGGAAAAGGAACAGCATGTACCCGGCGTAAGAATAAAAGACCCACGCCAGCGATATCCAGAAAACAACCTTCATCTTACTCCTCCCAGGATACCCGCCCTCAAAAATTCGTATCCCTTATATCCGAGAATAGCTCTCATCCCTTTTCTTACTCCGTGTTCGGCCGAGAGCGTTACATACTCCGCGGGTTTACGTTCAACGATCCGGATGAATTTCCCGAAACTGTATCCCCTCTTTATGCTGGTCTTACTTAGAATGAACCTGTTCTTCAGCTTGTTCAGCCTCGGCTTCGAAACTAGCATTTTCGCGTATCCGCACATCCTCGCTGTCCTGGCCAAACGCGGATCATGATATCCGGTAGGCGAGGAAAAGAGGTCTATTTTCGCGTCAAGTTTCTCTTCTAACAGCTCTTTGGACCCGCGTAGTTCATATCTCAGTTCATCCTGATCGAGTTCGAGGGGGATGGAATGCGACATGCTATGCGACCCTATGGTCATTCCCGCTTTCTTAAGCCGAATGATCTGGTCCCAATCCATCATCCCGTTCTCGCCTACCCGCCCGGCCGTGATGAAAAAAGCGGCTTTTTGCCCGTACTTCATGAGGACCGGCAGCGCCATCCGGTAGTTGCTCATGAGCCCGTCGTCGAAAACAATGGCCACAAGCTTATTTTTTTGGGGATGGTCCGCCAGCGACGGGAACTCGTCGAGCCCTACGGTCCTAAATCCTTCGTCATGGAGATATTTCATCTGCCTTTCGAACTCGGATATCTTAAGCACATACGGTTTTCTCCGGGCGTCTACGGAGGTAATATCGTCATCGTCGCCGGCGATATCATGATACAGGAGGATCGGCAATTCGCCGGCGCCGGAAGCCTCGAACCATACTTTATCGAGTTCGGGGGCTATCCGGTCCCAGCCATATTTATCTTCCACCAGTTTTCTTCCGGCTTTCCCCAGCGTGTCACGGCGGCCTTTGTCGGAGAGGAGCTCGAGCACTACTCCGGCGAATTCATACGGCGTTTTAGCGATAACTATATTCTCCCGTTCCGTCACGAGAAGCCCCTCGGCCCCGACCGGCGTGCTGACTACGGGCCTCGCCATCGCCATTGCCTCGAGTATCTTCAGCCTGGTCCCCCCGCCTACCCTGAGCGGAACGACAAAAACGGACGCGCCATCGATATACGGCCTCACATCGTCCACCTCGCCTGTCACCCTTACCCGGTCGTCCTGGGCGCCGAGGTCCAGCACCCTTTTAGAAGGTGCTCTTCCCACCACCGAAAAGCGCACCTCAGGATTCCAGTTCCATATTAACGGCAGTATCTGTTCCGAGAAATACACGACGGCATCCTCGTTGGGCGGCCAATCCATCGATCCCGTGAATACGAGATCTTTCGCTCGTTCCGGCGATGGCTCATCCTCCCGGGAAAGACCCGGGCGGAAATATGCCGCGTCCACTCCGTTGGGTACAACGTGTAATTTTTCCCCGTTCACATGGTCCGCCAGATATCCCCTGTCGAGCTCGGAGACCGTAACGACGTTCGGGAAAGATCTGCACGCTTCGATCTCGTACCGTTTTAATTTCAGATACTGCGAACCCAGGAAAGCTTTCCGGAGCCCCTCTTTCTCCTTTTCCGCGAGGCGGCGCACTATTTCCGATTCTATATTGTGTTCCGTGAGGAGCCGCGGGATACCTTTTATGCCGCGCATGTTAAGGCTCATCTGCAGAGAATCGCAATGGATCAGGTCATATTTTTTACTGCTCGTGAGTTTCTCAAGCGCTTTTTTCATGGCCCCGGAACTGTATCTTATAACGCCGTACGGCAGGCGCGAGAATAACCCCTCGAGCAGTTTCAAATAACCGAAGACAGCATGCCTCTCCACTATGACTATTTCCCGGCAAAATTTCTCGAGAGCCCGAGCCTTATAAAGGTCCTTCTTTTTTCGCCCGTAAGCGACGATCGTTATGTCGTGTTTTGGCGCCAGTTCCCTGATAAGGTTGAACGTCCTGATCTTCGCCCCGGTATCGGGTCTGAACGGCAACTGGCTCATCAGAATAAGTATGTTCATACTGTCCCTCTTTGCGCCGTCTTCACGGCGGTGCTTTTAATAGCGACAACGACGCCTATGATGACGTATAGTATCGGATATGTGAAAAGGGACTGGAACATGCCGCCCACCGAGTACGCCAGAAGGCTCAATAACGCCGCCTGGTTCGCGCTCGACAGAAATTGGTTCGTCCCCTTCTTTTCCCGTAACAGCCGATCCGTCATAAATCCGTCCCTGAACGTAAGGAATAACAGCGACGCCAGACACCCGAAACCCATGATCCCGAGCTCCGACAGCGCCTCTATATACATGTTATGCGGGACGCGCCACATCTGCTCCCATCCTCCGAAATCCCAGTATCTGAGAGGATAATTGCCCGCCCCGACCCCTATAATGGGACTCTTAATGAACATCTTGATGCCTATCTTCCAGAATTCGATCCTGGATACTGCCGTATCCTGGCCCGAATAATTCGCTATGGACCCGGCTTTGTCTTTGAACGCCGAAGGAGCGTATACGGCGATAATGACGATAGCGGTTATGACGATCCCCACGCTGAATATCTTTTTGACCGCCCCTTTGGACCTTAACCCGAAATACGCGAGGCCCGCCGATACGGCGCCGAAAGTTATCATCCCTCCGCCTCTCGCCAGGGTCGATACCATACCGGCCGCGCATGCCGCCATAAGGGCCAAAGCCAGGGGTCTAAGAACTATGGGTCGGGCGGCCACTCCCAGGTAGAAACCTATCGGGATAGCGACGTTCATCATGACGGCAAAATCCCCGGCGCCGCCGAAATACCCTCCGCTGAAACCCCCGATCCTGGTGTACGCCTGCTGGGCGGCCTGGACAGCCCTGAATTCGATGTAGACGTTGTATCCCAACACCGCGCTCATGATGAGCACCGCCCATAAAAAGATCTTTATCCTCATCTCGGATACGAGGAGCCCCACGATAAGCGCGTATACCACGACGTTCTTCGCCATCTGTTCCAGAACCACCAGACATTGCGGTATCCATCCGACCGAGAAAGAAAGTATTATCACTCCCAAAAGCGCCAGGAGCACCTTGTCCTGGGCATAGTTCAGGAACGCTCTTTTCCTGTCGATCGCCGCTTTTACGAGAAAACCCGCGATGACGGGCAATATGAAAATACGCGCTATCGGATACGCCGCGAGCGCCGGAAATACCTCCATCGGCCTCAGATAAAGTATGGCGGTATAGTTGATAAGGCCGAAGAACGGCGACACCGCGCTCGCAATAAGAAGGATCATCGCGACGATAAGCAGCATACTAACCTACCCTCCCCGAATGCCAGGCACCGAATCCCGGCTTCGTGACGAATAATAATTTAGACCTGCATCGCCTGAGGGATTCATGCATGGGGTTAATAAGACCGTACCTGCCCATTCCCCACTCCTTCATCATCGCTTTAGACGCTTTTCGCCTAAGTTCCTCCGAAACCCCGAACTTATCCGTTATTTTCGCGATCACATACTCATGGCCTCTTTGCATTTTCGCCCTGTCCCTCGTCATGCTGTTCTCGCGCACTCTGTACAAAGCGATCGCTTCGTCGATGTAATACGCCTGGTAATACCTGAGTATCCTGAGCCACATATCAAAATCCTCGAATCCCAGCCTGGAAAGGTTCTCGTCAAATAAGCCCACGTTATCAAAACACTCTTTTCTTACCATCACGGTGGAGCACGATATGTAGATCTCGCGCGACAGAAAATCGTTGAACACGTCCCCTGAATGCTTCCCCACCTCATCGCCCGACAGGCCGTACCGGCATGGGCGGGAAATACTGTTATCGCTGAATACCTTCCGTATATCGGCGTGGATAATGCCGGCGTCGGGATGCGCGCGGAAAGCCTCGAGCTCGAGCTCGAGCTTATTGGCCATCCACATGTCGTCGGCGTCAAGAAACGCCACTAACTCACCGTTCGACATTTTGATGCCTTTGTTCCTGGCACAGGAGACCCCTTGATTTTCCTGGCAGGTATATCTTACGGCGCGGCTTTTGATATACGGCTCCAGCACTTTCATTGTCTCGTCCGTGGACCCGTCATCCACGACTATGATCTCATATTCCTGACAGGTCTGGACGAGAACGCTCGTCACCGCGCTTGCGATATAGCCGGCGTTATTGTATGTCGGGATAATTACGCTTACCGTTATTTTACGGTCATCCATTTTTTCCTAGTATTTGTACCTGTCGTTGAACCTGTTACCTTTATAAATAGCCAGGGGCCTTATGAAAACGAATAACAGCTCCGCCATGTTCCTTATTTTTCCCTGAGCGATCCCACGGATGAGTTCGCCGTATATCCATCTTTTCGTTGTAAGGTCTTTCACTATCTTTTTCACCGAATATTTTTCACCAAGATATTTCCAGCCGAACCCTTCGTTCTCGCACCGTTTCATGAGGCCCTTGAGGTCGTACATATGGCCGTGATACACGAGGGCTTTCTTTTCTTTTATGATACGGTATCCGGATGAATAGATCTTTTTCTGCAATCCCTGGTCCTCGCTCATGGGCGCGTCGCCGAATCTTGTCTTATCCCAGACCGACCGCCTGATCGCGATATTAGTGCACGAAAATCCGATCTCGCCGTATTTCTTCCTGAACTCATCCCTTTCGGAAGTAAAACAGAAGGACCCCGTCCTTATCCAGTAGAAAACGTCTTTATCCCGCGGATATTCCTCGACTCCCTGTACTACGTCCGCCTCTTTACAGAGGATAGGAGCCGCTATTTTTTCCAGCCATCCTCTGTCCGCCGGGACCACATCCTGCGATATCGTGACGACGCATTCCCCGTTCGCTTTGCTGAACCCCAGGTCCCTGGTGGGTCCGAAACGGAATTCACGGGGTTCTATCTCGATGACCCTGGCCTGACTGCTTTTCAGGAATTCCACCGTACCGTCGGTCGATCCTGAATCGACGGCAATGAGCTCGTACGTGAACCGCGTCTCCTGCTTAAATATCATTTTTACCGATTCCTTTAAAGTCTCGCCTCCGTCCTTCGTCAGGATCACGATCGAGACCAGGGGCTTCTTATCTTTGTCCATAGCCAGACCCTTTTATCAAACGGATACGCTTTTTTTGTTACAAACACTTTTCAACAGGCTTTCGGTGCTGGAAACGCACTTTTCCATATTGAATAATTCTACCGCGCGTTTTCTTCCCGCCAGGCCCATTTGTTTCGCCCTTTCCGGATCGGAAAGGACCTTTACCATAGCTTTCGCGATATCGGCAGGCGACTTCTTCGCCACCAGGTACCCGGTCTCTCCGTCCACGATTATTTCTTCGGGTCCGCCGCATTTCGTCGCGACAACGGGTTTCCCTTCCATCATCGCTTCGACGGATACACGCGAAAATGACTCTTCCCATGATGGGCACACCACAAGATCGACATCCGCCAGGAGGCGCCTTGAGTTCTCAATTTGCCCCAGAAAACGGAATTTCCCGAGCATATTGGATCTTTCAAGCCGGAGCTTCAACTTTTCGACCGTCGCGTCGCTTCCCGTCCCCGCTACGTAATATGTAACATCGTTCACCCGCGAGCTGACGAGCGTTGCCGCTTCAACAAAGTCGAAATAACCTTTGCTTTCGTTTATTGAACCTATAGCCGCGACCCGCCTCTCTTCAAACGGTCTCATGCCCCACCCCCGGACTTTAGGAACATCGTACAGCTCTTTTTCACCGTCTTCCCGTGTTTCCACACCGTTATAGATCACTTTGATCTTGTCATTCTTCCCGATAAAGCCTGAAATATGATCTTTGACCGTTTCCGAGGGAACAATTATGGCGTCGGACAACTTTTCGACGATCTTCCAAATCACTTTTACGGGCAGACGCCATACAAGCGGCGAATTTCCGGAGAGCATTTCATGGATATGCCACACATGGGGAACACCCGAAAGTTTCGCGGCGATGGCGCCGTCGATCGTTGTGACGGTATTTGTCAACACGACGGCCGCTTTGTCCTTCCTTATAACGCCCATTAAACACGCTACCCTCGCCGGCAACCCGACCCAGAATATGACGGTATTTTTAAAACAATGCTCGTACGGGAACATGATCCACCGTTTCAGGGGGACGATGACTACGCGTATGCCTTTTTTTTCACATTGATCCTTTAACGGGCCCTCCGACGGAAGCACCGCTTGTATCCGGGCGTTCCTTTTGTTCATTTCGCCCATAACGGACAATAGCGCCCTTTCCGATCCCCCCAGATATGATGTATGCGAAACAAAAAGAGTATCAATGCCGCCGGCGGGACAAGCAGGATCATAACGCGGGAAGATCCGGGAAAGCTTTTGTTTCAGACTTCTCAATGACCTGAAAATGTTCACGAAAAGCGTAGTAATGACCCGGGCAAAAGCCTTCACGCCTCCGGAGTACCGCGCCTTTCCGTACTTCCCGCGCATCCCGTCGATCATGCCGCTAAGTATGGCTAACGCCTGATCCCTCTCCTTATACCGGCAATAGTGGAAATAGCCCTTCGCGTTCCCCGCCAAATAGTCTTTAATGAGCCACCCGAGATCCCTTGTCTTCCTCTTCTCGCAGAACAATCTTTTATTCCTGGTCGAGTAATATAGACTCGTCAGGGAGTGGGTGTTCGGTTTCATTTCGCCGTGTTTATGCCGGACAGAAACCTCTTCCGCTACCTTTATCTCATACCCTTTTTCGGCGAACCTCATGCAGAGGTCGGCATCTTCATAGTAAAGGAAGAACCGTCCGTCCAGAAACCCCACTTTTTCCAGATAACGGCTTTTGATCATTAAGGCAGCGCCCGACAGGGAGTTATACCGGTCTTTGGCGCCGCTGAACCGGGAGTCCCCGGTATCTATGTCAATTGACAATCCCGCCGACTCAAGCGCCTCGGGACGGTAGAAATTATAGATCCTGGGGGAGAGCAGCCCTAAATTGGCGTTATTCGTGAATTCCGAGAGCATCCTCTCCAGAAAACACGGCTCGACCACGGTGTCGTTATTCAGTAGAACTATATATTCATACCCGTTCCCCAGAGCGTACCTGATCCCGACATTGTTCCCTTCGGCGTAACCCAGGTTCCTTCCGTTCCTTACGAGCGTAACTCCCGGAAATTTACCCGCAATTTCATCCGCGGACCCGTCGGTGGAAGCGTTATCAACCACGATAACCTCGTATTTCGGATAGTCTATTTCAAGGACAGACCCCAGACATTCGATAATATCCTCGAGCCTGTTCCAGTTAAGTATGATCACGGCTATTTTCGGGCTATCCATAACAGGTCCTTATTTTCGGCATACGCCGACCAGATAGTCGGACTCTTCCAGGCGTTCATCCGATATCTCTATCTCTTCGGCCGCCATCGGATAAACGTCGGAGAGAACCAACGGCCCTCCAGTTCCATTTTTCGACGGATCGCCGTTCATTGCCTTTTTCATCGTGTCTTTGACCTTTCCGGGTACGAGCTTCTTGATGAGATATAACGGCAGGTTATCCAGCTTGGACTTCACGTCCTCCAGTTCCGCCTGGATGAAAACAAGTTTTTTTCTAATGAGAGCCATCGGAGTGGGCTTTTGCCCATAGATCTTTACCTGCCCGAAATTCGAGCCCAGCACTTTCTCGAATTCGTTCACATCCATATTGGATACATGGTAGGGGTTATCGACTTCCAAATACCGTGTTTTATTCGGGGTCGAGACGATGAACGTCCCGCCTTTCGCGAGGACTCTGGCCACCTCGTTCAGAAAGCTTGCCTGTTCCGCTATATGCTCTATGAACTCGAACGCGACCACCACGTCAAAGGCGCCGTCGGGAAAATCCATGCCGCAGCAATCCATCCGGTAATACTCCACGCTCCCTTCGCCGTAATGCTCCTTACAATACCCGATAGCTTCCTGGGATATATCTATCCCTTTGATCTCGGAAGCGCTTTTGGAAAGATATTCCGCGCCGTAACCGCATCCGCAGGCGGCGTCGAGCACTTTCTTGCCTTTAACATAGGGCGCGGCGAACATGTATCGCGTGATATGCTCCACATACAATGGGTGGGTGCGTGAGAATTTATCCGGTACTAACCTCTCGCCGGTGAACAGAAGCTCCATTTTTCTCCTTTCGCGTCAGCCATATTTGAATATCAGTTTCCGGAAATGACCTCTTTCAAGACGATCGAACCCTAACCACGTACATAAAGCGCCGAACACAACTACCAGGGCCAGGACCATTACGGCCATTTCGGCGTAACCGGAGATCATCCTGTTCTTAAGGATCGATCCGAAAACCGCCACGATCAGCGTCCCTTTTACAAGGACCGGCGCCAATACATGATAATAGTACTTCGACACGGGTAACCCTACTAACCGGCACACATAACGGGGATATATGAACACGTTCACTATTATCATCGGGATGGCGGTTCCCAGAGCCACGCCTATGAGCCCCATCTTCCCCACGAGCATAACGGAGAGGACCAGATTCACTACCCCTTCTACGGAGCTCACTACCGCGACGTACCTGTGTTTAGACAATCCGTATATCACCTGCAACGACGGGTTTTGCATGAGCGCTATCACGATAGGTATCGTCAATACGACCAAAACGGGATAGGCCGGGAGATACGCGGCCCCCACCCATATATGGATGAAGGCTTTCCCGAAAAGGATCAATATCCCTCCCGTGAGGACCGAGAGATACGCGCTTATTTTCGTCGTAAAGATAAGCTTTTCCCGTATGGAGACATAATCCCCGGCCGCTTCGTACTGGCTGAATACAGGCATAAAAATGCCGACCCCGGCCGAGATGAACTGCATAAAATATTTTATTAAACGGAATGCTATCGAATATACCGTGACGGAGCCGAGCCCTATGAAAGTTATGATGACCAGATTATCGATATTGAACCTCAACTGATCGGCTATCTGCGCGATGAAAGTGTAGAAACTGTAGCCGAAAAGCTCCCTTACCTTGCCTGGGGCGAAGAGCCTCGCCGAAAATACGTTATTTTTAAAAAGATGCCTGACGGCGAGGATATTCGCGCAATTTCCCCCGATCTCGGTCGCGAGCATTATCCAGGCCATCGAGACTATCCCATGCCCGCTTTTCAGATAAACGATGATCAGTATCGACCTCGCGGCGAGCTTAACAAGCTCGACTATCACTATCAGATCATACCTGAGGTTTGAGACCAATATCCCGAAAAATACCCTGAGAGGGAACCCGATCGCGAAACTGAGACCAAGGATAACCACGACTTTCCTAAAAACGCCCACTTCCCCTATGTTCTTGATAAGTCCAGGTACGACCGCCGCGACGACTATCGAGATGACGAAAACGGACAACCCTATGACGAAGTAGACCAGAAAAGCCGTATTTATGACCTTATTCGCCTCGTCCGGATCATTTGCCCCTACGGCCCTGGATAACAGCCTTTGCATAGCGGAGCTCAGCCCGAAATCCATGAGCCCGTAATAACCGAGAAATGACCCGACAAATATCCATATACCGTACATCGAGTCGCCCAATGAGCCTATTATAAAAGGCGTCATAAGGAACGTGACGACCGCGACCGAGAAAAATTCGGCCATACGAAGGATGGACCCTTTTGTCAATGTTCTCGCTTTATGGGACATTTTTTCCTTTTAACGTCCAGCCATTCCAGGTTCGTTCTCTTCTCCCCGCCGGCGAGGTACGCGTTCTTGAACATCTCCGTCCCGAGCGGGCCAGGCGACGCCTTGCTGAAAACGTCCTCATACCTGAAGATCGGTGAATCGGCGCCGCGTTTCAGGTGTTTCTCCAGATAATCTTTTTTAGCCGCCACCACTTTGGCCGGGTTCCCGAAAGCTACGCTGTCCGGCGGGATGTCGCGCGTAACTACGCTTCCGGCCCCGACTATGCTGTTAGGGCCGATGGTCACGCCCGGGAGAATGTTCACGTTGACCGCTATGAAAGAATTGCTCTTTATCTCAACCCTGCCCAGCCGGGCCAATCCAAGGTCCCGGTATATCGAAGCGTCATGGGCGAGTATCTTGACACCGTCCGCTATCGTACAGTTATCGCCGATACTTATCAGCGAGGCGTAAGCGTCGTCGAACCTGGCCCCCGGCATGATATGGACGCCCCTGCCTATTTTCATGCCGCGCGCAACAAGGTTACTGACGCTGCGCCTGAACCTTAGTTCTCTTACTTTTGTTATGATAGCTCTGATCAACTTTCTCCTCCGTTCATTAAAAACACGTCATCGGCATTAATGCCCGCGGTCCCTACTGAATGATCCTTTTTACCGCGTTCTTGATCCTGCTTTTGATACCGGTTTTGGGCGCCGCCGTTCTTTGGACCGCGCCTTCCGGGGGGACGCCTTTTATTTTGTTAAAAAGGGGCTTTTCGCCGAGGACAAGACGCGCCAGGTCTTTCCTCGCGTTGAACCAGTCTTCAGGATCATGCGACCATTCCCCGTACGTCCCTCCCGGCTTGGACGTTTCATCCAGCGCGCGGATAACTATCGAATCGACGACCGCGTCGGGAGACCTCCCTAAAGACTTCGCCAGGTACATATACTCATAATCCTGCATGCCTCTTCTTACCTGTTTAAGGCGGATAGACCCCACGACGTCTTCTATACCAACGAAGTAACCCGGATATACAAGGACGCCCTGGGAATTACTCCAGGATTTATTATGGGCGTACTCCCAGACCGTATGCCCGGTTTCAAGCCCGTCCCATTCGGTCATGGAGTACAGGTAAACACAGTCGACGCCGTATTTCCAAGCTATCCAAGGCCATGTTGTAAAACCCAATCCGTCCGAATCCAGGTTCTCATTACCGCACCAGGGTTCGCCCTGCTGATAAAATCCTATCTTTTCCCCGATCTCCTGCCTTGGTTTAAGCAATCCGCTATTGTAATGAGACGCGTCTATAAGCCACATATCCACCGAACCGGAAAGTTTATTCAGGGTATCGGCGTTAAATGCCGCGTGCAACGCGACCATCGTCTTCAGGTCTTTGTCGGCCTCATGTACCAGCTTCGCGTCGTGAACTATCTTATGTATCATTTCCGGCGCGGGTTCATCTGAAAGATAGATATACCTGTTGTCGAGACCCCATCCCATTTCCCTGTAATATTCGGCGAATTCGGAACACGCGTAACTGAAAGTCCCGTCCCTGTCTACGTCCGACGTCGGCCAGGTATACTCTGTACCGCCGCTCAAGGGCAGTAAAAATATTTTGGGCGGCAGTTTGTCCCTGAACAGCTCCCCGCTAAGATAAGGCTTTAAGCGGTACGCGTAATCCCGGAAATCGAACGTGATCCGTCCGTACTGATCCGCCGTACCCGTCGGCCTTATCGGGGCGTGTCTTAATAAAGCGTCAAGCCTGTGTTCGTGCGCTATCTTCCAGACGCTTTGTTCGATCCCGGTATAACGCTCCGAGCCCTGCTCGGCTCCGTACATTCTGTCGATCATATAGTAATTGGACCAGAACATGAGGTGTTTTTCATCCGGCAGGGTAAAATCCCAGACATTAAGGACAAGTTTTAACTTCGCCTCCGTTATGCCGCCGGCCGATACCGATATCTCGCCCGTATATTCTCCGGCGGGGGCTTCCTTAGGGACCCGTATATCTACCCATACCGCCTGGTTCGTCTTCTTCTTTATATTGAAAGGCGCTCCGAATTTCGGGGTTTTAAAAGGGATAAGCGCGTCCGGATAGGATCCGAGCCCCGTTGTCGGCTGGGGCCAGTCGCTCAAGTGCCATGTCGTAGTATAAAATTCCCTGAAAAGCTCTATTTCACCGGTGGATATTACCCCGGCGCCATTAAGACCCGAGATCTCGACGTTGACATTCCCGGCGTCCTTGTCCTTTGCCGTTATGATGATCTGGAAAGATACGTATTCGTTCTTTGCGCCGTAGAGCGTTACTGTGCCCGAACGCCTGTCCCATACGTAGTTCTTTTCGCCGATATTCTTCGCCGCGAAAGGGTTGAAGTCCCTGCCCGAGACGGGGTCTATCTTATGGCTTTCCCCCGCGGCCCAGACATTCAGCTCCGTCTCGCCGCAATAAGCCGTTCGCGAGGCGGATATCCCCAGAAAGATCACGAGAATAACGGCGTTCTTCACTTTTTCCCCGTCCCTACAAGCATTGAGGCCCTGGCAAATTCTATTACCCGCTCCAATATCTCATCCAGCGAAATTCTGGGCGCGAAGCCGGTAAGTTCATGGATCTTACTTATATCCGGTACGCGGTAACGCATATCCTCGAACCCTTCCCCGTAAGCCTGAGCGTAAGGTATTTTGACTATATCCGATCTTGACCCTGTCATCTTTTTGATCTTTATGGCGAGATCTTCTATCGTAATTCCTTCCGGATTCCCGATGTTGAAAACTTCGCCTACGGCTTTCGGATCATTTACGAGGCCCATGATCCCTCTGACGACGTCGCCGACATACGTAAAACTCCGTGTCTGTTTTCCGTCCCCGTGAACAGGTATCGGAAGATCAAAGAGGGCGTTACTGACAAATCGCGGGATGACCATACCGTATCTTCCTGTCTGCCTCGGCCCGACCGTGTTAAAGAAGCGGACTATTACCACGGGAAGGGCTTTCTCCCGGGCGTAAGCAAGCCCTAAAAACTCATCCAGCGCTTTCGCGCACGCGTAGCTCCAGCGCGTGGTCTTCGTCGCGCCCAGTACTATATCCGCCGTCTCCGTAAAAACAGAGCTCGTGTTCTTTCCATAAACTTCGGATGTGGAAGCGAGAAGTACTTTTTTTCTATTCCTCGCGGCCAGCTCCAGAACTATCTCCGTTCCTTTAACGTTCACTTCCATGCTTTTAAGCGGATTATCCAGGACGTATTTCACCCCTACCGCGGCCGCGAGATGGTAGATCGTGTCCGCCCACTCGGCGAGCTTTTCCATCGTCAGCTCGTCCATGATCGTTCCATGAGTGAAGCTGAAGTTCTCGTTGTCCATCAGCCCGGCGACATTTTCCATACTACCCGTGGACAAGTCGTCTATAACGTTAACTTTGTGCCCTTCCTTTATCAGCGCGTCCGCCAAATGCGAACCTATGAAACCCGCGCCGCCGGTTATTAAGATCTTTTCTTTGCCGCGCATTTTTTCCTCCATTTTTTATGACCGTGACATTGCCCCTACGCCTATTTTTTCCTTCTCCTATACCAGGCGTATCCCGCCACACCTATACCGACAAGAGCCATAGTCGCCGGCTCCGGGTTGTGCGGAACGTTAGACGACCCGATGCCGCCTGAACCTGCGCCGCTTACCGACCCGCCTGCGGAACCGCCGTCTCCCGAACCCGAGAAACCCGAACCGCCTGAACCGCCTGAACCGCCAAGCTGGCACCCGGTAGACATGATCGTCAACAGGACGACCGCCGTTAAAGTTAGGATCATTTTGTACTTCATGCCGCACTCTCCTTGTGGTTTGTACCGTTCCGTTTGTATTCGTGATAAGCGTAGTAGCTGTCGTACTGCTGCATATACCTGGATAAGTATCCCGGCAGATGGTACTCTGTTTTTGTCATAACAAAACCCGCTATCTCCCCCCCGGCCTGCTTTACCTTCTTTTCGGAGTTCTTTACCATGTCCCGCTGGGTCCTTCCGGCCTGGACGACAAGTATGACCCCGTCGGCCATAGGCCCTAGGATACAGGCGTCCGCGACCGACATGACGGGAGGCGTATCGATTATGATGTAGTCATACCTTGACTTGAAAGCGGCCATAACATCTTTCATCTTTTTCGAATTCAGGAGCTCCGATGGATTTTTCGGCGTCTTCCCCGAAACGACGACCTCGAGATCGGCAACGCCCGGTGTTATTATGACGTCGCCTAAGTCCGCTTTCCCCGACAATAGTTCGGCGAGACCGGGGCTCGCAGCTATCCCCAGATACTCGGCGGCTTTACCTCTTCTCATATCCGCGTCCACTAAAAGCACCGAACCGTTATCACTGTCCCTGGCCATAGCTATGGCCAGGTTCGTCGAAGTGACCGTTTTCCCTTCGCCGTCCCTTGAGCTAGTTATGATGAACGTTTTATGCCGCTTGGATTTTTTCAGCTGCTGTATATTCGTCCGGAGCATATTATACTGTTCGGATATAGGCGACATCGGGTCGTGAAAAGTCACGACGTGCTCCTCTATGGCCGCTCCGTCTAACCTTTTCGCCACATAAGCCGGAGCCGGTCTTTTTTTTATCTTTTCCACGCGTTCGTCGGATACTTTTCTTAGAGCTTCCGTTATCCTTCCCATTCAACTCTCCTCGGTTTAGGCCTTCCGGCTTCTAGCATATTTTTTCCGCGTGCATCGAATTTCTATTGTGTATCAGCTCGCCGGTCGTTTCCCGGACGATACTCCCTGTAATACTGTCCGCGTCCCTGACAAGACCCGTTATTAGCGAATTGTGACAGACGATATTGATGAGTCTCGGGATGCCGTTCGAATAGGCGTATATCTCCTCAATGGCTTCCTCGGAGAACAGGTCATCGCCTTTCCTCCCGGACCTTTCCAGCCTATGGCTTATATACCGTTTCGTTTCGTCATAGTCCAATGACCCGAGATGATAATAGAACACCACTCTTTGGCTGAACTGCTCGAGCCCGGGGCGCAAAAGCTTCTTTCGGAGCTCGGGCTGACCCACAAGTATTATCTGTATCAGTTTCTCCTCCTCGGTCTCCATATTGGAAAGCATCCTCACTTCCTCAAGGACCGTAGGCGCCAGGTTCTGGGCCTCATCGATCATAAGTACGACATTCACGCCGAGCGCCGCCTGCGCGACCAGATAGTCGTTAAGCGCCCTCAAAAGATGCGTCTTGGATAGCGACGTGTACTCGACGCCCAGGTCCTCAAGTATCGTCGTCAGCAGTTCTTTTTTCGAGAGATAGGTGTTCATGACCAGCGCCACCTTCGTTTCCCGGTTAAGCTTGCTTAGAAGGGTTCTAAGGACTGTCGTTTTCCCGGAGCCTATCTCACCCGTAATGACGGCGAAACCGTTCCTTTCGCTTATCGCCAGCAAAAGGCGGTTAAGGGCTTCTTCATGCTTCAAGCTATGGAAGAAATACCTCGAATCAGGCGTCAGATTGAACGGTTTTTCATCCAGGCCGTAATATTTATCGTACATCTTCTATCCTCCCAGTAAGACGTTGTATATGATAGCGACTAGAAGCACTCCGGTGGTAAGGATCGAAACGCTGGCTACCTTGATCTTTCTGAGCCTTTGGGCTTTAATATCCTTCTCGGTGATTATCTTCGGGATAGCCCCCAGAAGATACATCCCCAGACTTTCCCTGGCCTCATCTACCCCGAGAAATGAATGGTCCAGCATCTCGACCGCCAGGACCAGCGCGAACCCTCCGCACATCCCCATGAATATCCCGAATATGAGGACATAGAGCTTATTCGGCTTTATCGGAGTAAGAGGGAGGCGCGCCGGGTCGAGTATGGTGTACCGCGTCCCGTCTTTTGACGCTTCGAGCTGCTGCGTGATCTTCGCGGTCTCAAGCCGCTCGAGAAGTGCATTGTACAATTTCTTATTAACTCCGGCGTCGTCTTCGGACGTTACCTTCTGGACGCGCTCGAGCAGAAGTAATTTGTATAACTTGCCGTTCGCGGCATCCGAGAGCTTTGTACGGTTCTCTCCGCCTTTATCGGCGTCCAGGCTGGAAGTGTTAAGCTCATCTCTTATTCCCGCGAGTTCTTCCTTAAGCTCTTTCATCTCCTCGCTGTTCTTTGTTTTATCCGCCGACCCGATCGTGTATTTGCCCTGTTCCAGGTCGGATTTCGCCGCGTTTATTTTGCCCCTCAGATCTATGACCATCGGATGGGCGTCAGTCGAATCCACGAGAAGTTTCTTGAGCACCTCCTCCATCGCGGATATTTCGGATTGTTTGAGCTTTTTCTCATAAAGCGCCAGCTGGTCGTTTATGAAAGATATGGCGTTATCCGTTTCACCGCTCTGCTGTTTCAGGTTCTCGGCGATGAATATATCGGTAATGGTCTTAACGATGTTCATCGATTCGGTCGCGTCCTTGCCGACATATGATATACGCACGATGTTCTGCCCGTATCGCGTCACCTGTATGTATCTCCTCAATCTCTTGACCAGGGCTTCAAATCCGCGCTGGTCCCAAACGCCTTTCGCGAGGTCGAGTTTCTTGATCAGCTGGTTCAGCCTGTCCCACCCCAGGATCTGCTCCCTTAGGACATTAAGGCGCTGGGCCACGCTCGTGGAAACCGCCAGACCCTCGATAAGCGGGTTTATGACCCGGCCTTCTTCAACAAGAATAAGGGTGGATGATTCGTACTGTTTTGGCAGCATGTTCCCGGCCGCCAGACCCCCGACGATACCGATCACCGTCGGGACTATGATCAGCCATTTTCTGTGAAAGAACAGTTTCAGGTAATCTATCGGGCTTTTTGGGATTTTTGTTTCTTGTTCCATCTCATTCTCCTTGGATTCGATAAGTACCTTATTACAGCGCCATAGCCGCAACGGCGGCACCCTGCACAGCCGAACCGCTGGCCTGGCTTACCACATTGGTCACAGGCGAAATAACCCGTATAACTGACGCTATGAGCGTAGCGGGGACATACAGAACATCGCCCGGCTTCATGACCATGTTGTATTTCAGGTCACCTTCGTAAAGCAGCTTGTGCACGTCGACCAGCTGAAAATTGTTCTCTCCGAGCTGGTCAGGGGTTATCAGCCGGCATTTGTGTAACGAAGCCGCCTGCGTTGGGAGCCCGGCCTGCACGAGCGCTTCCCTTACAAGGATCGTGTCGCCCCGCATATAGAATTTTCCCGGGTTCATAACATCTCCTACCACGTAAACGACCTTACTTAAATAAGCCACGATCTGGACATCCACTTCGGGGTTCACCAGATAAGCCGACAGGACTTCGGTCAGCCGGTCCTTCAGCTGGTTTTTAGTAAGCCCGGCAACAATAATGTCACCGACGTATTTGTAACCTATTTTCCCCTCTGAGTTAACCTGGTACTGGCCTTCGAATTCCGGATGCCTCCTGACCTCGATGGATACGACATCGTTAGCCCCGAGCGTATATTTGAGCGATTCGGACACCGCGGTCTGGGGTGTATTGACCGCCGGCAGGTCCGCCAGCACAATATCTACCATTCCCGGAGCCTCCTTCACCCCCCGATTGGCCGCGAAATTTGTCGTTGCCGCGTCCATAGAGATAGGACCGTAAAAACACATGTTCGCCAATATGACCGCCATTAAGAATTTATTCCTGAATATGTTCCCGTTGGCCGCTTTACTATCCCTTCCGCTCTCATATGTCCCTTCATAAAACTTCCTTATCTCGTCCAGATCTTCACGGCTATAGAACCTCCAGCCCCGCCAATCCCTTTTCGATCTTTTGATCTTTTCCGTTTTCTCCCACCGCATTATCGTCCGGGGCGTCACCTTCAAAGACTCCGCTACATCAGCGATCGTTAACCTATCGTTCATCTTAAGTCTCCTTGTTTTAGAACCCGCTTTTCCCTAACCCTATCTATCAACGACACACCAGGTCAAGCATACACTTACCTACACAAGCAACATTCGTGCCAAGATCCTGCTATCCCGGAAATATCCGCTGGACCGACAACGCAACTGGTTATGAACGCTTCTCTTGCATAGACCGATTTAATTGACCCCATATCCCTCTCCTCGTCCCCGAACCAGCGACAATGTCCATAATTCCGGATCAACTGTCCAATATTCTGTCCCACCCACCCCACAATCCCGAATTCTGGATTCTGGATTCTGAATTCTGAATTCTGGATTCTGGATTCTGGATTCTAACGTAGCTTACAGGACCGATCACGAACCCCCATAATCCCCCTCCCGGGGGGGGCCGGAAGGGGGAGGAGGCACTGAAAAAACGACCTTTATAAGTCAGTTTACACGGATGCTAGATCATTTTTACAGTTACTTACTATAGGACCACTATCTCCGTTAGCCTTATCGCCCGGAGATCTCATTTTAATATCGAACGAAAATTTACTGCCCTTGCCCGAGAGGGACCCGACCGCGACATCGCCGCCCATCTCTTTCACGAGCGTTTTTACTATATGCAATCCAAGCCCGACGCCTTTGATCTTTTGCCCCAGCTTATAAAATCTTGTGTAAGGCTCAAAAATATGCGGAAGCTGTTCCTCTAAGATCCCGCGCCCTGTATCCTCCACCTCGAAATGGAGAAGCCGGGATCCTCCTTCAAGCTCCTTGTCTCCGGCGCTTATAGTAAGCGTTATTTTACCTTCATCCGTATATTTCACGGCGTTCCCGCAAAGGTTCTCCAATATCTGTTTTAAACGCATCGGGTCGCCTAATAACTTTTCGGGCACATTTTCTTTGATGTTGCATTCAAATCCGATATTTTTATCGGCTATCTGCATCTCGCACGTTTCCTTGATATCTTTCGTTATGTCCCGGATATTGAACGGGTTTTCTTCTATGCGGACTTTCCCTTTTTCGACCGCGGAGATATCGATGATGCCCTCCACGAGACTCAGAAGGTCGCCGACTTTAGTCTTTATCATCATGCAGTACTTCGCCTGGTCCTTGGTGAGGGCCGTTTTCATCAAAAGGTCGGCGCACCCGCTTATTACTGTCATCGGCGTACGTATGTCATGCGATATATTCATCAGAAATTCGGACTTTGAGGCGGTGACCTGCTCGGCGATAGCCTTAGCTTCCTTGAGTTTCTCTTCGGCGTGCTTTCGCGCTGTAATGTCGCGGATATTGCACTGGATGGTCTTCTCGTTATTTACGAGATATACGTTGCTCACGAACTCGACCGCCGCTTTTTGACCGTTCTTCTTTTCCAGCGGTAGGTCATCGTAACGGACATATTCCTTTCTCTTCAATTCCAGGAACTTGCTCTGAGACTCCAGGACATCCTTAAAAGCCCCGACCTCCCAGAGATATTTCGCGTAAAGATCGGCCCTTGAGTATCCCAGGAGGTCCAACAGGAACTGGTTAACATCCAGGATGATACCCGTCTCATAATCCAGGATAAGTATCCCGTCCTTGGCCGACTCGAACAGCCTGCGGTATCTGAGTTCCGATTCTTCAAGGGTTTTCATTTTAAGGTCCATGCTCACCGCCTTCCATGGTGCCATTCTAAGGAATTGTGAATTTTAATCAATTGTACCTGGGTATAACATAGCTTTTTTACTCGATCCCCTCACCGTTGGCGTGAAGGAGATGGGAACCTTCTACCGGCACCTTGAAACTTCTAGTTCGTCATGTGGTCTTCAATGTATTGTTCGCAAGGTCCACGCCATAGGTGAGCACGAACGTTGGGACAGTCAAGGTGCCGTACGAAGAACCCCATCTCCTTCACGCCAACGATCGATATCAAGTTTTTGCGGCATTTCTGACGTTTGAGTTTTCCGCTATTTTGCTTCTTCAATCAATCCCGGGGGGGCTTTGTGCCACTTATATCCCGCGGCGGCGTCGTCATAGCCGCGCTTGAAGAGCCTCTTCATTTCGAGTTTGTCGAACATCTCTTTCTGTGCGGGCACAAAATCTTCCGGGATATAAGCCAAATTATAATCCCATCCTTTTTCCTTCGCGAAAGCGTACATCCTGTAAGTGTCGCCGCTCATCTTCGACGAACCGTTGGTCTCGATCAAGCGCGAGGTTATGGCCGTCAGGTTGTCCTCGACCTGTCTCGAATGCGGCGACATGTAACAGCAATTCAGCACGTATAGCCTCGTTCGCGCACCTTCGGGGCTTACCGCCCTCTCGGCTCCTTCCATTAGCTGGTTCACATAAAACAGCCCGCCGACGACACCGCCGTCCGCATGCATCTCGTCATACCGCTTGCCGCCGGCTTCTACCTGAAAATAAACCGGAGGGATCATGACGGGGAAAGAGCATGAAGCCAGAACTATTTTGCGGAACATCTTTACCGCATCTTTCTCTCCTTTGGCCGCGAGAGCCCCCATATCCCATATGACGAACCCCTGTGCGTCAAGGTCCGAGGTCCCGATATAAAGTCTCCGCCCCTTGGAGTGCTCCCGCGCGATGTCCCTCATCATGGCGTCATCCACTATATCATCGATCATTTTCCCGAACAGCTCCGAGCTGTTCACCGAATCCCCGAAAATAACGCTGAAAATATTCTTCTCTTTCATGACATCTTTCGTGGATATCGATGTAAAGAGGTGCCTAAGCCGGTCCTCATATTCTTTTCCCGAGAACGTGGCTATTGCGAGAAGCGACCCGCTCGAATATCCTGTGATTATTTTAAATACCGGACGCGTCCCCGCCTCTACCCACCCATTCAAGAGTCCTATACCGTAAGCGCTGTTCGATACGCCGCCGCCGATAATGAGAGCGGGATAGGTCTTGGTACCGTCAACCAGATAATCCGACTTACCTTCCTGTTCGAATGAATCGGCCAGGCTCTTCCGCATAAGAAGTGAAGCGGGTTTTTCCGCGTAGCAGCGAATATCGGGCATGCCGGCAACGACGGCATGCCCGACAAGGTTTTCCGGCACGGCGCGCCTAGGAACATGGGCGCACCCCGATAATACCGAAAGACCAGTGATCATTATAGACAACCTAAGTGCTACCTTCTTTTTCATGTTTTCCCTTTTCAGAACCTTACCTTAACCGTGTCGCTGACGGAAGTTTCCGTATGAACAGAACCGGCAACGGTTATCCGCTCTCCCGATCCCTGTATTATTCTGACATTAATGACCAGAAACTTATTAATGATCAGACAGACGGCTAAAAGCGTAACGATAAGAAATACAATGTTCTTCAGGTCTTTCTTATCACAGCCATATGTTCCCAGATACCCGATCGGATCGAATTTCATAGCTTCCACCTTCCTATTTTTCCGAGGATAGCGTGTTCACCTGCTCATTTTTCTGAGAAGCGCTCCCCTCTTGACTCGCCCGATCCTTTTGTATGGCATACTCATCCCGGGTTATTTTATGCTCGCTCAGATCTTTTTCTATTATTTTCATCTTATCCTCGTACTCGGTCCTCGTCCCGGAAGCTCCGGTAATTACACAACCGGTCAGCAACATTAGCGCAAGGAATATCCCTGCCAGATTTGCCATTGTACCCTCCTCACTTGATTTATGCCGTGATCATAACACCCGCCTGCCGCCGATCACCTGCAAAAGAATAACGACGATAGCTACGACCAGGAGAATATGGATGAACCCTCCCATCGTATATGACGAAACCAATCCCAACAGCCACAGAATAACCAGAACTACAGCGATCGTGTACAACATGACTAACCTCCTTTAAGCTTCATTACTTCTTCCCTGATCCCGAGCGACACCGCTTCGTGATCATCTTTCGCCCCTAGCCTCAGCCCTTCTTTTTTGAGCTCTTCATGATCAAAAGGCCTGCCAAAGGTTATTGATATCGGATAAGGCCGGGGGAACGCCCTTGTCCTCGGCCAGGACCGGTGCGATCCCGTTATGCGCACCGGGACCAGCGGGATATTCAGTTCTTTCGCCAGGATCCCGACACCTTTTTTGAATTCTTTGATCTCTCCGTCGATCGTTCTCTCCCCTTCGGGAAAGATACAGACAATCTTGTCGTTTTTGAGGACATAAGCACATGCCTGCATGGCTTCCAAAAGCCGCGTGGCCTGATCGATCGGAATGACCCTGATGAATTTAACGATGTTCCTTATCACCGGGACTTCGAAATAGGCCCTGAAACCGACAAGAAAAAGGTCCTTCCTGAGCCCAGCCGGCACCGAGGAGGCGACGATAAACCCGTCCAGGTAACTCTCGTGGTTCACCGCGAGAACGCATTTCCCTTTTACCGGGATATTCGCTTCTCCCGATATCCTGAGCCGCCAGATCACCCTGAACATAAGCCGTAATATCCCGGTAAAAAGAAGCATGCCCAGGGCCCGGGCCCGGCCGGGCGACAGATCTATCTTTTTTATCATATCCTGAGCGGGCTCCTCGTTCAGGATCTCATTCCATAGATCTTTACTCCTTGCCGGAGACAAGGGCCCTTTTTGAAGGCCTTCGCCCGCGGCCGAGCCCTCTATCCCGAGAATAAGCTCCTTAACGGTAAATGCTCTTGTCATGAGCTCGTTCGATATGTGCATATCGAGAGCGCTCTCTAACGCCGTCGCGAGTTCCACCCGGCCAAGCGAATCTATACCGAGATCCAGTTCGAGATGGTCGGACGGCGAGAGGATCCTTTTCGATCTTATATGTCCATTCAGGACCTCGACCACCTTCATGCCGATACCGGACGAGATCAGCTTTCGGTCCTCGTCCGTAACAGGGCTCGTTTCCGTACCGCCCTTTGATCCCAAGCCTTTAAGCTCATCCAGGTATTTTATTTTAACCTCATGCCTGCGTATCTTGCCCATCCGCGTACGCGGTATCTCTTCCTTCACTATGATAAAACCCTTGATCCTTTGATAAGGGGCAAGGCCGTCCGACAGATTCTCAAGCTCCCAGCGGATCTTCGCGTTAAAATTCACCTCTCCCTTTTTGCGGCAGAACTCGGCGTCCGGCAATACAACGGCTGACAGCTTCTCCTCGAGAGTACCGCATCCGACGCCGATCACGCATATTTCTTTGATGTATGGGCTCTTAGCGTAATGCGCCTCTATCTCTTCGGGATATATATTCTTGCCGGAACTAAGGACGATGACCTCTTTCCTCCTTCCGGTGATATAGAGGTACCCATCCTTATCCGTATACCCCAGATCTCCGGAATAGAACCAGCCATCCGTTATAACTTTCCTTGTCTCGTCCGGCCGTTTAAAGAACCCTTTCATGACATTGGGCCCTTTTATCACGATCTCGCCGACGCCCGAGGCGTCGGGTGAGTCGATCCTGAGCTCCACATCCGGTACCACCCTTCCGACAGAGCCGATCTTTTGCCGCTCGGGTGTGTTAAAAGCGACCACCGGGGATGTTTCGGTAAGCCCGTAGCCCTCGAGCACCGTGAACCCGACCTTCGTCAGGAATTTCGCCGCTTCCTCGTTCAATTTCGCCCCGCCTGAGGCGAACAGCCTGAAATCCCTTCCGAACGGCTTGTGTATCGAGGAAAAGACCCGTCTGCTTAGATTTATCCCGCTAGCCCTTCTTATCCGCCACAAGACCTCCATGATACCCATGACGTGGATCCTGGCCAGATACGGTATTTTTTTCAGCTCTTCCGAGATCTTCGTGTAGAACATATAAATGATCTGCGGGACTCCCGCCAATACCGTCACACCGGCATCTCTCATACCGAGGAGCAGATCATCGCTCCTCATGCTCAGCGCGTAGGTGACACGCGCCCGGCAGAAAAGAGGAGTGACGAGCGTCACCATGAACGGAAAAACGTGATGCAGGGGCAATATCGATATGAAATTATCCTTATCCGTAAAGAGCTTCATCTTGTCGATGCTTTGAAAATCAGAGCAAAGGTTCTTATGCGTGAGCATCACCCCTTTGGGCTCCCCTGTGGTGCCGGAGGTATAGATGAGTGAAGCGATATCTTCGGGAAAGACCTCCGGCCATTTGACGCCTTCGGCTCCTTTAGTCCTTACCTCAGGAAAGCCCGCGATGTTCCCATTAATAGTGTCGCTGTCCAATATGATGATCCTATCCAGCCCGTCCTTTATCTTATCGATCCTTTTTGACTGAAAAACCTTAAGGGAGATGAACATGATCCTCGCGCCCGAGTCATTCACGAGATTCTCAGTTTCTTCTCCGGTCAGCTGAGTGTCCAGAGGTACGCATGTAAGGCCCGCGGCCATCATGCCCAAATAGATGATCCCCCATTCCGGACGGTTTTCAACGCATAACGCCGCGCGATCGCCCTTTTTAAAACCCTCTCTAATAAGGAACGCGCCGATCCTTAGAGCGAGATCCTCTATTTCACCGTAAGTCCATCTCTCCCAGACCGGGCCTTTCTTTATTTGAAGGCATACCCTGTCCCTGAACCGGGAAGCGATCCCGAAAAATTTCTTATGTATGACCATATCTTTATCCATATCTTCCGCCTGCCTGCCGCCTTATATCTTCCGCTGTGAGGGGCTGCATACTATGGGTTGCCCCTTGAGTTCCTCCACGATCGATATAAGGGAAACAGACTGTTTAGAGACGTCGTCGACCGCTTTTTTCTGTTCCTCGTTAAGAGGGCCGTACGCGCCGTCCAGTAGTAACGCTATTTTCCCGCTGATCACGCCCAGCGGCATGCTGAACTTATGTGAAACCAGCGCGAGAGATCCCTGTTTTATGGATCCTTCTTTACGCGCCGCGGTCACATCCCTCAAAATAAAGACCACGCTGACCGGCTCTCCGGAAGCATCTTTTATCACATCCAGAGTCGTCTCTAAATATAAAGCCTCTAACGTCCCTTTTTCTTCCCGGACGATATCGAATGTGCCGTGGGTGACCGCGAGGTCCATAAGCCCTTCTTTCTTTATTGAAACGGAATATTTCCGGAATACTGTTTCGACAAGATCGACGTTCTCAGGGTCGGTGATCTCAAGATACTTTAAAAGCGCCGCGTTACAATCCTTGATCAGATAATTCGTGGCGCAGACCGCGATACCGTCGCTTATTTTATCGACCGTCGCCTTGAACTTTTCATTTTCTTCGAGCCGCGCGGAATAACGGCTTATCTTCAATAAGGACTTAACTCTCGCTAACAGCTCGACCTTATCGACGGGCTTGGAAATAAAATCGTCGCATCCAGAAAGAAGCGCTTTTATCTTGTCTTCGGTCTCGGTGAGCGCGGTCACCATCACGACCGGTATAAGCCGAGTTTTTTCGCCGGCGCGCAATTTTTCCAGCACTTCCAGCCCTGACATCTTAGGCATCATTATGTCCAGGAGGACCAGATCGATACCGCCCGCGGAAATTTTTTCCAGCGCTTCTTCCCCGCCCGACGCTTTAGCGATCTCATAACCCTCGGGAACAAGATACGCTTCGAGAAGCTCGTTGTTCCGGGCCTGATCGTCAACGACCAGGATCACTGATCTGTCTTTCATTGTTACCTCCATCGTCATTGCGAACCCCGCGAAAGCGGGGTGAAGCAATCTCAACATTCATAGAGATTGCTTCGTCGGCCTGCTGGCCTCCTCGCAATGACGGGCCAATGCGCCTTGGTTATCAATAAACTTACTTATCTCTTTCGCGAACGTGCGCGTATTTATCGGCTTGCCTATGAACCAGCTGTTCGTTATGTTCTTTATCTCTTCTTTGTTCTCCGCCATCACGGACGCGGTCACAAAAACAATGGGGATACCGCTCGTCACTTTATTCTCCCGTAATATCCTGGCTGCTTCTGAGCCTCGCATGTCCGGGAGCCGCACATCCATGATTATGATATCCGGCTTTTCTTTTCCGGCGGCGGCTATCCCGGATGAAGCACTCTCGGCTTCGAACACCTGAAATCCGGCAACCTCCAAAAGGTCCTTTTCCAGAAGAAGATTATTGGCGTTATCGTCGATGATCAAGGCTTTTTTCCTCATCTAGCGCCTCCTATAGGCAGAGTGAACCGGACCACAGTGCCCTTATTCAGGCCTTCGGATTCTACGAAAAATTCCCCCCCATGCAGCAGGACCAGTTTTTTTGAGAGCGGGAGTCCTAGCCCGGTCCCCTCGGTCACTCTCGAATACGGGGTGTCGACGCGGAAAAAACCCTCAAATATCTTTCCCATGTTCTCGGACGCGATACCGACCCCCGTGTCCCGGACAACTATTTCTATCCATGTGCCGGACTTTTTCGCCAGCATACCGATCTTGCCGCCTTCGGGAGTGAATTTAACCGCGTTTGAAAGCAGGTTATAAAGTATTTCCTTCACCTTGAGCTCATCCCCCTCGATATCCGGCAGATCATCGGCTATTTCGAGCGTCATTTGGATCTTCTTCCTGCTTACCATATCCGCTACCAGGAGCGAGATCTCATTTAACAGCCCTTTCATGGGTAAGGCGGATAATGCCAGCTTCATTTTTCCCGCCTCGACCTTTGCCATATCGAGTATCTGATTTATCAGTAGGAGCAGATGCTTTCCGCTGGTCAGTATGTTATTAACGTATTTTTTCTGTTTCTCGTTGAGGGCCCCGAAGGTCTCATCGTACAATACCTCGGAAAAACCGTTAATGGAGTTAAGAGGCGTCCTGAGCTCATGCGACATATTGGCCAGGAACTCGGATTTAGCCCTGGCGGTTCGTTTTAACTCGACCGCGAGTCCCTCGAGCTCTTCATGGGCCTTTTTCAGCCCTGTCTCTATTTCCTTCCGCTCCGTAAAATCCTCTATGGCCAGGAGGATTATACGCTCTTTCCCTAGCGCTCTTTCGATCTGCCTGGCGTTCAAAAGCATTATGCGCTTACCGATGGTCGTAAAATCGTGTTCTACCTCATAATTGTCGAACGTCGTCTTCTGCGGGAGGATGGTTTCCAAAAGTTCACGGAGCTTCGGGATATCCCACTGTTTATTGCCCAGGTCATAGATGAGCTGTCCCACGGTCTCTTCGGGCTTTACCTTAAAAACTACATAGAATGACCGGCTGACCGAGACCACCCTCAATTCCCGGTCCAGAGTGATCAGTGGTTCACGCACGGTGTTGATGATGCTCTCGGCATAGTTGCGGGCATCCTCGGCGACCCGCTCCGTCCCTTTACGTTGCTCTATCTCCTTAAGCAATTCCCTGTTCTCTTTTTTCTTATTCACGGTTTCGCCTCTTTTAAGGTTTCGCTGAACCTATCCAGACAGATCTTCATGAACTCCTCCGGAAAAATATCGAATATCCTTTCCGCGTGGCCGCCGTCTTTAATGGTCATGATCGTTTTGGGCTCCTTTGCCGCTCTAAATAACCGCTCGCTATGGCTTGGCTTGACTATCCAGTCTTTTCCGCCATGGATGAAAAGTACCGGCGTCGGCGATATCTTATCGACGATGTCAATGGGACGGGTCTTCTGTAAAGCCGGGCTTCCCGGACGGACGCCCTTGCCCCGGCCCTTGATCCCGATATCCAAGAGGATATCTTTCCACATGTCTTTTTCCCAAAAATGGTAATCGATGCTTCTTAAGTCCGCCGGGGAGCTGACGGCGATGACGCTGTCGATCGTCCTTTGGCGGCTAGCTTCGATGAGCGCGATAGCCGCGCCGAGCGAAAATCCTATCACCCCGATCTTCGTGTAATTGTTTTCCTTGGCGTAGGCGGTTATCGCCGCGAGGTCCTTGTGCTCGAGCGCCGTCCAGGTAAAAACGTCGCCGCTCTTCCCATGCCCGCGGAAATCGAACACGATAACGTCGTACTCTTTGCTGAAGGCATCAGCCATTTTTTTAAAGATGCCCGTATCC
>JADGBR010000030.1:0-469 GCA_015231405.1 Candidatus Omnitrophota bacterium | reverse complement strand
TGTTATAAAAACCGTGCGCGATTATGATGATCCTGTCGAACCCGCCCTTAGTAAGCGAAAACGCGATGCGTTTCCCGTCCTCGGTCATCACGTAAAGATCGGGCTTAACCTCTATGGCCGAGAGGCCCGCCGCGATCTTGGGCGGCTCGACAGCCGTATCGATGATCGCCGGCTGTTCGGTCCTTAAAAAATTCCCTTTGAATATCGATGCGGCCACTGACCTTATAAAATTCCAGTAAATATCCCACTCCGCCCTTAACCTCCACAGGAAGAGATACCGCGAACTGTTCTTTTTACCCGCTGAAACGGTCCTCTTTGACCTTACGTCTTCGTAGATCTTTATCATATGTTCCGCGGATGTCTTTATCGAGTATTTCTCAGCCGTCATCCTTATGACCTGTTTTATCGGTCTAAGCTCGTCCGGGGTCCGGTATAACACCCATAGTAGCGCCTCGACGAACATTTCCCG
>JADGBR010000002.1:100729-205400 GCA_015231405.1 Candidatus Omnitrophota bacterium | reverse complement strand
TGGTCGATGGTCCCATCCTTCGCCAAGGCTTCGGAGGGCAGGCATGGTCTATGGTCAGAACCAGCTATTCCAGCCGCATTGGGTACCGACAAAGACAAGTGGTTCCCAGAACCGACCCCCCTTCGCCAAGGCTTCGGAGGGCAGGCAACCGGGAACCTACAACTTACAACAAACAAGGCTATCATTGTTCACATACAAGATGCCCACTGCAACTATCCCTGTCAGATGCAGATCAAGAACATCATCGACCATTTAAAAAAGAATTACGGCGCGGAACTGGCGCTTCTTGAGGGCGGTGCGGGGAATTACGATCTTTCTCTCTTCACGGATATCAAGGACGACGTTCTTAGGCAAAATGTCGCCGATCATCTAGTTAGGGAGGGGAAGCTGAACGGTGCGGAGCTTGCGGGGATAATGGATCCCGAAAAGATAAGGCTAGAAGGGCTCGAGGACCCGGGGCTCTATATGGAGAACCTCGGAGTTTACAGGGAATTCCTGAAACATAAGGGCCAAGTTAACGATATTCTGGCCGCGCTGGATAAAAATATCGGCGAGCTCAAAGATCGGGTATATTCCGACGGGCTAAAGGAGCTGGACGCGAAATGCTTGTCATACGCCAGAGGGAAGACAGATCTCGCCGGATACCTGGTGTATCTGTCGGGTATCCCGGCCGCAGGGCTAGGCGGCATTGCGCCGGGCGCGAATATCTCCGTACTAGTTAAGATAGCCGGTGACGAAAAGAACATCGATTTTAATAAAGCCGATACCCAGAGGGAAGAGCTCATTATGGAGATAACGAAAAGGATATCCTCATCCGAGATGAAAGACCTGGTAAATAACATGACGGGCCTCTCCGAAGGTACGGTCTTTAAAACTGCTTTTTATTCTTATCTCGTCAAAAAAGCCGCAAGCTGCGATATCGACGCTATAACATTATGTCCCGATCTTCTCGGTTATAAAAAATATGTCGAAGCCTATGAATCCATAGATAAATGGGCGCTTTTTAGCGAGCTCGAAACTTTCGAGGAAAATATTTTCAGCGCTTTGTGTGAAAACCCGGATCAGAGAGGACTGCACAAGGTCTCAAGGGACCTCTCGCTGTTAAAGGACCTTTTCGGCCTGACATTCTCGGCCGAACAGTTCAGATACTGCAAAGAGAACGGCATTTCGCTCGAAGCCGCTTCTTTCGCTTCGTTCATAAGATCGTGTTCGGCGAAGTACGGCCTAGAGCCCGAACTTCCGGCGGGTCTCTTAGACCTCGATGGGCACCGGCGTAATATGGAGAGATTCTATGAGTTAGCGGGGGTGCGGGACGAGGCGTTCGCGGGGAAAGTTAAGTCGGCGATCGGGGGGGAGGAGTTACGTAGGACGTGGGACGTCGCGGGGCGACCGTGGGACGTGGGACGTGGGACGTCGCGGGGTGACCGTGGGACGTGGGATGTAGGACGTAGGACGTTTGAAGTATCCGACGTCCCACGTCCGACGTCCCACGTCCCACGGATACTGATCGCCGTCACCGGTGGTTTCCACTCCGACAATCTACTTAAACAATTTCGTGACAGCAATATCCCGTACATATCAATTCTCCCGAACTTTACGAATGAGGAAAGCTACGAGTGTCCGTATCAGACGATAATGTCCGGCGAGCCGACGGGTTTCGGTAAGTCGATACAGGCGGCGGTATCCGCGATGCAGGTGCCGAGCTTCCTCTCGGAGCTTGGAATAAAAGCGAACGACCCTGCGGAAAGAGAGCTGTTCCGCCTGGAGGCTATAGCACTCAGGTCGACGCTAGGCACCGACCGGCCCCAGGGCTTTAGACTTACGAACGGGAAACATGTGATATTAGACCGTAATAACGGCAGCCCGATAGCGTATGTCACTTATGAAAAACCCGCGAACGCCGATATCCTCTCCGAAGAAGCCGTCCACGGCGACCCCGGAAGCCTCCTCGCCGCGTTCAGCGAAATAGGTCACAAAAACGTGATACGAGAAGTTAACACCGCATCGGGGACAGTCCCCGAGGGGACACCCCTACGCACGGGAAATGCCCAAAATACTGAAATTTTAGGACGAGCGCCTGATATCGACGCGTTCCTCCGGGAATATATCCCGGCTGTGTATCTGGAGGGTTACCGCTGGAACAGGGACCTTGCCTTGCCCCGCGGGATGGGGGATGAGCTCAGGGGTTACTTGGAACTGGTGAACCAGCATGGGAATGAACTAGGCTCTTTTGTAAGAGATGCGGCGGTGCGGATTAATTCGGATGAATATCAATTCAAGTCATGCGAAACCAGGCGTGAGGCTTTCGAATATCTGGGACTTAGTCCCGAGGACATAGCGACAAGGGAAAACCGGACGGAATTGATGGATAAATTGTTTTCCTTGGCTGAGAACGATCCGTGCCATGTGGCTTACTTCGACGACGGAGGGCACAGGTACGTTTGGCTGGCCTCCCCCGATAAGGAAAAACACGGCGCGGTAGAGATCGAGGAGAGGTACTTCATGGACGGCCATGATATCGCGCACGGGAGCACGAATATCGCGGGTAAGACGGCCTCTTTCAGGATGGGATTGAACGCGTCGAACGCTACCCATCCTGAAAAAAGCGCTCGAGAGATAGAGGGAGAAGGGCATATGCGCATCTTTTTCGGGATGAAACAAAGCGCTATACAAAAGATCTACCATCCTGATTTCATAGTTATCCCGGGTTACCAGTTTTTCGGCCGCAGAAAAAATACGATCCTGTTCTATTTGAAAGCGGGGTATATCCCTCTTTACAAAAGATACCGGGAAGGTACCGGAGGCGTGATCAGAAATTTCTTCGAACCGTGGTTCAGGGACAGGTCTTTTTGGGTGGACAACGTTCTTGAGGCGTTGCCGTTCCTTCGGGGAAGGGACCCGAACGTGCCTTGCGATCTCGTACTTTATACCGGAGCCGGTGCCGAAAACTACGCTGACGTTCTGAAACGGCTCAATAAGGATGTAGTTTCGCCCACGATAGACGCGGAAATATCGACTTATTCGGAGCCGCTCCGGCTGCCGGACCTCTATAAAAGGCTGAACGGCTTGAAAGGATCGGGGAAGGCCGTGTCCAAAGAGATAGTGATCCTGGGCCCGGGGATCACACAGGCCGGGGCATCGGCGCAGACGGTGGAAATAGCCGCGCTCTTTAACGATCCGGAGACGTCGATAACGGTAGTGGATTCCAATAAGAAGGCTCTTGGCCTTGCAGGTAACCCGGAGTTTTACGATACGAAATTCAAGAGCGAACATTTAAAAGGCGATCTGGATTTTATGCTATCGGCTCTTAAGGAGATCCTCACCGGGGGGAAATATGACGAGAATGAGCCTTTCGGGGAGAGAACGAGAAGGTACCACATCGGGCCGGAGACCATAAAGGCAAAAATAAACACATACAGGGGCTGGTTCGCCGACCTGGATTATGGCGAGGGGCGAATCGACATCATGGTTGCCACGCATTCGATATTCTACGCCTTCAATTTTATGCCGGTACGGGAACGTATCGCCTTCCTGGGAAAGCTCGTGCGGTCGCTTAAAGGTAACGGTGAAGGCCGGCTGTTCATAGATACCGCTACCCTCCAGCAGCTCAGGGACGTCGACCCTGATGAGGATATCGAGTTTGAAACGCGTAAACGTTTGGCCTCTGAATTAGAGAATGAACTTAAAGGAGCGGGTATTCCGGTTGAGATCGTAGTCACAGGAGAGATCGTAGAGATAGTTAATGTCGGGAGCGAGGATGGCGGCGCGCCGGAGATCGAGGGTCGAAGATGGAGGAACTTTCCGGAAGGATGGTCGGATAGGGTCGATTTGGTTGGGAGGGTCATAGCGGAACATCCTTCTTTTGCGAATGACCATGAAGGGTTGTTCGAATATCTCGAAAAGGAATATCCCGGGTTGCTTTCCGGTGAGAGCGGGGATAAGAGGAAAAGCAGTTTGGCAACGATGGAACAGAGCGCTATGGGGTATTATTATCATCTTTCCGGGGAGCGTTCCGCGGCCCTGATCGCGCGGTTCGGGTTTTACGGCGAGGTCGGATATGATAGCGCGAATTTTACCGATAGCGTCAGTACGGCTTCTAACAATGAATGGATCTGGTATGACGATATACAAAACGCCGGTAACGGTGATCCCTTATATATTGTTTTCCGGGCGCCGCATATCCTTATGAAAAGTGTTCACGAGGAAGACATGGGGATGGGAAGATGGATGGCGTTGTCAAAAATATCCAAAGTTAACGCCGTACCGGATGAATTGCGGTCGGAGCTAAGGAATGACCGCATCAAATACTGGGAAGGTTTTTCTCTGGAACGACACCTTGATGAAGTACAAGCCAGAGACAAGCTAGGCTGGCTCAGCCCCGAGTTCATCGACGCCAAAGCAACGAACTATGTGAATAGCATTAATCTGAAATACATAAAACCCGTTTACGATCGGTCCGAACTGAAAAAGAAACTCGAATTAAGGCGTGTCCCTTCAGGGACTGTCCCCGAGGGGACATCCTTCGGCGCGGGGGGTGAGGGGAGAAGCGGGAATCCAAGATCGGTTGTTCGCGTTAAGGCGACGGGGGAGATGAGTTATGAGGGGCCGGAAAGATATGTTCTCTCGTCTTATCGGAAAGCGGGGGATAAGAGCGATCCGTTGGCTGAGTTTTTGGTCAAAACGGCCGAGAAGCATTTGGGGTATGTGCCGGTCATTGTGATAACGGGCGATGCAGCGGAACTTATTACCGGGGACGGGGTAATAGACTGGAATAACGTGCGCTCTCTCGATATCAAAATGTTCGCGAAACACGGCCAGAAAGTTGAATGGCATGACAGCCGGTTCAGGGCGATATCGGATGAGATAGCGGGAAATATAGGCAAGGCGGATTTTTGGGTCGCGCATGGCAGGGATAAAGAGCTAAGGATAAAGCTGGATCTCCAGTTTAACGCTTATCCGCTCGAAGCTCTTTTTACATCCGGGAATTTCAGGCCCGGGGATGTGGTCTCCGGCGATATCGACACCTATAACAGATTTCTTACAAAACTCGGACCGGACGGTATCCTGGCGCTCTGGATGAATAATGTCAAAGACCGCGCTCAGGTCTCCGTAGAATTCGCCGGAATGGACGGGAACGCGCTCCGGGACCACTTGAAACGGTCCTATTTCAGGACCGAAGGCCAAGCTCCTTTAGTTACGGACGATGACCGCCGTATAAATGACGAAGGGATCATTGTCGGCGTTGATAAACGTAAAGTCGAAACAACTACGCAGGCTTACAGGTATAAGGACCTTGATTCGTATCTGGGGGAGAGGCTTAAGAAGTCCGGCGCCCGGGCCGGCGTTTTTGTCGAGATGGGGCTGGGGACCCTGAACGGTTATTACGAAGGTGAAGGTATATCCAGGGGTTTTGCTCCGACATTCTTTGAATGGTACGAACGGCTGAAGGGGCTTGGTCTTTCGGAGGATACCGGGAAAAAGTTCGAGCTGGTAGGCGTCGATAATCAGGAACATGTGATAAACGGCGTTGACGCTAAAATATCCGCCTTGAAGAGTGCCGGCGAGGTGGGAGAAGATATAAGGTGCGTCGAGGCGAGTTTCGGTGACCTCGATAAAATCTTTGACAGAGGGATCGACTATATACGCGTCATGGCCCTTTTCAGGCATTATCAGATACCACGCGAACAGGGATATATGCGTTCCCGTATAGCGAACAGCCTTAATAATGGCGGCACTTTTGTCGACGGGGATTTCAATTTCGCTTTTATCTATGAAAAAGACCCGGTGGAGGGCCTCGAGCTGAAAGAGCTGGCATTCGATTTTTCCCAGGATATCTTCCAGGAGAATAGCGGCTATGAGATAAAGAAACTAAAGGATTACCTGAGATTCTATCTGGAACATGTTATGAGCCCCGCGAACAGGGCCGGGATGTCGGCGTATATCGAGGCCCTTATCTCGGCTATCGAGGATTTCCAGGGATATAATGGCGATAATAGTTACGAGCGTTTCATGGCCCGTTTGAGAAGTTCCCTTCCGGACGGTTTGCGGGAAACGGTCCATGCCGATCCTAACGGGGTCATTTCGATCGTTCCGGGCGAGAAGATCGTCACCTGCGGGACGATATGCGAAGCCGGGCATCAGAAACTGCTGGATCCGAAACTGGAGGAGTTTTATCGAGGGTTGGCTGAGGAAGCGGACATGGTTTTGGAGGGTCAGGGGTCAGGGGTCAAGGGGCAAGGCATGTATGTGAATAAGGGAATATTGAGGGAGAGGGATGTTTTGGATTGTTTGGAGATCGCGGGGAAGCTGGAGGAACTGGGGACGGATCGGGGGGAGGTTGAGAAGATCATCGAGTTCATCCGTCATGAGGCTGGGATACCGGGCGGGGACGGGGGGATAGATATCCTTTTCGCGATACCTCCGGACGGAAAGAAGTTGTGGTGGACAGAAAATCCCGAATGGGAAGGGTTATTGTATGGGGGAGGGCATTTTAACCGGAAGAGGACCAGGATACATATATCTCTCCCTCTCATACTCGGAGAAGGCGGTTTTGAGGAACAGAAGAAAGCGGCTTTAGCTATAGCCGAGCATGAATTTAAGCATATCAGGAAGAAAGAAGTACTCCATGACAGATCCGATGCCGGTATGAGGCTAGTCATGAAAGCGGCGCTTGAGGAGGATTACCATTTTGACTGGGGCAGGAAGGGAGATCCCGCAACCGAGAACGATACAGCTTTGATAAAAACAATTAAAGCGGGATGTGTTTATTTTCCTTGTGATTTCTCGGAAGAGAGAGAGTATAGGTTTCGATTGCCGACCGTACCCGTCGACGAACACGTAAAAGTATTCGATATAGATCTTTCTGATAAGGAAAAAGCTATGGGCGGCGAGATAAAAGAAATATGGGAACTGTCAGTCCCTTCGAACAGGGAATTGGATAATGTGGCTGTGGCGAAGCCAGGGCAACTTGTGATGATCGAGAGGGATAACCCCCGCTATAAAGCGGTCTTTTCCCCGGGTTTTTATATCTGCACTTCCATACAGATAAGGGCGACTGACGCCCGGGGAAAAGAATGGTTCGGTATGGCGCATATATGGCCGAGGAGCGGCGACGCTTATTTAGAAGAGGGTTACGCGTTCAAACAGTTCATAGGGATCGTGAAATACCTTGAAAAGAACAAATACTCGGATGTCACCATGCAGATAGGCGTAAATACCGGTGAAATGCGGGGTATCCCCGAGGTGGAGAAGATGGAAGCTTTGGCAAAGAGCCTGGGATTTACTGTGCTCGATCCCATTATCCGATGGACGCATGAAAACGCCTTTTTTAGTTTTGAGAATGTGCTTACTTTTTACGACAGGATGGTGATCAATCACACTGATAACCATCAATACGGCTATGACGAGACCAGGACATTCGGGTGGTCGGAGAGGCTTGTTCCAGACGAAGACGCCGAGACTCAAGCGACGTTGTCGATATTATCCGGTCTTTGTTCTGAGGAAATGGGGTTTAAGAAAGCGTATCGCCATTTCTCTGAATATAGCGGATATTACGTGGAATTTTTCAAGTATCGTGCCGGGATAAAAATGGGTAATACTGACCTGGGGAAATACGCCGCGGCACTTCTCAATAGGAAGGATGCTTTATATCCCTCATTCGAGGATGAAAGAAAGTATCTTTTGGCATGTTTCCGCGATTCAATGCTGGTAAATCGTTATAGGGCCCCTTTCGAGCTGGTTTTCGGGACAGATGATCGGGGAAGTGATGCGGTTATTGGATTATTAATTGGGAAAATAGCGAATAAGGACAGACACATAAGATTGACGACATACGGCTCTGGAAAACGTCCGAAGGAATTAGAGGATGCCGCCAGGCTTATAGCGGAAGTCATGAATAAGAACTTTTTGGAAGAGAACATTTCGGAGTGGAGTTTGGAGATAGATGTTATTGATATCGACCCGGGAACGATGTCCGAGCATAAACTGTATTTTGACGGGACTAAGTTCGGCTTCGGGAAGACAGTCATAACCTACGGTTACGGGGACCTGCTGGACAAAGAACAGTGGAACAATATTTTTAAGAAAAAAACGGATATAGCGTTATTGAGAAATATCGCTTTGCAATGGGAAAGAGGGAGCCCGACTGAGACTACCCAGTATCTTCTCAAAAATAACGACTTTATGATAAGGCTTTTGGGATCGATCAGACCCGATGGTTTTCTTATCTATTCCGATTATGATAATGAAGAGATAATTTATCCGCCGGTAGAGGAACATCGAATGCCGCCTGCGTATGTAACTGGAACATCAATGGCGATACTCGAGACGTTTACCGGAGCTAATGGCGGGGATAAAGCGTCACTCATGACCAATCCCTGCACGATAGGCCTTGTGATCAAGGCCCATAATGGTGAGGATGTGGACGCTCTTCTCGAGGAACAGCTGGCCGGGGAATGGGAGGTCATATCCAGGAAGGTCGGGAAAAAGATACTTAAGGAAAGAGGGCTAATGGAATGCGAGCCGGTCGATAACGTTAAATATGTGATTTACGTCGACGACGGCACCGGTTCGGAGGATAACATGCGGAGGTTAGACGAGTTTCGAGGTTTACTCGAAGCCCGTAAAAAAGATGAAATAGTGTTCACCTGGGCCTTCTCCGATATCGCGAAGGATAAGATAGACGGCGCGGCGTACATGGTCGGCCTCGAGGGCGATTTCCTCCCCGTTTCATGGCAGATGCTGGCCGCGCGGCATTACGTGAATTACATATACTCGAAACTGAACAAGTCAGACGATGAAACCAGGATAAAGGATATTATCGAAAAAGTAATAAAATGTGCGGGACTGATGACTGAGGGAGCCATAGATCCCCTGAAACTGAGAGGAGATCTCGAGAACATGCCCCTAAATGAATTGTTCAACGGAAGGTCGATAATTCTCCCGATACCGGGGATGCTTGGGGCGGAGATCAAGGAGTACAGGTTGGCGGATAGGAAAATTCAGGAGTCGCTGTAAAACTAGGCATGGGGCATGGGGCATCCGCCTTCGCCAAGGCTACGGCGGACAGGTGGGGCATGGGGCCCTTCTTCGCCAAGGCTTCGGAGGGCAGGCATGGGTTCCGGCGTAGGGGCACCCCTTGTGGGTGCCCTGGAAATATCGGATAACAAAAATGGGACATATTAAAAAATTCATCGCGATCATTCTCTCCGTCACGCTGGTTCTACCGGCGTACGGCGCGAACGCCTCCGAGCGCGCCGCTCTGGCCCCGCCGCTGGCGTCGAAGCCTATCTGTAACGTTTTCTTTAACCCTGATACCCTCGAATGGGATGTTAGCGTCGACCAGGCCGCGATCGACCGCTGGAACACCGAGCGCGACAAGGTCGAGGCGGGCGAGCTCGCCCGGAACGAAGAGGAAAGGGCCGGCCGCACCCCGTATCCCTCCATAAGGTACCGCTGGGCCTTCATGGAGCTCAGCCAGGTGATAAGCCGGTTCCTGGTCAAATCAAAATTATACGATATCGAGGATCCGGCTGGTATACTTCGGGCACTTCTGAGAAAATATTTTCGGCAGAGGGGTCCTGACGGCGGTTTATCCCTGGAAAGATATCTTATAGATGAAGTGACCCCCTGGTATAGGGAGGACATTCTGGGTAAAGCCAGGCTCTCGGGGTTCAGGCTGCCATATATTACTTCCGCCAATGAACGTATCGGGATAATTTATTGTTTTAATAAGGACGGAGAATGGAAAGGCACTCAAATACTTGAACTGGAAGATGACGAGAAAGAACGTTTGGGTCCCTATAATGGGGTTTACGCCGATATAGATACTGAGATCGGATCGGTGCCGGTATCGTCGGCGTCTATTAAAAAGACAATAGATATAGACGACTTCTATCCAGACGGGGACTACAACATTTATTCAAGGTTAATGGCTCTCTCCTCGAGGTTGGATATGAGCGGCGTGGACGCGGGCAAGGATAAGAGGCTTTCAGGGATAATATCGGATATCTACAGGGAATATAGCTTGGGCGATTTCTATAAATACGCGGCAACTTTTATTGAGGAGCGCATGGTCTCGGGTTATTTTATCGGTATATTGGAAAAACTGATAACGAAGCTGGACTATTTTAAGATCACGCTGAAAGAACCGATTAACGTAGAAGCCGTGGCCGGTGAGATCAGGGATCTCGCGGAATTCGTTCAAGTTAGAAGGCATTTTTCGGACCTTAACTACCCTGTTTCGGACATTAACGCCGAGATAGAAGATATTGCCGGCGTGGTCGCCGTGAAAGGACCGCGCCGGCCGAGCCAGGGCGGGCAAACGGGAAGATTAACCTTAGCCCTGGATAAGACCCTGGGAGAGCTCAGGATAGAGCATACCAAGGCAGCTCAGGCTATTTCAATCATTTCCGCGATCGTCAATAACGTTATCCTGAAAGGGACTTGTGTCGAGGTATCAACTTTGAAGTCCGGCGATGGCGGGGGTAAAAATGGTTGTACTATTTCCGCTCTTATCCGCGGGCCGCTTGAGACGGAAGATCTGATTATGACCCGGTTCAAGGGGATGAATATTTCCAGCCTGAAAAAGATATGCCTTGGCGCGGGGTGGGACATTTCCCTGGAAAGAGGAATGGAAACTTCAGTTATCAAATTGACGTTACGGGAAGGCGAAAATGGCCCTGGCCTGCGAGAGGATAACGGTGCCGCGGCTAATACGCCTGTTAGTTCTCCGTATTTCGACAGAAAAAACGATACCATGTTCAATCCTTTAGTGAGGCATGTCCTTTTGAGAGGGTTCTATCTATTTCCTAAAGAGGTGAGAGAAATAGGAGTAGAGGGTCTCGAGGAATATTCGCCGGAATGGAGGTATGTTTCGGCGTTCCTGAGTGAGGACCATCCCCTCAAAAAAACGGTATTCGATTCGGTGGATAAATTGTCTTACAAGCAGGTGATGTCCGAAGTAAACTCGCTAATAAACATGGTGCCGGGGAAATATAACGATTATCGCGGGCTGAACAACGATATCGTGGTGCACTTCCTGAAAGGACAATGTCTGACTCTTAGAGAACTCTTGGTCCTTCCCGGTACTATGGATATAGGCCTCGGTCCCATGATACGGCAAAATATCCTTGACGCGGTAGAAACTCCCGGCGATATCAAACGATTAATGTCCGATATCGGGATCAAAGGCGCCCGGAACAGGGTCCGATCGGCGTATATTCTGTTCCGGGCCTTATATCTAATGTCGCAGGATAAGGACCTCCAGCTTGTGACCCCGGAGGACGCGTTCAATATATTCAAACTGGAAAAACATTTATTCATCCGTCCGAACCGCATTTACATAATGCTGGCGCTTGGAGACGTATTGGCCATGTCGGGACATCCGGGCGATATGCGGAGCCTCAAGGCCCTTCTGGGGATGATAGGTTTTATCAGGGAGAACGGGTATTTTACCGTCCAGGAAGATGTAATAGACGAGAACGAGGTAAATGAAAGGGTAGCGATTCTGACGGAAAAAATTGATAAAAGCTATACCGCCCCCGAAGCCGGAGGGCTCAAAGACCGGAATTCTTTCAAATTTGCATTGCTGGGTTTTATAGGGAATATTCGCGAAAATACCGGCGGATCGGATATCACCGTGGATGAAAAACTTAAAGAGATAATGGCCCGGACGAATTGTCCCATGGAAGCGCGTTTTAAGGTATACGATGAATTGCAGAGAAGCGTTCTCGATTCCAGTCGGGAAGGTCTATATTTTCTGTTCGTTCTCGATCTCGTCCGGGCGTGGGATATTTTAATTTCGACCTCTGAGATATATGACGGATTAAGGGGAGGCCTAGCACTGGAATCGGGCGGGTCTGACGATATTTGGAACACGCCTTCGTGTAGGAAATTGTTCGATAAACACAGCATGATGGGACTGGAAACGGATGTTATTATGGGATTGACGGCGATAGTCGAGGGTTTCGACTCTATACTCAATACCTCCGGTCCCAAGGTGTCCAGGCTTCTCGTGAATATCAGGGAGAAAATGGCCAGGATAGAGAATGCCTTTTCCGTGAGCGAGGCGCTATCGGAATTTTTTTCGACGCGGGACAATCTGGAAAAGTTCTATTCGGTGAGCTGGGGGAGTATTTCGGGAGGCGCTTACGCTGACTTTGTCAGGGAAGTCCGTTACGACGCCTTTAGCGACGGAGCTATCGCCGCCTTCAAAAGATACAAGGATAGGCTTGGCGAGGTCAGGGCTATCGCGGGACAGGGCAGGTTCCTCTTAGCGGCCGTCGGTAAAAGGTTGGAAGTTGATGGCACGGCGTTCAAGTATGAACCTGAAATGTCACCGTCAACAAGGAGAGACGGGAATGCCGAACTATTGAAGAATGGCTGGATGGCCAATTTCCTTTCAAGGTCGAACATTATCTATTACACTTATCTCAGAAAATTCCTTGAGATCGACCACCCATGGAAAGAAGAGATATTCCGTAAAGTAGACGCGATGAGCGACGACCGTATACTGGAGCTGGCGGATGATGAGGGAGCCTTGCGCAAAGCGTTCGTCCTTCCCACCGTCGGCGAATCGGAGGATCTGCCCCAAAAGCTTATCTCAAAGATATCGGCTTGCGCCAATCCCGGCGAGATCGAATTTGTAAGGGAGTCCATGGAAAAGGCCATTAAAGACGCGATAAGAGAAGCTTATCTTATGGTCAAGGCTATGGAGGTGCTTTCAAGGAAAAAGGACCTTGTTTTGCTTGGGGTGGAGGAGGCCGAGCACATAATAGACGCGTGCCGGGCCATGCGTGGCAAAAATAGCTGGGGTGGGCCTGAAATATACAGGCTTTTTACGATCGCCGGTCTTTTTGTGAAGGATAACCCTTCAGATCCGGATAAGGTCAGCATGAGAAACTTTCAATTTCTTCTGGATGAATTGACGAAGATACAGCCGGATATTGACGGGTGGCTTGATAAAAAAGAGTATTCCGAAATGATCGAGAAAATTAAAATCTCGCTAGGGCGGGACAGGAAGGACGCTATCCAGTCGGAATTAGCCGCCGAGCCCATAACACAAGCGGTATCCGGCGCTAAGGACATGATCAAGTGTCTATCGTCCGAAAAAGAAATAAAGACCGCTGTCATATTCTCAACCGGCTGGATCCCCGGCTACGATAAGAAAGAACATCCCCAGGCCATGGATATAAGTATACTTATCACCGCCTTAAGAAAATATTCGGACGAAAAGGGAATACCCTTCATCGTAACGGATAAAGCCGATGAGCCCGGGCTTAACGCGGAATTAAAAGCTTTGCGCGAAAAATACGGTGATATTCGTACCGTGGTCATAGCCGAAAGCCCGGCACTGGAGATAAAATCCATAGCTGACGATAAGAACGTCTTTATCGCCGGCATTGCGAGCGGCGAGCTTACGCCAGATTCGTATATGTACGTGACCGAGATATTCCGCCTCGCGTTGGAACTGTCCGCTAAAATACGAACAGAAGAAGAGATCTTCGCCCTGACCGGCCTCATAGCCATGACCCCGAAAGGCAATAATTACCTCTTCACCCCAAAATCCGCCCCAATGGATTACATGGACCTTAGGCGGTTGTATTCACTTGTAACATTCGCGTAATTGCGGTTGGGGGCCGAGATCGGTGGGCGGATAGAAACGAGGCATGGGGCCCTCCTTCGCCAAGGCTTCGGAGGACAGGCATGGGTTCTGGCGTAGGGGAACCCTTTATGGGTGCCCTTTTAAGTCTTTCTTGCAAAATATATTTAATAACTTTCCTTGACAAAACGCCTTTTCCTGCTAAACTATACTAATTCAATGGGAATACTAGATAAAGAGGAGAAAGATGAAGGTAACTTATAAAGGTGATTACGCGTTGAAAGCGGTTTTGGATCTGGCTTTGAATTACGAAAAAGAATTGGTTACAAGTAACCAGTTAGCGAGCCGTATAGACGCGCCGATAAAGTTCCTTGAACAGGTACTCCTGGATCTTAGAAAAGGGGGATTTGTCTTGAGCAAGAGGGGTAATATAGGTGGATACCTTCTATCCAGGCCCCCGGCGAAGATCAGCGTCGGAGATATATTAAGGTATATAGACGGCCCATTGGAGCCGATAGCTTGCGTTAAGGAAGGATATTCCGATTGCGGAGATGTTAAAAAATGCCTGTTCAGGAATATATGGAAAAAGGTTGCGAAGGCCGAATCGGATATTGTCGATAATGAGACGTTCGAGGATCTGGTAAATGAAGTGAATAGGGATAGGCAGGTGTTGGCGTATTCGATATAAGGGGGGGGAATGGGCGTCATTGCGGGTAGCGGTCGAAGACGTCATTGCGAGGAGCGACAGCGACGAAGCAATCAATTTTGGATTGCTTCGCTTCGCTCGCAATGACGGGGAGATGCAGAGTTCATAATATAATTAGTAATTAAAAAAAAGGAGAATTAAGATGAGCAAGATAGACAGTAAGTTGAGGGTGGAGACATTGGCGTTGCATGGGGGGCAGGAGGCGGATCCGACTACGGGGTCGCGAGCTGTGCCTATTTATCAGACGACGTCGTATCAGTTCAAAAGCACCGAACACGCGGCGAATTTGTTCGGATTGAAGGAGTTCGGGAACATATACACGCGTTTAATGAACCCCACGACCGATGTTTTTGAGAAGCGGATAGCCGCGCTTGACGGCGGCGTCGGAGCTTTAGCCGTGTCCAGCGGGCAGTCGGCGATAACACTCGCGCTTCTCAATATAACCCAGTGCGGCGACGAGATAGTATCCGCGGATAATCTTTACGGCGGGACCTATAACCTTTTTCACTATACGTTCCCCAAATTCGGGATAAATGTGAAGTTCGTTAAATCCAATGACCTGGACGCTATCCAGAAAGCTATAACACCCAAAACCAAGGCGATATACGCCGAATCGATCGGGAACCCGAAGCTAGATGTGGCGGACCTCGCAGGCATTTCAAAAATAGCGAACAAGAACGGTATACCGTTCGTTCTGGATAACACCGTTTCTCCGTACATATTGAGGCCTTTCGATCATGGCGTGGACATAATCGTTTATTCCGCTACTAAATTCATCGGCGGGCATGGCACCAGTTTAGGTGGAGTGATAGTCGATTCCGGGAAATTCAACTGGGAGAACGGCAAGTTCCCGTTAATAGCGGGCCCGGATCCGAGCTATCACGGTATAGATTTCGTTAAAGCCCTTAAACCGATGGGGAATATCGCTTACATAATAAAAGCCAGGGTAACATTGCTCAGGGACCTTGGACCGGCGGTGTCGCCTTTTAACTCATTCCTTTTCATCCAGGGTCTGGAAACGCTTCACCTCAGGCTTCCCAGACATTCTGAGAACGCTCTGGCCGCCGCGAAATATCTTAAAAAGCACGCGAAGGTCGGCTGGGTCAATTATCCAGGACTCGAAGACAGTCCGGAAAAAGACAGGGTGAAAAAATACCTGCCGAAAGGTTCCGGGGCTATTCTTGGTTTCGGCATAAAAGGCGGTGCCCAGGCCGGTAAGAAATTCATCGACTCGTTGGAGCTTATATCGCATCTAGCCAACGTAGGCGACGCGAAAAGCCTCGCGATACATCCGGCAACGACCACGCACCAGCAGCTTTCGCCCGAAGAGCAGATAGCGACTGGAGTCACCCCTGATTTTATACGTTTGTCCATCGGGATAGAGCACATCGACGACATAATCGCGGACATAGAACAGGCATTGTCCAAAGTATTATAATGATGCCCGTCATTGCGAGGAAAAACCTGGACCGTCATTGCGAGGAGCCGAAGGCGACGAAGCAATCTCGATGGGATTGCTTCACCCCGCTTTCGCGGGGTTCGCAATGACGGGGCTTTGAAAATAAGGAGGGTTAATATGGCTAAGATATATTCCGATATTACGAAAACCACCGGGAACACTCCCCTGGTCAAACTAAACCGTATCGCTGAAGGGCTGGAGGCGACGGTCCTTGCGAAACTTGAGTCGTTCAACCCCCTCTCCAGCGTTAAGGACAGGATAGGCGTCGCGTTGATCGAAGACGCCGAAAAAAAAGGCTTCTTGAAAAAGAACACGGTGATCATAGAGCCGACGAGCGGTAATACCGGAGTGGCTCTCGCGTTCGCCGCCGCGGCCAAGGGCTATAAGCTTATCCTGACAATGCCGGATACGATGAGCGTAGAACGCAGACAGCTCCTCAAAATATTCGGAGCGGAGCTTGTCCTTACCGACGGGGCTAAAGGGATGAAGGGGGCGGTCGAAAAAGCCGAGGAACTCGCAAAGACTACCCCGAACAGTTTCGTCCCGCAACAATTCAATAATCCGGCTAACCCCGAGATCCACAGGAAAACTACGGCAGAAGAGATATGGAACGATACCGACGGCAAGGTGGATATAGTAGTTGCCGGCGTCGGTACGGGCGGGACCATAACCGGCATCGCCGAGGTCATCAAAAAAAGAAAACCGTCCTTTAAAGCGATAGCGGTAGAGCCTGACGCTTCACCTGTGCTCTCCGGAGGAAAACCAGCGCCTCATAAGATACAGGGTATAGGCGCCGGTTTTGTGCCGCAAGTCCTCAATCGAGATGTGATTGACGAGGTTGTTAAGGTCACTAACGATGACGCCGGGGATATAGCCAGAAAACTTGCTAAGACCGACGGCATACTCGCCGGGATATCCTCAGGCGCAGCCGTCTGGGCCGCGATCCAGGTGGCGAAGCGTCCGGAGAACAAAGGGAAGGTTATCGTCGTGATATTGCCGGATACGGGGGAGAGGTATCTTTCGACGTGGCTGTTTCAGGAGTGATAGCGATGTTCTGTAGGACGTAGGACGTGGGACGTAAGTAGTATCTTTTAGAGGTCCCAATATCTCACGTCCCACGTCCCACGTCCTACGTTAATACCCGTCCTAAGTTCACCTTGACCCCTGACCCTTGACCCTGTATGATAAGCCCATTATGAAGAAGCTCACTACTGAAATTTACGATCTCGCCTTCGGCGGGGACGGGGTAGGCAAGATAGACGGGAAGATCTGTTTTGTCCGGGGCGCGCTTCCGGGGGAAGAGGTCGTTTTTGACGTCGTCAAGGAAACGGCGAGCTTTGTAAAAGGGGAACTTTCGGATATAAAGACAGTTTCGCCCGATAGGACCGATCCCCTGTGTAAATACTATTATCAGTGCGGGGGATGCCAGCTTCAGCATATCGGATACGCCAAGGAAGTGGCGTACAAGAAAAAACAGTTCGAAGAACTGTTCGCCCGGGTCGGCTCGTTCAAGGGTTTTAAGCTCGATGAGGTAATAAGTTCTAAAGACCATTACAATTACCGTTCGCATATAACCCTTCATAAGGCCGGGGATAAATACGGGTTTTATGCAAGGGATGAGCGGTCCATCATGGAGATAGCTTCCTGCTCGATCGCCGAAGAGCCTATTAACGGCGCTCTTCCATGCGCCGCTCGAGCCGACGACAAGGACAGGCTGACTATCAAGGCGGACCATGCCGGCCGGTTATGGTTCTCGAATAAAATGGGTGAAAGGTTTTTTCCTGATACTTATGCCGGCAAGGAAATGATGTTCTCGCCCTTGGCTTTTTCCCAGGCGAACAGGCACATATCCACAGAAATGGCCCGCGTCCTGGGCGAATGGATAGGCGAGGAAAAGAAGGATACGGTTTTTTTCGATATTTTCTCCGGCATGGGGTTTTTCAGTTTTCTTCTCGCTCCGGGCTTCAATAAGACCATAGGCGCCGATAATGACCGCGTGGCCATAAGCGCGGCCAAGACGACCGCCAAAGAAAAAGGGTATAGCGGCATGAAATTTTATATCCTCGACGCCGAGAACGAAATGGAACGGCTTTACGACAGCGAGAAAGGCCCGAAGAATATCGCCCTCATCGACCCTCCCAGAAAGGGCCTTTCCGCGGAGTTCGTGGAATGGCTTTCCTTCGCCGAGGGTCTTAACGAGATCTATTATATTTCCTGCGACCCGGCCCGTATGGCCCGGGATATAAAAGCCATGACGCAAGGCACCACATGGCGGATCGGCAGATCGGCTATGTTCGATATGTTCCCAAGAACGAAGCATATCGAAGCGCTTGTGTCGTTGAGAAAATAAAAATAGTAGGCGCGGACCCCCGTGTCCGCGCATGAATTTGTCTGCTTGATAAATTGTCCCCCGGCACGGTGGCCGGGGGCTACTGATTCTATTTTTATTTTGTCTTGCCCAACACTCCCTTTTCATATAACATAATATTCCCAAAAGCAGATGCCGATATGATAAATGCTGTTACACAAAGGAGGTAACGATGTACCGCGAAGCCATTAAAGTTTTAGACTGCACCATACGCGACGGTGGGCTGATAAACGACCATTATTTCGAGGATAGTTTCGTCAAAGCCGTGTACAGAGCTATCGCGGCTTCGGGCGTGGATTACATGGAGATAGGGTACAAGGCCTCCAAGGAGCTTCTTGCCCCGACGAAGTTCGGGAAATGGAAATTCTGCGATGAGAACGAGATAAAGAAGATCATAGACGGTGTCGAAAACCGGCCTAAATTATCCGTTATGTGCGATATAGGCCGAGTCGAGAAAAGCGACATCCCGCCAAAAAAGGACAGCGTCATAGACATGATACGCGTGGCCACATATGTCAAAGAGGTGGATAAGGCCATCGACCTGGTTAATGATTTCGTCGATAAGGGATACGAGACGACCGTCAACATCATGGCCGTGTCGAAAGCGCAGGATAACGAGCTTGACGAGGCTCTCGACCAGCTTGAAAGGGAAAGCAGGACCGGCGTAGTGTATATAGTCGACAGCTTCGGATATTATTACCAGGAGCATATCACTTACCTCGCGGCTAAGTTCAAGAAATACCTGAAGACGAAAGAATTGGGCATCCACATGCACAATAACCAGCAGTTGGGATTCTCGAACACGATACAGGGGATAATCGAAGGCTGTAACTACCTGGACGCGACGATATACGGAATCGGTAGGGGCGCGGGGAACTGTCCGATGGAACTTCTCATAGGTTTTTTAAAGAACCCTAAATTCGATATACGTCCGATACTCGAGGTCATATCGAAAGAATTCCTCCCTCTCCTGAAAACGATGGAATGGGGATATATTATCCCTTACGCCATAACCGGCATGCTCAACGAACACCCCCGTTCCGCCATAGCGGTGCGGTCAACCCCTGACAAGGACAACTACGTGAAGTTCCTCAACAGCCTGTCGGCAGTCGAGGTTGATTAGAAAAGTAACCAGGAAGGCTGTGTCGCAATTCGAATATTAACTTAATCCGTCATTGCGAGGAGTGAGCGACGAAGGAGAGAACGACGAAGCAATCCCTGTAATTTATTATTTTTACAGAGATTACTTCGGGTACTTCGTGCCCTCGCAATGACGGACAATTTATCCAAAACTGTTATTATGAAACAGTCTGACTGATCGCGATTGGGTCATCTAGGGGTATTTATGAATTTAAATAACTTCACACGATTGCCAATACTCGGCATAGCCCGCGGCATAGTGCCGGAAGACCTCGAGCCGCTGGTCCTTACTGTCATTGATGCCGGGCTGGAAGCTTTCGAGATAACCATGAACACGAAAGGCGCCGCGGAGCTCATTAAGAGGGCTAAGAACATTGCCGGCGGTAAACTCGCGATAGGGGCGGGTACGGTCCTTACGAAAAAAGACCTGGAAGCGGCCGTTTCCGCCGGGGCTTCGTTCATCGTCATGCCGGTCATCATTGAAGACGTAATCAAAAAATGCGTTAAGGAGAATATCCCGGTATTCCCCGGGGCGCTCACGCCGAACGAAGTTTTACGCGCCTGGGAGCTCGGCGCGACCATGGTCAAAGTATTCCCCGCTAACGCTTTCGGCCCGAAATATATTAAAGAATTGAAAGGCCCGTTAAACCGCGTTAAGCTCATGGCCGTCGCGGGGGTGACTAAGGATAATATCCCCGACTATTTCGCCTCGGGTGCGGATGCCGTTGCGTTTGGGGGTAGCATTTTCGGGAGGGAGCTCTTCGATAAGAAGGATTTTGGGACGATAGGTCGGGAGGTCAGGGCGATGGTCGATAAGGTCAGGAAAATAGCAGGAGAGAGTAAGGGGTGATGGGTGATGGGTTAATGTGGATTCCGGGATTACTTCCTTAACTCATCACACATAACTGCAAGTTATCCCAACTGCCGCCATCACCCATCACCACAAGTTATCCCAACTACTACTGTCACACATCGCTTATATTATGATGCGTATCATATCATGGAACGTCAACGGCATAAGGGCCGCCGCTAAAAAAGGGCTCATCGAGTGGTTCCGTAAAGAGTCGCCCGATATCCTGTGCCTTCAGGAAACCAAAGCTTTACCCGAACAGGTGAACGGGATGGACATTTTGCCGGAAGGGTACTACGCCTACTGGAACAATCCCGAGAGAAAAGGTTACGCGGGAGTCGCCGTTTTTACGAAAGAAAAACCCCGCGAAGTCCTATACGATTTCGGCGAAGGATCTTTTGACACCGAAGGCCGGGCGCTCGTAGCGGAGTATAAGGATTTCACCCTGATCAACGTTTATTTCCCGAACGGCGGTATGGGCCCCGAAAGGCTTAAATACAAACTGGATTTCTACGAGGAGTTCCTTCGTTATGTCGACTCCCTGAAAGTCCGGATAATAGTGATCGCCGGAGACGTTAATACCGCCCATAAAGAAATAGATCTAGCGCGCCCCAAAGAGAACGAGAAGAACACCGGCTTCCTTCCCGAAGAGCGGGCGTGGATGGACAAATTCATTTCCCATGGATATGTCGACACTTTCAGGCATTTCAACAAGGAAGGCGGGAACTATACCTGGTGGGATTATAAGACGGCCGCGCGTGAAAGGAACGTAGGGTGGAGGCTGGATTATTTTTTTGTAACTGAGAAGATGTTGCCTCGAGTAAAGCGGGCGTTCATAATGCCGGAAGTTCAGGGATCAGATCATTGTCCGGTGGGGATCGAGCTATTAACGTAGGACGTAGGACGTGGGACGTAGGACGTTAAACATATCCGACGTCCCACCAGCTAGCGGGGTCAGGCCTCCCCATTGGACAAATTTTTATAATTTTGGTTATTTTGTCCAATGGGGAGGCCTGACCCCGGGTATTCAGGTTGAATTAACTATGAAAGATCACCCCAAGTTACTGTTCGCCGACAAACACAAAAAAGTCTACGATCTTCCCGGAGTCCACGCCGCTGGGATGAAGGGTGGGGAGTTCTTCAGACTCGACGAAAGCGAACTCATCGCGCTCCCTCCCGACAGCGAGATATTCATGGTCCCCGACAGAATGCCTGTGGGTTACGACTCGCTGACAAGTGATCTAACGACACTGGAATGCAATCCTTTTTCGAGAAAGAAAGAGCCGATATACGCCGTTGCCGCTTTCGTCGCGCCGGGATATTCCGTCCTATATAATTCCGCCTATACGGAAATGGATAATGCCGGAGCTTTGCCCTTATTTTGTTATTCGGCTGTCGCTTTCCATAAAGGCGGGTTCTATGTTCCGGCCGTTAAGGTCGATCTTGAAAAGAGGCAGGTCCTGAGATACATGGACATGGACCTTATAAAAAAAAACGTAAAAGCTTTCCGCAGGCTCCTTCCCGGTAACCGGCTCGCGAGACATCTCGAGATATGCGCCCTTATTTACGGATGTCCCGCCGCCAAAAATTTCTTCCAGCACAAATATGAAGGTCCGCTTCCCACGTCGCCGAAGTGTAACGCTCTCTGCCTCGGCTGTATATCGTTCCAGCCGGGAAAGAAATGTTCCGTGACACAGGAAAGGATAAAATTCGTCCCTTCCCCCGCGGAGATCGCTGAGGTAGCGCTTTTCCATCTCGGGAACACGGACGACCCCGTGGTGAGTTTCGGACAGGGCTGCGAGGGCGAGCCGCTCCTCGTCGGGGATACGCTCATCGAGACTGTGAAAATGATCAGGGCAAAGACATCCAAAGGTGTGATCAACCTGAACACCAACGCCTCAAGGCCGCGCGTCATCAAGGAACTATTCACCTCGGGACTCGATTCCATCCGGGTCAGCATGAACAGCGTGCAAAAAAAATATTATGAGCTTTACTACAGGCCCGGGGATTATCGTTACGAGGACGTTATCGATTCCATTAAACAAGCTAAAGCCGCGGGCGGGTTCGTGTCGATAAATTATCTCACCATGCCCGGTTTTACCGACCACCGTGACGAGGCGGATTCTTTGAAAAAATTCCTGATAAAGAACGGACCTGATATGATACAATGGCGCAACTTGAATTACGACCCCGCGAGGTATTTCGCCGAGCTGGGCTTTCGTTCTAAAAAACCGGACATGCTCGGTATTGATAAGGTCATAGACAGTGTAGCAGCCGAGTTCCCCGGGGTAATGAAGGGCTATTTTAATCCGTCGAAGGGAAGGATAAAACGTTTTCGCGATAAGTGAAGGTCCATAGTCTATGGTCCATGGTCCATGGTCAAAGATAAATGTGTGCTTACTGGTCGCCGCGCTTTTACTTAACGTGGATACGACAGAAGCCGCGGTTAAACCGGTAAAACCTGCCGACGTCGCGGTCCATGTCGACGCGCTCTCGGCCGTCATAATGGACGCGTCCACGGGGAAAGTGCTCTTCGCCAAGAGCCCCGATACGCGTCTCGAGCCTGCTTCGACCGTTAAGCTCATGACGGCTGTGCTGGCGATGGAGAATCTCGGTCTCGACGACGTGATAACCGCTCCGGGGTCGATAAAACTGGTCCAGCCTACCTATGCCGGTTTGAAGCCTGGCGTTACCTACAAGGCCGGTGACCTCCTCACGGCCATGATGATAAAATCAGCTAACGACGCCTCGGTCGCTATCGCGGAAGCCGTAGCGGGGAACGAAGATGAATTCACCGCTATGATGAACGAAAAAGCCGCCGCCCTCGGTATGAACGACACAAATTTCATCAACAGTACCGGCCTTCCGTCACGGAAAAAAGAAAAGCAGTATACCACCGCCAGGGACCTCGCGAGGCTCATGGCTTACGCAATGAAATACCCTTTTCTGGTCGGCGAGATGTCCAAGAAGGACGATCGCATCTCCGGGAGCGACGGCATAGATCTGTATTTGAAGACGCACAATAAATCCCTCCATAGAACCGGTCACCACCTCATGGGAAAGACCGGATACACCCGTAAAGCCAAAAGGACGTTCGTCGGCGTCGACTCGCCGACCCACCCCAGGATAATCGTGGCCCTGCTAAAGTCCGATTCTCTCTGGAAAGATATATCCGAACTCCGTACCAAGGGGCTCATCCTCTACTCCCGTCAGGAAAAACCCGGCGTCGTGGCGGAATTCCTCGGCGCGATCGGGTTGCGCAAGTAGGGTTATTCACTTGACGACGACTATCATTGCTTATATCATAAAGTTCTTATAGCACCTAAAGGGATCTCCCATGGCAAAACGGTTATCAGTAGCTTTCCTGTGGCACATGCACCAGCCTTTATACAAGGACCTGGTGACCGGTAAATATCATCTGCCTTGGGTGAGGCTGCACGCTACATACTCGTATATCGACATGATATCCATCCTCGCCGAGTTCCCGAAAATAAAATGTACATTCAACCTGTCGCCTACCCTTTTGTACCAGATTAAGGATTTCGCGGAAAACGACGAGATAGACGACGTTTACCTTAAGCTGTCCCTGAAAAAAGCGTCGGACCTTTCATATGACGAGAAAATATTCATACTTCGCAACTTCTTTTCCTGTAACCCTTCGACCCAGATAGCGCCGATAAAGGGGTACAAGGCGCTTTTCGGAAAACGCGGCGATGTTCTTGACCCTAAAGTCCTTAAAGAGAAGTCGGGGCATTTCACCGACGCCGAGATAACGGACCTCCAGGTCTATTTCAACCTCGCCTGGTGCGGGTTCACCCTGAAAAACATGGACCCTCTTATCAAAAGCCTGCTCCTAAAAGGGAGAGGATATTCCGATGACGATAAAAGGAATATCATAGGCAAGCAGAAAGAGGTCATATCGACCATCATTCCTCTATATAGCAAAGCACAGAAGGAAGGTAGGATCGAGATATCCACGACCCCCTATTATCACCCGATACTTCCTCTTGTCGCGCAGAAGACGTCGCGGGACGACGCCCGTTGGCATGTCCGGAAAGCGGCGGAGTTCTACAAGAGCATATTCCGCCGGAAACCCAAAGGCATGTGGCCGGCTGAAGGCGGCGTCAGCGGTGATATAATACCGCTCCTGATCGAAGAAGGGGTCAAGTGGATAGCGGCGGATGAAGCCATACTTCACAAGACATGGGAGGGGAAAGGCGCTGAGCGGGACGACCTGGTCTTTCGGTCTTTCTCTGTCGCCGGACCCGGGTGGAAGAACATATCGATGCTTTTCCGGGACGTGAATATTTCCAACGATATAAGCTTCAAATACGCGAACATGACCGGTAAAGACGCGGCCAACGACCTTTACAGGAATATACTGGGCATCAAGAACGCCACGGACCCGGCCCAGGGCGACCATGTCGTTTCGATAATCCTGGACGGCGAAAACCCCTGGCCGTATTACCCGAACGGCGGGAAGGATTTCCTTCTGGAGACATACCGGATGCTTTCGGAGTGCAAAGAGACCAGGACCGTTACCATGGGAGGGTGTCTCGAGAAATGCCGCCACAAGGACAAGATCAGGGACATAGCCAGCGGTTCCTGGATAAACGGGAATTTCAGGAAATGGATCGGGTCCCCGGAAAAGAACAGGGCCTGGGAATACCTCGAGAAGGTCAGGGCGGAACTCTTCTCCATGGGTGAACCGAAGCCGGAGGCGATGGAAGAGATCTATATAGCCCAGTCGAGCGACTGGTTCTGGTGGTACGACGAGTTCGGCACCGAGCTTAACCATGTTTTCGACGATCTTTTCAGGATGCATCTCATGAACGTCTACCGCCTCATGGGCCGGGATGTGCCGGCTTTTCTTAAAGAGCCGCTCTACGGGAGGAAGGCGCCGGCCATGTCGGATACCGAGACTTTAATGACGCCTCCCGAGATAGACGGGGTGCTGACATACGAGCTGGAATGGGGATCTGCCAGGCAAGTAGGCGCTAATGAGCTTTACATGGCGATGGCTAGACCCGAGATGATAATCGAAAAAGTGGCATATGGGCTGGACCGGGAAAACATTTATCTTATGGCCGCGCCGGACCCGGAGGTATGGGCTCTTGACCTTTCGCCGCTTACTGTCGAAGTGAATTTCGCCAGCCCCATAAGGATAACGATAGAAATGCCTTTGAAAAAGGGACATAAGGGTAAAATATCGGCCTCAGGCATAGAGGGCGAAAAGGTGAAAGAGGTATATTTCATGACATTCGCTTTTGAGGATATCCTGGAAGCCAGGATACCTTTTTCCGAACTCGGCGCCGAGAAGAAGGATGAGCTGAATTTTAGGATCAACGTGAAAAATGATAAAGAGCTCCTTGAAACTTGGCCGATTGCCGGATTTTTTAAGGTAATTGTACCTTGATGTTATAGTGGTTCGTGATTCGTGGTTCGTGATTCGTGATTCGTTTTGGTGGTTTTGTCGCCCCACTTCTACCGACCCACGAACCACCAAATTGAAAATGATATCAAATAAAAATAAACCGTTAAAGATATTGTTCGCCTCCGCCGAGGCGGCGCCTTTCGCGAAGACCGGAGGCCTGGGCGACGTCGGGGGAAGCCTTCCGAAGGCGCTCGCGGAGCTCGGCCACGACGTCAGCGTTGTTATACCTTATTACAGGTCCGTGAGGGACGCCGGGCATGATATACGGCCCGCCGTTTTGCGCGTGTATCATCCATTAACGGGGTGGACGTCCCGGTTCAATGTTCACATGACGGCCTTTGGCTCCCTGAAAGTCTATTTTATCGAGAACAGCTGGTATTTTGGCCGACGCGGGATCTATGGTCAGCCTTCATGGGGTTACCCCGATAACGCTTTACGGTTCGGTTTTTTTTCAAAGGCCGTGACCGCGTTCCAGGAGAGTGCCGCGCTTGATCCTGATATCATCCACTCGAACGATTGGCATACCGCTATCATCCCGTACTACTTAAGGAACGCGCGTCTTAGGAAAAGACCCGGGACCCTGTTCACCATACACAACGCGGCGTATCAGGGCTCGTGCTCAAGGATATTCTCGAAGATCCTGGGTGTTAAGGTGGAAGCTTACGGTAAAATGAATTTCATGAAGGCGGGGATCCTTTACGCCGACGCCGTCAATACCGTGAGCAAAAAATACGCCGAGGAAATAAAGACCTCGGAGCTCGGATGCGGTTTGGAAACATTTATCGCCAAGAGAGGTGATTCTTTTTCCGGGATACTGAACGGCGCGGATTACGGTAAATGGGACCCGGCGACAGACAATCTCATCGGAACTAATTACTGCTCCTCAACGCTCGAGAAAAAAACGGAATGCAAGAAAGAGATCCTTTGTCACACCGGGCTCGTCACGGGAACGGATAAGCCGCTCCTGGGTTTTATCGGGAGGCTGGTCATCCAGAAGGGAGTGGACAAGCTTGCCGAAGCGCTGGACGGTATCATTAAACTCGGCGCGGGGGTCGTTATCCTGGGAGAAGGGGATATCAGGTACGCCGCCGCATTTAAGGCCGCCGAGGCGAGGTATCCGGGAAGGGTGAAGTTATTTAATGAATTTAACGAGTCGCTGGCGCACAGAATAGAGGCTGGGTCGGATATCTTTCTGATGCCGTCGATGTTCGAGCCTTGCGGCCTCAACCAGATATATAGTCTTAAATACGGCACAATACCAGTCGTTCACGCGACCGGCGGTCTCGACGACGTCATAATTGACGCGGATGACGAAGGGGAGAATGGCAACGGGTTCAAATTCGGACTTTTTACGGCCGCCGACTTTCTGTCCGCGATAACCCGGGCCGTTCATAAATATCATGGCGACGGGGCATGGCGTGGGCTTATGAAGCGTGCAATGGCGTGTGATTTTTCGTGGGATCGTTCGGCTAGGGAGTATGTTGAGGTGTATAGGAGTATTTTGAATAAGTGACATTGTGCGCAGGGATAACTTTTAGTGATGGGTGACGACTAGCGATGAGTGATGGGTGATGATTGATGAGTTAATGTGGGCTAGGATACATTAACCCATCACCCGTCACTGATCGTTACCCCACTTGGTAATGTCACCCATCACTACATGTATATTTAAGAGCTCATACGCAATAACAGGAGGCGACATGAAAGCAGACTTATTAATGGCAATACATTTCCACCAGCCGGTGGGCAATTTCGACCATGTTATTGAGGGGATATGCGACAGGTGCTATCTGCCTTTCATAAGCCTTTTGAACGAATATCCCGACATCAGGATGAGTTTTCACCTTACGGGGTGCCTCCTGGAATGGCTGGAGGCCAAAAGGCCGGAGATACTCATCATAATAAAGAATATGGTCGACAGAGGCCAGATAGAAATGATAGCCGGCGGTTTTTATGAGCCCATATTGCCTTCCATTCCCGAGCGCGACAGGGTCGCACAGATAAAAATGCTGAAAGAGTATCTGAACAAGCGTTTCGGAAGCGACCCTAAGGGAGCGTGGATAGCCGAAAGGGTGTGGGAACCCGGACTTCCGTCTACGCTTTTAGACGCCGGCATAAAATACGTCATACTCGACGACACCCATTTTCTTTACAGCGGCGTCAAAAAAGACCGGACATACGGTCACTACATAACCGAGGATAACGGGAAGACCGTGGCGGTGTTCCCTTCGGATAAGGTCCTGAGATATCATCTTCCGTTCAAGCTGCCCCATGAGGCCATAGAGTATATAAAACATGTTTCCGGATATATCGAAAATCCTACATTTATATACGGGGACGACGGCGAGAAGTTCGGGGAGTGGCCCGGCACCCACAAATGGGTTTATGAGGACGGCTGGCTCAGGAAATTCTTCGACGAACTCCAAAAGAACAGTTCGTGGCTCAGGACCACTACGTTTTCGGAGTGTCTTGAAGAAAAAGCGCCTTTAGGCAGGATATATCTCGGGACGAGCTCATACGAGGAAATGCTCGAATGGGCTCTTCCCGCTTCATCGCAGGAGGAATTTGAGAACATACATGAGGAGATCAGGAACGCCGGCAAAGAGGATTATTATAAGCCTTATTTCAAAGGGGGATTCTGGCGGAATTTTTTGACTAAATATCCCGAGTCCAACAACATGAACAAAAAAATGCTTTATGTCAGCGCCAAGATCGATGCTGCCCGGGGAAAGCATTCAGGGGACGCCGGTTTCCGTGAGGCAGAAAGGGATCTCTACAGGGGGCAATGCAATTGCGCGTACTGGCACGGCGTATTCGGAGGATTATACCTTTTTCATCTCCGGAGGGCATTATACCATCACATTATCAAGGCCGAGACCCTTCTGGATAAGGTTCTCCACGGGAGTAAGGATATGCTTGAGGCGACCGAGGTCGATTTCGACGGGGATAGCCTCAACGAGGCCGTCATCGAGAATAGGGAGATGTCTATTTGCGTTGACCCGGCGGAGGGCGGGGTCATTAAGGAAATAGACGTTAAAGGGGAGGTATGCCAGAACCTGATGAACGGGCTGACGAGGCGCAAGGAAGCTTATCACCGTACCATACTCAGAAAGATAGAGGAAAAAGAGAAAAAGGAACACGGGGAGTGTAAGACAATCCATGACGCCATACAGGTGGCTGACGCTGGTATAAAGAACTATTTGATCTATGACACCAACCTCAGGCATTCATTGATAGACAGATTTTTCGACGAGTCCCTAGGGTTAGAGGATTTTTCGCGAAACAACTATAGTGAACTCGGAGGTTTCGCTGGGGGAGTATATACCATGACCCTGAAAAAATCCGCTAAGTCGGTCGCGGTTTCGATGGCGAGGGTATCGGAGGTGAAAGGTACTGCAGTTTCCATAACTAAGAAGATAACTTTTCCCAGGACAGGGGCTGAATTCTCCGTAGAATACAGCATAAAGAACAAGGGTCAAAAACAGCTTGAAGCTAATTTTGGGATCGAAATGAATATTTCAATGCCTAATGCGGATTCTTCCCAGTATGTTCTATCGCTTAGTTCGAAAGGAAATCAAGTCGGCTTAAAAGAAAAACTGGCGATAGACAAGGTGAAGGACTTAAGGATCATCGATAACGAAAAGAAATGTTCAGTGGAACTGGGTTTTTCAACCATTTGTTCTATCTGGCATTTTCCCGTAGAGACGGTATCCCAGTCGGAGGTATCATATGAACGGAATTACCAGGGATCGATGATAATGCCTTTTTGGATGTTAAAATTGAAAGCCGGTGAGGAGAAAAAAGTAACGATAGATCTAAAAATTCAATAAGAAGATATGTGCCTTAAAGCACAATAATATTAAACACATAATAATAAATAATAAAATTTGTGCTGGATTTCACATAATGCAATCTTTAAAAATAAGAAAAACCCAAAATATTCTTTTATAAAGAAGGTGAAAAGCTTTAAATATTCAATTGTGGCCGATGTGTTGCCGGAAAATTTTTAAATATTTCTTCTGATGATTATTTGTCTTGACATTATTTATTTTTCGGCGTAGAATTGCCAACGTCGGTTACAAATCCCATTTTATTGAAAATTGAAAAGGGCATTTTTTTCGCCAAGGACAAGAGAGAGTATGGCAGAATCAAGTTTTGACTCATACAGCAGCGATTCCAAGCCGGGGAACAAACAAGCCATTAAATTCTATGGCGATTTCAAGATACCGGCCAGTTATAATGATCACAAGATCGTCCTGATGGTCAGAGATCCCTGGACGATATTTTCTTATTGGGAAGTAAAGAAAGAAATTGAAGACAAAACCGTACATGAGATCAGCAAAAAAGGGCTTCAGATAGCATCAAGCATTCTTAGGGTATACGACGTGACAGACAGCCTGGATGAGCTTCAGGACAAAATAGTTTTCGATTTTGAGCTTAGGGACTTCATAGACAAATGGTATATACATACCCACAAACCCGGCCGGAAATGGATGGTCGAGATAGGTATTAAATGTACTAACGGTGAGTTTTTTCCCCTGATCAGGTCTAACGTAGTTAGCGCCCCCAGTTACGGCATGTCCGATGTTTTTGATGATAAATGGATGTGTTCCGAGGATCTCTACTATAAGATGTTCGCTATGTCGGGCGGCTACGGGGTTGGGACCAGCTCCATGAGCCTGAAAGAGATGATCACGCGCCGCCTGAAAGAATGGTTGTCCTCGGGAGGCATTATTTCGGGTATGTTCGGTTCAGCGAGCCTCTTCTCGCATCACAAAAAATAAAAATTTTATGGCACAAGGTTATTTAGCTTTAGTATTGCACGCGCATCTGCCTTTTATAAGGCATCCCGAACATGACAGTTTCCTGGAAGAGAACTGGTTTTTCGAAGCTATCACGGATACATATGTTCCGCTTATAAACGTGTTCGATAGCCTGATCGATGATAACGTAGATTTTCATATCACGGTATCTCTCTCCCCGACGCTCATCTCTATGCTCCGCGACGACCTTCTTATCTCAAGGTACCACAGGCACTTGGACAAGCTTATCCAACTGACTGAGCTTGAGATACAGCGGACAGGTTACGACGAGCGTTTGAATAAGCTAGCCCATATGTACAATAAGAGATTCACCGAAACAAAAAGGGTTTTCGCCGATAAGTACAATAATAATATCCTTACAGCTTTTAAGAAATTCCAGGATATGGGCAAGGTCGAGGTCATAACCTGCTGCGCGACCCACGGCTATTTACCGTTAATGGACCTTTACAGACCGGCCGTAAGGGCGCAGGTTGAAGTGGCGGTTAACACTTACAAAGAGGTTTTCGGTAAGGGTCCTATCGGGATATGGCTTCCGGAATGCGGATACCATCCCGGCCACGATGCTATACTCGCCGAGTTCGGGATAAAGTATTTCTTTGTCGAGACGCATGGTATACTTTTTGGCGAGCCGAGGCCCAGGTACGGCGTTTACAGCCCGTATCTCACGTCTTCTGGGACGGCGGTGTTCGGACGCGACCTTGAAAGTTCGAAATCGGTATGGAGCTCCAAAGAGGGCTATCCCGGGGATCATCGGTACAGGGAGTATTACAGGGATATCGGCTTCGATCTGGATTACGACTATATCAAACCCTTTGTGAACAACTGCGGGACCCGGATCAATACCGGGATCAAATACAACAGGATAACCGGAGAGAACGATCACAAAGACATTTATAACAGGGTATCGGCACTTGAGGCGGCGGCATCTCATGCCGGGAATTTCATGTACAACAGGGAAAAACAGGTAGAACATCTCCGCGGTGTCATGGACAGGGAGCCTATAATAGTCTCCCCTTACGACGCCGAGCTCTTTGGTCACTGGTGGTTCGAGGGACCTGAGTGGATAGAGTTCCTTTTTAGGAAGATGCATTTCGACCAGGATAAAGTGAAAACGATAACTCCCGGCGAGTATCTCAAAAAATATGACAAATACCCTATCATTCAGCCTGGCATGTCCAGCTGGGGGTACAAAGGCTACAGCGAGGTATGGCTTGACGGCTGTAACGATTGGATATACAAGCACCTCCACAAAATGGCAGAGATGATGACACATGTCGCGAGGAAATACGAAAAGCCTTCCGATATGGAAAGGAGGGTCCTCAACCAAATGGCTAGGGAACTCCTTCTCGCCCAGGCTAGCGACTGGGCGTTCATCATCAAGACCGGGACTTTCGTAAGCTATGCGGTTAACCGGACCAGCGAGCATATAAGCCATTTCATGTCGTTCAACGATCAGCTTTACAATGGCAACATCGATGTGAAGATGCTGGAGAGCGCGGAATCGCATTATAACCTTTTCAAGGACATCGATTACAGGATCTACGTTTAAGTCTTTTATCACACTATAAAAATACACAGGAGGAGTGATAAATATGGCAGAAAAGAAGACAACGAGAAAAAAGGTTGAAAAACCAGAGACAAGCGCGGAAGGGACTGGAGGGAAAAAATCCTCAGGGATGTGCGCCGACGAATTCTACGCGCTCGTTTCGAAAAGAGCTTATGAGCTTTATGTCCAGAGCGGTTATGCTAACGGCAACGACCAGGGGAACTGGTACTCCGCCGAGCTGGAGCTCAGGTCGAAATACAAGTTCAAAGGTTAACTTCGGGCGTTTTAACCCCGCGGAAGGGCCTTTTCCTCCCGCGGAATATATCGGATCTCCGTAATAACACTTTTAAGACTTATTTATCCCGGAAGGTTGAATATCAGGTGGGAATAGCTGTTAATCCGGTCAAGGAAGTTCTTTGCGTCATCCTGGGGGGAGGACAGGGAACTCGTCTATTTCCGCTTACAAAGGAAAGGTGTAAGCCCGCTGTTCCACTTTTTGGCAAGCACCGGCTGATAGATATCCCCGTAAGTAACTGCCTTAATTCGGACCTCAGAAAGATCTACGTTCTTACGCAGTTCAACTCGGAGTCGCTCAATAAACATATATCCAGGACATATAAGCTTGAGTCCTTCACTAAAGGTTTCGTCGAGATAATCGCCGCGGAACAGTCAATGGACGACACCAAATGGTTCCAGGGTACGGCCGATGCCGTCAGACGCTGTCTCAAACATTTCAACGATCCGGGAATAAAGTACGTTATCATCCTTTCCGGCGACCAGCTTTATACGATGAATCTCCGGGACGTGGTACGCGACCATATCGCCAACGACGCCGAAGTCACGGTGGCCTGCAATTACGTTAAAAAAGAGGACGCGTCCAGTTTCGGGATCATGGCGGTCAACGAGAAACGGGAAATAACGTCTTTTTACGAAAAACCCAAGGTCCTTTCGGAGATAGAAAATATGGCCGTTAAAAAGGACGGAGAGGACTTTTTCCTCGGGTCTATGGGTATTTACATGTTCAATAAGCCGGTCCTCTACGAGCTTCTGGTACAGAACGCGAAGATAGATTTCGGCAGAGAAATAATCCCCCTGGCTATCAGGACCCACAGGACCTTCGCTTACCAGTTCGACGGGTACTGGAGGGATATCGGTACCATAAAGACTTTTTATAACGAGAACCTGCATCTTACTGACGCGGTTCCGCCTCTGGATCTCTTCGACGAGTCGTGGCAGATATTTACCCGGCCAAGATACCTTCCGGCCGCGAAGTTCTCCGGCTGCAAGATCGAACGCAGTATTGTAGCTGAGGGCGGTATATTGGACGCCGCCGAGATAACCCACTCCATCATCGGATTAAGGCTAAGGGTCGGGGAGGGTACAATTATTAGGGATAGTATCGCCATGGGAACGGATTATTACGAGACAGCTGAGCAGATCTCTGAAGATCACAGGCAGGGCCTGCCTCTCATCGGTATCGGCAGGAACTGCCATATAGAGAAAGCCATCATCGATAAGAACGTGCGGATAGGCGACGACGTAAGAATCGTAAATACCCAGAAAGCCGACCATTTCGACGGCCCGAACTATTTTATAAGGGACGGGATCGTTATTATCAGCAAGAACACCATCATTCCCTCCGGGACGGTCATTTAATCGCAGGCATAGAATAGTCAGTGGTTCCTGGATCGTGATTCGTTTAAGTTGATGACACATTTTTACGAACCACGATCCACGAATCACGAACCACGCAAAATAATCCCCCCTATACCCATTTTCATTGTATAATACGTCATGAACGTAATAGGAATAAGCGGCAGCCCAAGAAGAGGCGGGAACTCGGAGACTTTGCTTGACGAGGCACTTAAAGGGGCCAAAGCCGGGGGAGCCAAAATTGAAAAACTGGTCCTTAACGAGCTTGTCTTTGAGCCTTGCCAGGAATGCGAGAAGCCTCAGGATGAAGGGTATTGTCTAATAGACGACGGGATGAGCCTGGTATATGAAAAAGTCATGGGTTCTGGCGTCGTGGTAGTAGCTTCCCCTGTTTTTTTTGGGAGCGTTAGCGCCCAGACCAAGATGATGGTTGACAGGTTCCAGTGCCTGTGGCGCCAAAGGTTCTTAACAGGCTCTCGAATGGAAGTTACACCTAAGAAGGGAGTGTTCATAGCGGTTTCGGACGCCGGCAGGGAGCAATGTTTCAAGGATTCCGGCCGTGTCATGCGGAATTTCTTCACGACCATCGGGGCGGTCCTTTTTGAGGAGCTTTTTGTCCCGGGATTGAGAGATAAAGGTGATGTGTCCAGGGTAGGGGATGTTTTTTTGAGAAGAGCCGCAGATATCGGGACCAGGATCGTGGAAGGATAGTTAACCGGGGGTGTTTGCAATGACCGATAACTTATCTCAGGTGGATAGAAGAAGCATACTTATCGCGGACGACGAAGAGGACGAGCTCATGATGTTGGGAATAAGGCTCACCGGTGCGGGGTATAACGTCGTCAAGGCCTCGAGCGGCGAAGAAGCCCTGGACAGGGTGAAAGACACGCCGCTGGACCTTATCCTCCTTGACCTGGTAATGCCCGGCATCGGGGGGTTGGAGGTCAAGAAAAAGCTCAACCAGGATATGTCCTCGGCGAATATCCCGGTCATCTTCCTTACCGGTTACGACGAGATATCCCTCAAAATGAAAGGATTCAAGGCCGGCATAGACGATTACATAGTTAAGCCGTTTAACAGCGACGAGCTCCTGGCCAGGGTCGAAGCCATTTTCAAACGAAAAGAATTTTACGAAAAGCTTTCCATGACGGACGGTCTTACGGGGCTCTACAACGTCCACTTTTTCAAGAGGGAATACGACCATATATTCAAACTTTCCAAAAGGTACGGGAGCGTGTTCTCGCTGGCGATAGTGGATATTGATGGACTCAAGGGCATAAATGATAGCTACGGCCACGCTGTTGGGGATCTCATCATAAAGGAAGTGGCGTCCAGGCTCAAGTGGGTCCTCAGGGAATCGGATACGGTCATAAGGTACGGAGGAGACGAGTTCGCGTTGATCCTTCCGAATGTCGGCGAGAAAGAAGGAGGGGAGACGCTTAGGAGGATCGAGAATGAGATCAATGGGAAAAGAGTGTTCTTGAAAACCCGAGGTATCGAGCTCGCCATTAAAGTCAGCGCAGGCATAGCCGCGTACAGCTCTGAGATCAGCTCTCCGGATAAGCTTTTCGAGAAGGCGGACGCGGATATGTATCGTCGGAAGCGGGGGCGGTGATCGTAGTTGGGGTGCTAATTGGGGTTCGGGATTCGGGGTTGTGGGTCAACCTCCGTTAAAATACGAACTACGAATCACGAGCCACAAACCACGCGGGTGATAACTCAGCTATAAACAAAGGAGAAACATGTCTGACAGGAAAATATATTTGGAAGAGAAGGATATTCCGAGGAAGTGGTACAATCTGGCGGCTGATTTTAAAAATCCCCCGCTTCCCCCACTCGGACCCGACGGGAAACCGATATCGCCGGATATGTTGGCGCCGGTTTTCCCCATGAACATCATCGAGCAGGAAGTCTCTACGGAACGGTGGATAAACATACCCGAAGAGATAATCGAGATCCTTTACAGGTGGAGGCCGGCGCCTTTAAGACGAGCCGTATATCTCGAGAAATACCTGAAAACCCCGGCCCGTATCTATTACAAGGACGAAAGCGTCAGCCCTGCCGGAAGCCATAAACCGAATACGGCCGTACCGCAGGCCTGGTACAATAAACAGTTCGGGATCAAACGCCTTACTACCGAGACGGGCGCGGGGCAGTGGGGCAGCGCTCTTTCCTTCGCGTGCAGTATCATCGGACTTGATTGCAAGATATACATGGTGCGTATAAGCTTCGACCAGAAACCGATGCGCCAGACAATGATGCGCGTGTGGGGCGGAAAATGCGTCGCCTCACCCAGCCCGGATACCAATTTCGGACGAAAGGTGTTAAAGGAAACGCCCAACACTCCCGGAAGTCTCGGTATCGCTATAAGCGAGGCCATAGAGGACGCCGTGAGCGATAAGTCCGGGAAGACGAGGTATTCCCTCGGGAGCGTTCTGAACCACGTCATGCTGCACCAGACGATAATCGGGCTCGAGGCGAAAAAACAGCTCGAGTCGGTGAAAGAAAAACTTCCGGATGTGGTCATCGGATGCGCCGGCGGCGGAAGCAATTTCGCGGGGCTCTCTTTCCCCTTCGTATGCGATAAGATCAACGGCGCTAAAATAACGATAATACCTACCGAGCCTACGGCGTGCCCGACGATGACTAAAGGGCCTTTCGCCTATGACCACGGCGATACGGCGTGCATGACGCCGCTTCTGGCGATGCATACTCTGGGGCATGGGTTCGTACCCCAGCCGATACACGCTGGCGGGCTCAGGTATCACGGGATGGCGCCTCTCGTCAGCCACGCTATAAAAGAAGGGCTTCTCGAACCGCGCGCTTACGACCAGATAAAATGTTACGAGGCCGCACTCCTCTGGGCGAGGACGGAAGGGGCCATTTGCGCCCCCGAAACAAGCCATGCGATAGCCTGCGCGGTGGAGGAAGCAAAGAAAGCAAAAGAAGAAGGCAAAGAGAAGGTCATACTTTTTAATTACAGCGGGCACGGCCTTATGGACCTGGTTGGCTACGGTAAGTTCCTCGACGGCGAGCTGATGGAATATCACCTTTCGAAAGATGAGATGGATAAGTCGCTCGAGGCTATAAAGGATTTGCCGAAGCCGTAAATATTCGTAGGGGCGGGGTCCACCCGCCCCTGAAAAAATAGTTGACAATAATTTCCAGTTCGATAACATAGTACGAAAAACACAAGGGAGAGGGGTATGGTAATTTCTAAAAGGGCGGCTCTCATAAGCCCGTCGCCGACGTTGGCTATTACCGCCAAGGCTAAGAAGATGCAGGCCGAGGGGATAAATGTTATCGGGTTCGGCGCCGGGGAACCGGATTTCGATACTCCCGTAAATATCAAAGAATACGCGAAAAAAGCCATAGATAAGGGTTTCACCAAATACACACCGACTTCCGGCACCAAAGAGATCAAGGACGCGGTTTGTCATAAGTTCAAGGAAGACAACGGCCTGGACTATTCTCCCGAAGAGGTTTTGGTCTCTTGCGGCGCGAAACATTCGCTTTTTAACGCTATGCTCGCGCTTTGCGACGACGGGGACGAGGTCATACTGCAGTCGCCTTTCTGGGTCAGTTATACGGAAATGATAAAACTCTCGGGAGCGAAGCCTGTCATTTTGAAGACCGGTAGAGCGAGCGAATTCAAGCTGGACGCGGCGGAGCTCGAAAAAGCCGTGACGCCCAGGACTAAACTGGTCATTATTAACTCCCCCTCAAATCCCACGGGGACGGTGTATTCGGAACAGGAACTTAAAAAGTTGAGCGAAATTATAGTACGTAAGAAGATATACTGCGTATCGGATGAGATCTATGAGAAAATAATCTACGACGGAAGGCGCCACGTGAGCATGGCCTCTTTCGGCAAGGAAATAAAAGACCTCACGATAACCGTTAACGGTGTGTCGAAAGCTTACTCTATGACGGGTTGGCGGATAGGGTACGCCGCGGGTCCGAAAGCTATAATACAGGCTATGTCGAACCTTCAGGACCATTCGACATCCAACCCGACGTCCATATCTCAGGTGGCGAGCGTTGAGGCTTTGAAGGGCGACCAGACGGACCTGGAGATCATGGTGAAAGAGTTCAAGAAACGAAGGGACTACATGATCGGGAAGGTCAATTCGATCAAGGGCCTTTCGGCGCTGGTACCCGGAGGAGCTTTTTACGCCTGGGTGGATATAAACGGTCTTATCGGGAAAAAGGTCGAGAACACGCCGATTTCCGGGTCGATGGCGCTCACCGAAGTACTTTTGAATAAAGCTCATGTCGCGGTAGTGCCTGGCGGGGTGTTCGGGGACGACGGATATATCAGGCTGTCTTACGCAACTTCGATGGAGAACATAACCGAAGGGCTGTCCAGGATAGAAAAGTTCATCGAAAAGCTCTGAGCTTATCGAGTAAAGGTATCCCGCGACCAGCGGTATATTTAAGGAGGAGAACGAATATGAACATGTCTTTGTTCCAGCTTATCGTGTCCGGCGGGTTCACCATGTATATACTTATCGGATGCTCGATCATATCGATAGCGATAATGATCGACAGGGTCTTCCTTTACATGAGGCTATCCCGCGTCAATAGGGAAAAATTTATGCGAGAGATAAAGGATGAGATCGAGGAAGGGAACATAAAACGGGCCATAAAGCTTTGCGAGGAAAAGAATAACCACTCGGCGAACGTTGTCAAGGCGGGTCTAAACCTTCTGGGCGCGAGCGATGTCATAGTCGAGAACGCCATGGAAAGGGAGATCATCATAGAGAACAACAGGCTGGAGCGGTACACGAACATAGTCGGGACCATCGGGAGCAACTCCGTTTACATCGGTCTTTTCGGCACGGTCCTTGGCATAATCAAGGCTTTCCGGAACATATCGCTCTCCGGCTCAGGCGAACTGAACGTCATCATCGGCGGCATATCCGAGGCACTGGTCTGCACTGCTGCGGGCCTTCTTGTAGCGGTCCCTGCGGTAGTGGCGTATAACTTTTTTATTAAGAAGATAGACAAGTTAACCATGGAAATGGAGCTTTGCGTGTCCGAGATGATGGATATCGTGAAGAAATAAACATGCTAAGAAAACCCAAACGGCAGCGCGTTGTGACCGACATAAACATAACGCCTTTCACGGACGTCGTGCTGGTGCTCCTTATCATATTCATGCTGACGACCCCGATCATTTACCAGCTTAACGTCAAGGTGAAGCTTCCGCATGCGAAGAACGTCGAGCCCACGAGCCGGGCCGTCCCGGTGATGGTGAATATTACGGTCGCTGCCGACGGTTTGGTCTATCTCAATAACAGTCTTATTTCAGTGGATGACCTGGAAAAGAAAATTAAAGAGATACGGGAGTATTCCGAAGACATACAGGCATTCCTGTATTCCGATAAGACCGTCAAATTCGAGAACGTAGTGGGTGTTCTGGATATCCTTGTGAAAGGCGGTATCTCCGATCTCCATATAGCTGCCGTCAACGAGAAGAGATCCCGGTAAAAGGCCCCTTTTATATGGAACAGCGTTACGGCAGTATACGAAATGTCCTTATCATTGTCCTGGCCCTCAACTGGGGCGTATCCATTATGAAGGTCATCTTCGGGGTTGCGAGCGGATCCGGCGCCATAATGGCCGATGGTTTTCATTCCTTTTCGGACGGCATTTCCAACATAGTAGGGCTCGTAGGCATATGGGTGGCTTCACACCCCGTGGATAAGGACCATCCGTACGGCCACAAAAAATACGAAACATTCACATCCATCGTGATAGCGATAACTCTTTTCGTCGTCGCTTCGCAGCTTCTTCGCGAAGCCTCGGGGCGGATCATCCACCCGGTCGCTCCGCATATAACTATTTCTAGTTTTATCGTGATGATATTGACCCTTGGCGTGAACGTATGGGTCGTCATATACGAACTGGCTCAGGCGAGGCGTCTCAACAGCGATGTTCTTGCCGCGGACGCGCTTCATACAAGAAGCGATATTCTCGTCTCTCTTTCGGTCATAGTATCGCTTGTCGCCGTGCGTGCCGGGTTCACCTTCGTGGACGCACTCGTTACCATAGTGATAGCCCTTTTCATAGGTTATAGCGCCTTCATGATACTCCGGGAATCCTCGGCTATCCTTTGCGACCGTGAGGCCATCATTTCCGATAAGATCAACGAGCTGGTCCTCCGGATAGAAGGCGTCAAGGATTGTCACCGCATCAGGACAAGGGGGAGGTCCGACGATATATACATAGACATGCATGTCCTGGTCAGTAAGGACATGAACATACAGGCCGCGCATGACCTCTCGGAAACCGTGGAGAAAGAGATAAAGGAGAAGCTTAAAGGCGTGACGGACGTTACTATACATATCGAGCCCTGGAGCCAGGACTTTGATAGGTGGAAAAGAAAGTGATCCTGACTTATGAATTTAATTGACGTATTTATACTTTCGATCGTGGAAGGGATAACGGAATTTCTTCCTGTATCTTCTACGGGGCACATGATACTGACATCGAGGCTTTTTGGCCTCGCTCAGACAGAATTTTTGAAAAGCTTCGAGATATCCATCCAGCTTGGCGCGATACTTGCCGTAGCGGTACTTTACTGGAGGCGTCTTTTGACCGATATCGAGACCATAAAAAGGATAGTGGTGGCTTTTATCCCTACCGGGGTGATAGGGTTCGTTCTTTACAGCTCTATTAAACACTTCCTTATGGGCAACAGCTTTGTGGTTCTTTGGGCGCTTTTTCTGGGCGGTATTTTCATCATTGTCTTTGAGTCGCTGCACCGTGAAAAAGAATGTGATATCGAAGAGATGTCCGGAATATCTTATAAACAGGCCTTTCTTATCGGAGTTATCCAGTCGCTTGCAGTGGTCCCCGGCGTATCCAGATCAGCCGCTACCATCATAGGCGGTCTCATGCTTGGGCTGAAGCGGAAGACGATACTCGAATTCTCTTTTCTTCTAGCCATACCCACTATGGCCTCGGCGACGGCGCTGGACCTGGCGAAGACTGCATTTTCTTTTACCGGTGAGGAATACAAATACCTCGCGATCGGGCTTGTAATATCGTTCGCTTCCGCCATGCTCTCGGTGAAATTTCTCCTTACCTTTATAAAGAACAACAGCTTTACCATATTCGGCATTTACCGGATCCTTCTCGCCATCATACTATGGCGAATTATAATTTAACTTTACCGGTACAGTAAAATAAGGGGTGACAATAATGGATAATATCGTAATGGCCGTATCTCCGAAGGAAGCGTTCGATTCCGTGTCGAATGATAAAAACACGCTACTACTGGATGTCCGAACACCGATGGAGTACGACGAAAAACATATCGACGGGGCGGTAAATATCCCGATCGACGCGTTAGCCGGAAGAGCGGGCGAGCTTGCCGCGGCGGGAAAGAAGTATATCATAGTTTGCCGGTCAGGGCACCGCGCGTCCCTGGCTTATGAGAAACTCGTTTCGAGCGGGATACGGGACCTGAAAGTCCTAGACGGCGGCGTTGAACGCTGGGAGAAAGATAAGCTTCCGGTAGTGAAAGGGAAACAGTTCATATCGCTCGAGAGGCAGGTAAGGGTGATAGCCGGGATCCTTATCCTACTTGGTATTTTTCTCTCTTGGGCCGTGGGCCCCCTATATGTTGTACTTCCTCTCTGCGTCGCCTTTGGGTTAATTCACGCCGGAGTGACCGACAGCTGCTGTATGGGGTTGCTCCTCATGAAACTGCCGTACAATAAGAACGCATATAATAAAACCTCCGCGAGCGGATCATGCTGCTCGCGTCTTTAGTGAGAGGGGCCGCGTAAATAAGATGAATTTGCGGCTTAGTCTGGAATGACCGGGGACAGATAAATATCATGGATGGGAACATTCGGGAAAACTCTCGGGAGAAGCGTAAGGACGGCTGGTTCAAGCGTCTTTTTAGGAACGATGACAAAAGATTAAAGATACTCTCTGAGTTGTCGAACCACGTTCCGGGCGAGGTCCACTGGAATTTTTTCGGCGTCACTTTCAAGGGGACTTATAAAGGCGTTGAATTTGCGGCTTCATTCTGGGGAGCCGACGAAGGGCCCGACGCGAACCCCTGTCTCCAGGTCGTAATAAAAAAACCTTCGGACTTTACAATGAAGGCCTATAGCATGAGATCTTTCCTTATTCGAGCGCAGGTTAAACTGCGCCTGCTTAAGAAAGTGAATACAGGGGACGAACGGTTCGACGCGGAAGTGTGCGCGGCCTCAAAGGACCCTGACCGGACGATGAGCTACCTGGCCGCCAGGGGTGTCAGGGAGGCTCTCATGGGGCTGTTTAGAAAGGGATATGTTTCGTTCGAGATATCCGCAAAAAAAATATCCTTTATAAAATACGTCTGCGATCTGGGTGACATAAAGCCGAAAAATGTCATGTGGATACTTGAAAACTTCTGCAAATAACGCATCTTACAGCACCTGCTCTTACTCTCGTGCCGATGGCGAGAAGGAGATGGGAACCTTCTACCGGCACTTTGCAAACTTCTAGCTTGGCATGTGGCCGTCATTGGTATATTTGCAAGGTCCACGCACAAGGCTGTTTTGGGTGGTGGGACGGCAAGGTGCCGTACGAAGAACCCCATCTCCTTCACGCCCACACCCCTATCGCAATAACCTGAAAGTACCCATGTGAAATCTAAAAGTGGAAACATGGCTTCTGGTTCTGTTATAATATGAGAGGTAGTGTCAGGGTTTATCCTCGAGTTTCTCACGCTGTTTTGGAAGGTGCCGGATGGAGAGGTTGAGAGCGGTCAGGTATTTAGGCATCTTTATTTCCTTGTCAGGCGCCGTTGTCGCTCTTGGTTGGATATTTGACATTCAAGCTCTCAAAAGCTTCTGGCCCGGTGCCGTTCTTGTCCTCGCGGGATCGTTTTATTCGTTCATACTGGTTGTTTTCGCTACAGGTGCGCTAGCTATCGCCGAAAAGAAGAGCCGGGAAAGCGATGAGAAATTCAGGGCTATGTTCGAGAAGGCAGGGGACGCTATCTTTATCGCCGATCCCGTTACGCGGGAACTGGTCGACTGTAACGAGAAAGCCCAGATCCTTACAGGCTATACGCGGCGAGAATTGCTGTCCATGAGGGCCGATCAGCTTCACCCTGAATATTCTGCAGGAAAGACGATGGAAGCAGGTTTTAAGAAGATGGTAGATATCGAAATAACGGCATTTCCGACGGAAGTGCTCACAAAAAATAAAAAGATCGTGCCCGTGGATGTGAATGGATTTCCGGTCAGGTTCGGAGAAAGAACGTTCTTAGTGGGGATATTCCGGGACATGACCGACTCCCGGAGGAGAAAAATTGAGATAGATAACCTGAATTTGAAAAATAAAGCGATACTGGCTTCGGTCCCGGACATCATAATGGAGGTCGACGCGAGAAAGGTCTATACCTGGGCTAACCGGTGCGGTTATGAATTTTTCGGGGAAGATGTGCTGGGTAAAGAGGCTAACCACTATTTCGTGGGCGAACAAATGACTTATGAGACGGTCAGGCCGATTTTTGACGGGATGGATGATCATATTTACGTTGAAAGCTGGCAGAAGCGCCGGGACGGGAGAGCACGGCTTCTCGCCTGGTGGACCCGCGTCTTAAAGGACGCCGAAGGTGTCGTAATAGGGGCGGTGTCCACGGCGCGGGATATAACGGAGTTCAAAGAGATGGAAGAAGCAAAGAATATGCTTATACGCAATATCTCACACAGCGTCAAAACGCCGATAGCTACGACCGAAACCGCCATTAATCTTATCAGGTTCGGGATGGAAAAAAAAGACGACGAACAGGTGAAGTTGGCCGCGGCCATAGCCAGCCGCAATATCGGTAAGGTTCGAAGGGACATAGGCAATATGCTGAGCCTCTTCGTCATCGACATGAAAAAAGAAGGCCCCCGGAAGACGGGTCGGTTAGGCAATGACCCTAAAGCGTCACTGCATTCCGCCGTAAGTAAATTTACGGACGATATATCCTATCTTTTGCAGAAAAAAGGGATCAATGTCGGGACCGAAATCCCCGTCGACGCGGACAATGTCCCCCTGGGCGAGAACGACCTGAGGATCGTAATGGAAAATTTACTCGATAACGCCCTGAAATTCACTGAAAAAGGGTCCGTCATGGTGAAAAGCAGGCGCATGAAGGGACGTTTTGAGATAGAGGTGGCCGATACCGGCTCTGGGCTGGAACTCGGCGAAAAAGACAGGATATTCGATAAATTCTATAAACATGAGGCCTCTACCGACGGCATAGGACTTGGACTTACGATATGTAAAGATATAATCAGCGGATACGGCGGCACCATCGAGGCCTTTTCGGAGGGGCCGTACAGGGGGACCGCGATGATCATAAAACTACCTGACAAGGGGGTGTGACATGACGGAATACGGCGCCGGACCAAAAAAAATACTGATTGCCGAAGATGATGAGGAAATGAGGGAAATGTATAAAATGATATTCGCCAAAAGGCCGGATTACGAGATCGATATCGAAAGCGGAGCGACGGAAGCTCTTCATAAAACTAAAGAGAAGAGCTATGACCTGGTCGTCATAGACATAATCATGTCTCCGGTATCAGGCGACACACTTTTCGTGAATCTCCGTAACGACAAAAGGACTATGCGAGTGCCGATACTGGTAGTGAGCGTTCTGGACCAGGAAGCCCTTTCGAACCTCAAAATTATGAGCAACTGCGATTTCCTGCAAAAACCTTTAGACCCGGCTAAACTTCTGGAAAAGATAAGGGTAATGACATCCGGGAACTGGGGCAGAGAATAAAAGGATAAATTATCATGCATATGGCTGATGCTTTAATTTCCCCGGTCGTGGGTCTAAGTATGTGGGTTATCTCGGCGGGATCGATAGCATACTGTTCTAAAAAGGTAAAAGAAGAGGCTGATGACCGGAAGGTCCCCCTTATGGGCGTATTAGGCGCTTTTATTTTTGCGGCGCAAATGATCAATTTCAGTATCCCGGCCACCGGATCAAGCGGACATTTAGGCGGAGGCATGATACTAACCATATTGCTCGGGCCTTTTGCCGCATTTCTCGTAATGGCTTCGGTGTTAACGGTCCAGGCGCTCTTTTTCGGTGACGGAGGCCTTCTGGCTCTGGGGTGCAATATTTTTAACCTCGGTATATTTCCGTGTTTTCTCGCTTATCCATTTATTTACCGGAAGATCGCCGGGAATAAACTGTCTAAAGGAAGGATCATAACGGGCTCCATCATCGGGGCGACCGTCGCGCTCGAGCTGGGCGCGTTTGGGGTAGTTTTAGAGACGGTGTCCTCAAAAATATCAGAATTGCCGTTCGATACATTCGTTCTTTTAATGCAGCCGATACATTTGGCCATCGGCGTCGTAGAGGGGGTGGTGACCGCGGCTGTGGTCATGTTCGTTTGGAACGCGAGGCCCGAGCTCCTTAACGCTGTCAGCCGTTATGAGCCTGTAGGGCGAATTAATATGAGGAAGGTCTTTGTCGGACTGCTGATAGCCGCGGCGATCACCGGGGGGGCGTTGAGCTGGTTCGCGTCTTCGCGTCCGGATGGATTGGAATGGGCGATGTTCAAAACGTCAGGTAAAGAAGTATTGGAAAATAATGGCGGCGTTCACGCCTCTTTAGCCGCTATCCAGGAAAAAACGGCTTTCCTGCCCGGCTATGGGTTCAAAAAGGAGGAGCGTGAGATCGGGATCGAAACTGCAGCTCGCCCGTCATGGCCGGCGGCCCATCAGGGGACTTCTACGGCCGGATTAGTCGGCGGGGGATTAACTTTATTATTGATCGTCCTCGCCGGACTTGGACTTAGACGCCGTGCTAAGACTGTGAAATAATATGGATAGAGGTAATTATGATATTGGTTATATGGATTCGTTGGCCGGAGGGAACAGCCCGCTGCACCGATTAGATCCGCGGGCGAAATTGATCACCACGTTATTTTTCATCGTGACGGTGGTTTCTTTCGGGAAGTACACGGTATTGGCGTTCATCCCGTTCTTTATTTATCCCGTGTATTTGATCTCAGCCGGTGGTTTACCCGCGAAGTTTATTCTCAAAAAAGTATTACTGGTTTCCCCGTTCGCAATTCTCTTGGGTATATTTAACCCCGTAATTGACAGGGAGACCATGGTCCACATAGGCGAAATATGCGTCTCAGGCGGTTGGATCTCTTTTGTATCCATCATTTTGAGGTTTATCCTGACAGTAACAGCGGCGCTGCTTTTAGTGGCGCTCTCAGGATTTAATGCTGTTTGTGAAGCGTTGACAAAGCTCAGGGTCCCCAGGCCGTTCGTTGTTCAGCTATTGTTCTTTTATCGGTACCTTTTTGTTCTCGCCGAAGAGTCGAATCGGATGGAGCGGGCGAGGAAGACGAGGACATTTCATCGGGGTGCTATGGGGTTCAGGGCATTTGTATCTTTGATAGGGCATCTCTTGTTACGCACTCTTGACCGGTCAGAACGTATATATCGAGCTATGTGCTCGAGGGGTTTTGATGGGCATATTCGCGTCAGTACCGCGATAAAAAGCGGCATCATAGATCATAGTTTTGTTGTTGTATGGTCGATCTTGTTCATATTCTTCCGCGTTTACAATATACCGGTAGAGTTGGGGGAATTTATAATGGAGGTCTTCTAGATGAGCCATCATATTGTCGAAACCAGAGATCTGCATTATGTTTATCCTGACGGGACAGTCGGGTTGGATGGGGTATCATTCCGTATAACTCACGGTGAGTCGGTGGCTCTAGTGGGCGAGAACGGCGCAGGGAAATCAACGCTATTGCATCATATCAACGGTTATCTGGCGGCTACAAAGGGTGAGATTAGGGTCGGAGACCATAAGGTGACTTTGAAGAATATGGATGTCGTCCGGCGTTCGGTAGGGATGGTCTTTCAGAATTCTGATGACCAATTATTTATGCCGACCGTTTTTGATGATGTAGCCTTTGGACCGTTGAATATGGGATTAGAAAATGAAGAAGTAGAAAAAAAAGTCCATGAGGCGCTTGAAACGGTCGGCGCGTCACATTTGAGAAAGCGTCCGCCATATCGGCTTTCCCAGGGGGAGAAACGGGCGGTGGCCATCGCGACGGTCCTGGTGATGTCTCCCGATATCCTGGTCATGGACGAACCCACATCCAGCTTAGATCCCATGTCACGCAAACGGTTGATCGAACTGTTGAGAACTTTTCGCCACACTAAGATCATCGCCACTCATGACCTGGATATGGCAATGGACCTTTCAGAACGGACGATCGTCCTTCATAAGGGCCGGATCACCGCGGACGGGCCGACAGCTCAACTTTTCCAGGACGAAAAACTTCTTCACCAGAGCAGCCTGGAAAAACCCCTTCGCATGCAACAATGCCCATACCCGCACCCCTAGAAAGGTATCCGGGGAAGAACTCGGAGAACTCGGTGTCAGGCCTCCCCATCGGACAAAGTAGTATTACCGCTTTTGTTATTGTCCAATGGGGAGGCCTGACACCGTAATAGAATAAATGTCTTGAGCCATAACGCTTTGGGTGTTAAAATGCGGTTGGTCTAGATCCTTTTATAGGTTGAACAAAACGGGAGGTAGTGAAATGAATACTATTATACGATTGGTGCTCTTGGCCTTTGTCGTCTCTGCCATGACGGGCTGTGCGGTTGTCGGCGTCGAGGATGGGCAGACCGGGGTAAAGATCGATTTCGGAAAGATACAGGAAGATGCGGTGAGCACCGGATGGCACTTTTTTATACCGGGTATTACGTCCATGGAAGTCTGGAACGTCAAACTTCAGGAAATAAAAGAAACGGCCCAGGTGCCTTCTTCCGAGGGTTTAATATCGCAGCTCGACCTGTCTATTCTTTACCAGATCCCCAAGGAAAAAGTAACGACCGTGCGAAGGACCATAGGGGGATCATACCGGACAACGATCCTTGAGCCTTATATCAGGGAAGCCATCAGGAACGTAGCCAGCGGGTACGAAGTTAAAGCCCTTTACAGCGATGAGGGCAGGAATAAGATAGGCAAGCAGATGCTGGAATTCCTTAAGAGCAAACTCGATCCGAAGGGCATAATAGTTACGGATGTTCTCCTCCGGGATGTAAAACTGCCGCCGGCTTTTATGGAGAGCATACAGCAGAAGCTTAAGACCGAGCAGGAAGCCCTTCAGAAGCAGTTCGAGCTGCAGAAGGCCCAGAAGGACGCCGAAATAGCCGTAGCTAAAGCCAAAGGCGTTGCGGAGAGCAATAAGATAATAGCGGGAAGTATTTCCGATAACTATCTCCGTTATCTCTGGATCGAAGGATTGCAGAGCAACGATAAACAGATCATCTATGTCCCGACCGAAGCGAACCTTCCGATAATGGAAGCGGGAAGAGGCGGGATGGGATTGGCAAAACAGGAGTGAAGCTAGCGGTCAGGCTATGTCATATCGCAAAAATGCGGGACACAGTCTGACCGCTTTTTTTAATCATGCAAAAAAGACCGCTATGGATCAGGATAAAACGGGCCGCAAGACTGATCTATCTGAGGCTTTTCAGGATAAATGACAGCCCCGCTAAAATAGCCGGAGGGTTCGGTATAGGCGTTTTTATAGGAGCCACGGCCGGGGTAGGGCCTATCATAGCGGTGTTTTTGGCTTACATTTTCAGGGTGAACCGCGTGAGCGCTCTTTTGGGAAGCCTTTTATTCAATACCTGGGTCAGTGTCGTCACGCTCCTGGCGTCGATCAAGGTCGGATCATGGGTAATGGGTGTGGACCAGGAAAATGTTTTTAAAGCGTGGAACGCCCTCACGGCTGATTTTAAATGGTCGAAATTCTTCCAGGCGTCGTTTTCTGATGTGATAATTCCGGTAGTGGTAGGCAACCTGATCATATCCTTTTTTATAGCCGTTTTCATGTCCGGCGTCGTGTATTTCGCCGCTGTCGAGATAAGAAAGATCAAACATGAAGCAAAAATGAAAAAACATGCTCTAAGGCAAGCATGACATCCAAAGTTCCATGGTCCATAGTCCATGGTCCATGGTCAAAACAAGGCATTAACTTCAACCCATATGTTAGCTTTTCTTGCGTCGTTAGGGTTCGTTCTGCTCGCCGAGATGGGCGATAAGACCCAACTGCTCGCTATGGCCTTCGCGGCAAGGTACAGGGCGGATAAAGTCCTTTTGGCCGTTTTTCTCGCGACCGTCGCTAATCACGCCATCGCGGTGCTTACGGGACATTTTCTGTCCAAGGTCATACCTTTCGAGATCATCTCTGTCGCGGCCGCGCTTTCTTTCATAGGTTTCGGGATATGGACTTTGCACGGCGACCATCTGGAAGGGGAGGATAAAAGACCGTCTAAATTCGGGCCGGTAGCGACTGTCGCTATCGCCTTCTTTATCGCCGAAATGGGCGATAAGACACAGCTCGCTACCGTAAGTCTTGCCGTAAAGTACGATAATATGCTGCAAGTTCTCATAGGCACTACGATAGGAATGGTGGCCGCCGACGCGATCGGGATCATAGCCGGGATAATCATGAAAAAACATATCCCCGAACGGGCTATAAAATACGCGTCCGCTTCCGTTTTTATCATGTTCGGTCTTTCGGGGATATACAGCGCAATATCCTCATGGTAAAATAACACATCATAACTTTTTGATGTTTTTTCAGGAGAAGACGGAAATACCGCGATAAAGGAGACAAGATGGCCTTAAAAGATTATTTTGAGAAAAATAAAGGGCTGGGAGTTTTGAGTACGGCCGACGCTAAGGGGAAAGTCAACGCGGCGGTGTATTCAAGACCGCATGTGTTGGATGACGGGCGCGTAGCGTTCATAATGGGAGACAAGCTTTCCCACGCGAATATCGGAGCTAATCCCAGAGCGGTCTTTCTTTTCAAGGAGGAAGGCTCCGGGTACGAAGGCAAAAGGCTGTATCTCCGGAAGGACAAAGAGACGGATGACGCGGAGATCATCGACGCTATGGCAAAACACAAGTGCCACGGAGTTTCGTGCGATACCGCTAAGATGAAGAAACGTTACCTGGTCTATTTTAAGGTCGAATCCGTTCTGCCGCTGATCGGGAGCGGGGAGTGAACGTCCCCGAACATTAAGGAGCCTTGACTTGAAGGTCCTTGTAGTGGAGGACGAAAAGCAGGTCCTCAGTTTCATAAAGAAAGGGTTTAAAGAACACGGGTTCGCTGTGGACACGGCCGCGGACGGGAGAGATGGTTTTTTTCTGGCGACGGGCGAGGACTATGATTGCATTGTGCTGGATATAATGCTCCCGAAACTTGACGGATATGAGGTGGTCAGGCAGCTCCGGAATAAAGGCGTGAAGACCCCGGTCATATTTTTAACGGCGAAAGACACAGTCGAGGATAAGGTGAGGGGCCTTGAGCTGGGCGGTGACGATTACCTGGTGAAGCCCTTCTCTTTTTCCGAGCTCTTAGCGCGGGTCAGGGCGCTTACGAGGAGGGGCAAGGAAGAAAATGTGACCCGCTACGAGGTCTCTGACCTGGAGCTGGATATCGCAAAACGCGCTGTAAGAAGGGGGAGATCGGTCATCGGTCTCACTCCCATAGAATTCACCTTATTGCAATACCTCTTCGAGCACAAAGGCGAAGTAGTGACCCGCACAATGATCTCGGAGAACGTCTGGGGATACAATTTCGACCCGATGACCAACGTCATAGACGTCCATATGACCAATCTCAGAAAAAAAATAGATCCGTCCGGCGAAAAACCTTTGATCCATACGCTTCGGGGTGTAGGCTATGTCCTGGAAGAAAGGAAATAAACGGGTTTTTTTTCAAAGTATCCGCGCGAGACTCGCTTTCGGCTATATCCTTATTCTTTTCGTGAGCATCATCGCCGTGACGGTATATTTCTCTTTCCAGATGAACGCCCGTCTTCTCGAAGCCACTAAACAGTATTTGTCCTCCGAGCTAAAGTCCGCCATAGACATGATCGGGAACGAGCCGAAGGGCGGGCCCGCGATGTCCGATTTACTTTCAAAATATACGGGCGGGATAAAAGGTTCACATAAGATAGGCTACGCTCTTTTTGACGCTAAAGGGCATATAGTGGGTCGGTCTAGAAACTTTTCCGAGGATAAGGCTTCCCTGGAGGAGGCGATGAACCGCCCTCCCGACGATAAGTCCGTAACAGCGGGCGCAAGCGCATACCGTGACGCCGACGGCAATACGGTGTACATGGCTACCCGTTCTTTTAGGAACGTTATGGGGGAAATATTCTACCTTGAGTTCGGTGTCACGCCTTTCGGGCATCAGGAAACGGTCAGGGTATTTTTTAGTACAGGATTATTAATGATCCCGCTTATAATTCTCCTGGCTTTTATCAGCGGTATCATCATGACGAGCCGGTTCCTATCGCCGATCACGAGAATGATAACGGCTTCGAACGAGCTATCGCGGTCGGGATCAGGCGGGAGACTTCCTATCCTGGGGACAGGCGACGAATTGGACAAGCTTGCCGCCTCTTTTAATAATGTTCTCGACAAACTGCGGGAATCTAACCAGAAGATGATACATTTCACCGCGAATGCTTCTCACGAGATCAGACTTCCAATAACCGCCATTAAGGGAGAAGCCGAGGTCGCGCTCGAAAGGGGCGGCGATATTGAGGAATACAGGGAGGTACTTGCGAATACCGTCATCGGGATGGACCGGCTGACCAGGATGATCACAAGGCTCCTGGTCCTTTCCCGGGGGGACAGCGGGCTTGACAGGTATGAAATGAAGAAAATTGAACTAAAAGGGCTTCTGGCGAAGATGATCGATTTTTACCGTGTGCTCGCTGAAAAAAAGAATATCGTACTTTCGTTATGCTGCCCGGAAGTCGACTTCTATGTGATGGGAGACCCTGGAAGGCTGGAAGAGCTTTTTTCGAATCTTATAGAGAACGCAGTCAGATATACACCGGAGAATGGGACGATAACTCTGGAGATGACCTTAGCGCAGAGTAACTGCGCGGTGAGGGTCTCCGACACCGGCATAGGCATTCCGGAAGAAGAGCAGGAAAAGATATTCGAGCGTTTTTACCGTGTCGATAAGGCAAGGACCCGCGAAGACGGTGGCGCCGGGCTTGGCCTTAGTATCGCCCGGATGATAGCGAAAGCCCATAAAGGGTCCATCACGGTCGAAAGCGTTCCCAGAAAAGGGAGCGTTTTCACGGTGACCCTACCAACCCCTAGCCATATATCGAATATTAAGAAATCTTAATTTTGGCTTAATGTTCCCTTAAGTGGTATCGTGGTAAATTTAATTTAGCGGTTCCCGCCTTCGCCAAGGCTACGGCGGGCAGGCGTGGATTATGGATATTTGATCGGGAAGGGAAGAAAATGTTTGGAAAAATACTGTGGTTATCGATAATTCTCTTAGCGGGGTATGCCGGGGGGACAGCGTTGGCTGTAGAGCCTAAGATCAACGCTTTTTCCGATAAAAAGGAAATAGGAGTCGGCGAGAAAATTAAGGTCACTGTTGAAATGGAATGGAAGGACGAAGGAGGCCCTTCGATCTCGGTAACCAGGATAACACCGCCGGGAAGTCCGCTCTTGGAACAGATAGATTCCAAGCAAAGCTCGTCTTCAAGGCTTACGAAAGACGGCGTTTTCTCGAGGACCTTCCTGGAATACCTATATATCGGTAAAGAGAAAGGTTCGGGGGAAGCTACTCCCGCTGTATTAGAATATGTTTCGGGCTCCGATAAGGAGAATATAAGGATGGTCAAAACCCCCCCTATACCCGTAAGGATAATTTCGCGGGCCGCCAGGTCCGGGAAGATCGCGCTAGAGGGGTTTCTCATAATTTTAGCCGCGCTTTTGATCTTAGGTGTTTCGGCCATATTGATCCGTAACCTCGGAGCAGCCAGTACCAAGAAAAGGAACAGAGGGCCAAACAAAGACAATTTTGAGGCTGAAAAAAAGGTCATAGCGCATTTGAGGGATATCGACAGGCATAGGATTGCGGGAGAAACTGGAGAGTATTATTACTCTCTCCAAAAAGCCATGGAGGGTTATGTTAAGAAAAAATACCCGTTGGGGCTTGAGTCCGAACTGCCAGGTGACCTTCGGAGCCTGTACAACGAATGCGGGGAGATGGCTCTGAAAGTCCGTTTCTCCGGGTATGGTCCCACGGAGAATGAACAGGAAAGACTTGCGAGGGGGATAGCCAGGTATATGAAGGCGTTGATACCCTGTGATAATGTGGATGAACTTATAGAAACCGTAGACAGTAAGGAGGGGTAAAATGTTACATACAGACATTCAGGCCTTAACCGAAAAGGTGAAAAAAGAAAGCGGGGTATTGACGAGGCTCCGTGAAGAGATCCACAAGAATATAGTGGGTCAGGAATATTTGATAGACCGTCTTTTTGTCGGTCTTTTGGCCGATGGGCATGTTCTTCTCGATGGTGTTCCGGGGCTGGCTAAGACCCTCTCCGTATCCACTCTCGCTAACGCCATAAAGGCGACCTTTAAAAGGATACAGTTCACTCCCGACCTTCTTCCGGCCGATCTTATAGGGACCCAGATATACGATCCCAGGAACGCCGGTTTTTCGGTAAAGAAAGGTCCTGTCTTCGCGAACATAGTTCTCGCGGACGAGATCAACCGCGCACCGGCCAAGGTGCAAAGCGCGCTTCTCGAGGCCATGCAGGAGAGGCAGGTGACGATAGGCGAGGAAACGATAAAGCTCCCGGAGCTGTTCCTGGTATTGGCCACCGAGAATCCGATCGAGCAGGAAGGGACATATCCGCTGCCAGAGGCGCAGGTAGACAGGTTCATGCTGAAGCTGAAGGTTTCTTATCCCAATAAAAAAGAGGAACAGGAGATACTTAAAAGGATGGCGCATGTTAAGAAGAAGATCGCCGTTGAAAGCGTTATAACTCCGGAAGATATATTGAGGATAAGGGACATTGTGGACCAGGTTTATATAGACGAAAAACTTTCCTCTTACATTGTGGACATTGTAATGGCTACACGCGAGCCCGAAGCATACAAGCTCGACGTGAAGAACTATATCGAGTACGGCGCTTCTCCGAGAGCTACGATATTTCTTACCCTGGCGGCGAAGGCTTACGCGTTCCTCCAGGGGCGCGGCTACGTAACGCCCCAGGATATAAAGAGCATTGGGTTGGATGTCCTAAGACACAGGGTGATAATCACCTATGAGGCCGAAGCCGACGACGTATCTGCCGAAGACATAATAAACAAGGTGTTCGACACAGTGGTGGTGCCGTAATGCTTACGAAAGAGCTGCTTAAAAAAGTGAGGCGTATCCAGATCTATACCTCGCACCTTGTGAACGACATGCTGGCCGGGGCGTATCACAGCACGTTCAAAGGCAGGGGTATAGAATTCGACGAGGTGCGCGAGTACCAGCCCGGCGACGAGATCCGGACGATCGACTGGAACGTGACTGCCCGGGCGGGTAAGCCTTTTGTCAAGAAATTCGTCGAGGAAAGGGAGCTAACGGTGATGCTTATGGTGGACGCGAGCTCATCGGGCGAGTTCGGATCGAAACAGCAGCTTAAGAACGAGTACGCGGCGGAGCTATGCGCGATGCTCGCCTTTTCGGCCATAAAGAACAATGATAAGGTGGGGCTCGTGATATTTACCGATACCGTAGAGAAGTATATCCCTCCGAAAAAAGGCAAACGCCACGTGCTCCATGTAATAAGCGAGATATTATCCTTCAAACCCGAACATAAAGGTACGGACATAGCCGCGTCGATCGAGTTCTTCAATTCCGTCAACAAGAAACGGATGGTAACCTTCCTGGTATCGGACTTCATGACCGAAGGGTACGAAAGGGCCCTCCAGATAGCGAATAAGCGGCACGACATAATAGCCGTGGTCATAGGCGACGAGCGTGAAAGGGAGTTCCCGGGGCTGGGGCTGATAGAGCTCGAGGACGCCGAGACGGGCGAGGTGCTTCTAGTGGACAGCTCCGACCCGAACCTCCAGAAAGGGATAAAGGTCCTGGCGGGAAAAGAAGCGGCCGACAGGGACAGATTCTTCAGAAAGATCGACATGGACATGATCCATGTCGAGACCGGCGGCTCATATGTGGAGCCTTTTATGAAGTTCTTCAGGCGAAGAGAAAGGAAAAGATAAGGAGAAGTGAAAATGGTAACTATATTACCCGAAAAAGAAAAGAAGGAAGGGGGCAATGGGGCTCGTCAGGCGGTCGCGGTGTTGTTATCCGTTCTTACGGTCGTCAACGTTTTTATCCTCTTAAATACGATCACTCTGACGAAGCGGGGCGGCAGGGAAGGGTCCTGGAGCGCCGGCCAGATAAGGGAATACGCCAATAAACTTAAGGGGGACGGACTGGTCGAGGAGGCCAGGAAGGCTTATGAGGAATATGTCGAGAAAGGAGGCGTGGACAAAAGCGCCCGGTCCAATATCTATTTTACGATAGGCGAGATGCTGATGGGCGCGAAAAAATACGATGAAGCGCTGGCTTATTTTTATAAGGCGGAGATAGCCGATCCCGCGACTAAGCTTAAACAGGAAATAGGAAATAACATCGTAACGTGCCTCGAAAGGTCCGACCGGGCGCTTGACGCGGAATATCAAATGGAGAAGAGGACCCTCCTTGCCCAAGACAAGGGAACAAAAAAACCGTCAGGCGAAGTCGTGGCAAGGATCAAGGACAGGGAGATCACCATGAGCGAGATAAACCGTGAGATGGAGCAGCTGCCGCCCTGGATGGAAAAAGCGTATACAAAAAACGATTCAAAAAAACTGGAATTTCTGAGAACGTATGTCGCCAACGAACTTTTCTACGAGAAAGGGATGAAGATGGGGTATCACCGGGATCCACAGGTGAAACAGAGAGCCGGTGAGATCGAGAAAGAACTGGTCATAAGGAAGGTCCTCGAAGACGAGGTCTTCTCTAAGATAAAGAGCGAAGAGGCGGATCTCAGTAATTATTATGAGGCGAACAAAGAAAAATTTACCGATAAGAAAGACGGGAAGGTGAAGGCTTTTGACGAAGCGAGAGCCGAAGTTGAGATGGCCTATCGCCAGGAAAAAGCGCAGAAAGGCCTGGCGAAGTTCATGGACGAGATACTGTCCGTAAAAGACGTGGAAATATACAGCGAAAAGTTCAAGGCCGAAGCCCCGGACGAAAAAGCCCCGGACGACGAAGGATCGCCGGAAGGAAAGAAAGAAGGAGAAGGACTGGAAAATTGATCGTCATCGCGAGGAGGCCCTGAGGCCGACGAAGCGATCTATATAGGGATTGCTTCGCTTCGCTCGCAATGACGGGGGAAAGAGTGGGATGAAACGATTGAACCTTATATCTATATTAGCGTTATCTCTGCTGGCAGGATATCTATCCGGGTTTGTTACAGCCTATGGCGAGGATAATGATCAGGGCATGCTCACGGGGGCGTATACTTCAACTTCGAAAGCGGCGATGGCGGAACTTCGCGCCTACGTGGATAAGTCGACAATAACCATCGGTGAAAATGTGAAATACACACTGGAGATAGACCTGGAGAAAGGGATGGAGGCCGAATTCCCTTCCTACTCTTCGGGAATGGGAGGGTTTGCGGTAAAAGATTTCGGGAAAGACGACAAAAAATTAGGAATGAGCCGCGTCCGTAAAAGCCAATGGTATCTCATGGATACCTATACTACCGGTTCTTACGTAATACCTGGGCAGATCGTGAGGATAAAGTCGGCTGACGGTATTTTCAGCGAGCTGAAGTCGAGCGAGATCTTCATTGAAGTTAAAAGCGTGATGGATAAGCCCGGCGAAAAAGAAGGGCTTCGGGATATCAAAGGGCCTTTGACGGTCAAGTCCGGGACGCCGGTCCTTCTTGCCGTTACTATCCTTGTCTTAGTTCTCATTGGAGGCGCGGCATCGTGGTCATTATACAGGAAGAAATTCGCGCGAAAGGAAGAGAAAGCGCCTTTATCGCCTAATGAGACAGCGCTTCTAGAACTTACAAGGATCGAAGATATGGACCTTTGCGGGAAGGGTAGGACAAAAGAACATTATTATCTGGTTTCCTTATGTTTAAGGACATACCTGGAGGGGCGTTTCGCCTTAAGGGCGCCCGAACAGACCACGGAAGAATTCCTGGGTAATGTCAGGAATTCGGATAAGCTGGACAAAATGTTCATCGGGCCGTTGAAAGAGTTCATGGAGCTGAGTGATCTCGTTAAATACGCCGGATACGATCCGGGTAGGTTCCACGGTAACGAAATAATAAGGACGGCGCGTGATTTTGTCGTAGCGACAACTGAGACAGTTCCGCCGGTGGACAGGAAAAAGGTGCCTGACCCCGCTATCGGGGAAGATTCGCTTTTTAAGGAACGAATATGATCGTTGTCCGTTGTCAGTTGCCAGTTGCCAGTTGTTGTATTCCGTTAACCGGCAACGGGCAACCGGCAACTGACAATAAACGTAAACATACGAGGGAAAGGGGAAATGATATTCAGCGATCTTATTAATATTGTTTGGATCTTCATTTTCGTGCCCGTAGTGATATGGGTGTACGTGAAACACAGCCCCCAAGGCCGGATAAAATATTCGTCCGTAAAGAACCTGAAGCGGCTGAAACCGTCTAATAACCTTAAGGCCAGGCATATTCTGATCGCGCTAAGGGCGCTTGCCCTATGTCTCCTCGTGTTAGCGCTTATGAGGCCTCAAAAAGGGATCGAGGAGACAAAGGTAAGATCGGAAGGGATAGATATAGTGCTCGGCGTCGACGTATCGGGGAGCATGATGGCTGAGGATTTTGTCCTTAAGGGAGAGCGTAAGAACCGCCTGGAAGCGGTTAAGGAGGTCGTAAGGGATTTTATAAAAAAACGTTCCAACGACCGTATCGGGCTTGTGGTATTCGCAGGCGCGGCTTATATGCAGTGTCCGCTCACCCTTGATTACGGGGTCCTTCTTAAGTTCCTGGACAGGATCGATATCGGTATGGTCGAGGACGGTACGGCTGTGGGCGACGGGCTCTCGACGGCGCTCGCAAGACTTAAAGACGTGGACAGTAAAAGTAAGGTGGTGATACTCCTTACCGACGGCATCAATAACGCCGGGCGCGTGGATCCCGACCATGCCGCGGAGATGGCTCACGCGATCGGGGTGAAGGTCTACACTATAGGAGCAGGATCTAAAGGCGAGGTGCCATATCCCGCTCGGGACTTTTTCGGCAATAAGGTGTACCAATGGGTGAAGATCGATGTTGACGACGCGTCACTCCAAAAAATAGCCGAAGTGACGGGTGGAAGATATTTCAGGGCAACCGATACGGAAAAACTCAAGGAGATCTATTCGGAGATAGACCGGCTGGAAAGAACGAAAATGGAGATAACGTCGTACGGGGATTACAGGGAGCTTTTTCCGCTATTCGCGTTGTTCGCGATGGCGGCCATGCTTATAGAGGTAGTATTGCGTAACACTGTCTTAAGGACATTACCATAGGAGCTTAAATGAGGTTCGGCGATCCCGGATATCTCTGGCTTTTGTTGGCGGTCGCAGCTGTCGGGATATTCTTCATGTGGGCGTTCAAGGCGAAACAGAAGGCACTGGAGGCTTTTGCGGACAGGGTAGTCCTTGAGCACCTGGTCAAGTCGGTTGATTTTCGCGCGAGGAAGATCCGCGCCGCACTTTTCCTGTCAGCCCTATTCTTCCTGGCGGTCGCCCTGGGCCAGCCCCAATGGGGATACCAGTGGAAGGACGTGAAAAGGAAAGGCCTGGATATCGTCGTCGCTCTCGATCTTTCGAAAAGCATGATGGCCGAAGACATAAAACCGACGAGGCTTGAGGGCGCGAAGCGTGAGATCAAGAGCCTCATAAATATAATGAAAGGAGACAGGATAGCCTTAGTCGCTTTCGCGGGGAGCGCTTTCCTGGAATGTCCCCTCACTCTGGATTACGGGACCGCCAAGCTTTTCCTCGATAACCTGGACGTCAATACGATACCGCTGGGAGGGACCAATTTAGGTGAAGCCATAAAAGCCGGGACGGAGGCTTTCGAGGGGCATGAGAAAAAACACCGGGTGCTTATCCTTATCACCGACGGTGAGGACCACGGCGACACGGTCATGCACGAGGTAGAGGAGGCTAAGAACCGTGGGGTTGTGATATTCACTATCGGTATAGGGAAACAGGAAGGGGCACCTATCCCGGTATTCGACGAGGACGGCAGGAAGGGATTTATAAAGGATAAGGACGGCAATATAGTTCTTTCGAAGTTAGACCCTGTATTGTTGCAGAAGATCGCTCTAATGACGGGAGGGAAAAAAGGGACGATCGGGACGGGGAGTTTCCCTCTGGAAGAGATATATAAGGACGAACTCTCAAAGATGGAAAAAAAGGAACTGGAATCGTCACGGCAGAAACGTTACGAGAGCCGTTTCCAATGGCCGCTTTTTGTTTCTATCCTACTGTACGTAATAGAGGCCGTGATAGGGGAACGTAAGAGGGTAAAACCATGAGAGAGATAAAGAACAGTAAAACGGTCATTCTGATATTGGGACTTATCCTATGTTGCGGGTCGAGGGACGCATCCGCCGGAGGCGGGTTAAGCGGGAAAATATCAGAAGGTAATAAATTATTCGCCAAAAAAGAATACGATAAGGCTCTCACCAAGTATAACGACGCCGGGATAGACTTTCCGACAAGCCCTGAGATGTTCTTTAATATGGGGAACGTATTTTTCAGGCAGGCTAAGTATAAAGAGGCTGTGGATTCATACCGGAAATCCATGGAAAAAGGAGATAGAGCGATCGAGGCGAAAGCGATGTATAATATCGGTAATGCCCTTTTTAACCAGGGTGAACTCCGTGAAGCGCTTGAATATTACAAACAGGCTCTCGCCAGGGACCCAAACGACCAGGACGCGAAGTATAACGTCGAATATACCGAGCGCATGATCAAGGAAATGCTTTCAAAGGCCAAGGACACTATGAAGAAGGCCGCCGAAGAGAATAAGGAGCGCGAGGACCGGCAAAAAGAGGACGGTCAAAAACAGCAGGCCTCGCAGTCAGACGGCGCGAAGCAGAATAATGAAGACGAAAAACAGGGAGAAGATAAAACTGAGGCGGCATCCGTCAAGGACCTAAATAAGGAAGACGTGAAGGAAGGAGAGGAAAAAGAGTCCGGAGCCGATAAGGAAAAGGCGATGCTGGCGGCTGATAAAGAGGATAAGAAGGAAGGCGACGAAGGTGAACAATCCAGCTCCTCCGAGAAAGGAGAGCCCAAAGACAGGGATAAGGACAAACAGTCCGAGGCCGGCGGTAAAGATAAAAAAGACACTTCAAAAGAGGAGGCCGAAAAATTCCTCACCGTTTTCGACAGGGACCATAAGAATAACCAGCTTACCAGCCAGCAGGTATCAAAAAAAGGCCGGGGATATTATGTTGAAAAAGATTGGTAGTCCATTGATCATGGGGGTATTGATCTCCTTTCTCTCTATCACGGCGGGGGCCGACGGTGAAAAGGTCAGCATGTCTGTCAGCCAGAAGGAGATAATACTCGGCGACAGCGTGATACTGACCATTATCGAGAGCGGCGTAGCGAACCCAGTTCCCCCGGTCATTCCCGAAATACCGGGTTTTAACATAAAATACCGCGGCGCCAGGCAGGAAGGTTTCTCGAGCATGACCGTCATAATTAACGGCCGCCAGGTGAAGAACGAAAGCACCGGGGGAGGATATAGCTTCGATTTTGAGCTCATGCCTGTGGAGAAGGGAACGTTCACCGTGCCGTCCATTCCCGTTAACGTTAACGGGAAGAGGTTCATGACCGAGCCGTTCCAGGTGAATGTCCTCGACCAGTCGGAAAAAAGAGGCGATATTTTCCTGGATGCGAGGGCGGACAAAACCGAAGCGTATCTCGGGGAGAAGATCGTCCTCACCTTTAAATGGTATTTCAGCAAGGATATCGGAAATTATTCCATAAATGTCCCATGGCTTGACGGGCTGAAGAACTTTCTTATCTCGGATCCTCCCATGGACGACGAGCGCAATTATCAAAGGCTGATAGTTAACGGCGATAAACAGATACCGGCCCAGAGGACGCGGGAATTCTTTAAAGGACAGGAATACATGGTGATATCGTTCCAGAAGATACTCACCCCTGTTTCCGCAGGGATCTATCCGCTGGAGCCCGTGTTCCTGAAGTGCGACGTGGTCACAGGGTACAAGCGCTCAAGGCCGAGGAGCGTTATTGACAGTTTCTTCGATTCGGATATGAACGATTTCTTCGGTCTGGGTAGAGACGCTGTCACGGAACCTTTCGCCGCGAGGTCGAACGATATGACCCTTACGGTAAAAGAGGTCCCCGGCGATGAAAAGCCGGTAGGCTATAACGGAGCTGTCGGAAAATTCACGTTCGATGTCGATGTGAAACCGGTCGCTCTTAAGGCGGGTGAGCCGATCACGCTTACCATGAAGGTGAGAGGCTCCGGGAATATCGAACAGCTGGAGCTGCCGCAAATACCCGGATCAGAGGATTTTAAAAGTTATGAGCCCGAGAGCAAGGTTAACGTGTCACAGTCGGGAGGCGAGTCCAGGGGAGAGAAGGTATTCGAAAAGGTCCTTATACCGCGTTCAGCCGGGGATTTCCGGATACCCGATATCTCATTTATTTTCTTTAATCCCTCAACGGGTAAATACCAGACGGAAAAAAGAGGGCCGTTCAATATACATGTCGCTCCCGCGGAAAAGGAAACGGAAGTACAGGTAGTGACTTTAACTCCCGAAGGCGGCTCCGGATCCGATAAGAGGGAGCTTAAAGTGCTGAAAAAAGATATTCATTACATCATGACCGATATAGGTAAGGTCGTAAAAGCGGAAAAACCGGCGTATGAGGATCCGGCTGTATGGTTATTCTCATTCCTTCCTCCTTTAGTGGTCTATATCGGGATGTTCTTCGCGGGGACGCGCCGCCGGAAGCTGGATACGGACGCGGCTTTCGCCCGTAGCCGCGGGGCGTTCAGAAGATCCAGGGAGTTTTTCAGGAACGCCGAGGGATATTTACGTAAAGGCGAGACGAGGGATTTTTACGATACCCTCATAAAGGGCTTGAACATGTATCTTTCGGAAAAACTGAACCGTCAGCTTGGAAGCGTAGGGGTGACGATAGCGGATGAGCTCGGAGATAAATGCCTTGCCGAAAAAGAACGGGAAGAGCTTAAAGCCCTGTACCATAGCGCGAACGAGGCTGTATATTCGTCGATGTCAGCGGATACGCTTAAACTGGAAAAGGACTTTAAAACCGCTAACGATATAGTCGCCCGGCTCGAAAGGACCTTAAGATGAAACTAATAATGAGATGCGCCTTTATCGCTATCATTCTTATTATCCCGGGAACGACGTTCTCACGCGCCGAGACGCCGGACGAAATATTCAACACGGCCAACAGGAACTACGATGAGGATAGGTTTCGGGAAGCCTCAGTTCTATACGAAAGCCTCATCTCTGACGGGGTAAAGAGCGGGAACTTATATTACAATCTCGGGAACACGTATTATAAACTTGGCAAAAAAGGGAAGGCCCTTGTCAATTACGAACGCGCGGCGAAATATATACCGAATAACGAAGACCTTTTCGCTAATATATCTTTCATAAGGGCCGCGACGGACTTCGCTCCGCCGCTGGAAAGACAATCGCTCATCTACAGGGTATGGACGGGAGTGAGAGACGCTTTCCGCCTTAAAACATGGTTCATCTTTTCCGTTGTCTTTTTTTCGTCAGTTTGTCTCCTCATGGGCGCCGGGTCCCTGAGTTACGGTTTCCAGGCCAGGAGCCGCGTGATCTCGGGGATACTCTTACTGTTCTTCATGATATCGCTCGCGGCTTTTATTGACGGTTATAACGCCAAAAAATATTTTAGAGAGGGTATCGTTACGGAGCCGGAAGCAGAAGTGCGATACAGCCCTTCATTCACAGGCGTTGTGGCGTTCAAATTAGTTGAAGGCATGAAAGCCCAGATCCTCGGTAAAGACGGCGCCTGGACGCATATACGACTCTCAAGTCAAAAAAGCGGCTGGGTGGAATCTGGAGCGATAGAAGCCATATGAAATAAAGTTTTAGCGATGTGTGTATTGACCGCCGCATTGAGATACCCATAAAATCCTGAACTCCGAACTCTAAATTCCAAGGAAATCCCAACGATAATACGTTGCGTAAGAGATAACGATGACGGATAATATACTGGTAGATTAGGGGGACAAACCCGATTCCCCTTCGGTCTGGCCAAAATCATGGTATTTATAAAAAAAGATCTGTTGATGTTTTTTCTGGCCATATTCCTGGTCTCTTTTTTGTCCCGGGGCGTGTTGATACAAAAGACCCCGGGCGGCAACGGATTCATTGATCTCGGAATATATATCGACAGCGGGCAGCTGGTCTCGAATAATGTTAATCCTTATGATTGGCGCGATAATCCGGAACTGAGGGGCCGGTTCAGGAATGACGCTCTGGCGTACAATGAATATACCTGTAAAAGCCAGAGAACATGGAACTTTTACGCGAGCGGCAACCTGCCATTGAACCTGATATTTTTCGGTCTGATAGACGGGATCATGGGACCAGTTCCAGGGGCGTACAGGATGACCTTCGCTTTTTTTGACAGCATCCTGGTGGCTTTAATAGCATGGTATATCTTCAGATGGTGGCATCACGGAAGCGGCGGGACAATATCCGGAACGAACTTCTTTCCTATAATGCTTTTTACGCTGTCCCCTTTATTGTTCCTGTGGGGTTGTATCTATCCGGAGGATAAAGGTATAGAGACTTTATTGATCATTGGGGCGATACTTGCTTCTAAGTCCGGTGGATATTTCGTAAAATTCTATCTCAGCGCCTGTTTGTTGGGGCTTTCGGTAGCGTTCAAGGGGTTGGGGGTTTTTATCATTCCTCTTTGCGCGTATAACGTGTTCGGCAGGCCAGGTGATCTGAACATATTGCTCTCGGGGAAAGCCGCGCGGCGCCTTCTGGGATATCTAACCTTGACGGCCATATTCGCGCTCATATGGCATTTGCCCTATACCCCTCATGTTTTTGATATGATGGCGTCCAGGATGTCCCAGAACGTATATGCCGCGGTCCCTAAATACGGATCAATGTGGAGGATCGTCCATTGGCTTACGCCTTTACATTACTGGGCTGTCAAGAACGTGTTTATCGCCGCTTTTGCTACGGCCAGCGTCTATGGTATACTGACTCGCAAACTGGGCCCTGAGATATTCACCGCCAATATTCTTTTAGTATTCACCGCGGCGCTGCTCGTTCAGGGTAGCATGGACCGGGAACAAATAGCCATAATTTCGGCTATATTGCTTTATGGCTCCGAAAATCGTCGGGTGGGGATGGTCCTAATGTATATTTATGTCGTTCTGGGAGCGTACTCGTTCCTTTCAGTGTTCTCCATCATGCCGGGCCTGTCCGCGTTTTTGCCGGCGGCCGCCTCAGCTACGGCCGCAGTGTTTGAAAAGTCGCTGTTCACCGACGCGACTTTCATCGTGGAGAAATGCGATAGCGTCATGGCTTTTATTTTCGTGTTCGCGTGTTTCTTCATCACGCTTGGCTCGGTTTTACGACAAAGGAGAGGAACCCAGGCATGAAGCTATCCGTAATTATTCCAGCTCATAACGAGGCCAGCCTCATAGAGCGCGTCATTTCGGATATAGCCGGAGAACTTTCCGGAGAAAAGATCGACGCCGAGATAGTCGTCGTGGACGATAACAGCGATGACGGGACTCATGATATAGTTTCGGCGATAGCCGCTCTGGATGAACGGATCAGGCTCGTTAAACGTGTTCCTCCCAGAGGGTTCGGCAGGGCAATAAGGGATGGTCTCGAGAAAGCGACAGGGGACGCCGTCGTAGTTGCTATGGGCGACGCCTCGGACGATCCGGCGGATATAACGCGTTATTTCAGAAAGATCGAGGAGGGGTATGATTGCGTTTTCGGGTCCCGTTTTATGAAGGGGAGCGCGGTCATGGATTATCCCGCCGTTAAGTTGCTGCTCAACAGGGCCGCGAACCTGTTTTTGAGATGCATTTTCTGGACGAGCCACAACGACCTCACCAACGCGTTCAAAGCGTACCGGAGGGAGGTGATAGATGCGATCAAACCCATAGAATCGTTGTATTTCAACGTGACGATTGAAATGCCGCTCAAGGCCCTTATCAGGGGTTATAAGATAGCGGTCGTCCCGGTGAAATGGCACGGCAGGGAGAGCGGCGTGACGAAACTGAAGATAGCCGATATGGGGCGGAGATATCTTTACACGGCGCTATATCTCTGGCTCCAGAGAGTTCTAGTGATGGATGACATAAATGAAAGGGCCAGCCTGTGATCGGGGCAGGCGTCAAGGGGCAGGGTAGAATATGGAAAATACGGAAATAATGTATAAAAGAAGGTTCGGGGGAGATCTGGAGTTCAGGGACAGGATGTATAAGGTCCTTTGCCGGGACCATTTTCAAAAATATGTCCCAAGGGACGGCATCATCCTTGACCTGGCGGCGGGTTATTGCGAATTCATAAATAATATAAACGCCAGGGGGAAGATCGCGGTCGATATCAACCCCGACGTTAGAAGATACGCCGCGCCTGGGGTTAAAGCTGTCCTCTCATCTTCGACGGACATGAAAGCGGTCGATGACTCGAGCATAGACATAGTATTCGCCGGGAATTTTTTTGAGCATCTCACAAAAGAAGATATAGTTAAGACGATGAGTGAGATACACCGGGTCCTGAAGGACGACGGTAAAGTCATGATCTTACAGCCGAACATAAGGTTTTGCTATAAGGATTACTGGATGTTCTTCGACCATGTCTCGCCGCTCGATGACCGGAGCATGCGGGAGGCGCTTGAGATCAACGGTTTTAAGGTCATCGAATGCATTCCAAGGTTTCTGCCATACACGACAAAAAGCATGCTGCCGAAGTCCCTGTTCCTATTAAGGCTTTATATCAGGGTCCCGTTGTTATGGCGGATCTTTGGAAGCCAGGCTTTTATCTTAGCGGGCAAGACACAGAACTAAACATGTACTGGGTGATCAAGATAGTTCCAACGACTTTAGGGAGACCGGCGCGGATATCAGATGATGATCAAGTACATTCGTAAGATTGCCGGGATAGTTTCCATAATCATTGCCGTAATAGGGATCATTGGCGGTCTTTTGGAGATATTGGATCCCGTTGGCAGTAAAATGGCCGATGATGCTGACCCTTTCGGCACGCCGCCGACGCTTGCGCAGTCGATACGATTTATCGTTTATTCGGTACTCCTCGGTATTCTGGGAGTATGGCTCTTTGGTCTCAGTCGCGGGGATGATGGGGAAGATAGGAGGTAGGTTATGGGGTTGGATTGGAATCCGGGTAATAGGCCCATTCCGGGGTGCGAAGAAGAGCACGATATAATTGTAAGCAAACTTGCCAAGAATTGGTGCTGGAGGCGTAAAGGCCTGATAAAAAGATTTCAGGAGATATCCATTCCAGCGTTCGAAACATTGAAAGCTCCGCAAGTGGGGTTCGATGAACGGGCAACTCAATGGGCGCGCGAGCGATATAGGGAGCATAACGGTGAAATTAAAGGTACAGAAAAAGAGTATCTTGAAACAATGCGGGGATATTATGTTGTTGACCTTGTTCCTCCGTGCGATGGACTGCCGAAATATTCTAATTCTTTCGCTGGGTATGTTGAACCATTTTCTTTTCGTGCTGAATTGTTGAAAGATTGTGAAGAGATCATCGGGAAAGAAATGCTAAAAGGAGCCTTTAAAATAAAGACTTCTCGTGAAATGATGGCGTATGGTAAGCGCCTAAAGGATATGGCCCAAAGATATGCTCTCGAGAACAAAATTGATCTATCCGAATTAAATACGGAAGATACAGAAGGAATGGGATCTAAACTCGATGTTGTTATGGCTGCTGCAAAGTGGTGTATTTTCTGGGGCGGCAAGGGGCACATTCTTGAACCTTTTTTTTGAACTAGAATAGCGGCAGCTTGTTCGGATACTGTAAATAGTATGAAGTGGAGTAACGGTTCGAATGAAAAGATATGAAGTCTTGGATGTTTTGCCTGCAAATGGGCCTATGTGGATTTCAGTGTCCAAAGATAACACCCAATTGTTTTCGCAGGGTTTTGTGGTTAAATTCTTCAAACAAGACGGTACTGACTGGGTTGCAAATTTCAAACGCGGCGCCACTCAGCTTAACGATGTGGTAGAGCTTTCAGATAAAACAATATTTGTGTTCGCCGGTGGAGCGATATATCAGATGGATCCGGATAAAATAATTCCAATTAGGATACTGCACGGGAATTATGACCAGATCATAGCCACCCCGATAAAAGATCTTTATATACTGTCGGATAGTTTTGTAGCGCTTGCGGCTATGGATAGCGGGGGCATTAAGTGGAGAACTGAAAGATTGGCGTGGGACGGCCTTAGAAGTGTACGGGTCGATGGAAATTCAATAACAGGAGAGGCTTACGATGCTATCGACAGCGACTGGAAAGAGTTCGAGGTTGATATCAATACGGGAGAGACATTAAGAGGCGGCGGTTTCCGGTTCGAAGTGATCTGGAAGGAACCAAAGATGTATCGCATTTTCAGGCTGTTAAGACATGGTGTCATGGATCTCTTCGTTAAGCCAAAACGATGAAATAACCTATGCGCCTTCGGCTGGAAAGTATGTCACCCAAGGAACCAGACATTTTGCATAACTCAATAGGGACAAATAAATTGTGAACATGATCCGGGTGCCGGGTAATGCTACCCGGATTAAGTAGGAACTTATTAGCGATAAAAGTGTTACATACCATGTCGGAATTTACAGATGGACATCTAAAAGACGGACTTTGGAGAAGGAAGCGAAGGCATTAACACATTTAGATTAGCTAGGTAGGAATAGGCGGGGTATAATAATTCCGTCATGACAGATATTATTTTCGTTTGATGATAAAAGCTGTACGGATAGGAACTGAATGAACATGTCTATAAAATTAAAGCTTACCGTTATATTTATGGCATTCGCTTTGATCCCCTTGGCCCTCATCAGCACCTTAACCTTCAGGAAATATGAAAATTCCCTGAAGGACGGGCATATTTCTGCATTGCGCGATATCGCCTTTTTTAAGGCGGACAAGATAGAAACATATTGTGCTTCGCTTAAGGCAAATATACTGATAGCTCAGGGATTTTACAATATTAAACGCAATCTCCCGATTTTAAACCGCCTTGCCGACAAGAGAGATGACCCGGAATTCCGTGCCGCTTGGAAGATACTTGATAGTCAATTATCCGTGATGCAGGCAGCTTTAGGTTTGGCTGATATCATACTGGTTAATCCTGAGGGCAGGATCGTTTATTCACGCGGTGTGGACGACTCAAGTGTGTTTTTGAATGCACTTCCCGATCCCGGGCAAAAGAGTTTTGTGGAAGGCAAAAACGGGATATATATCACGGATATATTTTTTAACAAAACCCATAAAAATAAGTTCTCGATCCTCGTTAGCGCCCCGGCGGTTGACCTTAATGACATTTTCATAGGAGTGATAGCTTTTGAGATGGACATGGACCGGTTTTATGACCTTGCCCGGGACGTGCCTGGGTTGGGTAAAACCGGAGAAATTTTGTTGGGTAAGAAAATCGGCAATGAGGTGCTGTATTTAAATCCTCAGAGGCATGATCCTGGTTTATCCCGTAATAATAGAATAACTATAGGCCAAGAAACAGGCATTCCTATTCAGGAAGCTGTGCAAGGCAGGACCGGAGTCGGCCTGTCGATTGATTATAGGAGGCAAAAAGTCATTGCGGCCTGGCGATATATACCCTCTTTAGATTTGGGAATTGTAACTAAAATAGATGCATGGGAAGCATTTTCTGACGCAGAAAACATGCGCAAATTAGTCCTACTGATCCTGTTTGTTGTTCTTGTCCTGGTCTATGTAACGGCATTTCTTTCTTCAAAATCTATTGCTCGTCCCATAAACAAACTCATTAAAGGCACACAGATTGTCGGAGGCGGAAATTTAGACTATAAGATCGCCAACGGCGAGGACGATGAGATAGGGCAGCTTTCAAGGGCTTTTGATAAGATGACCACTGATCTACAGAAGACCACCGCCTCGCGCGATGAATTGGACAAACAGATCAACGCGCGAAAACAGCTCGAAGAAGCGCTGCGAGAGAGTGAGCAACGCGTCAGGGCAAAATTAAAAAAAATCCTTTCACCGGAAGGATCGATAGACCATCTGCAGCTTGGCGATATCGTTGATGTCACGGCGATCCAGATGCTTTTGGATGATTTTAATAGATTTTATCACGTCCCCATGGCTATGATCGACCTTGAAGGTAAGGTTTTGGTTGGCGTGGGATGGCAGGAAATTTGCACTAAATTTCATCGGGCCCATCCGAAAACCTGCGAACACTGCATAGAAAGCGATACGCAGCTTTCTTCGAATGCCGGCGAAGGTAAGTTTGAGCTCTATAAATGTAAGAATGGCCTGTGGGATGTCGCGACACCTATAATAATAGGCGGCAAAAAATTCGGCAATCTCTTTATGGGGCAATTCTTCTTTAACGAAGAGGATCTGGATTATGAATTTTTTAAAGCACAGGCGAGGCTTTACGGTTTTAATGAAAAAGAATACATGACGGCCCTTGGGGCTGTTCCGCGGATAAGTAGAGAATACATGGAACAGGTCATGTCTTTTTTCTTAAGGGTTTCCCATATGCTTTCACAGCTTAGTTACAGCAATATTAAGCTGGCCCGGCTTTTAACGGAACGTGATATTTTGACAAATTCACTGCGAGAGAGCCAGGAAGACTTAAAACGCGCCCAAACCGTGGGAAATATAGGGAACTGGCGGCTGAATATTCAGGGGAATGAGCTTGTTTGGTCCGAGGAAAACTATCGTATTTTTGGTGTTCCGAAGGGGACGTCTTTGACATATGAAATCTTCCTTTCCATTGTCCATCCCGAGGACCGCAATCACCTTGATAAGAAATGGAAGGCTGCCATGGCGGGGGAGAAATATGATATTGAACACAGGATCATTGTGGACGGCAAGGTTAAATGGGTGCGGGAAAAAGCGTATCTGGAGTTTGACAAGAAAGGCGTTCTGCTTTCCGGTTTCGGGACCACGCAGGATATTACCTCGCTGAAGAAGGCCGAGGAGATTTTAAAGAGAGATAAAGAATCGCTGGAAAAACTCGTGGATGAGAAAGCGCAGGGATTAATAGACGCGCAAAATGAAATTGATAGGGCGAAGAGGCTTTCCGATATAGGAACTCTGGCTGCTACCGTCGCGCACGAGTTGCGCAACCCCTTAGCTGACATAGGATTGTCAACATACCACATTAAAAAGATGATCAAAGATCCCCGGATCGAAGGGGACTTAAGTACTATCGATAAGAGAATTTCAGAAGCGGATCAGATAATAAAAAATGTTCTATCATATTCAAAAGTAAAAATAGGGCGCTTCCAAATTGTTAAGATAAACAGCATCCTTAAGGAATGTATTGATGAGGGGATGGGAAGGTTTTCGGGGCAAAATATAAATGTTAACGCGAAAATAGATCTCACAAAAGAGCTCACTATTGATGCGGACCCCCTTCAACTGAAAGAGGTATTCAGCAATATCTTGAGTAACGCTTTCGAAGCGCTGAATAAAAACTCCGGGATAATAGATATCGAATCTCGGGTTAACGATTCGGGTGTGTCTGTTTCGATAAAAGACAATGGGGAAGGGATAGAGAACGAACATTTAAAGAAGGTTTTCGAACCATTCTTCACCACTAAAACAAAAGGCACCGGCCTTGGGCTGGCGGTATGCAATCTAGTGATCAAGCTACATGGCGGGACGATAACCGTTGAAAGCGATAAGGGAAAAGGTACAAAAGTAACAATAGGTTTACCCATACTGAGACAGAAAGATGCCTAAAAGGATCCTATGCCATGGAACAGAAAATCAATCCGATCGTGACAATTGCTTGGAGCATTTAAAACCGTTTCGATAAACCAATTAAACACGATCCGGAATGCACGCGGCATTCGACTCCGGCAACGAAATTTCTATGAACACGTCATTCGTGACAAATTCGGCTGTAACCGTATTCGGGAATACATTCTGAATAACCCCGCGAATTGGGAAAGGGATGAATATTTTCAATAAACAGGGAGGGTGTGATGGCCATGAAACAATGGTATGAATCATTATTTGAGAATTACGCGCGCAAATACGACAAAGAATGCTTTGTTCAGGGGACTGTGGGCGAATGCGATTTTATTGAGGCTGAGGCCGGGCGGGATAAATCCATTAAGATCATCGATATCGGTTGCGGTACCGGCCGCCATGCTATTGAGCTTACTAAAAGAGGGTATAAGGTGACCGGCGTTGACTTGTCCGAGTCACAGCTTACGAGGGCGCGGGAGAAAGCCAACGAGAGAGGGGTGACGATCGATTTCGAGAAGCATGACGCGAGGGCCCTTCCGTTTGATGGCGAATTCGATCTAGCTATAATGCTTTGTGAAGGCGGATTTCCCCTCATGGAAACGGACGAGATGAATTTCGAGATCCTTAAAAATGCCGCCAAAGCACTGAATGCCCGTGGAAAATTAATTTTCACGACACTAAACGGCTTATTCACGCTGTTTCACTCAGTTAAAGAATTTTATGAGTCTGTAGCCAAAGAAGGGGCCGCTGAGTATAAGGGGTGTTCATTCGATCTGATGACTTTTCGCGATCATAACACGACCATAATTGAGGACGACTCGGGTAACAAAAGAGAGCTTAAAGTCAACGAGCGTTATTATGTGCCCAGCGAGATCACGTGGCTTGTAAAGACGCTCGGGTTCAAAAAGATCGACATCTTCGGCGCGAAACTTGGGGCATACTCGAGAAACGACAAGCTGACCACCAAAGATTTTGAAATGCTCGTTGTCGCCGAGAAGTAGCAGTGTTTTAGCCGGGAAGGGCATCCGAGTTCATTTTTCCCTATGACTATTCGGGGATCGAAACCAGGAAACCAGACATTTTACATAGATCAATAGGGACCGATCAGTTGTGGCTTGATCCGGGTACCGACTAATGCTCCCACGTCGGTGGCAACCGCGGCCAAAGCATAAATACCCGGGAGATGTTCATTCAACGGCCTTTTTTTCTTTTTTGGGGACTAAAACCCTGATTGCCCCCGGAACGACCTTTATGTGAAGATGGGAATTTTCTAACAACTCGCCATCACACTGGACCGCTTGTTTGCGGCTTGAAGAAATAGTGATCTCTTTACCCTGCCAATGCTTTACTAATTCAAAATTTTCCGGCCGCTCTCGTTTGATCAAGGTGATGAAGATAAGTTTAAAAAGACTTAAATTTGCCTTCCGCACGATCACGACATCCAATAATCCGTCGCTGACATCGATATGCTTGTCCAGGGATATTTTAGTGAACCCTAGATTCCCTACATTAGAGATAATGCACGTTAAGCCTTGGACGTCGTATTCGATCCCGTCGATCTTAAGATGGTAGATGGTGAGTTTGAGTTTTTGAATAGCTGCAGTTATTGGAAAAAAGTAGGCCAGGATGCCGAACATATTTTTGGACTCACGATCCGCGTCCTTGATCAAGTCTGCCACAAAACCGATGCTGATACCCGCAATAAAATAGCGGTTGTTAAACCGCCCGACATCAATGGTTTTCATTTCCGGAGGGCCCTGGCTGATAAGCGTACAGGCCTCTTTAAGATCCCAGGGGATGCCAAGCTCAGTGGCCATGACATTGGCTGATCCTCCGGGCAGAATGATCAATGGAATTTCTGACCCCACGAGGCCGTTAACCGCCTCCATCACCGTGCCGTCTCCGCCGTACACAGCGATCGCATCAATCCCATTTTTGGCGGCAGCCTTTGTCAGCCTGACCGCATCGCCAGCTTTGTGGGTGATCGACGCTTCCCATTTAATACCGGCCTCCTTCATGGCCGCATTGATAACAGGTAAGATAGATCTTCCTTTTCCTGAGCCGGGATTAATAATGATGTGGATATTCTTTATTATATTCTTCATGGCTCTGCCCTTTTCTTCCAATATTTTTCAAAGGCTCTGATCTGCATCCGGATATACCACCTTTTGGGATCAGCGACTTTGCGCGCCGTGGTCAATAAGCTGGCAGCCTCTTCGCCGGTATATCCCATACTTATAAGGATGGCGGAGGCCATCGCAATGCTACGACGTTTACCTTGCAGACAAAAAACTAAAACCTTGCCTTTTTTTTGAATAATCGGACGGGCGGCTTCAACCCCCGCCATTAGTTTCCTGATCGGGATGGGAGTAAAAAAAGTGTCATAGGTTTTGATCCACAATGTTTTAAAAGGTGGAAGGGTGTAGATCGCATCCGGTGCTATTTGTCCGATCATGGAAATGATCAGATCAAAATTGAGCACTTTTAATTCATCGGCATGTTCCTCCCCGACTTTGGAGCCAACGTACAGGTACTCGGTTACTTTGGATATGTCTATCATGGCAGTCTACAATATACCCGACTCTTTACAATGTGTATATTATACTTCGGTATAATTGATTCATTCTTGACGCCTAGCTAGAATACCATATTGAGGAAGAGAGGAGGTCGAATGAATAATCTAAAATGGATTAAATCTAAGGATGGAAAAGTAGGATGGGCAATTCTGTGGTTGCTCGGAGTACCGCTTCCAATATTATTTATCATTTTTATTCTTAGAGGATGCCAATAAATTAAACCGTTTTTTTAGTGTCATTATCACCTCGGCCGCTTTGGGTGCGGCAATGTTTAGAGGTAGGATCGATGCATATATATAAGTTAATAGACAATAAAGTAAAATGATGCAAAATAGCAGATGAATGCCAAGATCATAAATATCTCTACCGCGAATCCGGGATTTAAGCTGTCGCAGAGAGAATCGCTGGATACATTACGCCATGCCAAGAAGCTCTCCCGGCGTGAGGATATCCTGTATGAACGGTTTTTATCCGACAAGGGAATAGGTTATCGATATTTTTCAATCGATAAAATAGAAGACTTCTTTGTAGAGGACCAGGACCTTCTTATCAAGCGATTCCAGGGATCGGCTGAGCGGCTGTCAGTAGCATCCGTAGAAAAGTGCATTAAAGGATCCGGTATATCTAAAGATAGGATCGGTTGCATAGTTGTCTCGACCTGCACAGGTTATCTATGCCCAGGGCTTACCTCATATATCGTAGAAGGCGCAGGCTTGTCTCCGGACATTTTCGCCCTGGATATAGTTGGTATGGGATGCGGTGGGGCAATGCCTGCGCTAGAAGCCTGCCATAATTATCTAAATACTCACAAAGATGATTACGCTCTCGCAATTTCTACGGAGATATGTTCATCCGCCCTTTTTTGGGGTGACGATCCCGAGCTTATTCTTTCAAATTCCATATTCGGAGACGGCTCTGCTGCATGCCTTCTCACGAATAAAGCAGGGGTAAAAGGTCTCAGAATAATGGATTTTAAGTCTAAGATAGAGCCGCACCATCGAGATAACTTACGCCTTCGGACAGAAAATTCGCGGCTACGCAATGTGATCAAAGATGTCGTACCGGAAATTGCCTCCGCCCTGGTAAAAGAGATCACACACACATTGTTTGAAAGGAATGAGTTAAGCCGGGAAGACGTCAAATTCTGGGCCATGCACCCGGGAGGCAGAAAAGTGCTTGATGCGATCCAGGCAGCGATGGATCTTAAAGAGGGGGATCTTGATCACTCAAGGAAAGTTCTTTATGATTATGGAAACATGTCTTCTCCGACGGTTCTATACGTATTAAGAGATATTCTCGAAAATTCACCGTTAAACACCGGCGATTTAGTATTGATGGCTTCTTTTGGCGCGGGATTTTCAGGCTATGAGGCGCTTCTCTCTTATGAATGAAACAAGGCTTTCGGTCGCCACGAACTTTGACAATGACTTTCTGGATGAGATCGCCGCTTATCCCGTTGAAGATGTGTATGGGAAGCTCACAAATGATCTTGTGGGAGGCGGCAGGGCCAGTTATACGACTCAGGGTGTTAGCGCCAATGCATTGAGATCTCATATACATCATGCGCACAAAAAAAAGATCAAATTCACATATCTTCTCAATTCAGCATGTCTTGGAAACAGGGAATGGAGTAAAAAAGGGATCACTAGCATACATAAACTTTTGGATCGGCTCACAGATCTAAAAGTAGATTCCCTGACAGTATCGATCCCGTATCTTGCTGAAATAATAAAAAAACAGTATCCCCATTTCTTTCTGAAAGTCGGCATCTTTGCTAATATCGACTCACCCGAGCGGGCTCGATTCTGGCAAGAGATGGGTGCCGACATGCTTACTCTTGAATCTTTCTCCATTAATAGGAACTTTACTGTGCTAGAGCAGATCAGAAAAGCAGTCTCTTGCAGGCTGCAGTTAATTACGAATTTTTCATGCCTCTCCAGGTGCCCTATGCAGCCGTATCATATGGCAGGACTTTCTCACGGTTCGACGGCGGGGGAGAAGAACCCTTTTGTGGATTACTGCGCATTAAAGTGTTCCTATCAAATCCTTAAAGACCCCAGCCTGATCATAAGGTCTCAATGGATACGTCCTGAAGATCTCAGCCGTTATGAGGATATGGGATATCATGATTTTAAATTGCTTGAACGTAACGCGCCGACCGATCTTATGATACAACGTGTGAAGGCTTATGCCGAGAGATCGTCACCCTCCAACTTACTCGATCTGATCCAGCAATATGGCTTTAGGGAAGAGACAGCCAAAGATTTTGGATGGCAAATAAAATATTTTTTCTCTTTTCTGAAAAGTAATGCAGGCTGCAGAGATATGATCAGTTTATTGAAAAAAATGGGCATGCTCTATCCGTTAAAAAGTAAGCCCGTATCTTTAGACTCTGCAGAGATCCCCGGTGATTTTTTGACAAAGATGGTAGGTGCAGAGTGTTCGGTGTCGGGTAACTGTTCAGGTTGCGGATACTGTCGATCTGTCGCCGAATCAACTTATAAGGTGGAAAATGCGTATAAGGAAGAATGCTTGAAACTTTACGAAAGAGTATTCGATCAGTTATGCTCCCGATAAAGTATTTTAACGTAAGAAGCTGCTCAAAAGAATATCTCGATATGCCAGATATGACGGATGACGATATTCTTGACAGTTTTCGCTTCATACGATTTGTAAATAGATGGGGAGGCGGCCACAGGGCAGTGCGGACGGCTCTTAATATCGCTATGAGTTCCTGGCCCAGGGAGCGAAGAGCGGAGATACTGGATGTGGGATGCGGTATTGGCGATATGGCGCCGACTATTTTTAGGTGGGCGAGGGATAACGGTTTTTCCGTGAGATATAACGGCATAGATAAAAATACCAGGATCGTCGAATTGGCACAAGCGCGTAAAAAAATAGAGGGGATCAGATATTCGCAAGGAGATCTCTTCGATAAAGATCTGGCTCAGTCCGATATTATTATTGCTTCGATGGTCTTCCATCATTTCAACCGAGGTGAGATCGAAAAAGCGGTGCTGCATCTCTTGGACAAATCCCGGCATGCTTTGATAATAAATGATCTAACGAGATCACCTGCCGTATTTTTACTATGCTATCTTCTGACGCGTTTCATAAAGAATAAACACTCTCGAAACGACGCTTTGTTATCTATAAGGAAAGGTTTCCGGCTAGAAGAGATGACAGAGCTTCTGGATAAGTTAAACATTAAAGGGAGGGTAAAGAAGCAGTTCTGTGGACGTCTTTTGATCATTATCTTTAAAGGATGAAGGCTATTTATACCCAGGTACAATTGACCCTCTTATTAATGGTTTTATAATGCAGCTTGTTACAACGGCATAGAGTTGTCATTAAAAAACAGAAATTAGGCAATTGCTGGGAATGGTGAGAACGGTTAAAGTCTTCTATGCATTTGGTGCAGATGTGCGTTAGGGCTGTTAAAGGTCATGGGGTGCGTTCTAGAAAAATAAAAAAATGGGCAAGTCGAGTTCTTTAAGTACAAAAGATAAGGAGGACTTATGGCCAGAGTTGGAGTTTTAATAGACGATATGTTCGAGGATTCGGAATATGTAAAACCGGCAAAAGCCTTCAAAGATGCAGGGCATGGTCTCGTTAATATAGGAGTTAAGATGGGGGCTGTGACCGGGGCGAAGACGGGTGTTAAGGTTGAAATAGATAAGACTGCGAGCGAGGTCAGACCTGATGACTTTGACGCGATCTTTATCCCGGGCGGATATTCTCCAGATCGTTTGAGAAGCAATGACGAGGTGGTTAATTTTGTGAAACAATTTGGCGCGACAGATAAGCCTATCTTTTTTATTTGCCACGGTGCGCAGTTATTGATTACGGCCGGCCTTTTAAAGGGACGCAGGGTAACGGGCTGGAAATCAATTATTCAGGATATAAAAAATGCGGGCGCCGAGTATGCGGATCAGGAAGTGGTGGTGGACAGAAATTTTGTTTCGAGCCGTTCTCCGGCTGATATTCCCGCATTCACAAAAGATTCATTGATCAAGCTTAAGAAGATTTCAGTATGAAAAAATGCTGCGCATTTTCGCGACACCGCGCGCGCCGGGTTTAAGGGCACTTAAAGTAAAGGCAAGTTTTCCGGAGGAATTTACAAAGAGCCATCCCGAAGGGGAGGTCGAAAAGATCGTTCAGCCGAAATATCTTTTTCGATATATCAAGACTCGCGAATTTTATGAAATCTACTCCTTGTTGGATCTTTCCGAATTATTATCCGCCTGTTATACCCGAGTACAATTGCTTTTACTTTTCATGATATTTAGAATAAGAAGCAACACGAACGCTTGTTCTTGGCGCGCGCAAGCCAAGCGGAGAATATCTGTCGCGCATTGATGATCAAAAAGATATAAACAGGAGGTTATTATGTCGGACATAGGAATGAAAACAGGTACAAGCAGCGCTAAGATCACGGAAGCCCTTGAGCTGCTCAATGAGGCGGCCAAAGAGAAGAAGGATGAAATTAAAGGGCTCATCACGGATAAATATTCCCATATCAGACAGGCTATGGGCGCTGGCGCGGAACAAGGCAAGCAAATGTACGATAAGGTAAGGCAATTGGCTCAGAATACACTTGCCGAAGGGGAAGAAAAAGTAAAAAAAGCCGCATGCGAAGCTGATAAGAGAGTGCACAAGGATCCATGGGCATACATCGCCGGAACAGCGGTTGTTTCCCTGCTGCTAGGATATGTCATGGGATCAAAACGAAGCTAACCTTAAGGGCAGGCATGGAAAAAATAATTCGCAGGATCATTTCTTCGCTTATGATACTCGGTATGGTGAAGAGGTATAAAGGAAGAGCAGCGTTGCTGAAGATCAAAGCCGCAGAGGCGTATGTCGGAGGTGTCAGGAGCGTAAGGGTATTCTTTGTAAATATCATGTTCGTAATGTTTTCCTTTATTCTTCTGGTAAGCGGATTGTTCTTGATCCACACGGCGTTCTTTAAATATTCGCTTTGGAGCGTCCAGGTGAAATTCATCACCGCATTAGTTCTGGGAGGGATGGAGTTCCTGGCAGCGATAATAATCCTGTTTTACCTGTTCAGGGAGGAAAATTGGGTCAAATATTTCGGGATCCAGAAAGTGCTTAACGCGGTTATCGACGGCAAGCCGGCTCATAAAAAATAGCAAAGCAAGTATAATAAAGAAGGAAAAAGGATAATGAAGAAAATCGGAAGTCCGAGGTGACATTGACCTCTTCCGAAAGGTAATACTCGCCTCGTCTTCCACACCGGTGACTTTCTCCCCGGTTTTATTTCGTGTCGCGGCGGATGGTAATGTGTATGATGAGATGCACGTCGATGTCGGAACGCCTACGTAGATCTTTACAACCTCTTATTTATTAGAAAACATGAATGCCGCCATCGGATTTTCGAGAGGGTACGCGGACGCCGTAGGCGGCTATCGATGGCAAAAGACCCCTCCTTTGTCAGTGATAAGCCAAAAGGACTTATCCAATGTATCAGAACCGCACGGCCGCGTTAAAGATAAAATATCCGGTCCGTCAGTAATCCCTTGGTGAAATTGATTTCATTTTGAATATTTCCATAATGGTGGAACGATTAAAAAAGATCATTATTAAGAAAGAGGCGTTGCTAAGAAAGGAGATCGATCATGAGCAAAAAAAAGACACCAAGTAATTCTGGAGGCTCGGCTTCCAGGCGAGACTCGAAACCGGCTATCGGCGGCGAGCTGCACCAGGCCGCCGGCGGAGACCACCCCCCGCTCACCACGAACCAAGGCGTCGCGCTGTCCGATAACCAAAACTCGCTTAAGGCCAATCCGCTCGGCCCGACGCTTCTTGAGGATTTCATCCTTCGCGAAAAAGTCACGTCTTTCGATCATGAGCGGATCCCCGAGCGTATCGTGCATGCGCGAGGAACGGGCGCGCATGGATTCTTCGAGCTCTCCGCCTCATTGAAGAAATACACCACCGCCAGGATACTTACCGAAGTAGGGGAGAAGACACCGGTGTTTACACGTATATCGACCGTTGCGGGCGGTGCCGGTTCGGTAGACACCCCGCGTGACGTGCGGGGATTTGCGGTCAAGTTTTACACGAAGGAAGGCAACTGGGACCTGGTCGGCAATAACGTTCCGGTATTCTTCATCCAGGATGCCATCAAATTCCCCGATCTCATCCATGCCGTAAAAATGGAACCCGATCGTGCCTTTCCGCAATCGGCGACCGCGCACGACACCTTCTGGGATTTCATTTCGCTCACGCCCGAATCCATGCATATGGTGATGTGGATAATGTCCGATCGCACCATACCGCGTTCGCTCAGGATGATCGAGGGCTTTGGTGTACATAGTTTCCGGCTGATCAACGACAGAGGGGGATCAACCTTCGTCAAATTCCACTGGCGTCCGAAGCTCGGCCTGCAGTCCACCATTTGGGATGAGACCGTCAAGATCTCAGGCGCTGATCAAGACTTCCACCGACGCGACATGTTCGAGGCCATATCGTCGGGCAACTTCCCGGAGTGGGAATTCGCGGTTCAGCTTTTTACCGAGGAAGAAGCGGATAAATTTCCGTTTGACCATCTGGACCCGACCAAGCTGATCCCGGAAGAACTGGTGCCCTTGAAAGTGATCGGGCGCATGGTGCTGGACCGCTGGCCGGATAATTTCTTCGCTGAAACCGAACAGGTGGCCTATTGTCCCGCAAATATTGTTCCGGGCATCGATTTCTCGAATGATCCGCTGTTGCAGGGCCGTCTATTCTCGTATCTCGACACACAACTTTCGCGCTTGGGATCGCCCAATTTCCACCAGATCCCGATCAACGCGCCAAAGTGCCCGTTCGGCAACCAGCAGCGCGACGGACATATGCAAATGGGGCAGCCCTCGGGCCGTGTTTCGTATGAGCCGAACACCCTATCCGATAGTTCGCCGCGAGAAACACCGGCCAGCGGCTTTCGCAGCCTAGCGGCAACTGAAACCGGCGGGAAAGGCCGCGTCCGCGCCGAGAGCTTCGCCGACCATTACAGCCAGGCGCGGCAGTTCTATCTCAGTCAGACCGCGTATGAGCAGGCGCACATCGCTTCGGCATTAGTGTTTGAGCTTTCAAAGGTCGAACACGTCCATGTGCGTGAGGCGATCGTTGGCCATCTGCGGCATATCGAGGAAGATCTCGCCAAGCGGGTCGCCGCGGGCCTCGGTTTCAATAAACTTCCCACTAAGCCGGAGGCGGCAGCGCCTGTTGACGAGAGGAAGCCTTCACCGGCGTTGCAGATCATCGGCAAGATGAAAGACACGCTCATGGGTCGCGCGATCGGCATCCTCATCGCGGATGGTTCAGACGGCGCTGTTATCAAGAGGATCAAAAAGGCCGCGACCGATGCGGGCGCTTCCGTGAAGATCGTCGCACCCAAAGTTGGCGGAGCGAAGCTCGCCGATGGATCCATATTGACGGCTGACGGACAACTTGCCGGGATGCCTTCTGTGATCTTCGACGCGGTCGCCGTTATCCTCTCCGACGAAGGCCGAAAGGAGCTATCGAATGAAAGCGCTGCGATCGACTTCGTGCGGGATGCTTTCGGTCATCTCAAGGCGATCGCGGTTGACACCGGCGGCGAAGCACTCTTGAAGAAGGCAGGTGTCGGACACGACGCGGGAGTCGTGGATGCCGGCGACAAAGACAGTTTTATTGCCGCCGCAAAGACGCGCCAATGGTCCCGGGAAAAGTTTGTTCGGACATTAGCATAGAAAGCGCATAGGGTTAGAGGATCACAAAGTGCCATGAAGCTCACTTCGAGTCATCCATTTTGGTCGGTCAACAATGGCCTCCCGGAGAACTACCCTTCGCTACAACGCAATGTGTCCTGTGACGCGGTCGTCATCGGGGGCGGGATAACCGGGGCATTGGTGGCGGTACATCTGGCTGAAGCCGGAGTGAAAACTATCGTCGTTGATAAGCGAGACATCGGAACAGGAAGCACCAGTGCGAGTACAGCTCTGCTTCAATACGAAATTGATGTGCCTCTAAGTGAGTTGATCAACAAGGTCGGTCCGGCCGCAGCGTCCCGAAGCTATCAGTTATGCTGCGGTGCGATCAGTACGCTTGAGCAACTGGCCGCGCGCTTAAAGATAGACTGCGGCTTCGAGCGGAGGCCCAGTTTGTTTCTGGCCCGTCATAAGCGTGAAATACTTGAACTGCGGGAGGAATTCCGACTGCGGCGGAAAATGGGTATTGAGTTGGAGTTCTACGACGCTAAGGCGGTTCGGGCACGCTTTCCGTTTTCCCGTCCCGCCGCGCTCTTTTCCAAAGACGGCGGCCAGGTTGATCCCCACCGCCTCACTCACGGCCTCTTCGTTGCGGGGAAACGCGTTGGCCTTGAAGTTTACGACCGGACGAAAATAACGTGTGTGGAGGAAACCCGCCGAGGAGTTCGTATCAGCACGCACAACGGGTGCCTGATAACCGCCCGGCGGGCGGTGATAGCGGGGGGGTTCGAGTCAAATGCTCTCCTTAACACCGGGGCGGGAACATTGAAGAGCACTTATGCGCTCATCAGTGAGCCTCTCCCTCTGATCCCGGGATGGTATCAGCAGTGCCTTATTTGGGAAAGCGGCATGCCTTATCTCTATCTTCGGACCACTGCCGAAGGGCGCGTGATCGTCGGTGGCGAAGACGAAGACTTTGTGAATGCGAAGCGCCGGGACGCGTTAATTTCACAAAAGACCCGAACCCTGGTGAAGAAGTTTGGGAGGCTGTTCCCGGATCAGCCGTTGGAAGTGGCTTATGCCTGGGCAGGTACTTTTGGTGAAACGAAAGACGGGCTTCCCTACATCGGTGTCCATCGCAGGTTCCGGCACGTCTCTTTCGCACTGAGTTACGGTGGGAATGGTATTATCTTCAGCGTCATCGCCGCTCAGATCCTCCGGGACTATTATACCGGCCGGACAAATCGCGATGCCGGTCTGTTTCGATTCGGTCGTTGTGGAAGGGAAAAGGCTCCAAGACGCTGTCAAAGGCTCCAAGACGCTGTCAATAAACGTATATGTATAGATGATCTTAAGAAGTATTTGCACCGCGCGAGGTGATCTGCGCAAACACTTTTGCAACTTGATATATTATAGTTAGTTAGTGACAACGCCATGGTATTGATTCAGCATGCACGCTTATTTTAAATGTTTATATTATACTTCGGTACAATTGATTCATTCTTGACACCTTGCTAGTATGCCAACTTAAGGTTGAGAGAAGGTCGAATGAATGATCTAAAATAGATCAGATCTGCGTACGGGAAAGTAGTATGGGCAGTCCCTGGGCTGCTCGTAGCGATGCTTTCGGTATTAATTATTCTTTCATTTCAAGGATCGTCATACAAAACAACGGAGAAAGTGTAATGATCCGCAAGATATCCGAAGAGCGTTTCAGGGCAAAGCAACCGGCGCAACATCAGAAGCGTCAGCCGGGGCGAGAATCCCTGATGCGACCTGCTCCTCAATCGGAAATGAAAAAGTATAAGGCCGCCGGTAAGCTGGATGGAAAAACCGCCCTCATCACCGGCGGGGATAGCGGCATCGGCCGCGCGGTGGCGATCAGCTTTGCGAAGGAAGGCGCTGATGTCGCCATCGTCTATCTGGAAGAGACAGAAGACGCGGCGGCCGCGCGCCGTTTCGTCGAAGCCGAAGGACGAAATTGCCTCTTGCTTCGAGGAGATGTCGGTAGACCCGACTTCTGCCGCAGGTCGGTTGAGCGAACGGTAAAGGAATTCGGCAGACTGGATATACTGGTAAACAATGCCGCCGAACAACACCTCAGGTATCGTCTCGAAGACATTACCGACGATCAACTGCTCCGTACCTTCCGAACGAATATTTTCGCCTACTTCTATCTGTCACGGGAGGCACTCAAATTCATGAAAAAGGGGAGCGCCATCATCAACACTACGTCGGTCACAGCGTATCTCGGGCACAAGGAGTTGATCGATTATGCGTCGACCAAGGGGGCGATCGTCGCCTTCACGCGATCTCTCGCGCTGGCGGTAGCGAAGCGCGGGATACGTGTCAATGGCGTAGCTCCGGGTCCGATCTGGACGCCCCTCATACCGGCGTCGTTTCCTCTTCAAAAGGTCAAGAAATTCGGGACCAACACGCCAATGGGCCGGGCAGGACAGCCGGATGAAGTGGCGCCGTGTTACGTTTTCCTTTCATCAGAGGATTCTTCCTATATGACCGGGCAGGTTTTGCATCCTAATGGGGGCAGAATTGTGAACGGGTAGGACCGAGGGGAAATGGAAGCGGTGTTTGGGACAGTTGGGTAGCCGGTATTCGCGGCGGTATCCTGTGTGATCAAAGGTAGGTTATATGTCAGAGATGCTTGAAGATAAGAGCTCTCTAAAAGTTCGTGATCGCCGTGTACACATGGCGAATGAAAGGACATTTCTTGCGTGGATAAGAACATGCATCGGGATAATGGCATTTGGTTTTGTTGTTGAAAAGTTTGCGTTGTTCGTAAAGCAAATGTCATTGATTCTGGGAAAAGCTGATATTGAAAATACGCTGCCTCCTTCTCATGGATATTCTGCGATCGCTGGGATATTCCTTGTCGGTCTTGGCACGGTGATGGCTCTCTTGGCATTTGTCAGGTACAAGAAGGTTGAGAGACAAATAGACGAGGATACATTCCAACCTTCATCGGTACTTGCCATACTGTTAACCACATCTGTCTTTGCAGCCGGGATCTTTCTTGTAGTGTATTTGATTAATAGTACTTAGACCATACTCAACTGGCGGAGAGAGGGTCCTTTGTGGCCGTGTAAGGGAAAATTAGCATTGTTGTGTCTACTTGAATGAGGCAGGGAAAAAATTTAACTGAGGTGGATCATGAGCTTAGTCTTTGAACGAGTGGTTTCGAAAGGTATTGGAGATATTAGTTACGTAATAGGAGACGAGGCATCAGGGTTAGCCGCAGTCATTGACCCGCGGCCTGATTGCGACGCCTACATCCAGCTTGCCAGAGAACACAACGTAACTATCCGCCACATTATTCAGACGCATATCCATGAAGATTTTGTAAGCGGAGTTCGCCAGTTAGCTGCCGGGGTCGGAAACGCGATCATTCATGCAGGACACTCGGATGAAGATACTTATGGCTACGAGCTGGATCAACTTCGGGAAGGAGACAAGATCGATCTGGGGTCGATCTCATTAACGGCGCGTAACACACCTGGGCACACGCCGGAACATATAGCTGTCCTGATCCATGAAAGATCAAGTCCTGACGATCCTTATGCCGTTTTTACGGGAGGCTCACTTCTAGTCAATGCTGTAGGCCGAAGCGACTTGCTCGGCCAGAAGCGATTCGAGGAAATGCTGCACAAGCAATATGATACCTTAACGAATGTCTATGCTAAACTGAGTGGCGGAGTCATCATTCATCCAACTCACGGTTATGGGTCAGCGTGCGGGCCTGCGATCGGGGACCGCTTCAGTTCAACAATAGGTTATGAACATTCACATAATCCATACATGAAGTGCAGCTCGTTTGGGGAATTCAAGGATCTATCCGTCAGAAATACAACACCCCGGCCGACTTACTACCCGCGTTTGAAAATTACGAATACCCAAGGCGCTCGCATCGAGAACAACACTCCGATCGTTCCCGGCTGCACGGCCAAAGAATTTGAACAACTGATCCGTTCGAAGCAATGTGCCATTGTGGATACCAGGTCGATGTTGGAATTTGGCGGCGGGCATATTGCCGATGCGATCAACATCGAAGATAAAGGAGAATTGTCCGTCTGGGCTGGATGGATGCTGGACCCAGAACAGCCTCTGGCAATCGTACTTAGAAGTGATCATAAACTTGATGAAGTTGTCTCGCTCTTCCGGAGGACCGGATTTACGAACATTTTAGGGTATCTGGTCGGCGGGATGGGTTCATGGGTCCGGGCTGGATTGACAATGGATCATATCCGGCAAATAGACGTACATGAACTTTATCGAAACCACAAGACAGTGCAAGTGCTGGATGTCAGGTCGCCGTTGGAATGGAAAAGCGGCCATATTCCCAATGCCAAACACATCTATCTTCCCGATCTGCCCAAGCACATGGGCGAGTTAGATAAGAAAGTACCGGTAGCGACGTATTGCAACACAGGTTACCGTGCCAGTATCGCAAGCAGCTTGCTGAAGCAGGCAGGCTTTCTGGATGTAAAAAATGTGCCGGGCAGTTGGAAGGCATGGATAAAAGCCGAATTGCCGATCGAAAAATAGGTGAACTATGAAAATATTGGTTGTAATGATATTGCTTTGTATCCCGGACTGTGTGCTTGCCGCTGAGGCGGGCGCTGATCAAATGCCTAAGCACTGGTCTCCCTATGTTTCTGGTGCATTGATCGGTATCCTTGCTGCTATGACAGTGTTGATCTCAGATAAACCCCTTGGCATCAGTACTGCGTATGCCCGGATCTCAGGAATGCTGGGCATGATCTTTGCTCCCGGCCTGACCAAACGCCTGGAATACTTTAAAAACAAAAAACCGATCATTGAATGGGAAGTGATGCTTTTTGTCGGAGTCATTATTGGCGGCTTCCTTGCTGCCTGGTCCGGGGGAACTATACATGCACAATTACTCCCCGATACCTGGGTACAGCGTTTCGGAGCCGATAGCGGCACATCAAGGATCATTACGGCTATTATTGGCGGGGTCTTTCTGGCCTTTGGGGCCCGTATCGCCGGAGGATGCACCAGTGGCCATGGCATTAGCGGCACAATGCAGTTGTCGGTTGGATCATGGATCGCGATGATATTCTTTTTTATCGGGGGAATGGCGGTGGCGATCCCGTTATTCGGGAGATAAAACAATGCTGATGGCAAAACAGGATACACCCGGAAAACCTGGAAATTGGGCCTCTGGCCTGATATTTGGAACAGCTTTTGGATTCCTGCTCCATAAAGCCGGTGTATCAGATTATAACGTACTGATCGGCGCCTTACGATTAACGGATTTGACTGTCATCCGCGTCATCATTTCCGCGATCCTGGTTGGCAGCATAATAATATACGTCCTTGGAAAATTCGGCATGGTGCGCCCTCACATAAAACCAACGCATTACGCGAACAATATCATAGGCGGCTTGGTATTTGGCGTGGGATTCGGATTATGGGGATATTGCCCCGGAACAGGAGCTGCGGCGCTTGGCCAGGGAAGCTGGGATGCAGCCTGGGGAATTTTCGGGATGGTCATAGGTTCCTATGTCTATGCCTTGACAGCTCCAAAATTTATAAAAATGGCAAGTATAGGAGAAAGGGGAAAGCTAACTGTTCCAGAACTGATCCATATAGATCCGGGTGTTTATATAATAATTACATCCATTATTTTTGTGTTGTTCCTGATGTATATCCCGTAGGGCAGAAAAGAAGTAAGCGTTCTTGGAATCCAGGTCAAGCTTTGGTAGAATCAGAACGCAGCCGCTGCCGGTTATACGGAAGCAGTAACCAATAGGGACCAATAAGTTGTGAATTTAATCCGGGTACCGAGTAATGCTGCCTGGATTAAGCGTGGGCTTATCGAAAATAAAAGAAACCAATAAAGAAACGTTCGCCGGGAACATGCGCGCCAAAATTATCCCCAAGCCTTTTAATATAGACAATATCGTCCGCGTCAATCAAAAAGGCGAGGCCGCTCTTCTTGAGATGGTTTCTCCGAAAGAGGCCGTATCATCGGCCCGGAATGATCAGCGCGTCGCGCTATTGAACGTGCGTTCCGCGCTTGAATTCAGCCGGGCGCATAGCAAGGATTCTGTCTAAGAAGGGTTGCCTGTTGTTAAGGGAAAGGGCGTGGTATCTCTGTCACGCCAGGTCAGGACTATCTCGGGCGTAACGGATAGCTGTATAATGGGCATGCTTTTGATGAAGTTGCCTTACAATAAAAAACTGTACAAACCAAAGCTTGGCGGCGGAACTTGCGCCATGGGTTGACGGAGGGGAGAATGACACAGGCACTGTACGCGGCGTTAGGTCTTGTCGCGGGTATATTCGGCGGGCTTTTCGGTATAGGCGGAGCCATCATAATTATACCCGCGCTGGTTTACCTCTTTGGCCTTACCCAGCACCAGGCCCAGGGAACGACCCTTGCTATCATGGTTGCTCCGGTAGGGCTTCTGGCGGCTCTGCGTTATTACCAGAACGGAAATGTGAACCTTTCGATCGCCGTTTTCGTATGTTTGGGTTTCTTTTTCGGCGGATTCATCGGCGCCCATTTCGTGCAGTATGTGCCGGGGCCTTTATTAAAAAAGATGTTCGGCGTCCTGTTGTTCTTTATATCAATGCAGATGATGCTGGGTAAATGATGGCGAAAAAGCAAAAGATAGTTATATCGCTCAGTGATGAGGATGACTTATTAGATACGGATGCTGGAAGGTGTAGAAATAGGGTTTTTGTTTGTAGCCCCTCGCAATTCGGTGCATTTCTCTATCATTAAGCATCCATAATCACTAATTACACCTAGGTGCAATTGACCATACTTTGATTTTACCAATAACATTATCATTAAGATAAACGAATTATGATCTATGACAAATTAGAACATTTGTTTTAAATGACTTAATCGTTAGTAGTGGGAAAAAAGTCAAATAAAAGCAGATACAGCCTATTGGTACCGGCCGGTATTGTTTTATTATAACCGATAATGGGAATATTGTAGTTTTAAAGCGTAAATTGCGGAGGGAAAATGATGCGTATCGGCATAGCTGCGGACCATGGCGGGTTTGAGTTGAAAGTTCAGCTGACTGAAGCGCTTAAATCCGCTGGTTATGAGGTGACTGATTTTGGCGCCCAGGAGTTGATTACAGGAGATGACTACCCGGATTTTGTGGTTCCCCTGGCCAGGGCGGTTGCGAATGGCGACGTCACTCGGGGCGTGGCCATATGTGGCAGTGGTGTTGGTGCGTGCGTCGTCGCCAATAAGGTGACCGGCGTGCGGGCGTGCCTGATCCATGATAATTTCTCGGCGCATCAGGGGACCGAGGACGACGACATGAACATGATCTGTCTTGGCGGCCTCGTGGTCGGCAATGCGTTGGCCTGGGAATTAGTTAAAACATTTCTTCAAGCTGAATTTAGCGGCAACGAGCGATTTAAACGCCGCTTGGCGAAAGTCACAGCGCTGGAACAGGAGGCAAAATAATGAAAGACAACCCTTTGAAGAAATTGGAAACGCTCGGTCAGTCAATTTGGCTCGACTACATCCGGCGGGATCTGATCGCAAGCGGTGCACTTCGGCGTTTGATCGAGGATGATGGTCTGCGAGGGATGACCTCGAACCCATCCATCTTTGAGAAGGCAATGGCGGAAAGTAATATTTACGACCTAGACGTTCGTGATATGGCCCTCAAGAAAAATGATGTTAAAACAATCTATGAAGCTCTTAGCCAGCGCGACGTACAGAACGCTGCTGACGAGTTCAGGCCTGTGTATGAAAAAACTGACGGCAAAGATGGATATGTCAGCCTGGAGGTCAACCCCCATCTGGCGCATGACACTAAAGGTACCATTGTGGAAGCCCGACGATTGTGGGCCGCACTGAACAGGCCCAACGTTTTTATTAAAGTCCCGGCGACGTCCGATGGCCTGCCTGCTATCCGGCAACTTATCAGCGAAGGAATCAATGTCAACGTGACGTTGCTCTTTGGATTGCCTCGTTATCGGCAGGTTGCGGAAGCTTACATTGCGGGCCTGGAAGCGCGCCTAGCCCAAGGCAAGGCGGTGAAACATATCGCCTCGGTGGCTAGTTTCTTCTTAAGTCGTATTGATACTTTGGTGGACCCGCTGATAGAAAAATTCCTCGAGCCAGGAGAGAAGAAGTCGTTAATTGCCAAGAAGGCGCATGGACAAGTGGCTATATCGAGCGCTAAGGCGGCTTATCAAATCTACAAAGAAATATTTGGCAGCAATAGATTTAAAAAGCTGGCTGATAAAGGCGCTCGTCTACAGCGTCTCCTCTGGGCTAGCACAAGTACTAAAAACCCCGACTACAGCGATATAAAATACATTGAACAGATAATCGGCCCCGACACCGTAAACACGGTTCCCCTTGAAACCATCGATGATTATCGTGATCACGGCGATCCGAAATTAAGTCTCGAACAGAATGTCAAGGAGTCCGACTTGATAATGGCGCAATTGCCCGAACTCGGGATTAACATTGATAAGGTGACTCAAACTCTTGAAGACGAAGGCGTCAAGAAATTCAGTGAGCCATTCGATAAGCTGATGGCGGCTTTAACCAAGAAATCATCGGGGTAGGAAAAAACAAAGGAGAATCAAACCATTGATACAAAATTTACTTCACCGGAACTGCTCCGCAAGATGGATGCCTACTGGCGTGCCGCTAACTATCTCTCGGTCGGACAACTTTATCTTCGCGATAATCCTTTACTTCGGGGACCGCTAAAGCAGGAACATGTGAAGTCGATGCTGCTCGGGCATTGGGGCACGACGCCGGGCCAGAATTTTATTTATGTGCATCTGAACCGGGTCATCAAGAAATATGATTTGGATATGATTTACATTTCCGGCCCAGGCCATGGCGGTCCGGCACTGGTGGGCAATGTGTATCTTGAAGGCACTTACAGCGAAGTATATCCAGACATTACTCAAAACGAATCGGGGTTGAAAAAGCTTTTTATGCAATTTTCGTTTCCTGGCGGTGTTTCCAGCCATGTTTCTCCGGAGTGCCCGGGGTCAATTCACGAGGGCGGAGAACTAGGGTACTCGCTAAGCCATGCTTTTGGCGCCGCGTTCGACAATCCTGATCTGGTCGTTGCGTGCGTTGTCGGTGATGGAGAAGCAGAAACAGGTCCTTTGGCGACTGCTTGGCATTCCAATAAATTTTTGAATCCGATAAGCGATGGGGCCGTGCTTCCGATTTTGCATCTCAACGGCTATAAAATAGCCAACCCAACGGTGTTAGCCCGTATAGAGCACGAAGAATTGGAGCAATTCTTGCGAGGTTGCGGCTGGACGCCTTATTTCGTGGAAGGGGATGATCCGGAAAAGGTGCATCAGCTCATGGCCGCTGCTTTGGAAGAAGTCATTACTGGAATTCGAAAAATACAAAGCAGCGCGCGAGGCAAAAATGATGCCACCCGACCACGCTGGCCGATGATCGTTTTGAATTCACCTAAAGGTTGGACTGGACCGAAAGTGGTCGACGGACTACAGATCGAGGGTACCTTTCGAGCTCATCAGATTCCGCTATCGGTTGATCGCGAGCATCCTGGCCATCTAAAGCTTCTTGAAGATTGGATGAAAAGCTATAAGCCTGAAGAACTGTTTGACGAGAGTGGCCGCCTTTTACCTGAATTGGCCGAATTGGCACCTAAGGGCGAGAGAAGGATGGGAGCCAATCCTCACGCCAATGGAGGGTTATTACTGCATGATTTGCTTATGCCGGACTTTCGAAAATACGCAGTGGATGTGCCGTCGCCAGGATCAGTTCAGGCCTCCGACGCGCATATGCTCGGAGAGTTCCTGCGTGATGTGATTAAACTCAATTGGGAGCAACGAAATTTCCGGATTTTCGGTCCTGATGAAACGCTTTCCAACCGGTTGAATTGCGTTTTTGAAGTCACCAACCGGCAGTGGGAAGCCCGCACGGTAAAGAACGATGAATTTCTTGCAACTGATGGCCGGGTCATGGAGATGTTGAGCGAGCATCAATGTGAAGGTTGGCTCGAGGGATATCTGCTCACGGGACGGCATGGACTGTTTAACTGCTATGAGGCATTTATTCACATCATTGATTCGATGTTTAACCAGCACGCCAAGTGGCTGAAAGTCACCGCGGAATTGCCGTGGCGGCGGGAAATCGCTTCGCTTAATTACTTGCTCGCCTCCCATGTTTGGCAGCAAGCGCATAATGGGTTCACTCATCAGGATCCGGGTTTTATTGATCATGTTGTAAATAAAAAAGCCTCTATAGTGCGCGTTTACCTTCCGCCCGACGCCAACTGCCTGCTATCGGTGGGGGACCATTGTTTGAGGAGCCGGCATTACGTTAACGTTGTGATCGCTGGCAAATACCAGGCGCCTCAATGGTTGACTATGGATGAGGCGATTGAACATTGCACCAAAGGAATCGGCATATGGCAATGGGCTTCGAGCGATCAAGGCAAGGAACCGGATGTAGTGATGGCCTGCTGCGGCGATGTGCCAACGCTCGAGTGTATGGCAGCAGTTTCAATTTTGCGTAAACATCTGCCCGATCTAGAAATTCGCGTGGTCAATGTTGTCGATTTGATGAAGCTGGAATCGAATACACAACATCCGCACGGGTTGAGCGATCAAGACTTCGATGTATTATTCACTAAGGACAAGCCGGTAATATTTGCGTTCCATGGATATCCAACGCTTGTTCATCGGCTGACATACCGCCGCGCCAACCATGGAAACATGCATGTTCACGGTTATATGGAAGAAGGCACTATCACCACGTATTTCGACATGACGGTTTTAAACGGCCTCGACAGATTCCATCTGGTGCTGGATGCGATAAAATGGCTGCCGCAGTTAGGCGCTAAGGGCGCTAAGCTGAAACAGATGCTGCAGGATAAGCTCGTAGAACATAGACAATATATCGATAAGAACGGCCTAGATTTGCCGGAAGTAAGGAACTGGAAGTGGAGTTGAGACGAAACGTGGAATCGGTGTGAGTAAACATGGAAAATAAAACAAGTTCGTCGAATCTCGGCGAGGTGATTTCGGTGCGCGGCAGTGTTGTGGATATACGATTTGATGCCTATTTGCCGTTGATTAATTCGGTTCTGCGTGCGGGAGGGGTTTCCCCTCGGCTCATACGAGAGGGATCCCGGTTTTTGAAGCCTGTGATCGAATTGATCGGTCATAGGCTTTTCGTTTTTAGCAGAAAAAAGTCGGTAAAAAGCATATTCGGGCAATTTACATTTATTTATCTCATGCTAAAATGAGACAAAACAAAATGGAAGGGCAATATTGGGTGTGGACGCGGTGAGCCAAAAAGCGATATGGCTAAATCTGTTTGTGCGAAATGCGGCAAAGGAGAGATGAGAGAAGCGCAGGCGGGCGAAGAAGTAAAAAGCTGTTGCGGGGAAAGAATGGTTAAAAAAGAAGAATTTATAGAAAAAATGGATAAACAATTAAAAGAATGGGACGCTGATGAGCGCGGCGGATTCTTCTACGGCCTGGGAACTGCGATGCGAAGTCAGAGAAAAGCTCCTTGAGTTTCTGCAACAACGCTTCTCGGAATGTTTACCGCGGATACGCATTGAAATGGAGGGTGAAAAATGATCTATACATGCCCTATGCATCCTGAGATTGAGCAGGATAAACCCGGCGACTGTCCGAAGTGTGGTATGCCTCTTGAACCAAAGACTGCTTCTGACGGAGAAGAGGACGATAAAGAAGCGCGGATGCTCGCGCGGAAATTTTGGATCGGATTGATTCTGGCTCTTCCTGTTTTTATCCTAGCGCTTGGTGAAATGATCCCAGTTCTCGATCTAAAAGCATTCATTCCGTCCAATTTTTCCCGCTGGATGCAGTTTGTTTTCGCAACACCCGTTGTGTTGTGGGCAGGAAGTATCTTCTTTATAAAAGCCTGGAAATCTATTTTGAATAAGAGCCTTAATATGTTCACCTTGATCGCTATGGGTGTTGGGGCGGCTTATGGCTTTAGCGCGATAGCCATTATTTTTCCGAATATATTTCCAGAGTCATTAAAACACCACGGTGAAATCGGATTGTATTTTGAGGCAGCCGCTGTCATTACGGTTCTGGTGCTTATGGGACAGCTTCTTGAAGCAAAAGCGCGTAGCAGAACAGGTCAAGCGATTAAGGTGCTCCTTGGCCTAGCCGCAAAGGTAGCGCACCGCATTAGAGATGGTAAGGAAGAAGATGTTTCTATCGATAAAATTCAAAAAGGTGATCTATTACGGGTTCGTCCGGGAGAGAAAGTTCCCCTGGATGGCGTTATCGCAGAAGGCAAGAGTACGATCGATGAATCAATGATCTCGGGTGAACCGGTTCCCGTTGCCAAGAAAGAAGGAGATCGGGTTATCGGTGCGACCGTTAATCAGACCGGAACTTTTGTAATGAATACTGAAAAAATAGGTTCTGAAACCCTTCTTTCCCAAATTGTGAAAATGGTAGCTGATGCCCAGCGCAGCCGCGCTCCTATCCAGAAACTTGCCGATCAGGTTTCTGGGTATTTTGTTCCTGCCGTCTTGGGATGCGCGGTCGTTGCTTTTATAATCTGGTCTATATTTGGACCGGCTCCAGCTTTGGCGTATGCACTGATCAGTGCTATTTCGGTTTTGATCATTGCTTGTCCTTGCGCCCTGGGGTTGGCAACACCGATGTCAATTATGGTTGGTGTTGGGAAAGGCGCGCAGTCAGGAATATTGATCAAAAACGCTGAGGCGGTTGAAAAGTGTGAAAAAGTAACTCATATTCTTACGGACAAAACAGGTACTTTAACAGCGGGAAAGCCCCAGGTAACCGCCACCGTTACGGCAAATGGTTGGGATGAGAGATCATTGTTGAGTATAGCGGCTTCTATCGAACAGTCTAGTGAACATCCGTTAGCCCGCTCAGTAGTTGATCACGCAAAAGAGAAAGAATATGCATTGGAGTCAGTCGACGGTTTTCAATCTGTTACAGGCGGAGGGGTTAAAGGTAAAGTTAATGGTAAGGCAGTTTTACTTGGAAAGCAAAAATTTATCGAAGATAATGGAATAGCTTTACCCGAAGAATTAAAAAAGAAGTCTGATGCGCTTCAAGAGAATGCCGAGACTGTTGTCTGGGTAGCTGTTGATGGTAAAATAGCGGGGATACTCGGGATAGCAGATCCTATAAAGAAAACAACCCCCGATGCTATTCTTGCTTTACATAAAATGGGCTTGAAAGTTGTTATGCTGACAGGGGATAATGAAAAAACCGCGAAGGCTATCGCAAAAGAATTAGGCATTGCTGACGTTTATGCCGGACTCGAGCCAAAAGGTAAGCAAGAGATCGTGAAGAAGTTAAGGAGCGAAGGCCGAAAGGTGATGATGGCAGGGGATGGCATTAATGACGCTCCGGCATTGGCTGAAGCGGATGTTGGGGTTGCTATGGGGACGGGAACGGATGTGGCAATTGAGAGCGCAGGAATTACTTTGGTTAAGGGAGATCTTAATGGAATTGTTAAGGCGCTGCGGCTTAGCCGGGGAGTTATGAGAAACATTCGTCAAAACCTGTTTTTCGCGTTTATTTATAATGTAATAGGCGTTCCTATTGCTGCCGGAGTATTGTATCCCTTCTTAGGGCTACTTTTGAATCCCATGATTGCCGGTGCGGCAATGAGTTTCAGTTCTGTCTCGGTAATAGGGAACTCTCTTAGGTTGCACAGTTTGAAGCTATAGTGTAAAACTTTCTACGCGCTTTCGGATGGCCGGTGGCAGGATTATAGTAACGCGATGAGGAGTTTGGCCGAAGCGGTCGTTGGGGCGTTGTGAAACGTGAGTTTTAAATTTATTTTGGCAAAGGATGTGAGATATGAAAGTTCGAGAAAGCGGAATGCCCGAACGCGAAATGTGGGAGAAATTCTTTAGTCCCGCAAAGATTCTGACCATGCTTGGGATAGATAACCAAACAGGTGATGTAGTGGAATTTGGTTGTGGCTACGGCACATTCACAATTCCGGCCGCCAGAATCATCAAAGGCAAAATTTATGCGCTGGATCTCGAGCCAGACATGATCCGCATGACTGATGACGAAGCCAAAAAGCAAGCGTTGAGCAACGTGCAAACTATTAAGCGTGATTTCATGGCTGAGGGATCCGGGTTGCCGGATGAAAGCGTGGAGTATGCGATGCTGTTCAATATCCTTCATCTTGAGAATCCGATGGTTCTTATTAATGAGGCGAAGCGGATTTTACGGAGAGACGGCAAGCTTGGGATTATCCATTGGAACTACGACCCGAAGACGCCGCGCGGACCCTCGATGGATATTCGGCCTAAGCCGGAGGATTGTATTGAATGGGCTGAAAGCGGTGGGTTCATAGGAGCTGTCCGGCATGATCTGAAGCCATATCATTATGGGATCGTGTTAAAAAAGGAGAACGTAAAATGAAGATAGGAGTCATAATTTCAAGCAATGACGCAGAGACCAGCTGGAACGCGCTTCGCTACGCAAACTTTGCGCTTGGGCAGAAGGACGATGTTAAGGTGTTCTTGGCTGGCAAAGGCGTGGAGTATCAGAGCATAAGCACCGATAAATTCAATACCGTTGAACAGGCGGAGAAGGTTTTGCAATCCGGCGGCAAGATCCTTGCCTGCGGGACATGCATCAAATCCCGTGATCAGGAAGGCACCGAGATGTGTCCGATCAATACCATGAAGGACATGTACGAGATCATTAAGGAGAGCGACAAAGTTGTAACTTTCTGAAGAGAGAATTTATGGAGTATTTCATTGTTTGCGCAGTCGCATTGATAGCTTCCGGGTTGACTTTTTTCTCCGGTTTTGGGCTGGGGACTATCCTTATGCCGATTTTGGCTCTTTTTTTTCCTGTGCCGATTGCAATCGGACGAACGGGGACAGGTCCGAATGTGAACCTGGACCTGGGAAAAGATCGATCCCAGGGTTGTCCCCGAAACCAATCCTAGGCCTGTCCCCACTCGCAAGCCAGCGATACTACTCCCCGCTTGGAACCCCATCTTCACTTTTGACCCGGGAAACGTTACCATAGCGCAATCTTAACCAAAGGAGGCGTATTTTATTACGCTGTCATTCAACATTGTTTTCTTTCAGGCATATCGTTGGTATGATAAAATGCTTTTAGGAGAGTATGGTATCAATAAAAAATTCATGAGGTGTAAATGATGGCGAAAAAGCAAAAGATAGTTATATTGCGCAGGGATGAGGATGACTTATTAGATGCGGATGAGGTTAAAGAGCCGGCGGCGGGTTCGGCGGGTAAAACGGAGGTCTCTTTGGCGAAAGAACAGGTCCAGCCAAAAGATGTTAAAGTTTTTCTCCGCACTTTCGGCTGGCCGGTGGCAGGATTATGGTAATGCGATGGCGAGCTTGGCCGAGGCGGTAGTCGGGGCATTTTAACTGAAGACAAAATCATTGATCTAAGGACAGCAATATGCATTTAAAAAATATTCGACTTTGGCAACACGACCATATCTTTGGTCAGGATAGGGAGCAGGCGGGTGAACGTCGAACTATTCTTGTCACCGTGGTGACATTTGTCATGATGGTGGTAGAGATTGTCGCGGGTATCGTTTTTGGCTCCATGGCGCTTCTTGCTGATGGCTTGCACATGGCTTCCCACGCGACCGCTTTAGGCATTAATTCCTTCGCTTACATTTACGCGAGGCGTCATTCAGGCAATAAAAGTTTTAACTTTGGGACAGGGAAGGTTAACACGCTTGGAGGGTTCACAGGGGCGATACTCTTAGGATTTTTCGCCTTGTTTATGCTCTGGAAAAGCGCGAAGAGGATCTTTGCGCCTGTCAGCATAGCCTTTAATCAGGCTATATTTGTTGCGGTCATAGGATTAGTAGTCAATCTGGTGTCTGTGTTCATTCTGGACACAAGAAAAAAAGTCGGCCACACGCATGAACATGACTCTGATGATCATTCAGATCATCACCATACCCATGACCACAATTTGCAATCCGCTTATCTGCATGTTCTTGCAGACGCTCTTACGTCGGTCTTGGCGATTGTCGCGTTACTTTCGGCGAAATATTTCGGCCTTATCTCGATGGATCCGCTTATGGGAATTGTCGGCGGTATCATGGTTTTTAAGTGGTCGTTTGGGCTTTTGATCGCGACAAGTCATATTTTGCTGGACAAAGCTGGGCCGGAAGGCATCCAGCAAAAGATAAAAGCAAGTATTGAGGCGGATGGCGATAGCAAGGTTTCGGATTTGCATCTTTGGTCAGTCGGCCCAAACATTTATAACGTTATCGTCTCAGTGGTTGCTTGCAATCCGCTTGAGCCCGATCAATACAGGAAATTGATCCCTGACGACCTTGGTCTTGTCCATGTAACTGTGGAAATCCATAGGTGCAAAAGTAACTAAACGATATCGCCAAGATAAGTTTGATAAGCCCTATGGCTGTTGTATGGTCATAGGAAACGAACGGGGACGGGTCCGAATGTGAACCTGGACCTGGGGAAAAATCGATCCCAGGGTTGTCCCCGAAACCAAACCTAGGCCTGTCCCCGCTCGCGAGTCAGCGATACTACTCTCCGCTTAGAATCCCATCTTCCCTTTTGACCCGGGAAACGTTACCATAGCGCATTCTTGACCAAAGGAGGCGTACTTTATTACGCTATCCTCCAACATTGTTTTCTTCCAGGCATATCGTTAGTATGATAAAATGCTTTTAGGTGAGTCTGGTATCAAAAATAAATTCATGAGGGGTAAATGATGGCGAAAAAGCAAAAGATAGTTATATTGCAGAGGGATGAGGATGACTTATTAGATACGGATGAGGTCAAAGAGCCGGCGGCGGGCCCGGCGGGTAAAACGGAGGCCTCTTTGGCGAAAGAACAGGTCCAGCCAAAAGATGTTAAGGTTTTTCTCCGCACTTTCGGATGCCAGATGAACGAACGGGATTCGGAGATCATAGCGGGGCTTCTTATGGACCACGGGTTCGGGGTCGCGGAGAGTCAGGATGAGGCGGAGGTCGTTCTTTTTAATACGTGCAGCGTCAGGGAGCACGCGGAGGAGAGGGTCGCCGGGAATATCGAGAAGCTTTCTTCGCTCAAAGATAAGAAACCCGGGAAAATGATCGGGATCCTGGGGTGTATGTCCCAGCGGCACGGCGAGTCGCTTTTTTCGAGGTTTCCATCCCTGGATATGGTGGTAGGCCCCGGGAACATATACGATATGCCCGAGCTTCTCAGAGAAGCGTTGGACGGGAAAAAAGTGCTTGCCGTGGATAAGCTGAAGAGGCCTAAGAAAGGGACTGACCCGGCGTATCGTTCGGGAGTATTCTCGGCTTACGTTAACGTAATGTACGGTTGTGACAACTATTGTTCATACTGTATAGTCCCATACGTCAGGGGGCGCGAGGTATCACGCCCGAAAAAGGATATAGTTAAAGAGGTAAAATCTCTGGCTGACGCCGGTTTCAAAGAGGTGATACTTCTCGGGCAGAACGTGAATTCTTACGGTAAGGGCCAGACGCAGAAAGTGGATTTTCCGGAGATACTGGAAGCCGTGAACGACATAAAGGGCATCGAAAGGATACGGTTCACGACCAGTCACCCCAAGGACGCGGGTAAGCCTCTTTTTAAGGCGATGCGCGACCTCCCTAAAGTATGCGAGCATATGCATATGTGCCTTCAGTCCGGATCGAATAAGATACTGGACCTTATGAACAGGAAATATACGCTTGACGAGTATATGAAAAAGGTCGATACACTTCGGGAGATGGTGCCTGGAGTGGGTATCAGTACGGATATTTTAGTGGGTTTTCCGTCAGAGAAAGAATCGGACTATGTGGCGACGCGGATGGCTATGGAGGATATCAAGTTCAACTCGTCTTTTATTTTTAAGTATTCGCCTAGGCCGCCGGCGCTTTCATCGACGCTGATCGACGATGTCCCCGAGAAGATAAAGGTCGAAAGGAACAGGGAGCTTCTCGAGATACAGAAAGAGATATCTTATGAGATAAACAAAAAGATGGTGTCGAGTAGTCAGGAAGTCCTGGTCGAGGGGCCCAGCCGGATGTCAAAGGATGAGCTGGTCGGGAAGACGAGGGACAATACATCGTGCGTGTTCAAGGGGCCGTCCGACCTGATAGGAAAGGTGGTGAAGGTTACCGTGAAAGGGACTTCTCCGTTCACGCTTAAAAGCGAGTTAGAGACATAGCGCATGGCGCAAAGCGCATAGCGTATTTGTATTCTGTATTTTTCTTTGCGCCATGCTCTATGCGCTTTGCGCCATGCCGATATTTATGGACAATGACATGATAATAGTGATCGTCGGGCCGACGTCCTCGGGTAAATCACGCGTCGCGCTCGAGGTGGCTTCAAGGATCGATTCGGAGATCGTTTCCTGCGATTCTATGCAGATATATAGAGGCATGGATATCCTCACGCGCGTCCCCTCGGGCGAAGAGCTCAAAAAAGTGAAACATCATTTCGTGAATATTATCGACCCTGGCGAGGAATATAACGCCGCCAGATATTCCGTCGAAGCGAGAACCGTGATAAACAAGATCATTTCCGGGGGTAAGGCACCCCTGGTAGTCGGCGGTACAGGCCTCTACTTAAGGACTTTGCTGGACGGGATATTCAACGGGCCGGTTAAGGATGAAGAGCTCAGAAAAGAGCTTATCGCGCGGGCGGACAAGGAAGGGAAAGAGGTATTATATGACAGGTTGCGTCTTATGGATCCGGTCACCGCGGCTAAACTGCACCCTAACGATCTGAAAAGGGTAACGAGGGCTATCGAGGTGTATGAGCTCACCGGCAGGCCCATGAGCGAGAAGAAGATCGAGACGGCCGGGGAGGGAATAGGATACGCCAAGAGGATATTCGGCCTGGCGCTGGAAAGGGAGATGATGTACGAAAGGATCAATAAATCGGTCGACAAAATGTTCGATGAAGGTATAATTGAAGAAGTGAGGGCCCTGGAAAAAGGGCGGTTAAGCGAAACTGCTTCTAAAGCCATAGGGATAAAAGAGATCGGAGCGTACCTTCGCGGGGAATGGGATATCGATACCGCTAGAGAAGAGATGAAAAAGAACACGAGGCATTACGCGAAACGGCAGATCACCTGGTTCAGGGCGGATAATCGGATCGAGTGGGTCGATGCAATGCGTGAGCCCAAGGAGATTGCCAGGGAGATACTCTTTAAAGTAACCAGTAACCAGTAACCAGAATACGGGTAACAGATACCAAATACCAGAGAATCTAAGTTAGTCGACTAGATAAAGGAGAAAAGTGGGGGAGTTTGAATTTGATTTTGAGAAGTTAAAGGTGTATCAGAAATCTTTGGATTTCATTGATAAGGTATTCGAAATATATAAAACATTGAATACTGAATTCAAATATTCCATTGGAAAAAATCTTATTCGAGCGGGGTTATCTATCGCAAATAATATAGCAGAGGGTAATGACAAAATATCGTCTAAAGAGAAAAATAGATATTTTAGTATTTCTTCGGATTCTGCGAGGGAATGTGTTTCCGTATTAAATGTCATTGCGAGGCAAAAACTCATCGAAAATGATGTATCTATAAAGATGAGGCGGGATGCAAGAGAAATTACGTCTATGCTACATGCTTTGATGAACAGGAAATAAAAACATTATCTGGGTTCTGATCTCTAGAGCCCTTTCTCTGGTTACTGGCAACTGGTTACTGGTTTCTAAACTACTATCACTTGCGGCATATAAGGAACAAATGGTAAAACCCGTATATCACCACACCGCCCGAAAAAAAGAAAAAGCGATACTCGTCTCAGTCGATGTCTACGAAAAAGAGACCTGGCCGATAGAGGACAGGGTGGAGGAACTTCGTAAACTGGGCGTTTCTTCGGGCGTGGAAGTTGTGGAGCAGGTTGTCATAAATCTTAAGAACTTCATGCCCGGGCTTCTCATAGGCCGCGGCAAGGCTGAGGAGATCGCGGAGCTAGTCCTCGAAAATGGCGCCGACGTGGTCATTTTCGACAAGGACCTGTCGCCTTCCCAGCAGAAGAACCTCGAAGAGATATTTACCGTGAAAACGATAGACAGGACCCAGCTCATTCTCGATATCTTTTCGAAGAGGGCTGTCTCTGACGAGGGAAAAATGCAGGTCGAGCTCGCGCAGCTCATCTATCTCATGCCGCGTCTTGCACATATGTGGAAGCATCTCTCCAGACAGTACGGCGGCGTCGGTACCAAGGGCCCCGGCGAACAGCAGCTTGAGGTGGATAGGCGGAGGCTGCGTGAAAAGGTTGAGCGCCTGAAGAAAGATCTCAAGATGAAGACCATGCAAAGGAAGAGAAGGAGAAAACAGAGGGAAAAATTCTCCATGATGTCCATCGCTCTCGTAGGGTACACGAATTCCGGAAAATCGACTCTTTTCAACGCGCTTACCGGAGCGGGGGTAATGGCGAAAGACCAGCTTTTCAGCACGCTTGACCCGATAGTAAGAAAGCTCAATCTGCCGAATAACCAGACGGTGCTGCTTTCAGATACCGTCGGGTTCCTCCACGAATTGCCGCATCATCTTATCGAGAGTTTTAAGGCGACCCTCGAGGAAGTCGTGGACGCTGATATCCTTTTCCATATCATAGACTCGAGCGACCCTATTATGGAACAGGAGAGGGATTCGGTCCTCGGGGTGCTGGAAGAGATGGGAGTCGGAGATAAGCCGATAATAACTGTTCTCAATAAGATCGACAAGGTTCCGGACGAAGGTGACCGCAAGATACTTTCCATGCGTTTCCCCGAAGCGCTAATGGTATCGGCGCAGGAGGGAGAGGGGTTAGATAACCTTATAAACGATATTGTTCGGGAGATCCAAAGCGATATGGAGGATATTGACATAATGGTCCCGCATAAATATTATGATATCGTCCGGGCTATCAGGAAGCAGGGTTCCATAATAGAGGAAAAATTCACCGATGAAGGGATCATGATCAAGGCCCGGATCGCGAAGAAAGACAAGTACATGATCTATAAGAAACTTCAAGAACGCGCCGAGGGGCAGGAATAGTCTGCCTGCCAGTAGGCAGGTGCACGGGTTTGGAAAAGTGCACGGGTGCACGGGTTAATGTATGGATATCTGAAGGTCCATGGTCCATGGTCTATGGTCCAATACGAGAGGCAGAAATGAGCAGTGAGATCGACCTGAGAGCTATACTTGACAGTTGCCCGGACGGGGTTATTGTCAAGGATATGAACGGGAAGATATTGTATACGAACAGAGCGGCCGGGGAGCTTTTCGGATGTTTTGACCCGGGTCGAGTGCCGGAAGAACTGGGTGAGGTCCTCCGGGTGGGTAATAAGGAGGTTAATAGCGGTCGGGACCGTGTTAAGGCCCGTATTGCGGGTAAAGAGGTGTATTTGGACCTCTTGAGATATCCGGTACCGGGTAACGATGGGAAGGTCGCCAATATATGCTGCTTTTTCGCTATGGAAAGGGCTTTTCCGGGTAAAGAGGATATGGACCATATGACCCTCAGGGAGATATCCCATGAGTTCAAGACCCCTCTTTCAATATTGAATATGGCTAGGGAGATGTGTGAAAGGGCGTCCGCCCAGAACGATCACGGGAAAGTGTTAAAATCACAGTTAATAGCGAAAAAGAATATAGCCAGGCTTACCAAGGACATAACAAATTTATTGCATCTTTTCAAGCTGGACGTATCCGGGGAGCCAGGTATAGAAAACGAGGTGATATCGCTCGGTTCGATGGTAGATTCGGTTATAAGGGACCTTTCGGTTTCCTGGGAACGGGAAAACGTTAAAATTAACGTGAACATACATCCAGGGGTGGATAAAATATACGGCGAAAAACAGGCGATACACGGGCTTATTTACAACCTTGCGGATAATTCCATGAAATTTACTAAGGAAGGGTCAATTGATATCGAAGCTTTTTCCGACGGTAAATGGGCGGTTCTTAAAATAATAGATACGGGCGCGGGGATAGCTCCCGACAAAATAGTTTCAGTTTTTAAGAGGTTCGCCCAGGATCACACATCAACTGAAGGCACCGGAATAGGCCTTCCCATATGCAAAAAGATAGTTGAAAAGTACAAAGGAACCATCGAAATTTTTTCAGAAGGCATAAACAAAGGAACTACGGTTATTGTCAAATTCCCCGCATCAGTGTTAGTACAATAAAAGTAAGGCATATTCATCGCCAACTTCCCACAAGTGCAGTTCTTTCAATATTTTTTATAAAATACCTACTTTATAAATACTTAATAAAATAATATTGACAAAAGCCAGATACCGGAGTATACTGTTAGAAAAATAAACTCTTTAAAAAATTTATGAAGATTAAATAAAAGGAGAAAGCCATGTTGTCTCAATTTAGAAACACTAAAGCAGTGAAGTTTATTTCTATTCTATTAACTGCGACTTTTATTTCGACGACATTACCGATTGATCATGGATCGGCCTTGCAAGTGCCGTCCAACCTTGCGAGAGCCGGGTTTGATCTTATCGGCACTGCTCAGATAGCGATAACATCCGCCATTGAGTTGGAGAAGGCTTTAAAAGCGGAGATCACGCGGACAAACATCAGGAGTCTTGAAGCGCTAGCCACCGCAACAAAGCCATTTCAGGGCGAAATCCCTGATATCAAACGGTTACTGTCAATGACAACAGAAGAACTTACTGCTTTTCCAGAATCCAAAATAACCTTCACTGATACGCAATCTAATACTAGGGATATCGAGCTTCATTGTAGTGATTTTAAAATAATATACAAAGGGAAACAAGGCGAAGTGACTGATATTCTCATTAAACTTGAAAAAGGCGCTGGGGTAATGCGTTTTTGTGCGATGGATGAGATCCGTTCAGGGAAAATACCGGAAGGTTATAAACTCAACCCATATGGCGAGGAGGCAAGAGAAATAGCGAACGGGATAGGGGTACAACTTCTGGTTACCGATAATTATCACCAGGCACTTGTGGCTCATGTTAAGACCCTACCCGGGAAGATGGAATTAGTAGATCAGGACATACCAGGTGTTATAGCGGAAGCGGTTCAAAAAACGCCTGCGACCCAGCAAGCGGAAGCTCAAAAAGTCATATCCAGAGGAGTAGTCACGGATTTTATCGTCAATATGCCCGAAGCGGTAAGTGAGGGGATGAGAGTTGCGGTAAAGGCGTTCCTCTCTGTGGCTACGGTCGCGACACTATTAGCCATAGCTGTATGGACATATTTTAATCCGGATAGCCTCGTGGATCACGAAAGTGTGCGTGCCATGACAGCGTCACTCCCTTTAATGCTCTTCGGGGTGCCGCTTGATAGGGTAAAAGCGTTCTTTGGCCGTATGGCCGACAGCAGAAGGGAAGCCAGGCTCAGGAAAGGAAGAACGTCCACACGGTTAGTCGGTGAAGTTCTTGGCCCCAGGGAAGTATTGAGCGGCAGCCCGATGTCCCAGGCTCTTCCCGATGTGGGACTCGTTACCGACGGCAAGGTCGGGCCGTTATACAATGAAACAACCGTTCCCGTAAACATGGTATCGGCAAAAGCTCCGGAAGTTGTCACGCCCATGGCAAATGTCAGCGCGGCGGACGCGGTTTTTAAGTCCGGGGCTCTGAAAGCCGAAGGGGAAGGATCAACTGTTGACCCGGCGCCTTTCGTCGCGAACGCCAGGGCCTGGATGACCAGCAACTTCCAGTGGTGGGACGGTTGGGACGTAAATACTGAATATTTCAGTATGGACGGGACCACGCCGGTAGTAAGTTATTTTCAGCCGGATTTCAGCATGAAGCGGAGTATACTTTTTTATTCCGAAACTGATCCGAGGGTCCAGTCAGCCCCGGTGCCCGTTAACGTCCCGTTGGCTGACATGCTCCTAAAACAGGATATAGACGCCGCTTTCAAGGGCGTGTTTCAG
>JADGBR010000002.1:0-100711 GCA_015231405.1 Candidatus Omnitrophota bacterium | reverse complement strand
GTCAATACAGACTGGTCGATAACAGGCGAGCTGGGAACCGTAAAGACAGACGTCAACCCTGCGGATAGCACCGAGACGATCGTGATAACCAGGGACGATCTCGGGAATATAGCGAGTTTTACGCATACCCGCGATACGGCAACGCTGCACGCGATCAGTTTCACCAGGAATGCTGACGGCCAGGTCATTACGTCCGCTTCGAACAATGGCAACTCCTTCAGTTTCGAATACGTGAAAGACCAGTGGGATATATGGTTCACCCGTGTCAGGGACAATGTAGGAACCGAGAAATATTACAGGGTGGAAGGTTATAATTATGTGTTATTGGATCCCGCTCCACAGGAAACGATAAACCTTTTTAACGGTGTCGTAACTTATTATGACGAGTTCTGGCGGGTTTCAAAAGAGGTATTTACCAGGGACAATATATATTATACCTATGAATACTTCTCGGACCCAGGAATGGAGAACAATATCCACTATAAGAGGGAATACACTTACACGGAGGACCAGGAATCCGGTGTTAAGGATGGGACCGTCGAAGGGGCGCTTAAAGCGTCTTACGAATATATCGATACGCATTACATGGTGAAAAGGGAGCCCAGCGGGGATGTAACCACTCTTTCGGTCGATCCCTTAGGAGTTTCCCGCCCTAATACGTACTATGAATCCCGTACAGGGGTTTTTCTCATTTATAACTGGGACGCGGGCAATAACCTCATTAATGTTATCAAACAATATCCCGACGGTACGGTGGAAATTACCAAACCCCGTAACCTGAACGACCCGATCTGGCCCGTTCTCGAGAGGATGATACCCGATTCGGTGTTCACTAAAGGCGTTAACGTCCCATGGGTGACTTACGGATACGATCTCGGCGGGGATGCCGGACTTTCCAGAAATCTAGCCCTTTTATACGAAAAACTCGATCCCTGGAAGGGAAATGATATAAGGTTCTTCGCTTTCTGCGATCTCCGGGCGGGGATGGACTTCGCACCCGACGGCACTCCTTTGGCTTTCACCGATAAGGTTTATGAGGATTTCCAGGCTTTATCGGACGCTGCCGGAGCTTTACGAATGAACGTAACCCCTGTATTATTCGATTTCCACCTGGGATTGAATCGTCCGGATCTGTTAACGGACCCGGTTAAAAGGGCGGCGCTGATCGATCTTTACCGGCCGTTTATAGACAGGTTCAAGAATGATCCGAATATCACCGGTTTCGAGATCATGAATGAACCGGAAAATTCGGGAGTGCCGAAAGACGCGTATTTAGCTTTTATAAGGGAATTCGGAGCGATGATCCATGAAGTGAACAATTCGAGTGCTACCCCCAGAGTCGGGCTTGAAGTTACGGTGGGAAATATGAACAGGGAATCCATGATGGAAATGCTTAGGTATTGGAAATCCCGGAGTTTGTCCGACCCTTTAACGAGACTCCAATACCATTATTACGCTTATATGGAAGGCTCCGCTTCGAAATTATCACATGCGCTTACTCCTGAGGAAGTTAGCCTTGTTAACAACAGAAATATCGACGTGGGAGAACTTGACCCGACGATCGATACAACGGCAGGGCTGGGGACTGTCTTCGCGAACGGTGACTCCGGCGCTTTCCTCTGGCGGGATGGAGTGACTTTCGAGATCACGCCCGAAGTCTTAACCGCGTTCCGGGGATGGCTGCACGGTACTCGCGTGAATATCGAATATGTTTCCGACGCGTCGACCGTTGCGAGGACCGAGACGTCTTCCGGTTATGACGGAAATGATCAGTCGATAATTACATTTGCCGAAGGATCGAACGGCGAAGAACTATTGACGTTCAAGGCGGATTATGGAACGGTCCCGAATGAGTATTACACTTATACATGGGATATCGCGGCGAAAGAAGTCACGGTCAGGAAATATATAGGTATATATGACAAGGCAACCGGTGTTGTGGCCGCGGAGCTTGATACGGCAACACTGTATAACACTAACGGAAGCACGAACACCGATACCAGGGTTAACAGCTGGGTGGCGAAGAATATCACGAAGGACGGGGAATACTACATCGAGAAGAACGCCAGCGGGATAGACACGCTGAAAGCGGACTATAAGACGGCACCTAACGAGTATTACACATACGAGTGGAACATTGGGGCTAACCAGGTGACGGTGAAGAAATACCTCGGCACTTACGTTAAAGCGACCGGTGTAGTCGCCGGCGAACTCGATACGACGACGTTATACAACACCAGCGGCAATACGAACACGGATACCAGGACCAACGGCTGGATGCCTATAAGCGTAGCCAAGACAGGTGAGTATTATATCGAGAAGGACTCAAGCGGTATCGACAAGATCAAGGCAGATTACAAAACGACGCCGAACGAGTATTACACGTACGAATGGAACATGCCGGCGAGCGAAGTCACAGTGAAGAAGTACATAGGCGTGTACGATAAGGCCAGGGGCGTCCAGGCGGCAGAGCTGTCGACGACGACCGTATACAATACGAACGGTAACACCGATACCGACACGAGGGTGAACGGTTGGAAAGCCAAGACCCAGGTGGAACCTGGGGTGTACTATATCGAAAAGGACGCCACCGGTAAGGATGTTCTTAAAGCCGATTACGAGGCTTCTCCGAACGAGTATTACACATACGTGTGGGATACGGCGGCGAACAAGGTCACGGTTAAGAAGTATATAGGCACATACGATAAGGTTGCCGGGGTGAAACCGTCCGAGCTGGACGTGACGATGGTCTACGCGACCGACGGTGACACGAATACGGATACGAGGGTGAACAGGTGGAAGATAAGCACCGTCGCAAAGGATGGGGAGTATTACATAGAGAAGAACGCGAGCGGGATAGATACGCTGAAGGCCGACTATAAATCGACCCCGAACGAGTATTACACATATGAGTGGAACACGGTGACCAACGAGGTAACGGTAAAGAAGTACCTTGGCACTTACAGTAAGGTGACCGGAGTAGTAGCGGCGGAGCTCGATACGACGACCGTATACTCTACTAGCGGCGATACCAATACGGATACGAGGGTAAATGGCTGGAAAACAAAAAATACCGCGAAAGGCGGCGAATACTATATCGAAAAATATGTGGGAGGTGTGAATGACGGCAGGACAAAGGTGAGCGTTGACCTGAAAAAGACCCCGAACGAGTATTTCTCATATGAATGGAACGACGCCGCAGGTGAAGTAACGGTCAGAAAATACGTGGGTTCCTATGACCCCGCGACCGGCGTTAAAGTGTCAGATTACGAGAGCACGACTGTATATAAAACGAACGATGAAACGATAAACACGGATCTCAAGACTAACGGGTGGGATGAGAAAAGCTCGTCTCAGCCGGGCCAATATCTTATCGAAAAATATACGAACGGAGAGAACGCGGGGAGGGTCTGGCAGAACGTGGATTTCACAAAGACGCCCGACGAGTATTACACATACGCCTGGGATGACGCTAAAGGCGAGGTTACGGTGAAAAAATATAAGGGGGACTATGATCCCGCCGTAGGCGTGAAAGTGAACGAATATGTCAGTGAGGCCAGCTATCAAACTAACGGCCAGGTCATCGAGATCGATACGGCGAAGAACGGTTGGGTCATAGCCGGGACAAAACAGACATTTTTCGTCAATCCCGATGTCTCCGGCGAGGGCGATATTTCACCTGTGGATGTTTTAGGCGTCATTAATGAGATAGCCAGGTCAGGGCCGATCAGGGTAACCTCACTCAATGAAAAATTCGACTTGAACAAAGACGGGTTTATCACAGCTGATGATGTTGAACTGTTGGTGGATTATTTGAACGCCCACGCGGGGAACACCACATCCGGGGAATGGACCGTTACGCGCGTGACGGCCTATCAGTGGAGCGACGTCCTTGGTGAAGTGACTGTGAGGACCAGCGTGAGCGTGATAGACTCGGCCGGTGCTTCTGTGGGAGGGACGAATACCGCCGTTGTCTACATGAATCACGGTGAAAAGCGTAATACGGATGTGAACGTGAACGGGTGGACCGAAAAAAGTGTTTCTGAGTACGGAAAATATTATATCGAAAAATTTACCGACGGAACGTTGGCGGGGAGAGTCAAGGTGAACGCCGATTATAGGGGGACGTCAGATTTTTATTATGTTTATCTTTGGGATGACGCCAAGGGTCAAGTATCGGTCAAAAAATATCTCGGAACTTATGACCCCTTAAGAGGCCCCGTAGTGAGCCAATACAGGTCCACTACTACTTATTTGACGGGAGACGAGAAGCTTGATACCAATACCGGGTCTAACGGTTGGATCGAGATCATGGCGGTAGAACCCCGAGCGTACTACGTAGAAAGATATATCGACGGATCGAATAAGGGTAGAGTGAAGGTGAGCGTGGATTATAGCAAGTCCCCGGATGAGTATTATACCTATACTTGGGACGATACCAAGGGTGAAGTTACGGTAAGGAAATACGTCAAGGATCATGATCCGGAGAAAGGGCCGGATAAGAGGGCGCTGGCGGCTATTATTACATACAAGACCAACGGCGTTACCGGCAATGTCAACGCCGCGGCCAACGGCTGGGAGATGACCCATATGACGGAAGTTTATTATGTCGGGGTGGATGTCAACGGGGACGGGCAAGTCACCGCGTTGGACGCTCTCAATCTTATTAACTATATCAACAAATACGGGGTCATGGCTGTTACCAGCGGGGCGGAGGATCTGGACGTGAACGGCGACGGAACAATATCCGCCATAGATGTGCTTCAGGTCATTAATTTTATTAACAAATACGGCGTATGGGAACTTAAGGACAACTGCCTGGTGAAGGTAGAGTACGAGTTCGTCGACGGCAAAATAACGAGGAAGATCGACACCGAAAAACACAGCATATGGTCTTATTTCTCGGATACCGGATTGCCCTCAGGAATGATAATGGTCGGAGGAAGTGTCGATGAGTACGGCAACAGCGGGTATGAGTGGGAGAACGCTAATTACTACGGGCTTGGTACTCCGGGAGATAAGAACGACGATATTGGCAGGGTGACCGGGATAACCCTTGGAAAGGCCGGGTCTTCAGGTGAGATCGTCATAAAAATAGCTTATGTCGGAGCCGGCGATAAGGAAAGGTCTGAAAGGGGATATACCGACACCGCCGGGACTAACATGGTTATGGAAGGGAGATTTGACACCTCCGGAAAGCTCGTATGGAAGAGAGTTTACGCGGTGGATACCGATGGGGATGGTTTAAGGGATGATGATGAGACAGATACGTTCTACTCTCCGAGCGGGCTTATAGAAACGAAACATGTGTCGTCAGCCGGGGCAGACGGGGTGGTAGATACGCGGTTCGAGGACTGCCCTTATTACGATAACGGTACGCCTACTGCAAAGGACGATTACGGCCGGGTAATAGAGCTTAAGTTCGCCGTGGCCGGGAAAGACAGGTCTTTGAGCCAGACTATAGTTTACGCGCGTCCCGATAGCGACAAGGCCAGGACGGTTTACGGATATAAGAACAGCGACTTAACGGGGCTGGTCGTCGAATACAGGTACAACGCCAACGGTGTTCTCGAATATAAAAAAGAATATGAGGTCGATACGGACAGGGATCTGCAGTATACCGATAATGTAGAGTACACATATGGTCCCACAAGCGGCATTCTTAAGACAAAGAAAGTATCGGCGGCTTCTCCCGACAGGATACTGGAAACAGAATACTTTGAAGAAAGGTACTTCAATAACGGTACGCTGAATGACCCGAAGGATGATTACGGCAGGACAAAGAGCCTCAAATACTCATCCGTCGACAATGACCTGGTCCTGACGCAGAGCATATCTTATACCGATCCCAGTCCCGCCGGCAGCGATAAGGCCCGGACGGTTTACGGGTATGTCGACTCGAACTGGAAATTGCTAAAAGTCGAATACGAATACGACGCCGAGGACAGGATGATAAGGAAGAAAGAATACGAGACGGCGGGGGCCCTTGCGAGGTTCACGGAGTACACGTTCTTTACGGATAGCGGGCGCATGGCATCAAAGGTGGACGTTAACGGGGTCAAGACATGGTATTACAATGAGGCCTTTTACAACAACAACACTCCGGCTGACCCGAAGGATGATTACGGGCGGTTATCTAAGAAGATGGAAGGCGGCAAGACTTTCTATTACGAAGCATACTACAACGGCACCGATCTCAAGGCCAAGGTCAGGGAAGAAGGGCCTTATCCCGGGACATCGTATTATTTTTACGACCGCTACGCGCCGGGGGGTGTCGAAACAGGATATCGCAAAGTGGCGGATAACGGGCAGGTGTTCGACATAGTTAAGCGTAACGGTGTGGATACGATCTATCGCAAGTCCGATCCCAGTCCGCAAGGTACGGTGCATTATTATTATCTCTGGGATGATGGAGGCCTGGTCCTGAAAAATATACCGGTTCCGGATAATATGTATGGTTTTACATGGTATTCATACCCATTTAACGTCAATGATGCGAATAAGACAGATCCATGGGTGAATTGGTCAGCGTGGCAGTTCTCTTATGGTATAGGGGATGATGTAAAAGCCCGATACTCGCTGCCTGCATGGCCACCTGCCGCTCTAGCGGTATTGCCGGGAGCGCCGAGCGCTCAGGCCGCGGGGGAAGGGGAATATTCGCCCGCGCCCGTAGCGTCCTGGGTGGTCGAAGCCGTCGCGCGAGGAACGGTCGAAGCCGGTGACGAACAGGCCGCGTCCAATAGAGCAGCAGCTGCCGCGGCTATTTTCGCCATAATAGGGGCGGCGGGAGAAGGGGGAGTGGAAAAGAAAAAAGAAGGCGATGGAGAAAAGCAGAAAGAACCTCTTCCGGCCGGAGGCGGGAAGCCGGGCAAAGTAAGTATAAGCGACATAGTGAAAATAATGGAAGCGGCGATGGGCGTTATAGAAAGCAGAGAGCAGGTCGAGGCGCCCGCTCCCCTGGCATACGAGAAATATGTTTTTGGGGATAGTGACCCCGTGGTTAGGATGCTTAAAGAGGGTAAGGAGCAAGTGCTGGCCAGGATATCGGTCGAGGATTTGCGGGCTCTCAAGGAACTTAACGACAGGAACGGCGCTCCGATGAGCCTGCCGGACCTTGTTGATTGGCTGAAGGCCTTGAATAAGTTCAGCGGTTTTTATCTCGAACTTTACTCGAGCTCAGATTTTAGCGGCAGGGTCGACAAAGCCGTTTATGAGGAATTCGGGTTGGGCGAGGCTGCGGATAAAATAGCTTCAAAGGACGTGGAAAATTTAAAGGCCTCAAAGAATACGATAAATATCATGAACAGGGTGCTATTCGACGGTACGGATGTATTGGAGAACTCTCTCCATAGGACCATAGTCATGCCGGTACGCGACGCCGAGAACGATCCTACCGGTCTGATCCGCGGTATCTTCTTCGGCCTTAGGCTGGTATCGGTGAAGGACGTCGAGGGTGATAAAGATCCGGTGATAGTCGATATAGCGAACAAGTTCAACGGATGGATGAGGGCCCTCGGGTATGAAGGGGACGATATCCTCATTGCGGATGACATTGGCGTTCTACTAAGGCCGAGAAATTCGGATGATTTCAAGGGGCTTATCGACAGGATATTCACCGCGCTGGATAAGATGACGCCGGTGAATATGAACGAAATGGTAGAAGTATTCCGCGCCGCGAGGCAGCTCGTGACCGCGCTGTAATCATCTAAAAAAGGTCCCATGGGACCTTTTTTAGATCTGCATTTATAAAAAATTGGGGCAGCCCGCTACTACTCAGGAGCTGCCCCAATTTTTTATTGACATTCCCCCCAAGAATGCTATAATTTAGCACTCGGGATATTAGAGTGCTAAGCATCCCAGGTATCATTATCATGAATATCGAAAAGAACAAAGAAGAAAGAAAATTACGGATACTGGCCAGCATTATAAGGGAGTATATCACGACGGCCGTTCCGGTAAGTTCGAGATCCGTCGCGGCGGCGATGGGAAGCAGTTTGTCGAGCGCTACCGTGCGGAACATAATGGCCGAGCTCGAGGAGTCCGGCTATATAGAACAACCTCATACCTCGGCCGGGAGACGCCCTACCGATAAAGGGTACAGGCAATTCGTAAATCTCATGGCCAGAAGGCTGGAAATGGAGAAAGAAAAAGCGATCATTCTCCGGGATCAGTTCGAGGAGCGGATAAGGAGCATAAAGGATATCATCGAACGGACTACATCCTTAATAAGCCGCGAGCTCAAACATACGGGCCTGGTGATGTGGCCGACAATGGACGGAGTTTATTTGAAGCATATAGAGCTGGTAAGGATAAAAGCTAAGACGGTGCTTGCGGTCCTTGTTACCATGACGAACGCGGTAAAAAATTACATTTTTATGGTCGAAAAGGATATTGAAAAAACTCAGCTTAAGAAGATATCGAATTTTCTGTCGAGTAACTTCGAGGACAGCAAGTTATCGGCCATCTCTGAAAGGCTTAAGGTCAAAGCTCCAGGGTCAGGGAACAGCCAGGTCACAAAGCTCGCTTCCTCTGCTTTGGAGATAATCGATAAGATAATTGAGATAGATATTGAGAACGATGTTTTTATGGAAGGGATGAACTGGTTCGCGATGGAGCCGGAATTCAGGGACCCGAAGGTCTCTAAACACGTGCTGAACCTCATATCCGACAGGAAGATATTCGGTCGGCTTATGCAGAAGGAGCTGCCCTACAGGGGTGTGAATGTTTATATAGGTTCCGAGAACGAGTCGGAGATCCTTAAGGACTGCAGCGTTATCACCTCGGGCTATGATATACACGGCGAGACGGTCGGACGTTTCGGCGTCGTCGGGCCGACGAGGATGGATTATGAGTCCATACTCAGGACCATAGGGTGCCTTTCGGACGTGATAAGCAAAAAGCTGGTCGAGCTCAGCAAGTGACGGAGAGATATGAACAAACATAAACATGACAAGGAAAAGAAGGAACACGGCGGGGAGCATCCGCATGCGGAAAATGTCCCGGTCAATAACGTTGAGATAACGCTTGAGGAACTTGACGGGATAAAAAAGAAAGCCGCCGAACGCGACGAGTATCACGACAAGTGGCTTAAAGTCCACGCCGAATACGAGAACACGCGAAAGCGAATGGAAAAAGAAAAAAGCGAACATCTGAGATACGCTAATGAGGAGATCATAACCAGGATACTCCCCCTCGTCGATAATTTTGACCTGGCGATAACGGCCATAGACAAAGCCGAGGATAAAACGGCGCTCTTGGAAGGCATAAAAATAATATTGAAAGAATTTCACAGGGTGCTCGACGATAACGGCGTGGTAAAAATATCGGCAAGGGGAGAGCAGTTCGACCCGAATAAACACGAAGCCGTTCTTGCCGTCGAAACGGACGAGTATCCCGAAGGCACGGTAATAGAGGAAATGCGCGGCGGGTATACGTACAATAACAGGCTGCTGCGCCCGGCGCAGGTGAAGGTCGCGAAGCCGGCTAGTGAGGGGTGACAGAGTCAGTTGGGGTGATATTTAGTGATGTGTGACAGAGGACGTTTGGGGTGACATCTAGTGATGGGTGATGAATGAAGGGGTATTACCGTAACCCTGCACCCATCACTACGAGTTATCCAGACGTATATCATCACCCATCACAACTGGTAATTTAATTCAAATACGGAGGGAAGATATGGGAAAAGTCATTGGGATCGATCTGGGGACCACGAATTCATGCGTGGCGATAATGGAAGGGAAGGAGCCGAAGGTGCTCGAGAACGCGGAAGGGGCGAGGACCACTCCGAGCGTGGTAGCCATGACTAAAACCGGCGAAAGGCTGATCGGCCAGCCGGCTAAAAGGCAGGCGGTGACCAATTCGGAGAACACGATATTCAGTATAAAAAGGTTCATGGGGAGGAAGCATACCGAGGTCGAGCAGGAAGAAAAGCTCGTGCCGTACAAGGTCACTTCCGACTCGAATGATAATGTGACCGTGATGTGCCAGGGAAAAAAATACACTCCGCCTGAGATATCCGCGATGATACTCCAGAAAATGAAACAGACAGCGGAAGATTATCTGGGCGAAAAGGTGACAGACGCGGTAATAACGGTCCCGGCGTATTTCAACGATTCGCAGCGCCAGGCGACAAAAGACGCGGGACAGATAGCCGGACTCAACGTGCTTCGCATCATCAACGAACCGACGGCGGCGAGCCTGGCTTACGGCCTGGATAGAAAAGGGAAGAACGAGAAGATAGCGGTGTACGATCTCGGCGGCGGAACGTTCGATATCTCCATACTTGACGTCGGAGAAGGCGTTTTCGAGGTCAAATCCACTAATGGCGATACCCATCTCGGAGGAGACAATTTCGACCAGGTTGTAATGGATTGGATAGCTGAAGAGTTCAAGAAAAGTTCAGGGATAGATCTCCGGAAGGATAAGATGGCCCTCCAGCGTCTTAAAGAAGCCGCGGAGAAGGCAAAATGCGAGCTTTCGTCGAATGTGCAGACCGAGATAAACCTGCCTTTCATAACGGCGGATTCGTCCGGGCCCAAACATCTCACCATGGCCCTTACGAGATCCAAGCTTGAGCAGCTGGTAGACGACCTCGTCGAAAGGACAAAGGAACCATGCTTCAAGGCGCTTAAGGATTCGGGTTATTCGGCTAAAGATATAGATGAGGTCATCCTTGTCGGCGGGCAGACCAGGATGCCAAAGGTACAGGAAGTTGTGAAACAGATATTCGGTAAGGAGCCGCATAAAGGTGTGAACCCGGACGAGGTCGTAGCCATAGGCGCGGCGATACAGGGCGGAGTGCTTTCGGGAGAAGAGGGCCTTTCAGACGTTATACTTCTCGACGTGACGCCTCTTTCGCTCGGCATAGAAACGCTCGGCGGTGTGTTGACCAAGCTCATCGAAAGGAACACGACCATACCCACTAAGAAAAGCCAGGTCTTCTCGACGGCGGCGGACAATCAGCCGGCGGTCTCCATCCATGTCCTGCAGGGTGAAAGGTCCATGGCTAACGATAACCGTACGCTTGGAAAGTTCGATCTTACGGATATTCCCCCGGCGCCGAGGGGCATACCCCAGGTAGAGGTCACTTTCGATATAGACGCCAACGGGATAGTTCATGTGTCCGCTAAGAACAAAGCTACCGGGAAGGAACAATCGATAAGGATAGAGTCATCGAGCGGACTTTCCAAGGAAGAGGTAGAGAAAATGAGGAAAGAGGCGGAGAAACATGAATCCGAGGATAAGAACGTGAGGGAACGGATCGAGGCCAGGAACCAGCTCGATTCTTTCATATACTCCACGGAGAAAGCTCTTAAAGACTACGGCAGCAAGGTGACCGACGCCGAAAAGAAAACAATTACCGAAGCTATAGAGAAAGCGAAAAAATCACTGGATTCCGGCAAAGTAGAGGACATTAAAAAAGCCCAGGAAGAATTACAGCAGGCGAGCCATAAGCTTTCGGAGGAGATCTATAAACAGTCCCAGTCCGGAGCCCAGGGACAGCCCGGAGGCGAAAGCTCCTCAGGCGACGCCCCGAAGAACGGTAAAAAAGGCGGCAAAGAGGAAGACGTAGTGGACGCGGATTTTAAGGTTGATGAGGATAAGGGAAAATAGAGGTATGCAGCAAGTAGCATGGGGCATGGGGAATTTGTTTTCCGGGATCCATGCTCCCTGCTCCATGCGCCATGCCAAGACAAGGATGACCGAATGGCACAAGACCTTTACGAAACGCTCGGAATAGGCAAGGACGCCTCACAGGAGACGGTGAAGAAGGCTTACCGTAAGCTCGCGGTCAAATATCACCCGGATAAAAATCCCGGCAATCCCGAGGCGGAAGAAAAATTCAAGGAAGTAGCCCACGCTTATGAGATACTTGGAGATCCTGAAAAAAGAGCCAAGTATGACCGTTTCGGGGATAGCGCTTTTCAGTACGGGTCAGCCGGCGGGGGATATCACGATCCTTTCGATGTTTTCCGGGATGTCTTTTCGGGAGGGTTCGGAGATATTTTTGACGATTTCTTCGGAGGCGGGTCGGATAACGGCAGGAGAGGAGCAAGAAGGGGAAGAGATCTAGAATACCAGGTCGAGCTGGATTTTCTCGAAGCCGCGCGCGGCACGGAAAAAGAGATAAAGGTGCGCCGGTACGAGAAATGCCAGAAATGTAAAGGCGAGGGCGCTAAGCCCGGGACAGGAGCGAGCGTTTGCGAGGATTGCGGCGGTTCCGGGACGGTCAGTCAGATAGGCGGGTTTTTCAGCATATCCAGGACCTGCTCGAAATGCGCCGGAGCCGGTAAGATCATAAAACAGGCTTGTCCCGATTGCCGCGGTACCGGGCGTGAAGAGAATACAAGGAAGATAAAGGTGACCATCCCTCCGGGAGTTGACTCCGGCACGAGGATACGGCTAACCGGCGAGGGTGAGGCCGGGATCCAGGGCGGTTCGTCCGGAGACCTTTACATTCTTGTCGACGCCGGTGAGAACGAGATATTCACGAGAAAAGCTTACGATGTCTATTCTGAGGCTCTTGTGCCTTTTACCAAACTTGTTTTCGGAGGAGATATAAAGGTCTCGGGGATATATGAGGATAACGATGTCTCCATCCCGGAGGCGACGCCTAGCGGCCATATTTTCAAGCTGAGAGGGAAGGGAGTCAAGAGGCTCGACGGTTCCGGGAAAGGTGACCACTATCTGAAGGTAGAGGCGGAGATCCCGCCAAAACTTAACGAAGAACAGAAAAAATACCTCGCGGAGTTCGACAGGGTGTTCGGGGTCGATAAGGAAGGGAATAAGAAACGGGATACCATTGTGCAGAAGATAAGGAAGGCGTTTAAGTGAGAAACCAGTAACCAGTAACCAGAAGCCAGAAACTAGTTCCAAGGAAGACAGGTTGTTTAACTTTTCTGGCAACTGGCAACTGGTTTCTGGTTACTTTTTCTGCTAAAGGAGTTGAAAAATATGCCCACGTACGAGTATAAATGCGATAAGTGCGACAAGATATTCGAAGTATTTCAGGGGATCAAGGATGAGCCGATAAAGAACTGTCCGAAATGCAAGTCAAAGGTGAAAAAGCTGATCTCTACCGGCGCCGGGCTGATCTTTAAGGGCAAGGGATTTTATCAGACGGATTATAAGTCGGCCGCGCCGCCGGACGGGGAAAAAGGTAAACCATCCCTGCCATGCGGGAAATCAGAAAAATGCGGTTCATGCGATCTTGAGGATTGAGATTTTGAGTTGATATTAGGCCGGCGGTGTGGTATTTTATTCTGGCTATTTCAGATGTTTGTTCAGGTAATGCTCTTCATCGTTTCCGAATTATATCATGGCTGAAATAAAACCGTTCAAGGGTGTACTTTATAACCCCATGGCGATAGGTGGGGATCATGCGAGGGTATGCGCTCCTCCTTACGACGTGATTTCGCCCGGGATGCAGGAAAAGCTGTATTCGAGGGACAAATTCAACGTTGTGAGGCTCATACTGCCCCTGGAAAAAGACCCTGCCATACCGGGTGTCTCCAAATACGAACGCGCCGGAAGGCTCTTTGGAGAGTGGATGAACGGTAAAGTACTTCTACGGGATAAGGACGATGCTATTTACGTGTATCAGCAGGAGTATTCCGCTTCAGGAAAAAAATGCCGTAGGCTAGGTTTTCTGGCGCTCATGAAACTTGACGTCCCTAATGGCGAAAAAGTCCTGCCACATGAACATACGCACCAGAAACCCAAGGAAGACCGACTTTCGCTGATAAGGGAAGTGCGAGGCAACCTGAGCCCGATCTTCACCCTTTTTCCGGATACCGACGGGGCCGTGACGGCTGTATTGAAAGGATATATCTCCAGGAACGCACCGATCCTGGACATAGAGTTCGAAGGAGTGAGGAATGTCCTTTGGAGACTTTCCGATCCTCCCCTCATATCCTCCGTTCGCGCTAAGATGAAAGATAAAAAAGTGTTCATAGCTGACGGACATCACAGGTACGAGGTGGCCGGGCTATACAGGAACGAGCTCCTCGCCCGCGGGGTCAAAGTCGATGACGAGGATCATGTTATGACCTATTTCGCCGATATGGATTCCTCTGAGAACCTGACGGTGCTCGCTACCCACAGAGCCATAAAAAAGATGCCAGCCGGAGCTTCAGGGACGATCGAGAAAACACTTTCGCATAAGTTTGATGTCGTAAAATGTTCGGGATTAAGAGAGATCCTTGATAAGTTGTCCGCCGGGGTGAACGGGAACACTTTCGGGTATTCCGATAAAGGCAAATATCTGGCCTTCTCTCTCAGGAAGAACATAGACGTGAATGATCTTATTAGAGAAGACAAGCCTGTTGAATGGAAAAAACTGGATGTCAGCGTTCTTCATTTCTCAATATTGCCCGATATCGGCGTTCTCCAGAGCGAGGGAAACATCATTTACTCGCGGGACGCGTCCGAGTCCGAGTCGCTTGTCCTCGACGGTACATGCGAAGGGGCCTTTTACATGAACCCTACCGGGGTCGATCAGCTTAAAAAAGTGGCTTTGACGGGAGAGAGGATGCCGCAGAAATCCACGTTCTTTTATCCAAAACTCCTTTCAGGACTTGTGTTCAATAAGTTCAATGAGAGGAACAAGGCGGGCCGATGATCTTTTTTTCCAAGAAACCGAGAAAAATAAACGTTACGAGGAAAAAAGAGATCCCGGGAGGTCTCTGGACAAAATGTCTCAGCTGCGGCGAACTCCTGTACAATAAAAAACTGGTTGAAAATCTGCAGGTCTGTCCTAAATGCGACTACCATTTCAGGCTGGGGGCGTATGACAGGATAAGCCTGTTGCTGGACGAGGGATCTTTTAACGAGTTCCACAAGAACATGCAAAGTAAGGATCCCCTGACCTTTAAAGGCCCGAGCCATTATCCGGTTAAGATCAAACAGGACCAAAAAACCACCGGGATGAAAGAAGCGGCTATTGTCGGGGATGGGAATATTTCCGGGAAGAGGGTGGCGATCGGCGTCACCGATTCAAGGTTCATAATGGGTTCCATGGGGTCAGTAGTCGGCGAAAAGATAACCAGGATCATAGAGTATGCCGATGAACAGAAGATACCTCTCATCATTGTTTCCGGTTCGGGCGGCGGGGCACGGATGTACGAAGGACTTTTTTCGCTAATGCAGATGGCAAAGACAAGCCTGGCCCTTGAGAAGCTTCACCAGAACGGCGGACTTTTCATTTCGGTCCTTACTAATCCGACAATGGCCGGAATAATGGCCAGCTTCGCTTCGCTGGGCGACCTCATAATAGCCGAGCCGAGGGCGCTGATAGGGTTTACCGGGCCAAGGGTCATACAGCAGACCATAAAACAGGAACTTCCCGATGGATTCCAGACCTCGGAATTTCTTCTTGAACACGGTTTTCTCGACATGATAGTCGCGCGCGCGGCCATGAAAGAAACCCTCGCGAAGATCATCGATTACTTGCCGGTGTAGCGATAGGATTAGAGCTTTCAGTCTTCAGCTATCAGCCTTCATCCTTCAGCTTTCAGCTTTTAGTGGGTAGCTACAAATTTATTTCATTAAGCCGACAGCTGAGAGCTAACTCCTTGACTTTTAACAGGATATATAGTATATACAAATAATATTTATTTGCATACCTTTATGAAAAAGGCGGTAAAGAGTGGCGCAAGTAACGTTAAAGAACGTTAAAAAAGTCTTTGGCGGGGGGATAGTGGCCGTCAATGACGTTAGTCTCGAAGTAAAGGACAGGGAATTCCTGGTGCTTGTAGGTCCATCCGGTTGCGGAAAATCGACCACTTTGCGGCTGATTGCCGGTCTTGAAACCTTGACCGAAGGTGATGTACATATCGGTGAACGGAATGTCAACAATGTCCCGCCCAAGGACAGGGACATAGCGATGGTCTTCCAGAATTACGCGCTTTACCCGCACATGAGCGTTTACGACAACATGGCTTTCGGGCTCTCCCTGAAAAAATATCCCAAAGATGAAATAGTTTCGCGGGTTAAAGAAGCGGCGAACATCCTGGGGCTTGAGCAGCTTTTGGAACGTAAGCCTAAAGAGATCTCGGGCGGGGAGAGGCAGAGGGTAGCGGTGGGAAGGGCAATCGTAAGGAAGCCCATGGTGTTCCTTTTTGACGAGCCCCTTTCCAATCTTGACGCGCAGCTTCGCGTTATGATGAGGACCGAGATACACAGGCTGCACATAAGGCTCCAGGCTACTATGATATATGTCACCCATGACCAGACGGAAGCCATGACGCTCGGGGACAGGATAGCGGTAATGAAAAAGGGCGTGGTGCAACAGATAGACACTCCTTCGAACGTATATAATAAGCCCGTCAATAAGTTCGTAGCCAGCTTCATCGGGGCTCCGCAGATGAATTTTCTCGAAGGCAGGATAACGAAAAAGGAAGGGAAACTTTATTTTGACGAGGGTAATTTTAGAATAAGGATCGTCGAGAGCATGTACGGGGCGCTGGCCGGTTATGTGGATGACAGGGTTGTGATGGGCGTCCGGAGCGAGGATGTCTACGACAAACTTTTCGTTTCCGAGGCTCCGCCGGAAAACGTAGTCACGATGACGTGTGAAGTGGTCGAGTACCTGGGCTCTGAGGTATACATACACCTCAATACCGGAAAGCACATACTTGTGGCCAGGGTTTCCGGCGACGCGGATTCGCAGATCAACCAGGATATCGACGTTGTTTTCGATATGAGCCAGGTACACTTCTTTGACAGGACAACCGAGAAAACCATAGTATAAGATGGATAATCAAAGTACATGACTCCTTTCAGAAAAAGGGATCTGTTATTGGTCTTAGGCTCCGTTGTTCTGGCGGCGCTCCTGGTAGTATTGCTCAGGGTCCTTCCTCATGTAAGGGAACATTTACAGCATTCGTTCCTTCTGGTCATCAGCCTTCTTCTCATGCTGACCTTCGTGATGCAGATGTTCTGGGTCTCGAGGGGCGCCCTCGGAGGGCTCCTTTCATTCCTCGTCATAATGATCTTCATCTACGGGCCGCTGACGGCCCTGGACCCTTATTATTACGGCATCCTGATACTGGCGTTCTTTCTGAACAGTTTTCTCGGAAGCCATATCCACAGAAAGCTGATAAAGTGCGAACAGGACCATAAAGTGTCCAGGGAAAAGATACAGGAGGATATCAACCTTATCAACGACCACCATGCCAGCCGCGTGGCCGAAATGTCGGCCATGGAGGAAAAGATAACCAGCCTTTTAAAGCTTAAGAGCATATCGGAAGACCTGAATTCAACGCTTTCCGGGGACGAGATAATAGAGACCGCGGCGAAAAGTATTTTCAATAAGTTCAAGGGAGACATAAGGGTGCTCTTTTATACGGTGAACCCCTCCAGAAAGACCTTGTCGCTGGCAAGGATCGTGAAGGCGGATAACTGCAAGAACACGCGGCTTAAGACCGGAGGGATCTTCGAACGGTGGGTGGTCAAGAACATGCAGAGCCTCTTAGTGAAGGACGTGAATAAAGATTACAGGTTCTCTTTGTCAGGGAAGGAAAAAGATGAGGATTTCCTGTCGCTGATAGAAAAGCCCCTCGTGAACGAGGGAGATGTCGCCGGGATCATCAGGGTGGATTCCCCTCTAGTTGACCATTTCAGCCAGCATGACCTTCGCATTCTCGACATAATCGGTGAACTCACCGCGGTGGCTCTCGAGAACTCTAAATTATTCTCCAGGACCGAGGAGCTTGCCATCAAGGACAGCTTGACGGGACTTTTCGTGCACAGGTATTTCATGGAGAGGTTCGACGAGGAGATCAACCGAGGCCTCCGGAGCGGTATATCTTTCGCTCTTATCATGCTCGATATAGACGATTTTAAGAAGTTCAACGACATGTACGGGCATCAAGCCGGGGATATAATACTTAAAAGCATGAGCTCTATCGTCCAGGGGATGGTCGCCCCGGGAGACATAGTGGCGCGATACGGGGGCGAAGAGTTTGCCGTGATAAAACTGAATTGCGGCAAAGAAGACGCTTTCGAGTTCGCGGAGGGACTAAGAGTGAAGATCGCCAGGAACAGCGTCAATATCAGAAGAGAGAAAAAATCCGTCACCGTTTCGATCGGGATAGCCACGTTCCCTGAGGACTCGAAACTCCGGGAGGATCTCATCTGGGAGGCCGACCGGAACTTGTACAAGGCTAAAACGGCGGGGAAGAACAGAGTATGTTCAAAATAAAAACTATCGCGATCTTTGCTTTGGATATCTTGCTGATGGTCCAGACCTTTATTTTGAGGAGCTCCCCGAGGGCGGATGAGTACCTCGTGCTCTTCCTGATCCCGCTTCTGTCTCTGGTGGCGCCATACTTCCTCGATGCCGGGAGGACGGCGGCGCTCCTGACCGTTAATTTTATATTTTTCGTCGTTTGTTCGTTCAGGGGGGTATTTAATCCGATAGACGCTACGTTCTTTATCGTGATCATCCTTAGCGCTTCAGGGGTCAGCCGGCTCCTGATCCTTATGGCCGAGTCTGTCAGGAAAAGGGATAACGAGGCCATATCGAAATACGAGGCCGAGTATAACGAGATACTGCGAAAGCTCGAAGGCGTGGAGCGGAAGGCGAGGATCGTAGAGAGCGAGCTTGTAAGGATATCGAGGCTTTATGAGATAACAAAACAGCTTGGAGCGGTCCTCAAGTTCGACGATTTTATAGAGGTCCTTTTCGATTTTCTCGAGAAAAATTTCAAATTCGAGAAAGCCCATCTTCTTCTGGTCCAGAAAGACAGGGTAACGCGCATTGTGCTGAAGGACGATTCCGGGATAAAGGAGATGAATGAGAACGATAGCGGGGCCGACGGCCTCGATTACTCCGAGCTTCTCAAGTCCCTTAAAGAGGCTTCGGTGGCCCCGTTCTATCTTGAAAGGGAAGTGAACGCCGAGCTTTTCAGAAAATTGAACATCCTTACGGAAAATGTTTTTTTTGTTTTCCCTGTATCATTGGAGACGTTCTCGGCGGTCCTTGTCATTGAAGGGGCCACGAAACAAGCGTATAACAGGTTCGCGATAATAGTGCCGCAGCTTGCCATGGAGCTCCGGAGGGTCGAGCTTTACGAGCGGATCGAGGAATTATCCATTATCGACGGCCTGACAGGGACGTATTTACGCCGATACCTTACGGACAGGCTTGAAGAGGAGATGGACAGGACGAAAAGGCTGAACCTGAGATTTTCCATCGCCATGGTCGATGTGGACCATTTCAAGCGGTGCAACGATACGTACGGGCATCTTGTCGGGGACGCCGTACTTAAGGAGATAGCGGGGCGTCTTCTTTCCTCCGTCAGGGAGGTCGACCTGATAGCGAGGTACGGCGGAGAAGAGTTCTGCGTGCTTCTCCCTGAAACAGGAAAAGAACTTGCCACGACGGTCGCCGAGCGTTTGAGGAAAGCCGTTGAGGCGAAGGATATAAGGGCATATGACGCGCACATAAGGGCGACGGTTAGCGTGGGTATAGCTACGTTCCCGGAGGACGGCTTAACCATCAACGGGCTTATAGATAAAGCCGATAGCGCGCTGTATATGGCTAAGGGTAGAGGAAGGAACCAGGTAATGACAGCGTAAAAGTCCATGGTCCATGGTCTATGGTCCAATGAGTTGCAGATAACTTAAAAAGGAAGGGATATATCGTGAAGAATTTGAGCCGGGCGTTAGTGGTTACATTGGGTTTTTATTTTATTGTCGGTGCGGTTATTGCGGGCGCGCAACTTATTGACAATGACGAACAGCTTGTTCAGCTTAAGCCTGGCGAACCCGTGGTCGTGGACGGGGATAAGGTCGAATATTTCGATAAGGAAAAAAGGATAGTCGCCGACGGGCGTGTTTCGATAAAATACGGTGACGCGACCCTTTTTTGCGACCACATTGAGGTCAACACGGAGCTTCAGCAGGCCAGGTGCAAAGGGAACGTCCGTATAGAGAGCCCTAAAGGGACCATGAAAAGCGAGGAGATGTCGTATGATATGAAGACCAAAACTGGCAGCATCGAAGGCGCGGAGCTTAAAGCCTATCCCTGGTTCGGTGAGGCCGATAAGACATCGAAAACCGGAGAGAACGAGTATATCCTGAATAAAGGACACATTTCCACCTGCGACCTGGATAAACCCCATTACAGGGTTGCCGCAAAGCAGATAACGGTGTATCCCAATGACAAGATCATAGCCCGGAACGCGGTGATCTACGCAGGTAACGTTCCGGTGATGTGGTTCCCGTATTATTATCACCCTATTGTGCAGACCAGGGCGAAGGTGCAGTTCATCCCGGGGTACAGTTCCGACTGGGGATATTTTCTACTTTCCTCCTGGAGATCTTACATAAAAGGCGAGACGAAAGTGGACGCTCTGGTCGATTACAGATCGCGGAAAGGGTTTGCCGAAGGGGCGAATCTTTATTATCACCTGGACGATTTCGGGACGACCGGGCTCGGGGAAGGCCTCGTGAGGGTCTATTTTATCCAGCAGAACGCCGGCGGGACATATCAGCCCAAATCGTACCGGGATAGCGATATTTCGGCCCAGGACAGGGGGAGGCTCCAGTGGAAGCACAGGATAGATTTCGACCCGAGGACGGTCGGGATGATAGAATTCAATAAGAACAGCGACGAGTTCGTCACCCAGGATTATTTTTATAACGAGTACGAGGAAAATTTCGTGCCGCCTCAGAATTTTGTCAATATATCTACCATACAGCCTAATTACATATTTTCGTTCAACGTGGAAAAAAGGTTCGACGATTTCTATGAAGTCACTCAGAAATTACCCGAACTCAGCCTGGATATACCCGACCAGAGGCTGTGGGAAACCCCGTTCTATTACTCTTCGCTGACGAGCGGGACGGTTTTTGACAAGCAGTATGCCGGACTTTCGATGCCCCCCGAAAAGGACTCGAGGGTCGATACTTTTCATAAATTATCCTATGTGAGCAAGGTAGGATTTCTCAACGTAACGCCCTATGCCACGGCCAGGGAAACATTTTATGACAGGAACAGATGGGAGACAGGGTTCATCGAGAGGAACGCGTTCGGCGGAGGTGTGGATGTCTCCACCAGGTTCCATAGGATATACGATTACGATACGGATTTTCTGGACCTTGATATAAACGACATCAGGCACATAATAGTCCCTAGGGCCGATTATTTTCATCTGCATCAACCCTCCGTTGATAAGGACAGCTTGTTCCAGATGGACGAGATAGACAAACTCGAGAAAGAGAACGGCATAAAGCTGTCTCTGGAGAACAAGTTCCAGACCAAAAGGCATTCCGAGGGCGGTGAGCTATATTCGGTCGATATCATAAGGTTCATAACCAGTTCTGATTATCTTTTCAGGATGAAACATGACGATTTCGAGTTCAAGAAGGAGGGACAGTTCAGGGACATAGACCTGGACCTTGAGATCATTCCTTATAGCTGGCTCTACCTTGACGGAGAGCTTACTGTCAATCCCAAGAACCAGTCGATCAATACCGGGAGCGTCGGCTTAAGTCTTACTCCGACGGAATATTTTAAAATGAGCATGGATCACAGATACGAGAAAAAGTTGGATGACTCCAGGAACAAGCTCATTTACGGGATTGAATATGTCTACAACCCGAAATGGGCTTTTAAATGGTATGAAAGATTCGACATGCAGAACTCGAAAGTTGAGGAGCAAAGTTTTACGGTCATAAGGGATCTCCACTGCTGGGATATGGAAGTGACTTACGATCTCGAGGGAACGGACCCTTTTAAGGATAAATTCACTATATGGTTGGCTTTTAAGATCAAAGCATTTCCGGATATGCAGCTCGGCCTCTCAAGAAGTTACACGAAGAATACTCCCGGGGGTACTTCTTACAGGGGCCGTTGATCGGACTGTGCCGTATAACCCGGTATTATGGAATAATTCGAGTCGAATTAATATTTTGGCCTTCGTCGGGGTGTTGTGCTATATTATCCCGAGAAACAACAACGGTACGGGAAGCTGTTAAACAATGTTGTTTTTTGTGCCGCGTTATAATATTATTAAATAGAATGCAATGACCCGGAGGGATATGAAACTCACTATAATCGGTACAGGCTATGTGGGCCTTGTTACCGGCACCTGTTTTGCCGAGCTGGGGAACGAGGTTATTTGCGCCGATAATGACGAGGGCAAGATCAAAACCCTGAATTCCGGCGGTATGCCCATATATGAGCCCGGGCTTTCGGAGCTGGTAGAGAACAACCGCAGGAAAGGAAGGCTCCGATTCACCCATGACGTTCCCCAGGCAGTGAACGATTCGGATGTTATTTTTATCTGCGTTGGGACGCCTCCCAGGAACGACGGGAGCGCCGATCTTTCGGCCATAGAAAAAGTATCGAAAGTAATAGCTCTCAACATGAAGTCGTACAAGCTCATCGTCGAAAAAAGCACTGTTCCCGTCGAGACGGGGGAATGGGTGAAGACCACCATCAATAATTACAAAAAGAACGGATCGGATTTTGACGTTGCATCCAACCCCGAGTTCCTGAGAGAGGGTTCGGCGATCGCCGATTTTATGAACCCGGACCGGGTCGTGATAGGGGTCGATACGGAAAAGGCGGGAAATATAATGAGGGAACTATATGAGCCGCTCCGGTCGAAGATAGTTGTCACAAATATAAAAGGCGCGGAGATAATAAAACACGCCTCCAATTCTTTCCTGGCCACGAAGATATCCTTTATAAACGCTATCAGCAATATTTGCGAAAGGACCGGCGCGGATGTCGCCGCCGTGGCCGAAGGGATCGGCATGGATAGGAGGATAAGCACGCATTTCCTGAAGGCCGGGATAGGCTTCGGAGGCTCGTGTTTCCCGAAGGACGTCAAAGCTTTTATCCATATCTCTGAAAAGGTTGGATACCCGTTCGGACTTTTAAAAGAAGTGGAAAAAATAAACGAGGGACAGAAAGACCTTTTCATGAAAAAGATCGCGGGTATGCTCTGGAACATCGCGGGTAAACACATTGCTGTGTGGGGGCTGGCTTTCAAGCCCGATACGGACGATATCAGGTCCGCTCCGGCCATAGATATTGCCGGGAGGCTCCTGGATGAAGGTGCGGTCCTTGCCGTGTATGACCCGGTCGCGATGGAAAAAAGCCGCGCCGAGCTGGGTGACAGGGTGAAATACTGCGGCGATGTTTATGAGACCGCGAAGGACGCAGATTGTGTTCTTCTCATGACGGAATGGAACGAATTCAAAGAAGTTGACTGGCTTAAGATAAAGGGCATTATGAAGCAGCCGATCGTGATCGACGGTCGTAATCTCTATGACCCTGTTAAGCTTAAGGCTTTGGGGTTTAGATACGCTGGGATCGGACGCGGTTGAGTTATAACGTAGGACGTGGGACGTAGGACGTAGGACGGTGAATAGGATAACTTCTTACGTCCAACGTCCCACGTCCTATGTCCTACGTTACGGATAATAAAGGAGACGATATGATAGACGGCGTAAAAGTTAAGAAGCTTAAGATCATCCCGGACGATCGCGGTAGGCTTATGGAGATACTCCGAAGGGACGACCCGATGTTCGAAAGGTTCGGGCAGGTGTACATGACCACCGCTTTCCCCGGAGTGGTCAAGGCATGGCACTATCATAAGATCCAGACCGACAATTTCACTTGCGTGCATGGAACGATGAGGCTCGGGTTATATGATTCAAGGGAAGGATCTTCGACGTTCGGCGAGACCGCGGAATTCATTATTTCACTCGCCGACCCTATGTTGGTCCAGATACCGCCGCTTGTGTACCACGGTTTTAAATGCGTAAGTTCAGAGGAGGCGCTAGTTGTGAATACGGTCACCGAACCGTACAACTATAAACAGCCCGATGAGTACAGGCTGGACGCGTATGAGAACGATATTCCTTTTGACTGGAGGGTGTGAATTAGTGCACCCGCCTTTGCTGAGGCTACGGCGGGCAGGCGGGTTTAGTTTGGTGCACGGGTGCCCGGGTCTAGTGGGCTGAACAGTTTTGGAGGGGTTATGAAAGGAGTAATACTCGCAGGTGGTTTGGGGACGAGGTTGTATCCTCTTACAAAGATCACGAACAAGCATCTTCTTCCGATATTCAAAAAACCCATGATCTATTATCCTCTCGAGACGCTGGTTGACGCGGGGATCAAGGATATAATGATAGTTACCGGGGGGAATCACGCCGGTGATTTTCTCCGGCTTCTGGGGAACGGGCATGAGTTCGGGCTGAAGGGGATAAACTACGCCTATCAGGAAAAGGAAGGCGGTATCGCCCAGGCCCTGGGGCTAGCCGAATATTTCGCGGACGGCGAGAAAGTAGTGGTCATTCTGGGAGATAATATTATCGAGAAAAGCATAAAAAATGAGGTTAAGGCTTTTGCGGGACAAACCGACGGCGCCAGGGTCCTCATAAAAGATGTATCTAACCCTGAAAGGTTCGGGGTAGTGGAGTTTGACGGCGATAGGATAAAAAATATAGCGGAAAAACCGAAAGACCCTAAAACCAATTTCGTCGTGACGGGTATATACATGTACGACAAGGATATCTTCGCGATAATCAAAGGGCTTAAACCATCCGGCAGGGGTGAGCTTGAGATAACGGACGTGAATAACGATTATATTAGAAGAGGTAAATTGTCATATTCCCGTCTTGACGGGTGGTGGACCGATGCCGGCACGTTCGGATCGCTCCTCAGGGCGAATAATTTGATCGCCCAGCGGGATGGGGGATCGGGGGATGATGAGTCATGAAAATACTGGTAACCGGCGGATGCGGATTCATCGGATCCAATTTTATCCACTACATGCTTTACAAGTATGACGACGTGAAGATCGTCAACCTCGATAATCTGACTTATTCGGGGAATCCGGATAATCTGAAGGGGATACCGGGCGATCCGAGATATAGTTTCATAAAGGGAGATATCTGCGACAAGGACCTGGTACGGACCCTGGTCAAGGGAGCGGAGGTTCTCGTTAATTTCGCGGCCGAGACCCATGTTGACAGGTCCATAAAGTATCCCGAAGGATTTTTACGGTCGAATGTCCAGGGCGTCCAGACGCTCCTTGAGTCGGCAAAGGACGCTCGCCTGACAAAGTTCATTCAGATCGGCACCGACGAGGTCTATGGGAGCGTGTCTTCCGGCTTTTCAAAAGAGGCCGATCCGCTTAAGCCTAACAGCCCTTATTCCGCGACAAAAGCGGCAGGCGACCTTTTAGCTTTGTCATATCACTCGACCTACGGCCTTCCGGTCGTAGTGACAAGAAGCTCAAATAATTACGGGCCGCGCCAGTATCCGGAAAAAGTCATACCTCTTTTTGTTACCAGGCTCATAGCCGGAGGTAAAGTGCCGCTTTACGGCGACGGTATGAACGTGAGGGACTGGATATATGTCGCGGATAATTGCGAAGCTATCGATGTTGTGATAAGAAAAGGTTCTCCCGGCGAGATCTACAATATCGGCGGGGAAAATCAAACGACCAATCTTGAGCTCACGAACGGCATCCTGGAGCTTATGGGTAAGGGTGGGGAGAGCATTGAGCGGGTGGCTGACCGTCCGGGACATGACAGGCGTTACGCTCTGGATCCTTCCAAGACAAAGGCTTTAGGATGGAAGCCGGAGACGGCTTTCAAAGAGGGACTTAAAAAGACCGTCCAATGGTATAAGGAACACCCGGAGTGGTGGAAGCCGCTGGTTGAGAAGGCGGAGATAATCAAGTGGGGATGACTTGTAGTGATGGTGATAGTGGGGATAGTGTGTAGTGATGAGTGATGGGTGAAGAGTGATGAGTGATGGGTTCCTGTATTCTAGCACACATTAACTCATCACCCGTCACCCGTCACTCATCGTAGCCCTAATTCCTACAGTCACTATTGGTATGGACCATGAGGTATCAAATAAATGAGAATACTGATTACCGGTTCAAGCGGTATGCTGGGGAGCGACCTCGTCAAGGTGCTGAAGAATGACGGGCATTATGTCTTCGGGTTCGATGTTTTAGACCCGAGATCGGAAGAGCATAAGCCCAATGAATTCCGAAAGATAGATCTTGTCCGCGGCGATACCTTGAAAAGCGCCTTAAACGAAATTAAGGCTGATATTATCGTTCATTCGGCTGCCTGGGCGGACGTAGACGGATGCGAGAATGACCCGGCGAAGGCAAAGGAGTTTAACGAAGGAATGACCTTGAACCTTGGCCTAGCCGCTAGCGGGATGGACGTATCGTTTTTTCTCATAAGTACGGATTATGTTTTTGACGGGTCAAGGTCAACCCCTTATAAGGAAGACGCGATCACGGCCCCTGTTAACGTCTATGGGCGCACAAAACTCGGCTCCGAAAATATATCGGATAAGATGTTCAAAAATAACACCATTATCCGTACATGCTGGCTCTATGGAAAGTTCGGTAAGAATTTTGTTGATGCGATAATAAAAAAAGCGGACCTGGGTACGGAGCTCGCGGTTGTGAACGACCAGGTAGGGTCACCGACATACACGATGGATCTCGCTTCGGGGATTTCGGCCATTATAGGGAAGGGGCGAAGCGGCTGTCGGAGGGTTGTTAACGTAACGAATTCCGGGTCATGCTCGTGGTATGACCTGGCCGTGGAAATAATAAAACTTAAAGGTCTCTCCGGTAAAACAGCGGTCAGGCCTATCTCTTCCGGAGAACTTGACAGGCCGGCTCGAAGGCCGGCTTATTCCGTTATGGACGGCGAGAGGCTTAAAAGTATTACCGGCGCGGGACTCCGCGATTGGAGAGAGGCGCTGGCAGATTACATAGGAGTAAAAAATGGGAATTTATAAGAGCTTGAGAAAAAAAGTAACGGATAAGACCGCTGTTATCACGGTCGTTGGGCTCGGTTATGTCGGGCTGCCGATGGCGATAGCGTTCGCTAAAAAAGGTTATAAAGTGAACGGGTTCGATACCAGCACTAAGAGGATCGATAACCTCCATAAGGGGATATCGTACATAAACGACGTTTCTTCCGGAGAAATACGTGAAGTAGTTAAAAGCGGAAGATTCCACGTTTCGGGTGAAGAGACAATACTTTCGGGGTCGGACGTTTTAATAATCTGCGTGCCAACCCCTCTTAGAAAGACCAAAGTGCCCAATATCTCTTATGTGGTGCAGGCGTCAAGGACCGTTGCGCGGTACCTGAGGCGCGGGCAGATGATCATCCTGGAAAGCACCACTTACCCGGGGACCACAAGGGACGTCATACTGACGATACTTCGTAAGACGGGGCTCGCGCTGGATAAAGATTTTTTTCTGTCATTTTCCCCTGAAAGGATCGACCCGGGCAACCCGGATTACGATTTTACGAATATCCCCAAGGTTCTGGGAAGTTTTACGGAAGACGGGCGCAAACTGGGCAAGGAGCTGTATTCAAAAGTTATAAAGACGGTCGTAGACGTCTCCTCACCAGAGGTGGCGGAAGTCACGAAACTTCTAGAGAACACGTTCAGGATAGTTAATATCGGCCTTATAAACGAATTCTCGCATCTTTGCCACAAGCTGGGGATAGACGTCTGGGAGGTCATAGAGGCGGCGAAGACCAAACCTTTCGGGTTCATGCCGTTCTATCCCGGGCCGGGTATCGGCGGGCATTGTATCCCGAAGGACCCAGTGTACCTTTCCTGGAAGGCCCGCAAGGTAGGATTTGAGACGAGGCTGATCGATATAGCCGCCGAGGTTAACCGCAATGTCCCAACTCATATGGTTGAGAGGATAATCACAATTTTAGGGAAATACGGTAAGAAGGTCCATGGATCGAAGGTCCTTATCCTTGGCGTTACCTATAAAAAAGACGTCAACGATCTCAGGGAGTCCCCGGCGCTCGATATAATAAAGCTGCTCGCTAAAAAAGGCGCCGACATCTCTTATCATGACCCGTATATACCTTATCTTGACATAGGCGGTATAAGGTCGGAATCGATCGTTCTTTCTAAAAAGACGCTCAGGACATTTGATATCGCGGTCATAACCGCAGATCACAGTTCGCTGAATTACAAAGAGATCGTTGATTGTTCCAATCTGATATTCGATACAAGGAATATCCTTACGAAACTTAATTTGACCGGAAAAAAGACGGTAAGGCTGTAACATCCAAAGGAGGATCATTTATGATCAAATATCTTGTGACGGGAGGAGCCGGTTTCATCGGTTCGAATATAGTCGAAGAGCTTGTAAAAAGAGGCCAGTTCGTGAGGGTTCTCGATAACCTCTCGACAGGGTTTATCGAAAATCTGGCCCCTTTTAAGGATAAGATCGAGTTCCAAGAGGGGGATATAAGGGATGAAAACGACGTAAAAAAAGCCGTTAAGGGAATGGATTATGTCATCCACCAGGCGGCGCTTAGAAGCGTCGCTCTCAGCGTGGAACAGCCCCTTCCCACAAATGACGTGAACGTGAACGGGTCGCTGAATGTGCTTATTCAGTCCAAAGAGGCCGGTGTCAAGCGGTTGGTATACGCGTCATCAAGTTCGGCTTACGGTGATTGCGCCGAGTTCCCGCAGCGCGAGGATATGAATCCGGTACCGATCTCTCCGTACGGGGTCAGTAAACTTACGGCTGAGCTTTACGCGAGAATGTTCACGGCTACCATGGGACTGGAGACAGTATCGCTCAGGTATTTTAACGTATTCGGACCCAGACAGAACCCGGAGTCGAAATATTCCGCCGTCATACCCGCGTTCATAGCTATGCTGGCTAAGAACGAGCCATGTACGATCGACAGCGACGGTAAGCAGTCCAGGGATTTCACCTATGTGGGTAACGTTGTGGACGCGAACCTGGCGGCTTGTTCGGCGCCGGGAGCCGCGGGAATGGTATTTAACGTGGCTTGTAACGAGGACCATTCGGTTAACGATATAGCGGAGTCTTTAAAGAAAATAATGAAAAAGGACATAAAAAGCGTTTTCGGTCCCAAGCGGCATGGTGACGTAATTCGCACATGGGCGGATATAAGTCTTATGAAGAAGTACCTGAAGATCGAGCCGCGCGTTAAATTTTACGAAGGGCTTGAGAAGACGGTTGAGTGGTTTGTGACGAAGAAGTAGGGGGCATATATTAACGTAGGACGTGGGATGTAGGACGTAGGACGTTTTAAGCCATCCACTTCACGTCCCACGTCCCACGTCCCACGTCCTACGGTGATTCTTTTAGATAATGGAGATATTAAGTGAAAAATAAAAGTGTATTTATACTCGGAATATCAGCGTTTTATCACGACTCCGCGGCGGCGATCCTTCGGGACGGGGAGATGATCGCGGCGGCGCAGGAAGAGCGGTTCACCAGAAAAAAACATGATCCTTCTTTTCCGGAGAACGCGGTTAGGTACTGCCTTAAAGAGGCAGGCGTGCCTATCGGCGATATAGAGATCGTCGCCTTTTACGATAAGCCGTTCCTGAAATTCGAAAGGCTTCTCGAGACCTATTTGTCATACGCCCCTTCCGGAATAAGGTCGTTTATTTCCGCTATGCCGACATGGATAAAGAAAAAGATATTCATGAAGGATATGATAAAGGACTCGCTGGGGTTCGACGGTACGATATTATTCCCGGAACATCACCATTCGCACGCCGCCAGCGCTTTTTACCCGTCGCCGTACAAAGAGGCGGCTATCCTTACCGTGGACGGGGTCGGAGAATGGGCGACCGCCAGCGTATCGATAGGGAAGGATAACACCATCCGGATACTAAAAGAAATAAGGTTCCCGCATTCTCTGGGTCTTTTGTATTCGGCCTTTACTTATTACTGCGGCTTCAGGGTGAATTCCGGAGAGTACAAGCTTATGGGTCTGGCGCCGTACGGAGAGCCTAAATACGCGGATATAATAACTGAGAAGCTTATCGATATAAAGGATGACGGGTCATTTAAACTCGACCTCAGCTATTTCAATTACTGTGCCGGACTTACCATGACGAACAGGAAATTCCATGATCTTTTCGGGGGAGAGCCCAGAAGAAGGGAGGCGGCTCTCGAGGCGAGGCATATGGATATCGCGAGCTCCATCCAGAAAGTCACCGAAAAAGTCATAATGAAAATAGTGAAAAATATCCATGCAACTACGGGAATGGACAACCTTTGTCTCGCGGGAGGAGTATCTCTTAACTGCGTCGCTAACGGATTGGTCCAGAGGGAAGGCCCTTTTAAAAATATTTTTATTCAGCCTGCCGCTTCAGACGCGGGTGGAGCACTAGGCGCGGCACTGGCGGCATGGCATGAGTACCTCGGTAAACCCAGGGTCACTGTTCCCGGGAAGGACAGCCAGAAAGCCACGTTGCTGGGCCCGGCTTTTTCCGACGACGATATAGAGAAGTATCTTGCGGAAAAGAATATACCATATGAGAAATTTCCTTCGGATGAGATCCCTGGAAGGACGGCTAAACTTTTAGCCGAACAGAACGTCATAGGCTGGTTCCAGGGGCGCATGGAGTTCGGGCCGAGGGCTCTTGGGAGCCGAAGCATACTCGGCGATCCGAGATCGGCCGAGATGCAGTCCGTGATAAACAGGAAGACTAAGTTCAGGGAAAGTTTCAGGCCGTTCGCACCGAGCGTTATCCTCGAAAAAGCGGCGGAGTATTTCGGCTTGAAATGTGAAAGCCCGTATATGCTCCTGGTCTCGCCGGTAGAGCGGTCAAAACGGAAGGAAGTTAAGGCGGAATCCGGGCTTAAAGGGCTAGCCAAGCTCAAAGCTGTCCGGTCCGAGATACCCGCCGTGACCCATGTGGACTATTCCGCGAGGGTTCAGACCGTTAAACGCGCGGATAATCCCGTTTATTACGACATGATAAAGAGTTTCGGCGAAGATCACGGCTGCCCGCTGGTGATAAACACATCGTTCAACGTGAGGGGCGAGCCTATTGTATGTACGCCGGATGACGCTTACAGGTGTTTTATGAGGACAAATATGGAATATCTTGTGATGGGGTCGTTCGTGATCGACAAAAAAAAGCAGGATCCTTCCAGGGTCAAGCTTGAAGATATTAACGAGTTCGAGCTTGATTAATTTTTGCTTGGAAGAAAAATGCGGGCAAAAATTAAAAAAATAAGGGGGCGTTGTGTTTTCGGAGATTAGGGAGAAAATTAAGGATATAGGGGGCAAGGAACTTCGGGTTTTTGGGTTTGCTTGGGCTTTTATATTGTCGTTGCTGTCGGTAAGGCACTATTATCTCGGGCATACTTCGGCTTATTCATGGCATCTTATTTCGGCTTTGGCTGTGTTCTTTCTGGCGGTTGTATTTCCCGTCGGATTGAAGCCCGTGCTTATTTTGTTCAAGTCGGCCTGGACGGCTTTTGTTTGGCTGACAACCAGGGGTATGCTGATATTGTTTTATTACCTGGTCATTACACCCATAGGCCTAATCATGAAAATGACGGGGAATGATCCGCTGGATAAGAAGATCGAGAAGGAGAGGAGTACGTACTGGATAGTCCGTGAATCCGGGACGGCGTCGCGGGAAAGTCTGGAGAGGCAATTTTAATACGCAGGGGCGCTCCTTGTGGTCGCCCTAGACGATCCGACTCGTCAAGGGCGGCCATAAAGGACGCCCCAATAAGAATGGGGGGAACAAGTGGGGAAAATAGGCATACTCAAAGAGCTTTGGGAATTTCTTAAAGTGCGCAAGAGGTGGTGGCTGCTTCCCATTCTTGTGATGCTGTTATTACTGGGACTGCTCATAATATTCACGGAATCGACCGCTGTAGCGCCGTTTATTTACACGTTATTTTAAAGAGGTTAACGTAGGGCGTAAGACGTAGGACGTCCCACGTCCTGCATTAACGACAAGGGGGGAACTTGAGGATACTACTAACCGGAGGCGCCGGGTTCATCGGCTCGCATCTTATCGAAAGGCTGCTCGGCGACGGCAACCGCGTTATATGCATGGATAACTTCCTTACGGGGTCCATGAAGAACATCGCGCGGTTCAGGGATAATGAGCGGTTCGAGTTCATTCATCACGACGTGTCGCGCTATATAGACGTTGAGCCGCCCGTCGATTATGTCATGCACTTCGCCTCTCCGGCGAGCCCTATCGATTACCTGGAGCATCCTATAAAGACGCTTAAGGTTGGGTCTCTCGGGACGCATAACGCTCTCGGAGTAGCGAAAAAATATAAGGCCAAATTCTTCCTGGCATCGACTTCGGAGGTGTACGGCGATCCTCTCGTTAACCCCCAGCCCGAAACGTACTGGGGCAACGTTAACCCGGTAGGGCCGCGCGGGGTATATGACGAGGCGAAACGTTTTAGCGAGGCCCTAACCCTCGCGTATCACAGGGCCCATGGGATAGACACGAAGATCATAAGGATATTCAATACATTTGGGGAACGCATGAGACACAATGACGGACGCGCCGTGCCGAATTTCATAGACCAGGCGCTGAAGGGCGAGCCCATGACAGTTTACGGTGACGGGAACCAGACGAGAAGTTTTTGTTACATATCGGACCTTGTTGAGGGAATAATAAGGCTTATGAACTCAAACCTTAACGAACCCTGCAATATCGGTAACCCCAGGGAAATGACGCTCATTGAAATGGCGGAGCTTATAAGGAAGATGACCGGGTCATCGAGCAAGATAGTATTCAAAGCTCTCCCCGAGAACGATCCCAAGGTGAGAAGGCCGGATATCACCAAGGCCAGGGAGAAGCTCGGTTGGGAGCCGAAAGTGTCTATCGAGGAGAGTCTCGGGCGGACTATCGAGTGGTTTAGGGAGAATCGTCAGTAATAATAGGGGTGATTTGTAGTGATGGGTGACGTTGTGAGTTGGCAATCTGTGGTGATGAGTGAGGGGTCAATGGTCATCCTGAATATTCGACAGTTTTCAGCATGAACATTCACCCGTCATACATCACTGCAAGTTATCCCACAGATATCATCACCCATCACTAAATGGGGGTGGCAAAAGGCAATGACACCGTTCGTTTTATGGTTTACCGGTCTTTCCGGATCGGGAAAGAGCACCCTTGCCCGAGAGATCGCGAAGTATTTGTCCGGAAAGGGATATGAGGTCGAGACGCTCGACGGGGACGCGGTCAGAGATATTTTTCCGGGCACGGGGTTCACGGAAAAAGAGCGTAATGAGCATATAAAAAGGATCGGTTTCATAGCATCGTTATTGGAGAAACACGGCGTCATCGTCCTGGCTTCGTTCATTAGCCCCTATAAAGCCTCCAGGGAATTCGCGAGGAAAAGATGTTCGACTTTTATTGAGGTCTATGTCTCGGCCTCTGTCGGGGAGTGCGAAAAAAGAGATGCCAAGGGGTTGTATAAGAAGGCGCGGTGCGGCGAGATAGACAGGTTCACCGGCATAAGCGATCCTTATGAAGCGCCCGAACGGCCGGAGCTGGTCGTTGATACTGGCGTGGAGAGTGTTGAGGAGTCGGTTCGGAAAGTGATAGAGTATATTCAGAGATACTTGTAAGCTCTTAGCCTTCAGCTTTCAGCTATCAGCTGTCAGCTTTTAATGTAAGCTAACCCCAATAAAGCTGAAGGCTGAAAGCTGATAGCTGAAAGCTGAAAAAAATGAATCATTTAGATATCTTAGAAAATAAGAGTGTATATATTCTACGGGAGGCTTATGCCAATTTTAAGAATTTGGGGATGCTTTGGTCAATCGGGAAGGATTCGACCGTGCTTCTCTGGCTCGCGAGAAAGGCTTTTTTCGGGCATGTCCCCTTTACGCTCATACATATAGACACTTCTTACAAAATACCCGAAATGATCGAATACCGCGATAAGATTACGCGTGAGTGGCATCTTAATATGGTCTATGGCAAGAATGAGACTGCTATCGGGTCAGGAAATTCCTATCCCGCAGGCAAAACCGACCGTATCACATGCTGCGGACTTTTAAAGACACAGGCACTGAAAGAGGTTTTGAGCGCCGAAGGTGTACGTTACAGGTTTGACCATGGTAAGGGCAAGTATGTTCAAGATCCGAACGGCGATCCTTTTACGGGCATAATAGCCGGGATAAGAGCTGACGAGGAGGGGTCCCGTTCCAAGGAAAGATATTTCTCTTCCAGGGATAAAGAGAACGCCTGGGATATAGGGGAACAGCCGCCTGAATTCTGGAACTATTACAATACCGATTTCCCCCCGGGAGCGCATCTCCGGATCCACCCGCTTCTTGACTGGACCGAACTTAATGTGTGGGAATACATAGACAGGGAAAAGATACCTACTGTCTCATTGTATTACAGTAAAGGTGGCGGTAAAAGATACAGGTCGCTTGGCTGCTACCCATGCACTTTCCCGGTGGAGTCCGACGCAAAAGATCCGGCTGAAATAGTCGAAGAGCTTAGGACCGGTAAATTCTCGAATATCGCCGAGCGTTCGGGAAGGGCACAGGATCGTGAGGACGGTGGGGGGCTTGAGACGCTTAGGCGTGAGGGGTATATGTAGCTATCAGCCTCCAGCTTTCAGCCTTCAGTTTTATTGTGTTTAGCCTACATTAAAAGCTGATAGCTGATAGCTGAAAGCCGATAGCTGAAAGCAACGAGGAGCGATGGAGTTGGCAGTAAAGGACAGAGACACATTCAGCGTGGTGTTCACAGGGCATGTGGATCACGGGAAGAGTACCGTGCTGGGGAGGCTTCTAGCCGATTCGGGGGCACTTCCTCAGGGGAAGCTAGAAAGCGTCAGGGAGACGTGCCGTTTGAATTCCAGGCCTTTCGAATACGCTTTTTTGATAGACGCCCTCAAGGATGAACAATCTCAGGGTATAACGATTGATTCGGCAAGGGTGTTCTTCAAGACAAAAAAAAGGGATTATATAGTGATCGACGCGCCGGGGCATGTGGAGTTCATCCGCAATATGGTGACAGGAGCCTCTCGCGCCGACGCGGCGTTCCTTGTCATTGACGCTTTGGAAGGCGTAAGGGAGAACTCGAAAAGGCACGGGTATCTCCTAGGTGTTCTCGGGATAAAAACTATCGTTGTCATCGTAAATAAGATGGACCTTGTATCTTTCGACCGTTCCAGATTCGAAGCCGTGAAATCGGAATTTTCCGGGTTTCTCGACAAAGTCGGGTTAGTTCCGGTTTCCTTCATACCCGCAAGCGGACTTATGGGGGATAACGTTACGGTAAGAAGCGAAAAGACCCCCTGGTATGGCGGGCGGACGGTCTTGGAGTCGCTTGACGGTTTCGATGGTATCCCCGTATTAACGGAAGGGCCTTTCAGGATGCCGGTGCAGGATGTTTATAAATTCACAAAATTCGGTGATTCCAGAAGGATAGTCGCGGGCAGGGTCGTTTCTGGAAGCGTAAAGGCGGGCGATGAGATCGTTTTTTTGCCTTCAGGAAAATGTGCCAGGCTAAAGTCCATAGAGACGTTCAATTCAGCGCCGAAGCTGGAAGCTTCGGCAGGAGATTCTCCGGGGTTTACGTTAGCGGAGGAAATATACGTCAAAAGGGGTGAGATAGCCGTTAAGAAAGAAGGCCCTAGACCGAATGTAACTTCGCGACTCCGGGCCAGCGTTTTCTGGTTGTCAGAGTCGCCAATGGTAAAGGATAAGGAATACACGCTCAAGCTTGGAACGGCCAGGGGAAGCGCGGTCCTTGAGAGTATCGATAAGATCTTTGACCCGGAAGACTTGGATAAGGATACAGGCGAAAATTCTCTTTTAAGGAACAAAGTAGGGGAATGTGTGATCAAACTTAAGAGACCGATGTCCTTTGACATTGTCTCCGATATCCGGGAAACATCCAGGTTCGTTCTGGTGTCGGACAACAACATAGCCGGCGGGGGGATAATTCTTGAACCGCTGAAAGATAAGCAATCATGGTCAAGGGACAAGGTCATACAGAGGGACATTAAATGGGAGAAAAGCGCGATACCATATCGCCTAAGGCACAGGCGATATGGCCAGAAGCCCTGGCTCATTGTCGTTACCGGAGAAAAGGACGCGGCGAGAAAAACGATAGCTAAGAAGCTTGAGGAAGACCTATTCAGCGAAGGGAAGATCGTTTATTTTCTGGGTATGGTCAACGTGCTTTACGGCGTGGACGCCGATATAAAGGGGGCAGGGAACGATAAAGAAGAACATATAAGGCGTCTGGCCGAAGTTTCGCATATAATGATAGACGCTGGGATGATACTCATCGTGACGGCCATAGAATTCTCGCGGGAAGACATAGATCTGATACGGACGTCGGTCGAGTCCGATAATATTACGGTTATCTGGGTAGGTAATAAGGTCACGACCGATATCGAGCCGGATCTGGTAATAGAACGGCCAGAGGATGTCGAGAATTCAGTCGGCAAGATCAGGCGGCATCTTGCGGAGAAGAACGCCCTTGAGTATGATGAAGAGTAGGGGCGGGGTCCCCCGGCCCGAGCTCGTTAGCGAGTTTAGGGTGATGTAGGGGCGCGATTTATCGCGCCCGAAAATGGTGAATAAAAACCAACCAAAGAACAGAGAGGAAAATAATGAAAGTACCATTACTAGATCTCGAAGCGCAGTATAAAAGCATTAAGAAAGAAATAGATGAGACGGTTCTCCGGGTCATCGGCAGCCAGAAGTTCATCTTATCTGAAGAGGTCAAAGCGCTCGAGGATGAGGTGGCCGCTTATTCCGGGACGAAATACGCTTCCGGAGTCGCTTCGGGGACAGACGCTTTGATATTGTCGCTCGTCGCGCTCGGAATAGGCCGGGCAGACGAGGTGATAACTACGCCGTTCACTTTTATGGCTACGGCCGAAGCTATATCTATCGTCGGAGCCCGGCCGGTATTCGTGGACGTAGATCCGGAAACGTATAACATCGACGTAAATAAGGTGGAAGAGTATTTGAAGAACCACAACGCCAAGGTCCATGGTCCATCGTCCATGGGCCATGGTCAGCAGGGCAAAGTCAAGGCCATAATTCCGGTGCACCTGTACGGGCAATGCGCGGATATGACGCGGATACTCGATATCGCCGGGGAATACGGGCTTAAGGTAATAGAGGATACGGCCCAGGCTATAGGGGCTACCTATAGGGGTAAAAAGGCCGGATCTTTGGGTGATTCGGGCTGTTTAAGTTTTTTCCCGAGTAAAAATCTCGGCGGTTTCGGCGACGGGGGTATGGTGATATCCGATAATAAGGATCTCATCGACCATGTAAAGTCGTTAAGAGTTCACGGGAGCAAGACGCAATACATACATGAAGAATTGGGGTATAACTCAAGACTGGACAGCCTGCAGGCGGCTGTTCTCAGAGTGAAACTCAGATATCTTGACAAATGGCTCGAAGCGAGGCGAAGTGTAGCCGCTAAATACGACTCCGCATTTAAAGGTCTGCCGATAAGGACGCCTAAAGTGGCGCCGGGGAACGTACACACTTATCACCAATACACCATAGCGGTCAAGGACCGGGAAGGACTTAAGGATTTTCTGGAAGCGAACGGGATAGGGGCCAGGGTGTATTATCCGGTACCGTTATACAGCCAGAAATGTTACGCTTCATGCGGTTACGATAAAAAAGATTATCCGGTATCGGAGAAATTATCGGATGAGATAATATCCCTGCCGGTCTATCCTGAGCTTTCCGGAGAAGCAATAGCGTATGTCATAGAGAAGGTCACGGAATTCATTAAAAAAGGGGCATAGTGGATATTTATCTCTCAGTGGTCATACCTGCGTATAACGAGGAAAAAAATATCGGGGATACTCTTCGGGAGATATCGGGCTTTCTTTCAAAAAAAGACTATTCAAGCGAAGTGATAGTCGTCGATGACGGTTCGGGCGACGGGACTTTTGGTGAAGCATGTTCGGGCCGCCGTCTTTTCAAGGAGTTCAAGGTCCTCAGGAACGAGGTCAATAAAGGCAAGGGGTATACCGTCCGTAAGGGTATCATGGCGTCGAGGGGCGATGTCGTCCTTTTCATGGACGCCGACAATTCGACGTCGATATCGGAAATAGACAAATTTCTCGGGGTCATTAAACATTCCGACATAGCCATCGGGACAAGGCGCGAGAGGGGTTCGCAGATCATTGTTCCGGAACCGTTATCGAGGGTGATGATGGGGCAGGTATATATATTGCTTTCGAGGATAATATTCGGCTGTTCCGTTCGGGACCTTAATTGCGGCTTCAAGCTCTTTAGGAGCGAAGCGGCGAAAAAACTCTTTTCGGCGCAGAAAATGGACGATTGGTCTTTCGATACGGAAGTCCTTTTCCTGGCTGAAAAATTCAAGCTGAGGGTGACGGAAGTTCCGGTCAAGTGGGAACATAAACTGACGTCGAAGGTTAAGCCCCTTAGGGATGGGATAAGATCGTTCAAGAGCCTTGTAATGATCAAGATGGCGGATTTGCGGGGGGAGTATTCGGCATAGCGCAAAGCGCAGAGCGCATGGCGCACGAATTGCAAGAGGGACCAGCCACATATAGAATACAAATACGCTATGCGCTTTGCTCTATGCGCTATGCGGATAGCTGAATAGGGAGATCTCATGTTGTTGTCTGTAGTGATACCTGCGTATAACGAGGAGCGGAGCCTGGGGGGGACGCTTTCGGCTGTTCATAAGTTCCTTTCCTCGAAAAAATATGACCATGAGGTCATTGTCGTCGACGACGGAAGTAAGGACGCTACGGCGGATATAGCGAAGAAAAGCCCGTTCGCTCCAGGGAAACTTATCGTTATCAGTAACGAGAAGAATATGGGCAAGGGTTTTTCGGTGAGGAGAGGTGTCCTCGCCGCGAAAGGGGATCTGGTGCTTGTTACCGACGCTGACCTTTCGACGCCGATATCTGAGGTCGACAAGTTAATAGCGTTCATGGATAAGGGGTTTGACGTCGTAATAGGTTCGCGCGATGTCAGTGATTCCAAAGTGGTTAAACACCAGCCATTGCTGAGGGAAACGATGGGTAAGACCTTCAATCTCTTCGTAAAAGCCCTGCTGATCGGGGATTTCAACGACACCCAATGCGGTTTCAAGCTTTTTAAGGGCGCTTCCGCCAGGGAAACCGCAAAAATAATGAAAATTGACGGGTTTTGTTACGACGTTGAGATGCTGTACCTGCTCAGGCGAAAAGGGTACAAGATAAAAGAAGCCGGCGTTGTATGGGAAAATGACCCTCACACCAAGGTCAAGGTCTTTAACAGTTCCTTCAGCATGTTCATGGACCTTTTTAGGATAAAGATGTGGTACGGTTGATACCGGGAATTAAGATGAGACCTCCACGGATAGAAATAAGGGATCTAATTGCGTTATCGGCGGTTTCGGTCATGATCCTTGTTCTTTTCTGGCCCGTAGTTACGCTCAAGTCCGCGCTACTTAAAGGCGATTATCTTTCTCAGTTCTATCCGTGGCTCATGGTCTATTCGGAGAGCGTAAAACATTTCACGCTCCCGTTCTGGACCAGGTACGTTCAATGCGGGTTCCCGCTTTTCGCCGAAGGGCAGATAGGGCCGTTGTACCCTCTGAATCTTGTTTTATATTTTCTTTTGCCTTTCAAAGCGGCGTATAACTATTCATTTCTCTTTCATTTGCTCGGCGCCGGTGCGGCCATGTTCTTCTACATGAGGACGATAGGCGCGGCCAGGTACGGCTCGGCCATTGCGGCACTCATCCTCTGTCTCGGGAGTACATACGCCGGCGCGTTCATCAATATCGCCAATCTCCAGTCATTGGCGTATTTTCCTTTGACCCTTATGATCGCCGAGAGATGCGCCGGTCGGGAAAAGCCCGGCACGAAGATTTACGCCGCTCTTGGGTTTGTCTGGGGGATCCAGCTTCTAGCCGGATCTTTTCAGATGACGGCATACAGCGTCCTCTTCGGGATGCTTTATTTCTTCGCCAGAAGGTATCCTTTTGGACCGGGGAACGCGATAAGGACGGCCGGCGGGATAATTATAAGCGCGGCGGTCGCCGTATCGATATCGGCCCCCCAGCTTGCAGCTACAGCTGAACTTGCAGGGCTTTCGATGAGGGCTTCCCGAACTTTAGATTTCGCCCTCTGGAACTCATTCTCTCCGCTCGCCGCAATAGCTCTCGTTCTCCCTTCGCTGGGGGGGATCTTCGTAAAGAGTAATTCGGTTTACATGGGAATGTCGGGACTTTTTTTAGCCCTGGTTTATTTTTTTTCGCGTGAAAACGATGTCCGGAAAAGAGTTTTTCTTGGTACCGTTATAGCGGCCCTGTTTTTCGCTCTGGGGAAATACAATCCGCTGTATGTGTTTCTGCTCAAAGCGGTTGAGCTCTATTCTTTCAGGGCACCGGCCAGGTTGATGTATTTCGTCTCTTTCTTTCTGGCCGCGGCGGCGGGTAAAGGGTTCGGGTATCTTTTCGAGGAGCGCCGGAACGACGGTATAAAAAAGGCGAGTATGGCATTCTTTCTGATCACCGGGATAAGTCTGTCCGTTTTTGCCTCGTTGAAGGTGGCTTTTAAATTCTTTATGCCTGAGATAAGAGAGACGCTGCAAAAATATGTAGAGACCGGGATATACGGGAAAGAGTTCCACCGGTATAGCCTTGACCACTACATGGCCAAGCTTGACCTCTTGATGAACGAAACGGTACGGGCGCTATCCCTCGCTTCGCCGGATATCTTGTACTCGCTTATTAGTGTGGCGACGGCGTCTATCCTTGTATATGTTCTTCAAAGGGAGTCCTCCCGGAAGAAGTTCCTCGTGAATTGTTTTGCGACCCTTGTCATCATCGACCTCGTGGCCGCCTGGTCCTCTTTCCAGGGTCCTTTCAAAAACCTCGCTCCGTATGACTCTCTCGCTCCGCGCGAAGAGAAGATATACGATCTACTTAAAGCCGACCAGTCGCTGTACCGTATCGCGACTTTCGGTCCTCAGAAGGAACTTCCCGAATGGATATATTTCAATACTAACACGGCTTGGGGGATAGATAGCATAGGCATATACACGCCTTTAATGAACCGCGACTATTATCTCAAAATGCGAGACCTTGGGATAGTCGACGATTCTATAGGAACCGTACCACCTATTGTTAAGGCGCTTGAAATTTATAGGGAGTTACTCGGCGAATTGAACGTCAAATATGTGTTATCTTCCGTAAACCTTGACGAAGCATTCCTGAAAGAGGTTGCCAATGAGAACGGACTGCACCTTTATATCTTGGATACGTTCCTTCCGCGTATCAGGTTCGAGCCTTTGGACCTGCAGGGTATTAAAGGCAACGATCGCTCGGTTATTACCGGATACGATTCCGGTCGTGTTGAAGCCACGGTCTCATCAGGGGTAGAGGGTAAATTGATCTTCGCCGAGAAATGTTATCCTGGCTGGGTCGCTTTTGTCGACGGCAAAAAAGTGAAGATCGAGAAGGACCAGGATATCCTGCAGTCCATCAGGCTATCCCCTGGCGAACACAGGGTGATATTCAAGTTCGACCCGGTTCTTATCAAAATCCTCATGATCATTTCCGTTTTGATCTTCTTCGCTTGTATCGTGTTCCTGATCAGACGATAGGGCAATGGGTTGCACTTAATAAAGACCGGTTGCGGTAAAGTACTAAGGAGTTGAATGACGAATATACTAGGTAGGAAGAAATTGTTAAGGACCGGGCTTATTCTCTTTGCCGGCGGGTTCATCGTTAACGCTGTTCTTGTCTCTTTGCATTTTGGCGGGCTTATACGCGAGCTTGCCAGGCTTACGGTGATAGCAGGGTTACTGATGACCGTTTTCGGGATATTCAAAAAATGAAACCGCTATGCTTTCGGGTGCCATCTACCGGAGAGACAAACATCACTCGCTGGCAATAGATTTAGCCGCTGGATGTGGTATAATGGTACGGAAAAGTATTGTAAATAAAGAATAGCACATTGCCGGCGAAAAGGAGGGCTTATGAAGTTAGCGACGTTTGTTCTGGGAATCATGGTCGTGCTCGCGAGTGTTCCGCTCACTGGTTGCGCCGCGGAAAAAACCGGGGCCGGGGTCGTAAAATCAGTTCCCGTCGGGAATAAGGTCTGTCCGGTATCGGGTGAAAAGATCGACATCGCGTCGGGGATGACGCCCGAGACAGTTGAATATAACGGGAAGAGTTACGGGCTTTGCTGCCCGGGGTGTATCAATAAATTCAATGCTGAACCGGAGAAATACACGAAGATAGCCGAGGATGAGGCCGCGGCCTCGAAAAAATAGCGAAATAACCTCAGTGAACATACTTAGCCACTATTACAATCTTGTTCATTTCGCTTTCAACCGGTTCAGGGGAGACAATTACAGGTTGATGAGGGAGTATTTCGCGGGGATATTCATTTCCGAGGTCGAAGGTTTCCTGAAGCTTACCGATAAAATGACGGTGCTGGATGTAGGCGGAGCGCGAGGTGAGTTTTCCAGGATGATCAATGAAAAAAGGGGATGTAAGGTGGTCAACCTCGATCCTGTTCCCGGCGAATCCGTATGGCCCGATACGGTCACGGCGGTAGGGGACAGGATCCCTTTCCGTGACGGGCAGTTCGATCTGGCAATGTCCAGAGGTGTTCTTGAGCATATTCCGCGTGACAGGCAGCAGCTTACGATCGATGAGATATACCGCGTTCTGAGGAAGGGCGGGTACGCTTATATAATGATACCTCCATGGTATAACCCTTTTGCCGGACATGGCTTGAAACCTTTTCATACTCTTCCGTTCCCTGTAGCCAAGAGGCTAAGGGAATTCTTTTTCAGGAAGAAGGTGAAAGGTAACTCATTTGCCGAGAAAAGATTGTTCCCGATAACTTTCCGGAGGGCCAGGAATATGCTTAAAAAGAGCGGGTTCGAGATAAAGGATACTCTTGATACGCATTTCAGGTTGCATTTCCTCACAAAGATACCAGTTTTGCGGGAAATACTCGTCCCCGCCGCCGCGTTCATTCTTAAAAAGGAATGAGAGATCTATGCCAAGAAGTTTTTTGCCGCTGTTCCTTATCCTTTTGTCCGGAGCGATGTTTCGGGCGATCGGTTTGGATTTCGGCCTTCCGCATATCCTGCACCAGGATGAGCCGATAGTCATAAATCACGCGCTGGCTTATGGCACCGGCGACCTGAACCCGCATTTTTTCATAATTCCGCCGTTGTGTTCGTATATCCTTTTTATCCTGTATGGTTTTTTTTATGTGGTCGGCATGGTTACCGGACTTTTTCATGGAATCGACGATTTCGCGTATCTCTATGTGAACGATCCGACGGCGTTCTTTATCATAGCCAGGGTCTTTCTTGGAATTCTTCCCGCGGTAATGGGGATATTCCTTGTCTATAGGCTCTTTAAGGACTTTTTCGGGTCAGAAATAGGGGCCATATTCGCTTCCTTTTTTACGTCTGTCTCTTTCATCGGGGTTGTTAACGCGCATTACGGGTATACGGATAATCTGATGGTAATGTTCGTTCTCCTAGCCGTTTTGTACCTGTATCGCCTGGTAAAGAGCCCTTGTCCCGTAAATTACGTTCTTTCCGGGGTATTTATCGGATTAGCTGTCGGAACGAAATATAATGCGGCTGTTTTAGCGGTGTCATTAGCTTGGGCTCATTGCGCCGTGTTACTGGGGCGAAGAGGCCGAAAAAACGGACATTTGTGGTTAATGTTCCTGGCCGCGGCCGCGGTATTTACTGTCGTGTTCATAGGCGTTAACCCTTTTTCGGTGTTAGATCGCGAGCATTTTCTGCGTACGGTTTTCGGAGGAATAAGGCATGGCCGCATGGGGTGGGATTATCACCTTAGGTATTCCATGGTTGAAGGGATAGGGATACTGCCGGTGGTTTTGGGACTGACCGGGTTTGCCGCTATATTGTTCAGGACGAATTTCAGGACCTCCCTTCTGTTCCTTTCGTTCCCGGTCATGTTCTATGTACATCTGGTCTTCGCGAGCCAGAGGTATGCTCGTTATGGATTGCCGCTTTTGCCCTTTTTCGCTATGGCGGCGGCGTATTTGCTTTTTGTTTTTCCCGGAAGGAGAGGAGAGAATGGGCCCGGACGGTTTTTAGTTATAGCGCTCGCTTTGGCCGCGCTGGTTCCCACCGCCGTCATGTCCGTAAAAGCCGATATTTTATTTTCCGGGCCTGATACAAGGGTGGTATCCGCCAAATGGATCGAGGAAAATATTCCGGAAGGGACACGGATAGCGGTGGATAATACATCTTTTCGGCCGCAAATATACCAGACAAAAGAACAGCTCGAAGATAAATCCGCTATAACAGACAGGCAGTTCGGCCTTGGGGCCGCCAAAAAGAAAAAACTCGGGTATATGCTGAAAAGCGCGGAGAATAAACGAACTTACAATGTGTATTTCTTCATCCCCGAAGGGAAGACCGGAGGACAGTTCCTATCTACCATGCCTACGATAGCTTATGACGTCAGTGAATTGAAACGGTCCGGTATAGAATACGTCGTGATAAATCTCCAGACAGTGGGCGTTTCGAAGGATAATCTCATGGCCTCTCTCAGTGGAAAGGCGGTTCCGGTCAAGACGTTCAGCCCATATAACGACGGCCGCAACAGGGCGCCATATGACATGGCCGACGCGACTTTTATGGCGGTGAGCGCCCGCGAGCTCTTTTCGAGAAAAATGACAGGCCCGTGCATTACGATATATAAACTGGAACTCTAACGGTGCCGAATATATCATGAAAAGAAGAACACGCATATCGGCCGCTATCATGCTCTCGGTTTTTTTTCTATTGGCGCTGACAAGTATACTCCCCGGGCGCCAATCCGGGACATGCGACGAGATAGCCCACCATATACCCGTGGGGACGGTGCTGTTAGATAAATTCGACCTCAAAATGGACACTTCACACCCGCCTCTTTCAAGGTACATAGCCGCGCTGCTGCCGAACATCTTTCTAAACCCTGTTCTTCCCGCCGATAAAGCTGAATGGCGCAGGGAGGACAGGGGAGAATTCGGCAGGGAATTCTTTTACAAATACAATATCAAAACAGGCCCGGACAGGATCCTGTTCTTAAGCAGACTTGCCGTTGTTTTCGTCGGGCTTTTCTCGGGAGTGATACTTTTTACGTGGGCAAGAGAACTGGCGGGGGACAAGGCGGCGCTCTTTTCGCTTTTTCTGTATTGTTTTTCGCCCGAAGTGATCGCTCATTCATCGCTGGCCACTACAGACATGACCGCCGCCTGTTTTATCCTGCTGGCCCTTTACACCTTGTGGAAATATCTGGGGAATATCTCGCTTGAAAGCGCCATGCTCGCCGGGTTTACGCTGGGATTGGCCCAGCTCTCAAAATATACAGCTGTTGTTCTTTACCCGCTTTATCTCTTTTTTGTTTTTATTTACCCGCGTCCTTCCGGTCAGGCTGTCGGGAAAAGAAAACTGGCGGGGCATTTATTGCTAATTATTTTGATCTCTTTGATCGTTATTTGGGCGGGATACGGTTTTAGCTCGAGGCCGATACTGGAAGACGCGATGCGTGTCCAGGAAAAACTGGAGATCATCGGCGATATATCCGCAAAGCTTGATCATTTGACGGGTCAGAGGACAGGCGGGCTCCTCTTAGACCTGTTCGTCAAGGTGCCGTTGCCGTTCGGTGAGCACATACTCGGTATACTGGGTGTCATGAGACATGGCCAATTAGGCCACGGGACTTATCTTCTAGGAACGTATCGTCCTCACGGGAATATTTTATATTTCGTTACGGCATTCCTGATAAAGACGCCGATCGCCTCTATCATATTTATTATTGCCGGTATCGCGCTATGTTTGAGGAAAGATAACAGGTCGTCGTACGCCGTCCTTAGTGTTTCCGGGTTCGTTCTTTTCGCGGCTGCTTCACTCAGCAGTTTACAGCTGGGGATAAGATATATACTGCCGGTTTATCCCATACTTTTTATTGCCGCCGGGCGAGTAGAAGAGCTTTTAAGGCCGAGGGCCGCGAGATATATTACATATTCACTGGCGGCATGGTACATAGGAGCCGCCTTATGGATATGGCCCCATTATCTCAGTTATTTTAACGAACTTATAGGCGGGCCCGGGAAAGGATATATATACCTAAGGGATTCCAACATCGACTGGGGGCAGGACCTGCCGGAGTTGGCGCGATATCTCAAAAAAAACGGGATCGATGAAGTTAAGCTAGATTATTTCGGCATGGCCGACCCGGCATATTACGGGATAAAGGCTTTGAAGATGGGCGCCGGTGAATTTATCGCTCCCGGAAAATATGTATACGCGATCAGCGTTAATTATTACGATCAGCCCGGGTGGGTTCGCTCATACCATCCGACGGCGATGGCCGGATACTCCATTTTTATCTATGATCTCAGGAGCCAACCAGGAAAAGACATGGCCCAAGCCCTATACTGATCTAGTCACTTGTCTTTTCAGGAACTTGGGATTTATTCGGACTAGAATACGCCCGTACCCTTCGGGGTTATCGCCGTACTCATGTATATAGGACCTGATCTGCCTGAGGGAGTACTCGTCATGAGAAAAAGTAAATCTTGCCGGGCTTTTGTAGTAGGATAACGGCATTTTAAATCTGTCTTTTATCCAGCAGTCGATGTCATACGAGAAGTCGCCGGACCTTTTGCCGTCGGGGTCCTTCTCGAAGCAGCCCGAATTCTGCATGAAGAGATATCTGGCCAGATCTTCTATCTGGAGCGCGTGATCGGCATTCTTTTCGGCTTTCCCGCTCACGACGTCGAGCATGCTTTGTTTAGCGATCTCCAAAGATTCCCGGTAGTGCATGGATATCACTATCCCCTGATACGTGGTTATCAGGTTCCTTCCGATCTCGCCCGATAAAAGCCTGTTATAGTTGTCAATATCGCTGAAATGTCTGAAAAGAGCGTTTTCGTTATCCCAGAGCTCATCACGGCTTTCATTCCGGAAATCTTCCAATACCGACTGAAGGGCGCCGGCGCTTTTTCTCGTGTGGTTGTAACAATTTATTAGCCAATCGTACAGGCTGAATCCATGAGCGCCGAGAAAAGCGCGTATTTCCGCGAACATCTCGTTGAGCAGGAAGATCCCGTTAACGCATCCTATGACGCGGGTCTCGATATATTCGTCAAAACTGTAGTCTTTCGTAGAGACGCAGATCTTTTCCGTCTCGATCACGGTTCTTCCGCCGTATCTTCCTATCGCGCGGTATAGCACCCTGTATTTTGTGGTCATGGAATATTTTGAGACCGTTTCCGGCTGGGCCATTTCGGTCTCCATGAGCATGACCAGGGTATGCGTCGACACTCTCATGCCGAGATCAACACAGTATTTCAAAGCGCTTAGATAGGTGTTGAACGTCTCCTCCGGCATGGGTACTATAAGCTCACAACCTATTCTCAAGTCTTTCCCTGTAGAGCGTTTTATTATTTCGAGGAGCTCTTCAACTGTAAAGTTCTTCCGTTCTATCGCTTTTAATGTCGGCCCGTTCATGGACTGCAGGGCCAGAGTGAGCTGGAGTCCGTCGCTTATTATGGAAAGGTTGTTAATGAGGAGTTCCTTATTGCTTTTGCCGGTAGTTAACTCTATGCTCTCCGGCCAGCTATCCTCATCCTTAGCCTTTCTTATCAGTTCGCAAATCCCGGTATCCGCTTTATTGACCCCAAAATTCGCGTCGGCGATTATGATATGTCTGCTTCCGCGGTCTTTGAGGGAGGCTGCTTTATCTTTTAAATATGACAGCTCTTCAAGAACTCTGTCCGCGGGATAGCTCCTAACGTTTCCCTGCACCGTGAGGCCTTCATTGCAGTATGTGCACTTATACGGGCAGCCTCTGACGGACTGGATCATCGGGGTGTAGCCTTCAATGATAAATTTATCCATAAGCCCTGATAAGATCGGTGAAGGGAAAGAGCCAAGGTCGGCAAAAAGGTATTCTTCCCGTGGTTCAACCAGGTGTCCGCAATTATCAATGAATACGGCTCCGTCTATCGGGGCGCTCATGATCCCGGAACGATCTCCGTTATTAGCGGTGTATCTCGAAACTATGTTCAGGGTCCCGCATTCGCCTTCGCCTAGAACATAAAAATCGACGGCCCTGGCCCCGAGCAAATATTCTTTCCGAAATTCCATGCCGGAAGGAAAATCGGGCCCTCCGAAAATGATGAGCGAAGAAGGATATATTTCTTTGACCTTTTCGGCGTAATACCTGGAAAGGCGGGTGTTCCATAAAAAATTGCTGAAACCGACGATATCGGGAGAAGTGGTCGCCAAATGATCTTCCAGGTCATCAGGCCGAGAGATCAATTTTATTTCCAGGTCATGGGAAGTTTTCAGCTGTTCTTTCAGATATGAAGCTATGTAGCCTATTCCCAGGGGGATAGCTTCGGAGCTTTTTCTGAAGCCCGTGTGAGAAAGATCGCACAGAGTTATTTTTAATTTCATACAATCCCGTTGCCGTGAAGGAGCGGTGATGACGGCAAGATTATAGCATATGCCGTTCGCGAATTACAGGAAAACCCGGCAGCCCCTAAAACAGACCCTAAAGACTAATTATGACATACAATGACTAATACTGACTAATATAGATATGTAGAGAGTGAATAAGAATAGTATTGACATATGTTAGCCTTTGGGGTAGACTTTTTACGTGTTGACCGGTAATTTATTTTACGTAATTGACGGGCAATGGCTGTATGAAGATAATGTATCTTAATCCAGAGGGGTATGCGATATGGAAATAAAGTCAAATGAAGTCTATACGACGCAGGAAGTCCAGAAGTTGCTTAAAGTCAGTCCCAGCACTACAATGCGTCTCATAAAAAAGGGCATAATAAGGGCCGCTAAAGTCGGCAAGCAGTACAGGATAATGGGGAAGGAATTGCTCAGGGTCGTTTCTCCGGTACTTGAGGATACGGTCGGTAAAGCCTATAATAAGGCTAGAAGGTGGGTGCATGACGGCGTTGACGAATAAAAATGGAAAAATCCTGATAATCGCCGAAATAGCCCAGGCGCATGACGGGAGCCTGGGTATACTCCATTCTTACATAGACGCTCTCGCCGGGACGGGTGTGGATATGGTTAAGTTCCAGACGCATATAGCCGAAAAGGAAAGTTCGGAATACGAGGTCTTCAGGGTGCCTTTCAGCTATGCCGATAAGACCAGGTATGATTACTGGAAAAGAATGTCCTTTTCGCCGGACCAGTGGGCCGGTATCAAGAAGCATTGTGAAGAGAAAGGTATGGAGTTCCTGTCATCCCCGTTCTCCGTATCTGCCGTCAAAATGCTGGAAGGGCTTGGCGTTAAACGTTACAAGATAGCTTCGGGCGAAACCGGGAATTTTTTAATGCTAGACTACGTGAAAAGGACGGGGAAGGAGATATGGTTGTCGACGGGAATGAGCTCTTTCGGCGATATTAGCCGAACCGTCGAATTCATAGGATATCCGCCCGAGAAACTGGCGCTGTTCCAGTGTTCTACCGCTTATCCGGTGAAAGCGGAGATGGTAGGGTTGAACGTCATCCCCGAAATGAAAAAAAGGTTCGGCTTAAGAACGGGTTTGTCGGACCATTCAGGCGAGGTTTACCCGTCCCTTGCGGCGGTCAGCCTGGGCGCGGACCTTATCGAATGCCACGCCGTGTTCGACAAGGACATGTTCGGCCCGGATTCGAAGGCTTCTCTTACCATAGGTCAATTCAGGGAACTTGTGAAAGGGATCCGGTTCATTGAGAGGATGATGGCCAATCCCGTGGATAAGGACGATAGTTCAGTATATTCAGAGCTTAAGAGCATGTTCGGCAAGTCCCTTTCGGTGAACAGGGACATGAAAAAAGGTGAAAGGGTCCGGTTAGCGGACCTCGATGACAGGAAACCCGGGGGTAGAGGGATACCGTCAGGGGATACGATGAAGGTCATAGGAAGGACCGTGTCTAAGGATATCAAAAAGGATAGTTTTTTGAAAGAAGAGTGGCTGTATGAAAAATAAGCGAAGAAAGATCTGCGTAGTTGTCGCCTCCAGGGCTAATTACGCCAGGATAAAATATTTTCTTAAGGCCGTGAAGGAGAGCGATAGGCTCGAACTCCAACTCATAGTCGGTGCTTCGGCGCTTTTATACAAGTTCGGAAGGGCCGTGGACGTAATGATGGCCGACGGGTTTAAGCCCGATTGGCGGATACATTATCTTGTCGAGGGAGAGAACCTGACGACGCAGGCGAAGTCCACCGGGATGGGGATAATCGAGCTTTCGACCGCCTTTGGGGAGCTGGCGCCGGACGTGGTGCTGACTGTCGCCGACAGGTATGAGACCATGGCAACGGCGATAGCGTCAAGCTATCTTAATATTCCCCTCGCGCATGTACAGGGCGGGGAGGTATCCGGAAATATAGATGATTCCGTGAGGCACGCTATCACCAAACTCGCCCATTACCATTTTCCGTCCACTCAACAAAGCGCCGAGCGGATAATGAAAATGGGCGAAGACCCGTCCAGGGTCTTTATGACGGGATGTCCTTCGATAGATATCCTCGCTAACATGGGCCGTGACCCGCTTACAAACGAATATTTCAGGGAAAGAGGCACCGGCAGGCCTTTTCTGCCGCGTAAAAAATATATTATGATGGTGCAGCATCCCGTAACCACATCATTCGGGGCCGGGGCTGAACAGGTTTCTGAAACATTGAAGGCTCTTGAGTCTATCCCTATGCAGAAGATCCTCCTCTGGCCGAACGCGGACGCCGGGAGCGACGACGTCTCAAAAATGATCAGGGAGTTCCACGAGCGGCACCGGAACGGGGATTTTTCGTATCACATAAATTTTTCACCTGAAATATACGCTAAACTTCTCGCCGGAGCGGAGTGTCTCGTCGGTAACAGCAGCTCATTTATCAGGGAAGGCTCGTTCCTCGGCACTCCGGCGGTGATCGTCGGCGACAGGCAGGAAGGAAGGGAGCACGGCCGTAACGTAGTCTTATCCGGATATGACGCCCACGAAATAAGGGCAAAGGTCAAAGCCCAGATAAAACACGGCCCTTACGAGTCCGAGACTATATTCGGTGACGGCCAGGCTGGCAAAAGGATAGCCGGGCATCTTGAAAAAGTGGATCTTTACCTGAAAAAGAAATATACGTATTGAACCATTCAGAATAAAGGTGCGGGATGTCAAAAAAGGATGTTAAAGTGCTTGGTATCGTTCCGGCCCGGGGAGGGTCGAAGGGTATCAGGAAGAAGAACATACGGCTTTTGGGCGGTAAGCCGCTTATCGGATACACTTTTAACGAAGCTAAAAAAAGCGGCAGGCTGGACAGGATCATACTGAGCACGGATGATATGGAGATAGCCGATATCGGACGCCGTTCTGGTGTCGAGGTGCCTTTTATGAGGCCAAAAAGGTTCGCGCGTGACCGCTCTCCCGCAAGGGAATATATAGCTCATTGTCTTAAGTTCCTGGAAGATGGAGGGTCATACCGGCCGGGTATAACCGTTATCCTTCAGCCTACCGCGCCGTTCAGAACAAACCGTGATATAGATAAATGCGTCGATATGCTTCTTTGCTCTCCTGTCGATTCAGTCGTGAGCGTCGCCGCGATACCGCGGCAATACAATCCTGCCTGGCAGATGGTAGTCAATAAAGACGGATCCATTGTTCCCTTTACCGGTATCCCGTGGGATAAGGTCGCCAAGGCAAGGCAGGACCTTGGGATCACATATGTCAGGAACGGCGCCGTCTACGCGTTCCGGACGGAAGTTTTCGTTAAGACGGGTTCGATATTCGGGAAAAGGACCCTGGCGTATATAATGCCCGAAGAGAGGTCCGTGAATATAGACGATATGGACGATTGGCGGAAGGCCGAATACATGATACGGAAAAAAGGAAAAAGGGCGATATGAGCGATACCATGACGAAGGATGGATTATTGGTCAAGTACGGCCTGCCGGCCGAGGTGAAATTCTGCAAAAAATGCGTGCTGTCAAACCAGAGGCCGCAGCCTAAACCCGAGATAAAATATACTCCGAACACGCCACAGGAAACGACTTTCTTTGACGAGGAAGGGGTCTGTTCCGCGTGCCGGTACGCGGAGATGAAAGACAGCTCGATAGATTGGGGAAAACGCGAGAAAGGGCTTATCGATCTTCTCGACAGGTACAGGTCCGGTGACGGGAGATACGATTGCGTAGTGCCCGGAAGCGGCGGCAAGGACAGCGGGTTCGCTTCCCATATACTCAAGAACAAATACGGAATGCATCCTCTTACGGTCACCTGGGCTCCCCATATCTACAGCGATATCGGGTGGAAGAATTTCCAGAGCTGGATACATTCCGGGTTCGACAATATACTCATAACGCCTAACGGAAAGGTCCATAGTCTTCTCACGAAGCTGGCCTTTGTTAATCTGCTCCATCCGTTCCAGCCTTTTGTTTTCGGGCAGAGGTTCGCCGGCCTTCGGATAGCTATGAAGTTCAATATACCTCTTATTTTTCACGGGGAGAGCCCTTTTGAGTATGGATGCTCGAGCCTCAAGGAGACCGAGGAAAGCGGGTTCAGGAAAAAATATTTTTGTTCTGAAAGTTCCGATCCGGCTTCCATTTATTTAGGCGGTGTCAGCGTAAAAGATCTAGTAAAGGAGCACGGCCTTGACATGAACGACCTGGCTATGTATATGCCTCTAACGGATAAGGAGCTGGGCTCATTTCCCATGGAATACAAGTTCCTGGGTTATTACATCAAGTGGGACCCGCAGGAGGCGTATTATTATGCCGTCGAGAATACGGGTTTCGAGGGGAACGTCGAAAGAACGGAGGGGACGTATTCCAAATACGCGAGTATAGACGACAAGACCGATCCGTTCCATTATTACACAAGCTATATTAAGTTCGGACTGGGTAGGGCCACAATGGACGCCGCCCAGGAAATACGGAACCACAAGATAAACAGGGAAGAAGGCGTGGCTCTTGTGAGAAAATACGATCACGAATTCCCTTCAAAATTCTATGGGGAATTCCTGCATTACATGGGCATAAGCGAGGAGATGTTCCTGGAACGTATAGATTCCGCGCGGTCCCCGCACCTCTGGGTTGAGGACCGGGGGACGTGGAAGCTCAGGCACGCGGTGTTCTATTAAAGAGGGGTGAGAATATGAAAAAGAAAATGGACGTGGGGGAAGGGATAATAGCCGATAACGCTTCATGGACTTTCGGGAGCGATACGGCAAAAACGTTCAGCGGCCACGTCAGGAGGTCGGTTCCTTTTTACGACGAGGGACATGATCTTGTGGCCAAAATAAGCGATTTTTTTGTCAAGCCCGGATCAGTGTGCTATGAGCTCGGAGTATCCACTGGAACCCTGATAGATAAACTTTCCAGGAGGCATAAACCCTCGGTCAAATGGGTGGGGCTGGACTCTGAAGGGGAAATGGTCTCCCGGGCGAAAGAGGAAATGAGAGCGAACGGGAACAAGATGAAGAACGTCGAGCTGGCTGTAGAGGATGTGAACCTTTACGAATTTCAGCCGGCGGACCTTATCATATCCTATTACACTATACAGTTCATACCTCCCAGGCTGCGCCAGGCCCTGATCGACAAAATTTATAAAGCGCTTAACTGGGGAGGCGCTTTTCTTATATTCGAAAAGGTCCGGGCCCCGGACGCCAGGTTCCAGGATATGATGACCGCCATTTACACCGATTTCAAGCTCGAGCAGAAATATTCGCCCGAAGAGATAATAGCCAAATCCAGGAGCCTTAAGGGGGTCCTCGAGCCGTTCTCGACGCAGGGGAACCTAGATCTCTATAAAAGAGCGGGTTTCGTCGACGTAATGACCGTGTTCAAATATGTCAGTTTTGAGGGTTTTTTGTGCGTTAAATAAAGGGGTGTTATGGAGAAATATCTCTCGGAATATCTGGAGCATCTCGGCATGAAGGGGAAATACACGGCCGAGAATATTCCCTGCGAGATCTGCGGATCGAAGGATCTCGTTACGGTACGCGAGATCATATCGATAGGAAAGGACGCTTTCGGTAAACTGCCGGTAGTAAGCTGCAAAAGATGCGGATACCTTTTTCAAGGTCCGCGGTTCAATAAAAAATTCTATGACGATTATTACTCTCTGTTCTACCGGAACGTCGTGAAAGGAGCCCCCGATCCGGACCAGGCCTTTATAGAGGACCAGAAGGAAAGAGGCCGGCTTCTCTTTAAAAGGCTCGAGAGGTATTTTCCCGAGCGCGGGGCGGTGCTGGATGTGGGGTGCTCGGTAGGGACGATGCTTATTCCTTTTATTGAACGCGGATGGGACGCATACGGTACGGATCCCGATATCGGTTTTGTCAGGTACGGAAGGGAAAAAATGGGTCTGCCGGTAGAAGCGGTCGGGGCGGAGGAGATGGTCCTCTCCGAAGGCAGGTACGATTTTATAATGATACTCGGGTCGTTGGAGCATGTTTTTGACCCCAACTTGACGCTTCGACTATGCCGGAAGGCCTCATCCGGAGAGGGGCTTCTTTTGCTGGAAGGCAGGGGTCATCCCCAGAGCGCTTCACGGGTGTATTTTAACCATAACCACCACAGGTATTTCACCTTTAATTCAATAGAGCTTATCATGATGAAACACGGTTGGAAGCCTTTTATGACTACCGATGAGCCTATTTGTGGACCGACCAGGCCCGGCGGCATATACTCCATCGGGAAAGTCTCGGATATCCCTTCCGGGAGTGAATTTCTTGACATTATAGAGTCCGGTAAACGCGAGGACCCCCAGGTTATTATCGCAAAATACGACGAATTGGACAGGGTCCATGGGGCCAAATAAATGTGCGGTTTTTTCGGCGTAATGTGTCGCGACGGCGGCATGGAAGCCCGAAAGGTTGATGTCGTGAGATCGGGTCGAAAAATAATTCACCGCGGTCCTGACGACGAGGGATGCTGGTCGGACAGTTTCTACTCTGTGTATTTTCGCAGGCTCAGCATAATCGATACCAGCTATAACGGCCATCAGCCAATGCTTTCGGACGACGGAAGATATGTTCTGGTGTTCAACGGCGAGATATACAACCATCCGGAACTCAGGGAAAGATTGGCTCTTTCGGGCCACGTGTTCAGGACTTCTTCCGACACGGAAGTTCTTTTGAGACATTTCCAGGAATACGGGCCGGAAGGTGTTCTGGGATTAAGGGGCATGTTCGCTTTCGCGGTATGGGACCGGGCGTCAAAAGAACTGCATCTTTTTCGGGACAGGGTCGGGATAAAACCGCTCTTTTTGTATTCCGGCGGCGGGACGACGCTCTTCGCGTCCGAAATTAAATGCCTGCTGGAATATCTGGGAGACGGCCCGGGGATAGATGAGGAGACCGTCTTCCGGTATTTAGCCAAAGGGTGGGCGGATGATACCAGTCGCACGTTCTTCAAAGATATTGTCCAGGTGCCACCCGCTTCCTATGTCAAGATAAACGTCGACGCCAGGTCCGTGGTCAAATATTGGTCCTTAAAATATGAGGGGGCGAGGAAGTTCGAGCGAGAAGGTTTTCTTGATATATTTTCGCGTGCGGTTTCGCTCCATCTCAGGTCGGATGTGCCTCTGGCCGCTACCTTGAGCGGGGGAATGGATTCAAGCTCGATAGTAGCTTTAGCCGCGAAATCGGCCGCGAGTCCGGAACAAATAAGGGCTTTCAGCGTGATCCCTCCCGAGACGATCGATGAGTCGTTCTGGATCGATGAGACCGCGCGATATACGGGGATAACCCATAGCTATCTCGATATGGATCTGAAATGTCTTTCCGGAGTTTTCGGCGACGTGCTTAGTACGCACGATGAGCCATTCCAGTCCTCCAGCTGTATCTATCAGTATCTGCTCAGGAAAAAAGTGTCGGAAAAGGGGATAAAGGTCCTACTAGTGGGAGAAGGAGGGGACGAAGTATTTGGAGGCTACAGGAGGTTATTGTATCCTTTTTTGTACAGCCTTTTGAAGGATGGCCGGAGATCGGAGTACGACGCTGCTTTGAGTGGGGCCGTGTCGTTCATGGGTATACCACGTGACATTATCGAAGATAATCTGCTGAAGTACAAAGGGGCGATAAGAAGCAAACAGACGGCGCAGGAAAATACCACCGCCTATGATATCCTTGACGCCGATTTCAAGGCTGAGCATTCTCTAGTCGCAAAGATATCCCATTATCCCGGGACCGGCGACAGCGGCAATTGTTTCGTTGAGCACCTCAGGCAGCACCTCTTCGTCAGGGACCTCCCGTATGTGTTACGGATGGAAGACAGGAACTCTATGGCTTTCGGTATAGAGGCGAGGGTCCCTATGCTCGACCATATACTTCTCGAAGAGGTATTCAAATACGATTACTCGGAGTTCATGGCCGGCGGGATGAATAAATCAATGCTAAGAAGAGCCATGACAGGGCATCTGCCTGAGGGCGTTACCGGAAGGAAAAGCAAAAGTCCGAGGCCCGGGAACAACTCCCATTTCATGTACACGGTATTGAAAGACGAGCTTCTGGATATTCTTGATCCTACCTCGCCGGTCGGGCCGGGTTTTTTAGTGAAAGGAGCCCGTGAGCTTTTTAGGAGCGACCTGGCCGGCCGGAACGCCGAAAGGGCAGAGTCCTGGTTCAGGGTATTCGTGTTCCTGCGATGGTACGATATTTTTAAAGGAAAATAGGACATATGTGCGGATTTTACGGTGTTATAGGAAGGGATCCCCGTGAGGTGAAGTGGCCTGGCGGGCTCTCGCACAGGGGGCCGGATTCGGAAGGGGAATATTCCTCCGGTAACATATATATCAAACACTTTAGGCTGGCCATACTCGGCGAGGAGAAGTTCGCTCATCAGCCCATGGTATCACTTGATAATAGGATCATTTTGGCTTATAACGGCGAGATCTACAACTACAAGGAAATAGCGGAATATATGGGTGATCCGGAGCTGTCCGCGCACGGCGATACCCGGGTCCTGGCGGAATTCCTCTCCAGATATGGCCTTGAGAGGCTGGAGATGCTTAACGGCATGTTCGCCATCGCTATGTACGATATCCGTTATAAGACGCTGACCCTTGTAAGGGACAGGTTCGGCGTTAAACCGCTCTATTATTTCCACGACGGAGGTTCATTTTTCTTTTCTTCCGAAATCAAAAGTTTTAAAGGGATAGCCGGCCTGTCTGTAAAGAGCGAAAAGGTCACGGATTATCTGGACCTTGGTATCTACCCCTCGGGGAGAGAGACGTTTTTCGATAATATCAGGCAGGTACAGGCTTCTACTATGGTCCGCTTCTCAGACGGGGACATAACGGAGTCTAGATACTTCGATATATGCGAAGAAACCAGGAAGTTGTCGGGTACCTCTCTTTACCCTGAGAGATATGAGGAGCTCCTGTCAGACTCTATCCGGTTAAGGCTCAGGAGCGACGTCCCAATTTCCCTCCATTACAGCGGCGGGACGGACAGTACGGCGCTGCTACTAAAGACTAAAGAGGTATGGGGATGGGATTACCCCATAGTAGCTTATACCATGGCGTTCTCCGAGGAAGAGGTCGACGAGTCATCCCTGGCTGCGAAATACTGCGATAGCATAGGTGTTGAAACAAGGCGTGTTATCCTAAGCCCCGAAGAGGTGCCCGCTCTCGCGGGCGAACTCGCGTATTATGAGGACGAGCCTTACGCGGGGGTACCGGTGATAGCGTATCTTAAACTTAACAGGCAAGAGAGAGAATCGGGCTTTATAGTTTCGATCGAGGGACAGGGAGGCGACGAGACTTTCGGGGGGTACCTATATCACGCGTATATGGCGATGTATGATCTTGTCCTGTCGGGGGAGAACAAAGAGCTTCTGGACGCCCTTTTAAAAGCGAATAATACGGATATTGTAAAAGTGAAGGATATAGCGACTCGGCTCATAGCTTCGGGGTTCACCGCGCATATGGACCTAACGGATTTCAGGGAAAGGAGCGGCGAACCGGCGGTGATGTTCATGGACTGGTTACGGACCATACAGGTCCACGACATAATGGTGAACAAGATACCCCGGACGCTGAGGTTCCACGACAGGGCGTCCATGGCATGCGGCCGGGAAATAAGGTTCCCGCTACTCGACCACAACGTGCTTTCCTACGGGCTCGCGCTCGGGCATGAAGAGAAGTTCAAGCTGGGGCTCAATAAATACCCGCTCCGGATGATAATTAAAAGATACCTCAAGGACGTATATTCCGTCCCGAAACGTTCCGTAGTAACGCCTCAGACCCTGTGGTTCAGGGGTAAACTTAAAAAGTGGGTATTCGACAGGGTCGCGCTCCTTAAGGAAAAGAAGGTCCTTCCGGACCGCTATTTTCAACGGTGCGACGAATTTTACTCGCGCGCCCGGGAGGACAATTCTTTTTATATATGGCAGCTGGTGAACCTTTCGTTCTTTCTTGACGGGAAAGTTATAAAATGAAAAGGTCCGGAAAATGAGTAAAATAAGGATCATAGCCAGATTGGATATAAAAGGTCCGAATGTCATCAAAGGGATAAGGTTTGACGGATTAAGGATCATGGGACGGCCGGACGAGTTGGCCATGAGATATTACGAGCAGGGCGCTGATGAGCTTTTATATATCGATACTGTCGCCAGTTTGTACGGTAGGGACAATATCGCACAGGTCGTGAGGGAAGCGGCCGGACATATTTTTATACCTATGACCGTAGGCGGTGGAATAAGGAGCGTGGAGGACGCCAGGGCCCTTTTACAAAGCGGAGCCGATAAGGTCGCAGTGAATACCGCGGCCGTAAAAAGGCCGGAGCTGATAACTGAAATAGCCGAAGCCCTGGGGTCGCAGGCAGTGGTCGCGTCGCTTCAGGTAAAGAAGAAAGGGCCGGAAAGCTGGGAGATCTACATAGACAACGGCAGGGAAACAACCGGGATCGACGCTATCGGTTGGGCTAAGAGGGCCGCCTCGCTGGGCGCGGGTGAGATACTGGTCACGTCCGTCGACCGCGACGGCACGGCGATGGGGTTCGAGACGGAGCTGGTCAAGGCTGTCGTGCAAGCGGTAAATATTCCGGTTATCGCCGGCGGAGGGGCCAAGACCCCGGAAGATATATCCGATCTTGTCCTCGAGACCGGTGTTGACGCGGTGACCGTGGCTTCCATGATCCATTACAAACGGTACAGAGTAGGGGATATCAAGAACGTTCTTAAGGCAAAAGGCGTCCCGGTGGTTGAGCATTGATGAAAAAGGTGAGGATAATAGATTATTACCTGGGTAACATCTTCAGCGTGGCCAGGGCTTTTGAAAGTTTCGGCTGTGACGTAAAGACCGTAAATACCCCGGAGGGACTGGAGGACGCGGATCATATAGTCCTGCCGGGCGTTGGGGCTTTTGGCGAGGGGATGAGAAGGCTGAACGAGCGGGGAATGTCGGGGCCGATAAGGGACGTCGCGGCGAGTGGAAAACCGTTAATGGGGATATGTCTCGGGATGCAGCTTTTATTTTCTTTCAGCGAGGAGTTCGGCAGGCATGAGGGCCTTGGGATCATACCCGGAGGGGTTAAAAGATTGCCGGAACAGCCAGGCGTAAAGATACCCCATATAGGATGGGGAAGTATCGTTCCTTATGGAGATAAAGGAGAAGAGGTGTGGGATGGATCGATACTTAAGAAAGTGAGAAAAGGTAAAGACATGTATTTTGTCCATTCTTATGCCGCTTGTCCGGAAGAAGATGAGAGCTGGATAGCGGGGACTTTATTCGGGGAAAATATTTTCTGTTCGGGAGTCATGAAAGGCAATATTTACGGTTTCCAGTTCCATCCGGAAAAAAGCGGGATGGAAGGGTTGAAAATACTGGAAGAATTCTTAAAATTATGATCAAACGAGGAGAAGAATGAAGCGGTTGGCCGTATTATCCAATGAGGAACAGTATAAGGCCTTTAAGGAGAGCGTTCCGGACGCCGGCGATATCGTCGTGGTATGCGACAGCCTGCCGTTCAGGACTTTTCTCGACGCGAATGATCAGGAGTATGTCGTTGTCGAAGAAGGCGCTTTGAAGGCCCTATGGAATGAGATAAATCTCTGGGCGTTCGATAAAGCCCTGAACTGGACGGAAGCCACAGGCCGATCGGGTCATTTTCGCGGCATAGAGATCAATAACGCGCTCTATGTTTTTTTAACGTGCTATCTTGTGGCTTTTCTTAAGAACTATCTTTACGCCGAATACCTGTCGGAAAAATTCAGGCCGGAGGAAGTGATCCTGTTCGACCAGGCGGATACCTCAACCTTTCCGGGATTTAACGGTAACGTTCTTTTAAGCTCAGCCTTAAGGGAAATGAGCGCTAAATACGGGTACGAGGTGAACAATATCCATGTTTTTCGTGGGAGGGTATCCTCCGGGGCTGTCCTGGTAAAAGAGACCCTCCGGAAGGTCATACAGAAATGTTATTCAGCACTTCCGCCCGTGGGGCGTAGACGGGAGATCTTTCTCTCATGCGGGTCTTTAAGGCACCTGGGTCCGGTGCTAGCCGGGATAAAAAAAACGGGGCACGACGTGTCTTTGTACGATTTTGATTTTCATCTTGAACAGTACAGGTTCTCGGAAGCGAACGGGTTCGGTTATTTAGTGCCGGATACTTTTCGTTCTTCCCGGCTGGAGAAGGCGGCTTCAGCGGCTTACAACGAATATTTCACGGGTGTTTTAGGAACTTTAGAGTCGCGGGGATGGTTCAATTTCAGGGGAAAAGACCTCGGGCGCTCAATATCCGGCGCTATAAGGGCGACATGCCGGGAGCATATCAGGACATATGCTAGAGACTACGCCATATATGACAGGCTGCTCGCGAAGCTGAAAGTGAAGGCGCTTCTCGTCGACGAGGATTGGGGGCCGAAACGCGGTTTTATGGCTGCATTTTTCAAGGAGAGGGGCATACCGAGGTTCTGTGTTTCGCACGGGTACGGTGCGCAGAGATTCTCGGTCCCAGGTGATAAAATGAGATTTTTCCTGACGGAAACATTTGTCAATTCTGATTTTGAAAAGGAACTATACATGGCGAGGGGGTGGGACGGGGAACATATCCACCCGACCGGGATACCGAAGAACGACGCGTTTTTCGGGAAAAAGAAGCGTAACGGAAATAGAAACGGAGAGCGTCCCGTTTTTTTATTTTGCGGTACATCTCTGAACGATTTTCAGCTGACTCATCCGGCTTATATGGGTTTGACGCAATTTGAAAGAGGCGATCATATGAAAGCGTACCTGAGGGCCGTTCTTCTTGAGATAAAGGACTATGACGCCAGGCTTATAGTGCGCCCCCATCCGTCCGACATGGCCAGGTTCAAGAACGAGAAGCAGCTCTGGACGGAGGCTACCGCTCCCTTTAAGGGACATCGATGCGGCATCGAATTATGTCTTGAAAACTGCGATTTTTTCGATATCCTGCCACAATGTGACGCCATGTTCATCGGGTACTGGACCCCTTCGATAGTTGAGGCGCTGCTTTTGGATATTCCTACTCTCGTCCTCAGTTTTTTCGGGATCGAAGACGGTTTCCCGTTCGCTAAGGAAGGGTTGTGCGAGATAGCCGGGGATAGGGAAGCGTTGAGACGGTTTATCGGGAAAGTGATGAAGTGCCACCCGGATAATAGCGCCTTTCACGGGAAAAGTATGAGCCGGGAGAAAATTGAACGGTATCTTGGAAAAAATGACGGGTGTAACACCGAAAGGACCGTCGCTAAAATATTTGAACTGTTGGGTAAGTGAGGTAGCATGAGCATCAAAGAAAATGTGAAAAGGCTATTGTTCAATAATCCGGGATTGATATCGAACAACATCGTAAAGGCGTTGATCCTCGCTTATTACAAGCGGTTGTGGTCCGAAAGGTCCGGGAACGTCGTTCTGACGGATATCGCCGTCGAGAACACGAACGTATGCAACGCCCGATGCGAGATGTGCGCGTATAAAGACATGAAGCGGAATAAAAAGATAATGCCCCTTCAGGATTACGCGCGGATAATAGATATCGCCGCGGCGGAGAACATAAAGAGGCTATACCTCGGCCAGCTTGGCGAGCCCTTTACGGATAAAGGGATATTCGACAAAATGGATTACGCTATAGCCAAGGGCATGGAGCTCGTCTCGATAACGACCAACGCGAGTCTTCTGGATGAGGCCGCGTCGCGCCGTTTGCTGGGGTATCCCTGGAAAGCGATCAGCTTCTCCGTGGACGGCGCGACAAGGGGAACATATGAGGAGATAAGGAAGGGGCTTGAATTCGAGACCGTGGAGAATAACATTGTATCATTTCTCAAGGTAAGGAAAGAGCTCGGCAGGACCGATCTAAGGGTGCGCATGCAAATGGCTGTTTACGGCAAGAATAAACACGAGGTCGATGAGTACCGCGTGAAATGGAAAGAGAGGCTGGTATCGGGACTGGACGAGATAGCCCTTCTGTACGCCACAAATTACGCCGGTTTAACAGGGATAGAGTATTCGGGCGATTCGGCGGGAAGGCAGGTGAAGGTGCCTTGCGGCAGGCTCTGGAACCATATGATAACCGTAGCGGTCAACGGGGATATACCTATATGCTGCTGGGATTACGACGTCGATAACAATGTGGGTAACGTTTTCAGGGAAGGCAGCCTTAAAGGGCTCTGGAACGGCCAAAGGATGCGCGAGGTAAGAAAGATCCATGTCGACGGCGGATACGGGATGATCCCGTTATGCGCGAATTGCAATGATAATTTCTTCGTGAAGCCGCATTTTGTGATAGAAAAAACCTGAAGGGATCAAGGGGATAATGCGAAAAAAAGACATAATCGGTAACATAGTGTCATACAGCGCCGGCCGATATATCAGCCAGTTCATAGGGTTTTTCATATCAGTTCTCATGAGAAATTTTCTCGGGCCGCTTTACACGGGAATGTGGGGTCTTATTAGGGTATTTATGGGATACGCGTCGTATAACGACCTCGGTGCGCTTCAGTTCCTGTATTTTAAGGTGCCGTATTTTAAAGGCGGCGGGGATATCCGAAAGGTGAACGAGATACAGGGCACGGTTTTCGCTTTCATGTTCCTCATGAACGCCCTCGTCGCGCTGGTGTTCCTTATCGCGGCGTTCTTTCTGAAAGGCAGGATCGCGCATGAGCTTTTCATAGGTTTTCTTGTCCTGCCGGTCTTTTTTATCATTCAAAGAGTTATGGCTTTTTATACCATGCTGCTGAGGGCCCACAAAGATTTCAAGATCCTTGGCGGTTCGTACATATTCGACAGCGCGATGAATCTCCTGCTTATAGTCCTGTTAGTCGCGAGGTTCAAGATATACGGGATGTACGCCTTGAGCGTCATCCTGCCGGTTTTGAATATTGCTTACGTGTTCTGCCACGTCAGGTATGAAGTGGTCCCCGTCCTGGACTGGAAAAAGATAACGGAATACGTGAAGTTCGGGTTCCCGATATCCATTTCGGCGTCGTGTATAGTTCTTTTTTACAGCGTCGACAGCATGATGATAGCTAAGATGCTGGGTCTTATCCCTCTTGGGTACTATTCGATCGCCACTATGGCGAGATCGTATACGACCGAGCTTTCGCAGAACTTCGCTTCGGTGTTGTCCCCGTATTTTATCGAGGATCTGGGAAGATCGAAGGATGTTTCCGCGACGGGGAGGTATGTCATAAGGTATACTGAGATAACTTCAGGCATAATGTCGCTTATCCTCGGCGCGGGCTTCATTTTTCTTCCGGTGTTCTTCAAATACACGATGCCCGATTTCGGACCCGGGATAGGTGCGATGAAAATGATGCTTGTATGCACTTTCTTCATAGTTCTCTCCGGGCATATAAAGAACTACCTCATAGTGAATAACAGGGTAATGTTCCTTCTTTTTACGACCTTAGGCGCCATCGCCGTGAACGCGGGCCTCAATTATTTCGCCATCAGGAACGGGTTCGGTATCACGGGAGTGGCAGTCTCGAGCTCGATCGCGGCGATGCTCATGTTCCTGGTGATATCGGTCGATATCTTCGGCCTTGTCAAGGGCGTCTCTTTTACCGGATATCTCGCCCGGACATTCCTGCCGTTCATCCTGGTATTTCTCGTGGTATTCGCGATTGGGTCCTATGTGAAATTCGGGAATGAAGCTCTTGAGCTTGCCGTTAAAACTGTCCTGTACGGCCTTTTTACACTGGCCGGACTCGCCTATATCGACAAAAATACGGGCATAGGGAAGATCTTATTGGAGCTGGTCTCCGATAAGATCAAAAGGAAAAAAACATCCGATACCGGAGGTGCCAGTGGATAACCATTTCAGTATTTTTAAGCTGAAGATCTCGGAATGGACGCGAGCGGGCCGCTTCCTCATTTTCTGGCTTGAGCTTATACGCATGGCGGGGAAGGATATGCGTCTGGGAATCATATGTTCAGTTGGTGTGGCCGGGAATTATATATTCTTTCGGGATTTGTTGGGCGGCGGAGCGGTGTTCCTTGCCGATATCCGGGTCATCCTTTCTTTCGCTCTTGGCGTGGCTTCGTTCTTTTATCTGGCCTACTTTCTTTCGGGATATTGGTTCATGATCTATAGGACGAATTACGGAGTTTGCGTGAGGGATGCCTGTTTTCAGCTCTGTGTCGCCGTGGTATCGGGTTTATGTCTTTTGGGAGTGGGAACCGCCCCTGCGTTGGCCGCTTTTATCGCGGCCAATGCCGTCATGTTATTCGCTTATAAAGCCTATTTGTCTAAAAGAAAGCATTTTGACATGACGGTGGCCAGAGCCATAGGCCTGGACAGGTCGGTACACGACGCTCTTCCGTCCGGAGTGCCGAGGAGCGGGACGGGGAAGGTACAGATAGGTGATGAACTGAGGAACTGTTTCGCGGTCAGGAACGGCCAGAGCCACGATGTGGCGGTCGGCGATAATGAAGTCCTGCCTTTGGGAGTAGGGGTAAAAGAGATTTCCCCTAAGGCTCCGAGGCTCACGGTAAAAGGGGTGCGCGGATCCGGCGGCGAGGAAGATCTTTTCATCAAGGACATCAACCCCAACCGGTATTTCAGGGACAGGGTATGGAATGACTGCCTTGTGCCGCTCGGGAACGGACATGAACACGACAAATTCAAATCGATAAGATTTTCGGCGGAAGGGGCCCAAGGCGCGAAGTGTTATGTGAGTTTACCTCTTTTCGGCGGTGCCCGGTGTGCTCCCGGAAAAGACATGAATATTTACGTTCTGGTCGTTGACAGTTTGAGGAGCGACCATTTCCTTTCGGCCGAGGGGATGAAAGAGCGCGGGTTCGGTGCCCTTTCCGGCATGATAAAGGACAGCGTCGTATTTTCTAACGCCTGGACTCAGGGCCCATGGACATTACCCACTTATGGCGCGTTCCTCTCCGGTCTTTTTCCATCTTACCACGGGGTGAACCATCCGAGGACGCAGAAAGGGATAGGCTCAGAGATAAGGCTGTTGCCGGAGATCCTGAAAGAGAACGGATATATCACTAACGGCTACGCGACCGGGCCGAGGACTGTCCCGAATTACGGTTATTCCCGGGGCTTTGACAGGTATCACTACAGGATCACCGATAAGGAACTTAACGAGTCTACCGTGGAGAGGGCCTTCTCGTGGGCAATGGAAGCGGACAGAAAATCAGGGGCGAGAGGCCGCCAGTTCTATTACCTGCATATTCTGGACGCTCATTGGCCTTATTATCCTCCGCGGGACCGGGAATGGGTCCTTAACAGGATCTCCACTGAAGACGTAGTTCGCGACGTGAAGGCGAACAGGAAGGTCCCGGGAGCGCTGGACTTTACAAATGAACAATTGCTGTATTTTAACGATCTGTACAAAGCCGAACTGGACCTATGCATGCATCACATCGACAGATTCGTCGCTTACCTCAAGGATATGGATAAATATGACGATTCTCTGGTGATCATCATGGGTGATCACGGCACGAATTTCGCTGAACACGGCGTGATAGGGAAGTTCGACCTGTACGGCGAGTTCGTTAACGTGGGGATGTCGGTCAAATTCCCGGCGGGTTTAGGGCTCGTTCCGAGGCTCGAAGATTCACCCGTTGAGGCAAATATCGATATCGCCCCGACTGTCCTGGACCTTGCCGGAATAGACCCGAAAGGCCAGCGTTTTTCGGGTAAAAGCCTTTTGGATGAGGCGGCCTTAGCCGGAAGGCGATTCGCGATAAGCGAGGATATCTACGTCAAAAGGTGCTCGATATCTCTTCGCGACAGGAATTATTCTTTCATCTACAGGACGGAATTCGACTGCTCTTCTTTCGCGAACTTCGAGCGGAGAAATGAGGTCTTTGAGATGTACGATCTCAAAAAGGACAGGGGAGAAAAGAGTAATATCGTCGCCGAGGTCCCTCTGGCGGTGAAAAATGAATTCGTTGAAGCTTTGAACCTACACGTAAACAGCGCACTGGAATACCTCAAGGCGGGTAAACGGGTAGTGATAGCGTTATAATGGACCGCCGCCAAAGCGGTATGGAACGATGAGCCGGTATTTGATATAATCGGTCATAACGAGGGAGGAACCGGAAAGGATAATATGAGAATAACTTACCGTTGGAAGGACAATAACGAATACTGGTTTAAAAGATGGGATGATATACCCGTGGACCAGCCTATGGATAACCCTGATGTATACCCCCTGAAATACGCTAAAATGACGGTCGGGTCCCCGGGCCAAAGGATATTGGAGGCGGGATGCGGCGCGGGAAGGGTTCTCAGGTATTTTGCCGATAAAGGGTACGATATAACGGGTATAGATTTTATCGAGGGAGTGATCAGAAAGCTTAAAGAGCATGATCCTAAGCTCAAAGCAGAGGTTGGGGATATCACCGGCCTCAGGTACCCCGACGGGTATTTCGGCTATGTCTTGGCGTTCGGTTTGTATCATAATCTCGAGAATGGCCTGGATGTGGCCATACGTGAGACCTTTCGCATCGTATCACCGGGAGGGAAAGTATGCGCGTCTTTTCGCGCGGATAACGTCGAGACATGGCTAACTGACCGGCTTTACGAGCGATCGGCCAGGAAAAAAGGGGTTAAAGCCGCGCCGGATAAATTTCACAAACGAAATTTAAAACGAGCGGAGTTCGTCGAACTGTTCACTAAGGCCGGTTTTTGGGTCGAAGAAGTATATCCGGTCGAGAATATGCCTTTGTTTTACAAGTTCAGGTTCTTTAGGGATAAAGCGCATAAGGAGTTTAACGAGAATCTTGGGAGAAAGGAAGGCTACAAGCTTTCGCCTTTCGCCTCCCTGATCCAGAGGTCGCTTATCAGGTTATTTCCGGAACAATTTTGCAATATTTATGTATTGATAGCGCATAAACCGGGTATGGAATAAAGGGGAGTGATTGATGGTCTTATGGATAATCGGGATGTCGGGTTCCGGGAAGACGGCGCTTGGTAAACGCGTATATGAGGAACTTAAACCGGGATACCCTAATCTGGTTTTTTTGGACGGGGATATACTCAGGGAGATAATGGGCGACGATCTCGGCCATACGATCGAGGACAGGAAGAAGAACGCCGGCCGCATAACAAGGCTCTGTAAATACCTTGATTCGTCTGGAATAAACGTGATCTTCGCCGTATTGTCCCTGTTCCACGAAAGCCAGAGATGGATGAGGGAGAACATCAGGGATTATTACGAGGTATATATCGAGTCCGATCTTGGCGTCCTGGTGCAGAGGGACTCTAAAGGCATATACAAAAAGGCTATTAACGGCGAAATAAAGAACGTTGTCGGAGTGGATATAGCGTTCCCGCCTCCCTTAGGTCCGGATCTCACCATAAAGAATGACCGCGGATTGGATGACCTGTACAGGGAAGGCGGAAAAATAATAAAGAGCATCAAACCCTTATTGAGGCGCTGATATGCCGATCGCGGCGATAGTTATCCTGGCAGTACTTTTCCTTTTCGAGCTGGCGGTAGCCTTTACAGTCGGGCGTTTAAGGCGGGATTTTCAGTGGCTCATCACCCCGCGCGATGAGCGTCCGGTTTTAGACCCGGAAGGGTTAAAGAAGTTCCTGGAACACGGTTACGACCCCGAACTGGGGTGGATAAGAAAGCCTAACACGTCTCACCCGGAAAAGGGGAAACACGGTTCTACCAGTTACCATATGGACGATCGCGGGGCGCGCCGCCATCCGGGGCTTGGATCCCTTCCCTTGAAGATAGCCTGTTTCGGGGATTCTTTTACATTTTGCCGCCAGACGAACGATGACGAGACCTGGCCGTGGTTCCTCGCGTCCTTCTCAGGGGCGGGGGTCGTTAATTTCGGGGTTGGGAACTACGGACTTGATCAAGCTTATATCCGCATGGAGAGGGAGCTTGGGCGCATTGATCCCGAGATAGTCATTATGGGGGTAGTCCCGTCCACTATCGTGAGGATATTATGCGTTTGGAAACATTATAACGAATTCGGTAATACCTTCGGGTTTAAACCCAGATTTGACCTCAGGGATGGCCTTCTGGTAAGGATCGATAACATCATCGACGATGCCTCGAAACTAGGGAGGTACGAAGAATTCCTGGACGGGATAAGGAGCAATGATTTCTTTTATCGGACAAAGTTCAGGGACGAAATGCTGAGGTTCCCGTACCTTTATTCCGTGCTGCGTAAGCCCGGGCGTAATATCCCGATAATCACGGCGCTTCTCATGTCCAAACTTTACCGGGCTTTTGGCGTAACGAACTCCCGTATAGATGAATATCCCATGATGAAGATAATGGAAATAAACAGGGACCTCAGGGTCAGGTTATTCGGCGAAAGATACTCTAGAGGGATCTTTTCTGCGCTCGTATCAAAGTTCTCTCGAACGGCGGAGGAGAAAGGAATACAGCCTGTGTTTCTTTTTATGCCGCAAAAAGATGACGTGCTTTTTATAAGGGAGAGAGGGAACTATTACGAGAAGGTTATCGGGGATATATCGAATAAGGTCCTGACCGTGGACATGACGGAAATACTTTTGGGAAGGGGAGACCTGGACGAGTTGTACTCAGATGACAATGTCTACGGCGGGCATTATAGTAAGCTCGGGAATGAACTTGTCGCCAGGACGGTATTGAACGCGCTTCGGGAAAAAGGATATCTGAGCATGGCGGCGGAGGGTGAAAAAATGACGCCGCAATCGGGGAAACATGAAAAATAGGCTGAGGTCAAAAGCGGATGTTCTCTCGTATCTTAAGGAAACAATCAAGAAAGGGTATGTCGAGGATATCTATGTATTCACGGTTAAAGAATGGGAGTCCGCCAGACCCGACGTAATAAAAAAGATCATGGGCAGATTCTCGCCCAAGCCTGTAGCTGTCAGAAGCTCATCGCGGAACGAAGACACGGAGAGATCCTCGCAGGCCGGTTATTTTCACAGCGAGATAGGCGTGGATAGCGCTAGCCCCGCAGCCCTGATAAGCTCGATAGAGCGAGTTATAGGGTCATATGCCGAAAAAAAAGCCCCGCTTTTCGATGACCAGGTCATTGTCCAGACCCAGACGCGTTCGGTGCGTATAAGCGGAGTCGTTTTTACCAGGGGCCTTGGGACGAACGCCCCGTATTACATCATTAATTACGATGGTATCACGGGTAAGACGGATACCGTTACCGGAGGGATATCGGGGGATCTGGTGTGCATATTCCGCGGAGCTAAAAGCCGTGAAGCGGGTGAATGGGCGGCTTTATTGGACTCGGTCAGGGAGATAGAGGGCCATTTTCCCAAACGCTCGCTAGATATAGAGTTCGCTATCACTTCCGCCGGGAAGGTGGTCATTTTCCAGGTGAGGCCTCTTGCCGCGAACAGGGGGCTGGCTTTCCCCGACGAAGGCCACATCGGGGAACTCATAGGGAGCATGAAGGCAAAATACTCGCGGTTCTCGAGGCCGATACCGCACCTGGGGGGAAGCCGCACTATTTTTGGCGATATGCCGGACTGGAACCCGGCTGAGATGATAGGTAACAGGCCGAATACTCTGGATTACTCCCTGTACAGTTTTCTAATAACGGATTCTGTCTGGCACGAGGCAAGGTCTTCCCTTGGATACCGGGACGTTTATCCGGGCGATCTCATGATATCCTTCGGCAAACGGCCTTATATTGATACACGGCTGAGTTTTAATTCTTTGCTGCCTGTAGATGTCCCGGACGAACTTGCCGGAAAGATAGTCGACCATTACTTGGATAAGCTTGAGCGCTACCCCGAAAGGCAGGACAAGATAGAGTTCGAGATAGTCTGGTCATGTTATAACTTTTCCCTTGAACGGCAGCTTCTGGAACTGAAAAAATCAGGATTCAAACGAGGGGAGATAGAGATCTTTACTAGGGCCCTCCGGAAACTCACGAACGGTATCCTGGACGACGCGGAATATCTTTTTGCCAGGGATATGGAGCTTGTCCGGCATCTCACACAGCGAAAGGCCAGGTTATTATCATTTCGGAACCGCGATGACGATTCGCCGTGGACATTGTTCTACATAGCGTACAACCTGCTCCAGAACTGTAAAAAATTCGGGATACTTCCATTCGCGCGCCTGGCCAGACTGGCGTTCATCGGAAAAAGCATATTGATGAGTTTGAGGGACGAAGGGGTAATATCGGGCGATTCCTATCACGGTTTTCTGAATTCCATTCAAACCGTGGCGTCGGATTTCAGCGCCGATCTCGCCCGGATGCAGAGCGGTAAACTGAGCCTTTGTGACTTTTTCTCCTCTTACGGGCACTTAAGGCCGGGTACGTACGACATAACGGCACTCAGGTATCGCGATATGAAAAAAGGTTTTTTCAGTAAAAAGGGCGACGCGCGGCAGGAGGGCGTGGCCAGCCGTGAAAAATTCGCGTTTCCCGCCGCGGAGATATCGGCAATTAACCGCGTTATGGAACGCGATAAGATCAACGGCAGCGCGAAGACGCTCCTGACTTTCATAGAGAAGGCTATCAAGCTCAGGGAAGACGCGAAACTCGAGTTCACGCGAACGCTGAGCGAAGCCATAGAGTTTCTGGCTCTCGCAGGCGGCAAACTGGGGTTTACGAGGGAAGATCTCAGCCAGGTGGACCTTAATACTCTGCTCAAATTCAGGAACCCTGAGTATTCGGACTCGGATCACGCCGGGAGGGTAATAAGGCAGTCGCTTGAAAGGCACAAAAAAGAGAAGGTGTGGTCGGATCATCTTATTCTTCCGCCGGTCATAATAAGCGAGAAGGATATCGATATCGTGCGTTTCTATAAGGCAAGGCCTAATTTTATCACGGAAAAAATTGCTAAGGGGCCGGTTCTTGTGTATGATGTAGCTGGGTTCATGAAAATAGAGGATATGAGAGAATACATCATTTTCCTTGAGAACGCCGATCCCGGTTATGACTGGATATTTTCGAGGAAACCCATGGGGATAGTGACGAAATACGGGGGCGTGGCCTCGCATATGGCTATAAGGTGCGCTGAGTTCGGGATACCGGCCGCTATCGGATGCGGTCCGACAATATTTGACAGGCTGGTGAGTTCCAGATTCGTGGTCATAGACGGGGCGAAACAGGTGCTGGAACCCCTGGAGGGATAAAACATGCTTTTGGCCATTTCTTGCGGCATAGAGCGGAAATACGACAGTCCGGCGGATTTTCTTTATAACGACTATGTCAGCTACTTCGGGGGTAAGGGTATAACGTTATTGCCCGTATCGAACGCGGTAGCGGATGTAGAGTCGTATTTGCGCTATTTTGACATAAGAGGGATGATCCTTTCCGGCGGGAACGATATAGGGTCCGAACCGGTGAGGGACCAGCAGGAGAAAAAGCTGCTGGACCTTGCGGTAAAACGCTCACTTCCCGTCCTGGGGATATGCCGGGGGATGCAGTTCATCAATTACTACTTTAAGGGAGGCTTGCCCGAAACTCTCACTCTTAAAGGGCTGGACTTGAAGACCCATGTTACGGATAGCCACGAGGTCAATGTGACGGATGTCGAGTTCAAGTCGCTCCTGGGGAGATCAAGGATCAACGTCAATTCATTCCACAGGCAGGGCGTATTTTTCGGGAAGGTGTCACCCGAACTCAAGGTTCTCGCTGTTTCGATCACGTCCGGCGTGGAAGCTCTCTGTCATACGAAGTATCCGATACTGGGGGTGCAGTGGCACCCTGAGAGGAAAAGCCCTGACAGTTATGTGAACGACGCCTTGGTCACGGCGTTCAGGAACAGGACAGGATTCTGGAGGAAAATATGAAAGCGGTGATTTTGGCGGCGGGAACAGGGTCCAGGATGGGATCTCTCACTCGTGATAAGCATAAGTGCATGCTTGAGTTCCTTGGAAAAAGGATCATAGACAGGCAGCTTGGCGCGATGCGTGCCGAGGGGATCGAAGACATAATAGTTGTCGCCGGGCATATGGCCGATAATCTCGATTGCCCCGGGGCCAAAAAGGTTATTAACGAGCGTTTTGCCGCGACGAACATGGTGGAATCGTTCTTTTGCACCAGGCCTTTATGGGACGGCGCCGTGATGGTATCTTACGGGGATATTGTCTATGAACGCAAAGTGCTCAGGGCTCTTTTGGAGTCAAAGGACGACATAAGCGTCGTCGTCGACTTGAACGGCGCGGGGTATTTCAGGGACCGGTTCGGTGAGGATTTTCTCTCTGAGACGGAGTCGATGGTCTTTAACGGAAAAAATGAGATCGTGGATATAGGCGAGCCCAGGCCGGATATATCCAGGGTGAAAGGCCAGTATATAGGGCTTTTAAAATTTTCCAAAAAGGGGATAGACATTATCTCGAACATATACGACACCGATAAAAAGGAATATTGGGATAAAAAATGGCTGAGGTCCAAGAACTTTCAGAACGGATATATGACGGATATGCTGCAGAGAGCAATAGACCTCGGGCACAGGGTCAAGGCCGTCCCGGTGAACGGAGGGTGGCTCGAGTTCGATTCGGAAAGGGATTATTCCAGGTACATGGACTGGAAAGAGAAGGGCGTTCTGGACAGGTATTTCAAAGACCGGTCCTTGGAAGGATAGGATGGAAACAATAAGGGAATTAGAGATAAGATGCCAGCATCCGCGGCGTAATACCGATGACTGGTACATGATGAATATCCTGAGGAAGGTATCCGTCAGGATCACATGGCTTCTTCTCCATACGCCTATAAGCGCTAACGGCGTTACTTTAACGTTCATCGTCACGGGTTTCGTCATATGCGGGGTATTTCTTTTCGCCACCAAACCCGCTTTCCTGATAGGAGCGATAGGTCTGCAATTCTGGTATACTCTGGACATGGTCGACGGTGAGATAGCCAGATACAGGGATCAGATGGGCGCGACCGGAAGATTTTTCGATTACATGGCCCATTATATCGTGCATCCGTGGTTCTTTATGTCGATAGGCTTTGGGCTATATCTCCGGTACGGTATTTTCTGGGTCTTTTTATTGTCTATAGCCGCCGGGTATTCGGCGCATTTGATCGACGCTTTTCTGGATGTCCACTACAGCGTCCTGTATAAGAGGCTCAGGGGAAGACTGCTTGAACCTGCTAAGCCGGTGGTCTTTAAAAAGATGGAAAGCTCAAGGGACGAAAAGAACGCGGCTTCCCCGCTGAAAAAATGTTTCAGCGGTCTTCACTATGTATGCACTTTCCCTGCGATCATTTATTTTATGCTGCCGGTCTCGATACTTAATTTTTTCGTCAGATCCGAGATATTCATTCCTTGGATCGTGTTTTACTCTTTCGCCGCGACACTTGTGTGGATGTCCAGGGTGACCGTATATATCAAAAAAAACAAAATAGACGCCGAGTATTCCAAATTGGACGAGGCGTTGAACTCTTTTTCCGGGTGAGGCCCGGAATAATATGAAAAAGGAATTCAGGAAAAAACTATTTCAGGAACATAACAAGAAAGCGGAAGAGGCGTACATAGCCGACAGGACGAGGAAGGCCGAAAAGATCAAGGCCGTGTTACATGACTCCGGGAAACGCTCCGGGTCGCTTCTTGACATAGGCTGTTCGCTTGGGATCATCTCGGCGTCGCTAAAGGACGGTTTTGATGTGACCGGCATTGACCCTGACGAGGAGGCGGTCAATTACGCGCGCGCTAAATGGCCGGGGATCCGTTTCTCGGTCCAGAGCGGCGAGCGTATGGATTTCCCGGACGGATCTTTTGACGCCGCGGTATGCGCCGGGATATATGAACATGTCGATGACCCGGGAAAGCTTGTGAAAGAAATATGGCGTGTCCTCAAACCCGGCGGGGTGTGTTATTTCACGGCTATGAACCGGCTTATCCCGATAGAACCGCATTACAAACTTCCGTTCCTTTCATATTTTCCCAAGCCTCTCGCCGACGCATATCTGGGTTTGGCCGGGGGCGGGGCTTATGACGTGAGGTCTTTCTGCCTCCCGGGATTGAAAAAGATGGTATCGGATTTTAAAGTGTCAGATTATACCGTTAAAGTTATAAACGATCCTGTGACATTCCGGGCTACGGATATGGTCAGCCCAGGCTCATTGGGCCAGAGGGCGGCCGTGTTCGTCTCGGAGCATCTGTATTGGCTGGTGCCGACGTATATATGGATATTGCGTAAAGAGTCAGACTGTGTTGCAATACGGAAATAACACGAACACAGTCTGACTAAAAAGAGGTGGCCTATGAAGCTCATCATTCAGATACCCTGTTTCAACGAGGAAAAAACTTTGCCGGAGGCTTTTAGAGACCTTCCGAAAAAGATCGCGGGCATCGACGAGATCGAGGTTCTGGTGGTCAACGACGGCTCGACCGACGCTACAGTCGAGATAGCGAGGGGGCTGGGCGTCAGGCATATCGTCGATCTCCCGGTTAATAGGGGTCTGGCTGAGGCTTTCAGGCGGGGCCTGGATAGCTCCGTGGAAGCTGGAGCGGACATAATAGTGAATATCGACGGCGATAACCAGTATAGCGGCGCGGATATCCCCAAACTGATAGAGCCGATCCTTGAAGGTAAGGCTGAAATGGTGATCGGGTGCCGTGATATCGCTTCTATCAGCCACTTTTCGCCGGTCAAGAAATGGCTCCAGGGAATAGGCAGCTCAGTCGTGAGAAAGTTCTCGAAAACGGACATTCCGGATACTACCAGCGGGTTCAGGGCGTATTCCAGGGACGCAGCTATGCGGCTTAATATATTTTCGAATTATACGTATACGATAGAAAGCATAATTCAGGCTGGGTTGAAAGAGCTTCCGATAACCTATGTGAACATCTCCACAAATGCCAAGCTCAGGGAATCCAGGCTGATAAAAAGCGTCCCTTCGTACATAAAGAGAAGCGTTGTAACGATGCTGCGCATCTATATGATGTACGAGCCTTTGAAAAGTTTCGTCAAACTAAGCCTTATCCCCATATTCGCCGGCCTTTTTCTTGTCGCGCGTTTCCTTGCGGCACACTTCACCCGCCATCAGGGAGGGCATGTACAATCTTTGATAATAGCGTCGGCGTGTCTTATAACCGGCTTCATGATAATCATGATAGGACTCTTGGGGGATATCATGTCCGCCAACAGGAAGCTCAATGAGGAGATACTGTACAGGCTAAAGAAAAATTTTTACGACAAGAAAAAGAAAGGTTGAGCGCCGCGCTAAAAGGATATACCCAAAATGAGACAAGGGAAAGCCGTAAGGACCGATGAAGCCACACGAAAAGCCTGGAGGGAAAACTGGGAAGAGATAGACATCGCGACTATCATGGGTATTTTCACTTATCCCAGGGTCATTAAGATCAAGGATACGGTTATTTCCTATCTTCCCCGTGGAGGAAGTGTTCTGGAAGCGGGGTGCGGGCTTGGCCCGTGGGTCATAAAGTTGAGGGGAATGGGATATGATATCTCAGGCGTCGACTATGACGATGAATGTATGAGGAAGATAAGGGAATATGACCCGTCACAGAAAGTGTCCACGGCCGATATAAGGGATCTCCCTTTCGGGTCAGGATCTTTCGACGCCTACCTTTCCTTCGGGGTCATCGAACATTTCGCCGAAGGTCCGGATAAGGCGTTACGGGAAGCGTACCGCGTCCTAAAGGACGGCGGGAGGCTTATTTTATCAGTGCCGTACTTTAACGTGTTCCTTGGTGTCAAGGCTCCGCTCAACCTTATGAAACGCAGCCGTTCACTCAGGCGTCTTATGGGTAAACCCGAAAAGAACTATTACTACCAGAGATATTTCAATGTTGGGGAGCTGGAAAGAGCGATAACGAACGGCGGTTTCCATATCGAAAGGACCATGCCTGTCGACCATATTTTCAGCCTTGTGGAATTCTCCGGATTTTTCAGAGATAAAAAAGTCTACGACAGGGAAAATTCCGCCGCTGTTCGGGTGGGTGGATTTCTGGAGAGATATATGCCATGGGCCGGGGCGGGATCCGTTCTCGTCGTAGCGGTTAAAAAAGGCTCAGGGGGCGTGGAACGCCGCGTAGCATGAATAAGAGCATACTTATCGTTACAAGCACTTTTCCCAGGGATAAAAGCGACATCATGACCGCCAGGTTCGTCCTTGATCTTGCCCTCCGGCTGAAAACTTACTATAAGGTTTATATAGTAGCGCCTCATTCGCCCGGAGCGAGGGTGAAAGAGGATCTGGAGGGCGTAACCGTAAGGAGATTCAGGTATTTTTTTCCTGAATCACTGGAAGTCATCTCCAGCGGCGTAGGGATGCTTAACGATATAAGGAAATACCCGTGGTCCGTGCTTTTGCTCCCGTTCTATTTTATTTCGGAATTCCTGGCGGTCATCAGCCTCGCCCGGAGGGAGAACATCCGGCTTATTAACTCACACTGGCTTGTCCCGCAGGGGCTTATCTCGGCTTTTGTGAGCATGACCACCGGGATAAAACACGTTTCGACAACGCACGCTGCTGATATCTTTTTTCTCAAAAGGCTAGGCTCGGCGGGAAGGATCCTGGCGAAATTCATAGCGGCCCATACGGATATGGTCCTGGCAGTAAGTAATTATTTGAGGTCTGAGCTCGTCAATCTTTCCGGATCATTCGACGAGAAAGCGCCGGAAGTTATCCCCATGGGAGTCGACACCTCAAGGTTCAGGCCGGGGAATGACAGGCCGGGGGCCCGCGCGAAGTTAGGGCTTGAAGAAAGATTTACTTTCCTTTTTGTCGGTAAATTCGTTGAGAAGAAAGGGATAAAAGATATAGTCAGCGCCGTGGAGGTACTCACCGGACGGAAAAAAGATTTTCGCGTGGTATTGGCAGGCGGAGGCCCGCTTGAGGACATAATAAAGAAGGCCGTAAAAGATAAGCGCCTGGAGGAATATTTTAAATTCGCGGGATGGGTGGCCCAGGCGGACCTTCCGAGGTACTACGCGGCGAGCGACGCGCTTTTGGTCCCTTCGGTCTTTGATAGAAAAGGAGAGACCGAGGGGATGCCGGTCGTTGTAGCCGAGGCCATGGCAGGAGGCGTGCCTGTTATCGGCAGCGATATCAGCGGTATCCCGGATATCGTGAAGGACGGCGTTAACGGATGGTTGTTCGACCCGGGTGATTTTAAGGCGCTGGCGGGAAAAATGGAAGAGGCTCTTTCAATGCCGGGGCTCGAAGTATTCGGTAAAATGGCGGTTGAAACGTCCAGGATGTGTTCCACCGAGGAGGTCGCCAGGAGATACCGCGACCGTTTCGAAGAGGTGGGCTCTATAGCTTCCGGCGGCGCGCGGCATGTGTTCACCATGAACATCCATTCCCGGATAGAGGTGAATGTCCGATCCAGGGACGCTCATTACGCGGAACATTTCAGGAAAGAATTCGACCCGGCGATGCGCGGCAAGGGAGCTCCCGGATCATTGAGGATAAACGTCATTGTCGACGCCGGATTCCCCGAGAAGCGTGAAAAAGATATTTTGAGGGAAGGGGTGTTCAAAAAGATCTATCCCTACAAATTTCTCATCCGGGGCATAGACTGCCGCGATATCGATGTGTACTTCAATACTCCCCTATGCGCGAGGGTCTTTTTTCCGTCGATGTCGGCCGTTTTTCTTCAGACGGAGATAGTCGAGCCGCTGGTATATTACGCCGCTCTAAGAACGGGTCTTCTTATGATACACGCGTCGGCTGTCGCCGGCGCCGGGGGCGGATATATATTCACCGCTGTTTCGGGCGCCGGAAAAACGACTTTAGCGTTCAACCTTGTCCGTGACGGTTATTCCTTCCTGGGAGACGATCTGGTATTCCTCGGTGAGGACAGGAAAGTGTATTCATATCCTAAACGGGTCCATTTTTTCAGCTATCTGAAGGGAAAGAACCCTTTTCTTACTGTGCCTCCCTGGATGATGCTAAGGGCTAAGATCCGGCATATTGCGAGGACGGCGCTTGAATTGACCACAGGAATGAAGTTCTACCTGAGCACACGGGTCGGCATTAAAGAGATCATCCCCGGGGCAGTTATACGCGCCTACGCGGATATAGCGGGGATTTTCGGCCTTGGCACCGGAGGGTCTCGTGATCCGTACAGGAGAATGATGGAGACTTGCGACACGAGGCAAAGCCTTATGGATAACATCGTCGGTGAAAGGAAAGATCTCCTGGCAGGTATCGAGGAGCGTGAGACGGCGTTCGCGGGTTACTTGTCGGGCACTTTCAAATTTCGGGAGCTTGCCGTTACGGATATCCAAAAGGATATTCCCCGCATAAAAAAGATGGTTGAGGGGATATGCTGAAAAAAAAGTTTAACAGTATTGTCCTTATCGCCACGTTGATATTCATAATTCTTATACTCGGGAAGAAATTTGAAGTCATAAAAGCGAGTTTCTTGGAACATAAGCTCGAGTTCTTGCTCATCGCGTTTATATATCTGGCCGGGAGATATCTTGACGGGATGAAGCTCCACGTGCTGCTTAGGAGGCACGATGTGAAAATTAAAAGGAACGAGTGTTTCGGGCTGAGCGTAATGATGGCGTTCTATAACCTTTTTCTGCCTAACGCCGGTATCGTCACGAACGCCGTTTATCTGAGGTCAAAGTACGGTTTCGGTTATACAAAATTCCTGTCGACCGGGCTCATACGAAGCGTCGCCGCCGTTTTTACATGCGGTCTGGTAGGTCTCGCCGGGAGCCTGGTCTATATGGCCGAGCATGGAACCCCGGTCCTGTTGGTTCCTGTGGTCATTTACGTATGCGCCATGGCCGTCTCCGTGGCCGTTTTTTTTGTGCCTATACCCGGCTTTCTCAATAGATACGGCGTATTCACCAGGATATCGGAAGCCATAAAAGACATCAAAAGCGTTAAAGTGGACAGAAGGCTCATATATAGCCTGGCGGCGATCCAGATGGGAATAAATCTTGCTTTCATTTTGCGGTACTATGTCGTTTTCACGGCTCTTTCGTACGAGGTTTCATTCCTTAATGTCGCGGCGATAATACCTATAACGGAGCTGTCGAACATGGTGAATCTGATACCTTCCAATATGGGCATAAGGGAAACGGTCGTCTCTGTCAGTTCTCTTTTAATAGGGTTCTCTGTTGCGGAAGGCTTTATGGTCGCCGCGATCGACAGGGCTGTGGTGGTCTCTACGGCACTCGTATCCGGGATGTTCTTTTTCGTGCGGCTCAGGTATTCGCACAATCTGTTCGCCGAAAAAGAGGTCGTTGAGGTTTGCGCGGAGAGTGAAGATGTATAAACGGGATAAAGTGGCCATTTATACCCCCGATGAGCTTATGCCTTCTGAGAGGGCGCTAGTGCAGTTGGCCCTGATAGCTTCCGACAAAAGGATCGCGAGTCCCGTTGTCGGGCTAATAGATATCCACGACAAATTCGACAACGATTTTCCTACCGGAGCCGTGGCTGTTTCCCCGGGGCACATATTCCCGCAGCTTATGGTCTCAGGTCCGAACTGCGGCATGAGGATGCTCGAGCTCCCTTTCACGAACGATCGCGTCACTCCCGTGAGAATGAACGAATTGTTTTCTAAATTAGCGGATTCCATATGTCTTGGTTCGCTAACTGAAGAGAAGTTGGCTCTTTCGGATGTAAAGGGCATAATGAGGGAGGGCGCGGGATGGGTGCTGGCGAGGTATAAGGATTGTCCCGACGACCTCGATAATGTCGAACTCCGGGGCAATGCTTTTAACGGAGTTCCGGGGGCAGACTCGCTTCTAGAAGACGCTGTACCGAAACATGTTATGGAGCTGTCCAGGCGGAGGCTGGGTATCCTGGGGGGCGGGAACCATTTCATAGAATTGCAGACGGTGGAGGAAGTATTCGACGAAAAGAACGCCGGAGTATTGGGCATAAAGAAGAACGGTTGTTACATTTTGGCGCATTCCGGCTCGGGAGGCTTCGGAGCCATGCTCACGAACTTGTATTCACCCAGGACACTCGGCGCCAGAGAGCCGTTAATGCTGGGTTTTGTGGCCGTCGAACGGATGTTGTCCTCGTTTAACCGGTCCAGGCTTGGGCTGTTCCGAGAAATGATGTTCCGGACGCGTGACGGCGAATGCCCGCTTTTCGGTCTTGAGGCAGGGTCGTCGAGCGCCGGGCTCTATCTTTCGGCTCTTATGGGCGGAGCCAACTTCGCTTACGCGAACAGGGCTTTGATATCGTACAAAATTAAAAAGGCTGTGAGCGGAATATTCGGGCCGGAGACCAAAGAGGTGAGAACTCTGTATGATCTTTCGCATATGTCGATCAATCTCGAGCGTCATTCCGGGTCGGATATGTGGGTGCATCGGACAGGTGGTGTAAGAGCTCTTCCCCCGGGGAAAGCCACCGGGACGCCTTTCGAAGATACCGGAACTCCTGTCTTTCTTCCGGGATCCATGGGGGACCCGACCTATATCTCGCTGGCTATGGAAGGGAATAGCCGTACTTACAATTCCGCCGGGCACGGTTCAGGCCGTATCAGGAAAGATAAGATAGGTGAGGTGTCGTCAACCAGGGAAGAGCTTGTCGATCTTCTCAAGGGGAGGGGAATAACCCTTTACAAAGGTAATTCCAAAAAAATAGTAAGACAGGACCCTCGCTGTTTCAAGAACGTCGGTCTGGCGGCGGACTATCTTTCGACTATCGGGCTTGCCCGGAAGGTAGCGAAGCTAAAGCCCCTGGCGGTGCTAAAAGGATGAGAAATGAACTATAAAACAGGATTTGCGGTCTTCTTTTTGTTTTTATCTTTCTACGTATTTTTCTCGATAGGGCATTTCGGGGGCGACGGTTACGAGGATTACCTTACCGCCGAAAGTATCGTGCTGGGGCAAGGAACGGCTTTTATAGAGAAGCCGGACGGAAAGAACGCACTTGGTTACAAGGTGAATGCTGGCATTGTGGGTAATGACGGGAAAAGATATTCTTCAAGAGCGGGGATAGGAGTTCCGGCCCTTATAACCCCTTTTTACGCCTTTGGACATTTCGCGGCGCGTTTTTTGGTGAATATCCCTCACGATTTTATAACGATGATGGCGGTGTCTTTCTTCAACCCGACCGTATCGACTTTCAACGCGTTGCTTATTTTCCTGATATCTCTCAGGCTGGGACATGGACGGTCCGGCGCGGTTGCGATATCGCTCGTGTATGGCCTCTGTACCATGGCTCCGGTCTACTCGCGCACGGGTTTTTCGGAGCCGACGTTAATTCTGTTCCTGTTGACGTCGGCGCTCTGTATCCTGATGTATAAGGATGGACAAAAGTTGCGGTTCCTGTTCCTCGCGGCATTGGCCGGCGCGTGCGCTATGTTCGCGAGGCAGCAAAGTTTTATTTATATACCTTTCTTCACTCTGTACGGCCTTTGGGTGATATGTGACAGCCCGCTGGACCGAAAAAGTAAGTATATCGCGGCGGTCTCTTTCTTTTTGTCATTGGCGGTCTCCTCAACTCTCGCGTTCGCTTATTACAAAGGCTACTCCGATCTTTTTCCGGGGGGAACGGCGTACAGCGTTACGGACATGAAGGGGCATCTTCTCAGGGGACAGCATCTCGTCAAAGGGCTCTTTTATTACCTTGTCAGCCCGGGCAAAGGGTTCCTTTATTATAACATCCCGCTTGCGCTGTCGATCTTCGCCGTGAGGGATATATTCAGAAAGAAGGATAAGGAAATGATATTTTACCTCATGTTTTTCCTTGGGGTATTGTTCTTTTATTCCAACCATTTCAGAAGGGGATCGCTTTTCTCGTGGGGACCCAGATACCTGCTTATCGCGGTCCCTTTTATGGCTTTAGTACTCGGGGGATACCTTTCGCGCTCAAAAGGTTTAGCCGCCAGGATACTTATTACGCTCTTTTCAATGGCCGGATTCCTCGCCATGGCGCCGTGCATGCTGATCAATCAGTCCAAATTCTATTTTTTCGTGAAAGAGCGCCTGGGCCAGGAAGAATACCTAATAAACTTTGTGCCGGACCTCTCTCCGATATCGGGTGCCTGGAAGATGTTCATGGCCAGGGTAAGTTATCTGTTATCCGGAAGAGACGTGCCTTTCATGTACGATCCCGATTACTGGTTCGCGAAGCCCATCATTGCCAGTATGAAAGATTATAACGCGTTTGACGCCTGGTCCATAAAAGTACTCCATTTCGCGCCTGAATACTCTTATCTGGTTTACGTCATTACAGGAGCGCTCGCGGCTATTTTTCTGGTTTCGGCTTTTTTCGTCGTGATTTTCTGTTTGACTGACCGAAACGCCGGAAAGACGTTGGAACGATAAAGAAGAAGTGAAAGGTATTTTCCGTGAAAATAGACATAATCATACTGAACTATAACGGCAGAGACCTTTTGGAAAAGTACCTTCCCTCCGTATGCGCGGCAGCCATAAGATCCGTACACGATTCAGCGGTATACGTTCTCGATAATTGTTCGAGCGACTCGAGCCGTGAGCTGGTCGCAGGGTCTTTCCCGGGAGTGGGATTCATACCCGCTCCACGGAACCTGGTCCTATTTTCTTACAACGCTTTCGTCGCGGGCCTCGACAGCGACGTGGTCATACTACTCAATACCGATATGAAGGCGGAGCCGGATTTTATTGACCCGCTCGTCGCGCATTTCTCGAACGAAAAGATAATGTTCGCCGCTCCCAGGCTCATGAACTTCGACGGCACTTTCAATGGGGGAAAGTCTTTCCTGGGATTCTCTCTGGGGGCGGTAAAAATGAGGGTGGATTATGATAATTTCATGTCCGGAGGCAAGACCCATTCGATCGCTACCGGAGCCTTCCGGAGGGACGCTTTTGTTTCGATGGGCGGGTTCGACGACTTATACCTTCCCGGCATATGGGAGGAGGTCGACCTTTGTTTCAGGGCGATGTGTCTGGGGTGGGAAGGGGTTTACGAGCCGCGGTCGGTGGTATTCCATGACGAGTCGACCACTTTTCACAGGGAGTACGGGAAAAAGAGGAAGATGACGATAGCCCACAGGAACATGTTCCTCTTTATCTGGAAGAACGTGAGGGAGAAGGACATACTGTTCGCGCATATTCTTCTCACCTTGCCAAGGATATTAGTTCTCCTTCTCAAGGGACAGGACACGGTGCTTATCGGGTTCATCGGAGCGTTGAAACGTCTGCCGCTTGCTCTTAAGAAGAGGGCTCTAATGAAAACAGAGTTCCTTGAACGTAAATACGACCTGAAGGACTTTATCGGATGAGGATAGCGTTACTTACCAGCGATATTCTTGACGGCCTTATGGTTTCGGGGAAGCTTCTTTCCCGGGGTCATGACATTAGGGCCATCGTTTACGAGGTCAAGCCCGTGACCTTAAAGGCGAGGGTCAAGAGAGCCCTTTATCTCCTTAATGGAGCGATACTTGCAATGAATTATGAGGCGCTCGCGCGAAGATACCCCGCCCTGAAAGTTGTCAGGGTCCTAGACATAAACTCCCCGGAATCCGGGAAAGCGCTCGGGGAAATATCCCCGGAACTTATCATTGTCGTCGGGACGCGTAAACTTTCGGCCGACATTTTCGGTAAGGCTTCCCGAGGGGCCATAAATCTCCATTCCGGCATACTGCCGTATTACAGGGGCGCCGATTCTGAATTCTGGGCTCTTCGCAATAACGATATCGATAAGATAGGCGTAACAGTTCATTTTATAAGCGAAGATCTGGACGCGGGCGATATCCTGATGCGGAAAACCCTTAAGGTGCGTCCCCATGATGATCTTCGGTCGTTAAGGATGAAGAACCTCTCGCTCGGGGCGGAGCTTCTGGATAAAACCGCGAGGATGATAGAGGGCGGGGCATGCGCCGGTATAGCACAGGACGGGTCACTCAGCCTGTCCTATAAAGCTTCCGACAGGATGGGCCTGGAGGATGCCGGGACAGGTTTTTTTAAAAAAGCCCGCCGGTCGGTTTACAAGGATTTCGGACCCCGGGGGATGAGGGTCAGGGAAAGGGTCGCTTCCGAAAGGTCTTTCGGGCGTTCAAAAAATGAACAGACGTTCCCCTCCGACAGCTTTTGTCTCAGGATAGACGCTGACGAGTATGAGAAGGGGACGTTCAACGCGTATTATCCGGTTTTCTCGAAGTACAGCCGCGCGATAACGATATTTTTTAACGTAAGATCGTTCGAGAAAGCTCCTGACGAGATAATAAAATGCCGTGGTCTCGGGATAGACGTGGGTTCGCACGGATATTATCACGCCGCCTACGGGGATTACGCCACCAACAGGCATAATATAAGAAAAGCCGGAGAGTTTTTCAGGAATATCGGTATCGTGACGACCGGGTTCGCTGCCCCTACAGGGCGCTATGTCCCCTCACTTATGAAGGCGCTGGAGGATGAAGGTTATTTATATTCGTCCGATTTCGCATACGATTATTCCGGATATCCGTCGTATCCATGTCTTAGGGACGGTTGGTCGCGTGTTCTCCAGATCCCCGTATTTCCGGTGGCCCCGGAACTCTTTCTCGATAAGAGGTACGGGAACATAGAGGCGATCATAATGTATTATGAAAATGCTATAGACTACATGATATCCAATTCCATACCGGTCATAGTTTACGCGCATACAAGCCCGAAATATCCGGAAGTACCCGCGATACTATCGGCCATACTTGACCACGCCGTCAATAGGCGGGCTCTTAAACAAGTCTCTATGAATGATATCCATGAGTTCTGGACAATAGGAAAATACAGAGTGATGAAAAGGAAAGGCTCAAATGACCACGGGTCCGGTGATTATCCCCCGCCGGACCCAGGATTTGACGGTGAAATATCGCGTTTGTCCGCATCCGAAAAAATTAAAATATCGGTGAAGTTAGCGTTGGATTACGAGCCCGAAACTCCCTCGGAAGACCTTAAATGCGGTTCCATTAAAAAAACATTGAAAATGATCGCGAGAAAATTCATTTCCCGTCGGAAAGTGATCTGAAATGAATGTTCAAGTTTATAATTAAAATTGTCATTCCGAAAAACTTGGACTTCACAAAAACAACGATATTTTATTTGATCTTCACTTTTGCGGTAATGCCCCGCCTTTGTTATCTATGAAATAGTTAGAACAAAACACTTGAATCTATCACCTGAAGTGATATAATAGATATGATAATACAATGGAAAAAGGGAAAAAATTGAAACAGCAATTGTAGGAGAGGAGGTGTATTATGAGTGGACTAGTACACAATAATAGGAAACACCCGAGAATAAGCGTTGATCTTGCATTGAAATGTAAGGATTTTTTGTTGGCGAAAGAAACACCCATGGAGGTATTGGCCAAGAATTTAAGCTTGGGAGGGATGTCTTTCTATCTGGACCATTTTACGGCCATGTCCCACAAATTGATCCTGGAATTCGATCTGCCGCTCGTGGCTCACAATGTCAGGACGATATTCAAAATAATGTGGATCCATAAATCGCCTACCGATGAGCAATTTCTGGTCGGCGGCAAGTTCCTGGAGATGTCAAAAGAGAACAAGACCCAGATCGCGGAATTCGTCTATGACAGGATCAAGGACCAGTTCGAGACTTTGAGAGAGCAGGCTCAAATCGCTTAGGGTCTGGGTTCTCTTGTAACCGTATATCAGCGAAAGTTAAAAATGTCATTCCCGCGAAAGCGGGAACCCCATAAAAGTGAAATATTTTCATTTGATCCCCGTTTTTAAATCTGTTCGCGGGGATGATGCCTTTTATCTTAACCTAACCTCAAGTTTACGCGTCTTTTCTAGTTGTTCCCCCCCATTTAGGATGATATACTGATAAATCATTATTATTATACATACAGTCAAATCTCATTTATTCCGAAAAGATCACAACGAATATTCCGGAGGGAACAATGTTCGGTAAATACAGAGGAAAAAGAGTCCTGGTTACGGGGGCGGACGGGTTCATGGGGTCTCACCTTACCGAAAAACTTCTCGGCGAGGGAGCCAAAGTATCGATATTTGTAAGAGGGAATTCGACTACCGGCACCACCAAATACACTTTAAAGAATTTATCGCATGCGGAAAAGGACTTGGACGAGATAATTACCGGCAATATCGCTTCGCCCGACGCCAAAGACCTGGCGATAAAGGCTAGACCCGATATAATTTTCCACCTGGCCGCCGACGCTTATGTGCCTAACTCTTTTGACCATCCGATGGAGGTCATGGAAACGAACGTCATAGGGACCCTTAACATGCTTCACGCGGTGAAGGAAGGGTCCGGCATAAAACGTATCATCTGCACTTCCTCGAGCGAAATATACGGCATGACGATAGGCGGCTCGATCAATGAGGACCACCTGTTCTTTCCGTCCTCTCCTTACGCCGCCAGCAAGGTCGCCGCGGATAAATACTGCTATGCTTACTGGAATACCTACGGGCTTCCCGTTGCCGTGATAAGGCCATTTAACACCTACGGGCCGCGACACACATACGACGTCATACCAAAATTCATCGAGCTAGCTCTCGGGAATAAGCCCATCACCGTACACGGGAACGGGAACCAGTCGAGGGATTTTACCTATGTCGACGACATGGTGGACGCTTTCCTGTTAATGGGGATACACAAAGATGCCGTCGGGAGATCGGTGAATTTCGGTACGGGAGAGGCCATTACGATCAACTATATTGCCGAAAAAATAAAAGAGCTCTGCCGGTCGAAGTCCAAGATAGTGCACACAAAGGACCGGCTGGCGCAGGTGCCGAAACTTTTATGCGATTATTCGCTGGCTAAAAAGCTGTTCGGATGGGAGCCGAAAGTGTTCATAGACGAAGGGTTGAGGAGAAATATCGAATGGGTAAAAGAACGGCTTTAGTGAGAACGCACCCGACGGCTATTGTCTCGGAAAGCGCTGTTATAGGAGAAGGTACCGTAATTTGGGCTTTCGTGCAGATCATGGATAAGGCCGTTATCGGGAAAGGCTGCGTCATCGGGAACGGGGTCTATGTGGACAGGAACGTCCGTATCGGGGATAACGTCCGCGTGCACAATAAAAGCTGTTTATACGACGGGCTTATCGTGGAGGACGGGGTCTTCATAGGACCGCATGTCGTTTTTACGAACGATAAATATCCCGAAAGCGGGAAGACGCGGGACCTTTCGGGGATATCATGGAAAGTGGGGAAGGGAGCGTCCATCGGGGCCAACTCGACGATACTTCCCGATGTAAATATAGGGGCCGGCGCCGTTATCGGAGCCGGTTCGGTCGTGACCAGGGACGTTCCTGCCGGCGCCGTGTGTTATGGGAACCCGGCGAAAGCTAGGAGAAAGAAACAGAACACGGAGGGATAATGGAATACAGTAAAGAAGTGATGATGGCCCGGGACTGGATATTGACCTCGGGGATACAGAATACCGGTGGGACCGAAAAAGGAGGGTTCAACGCCTGGTACGATATCAAAGACGATAATTACTCGTTCGTTTATTCCGAGATCACGGGCTACGGGATAACGACCCTTTTGTTCATCAATAAGTTCTTCGACGGGAACTATCTGGACAAGGCGCGCGAAGCGGCCCAGTGGCTGGAGAGAAAGGCTCTCCACCCGTGCGGCGGCGTCAAAACAAGATATTATCTGAAGGCGCTTAAGGAATCCGAGAATTATTCTTTCGAGAGCGAGAACATCTACGCTTTCGACAACGGCATGGTGCTTTACGGGCTCATAAATCTCTATAAGATATTCAGGGACGAAAAATACCTCGAGCTTTCGGAAAGAATAGCCGGGTTCCTGCTCCGAAAAATGAAACGTCCCGACGGCCTTTTTTACGCCGTCTACAATGCCCGCACCAACCAGAAAATTGACGACAACTGGAAATGGTCAACGCAAAGCGGCAGTTATCTCGCGAAGCTGGCGCTCGGGTTCACGGACCTATACGAGGCGACCAAGACGAGGGAGTATAAGGACACGGTGATCGAATTGTCCGAGGCCGCCATGAAATTCCAGGACCCGTCCGGCAGGTTCATAACCGCGAGGACCGACAGGAGTACGCATTTGCACCCTCATATGTATTCGGGGGAAGGGCTTTTTTACGCCGGGGTCCGCTTCAACAGGAAAGATCTCATAGAGTCTTCGGTAAAAGCGGTGCGGTGGGCGCTTGATAACCAGGCCGGGGACGGAGGGATACCCAAGAAATACGTTGATAACAAATTCGTCAACTATTACAGGTCGGACGCGCTTGCCCAGGTCATCAGGCTCGGCTCTTTACAGCGTGAGCTGGGATATCTCGCTGAGAGCGATGTGGAGAAACTCGGTAAAGCGAAAAAATGTCTTCTATCGTTCCAGCTCCTCGATGACGAATACCAAAAGGGCGGGTTCTATTACGGATACACGCTCGACGGAAAAAAGACGGATCATATTAATTCATGGTGCACGATGTTCGCGCTGCAGGCGTTGATATCGCTTGAAAGGATCGGCAAAAAGGCGGGGGAAGAGAATATACTTGAGTTTTTCATTTAGAGCATGATGAAGATAGCTTTCATATTCGGGACCAGGCCCGAGATCATTAAATTGAGTTCGGTCATCAGGTTGAGCGTAAGGGAAAAAATACCGTTCGTAACGATCCATACCGGCCAGCATTATTCGACCGTGATGTCGAGACGGTTTTTTCGGGAGCTTGACCTGCCGATGCCGGACTATAACCTGAACATACGGTCCAAGGCCCCATGGAGGCAGGGAGATCACACGGGCAGGATGATGATGAGGCTCGAGCAGATACTTCTTAAGGAGCTGCCGGGCGTTGTTGTGGTCCACGGGGATACGAATTCCACTTTAGCCGGCGCTCTCACCGCGTCAAAAATATCGACCACAAAGGCGTTCACCGGGTTCGATATCAAGCTCGCTCACGTAGAGGCCGGGCTCAGGAGCTACGACAGGAGCATGCCGGAAGAGATAAACAGGATAATGGCGGATCATCTGTCAGACCTGCTTTTTGTCCCGACGGTAAAATCGAGGGATATAGTCTTATCGGAGGGAGTGAAAAGGAAAAAGGTTTTTGTGACGGGGAATACTTTCGTCGACACGCTTTACTTCAAAAGGCCGGAATGGTCCGGGAATTTGCCGGGCTCTCCTGATAAGGGCGGATATATTCTTCTCACTATCCACAGACAGGAGAACGTCGACGATAAAAAAAGGTTCGTCGGGATATTGAAAGCGATCAAGAAGATCGGAGTGGACCACAAGCTTCCGATCATATTCCCAGCCCACCCGCGTACCGTGAAGAAGATGGAAGAATTCGGCATATCCGTTTCCGGATGGATGGAACTTATGGAGCCATGCGCCTTCACCGAATTCATCGCGCTCGAGGCTAACGCGGCGCTTATACTTACGGATTCCGGAGGAGTGCAGGAGGAGGCGTGCGTTCTCTTAGTGCCGTGCGTAACGCTCCGTGATTCCACCGAAAGGCCTGAAACGGTCGATGTGGGCGCGAACATAATAGCCGGAATAGATCCCGTCAACATAGTAAAAAGCGCGCGCGTGATGCTGAGCCGTAAGCGGGATTGGAAAAATCCTTTCGGCGACGGCCGCGCGGCGGAACGGATTTTGGATGTGCTTGTTAGGCAGTTTGGCAGGAAAAAATAGCAATGAGCAATATTGAACTGGTGGATTATACCGTAGGATGTAGGACGTGGGACGTTGGACGTGCGAGTTATAGCATAGTTAACGTTTTATGTCCCACGTCCCACGTCCCACGTCCCACGGAAACGTATGTTTACAGGTGAGCTAAAGGTCGCATTCTTCGTATACCCTTCCGCCTTCCAGAACAAAGGCGGCGGTGAGATACTCTTGGAGAATCTCGAAAAGTATCTCAAATTAGCCGGAGTCGATGTGAGGCGGTTCGATACCTGGAACGATAAGATCGAGGATTACTCGATACTACATGTGTTCGGGGCGGTCAAGGAGTGTCTTCCTCTAATGAGGGTAGGGCGTTCCAGAGGCGTAAAAGTCGTGCTCGAGTCTATTTTCTGGTCCGATTACAGGCGGGCTTTTTGCGAGGAAGGGACGTTCATTAAAAAAGCCGAAGAGGTTATCCGGCATACGCTCAAGGTTCTTTGTCCGGTATTCCCGTCCGGCCGGAAGAAAATGTTCGACACGGCTGATGTCATCATCCCGAACTCCGAAGGCGAGGCCGCGCAGATATCCAGGTTGTTCGGGATACCCAGGGATAAGATGAGGGTAGTCGCCAACGGCGTGGATAAAGTTTTTTTCGCGGCTGAACCGGAAATATTCATCAAAAGTTACGGTATCAGTGATTTTATCCTTTCCGTAGGGCGCATAGAGCCGAGGAAAAACCAGCTGAATCTCATAAGGGCGGTTAAAGGTTCTGGACGGGAGCTCGTACTCATAGGCGAGGCGGTTTCCGGATACGAGTGGTACATGGAAGCGTGTAGGAAAGAAGCCGGGGAGAATGTCCGGTTCCTCGGGCGTCTGGACCACGGGTCGGGTATGTTAAGGTCGGCTTACGCCGCATGCGGGGTTTTCGTCCTTCCCGCCTGGTTCGAGACCCCTGGCCTTGCCGCTCTTGAGGCCGGTCTCGCCGGGGCAAAATTGGCGGTCACGGACGGTGGAAGCACCAGGGAATATTTTAAGGATATGGCGTTATATTTAAGGCCCGATAGTCCGGACGATATCAGAGACAAGATAGAAACGGCGTTCCGATCCCCTAAAACAGATCTGTTGCGGCAATATATCATGAGCGATCTTACGTGGGAAAAAATAGCCCTCAAAACGGCTCACGTCTACAAAACACTGGCGGTTGCATGAAAATATCGATATTGGTTCCCGTATATAACGAGGAAAAAACAATAGGGGACGTCCTTCAGCTCCTAGTCGACCTCCCGTGCGAAAAAGAGATAATAGTCGTCGACGATAGATCCACGGACGGAACCAGGGAAATACTCGGCAAAAAGTTCCCTGGAGGGAAGAACGGAATTTCGGTCTATTACCACGAGGTGAACAAGGGGAAGGGGGGGGCGATACGTACGGCTCTTTCCCGCGCTACGGGAGAATATGTGATAGTCCAGGACGCGGATATGGAATATTCTCCCGCGGAAATAACCAAACTGGTCTCGGTCGCCGTAAAGACTGGCGCGAGTGCCGTATTCGGGTCGCGGTTCCTTTCGACTTGGAAAGCTACGTCGCTTCCGCATTATATGGTCAACTGGTTTCTGACCTTTCTCACGAATGTCATGTTTGGAGCGTCCCTGACAGACATGGAAACGTGCTATAAAATGGTGAGAACGGATATACTTAAGGACATGGATATAAGGTCTAACGGGTTCGAATTCGAACCTGAGGTCACGGCGAAACTGCTCCTCCGGGGTGTGAAGATACGTGAAGTGCCTATCTCGTACCGCGGTCGCGGGTATGATGAAGGGAAGAAGATAACATGGAGGGACGGGGTGTCGACGGTGTTGGCGCTGTTTAAATATAGGATAGCGGGGGGTAGTAAGAGGACCATAGACCATAGACCATAGACCATGGTCCATAGTCTATGGTCCAATAGTCACCGGAGTTCTCATGTACGTATACAAGAAGCGTTTCTTAGTTTTGTTCTTTACAATATTCGACGCTATCGGGAGAGCCATATTTTTTCCTGTACGGTTAGTCTCGAGGTTCGAGCCCGTAAGAGTTAAAAAGATACTGGTCATCAGGCTTGATCATATAGGAGACGTCGTGAACTCGACCGTAGTTATAGGCCCCTTGAGAAAAAATTTTCCGGAAGCGAAGATACATTTTCTCGCTCCGGTATGGGCGGCGTCTGTCGTTAATAGCAACCGGGATATCTCACGGGTCATCGAGTTCCGGCCGTCATGGTTCGACCGGAACGGTTCAAAGTTCTTTAAGAACGTGAGGAGTCTACTCCCTCTCGTTAAACTTATATCGAAAGAGGGTTATGATCTTTGTATAGACCTAAGGGGGGATTCGAGGCACATTCTAGCGATGTTCCTTGGCGGAGTGAAGTACCGGGTTGGCTACGGGATAACAGGATGCGGTTTTTTGCTTAACCTTGAAGTGAGATACAAAGGGATAATGCATGAGACACGGAGGAATTTGGAGTTGTTAAAAGCAATTGGGATAGACATTAAAGAAGCAAAAATAGACCTGTCTTTTCCTGACGGAGATAAGGTGTCGGCCGGCCTTCTCTTGAAGGAGATAGGGTTGCCGGGAGATTACGCGGTCATGCACCCTTTCCCCGGTGATATGTCGAAAGAGTGGGAAGATAAAGGGTTCATGCGGATCATCGGGTATTTGTGGGAACGTTATTCCCTCCCGACCGTTATAGCAGGAGGAAAGGTTGACGCCGGGAAATTCCGGCCAACCTCGGCTGACGGTTTTTTTATGGATATTTCAGGAAAGACCACGCTGGGATCCCTGTATTTCCTTTTAAAGAGGGCCAGGATATTTATAGGCGTAGATTCGGCTCCCGCTCATCTGGCCGGGGCCGCCGGGACGGCTTCGGTGGTCCTCATGAACGGGACACACATGCCCGCGCAGTGGCTTCCAAAGGGCGATAAAGTAAGAGCCGTTATCCCGGCAAAAGGTAAGGTCGTTTCCGGGCTGGACGCTGGGGAAGTAGAAGCCGCCCTGGACGAACTTATGGGGCAAAAATGAAAAAGAGAATACTTTATTCGATGATATTCGTCGATATGATCCTATTGGCTATGGCAGGCGGGGAGATATACGCCCGGGTGAAACACGGCGCGCTTCTTGGAGCCAAGTCCAGGGAGATGTCGTACCGGAGGGCCGATATGAAGCTCAACCATTCGTTCATCCCGGGCGGAAAGGGCCGGTCAGTGATGCGGGAGTGGAACGTCTCCTATGATATCAACTCCGGGGGGCTTCGGGACAGGGAATATCCGGTAGAAAAGGGCGAAGGCGTATACAGGATACTTTTCATAGGCGATTCCTTCACTGAAGGATACGGGGTGGAAGCCGAAAAATGTTTCGTAAAGCTGCTTGAAAGCAAATTGAACGGTGAAAGCCGGAGCCCACGTACATTCGAGGTGATAAATTGCGGTATAGCCAGCAATTCCCCTCTTCTCGAGTACCTGTTCCTCAAGGACAAAGGGCTGGGGATGGATCCGGACATGGTCATCCTGGCCTATGACCCGGGGGACCTTTATGACGATCACGATTACGGTAAGACCGTCACTGTCGACGGCGCAGGCGTTCCTTTAAGCTGCCCGCCCGAAAAAAGGGTAAGGGCGTTCAGCGATAATCCCATAGAAAAATTTCTGGTCAGGCATTCGCGCTATTATCTTTATCTGGAGGAAGACATCAATAAATTCCTTTTCAAGATAAGAGGCATCGGGTTCAAAAAATATGTCCTCGACAATATTACCGGAAAGTCGCATGACCTTTACAAGGATGACAGGCGTCTCGATATAGACAAGTTCGTCGCTTTTAGGCCCGAGAAAGCGGACCTTATTCCCGGGCTATGGCAGAAGAACAGGGAACATATAGCCCTCATGGCCCGTGAGCTCCGTAAGAAAGGGATACCGTTCGTGATAGTGACATATCCCTACGCTTTGGAGATCAGCGCGGATGAATGGAAAGAAGGTCGCGCCGAATACGGGTTCAAAAGAACGGTATATCCCCGGCCGTCCGTCCTGGGGCTATTGAACGATTTTTCAGCGGAGAACGGGATAATGAGGATCGATACATATCCCTCCTTCGCCGAGGCTACGGAGGGCAGGCCGTCCTTCGCCGGATCGGAAGATAAGTCCCTTTACTACGATTTCGACGGCCATTTTACGGAAAAAGGACACGATGTCGCCGCGGCGTCGATATACGAGGGGATCAGGGCGATGTTGACGAAGGAATGACAGTTCGTGATTCGTGGTTCGGGGTTGTAGGTTGGATCTATTAATTACCAAACTGCGAATCACGATCCACGAACCACGAATTACGATCAGCTCCTAACGGTGAGGAGAAAGAGTGCGCATAGGCTTTGACGCGAGAATGATAGATCACCCGGGAATAGGGCGCTATATCAGTGCGCTTCTGGGTGTGTTTTGTAAATATCCGGAGGATCATAAACTGTCCCTTTTCGGCGATCCTGAAAAACTTGCCAGATACGCGGCAGCCGGAAAGGTCGATATAGTTCCGTGGGAACTGCCGGTCTATCCTCTGTGGGAATATCTGTGGATGGGCCTGCCTAAAATAAAGATAGATTTTTTGCACGTACCACATTTTAACATACCGCTTTTTTACGGCGGTAAGATGGTCGTTACCATTCATGACCTTATTTATCTTCTTTTCCCGAGGTCTCTTCCGTCGCCTTTTGCCAGGCATTACGCGCGGTTCATGATCGAGACGACGCTTAAGAGAGCCGACAGGATAATAGCTGTGTCCGATTACACGAAGAGAGATATACTTAAACACTTCGGGGCTGCCTATGCGGACAAGATAACCGTCATACATGAGGCTGTCGACGATGTTTTTAAGAAGGTTACCGATAAGGCTAGGCTTGCCGACGTCAGGTGCCGTTACAGGATCGGCGAGAAAGTGCTGCTCTATGTCGGCACGGTGAAGCCTCACAAGAACCTGGGTAAGCTCCTTGACGTCTTCCAGCAGCTGAAGGCATGGGGCATTCCGCATCAGCTCGTTATCTGCGGGCGGTGGGATAACAAGGAGGACAGGCTGAAAAAATACATCGACCATAGAAGTGTCCTGTACCTGGGGGAAATACCGGTCAGTGACCTGGTCGTGCTTTATAATATTGCGGAGGTGCTGGTACATCTTTCGCTTTACGAGGGGTTCGGGCTGACGGTGCTCGAGGCCATGAAATGCGGGACACCGGTCGTGGTCTCCGACCTTTCAAGCCTGCCGGAGGTCGCCGGGAAGGCCGCGTTCCACGTTGATCCCAACGATCCGAAAAAGATAGCGGACACGGTATATAATATACTGATTAACCCGCAGCTCAGGGCCGGCATGGTCGATGCCGGGTATGAGAACGTGAAGCGTTTCTCCTGGGAAAAGACCGCGCTTGAAACGCTCGGCGTCTATAAAGAAGTGATAAAGTTATGAGGAAGATAGCGATCGTCCATGACTGGCTGACCGGCATGCGTGGTGGGGAGAAATGTCTGGAAGCTCTTTTGGAGCTGTACCCGGGATCGACAATATACACCCTGGTCCATAAGAAGGGCAGTGTCGCGGCGGATATGGAAAAAATGGATATAAGAACGTCTTTACTGATGAGAATACCAGGCATAGAAAGGAATTACAGGAGTTTTCTGCCATTTTTCCCATGGGCGATAGAAAGCTTCGACCTTTCGGCGTATGATCTGGTCATCTCATCGAGCCACTGCGCGGCTAAGGGAGCGAGAAAGAAGGAAGGGGCGCTGCATATATGTTATTGCCACACGCCTATCAGGTACGCGTGGAAATTTTTTGACGAGTATTTTTCACGTGAGAACGTTCTGAAGAAGCAGCTGATCAAGTGGATAGTTAGCTGGATGAAAAAATGGGACCTGAAAACGAATGAGGGAGTCGACCACTTCATAGCCAATAGTAACGCCGTGAAGGACCGGATAAAAGAGTATTACGGAAGGGACGCTGCCGTGATATATCCGCCCGTTAGTGAACCACATCCCCAAAATACCATGGTCCATGGTCCATGGTCTATGGTCCCCGAAGGGTCGACTTATTACCTCGTGGTTTCCGCCTTAGTCCCGTACAAGAGGGTGGATCTGGCCGTCGAGGTTTTCAATAAGAATAAGAAGGAATTAGTCATCGTTGGGACCGGCACTGAGTATGAGAAGTTGAAAAAAAAGGCCGGGGGGAATATACATTTCGCGGGGTGGGTCAATGACGCTGAGCTTGAAGATTATTACGCGGGATGTAAGGCGCTTATTTTTCCCGGGGAAGAGGATTTCGGTATAGTGCCCCTCGAAGCACAAATGAGATATAAGCCTGTCATCGCTTACGCGCGCGGAGGCGTTCTCGAAACGGTTATCCCTATGGGTTCCGTGCAGGGCGGTAATGGGACAAGCCCGACCGGCGTCTTTTTCGACAGGGATACCCCGGAGTCTCTCGAAGAAGCTATAGCGCTTTTTGAGAAGAACGTGTCCGCATTTGATCCAGAAGGCCTTCGAAATAACGCTCTAAGTTTCGGCCGGGAAAGGTTTAAGCGGGAGATGCGGGAATATATCGAAGCGAAGTGGGAAGAGCATGTAAACGCGTGTGGTTCGTGATTCGTGGTTCGTCGGGAGAAGGCCCTGGTGGGGAGTAACGAAAAATAAAAAGGTGTATAAATGAACGAATCACGAACCACGAACCACGAACCACACAACGCGGGAGCCTTTCGCTTTATCATTGGTACAAGGCGCAATGAACATACGTAACGACATAAGACTGAGTTTTCTATTACTGGCCGGGGACATCGCCGCTATCAATCTAGGCGTCTTGTTCGCGTACTGGTTCAGGTTCAACTCGGGGTTTTTTGAGGTGGTGTACGGAGTGCCGCATGTCGCGGAGTATATCAGGATGCTCCCTGTGGTGACCATGCTCCTGGTTTTTCTGATACGATCCGAGGGGCTTTATCACATAAAAGTGCGCTTATCCATTGTCGACGAGTTCTTTCTCCTGATCAAAGTGAATACCCTCGGGCTTGTTATATTTATGGCCGCGACTTTTATTTACCGTGAATTCTCTTTTTCAAGGGGTATGCTTCTTTCGGCCTGGTTTGCGCTCACATTGTTCTTAGGGAGCTGGCGTCTGGGCATGAACAGGATCCAATTCCGGTTGAGGATGAGGCGCCAGAAGTCCCGCAACCTCCTGATCATAGGAGACGGGAAGATGGTTGAACGGTTAATAAAGCACATATCCGGGGACCCGCACTGGGATTATAATATTAAAGGCGTTGTCAGGGTCAGTTCCGATAAGACAGGTACCGCCGAGGGCGTGCCTGTTCTTGGAAAGATAGATAGGCTAGGCGAGATAATGGATTCCAACGATATCAACGAGATAATAATGTCCGAAACCGATATATCACGGGCGAAAACGATGAAGCTGATATTCGAGTGCGAAAAACGTCTTGTCGAGTTCAGGCTTGTCGCGGATCTTCTCGGTGTGATAACGTCGAAGGTGGATATGCGCACCATTGACGGGATACCTCTTCTGGGGCTCAAAGAGACGCCGCTCTCCGAAGGCTTCAATCGCTTCGTTAAGAGAAGCGTGGATGTCGTATTTTCGGTCCTTTTTCTTGTCGCCTTTTCCCCGATCTTGGGAGTGATAGCGCTCGCGGTGAAGATCACTTCCCCTGGTCCGGTGTTCTATTTGCAAAAAAGGGTCGGAGAGGACGGCAGCAGGTTCGCCATCATAAAGTTCAGGACAATGAGGGATAACGCCGAAAAAGGAGTCGGGAGGGTATGGGCGAAAGAGAACGATCCCAGGAGGACGCCGATAGGAGGCTTCCTTAGAAGGTTCAATCTTGACGAGCTCCCGCAGCTCCTGAATGTCCTTAAAGGCGAAATGAGCCTTGTAGGCCCAAGGCCCGAGAGGCCGCATTTCGTAAAACATTTCAAGGAGAACATACCCCGTTACATGGCCAGGCATAAGATAAAATCGGGAATGACGGGCTGGGCTCAGGTTAACGGTCTCAGGGGAAATACATCGATCGAGGAAAGGACGAAGTACGACCTGTATTACGTGGAGAACTGGTCCCTGGGGTTCGATATAAAAATATTGTTCATGTCGTTGTTCGCTTTGAAGAATGCGTACTGAGAAAATAAGAACGGAAACCGGTATAGTAGGCGCGGGCCCACGTGCCCGCGCATGAATGATGATATGTGCTGCGAATAGTTTTAGTAATGGCGATATAAGGAGTTAACTGGCGTATGAAAGACAAGATCATTAAAGTATGCGACCGCGTCATCGAAGGATGCTTTTACACGCTCCTATTCGCGGTAGCGTTCTCGACATCGCTTGTCGAAATAGCGGCCACGCTTATGATAGCGGTTTGGATCGTGAGGAAATCAATCGACAGGCAATTCGGTTGGCTTAAGAACGGGCCGGTAATGATATTCCTTCTTTTTATCCTGTGGAACGGGCTTTCATGTTTCAATAGCGGATATTTTTCCGAAAGTTTCCGCGGCATGTTCAAAGTCATTAAATATTTCTTTATTTTTGTTATCTCTTTCGAGAATATTTCCTCAAGGCGCGTTGAGGGGAAGTTCCTCGCGGTAATGACGGCCGCCGCTTTGTTCATTTCGGCGAACGGCTTTTTTCAGTACTTCCACGGCCATGACCTTCTAAGGCATAGGACCCTTATCCCGGATGACACCCTTCACCGGATCTCATCCTCCTTCGTACACCCTAACGATTTCGGCGCGTATCTCTTGGTCGTTATGATAATCACGATATCCTGTCTTTTCTATTCCGGCCGGGCCGGATCGCGTATGGTGCCGCTTTTGGCGCCCCTCGTCGTCTACTCATTATGTCTATTTATGACAAAATCCAGAGGAGCCTGGTTGTCTTTCGCCGCGGCCTTTCTGGTGCTTGGCGCCCTTAAAACTAAAAAGGTCCTGGCGGTCTTTCTTTCGCTCCTTCTGGTCGTCCTCCTTATCCTGGCCTCCCTCACGGTGGCCGGAACGTTCATAAGCCCGAGAAGGTCGAGATAATATTCGACGACATGTTTATCCTCGAACCCTTCGATCTTTTTCTTTTTAGTCAGAAACACGCCCCTTCCTCTGTAATCCAGTCCCACTCTTTCCCCTATACCCGCCAGCATGAATAATAACCCGAACTTCCTGGAAAATGTCATATCTAGAACAACATCATAATTTGATAACTTGATCCTGCCGAAAAACGAAAGTACTTTATCGCCGAATAGTCTCTTGGATCTTTTCCAAAGGTCAACGAACTCATCCTTCTCGTAAACATGGACATAGCCTATATCCGGGATACTCCTTAGGACCGGAGCCGTCCTTTTATTAGCCACATAATCGACAACGGCATTGCCGAACCTCTTTTTCAGATTAGACACAAGCGGCACCGTGAATAACACGTCGCCGATGCCGAAGATGTTAGCGATAAGCACTTTCTTCACCTGATAGACCCCTTTCTACGAAACACGAACCACGAATCACAAATCATTAACGCCCCGCTTACAAAGCGATCCGACCGCCGCCGCAAAAACTTCGTCCACAGAAACATTGCATAGGCACTCGTATCCATATGGACATTTATCGTCGAGGCACACCCCGTGGTCACACGGCTTGTGAAAAACTATATGCCCCTTTCCCCAAGGTCCCCATCTTTTCGGACCCGCTCCGGGAATGTTCCGGCCGAATATCGATATCACGGGCACGCCCAGAGCCGCCGCCATATGCGCCGGACCCGAATCGTTCCCGATAAAAACGGCCGCCTTTTTAAGGACCGCGGCCACCCCTTTAAGATCGAGCTTTCCCGCGAGATCCACGGTTTTATTTCCGGAACGTTCCCGGATCTCTCCGGCAAGTTCGCGCTCCTTTTCGTCCCCTAATACCGCGACCGCTACGCCCGTCCTCTCTTTTAATTTACGGATAAGCTGTATGTATCTCTCTTTCGGCCATTTCTTCGCCGGATTGCTCGCGCCGGGATGGATAACCACCAAAAGATCCCTATCTATCCCTTCTTTCCCGAGAAGAACATCTATCTTATCGCTCTCGTCCGCGCGTACGCTCATTAGCACCCTGGGATCGGCGACATAAGCTCCGGCGAGTTTAAGAAGTTCCATCGTATATTCGACCTCATGCCTGGCCCCTTCGCCCCTTGTGTCCGGGATCGTCTTATTGAGCAAGAACCCCCATTTTCTGCCGTATCCGATGCGGGAAGGTATCCCCGCGAGAAAACAGGCGAGATGAAGATATTTCTGAGGATTAAGGACGATAGCCTCGTCAAATCTCCTTCTCCTGAGCTCGAGCCCTAATTTAACGGCCGAGATCATACCGGGCTTTTTCCCGACCGTATCAAAGATCAGTATCTCCTTAATATCCCCCCGAACGCTCAGAATATCGCGGGAATATCCCGAAGTGACAAAAGTGACGCTTGCTCCTGGGACGGCCCTTTTGACCGAGTCGACCGCCGCCGTCGCCAGAAGCACTTCCCCGATGCGGTCAGTTCGAAATATCACGATATTTTTCCGGACAATTTCCACTATCGAGACCGCTCCTCTACATTCCGGTATGAGAGACCGTAACAATAACCAAGGAGCATATAAAAAAACACCGCGAGATTGACCGAATACAGATGTGTGTCCACTATACAGTTGATAGCGAACCCCGAAAGGGCCGCGAATAGCCCGGCCTCGAGATTTTTTCTGTACCCTGGCCGTATCCTGGCCATATATTTCATACACAATATGAGCACGGTGATAAGCAACACGATGAACAGAAGAGCCCCTACGATGCCTATTTCCGAGGCCATATGAAGATAACAGTTATGAGAATACCTGACGTCCGGATACTCCGGAGGTTTATATAACGGGAAATTCCGGCTGTAAGTGTTAACTCCGAATCCCAGTATTGGATGCACCTTTATCATGTTAATGGTCCCTTTCCAGAGCATGAGGCGTTCCCA
>JADGBR010000029.1:20090-45120 GCA_015231405.1 Candidatus Omnitrophota bacterium | reverse complement strand
CATAGACCTGATGCGCGAATTGAATATCGAGAAGAACGTGACCTTTATTTTTTCAACGCATGACAAGATAGGGAATACCGAGTTTGTTTTTAGTCGGGGGGATGGGTCACCGGAGTTGATGGACCAGATATACCGTCTCAGGTATCAGGTATATTGCAACGAATGTAATTTTATTAAAGCGGCGGATTACCCCTCGAAGTCCGAAAGCGATAAATACGACCCTTTTTCCATCCATTTTACCATTCAGGACGACATCGGCGTGATCGGCACGACGCGGCTTATCCTGGATAACCCTTACGGTCTGCCGTTTGTGATCCATTGTGCCGATACCCTCTCAGTCGATATCGGCTCCTTTGACAAGACGAGGATATGCGAGGTTTCCCGGCTCGCGATATCGAAGAGATACAGGAAAAGGAAAGACGATGGCCTGTATTACGCCAATGAAGATGTCGACTCCGACCGGAAGATCTCGCTGGCGGAAAATATCAAACGTATCAAACCCATGACGTTCGGCATGTACAGGGAAATATACCAGGAATGCAAACGGCGCGGTATCACGCATTTTTTCGCTTTGATGGAAAAGACCTTGTGGATGCTGCTTCGTATGCATAATTTTAATTTCACGCCTATCGGCCCGGATGTCGAATTTTACGGAAAAGTAAGGCCTTATATGTGCGATATCGGGGAGCTCGAAAAGAACGTGTACGCTAAAGCTTATAAATTTTACGAATATTTTCTGGATGGTCTGGAAGATGAATACCGCCCTAAATTCGATGAACCGCCTGAGGAGAAAAATGAATGATACGTCGCGCAGCCTGTCCGTTGAGAGCATGATGGATGATATTTACCGGCTGAGATACCAGGTTTTTTGTAAAGAGCTCAAGTTCATGCGCGAGGCCGATCACCCCGACGGCCTGGAAAAAGACAAGTACGATCCCTATTCTATCCATTTCACGATCGAAGACTCCGAGAGCGTTGTCGGCACTCTGAGGCTTATATTGGACGGCCCTCACGGGTTCCCTTTCACCGAATATTGCGGGGGCGATATCGATGTCGATATCGCTTCGCTGGACAGGAAAAAGATATGCGAGTTCTCGCGCCTGGCGATATTGAAGAGATACAGGAAGTCATGCGGCGAAATCCTGCGGTATCGCAATATCTATTCGGGCGTTGCCCGGGAAGTGACGCCGGCTGAGCGGTCCGGGCTCACTAAATGCATGGCTTTAGGGTTGTACCGGGAGATATACCAGGAATGCAAGCGGCGCGGGATAACGCATGTTTTCGCCCTGATGGAAAAGCCGTTATGGCGGTTCTTTCTGATGCAAAATTTTGTCTTTAAGCCGGTCAGCCGGGACGTTTATTGTTACGGCGTTGTCCAGTTGTATCTGACGATCGTGGAGGAGTGGGAGGCCAATCTGTGGCGTAAGGCAGGCGAGGTCTTTGACTTTTTCATGGACGGGTTGGAAGAAGAATATCGTCCTCATCCGGACAGGCGCCTGGAACGGGTCTCCCAGGCGGAAGGGGAAAAGTGGTAGAAATAAAGAACGGTATTTTCCGGGAATTCGCGCTGACCGCTCTTCGCGGTCCGGACCGGGAAGCCGTTGTCTATAAGCAGGAGAAAGAGTATACGGCGGTCACATATCTGGAGCTTTTCGGGAAAGCCGTCGCCGTAGCCGGCATCCTGTCCCAAAAGGGCCTCAAAAAAGGGGATAAGGTCGCCTTATTCCTTGGTAATGAGCCCGAATGGCCTATAAGTTTCCTGGCCGCGCAATACATAGGCGCGGTATGCGTGCCCCTCGATACGAGGTCCGATCATGAGGAGATAAAACGGTTATTGACGGATTCCGGTTCAAAGCTCATCGTCCTGTCGGAAAAGACGGCTCGCGAAGCGAAACCGGTCCTGGCCGGAACTGAAGGGATCGGGACGGTGACCGTTTGCCGGTCCGGACTTTGTGACAGGGATGATGCCGCCCGTATGGCCGGTTTCGTGGATAAAATGCCGGATATTGATCCTGACTCCACGGCGGCCTTGTTCTATACGTCGGGGACTACCGGTGCGGTAAAAGCCGTCATGCTGTCAGGCCGGAATTTGCTGTCAAACGTCAGGTCGATCCTGGAGATGAATATATTTAACGACAAAGACGCGGTGATCTCTCTTCTGCCGCTTCATCACACATTCGCCTGCACCGCCACGTGCCTTCTTCCGCTTTTACTGGGCGCGAAAATATGCTATCCTTCCGGATCCTCGGCGGAAGATATGCTTTCCTGTATGGTTTCCACGGGGGTCAGCGTGATAGTAGGCGTTCCGCAGCTCTACATAATGTTCCATAAAAAGATACGTGAAAAGATCGGTAAGCGGCGATTCCCCGAAAGGGTTTTCATCGGCGCGGCGGCGGAGCTTCTTTGGAATCTTCGGAAGATGTCCGGGATAAATCTTTCAAAGAAGCTGTTCCGGGATGTACACGAGCCATTCGGGAAAAGTTTAAGGATGATGATATCGGGAGGCGCGGCGCTCGACCCTGTGATATCGAAAGACCTGCTTAAATGGGGGTTCATCTTCATGGAGGGGTATGGGCTTACCGAGACGTCCCCGATCGTGACGATCAACCCTCCCGACAGCGGAGTGCCCGGAGCGGCCGGTAAGCCCATACCGGACGTCCTGGTCAGGATAGATAAGGCCGATGAAAAGGGCTCCGGGGAGATATTGATCAAAGGGCCCAACGTCATGGAAGGGTATTACAAGCTCGCGGATGAAACGATGAAAGTATTCCGGGACGGATGGTTCGTGAGCGGAGATGTGGGATATTTTGATAAGAACGGGTACCTTCACATAACCGGCAGGAAAGACGAAATGATCTCTTTGAGCACCGGTGAAAAGGTTAATCCCGAACGGGTGGAGGAGCAGTTCAATAAAAGCCCTTATATCAGGGAGACCTGTGTTTTCCTTTCGAAAGGGTCGGGATATTTTAAAGAGGCCAATAAGATCGTCGCGGTAGTGGTCCCTGACGAGGGGTATTTCAAAAGCCATAAACACGTCAATATCGACGACAGGATAAAATGGGAGCTTGACCACCTGTCCCATGGGTTGAAGAACCAGGAAAGGATCATGGGCTTCGCCATTTCGAGGGACAGGTTCCCCCGGACTGCGCTGGGGAAGATAAAAAGGAACGAGGTCCAGAAGAAATACGCTCTGGCCGGGAGCGCTTTAAAAAGCAGGACGGAGGAAGAAGCGGGCGAGGAAGACCTGCGCATGCTTTCCCTGAAGATATGCCGGGACGCGCTCGTGTATCTCTCCGGCAAGCTTAAGCGTGAAGTGAGCCTTAACGACCACCTTGAGCTGGACCTTGGCGTAGACTCATTGGGGCGGATAGAGCTCTTGCTTGATCTCGAGGAATTCATGAACATAAGCGTCCCGGAGTCCATTCTCGAGGATGTATTTTATTCCGACACGATCAAAGAGATCTTTTTGAAGGTAGAACCGTTCCTGCCCCAGAGGCCGGTCGAATCCAGGGCCGGAGAATTCATATGGGCGGAAGTATTCGGTAAAGATCCGGCCCCGGAATTGACCCGGGCCGTCAGTTTCACTCCGTCATTCGCCGAGAGATCGTTCGTTGTCTTTGTCCTCGCGTTCATAAAGGTCCTCTTTGCCGTGTATTTCAGGCTTAAGGTCCACGGCCGCGAAAATATCCCCAAAAAGGGGCCGGTAATTTTATACGCGAACCATACGAGTTTTCTTGACGGGCTGGTGGTCCCGGCAAGCCTCTCGCTCGCGGAACTGGAGAATATGTTCTTTTTAGGGTTCAGGAAACATTATTTCATGCCGGGCATCGTCACGCCGGGATTATTAAAGACCCTGCATCTCGTGACGGTGGACGCGGCGATGAATATGGTGAACTCTTTGCACATGTGCGCGTACCTCCTCGGGAAGAACAAGTGTATAACGTATTTCCCCGAAGGACAGCGTTCCCCGGACGGCGGGCTGATAGAGTTCAAAAAAGGGATAGGCATACTGGCGAAGGAGATCAGGCCGTCGTTCGTTCCCGTTCACATAAAGGGAGCTTTCGAGGCGTGGCCCCATTATTCGAAATATCCCAGGCCGGGAAAAATAGAGGTGACCGTGGGTAAGGCTTTTACCTACGAGGAACTCATAGGGGATATGCACGGCAAAGACCCGGGATACGCCGAGATCGCGGAAAAACTGCGGAGCGTCTTACTGGGTATGTCGCTAAAAGCCTTAAAATAAAAGTCCGTGCGGTAACGGATAAAAAAAGGAAGGATGTGCAATGAAGATCGGAGTTAAAAAGAACTGGGGCGCCGCGTGCGCCCTTATCGCGGAAAACCCTGTCGTATTGATGCCAACGTTAATGATAGGGTTCATTGAGTTCCTGTGTCTGGAGCTGATATATTTTTTTCCGCGCCCTCCGCTAATGTATTTGATCGACCCTGTGGTAAGGAAGTTCTTCGGGGAGGTGTTCATTCACTATCCCGGCAATATGCTGGTCTCGATGAAACTGGTCCGGGGCGCCGAGATGTTCGTTTACGTCTTCGCCGGAGCGTTATTGTACGCGGTCACGATAATTATGGTAAAGGATATAGCCGGGAGGAAAACGCCTAAGCTCAGGGCCGGCGTGACGAAGGCGGTAAAGAGATACGCGGGGTTCTTCCTTCTGGGAGCGCTCCTGGTAGCGGTCTTTTATTTTGAGCAGAAACTGAGCGTTCTTCTCATCCAGAAGGGTATCAGGCTCCTCGTGAAATTCTCGCCCGCTTTTATCGTCAAGGCGGCGCCGCATTTTATGTCGCTGGCCCTCTTCCTGAACAATGTCGTACTCACCGTATTCACGGTCCTTGTTCTGCCGTTCATGGTCATCCGCGACCTGTCCATCTTTAAGGCCTTCGTGAAAAGCCTGGTCTTCGGTATGCGGGGGTTCTGGGGATTATTCGTTATGATACTTGTCCCGTACCTTTTGCACCTGCCGATGCTTGCCATGAAGAGTTTCCCGGTCGTCCTGGCCGGAAAGACATTTCCCGAGGTCATCTTCCTGATATTGGCGGCGGATATAATAGTCGTCCTCGCGGTGGAAGCGTTCGTAGTGGTCAGCGTTTCATTATGCGTTATCAATTCGGCGGAAGGAGACAGAATATGAAGAAAGCTCTTTTTATCTACGTTACGGTCCTCGCGGCGTTATTTATAGTTCTGTCCTGGCTAGGAAGGGGGAGCGCCTATAACGCGGAAAAGGTCTTCTATGGGGCAATGGAAACGCTTCGCGGCATAGAGAAGAATCCGGACGTTGCTCCGCCCATGGTCCTCGCGTCCGCCGAAAAGGCCCTGAGAAAGGTCCTCGATGATTACCCGAAAAGCCCGTCAGCCAACATGGCCTACCCCGAGCTCGTCGAATTGCTGATGAAGCAGAGAAAGTACGACGAGGCTATAGCCGTGTCGGACGAGATGATCCTGAAAAAACCCGATACGATAGCTCTCGTGACAAAGGCTCTCTTCGCCAGGGCCGTATGTCACGAAAAGAAAAATGAATGGGCGAAGGCGCTCGTCGATCTTGAAATACTGAAAAGCAAATATATTAACACACCGCTGGGTCTGCAGGCGCCTTTCTATGCCGCGAACCACTACCTCAGGGAGAACGGCCCGGAGAAGTCAGGGAAATATTTTGACGAGGCGATAGCCTTCTATAAAGGTCTAATGAAGAGCTCGTCGGGCACGACGCTGGGCTACGCCGCGTCGGATATGCTGGTACAGGTATATATCTATACCGGTAAATGGGAGGAGGCTGGGATGGCCGTAACGGGGATAATTTCCGAATATCCGGCTGATACCGCCATGATACACCAGGCGCCTTACATAGAGCTCATATATGTTAAGTCATTAAAGCGCCCCGAAAAAGCCAGGGAATTATTCGTGAAGATCATCGAAAAGACCGGCGATGAGAGGATAAAACAGTACTTTGACGCCGCTATAAAAAAATTGGGGACTTCCTAGCAAACTGTGTCGAAATTCGAATATCAGCTTAATTCGTCATTGCGAGGAGTGCGCGACGAAGGAGCGAACGACGAAGCAATCTCTGTAATAATAACAAGTTACAGAGATTGCTTCGGGCACTTCCTGCCTGCCGGAAGGCGTGCCCTCGCAATGACGGCCAGTTTGTCCAAAACTACTATTGCGACACGGTCTGTAGGGCTTACCCCCGCCCGGGCCGGATATTGTACCAGAGTACAATTGATTAATATTCCATATCGCCGATAATATCATGAGCATGACCTTCTGGAAAAATGACGGCGGTAAATTCAAGCCGGCGATACAAAGAGGAGCTCTAATGGGATCTCGGAAAGCCGCGTATAAGGCCAGTGTACTCGTGATCGAGGAAAGCGGCCCGGATGCGGGTTTGGACAGCGCAGAACTGAAATCTTTGAACTATCTAGTAGAGACGGCGGACTCGATCGGGGATGCGAGGATACTACTGGAAGAGGAGAGGTTCCATCTCATCGTTCTGCGTTCGGACAGCCCCGATAAGAACGCCGTCGATGGATTGCGCGAGAAAGCGCCTCTTTCAAAGATAGTGGTCATGGCCCCGGGCGCAGACATTGTGTCCGCGGTCGAGGGCAATCTTCACCCTGGCGCGGACGGCCATAACGGCGCGGACGATTTCTACGGGATCATCGGCAAAAGCCCGGGGATGAAGAAAATATTTTCGATGGTCGATAAGATAGCCGCCTCATCCGCTACGGTCCTCATCCACGGGGAGAGCGGCACGGGAAAGAGGGTGATAGCGCACGCGATACATAAAGCCGATAAGGGCCCAAGGGGTAAGGGCCCTTTTATCGAGATATCATGCGGCGCTCTCCCCAGGGAGATAATAGAGAGCGAGCTTTTCGGGCACACCAAGGGGGCTTTCACCGGGGCTATAAACGACCATAAGGGCAGGTTCGAACAGGCCGATAAAGGGACGATACTGCTCGACGATATAGACACGCTGTCTTTGGACCTACAGGTAAAACTGCTCAGGGTGCTTCAGCAGAAAGAGTTCGAGAGGGTCGGGGACCATAAGACCGTAAAGGTCGACGCACGTATCATTGCCACTACCAATAACGACCTAAAAAAGCTCGTCGCCGAGAAAAAATTCAGGGAAGACCTTTATTACAGGCTTTTTGTCATCTCGCTCGACAGCCCTCCCTTACGGGGAAGAAAAGAGGACCTGCCTCTTCTTGTAACCCATTTCCTCGGCGTTTATTCCGGGGAGAACCGGAAGAAAATAAACGGCGTTTCTGATGAGGCGATGAGTGTCCTCATGGAGTATAATTGGCCCGGCAATATCAGACAGCTTGAGAATGTGATGGAACGGGCGGTTATCATGGATTCGGACGGGGAGATAACGAAAGAAGACCTGCCGGAAGAGCTTTCCCAGAAGGCATCCGGCCCTCTCGTCCCGGAGAGAGACGCCTCGTCCGAGGAGCCGGGGGCGCTTAAGGATTTTCTTAAACAGCCGGAAAAAGTGTATATCCTCAATGTCCTTAAGGAAGTGGGCTGGAATAAGAAAAAAGCCGCGTGTAAACTGGGGGTTAACCGGACGACGCTGTATAACAAGATCCGCAAGTACAATATCGTCAACGCGACGGATTAAAGAAGGAGGGACCGGGAAGCTCATATGTTCAGTGTAACCCGCGAGAAAAAAGTCCTTAATTCGCTGATAAGCGTATGCAGGATGGCGCTTGACGTCGAATCCGGATCGGTCATGACGGTCGATAAATATGACCATCTGCGCGTCACGGCCTCTTTCGAGCTGAATAAGGACATCGCCGATATCACCTACCAGAAGATCGGCGAAGGCATAGCCGGGATGGCCGCGGAGACGTCCGAGACGATCATCCTCCCCAAAGACCACGGAAAAAAAGGCGTTTGTAACGCGATGAAAAGGAACGATATCAAGTCCTCGATGATAATGCCCTTCAACAAAGCCGATAGCCGGGAAGTGTACGGGGTGCTAAATCTCAATATCATGCGCAAGAACAGGGAATTTTCCCGGAAAGACATAAGCCTGGCGAAAGAACTGGTAAATCTCGCGAGTATCGCCCTTTTCGCGTGACGATCTCCGTAAACCTCCGAACGACGGTCTGAATTAAAATGAACAACACGGTCCTTTAGAGGGATATCTTTCCGAAGAAGCTCTCCGGAGCCTCATTGATCACGGGAAGCGCTTGAACGGATATTCCCGGTTCAGTGTCCGGCCCGAACACTTTTCGTTTTCTGAGATGGGACGCGAGGATCCTGATAGATTCACGGTATTTCGCGACCGTGCGTCTTTTTATGGTGATCCCGTGCTGTTCAAGTTCTCTCATAGTGTCGATATCGCTCATCGGGGATGTTTTGTTCTCGTCCCGGAGGAGGTCCCTTATAAGCGCCGTTATGTAGGTTTTCGAGGTCCTTTTGCCGTCGCTGTTATTGAATGAGGCGCTCGTAAGGCTCTTTAGAGGGGATACTTTACCGTTGATCTGGATATACTTATTTGAAAGGGCCCTGCTGATGGTGGACGTGTTGAGTCCCAGCGCCTTAGCGATGTCAGCCATCGAGAGCGCTTTCAGGTATTTTTTCTCATGCTCTATGTGATACGCCTGGACCTTGAGCATATGGTACGCCACGCGGCAAAGCGTTTCCTCGCGGCGCTTGAGGTTGTCCATGAGCTGGCGCGCTTCTTTTGTATGCGTTTCGAGGAATTCCCTCGCTTTAGGGTCCTTGATAACGCCCAGCTTATCTTCGTACGGGTTATACAATGTCAGCTTGCGGACAGCCCCGCGGTTCACCTCGAGCGTTATCTTATCGTTCTTAACGGTGGCCACGAGGTCCGGGACGACCGGGATATCCGCTTTCGCCATGAGAGTGCTCGCGGGCCGGGGGTTAAGCGCCCGGATCCTTTCGGCCGCTTTTATCACTTCTTTTTTATCCGCGCCTAAAGCTCTCGAAATGGCCAAGGTGTCCTGTATCGCCACCAGGCTCAGGAATTCGGTCACGAGGATATACTCAAGAGAATCTTTTTTACCCTGCCGTTCGAGCTGAAGCTGGAGGCATTCCCGGACATCCCTCGCACCGATCCCCGGGGGATCCAGGCTCTGTATCGCCCCGAGCGCTCTTTCCACGTCTTCCGCCTGGCAAAAAAGGTCACGGGCGGCCTCGTCGGCCGTTACCTTTATGTATCCGTCGCCGTTCATCTCGAAAATAAGATATTCCGCTATCTTAATGTCTTTTTCGGACAGAGAGAGAAGCCGCACTTGCGACAAAAGAGATTCCTGGGGAGTGATCTCCTGGGCGATGTCGGCGTCGTCCGGGGCTTCGTAAAGCGCCGTGTTCCTTTTAGACATCGTTAGGCCGTGTTTAAAACGGAAGTCTTCGGCCGGCGCGGATGTTTCGAGCAAAGGATTCGTCGAAACGACGGTATCGATATAATCGTTGAGATCTGCGAGTGACATCCCCAGCATCTTGACGGAATGACGCATCTGCGTCGTGAGCGCCAATTTCTGAGTGAGGCCGATCGTCTGGCGCTGTCTGTATTCCATTATCTTCATGGGTGTATTATGCGGGGAACCGTGATCCCGGTCAATTGTACCAGGGTACAATTGATTTAAATCCCCGGGTATTTCAAAATAAGCCGTCTAGCAATAACAAAGGAGCCGTGATGAATATCAAGATGCTGGTCGTTGACGGTGAGAAGGAGATATCCGGGGAGGAAGGGCGGGAGAACGATAAAGACTTCGATAGGATATTCGACGATGCCGTGTTCATCATCGTCGCGGCGGCGGGCGGAATGGATCCGGCATTTAAAGGGGCGAAGGAAGGTCTGGTGGAGTATGTCAGGAAACCGGTTTCGCTTGAGGCTGTGCTGGGCAAAATAGAAAAGGCCGTTAAAAAGGCCGAAAAGATAAGAAAGGACCTGAACGAACTGAGGGAACTCAAGAAGGAAAGGAAAAAATGGATGGAATACGATTACCTTAAGAACCTGAAACGATGTCAGAATGATCTAAAAGAAAGTAAAGCGCGGGGAGGTGCGTGACCATGACGCAAAGCGAATATGATATGAGGGCCAGGCGATTGAGAGGCGGCACTTACTGCAAAAAATGCGGACGGAGCGTGCACAACCAGAATCTATGCAGCGACTGTTACGGGTTGTATGTCAGCCTTGTCAGGAAACAGGAAAAGATGAGGGACGGCAACGACCCGTACAGCGCGCGGAGCTTTAATTGACATGTGAAAACCGGGCCCCGGGCAATTGCTGATCTCTTCCCATCTCCTTCATGCCACCGGCACGTGAAGCATGCGGCTCTTTGAAAGCGAGCGCACTTTGCCGCACTATCGCTATGCCAGCGATCCCCGCACATATTAAGCAAATTACAGGAATAGTTGACAATCTGTTGCCATGTGGTATACTTATTATGAACATATGTTCATAATAAGGGGGAGCTATCGTGAGGCCGAAAAAGACCAGGTGGATAAAGTGTGCGCCCGGAGAAAGGTGTTTTAAGCCTTTGTGTAAACCGCTCAGCGAACTGGAAGAGGTTCGGATGACGCTTGATGAATTTGAGGCAGTCCGTCTTGCGTGTTTAGAAGGAATGAAGCAGGTAGATGCCGCTAAAGAACTCAAGATCTCCCGTCCGACATTTTCAAGGATTATCGCGTCGGCGCATAAAAAAATAGCCGACGGTCTGGTTAATATTAAAGCAATTAGGATCGAGGGCGGTTGCTGTAAGATCGTGAAAAGGGGTCATAAATGAAAGTAGGGAAGAATGTTTTGTATGTCTCGGCAGGTTTTTTGGCGTGTTTTTACCTGCCGATAGAGAATTTGAGGTTTACAAACGCTATATTCGAAGCGTTAGCGCTTGCTAAGTGGTACGCGAGGGAGCATGTTCTACTATGCCTTGTTCCGGCGTTTTTTATCGCCGGCGCTATTTCGGTGTTTGTCAGCCAGGCCTCGGTGATGAAGTATTTCGGGGCGAAAGCGAACAAATTTCTTTCTTATAGCGTGGCTTCGGTATCAGGGACTATACTTGCGGTCTGTTCATGCACGGTACTGCCGTTGTTTTCCGGGATCTATAAAAGAGGGGCCGGGCTCGGGCCCGCGGTCGCCTTTCTGTATTCAGGGCCGGCCATAAACGTTTTAGCGATCATTTTGACCGCCCGTATCCTGGGATGGGAATTGGGCTTGGCTCGCGCTATAGGGGCAGTGGTCTTTAGCGTCGTCATAGGGCTACTTATGCATTTGATCTTCCTTAAAGAAGAACGCGCCCGCCATGCGAATGGAGATCTCCAATTCGGCGAGGTTAAGGCAAACCGTCCTCTTTGGAAGGATATCGTTTATTTTTTCTCTATGGTAGCGATACTCGTGTTCGCTAATTGGGCGAAGCCGATAGAAGGCGATACAGGCGTTTGGAGCTTGATCTATGCGTCTAAATGGTGGATCACCGGAACTTTCCTGGCGGTTTTGGGGTTTACGCTTATGAATTGGTTCAATAAAGACGAGCTTAAGGAATGGACAAGCGCTTCCTGGAACTTCGCCTTGCAGATCTTGCCGCTTCTTTTGGGAGGCGTTTTGATCTCCGGGTTCCTTTTGGGGAGGGTCGGCCATGAAGGGGTTATCCCTTCCGGATGGGTGGAGGCGTCAGTCGGTGGTAATTCTTTCAGGGCGAACTTTTTTTCATCGATAGTCGCGGCGTTCATGTATTTCGCGACATTAACTGAAGTGCCCATTTTGCAGGGGTTGATCGGATCAGGCATGGGCAAGGGGCCCGCTTTGGCGCTTCTTTTAGCCGGGCCCGCGTTGAGCCTGCCGAGTATGCTGGTCATTCGCGGAATTATAGGCACAAAAAAAACCGTGGTATATGTCAGTCTCGTTGTGGTTATGGCGACGATAAGCGGCATGGTCTTCGGGGCAATAGTCAAATAAAGGGGGAAGGGATACAAATGAGAAAAGACGCGGACAAGATCAAAAAGATCGTTAGGGACGGCTACGCAAAAGCGTTGTCTGAGAGAAGCTCATGCTGTTCTTCAAGTTCGTGCTGCGGCGGTGTGAACCAAGCCCAAGACATCAGCAGGAAAGTAGGCTACAGCGATCGAGACCTGAAAGCTGTTCCGGAAGGCGCAAACTTAGGTTTTGGATGCGGAAACCCGGTTGCCCTTGCTTCGCTCCACGAAGGCGACGTTGTTCTTGATTTGGGGTGCGGCGCCGGGTTTGACGCGTTCTTGTCGGCCGAGCGTGTCGGGAAAACCGGCAGGGTCATCGGCGTTGACATGACGCCGGAGATGGTCGCTAAGGCGAAGGAAAACGCCAAAAAGGGCAGCTATAGCAATGTGGAATTCCGTCTGGGGGAAATAGAGAAGCTGCCGGTCGAGGACAATTCGATCGATGTGATCATATCGAACTGCGTTATTAATCTATCGCCTGACAAGGAAACGGTCTTTAAAGAGGCGTATCGGGTCTTGAAGCGAGGGGGCCGGCTCATGGTCTCAGATCTGGTGTTGGCGAAAGATCTGCCCGAGAAGATCAAGAACTCTGTTGAGGCATATGTTGGGTGCCTTGCCGGAGCGATCAAGAAAGAAGAGTATTTGCGTTTCATCGAGCAGGCAGGATTTCAGGATATTAAAATTATAAGCGAGTCCAGTTATCCGGTCGATGCTATGTTTGACGACCATGCGGCTCTAGAAGACGCGATAGTCAGTATCAAAGTCGCGGCAGTTAAAAAATAACGGAGGTTCAAAATGAAGATCGAGATATTGGGTGTCGGTTGTCCGAAATGCAAACAACTTACAGCTAACGCTGAGGCGGCGGTTAAAGAGTTGAATCTCGAGGCTGAGATCGGCAAGGTGACGGATATCGATAAGATCACCGAATACGGCGTGATGATGACGCCGGGCCTTGCGGTTGACGGCACGGTAGTTTCATCCGGCAAGGTATTGAGCAAAGACGAGATCAAAAAGGTGCTATCGAAATAGGGAGGACTTTAATGAAGAAAATAATAATGGTAATTCTCGCGGTTGTCGCCGTAATTAGCGCTGACTTTTCCCGATCTTCCGCTTTCGCGGTCGAGGAGAAGCCCGCTATCTCGAAGGTGATCGCTTTCTATTTCCACGGGTCATTTCGCTGTCCCACATGCCGCAAACTTGAGGCATATTCAAAGGAGACCATAAGCACAAATTTTAAGTATGAGATCGATTCCGGAAAGCTCGAGTTCAAAGAGGTCAATACGGAAGAAAAAGGCAATGAGCATTTCGTGGACGAGTATCAGCTTTACACAAAAACGCTTATTCTGTCTTTGGTGAAAGACGGCAAGGAAGTAAAGTGGAAAAATCTCGATAAGATATGGGAGCTGGTAGGTAATAAGAAAAAATACGCCGATTATGTTACGAACGCGGTCTCGGATCTTTTAAAGGAAGCCCAATGACGGAGATATTCATCGGTCTTGCATCGGCTTTGTGGCTGGGCATATTGACTTCAATAAGTCCTTGTCCTTTAGCCGCGAATATCGCCGCGATATCTTTTCTTTCCAAAAAGGTCACGCATCCGTCACTTGTGTTTATTTCGGGATCGGCGTATACGATAGGGCGGATGGTCTCCTATGGGGTTTTGGGATGGATACTTATAAGCTCACTGCTCAGTGTACCCCAGGTAGCGCAGTTCCTGCAAAAATACATGTGTAAGGCTCTGGGGCCGGTATTGATAATTGCCGGTCTTTTTTTGCTTGAAGTGATAACAATTAGGATCCCGGGTCTCGCGCTTTCACAAAAGCAGCATAATAAACTTGCGGGATCAGGCGCTCCGGGAGCATTTCTTCTGGGCATCGTTTTTGCTTTGGCTTTTTGCCCGATCTCGGCGGCGTTGTTTTTCGGGAGCCTTATCCCTCTTTCGCTTAACAGTAAGATCGGTACCTTGCTGCCGTTCGTTTATGGCATAGGTACGGGACTTCCGGTTCTCGTCTTCGCGGTTGCCATCGCGTTCGGTATGAAGTCACTTAGCCGCTGGTTCCATAGACTGACAAGGATCGAATACTATACACGCAAGATAACCGGCGCAATATTTATAATCGCCGGGTTGTACTATACAGGAATATACATATTCAAGATATTTTGATCGAAAACACCCAAATGGTCTTCCTCCGGGATACATAAAATACGGCAAAAAGAGCAAGAGTATTGACTTATTTAGATTGCTCATATATAATCATATAATCGAATATAAGTATATAAGGAGTTGCTCTGATGAAACAATATGTAAACTTATTTAAAGCACTTGACGATGAGACGCGTTTAAGGATCATGGTTTTGTTGTCAAAAAAAGAACTATGCGTTTGTGAGATCGAGACAGCTTTGAGATCTTCGCAAGTTAAGGTTTCCAGGCATCTTACAGTCCTAAGAAGCTCCGGGCTTGTTGCTACGAGAAGGGAAGGGACACTGATCTATTATTCGATCTTGGAACCCAAGAATTGTCTGGAAGAGAAAATTTTTTCATGTTTTAAGAATTGCTTACGCAAGGAAGAGTATTTCAGGAAAGATCTGAGCAGTATGAAAAGTTGTATTCCAAAATCAGCGCTCAAAGTCGCAAGGCGAGCCCGGAAATCGTGAAATATCGATGGATGAATTTGTGAAAAAACAATGGATTAGGAATTATCAGACAAGGAAAAAAATGTGAAGAAGATCCAGGTTTATGACCCGCCCATGTGTTGTTCAACCGGAGTTTGCGGAACGAAGGTTGATGAAAAGTTGGTAGAATTTGCCGGTGTTTTAAAAATACTTTCCGATTCAGGTGTTGTTGTCGAGCGGTACAATATGGCCCAATCACCCCAAGCGTTCATTCAAAACGTTAAAGTTAAAGAGCTTCTTACGGGTGAAGGACAAAACGCTCTGCCATTTATTTTTGTGAACGGGGAACTAAAATGGTCAGGCAAAATTCCGCCCGCCAAAGAGCTGTTAAAAGCGTTTGGGATTGAGTATAAAACACAAGCTGGTGATAAAGGCGGTTGTTGCGGCGATTCGGGGTGTTGTTCATGAGGGGTTTGATATCGAAAGCCACACGCTTTTTATTTTTTACAGGAAAGGGAGGGGTCGGTAAAACTTCCGCTTCTTGTGTTGTTGCCGTTGGGCTTGCCGATACGGGTAAGAAGGTCCTGCTTATCAGCACTGATCCGGCATCTAATCTTGACGAAGTCTTAGGGACAAAATTGGCGTCAAAGCCTACTGCCGTTTTGAACGTCCCGGATCTTCACGCGATGAACATAAATCCCATCAAGGCGGCCGAAGAATATCGCAAGCGGATGATCGATCCGTATATAGGTGTTTTGCCGGAGGGATCAATTAAACAAATGGAAGAGCAGCTTTCCGGAGCGTGTACGGTCGAGATCGCGGGGTTTAATGAATTTTCAAAGTTTATAGGAAATGACGAATCCAATAGCAGATATGACCATATTATATTGGATACGGCACCGACCGGACATACTCTTCGTCTCTTAAATTTGCCATCGGCTTGGACCGATTTTATCGCAACAAACAAAACTAATAGTTCTTGCCTTGGGCCCTTATCGGGATTAAAAGAACAACAAAAGCTTTATCAGAAAGTTGTGGAGGAGCTTAAGGATCCCGCAAAAACCACGCTTATTCTGGTTTCGAGACCGGAGAAAATGAGCTTCGATGAATCAGCAAGAGCCAGTAAGGAACTTGGTTCTTTAGGCTTGCACAATCAAAAACTAATTGTAAACGGTGTTTTTAAAACCCTATCAGAAGATAAGGTCGCCAGAGCTTTTTCTTTGAGATCCCGGATCGCGATGCAAAATATACCTGATGAGATAAAAGATCTTGATATGACAGTCATATATTTTAGGGCTCATGGGGTTGTCGGGATAGAAGCTTTGCGCGCTATATCGGGAGGTCGTCAAGATCTTGTCGATCCCAAAGCAGCAGGAAAACTTGAAAAAGAACTTCCCGAAGCATTGACAAATACCGGCAACTGGCCGGAATTTTTAGAAAGCCTGGAGAAGGGTGGATCCGGGGTTATCATGACAATGGGGAAGGGAGGAGTTGGAAAAACAACGATTGCCGCTATGATAGCGGTACAACTGGCAGAGCGCGGACATAAAGTGTTGTTATCAACAACTGATCCAGCGGAACATATTTCTAAAGTAATACGGACGGATGTTCCCAATCTCTCGATCGACAAGATCGACGCGAAAACCGAAACCCTGAAATATGTCGAAGAAGTTTTAAGTGAAAATAAGAACAAGTTGTCAAAAGAAGATATGGATCTTTTGGAGGAAGAAATGCGTTCTCCTTGCATTGAAGAGATCGCTGTATTTAAAGCTTTTGCGCGCACGGTGGCCAAAGGTAAGGATCAGTTTATAGTGCTTGATACGGCACCGACGGGGCATACTCTTTTACTGCTGGATGCGACAGAATCATATCATAAGCAAGTTGCCAGATCGACGGACGAACTTTCGACAGATGTTAGAGAGCTATTGCCGCGGATCCGAGACCCGAAATTCACAAAAATAGTTATAATTTCTTTGGCCGAAGCGACGCCGACACATGAAGCTGAGTCTTTGCAAAATGACTTGCAAAGGGCGGGAATAAAACCTTTTGGCTGGGTCATAAACCGGAATTTTGCCGTTTCCGGATCGAAAGATCCTTTGATATGCGCTAAAGGACTTCACGAATTATCGTACATAAAAGAAACTGCCGCGAGCCTTTCAAAAAGAACGGTTGTTATCCCGTGGACGGCAAAGGAGAACACACATGTTTGATACGATCACAGGATTTGCTTCATATTTGGAGCATGTATCGTTTCTTACCTATCCGATCGCGATGCTTTTGGGTTTTCTGTCGGGAATAGCCGCAATTACCTGTCTTTTGCCGCTTGTGCCGGCTATAGCAGGATTTATAGGGATACAGGACTTGAGCCGCAAGAGACTTTTCACGGTCCCATTCTTTATCATGCTGGGATCAATAGTTATTTTAGTGATCTTCGGTTTATTAGCATCCTATTTAGGTCTCACTGTGCAAAAATCGCTCGGTAAATATTGGTCATATTTTATCGGGGCGGTATGTATCATAGTAGGTTTAGTTGTTCTTGGGTTAATAAAATTCCCAACGAACATTAAGATCCCGCAAATAAAGCAAAAAGGGCTTATTGGACCATTCCTTTTTGGTTTGTGCGCGGGGGGGGTGATGGGGATCGGATCTTCTTGTTGTTTCCCGGCACTCCCGGTGGTGCTGACCTATGCGGCGGTTCAAGGAAGACCGATACATGGAGGGCTTATTCTGGCTAGTTTTGCCATCGGCCAAAGCATTCCGCTTTTTGCTATCGGCCTATTCAGCAATGTTTTAGGGAAATTTAGTGGAAGATGGTCAATGTCTGTGAGGCGTATCGCAGGCGTGTTGCTCTTATTAAGCGGCGTATATTTCATATGGAGGGGATAAACAATGGTTAAGAGATCTTTGTTGTCTGTAATATTTATTTTGTTTACGGTTTTTGCCGTATTTACGGCGGGCGCTCAAACAGCTTCCGAAACGCCCAAAGGAAAAGAAGTTGTTGGAAATCTCGAACTAGGATTAGTAGTTTTTCTGTGTTTTCATGACGCTAGAGCGGATCTGGATAACATTAAAGGCGAGGTCGGGGCAGTAGCGGCTAATTTTAAAGGCGCTGTCGAGAGCGTATACGTTAGCGGGGATGACAAACAAGAAGATGCTTTAAGGGCGAAATTCAAGACACAACCGAACGATACAGCGGTTTTTATTATTCTCCCGACAGGGGCTGCGGCCGCTAAATTAGAGGGAGCAAATATAACAAAGTCGAATTTAATGAGGGCCGTAGTTTCTTCCTGTGGCGGCGGTGGATGCGGGTCCGGAGGCGGAGGATGTGGTTCTTAGGTAGAATATCTAAAATAGCGATGTAGTGCTTTTATGCGGAAAAGGCGGATCATGAGTGATAATAAAAAAACGGTAAAGATCTTCACTTTGGAACAGCAATTTCCTTGTGGTCCAAATGCCAGTTGCTGCGGTCCGGCAGGACAGAGCGAGCAGGAAATAGCAGCGTTAAGAGGCGCTATCGAAAAGCTTGGGTTTGATGTCGAAGTGTTTGACATTAAAAAAATGAAGGGCTCCGGGGAAAACCCTCAGGTCGCCAAGTTGTTCGCTGCTTTTGGAGCCCAGGCAACTCCGATAATTACTGTGGGGGATGACGTTGCTTCCATGGGGCAGGCAGAGGTTGGCAGTGTCATTTCTGCCGTAAAGACTAAACTGTATTAGGGGATCGCTATGTCAGATAGCATTATGAAAAAAATTTCATTCCCGGATAGATTTCTGACCCTATGGATATTTTTGGCTATGACGGCCGGCGTTCTGTCTGGCTACTTTTTTCCGCAGATAGTCGGGTTCTGGAACAAATTTCAGGTTGGAACAACAAATATACCAATAGCGATCGGGCTTATCCTGATGATGTATCCGCCGCTGGCTAAAGTGAAATACGAAGAGCTGGGGGACGTATTTAAAGACAAGAAAATTTTAGGCCTGTCGCTGGTCCAGAACTGGATCATCGGGCCTGTTCTCATGTTCGCTCTCGCGATAATATTCTTAAGGGGTTATCCGGAGTATATGGTCGGGCTTATCATGATAGGCCTGGCGCGCTGTATCGCCATGGTGATCGTTTGGAACGATCTGGCTAAGGGAGATACCGAATACTGCGCGGGGCTCGTGGCGTTCAATTCTATTTTTCAGGTCCTATTCTTTTCGTTATACGCGTGGATATTCATAACGGTCCTTCCCGTGTGGTTCGGGTTAAAAGGCATAGCGGTGAATGTCACGATGCTCCAGATCGCTCATAGTGTTTTTATTTATTTGGGCATACCGTTCCTCGCCGGGATAATGACCCGGTTTATCCTCATAAAGATAAAAGGCAAGGAGTGGTATCAGGGTAAATTCATACCCGCGATAAGTCCGCTTACCCTGATAGCTCTTTTATTCACGATAGTCGTCATGTTCTCGCTGAAAGGCGAATACATTGTGAAGATACCCATGGATGTGGTGCGCCTCGCGGTGCCTTTACTTATATATTTCGCGGTGATGTTCATGGTGTCGTTTTTTATGGGGAAAAGATCCGGTATCGGATACGCTAAGACCGCGACGCTGTCATTCACGGCCGCAAGTAATAATTTTGAGTTGGCGATCGCTGTTGCCGTATCGGTTTTTGGCATTAGCTCCGGCGTGGCATTCGCGGCGGTTATAGGTCCGCTGGTCGAAGTCCCTGTTCTAATTAGCCTTGTTAATGTCGCTTTATACTTCAAGAAGAGATTTTGGTAACGGATCGGCGTTAGGCCTTTTAGGTTGACTTCAAAATAGTTCTATGCTAATTTAGTGGACGCTCGAACGAGCGGTGCCGCGGTAGCTCAGTCGGTAGAGCAGAGGACTGAAAATCCTTGTGTCGGCAGTTCAATTCTGTCCCGCGGCACCAAAAACATCAATAGGGACGCTATCCGGAAAATGATGGCGTCCCTATTGATGTTTTTGGTAGCGGTAATTGTCATAGGAGTTAGGCAAGAAGAGACAATTACCGCGGATCTTTGACCGCCGGTCGGTGAAAAACTTGCCGGAAGTAAGCTGACCAGTAGTTTTTCCCCGCCCGTCGCCCAAAGATCCTGCCGCGGGCCAGACAAAATAACCTCACTAGGTTCGGTTATTTTGCCTGTCTTGAAGCGGATATAGTAGAAAAAACAGATGTCATCCCCGCGAAAGCGGGGAACACGGAAAAATATTATTTTAATTTGATCCCCGCTTTCGCGGGGATGACGGAGCGCCCATGAGAAAACTGCTCTTTCCTATCTTAGCGATTTCGCTGTTTCTGCCAATCGCAAGTTCCTTCTCCAAAGACCTCCAGGAATACAAGGAGACCCGGCCTTCGATGGGGGCTTCGTTCACTATTGACTGTTTTTATGACGGGGCCAGGGAGGATATGGGGGCGGTTTCGGCTGCTTGCTGGGCGAGGCTCGAGGAGATTTCCAGGGAGATGGCTGCTTACCCGGATACGGTTACCGGGGATATTTCGCGGATCAACGCTTCGAACGATACGTCATTCGAGGTATGTAAGGACGTATTTAAGGTATTAAAGGAAGCGCAGCGCGTATCTGCCCAGACCGGGGGGGCTTTTGACATAACGGTTTATCCGCTGGTCAAGTTATGGCAAAAAGCGGGGAAGGATGGCAAATTGCCGGATAAGTCGGCTATTGAAACGGCAAAAGCCATGGTTGGGTATAAAAATATCGAATTGAAATGGCCCAACAAGGTGATATTCAAAAAACCGGGCTTAAAACTCGACCTGGGAGCCATAGCAAAAGGTTTCGCCGCAGATGAGGTCGGGGAGATCCTCAAAAAGAACGGTATCGAGAATTACTGTGTATCGGCGGCCGGGTCGATATACTGTAGCGGGGTCCCTCCCGGAAAGAAAGCCTGGGAGATAGGGATACAGCATCCCAAGGAAAAGGATAAGATGATAGGGATGCTTTATCTCGTCAACCAAGGGGTGACAACTTCGGGGAATTATGAGAGATTTGTTACTATCGAAGGCCAGAGGTATTCGCACATCATAGACCCCAGGACAGGGTATCCCCAGAAATACGTCATATCTACGACAATAATCGCCCCTACCGCTTTTAAAGCCGATCCCTTCGGTTCCGCTATGTGCGTTCTCGGGGGTAAGGAAGGCGTAAAGTATGTGGGGATAAGAAAAGGTATCCAGGCGATGGTCGTCGAAGACCATGAAGGCAAGCTCCAATACTACTGGACCAAGGGGTTCGAGGAGTTCCAGAAAGCGAAATAGCACGCATCAGACTGTGTCAAAATGATCCGTCATTGCGAGGAGTGAGCGACGAAGGAGCGAACGACGAAGCAATCCCTGTAAAAATATTAAGATATAGAGATTGCTTCGGGCACTTCGTGCCCTCGCAATGACGGCTAATTTATCCAGAACTGTTATTACGACACAGCCTTTCATAAGAGCTATCATTACAAAGAATTAAAAGCAGCATACTTTGACGCGGCAAAGGGGCGAAATGAAGAATAAGATAGGTGCGTATTTGATGGTTATGAGGCTGCCGTTCATTACGGCTAGCGCGATCCCTTTTTTTATCGGTGCGGGGTATGTTCACTACATTATGAGATTCAACAATTTCAACGTTTTTAATCTGGAATTCTTCCTGGGACTATGCGCGGCGGTTGTCAGCCACCTTGGCGCTAATGTGTTCAATAATTATTACGATTCCCTTTCGGGTAATGACCTCATTGATTCCCGCGATCATATCTTTTTCGGCGGGTCTAAGGTCATTTTGAGGAAGCTTTTAAGCGAAAAAGAGGTGTTCTGGACGGGTGTTTTCCTAATGGGTATCGTGGGGTTATGCGTGGCTATCCTGCAGATAAGGATCCCGCATATCCCGATAGTCTTATTCGGGCTGGCAATAGGCGTACTGGCGATCTGCTATACGGCTCCGCCCTTGAAATTGACATATCGAGGCCTGGGTGAACTGGTTATATTCATTCTTTTCGGACCGGCTATCGTTTGCGGGGCTTATACCGTGATCACAAAACAGCTTTTCGGTATCCCGGAGATCCTTCTTTCCTGTCCCATGGGTTTCCTCGTGGCGGCCATCCTCTATGGGAACGAAGTGCCTGATCACGATGTTGACAAAAAAGCGGGCAAAAACACCATTATCGTCAAGATCACCCCGAAGGCCGCCTGGATAGGGTACCTGTTTTTGATCCTGGGCGCGGCAGTTTCAATAATTATATGTGTTTTTGCCGGGATCATGCCGACAGCCGCGCTATTTACTCTCCCGATATTCTTAATATTCAAAAACCCGCTTTCGATCATCAAAACTGACTACAATGATATAGAAAAACTCAAGATAGCCGCAAAAGGCACTATAATGGGCCAGACGCTAGTAGGCATAGCCCTCGCGATAGTGTTGTTCCTCTAGCCAAATTCAACATTTTTAACATTAAGCAAGGCTTTCAAATATCTATTATTATTAGCTTGACCCGCATTGGAACATAGTGCTAAAATCAAAACCGTTTGAGGCGGATACGTCATTGTGTTTATGGCGGATCCGTCATTGAGAGTGCCTGCCTGCCGGCAGGCAGGAAGCGAAGCAATCTATACGAATACTTATGGATTGCTTCGTCGTTCTGCCACCTTCGGTGGCGGAACTCCTCGCAATGACGAGACTGGTTTCCCGGGGGGGGAGAAAACTTTTTAATGCCGAACGACTACTTAACCACCACTGAAACCGCGCGCGTATGCAACGTCACGCGTTTTACCGTTCTCAACTGGATCAAGCAGGGGAAACTGGAAGCTAGTTCTACGCCCGGGGGGCATCAGAGAATATCGAAAAGGACGGTCATCGAACTCCTGAAAAAATGCCATAATGGCGGGAGTAACCGCGCCCGGAAGAAAAACCGGTCCGCGGAGAATACGGAAACGCTTTGCTGGCAATTCAGGGAAGCCGAAACTCCGGCCCTGCACGACTGTCCGAACTGTCTCGTATTTAAGGAGAAAAGCAACCGCTGCTTTCTTACCGTCAGGAGTTTCGGTTCCGAGAAGGTCGAATGCAAGGTGGATTGTCTTGAATGCGCGTACCTGGCGGAACATCATCCCGAGGAAAAAAGGATCATGGAGAACGCTCACGGGGTGTCCAGGATGATCAAAAAGGGCTTGTTCGAGTCCGGCAAGCAGATAGCGTCCATAAGGAATAAAATTTCGAACGGGTTTGTTAAAATAGGGCTTAACGAGGCGAATTGATCGGATCGTCCGGCGGCCGGAAAGGTTATCAACATAAAGGAGAAACAAAATGGCACATGTAATAGGCGGAGGAATAGCGGCGGTCCTGGGTTTAATGGGGATAATCGGCTGGTGGGATAATTTTGGTGATTTCCTGAGAGGGTTTTTACCGTTGGCTCTTCTCATAGGCGGGCTTATCGCCGTTAACACGGGTCTTAAGATCAAGAAAGGCGAATAAAGTGTATGGTCGCCATGCGCATAATGGGTAAAAAAGAACAGTGTGTCAATCCCTGGTACGGGTTCGGGATAATACTCTTAGTCTGCCTGATAATCGGCACCGGGGTGTTCTTCGAATTCAATGGGAAGGGAGCGAAGGTCACAAAATCCCATGCTAAGGCGGCGAGGCAGAAAGCCGCCGCGAAACAGGTGGCCTTCAAGATGCCGGACGCGGACGCGCCGGGGGATAAGTTGACGATATGACGAAAAAAGAAGAAAGCTTCTGTGACAGGCCGCTGGGGCCGTGGATGGCTGGAATAGTCGTCCTCGCCATCATGCTGGTCTTCTGGGTAGTGATGAAAAGAGACGAGATCATGCAGGCGGTCGAGTTCGAGCCGGCGCTGGTCAGGGAGCCGGTCGAGAAAGCCGAGCCGAAGGTCGTAGCGACTAAGCCTCAGGCAGGCGAGCCGTCTTTCCCGTCTCCGGTAACACAGGCGGCCATGTCGAACTGGAAGCCGGCGGCCATAACCAAAGCCACCCCGAACGGCGGTATGCAGCTTATAGCTAACCAGACGGGAAGCGTTTACCAGAATTCACTCAAGGACGCGGTCAACAGCATCATCCCTTCGGTATGCGATATACACGCGAGACGCGTGGTTAAGTCCCCGAGGGGCCAGAAGCCGGTGAACGGGGCGAACATGGATTTCGTTCCGCCTTTCGACGGCGTCATAGACAAATTCGTTCAGAATAAAGGCTACGAGAATATCGGAGCCGGGATAATAGTCGACTCGAGAGGGTATGTTCTCACCAATTACCACGTGACCATGGAAGCTACCGACATAGTCGTCACCGTGTTCGGGGACCCGGCGAAGGATATGATCGCGGACATAGTCGCCGAGGATAAGCAGGCTGACCTGGCGCTTTTGAAAATAAGGGGCGACGCGACATTCGTAGAAGCGGTCATCGGGGATTCCAGCGTATGCCAGGTCGGGGATTGCGTTATCGGCGTCGGGAGCCCGTTCGGCATAGAGCAGACCGTTACGAGCGGTATAATCAGCGGCATGCGTAAATCCATAGTCATCGAAAAGGTGCGCTACGCGAACCTTTTCCAGACGGATACGCCGATCAACAGGGGTTCGTCAGGTGGGCCGCTCGTGAATATGAGCGGCGAGGTCATAGGGATAAACACCGCTATTTACGCTCCCACGGGCGTTTTCAACGGAACAGGTTTTGCCATACCCATAAACGACTGCAAGGATTTCATGGCGGCCAATTTGAAGCGGAATTTTACCGTGCCCGTGGACAAAAGAGGGATGATAGCCGCGGCTTTACCCGCCGTAGGGCCTGCTCCGGGAGTGGCTATACCCATAAAATTCGGCATGGAAGTCATGCCCGTGAACCCAACGATCGCCCTGCAGTTCGGGCTCGGTGAGACCCGGGGAGTCCTTGTGAACAGGGTTCTCGACGAAACCCCGGCAAGGCTGGCGGGGATACAAAGAGGGGACATAATACTGTCGATAGCCGGGATAGCCATAAAGACAAAGGACGATGTGCCGAAAGTCGTTGCGCATTTTAAAAGCGGCGATAATGTTAATGTCCGGTTTTTCAGGGGCGGAAAAATAAACGAGGTTCTCGTAAAGTTGCAGTGATCATATGAAAGAGATCAATCTTAAAAATTTCAGGAAAGTGACCGGTAAACTCGCCGAAGAGAAACCCTGGCATTTCGCCGGCGTGGTCCTCGTGGTGATACTGGTGGTGTACGCTCTACTGTCCGCGATGGAGTTATTACCCGAAAGAGAACCCGCTGAAAAAAGAGCGGCCGCGGGAGGCCAGGTCTTTGAAAAAGGCGACAGCCTTGACTGGATAGGCATGAAAGTAATTCCCGTCACGCGAAGCATAAGGAACGAGTTCAAGATCTCCGGGAAGACCAAGGGGATGTTCGTAGTGAACGAGAGGTTGGGCCTAGCCGCGAAATACGGCGTCAAGACCGGGGACGTCATTCAGTCTATCGGCAG
>JADGBR010000029.1:0-20060 GCA_015231405.1 Candidatus Omnitrophota bacterium | reverse complement strand
CGAATAACGCCAAATATTCCGGCGGGATAGTTTTTGATATCATCCGGGACGGGAAAACAATGTATTTGACCGTCCCGTTCGAGTATCAGTACGGACCGATAATGGGGCCGAACAAAGGGAGCTGGCAGCTGGGTTCGCCGCTCGCCGGCAAGGCCTTCAAATACGGCCCGGTGTTCAAATAGGTTTAACTGGAGGAAAAATGGTTGAGAAAAAAAGGCCGTTAAAAAAAGAAACATTCGGGGGGTTCAATATTTCCCTGGAGGATTTCGGTATGAGGATAAAGAACACGGACCTTAACACCTACTTCATTTTCGGGGCGATCATCCTCGTCCTAATAGTCGGCCTGTACGCCATTTTTTCGCCCGAATCCCACAATGTCGCCCAGGGGAATCCCGCGTGCGGGCATATCGTTATCGCCGCTGACGGGCCGAGTCTCAGAAATAACGTCGCGCCGACGATATCGGACGCCAGGTATTTCCTTGTCGTTAATCCGCTCACCAAAAAGGTCATGGAGACCGTAAAGAACCCGTATTTCGGCATGCAGCCTGATCCGCAGGTGGTTTATCTCATGGCGGGTAAAGGAGAGGAAGCCGTCATCGTAGGGGGCATAGATCAACAGAGCTACAGTATACTTAACCAGTTCGGCATAAGGGTTTTCGGGGGATACCAGGGGAAGATCATTGACGCGCTAAAGTTCTACCGGCAGGCGAGGATCTCCCAGTCTCCCGTCCCGGGAGGAGGCACGGCCGGAGCCCAGAACGTGCCGTTCTGCCCGACGATACAAGGGCAGACCGGGATGGGTTATCAGAATGGCATGGGCGCTCAGGGGGGTATGGCTAACCAGGCCGGGTTTGGGCTGGGCCTGGGCCAGAACTGCCCGATGCCTTTCGTGAACGCGGGCTGGGGCGCTATGGGTAATCAGGACATAGCGACCATGGGGTCGGTATATCCGTATTGTCAGAACATCATCCCGGGCCAGGGGGGGGCGGGCACACAAGCGGCGCTTGCCTGGCAGAGACAGCCGGAAAATTTCATTTGTCCCGTATGCAACTGGCGGGCCACGATATTGCGAGAGGGGCCGACGTTCCCGGATTGTCCGAATTGTAATAACCCTATGGCTCTGGATATGTCCGGGAAGAGCCCTAACGCGGTAACCGTTCAGGCCGGGGCGCCGACTCAGGTCGCTTTCCCATGGCAAAAAGAAGGGTTCCTTTGCCCGACTTGTAACTGGCGGAGTACTGGCGTTCGGCAGAACGGCGTTTTCCCGAATTGTCCGAACTGCGGCGGTTCGATGGCTCTGGACATTAACTTCAGAGATAAGGGGCAGCAATGGTTGGGCGACGGGCTGTGGGCGGCGACCCAGGCTCCGGCAACCGTACCCGACGTGTATACGACACAGACAACCAATGCCCCTAATTGTTTTATGTGCCCGAACTGCAAATGGAAGGTGTACGGCGTCCAGGGCTCTAACCAGTACTTCAGATGCCCGAATTGCGGACAGGTAGGAGCGTCGGGCCAGCAGCCTCAGATGACTTATCAGCCCGTCGCTCAGGTCATTGATCAGACTGTTACTCCGGCGCAGTCGGCTCCGCCGATACCCAGTAACTCCCGACTGCCGCACGCCTATAGAGGGGTTTGCACGAACTGTCACCAGATAATGAATTCGTCTGCCGGTTCGGCCCCGGCCCAGAGCGGGCAATCGCTGACGGCCGTGATCCCGGCGGGAGGGAATTCGACCGGGACACAACAGGCGCAAAACGCCGCGCAAAGAGCGGCGTTCTATAATGGCGGGGGATGCGTAATCAGATAGAAAAACGGCGTCATTACGGGAAGGCAAAATAGTCGTCATTGCGAGGAGCCGAAGGCGACGAAGCAATCCCTATAGAGATTGCTTCACCCCGCTTTCGCGGGGTTCGCAATGACGGTAACAAGCGAGGGAGTTAAAAATGGATAAAACGCTTATATGCACGCTGTGCAACGGTGAAATGCAGCTTTACGAAGGACCCAGATATAACAGGAAGACCGGCGGCGTTCTTATCGCGGCCGGGGCTTTCGCGACTTTGTTCTGGGTAGGCGCGGTTCTTGGTATCCCGCTCATGGCGGCCGGGGCCTACATGGTAGGGTCAAAGAGGCAACTCTGGGTATGCAAGGACTGCAACTCGGCGATCGAGAGATTAGTCGTTAAATCCGAATCCACGTCATTAAAAAAAGTGAAGTGACGATCTATGGCTGAAAAAAAAGAAGAGATAAGACAAAGACAAAGACAAAGACAAAGACAACTCCTCATACTGTCTGTGTCCGTAGTCGGTGTTCTTCTGCTCGCGGCGCTCCTCCATGTCGGCGCAGGCGACGCCGAATGGATGGGGATGTCCGTTTCTAATATCACGCCGGCTATCGCCATGGAATTCGGCGTGCCTAAAGACGAGAAAGGCGTGGTCGTCAACTGGTGCGAGGATCCCGCCTACTCTTCGGGGATCCGGGAGGGCGATCTCCTAAAATCCGTTAATAACCAGAAGACGGATAGCATCTCAAAATTTTTGAAATGCGTTAAAATGATAGATATCAGAAAGGGCGTTCTCGTCGACGTTCTTCGTAACGGCCAGCCTATTTACATCACACTTGAAAACTCCGGCGGGCTCCATGATACGGTAAAAAGGATGCTGGGGATGGATCTGGGCGCGAACGCTCTCGATAGCCCGCCCGCGAAGAGCGCCGGTAATACGGCCGGTCCCGCGGCTATCCAGGCGGCATTCGCCAATACTTCGCCCGCCGAGACGCAGGAAGCCAAGGCCCTTAACCCCGCGAATAACGTGGCTCCCGGGCCACAGGGTCTGCCTAGCCCGAAAGAGCAGGGCGCGGCTACGAAAGAGCTCATAGAAGGCCACTGGCTGGGGATGGAACTTATACCCCTTACGCCGGAACTGGCTGCCGAGTTCAAGATACCAGCTAAGACTAAAGGGGTGCTGGTCGACGAGATATCTCTCGAAGCCGCCGAATCAGGTGTTCTCGCCGGAGATATGGTAGTCGCGATCGACCGTTACGCGACGCCGGACCTAGTCGCCTTTACCGAAGCTACCAGAAGGGCCAAGAATAACTATAGCGCTAAAGTGCTTGTATCAAGGCGCGGAGAGATACGCGAGTTCATAATTTCGTCCAAACAGACGCTCGGGTTCAGCCAGAACGAAGCCGCCCAGCCGATAACGCCGGGCGCGCTCAGCCCGCACAGGTCGAGGAATAAACCGTGTACGGCATGCCATATCATCATGATCACGGGAGGCCAGCTCCCGACGGATGCAGGCGATATTTTGCCGAGCCCTCCGCCGATAACGAAAGGCGCCGTAGCCATTCACGAATACAGGGGGAAATGCAATAACTGCCACGTTATCCTGAAGAAATAGGGTCTTTAGCTGGCGGCGGGAGTCGAGGAGAACAATATGAAACGGATCACCGGGATCAAGTTATTCGTCGGGTTGTTACTGGCCCTTTTCGCGATCATGTTCTTCGTGGAGAACATGGACCCGGTGCCTATATATTTCCCCATATTCAAGGGGCGGAGGTTCGGGCTCATTTTCATCATGGGGTTTTCTTACATCATGGGAATGGCGAGCATGTTCTTCATTATGACCAAGATCGGCGGGAAGCTGAGAGAGATGAGGAAAAAGAAAGAAGCGATGACGAGCCCCGAAGAGGAGGAGCTGTTTGACGAAGAAGAGCATTAAGGGAGGGCATGAAAGAAGCCCCGAAAAATGCGAAGCCTGCGCCAAGAAGACGCTGGTCATAGGCCTTGCCGCGAATATATTTCTCGCGGCTTTCAAGCTTTTCGTGGGGTTCCTCGGCAGAAGCCGCGCTCTTATAGGGAGCGGGCTCTGTAACCTTAGCGACGTGACTAGCGCCATAGTCGTCGTTGTGGGTGTTAAGTACTCGAATAAACCCGCTGACGAGAAATACCCTTATGGTTACGGCAAAGTGGAATTCGTAGCCCAGTTCATTATGGGTATTTTCATGATAGCCGGCACCATAGCTCTTATAATGAGTTCGTTCATGGTCCTGGCTAAAAAAGCCATAGTCATACCGCATCTGGTCGTATTTTTTACGGCAATCCTCAGCGCCGTCGTTAACGGGATACTTTATAAATACACGCATTGCGGAGGTAAAGAGCTTAATAGCCCGGCCTTAAAGGCGCATGCCGAGCATAACAAGATAGACGTTATTTCGTCGCTGCTCGTCGCTATCAGCGTTATCGTGGCGCGGCACGGCCTGGAATGGGTCGACCCGGTAATAGCTATTTTCGAGTGTATACACGTAATACACGGGAGTTTTGTCATACTCATGGACGGCGTCAACGGGATAATGGATACCAGCCTTCCGGATGAATATGTGGACGGCGTGAAAAGCCGGGTCCTCGAGGTGAATGGCGTAAAGAAGATCGCGAATATCAGGGCCCGCCAGGCCGGGAGGCAGGTAATATTGGACCTCAATGTCGTGATAGACCCGGATATAAGCGTTCTCTCCGCGAAGATGATCAAACAGAAAGTGAAATCGCATCTCAGGGAAGTGGATAGGCATATCGGCAACATAATGATCCAGGTGGTGCCGGCGGAGTAGTTAGTACGTCACAATGGTACAGGTAGTGTCGGCGGCGTAGTTAGCCGTCATTGCGAGGAGGCCCGACCTGTCCGCCGTAGCCAGATAAGTTAGAAATGTTTTGGCGAAGGCGGAAGGCCGACGAAGCAATCCCTATAGAGATTGCTTCGCTTCGCTCGCAATGACGGAGCTTACGCAAGTCGAAAAATAAGAGTAACCATGGAAGAAAAATGTATAAAATGCGGGAAGACGGTTCCCTGGATGGTGTTATGCGGCAATATGTCGCTTGCCCTCTTTCAGATATACGTGGGGTTCATGGCGAACTCCAAAGGTCTGATAGCCGACGGCTTCCATTCGGGTACGGACGTGGCCTGTACGATAATGGTCATCATAACCGTCCGGCTTTCCGGGAGGAAGAACGACAAGAACCATCCCTGGGGGCACGGGAAGGCCGAGTCGCTCGGGGCGCTACTAGCTTACGCGACGCTGCTTTTGATCGCGATAGTCATACTTTTTGACGCGATACACGCCATAATGAAAGGCGTGATGCATCCGCCGCATTGGGCGGCGTTCTTCGCGGCGCTGGTGGCGATAATATCGAATTATATTTTGTCCGGTTACGGCTTCTGCGCCGGGAAAAAACTTAACTCACCTGCGCTTATAGCCAACGCCAACGAGAACCGGTCGGACATGCTTTCGAGCATCGCCGTTTGTATAGGTATATTTTTCGCGAATTTCGGTTTTCCGAAACTGGACGCCCTGGCCGCGGTAATGGTCGGGCTCATGATAGGTAAATCGGGCGTAGTACTCGGTATACAGGCGCTTAGGAACCTTCTCGACGAGGCGCTTCCCGAGGATAAGAAGAAGCTTATCGAGAATTTCGCCATGCAGTATAGGGACGTTAAAGGCGTGAATTTCGTTAATGTCCGGAGGATAGGCCCCGAGGGTTGGGTGGATATGGAGATAGTGCTCGACCATAGGAAGACCGTCAAGGAAGGGCACGCCATAACCAGGGAAGTCAAACAGGCGCTTATGCGCCGGTTCGTGCATATAAGGGATATAACGATCTCTTTCACTTGTAAGGAGAATCCGGTGGTGAAGGGGGAGAAGGTGGTAGCGGGGAAGTCGTAGACGTCATTCTGGGAGCCAGACGTCATTGCGAGGAGCCAAAAGAGACGTCATTGCGAGGAGAACCGCAGTTCAACGAAGCAATCCCTATAGAGATTGCTTCACCCCGCTTTCGCGGGGTTCGCAATGACGGACAAAGGGTGGAAAGTAAAACCAGGTTTTAAGGGAGGAATAAATGGATAAAGAAAAGTTTCTGAAAAAGAAGAAGAAAGAGGAAATAGAAGAGGAACTCATCGAGGAAGATGCCCAAGAGAACGACGGGGATGAGGATGAGCTTGAGGAAGATGAGGATGCCGCCGAAGGTGAGGACGAAGGCGATGATGAAGAAGAGGAAGAAGAGGATGAAGACGAGGATGAAGAAGTGAAAAAACCTCGCGGGAAGAAGAGTTCCGGATCGGGGAAGAAAAAGACGAAGAAAAAGAAAAAGTCCGACCCGAAAATAGCCGAGAAGCTCCAGTACGCCGCTTATACGACCCTTTCGACGACTGAACGGGTGATAGAAGGGCTTAGCAATATCTACAAGAACATTTTCGTCGGGCCCGGCCCGAAAGAGCAGAAGGTCGATTTCAATAAAGAGCAGGGGCTCAAGTTCTACAATAAACAGAATTATGAGAAAGCCGCGGAGTATTTTCTTGCCTATCTAGCGAAAGGGAAGGACAAGGACGTCGAAGCGCTCTTTTTCGCCGCTATGAGCCTTTCCAGCCTTGAGAGATATAAGGAAGCCGTTGATCTTTTCAAGAAGGTCGAGAAACTCGACGGGGGTGACTCGGAAACCGTTAAGGAATTGTCGCATTGCCTTATCGAGTCCGAGCAGTATCCCGAGGCGATAGTGTATCTTAATAAGTTCCTGGAAAAAGAGCCCGAGTCAGACGACAGCTATTACCAGCTCGGGACCTGTTACGAAAAGACCGGCGATCTCGAGCAGGCTAAAAAGATGTATAAAAAAGCCATTGAACTGGAACCAAGGCACGCCGTTTATTACCAGGCGCTAGGCTTCGCCTACGAGAATTCCGGAAGCCATAACGACGCGATCTCGTGCTTCAAAAAGGCGCTCGACTTGGACCGGAAGAAGAAGGGGTGATGGGGGGCGCGGCGTCTTTGCGAGGAGCAACAAGAGACGTCATTGCGAGGAGAGCCGCAGTTCGACGAAGCAATCCCTATAGAGATTGCTTCGCTTCGCTCGCAATGACGGACGAAGCGGGGTTCGCAATGACGGACGAAGTGTGACGGATAGTGACAAAAAAGAAGAGGAAAAAACATGAGCAAAATGATAAACAAAACAATAAAGAAGCTATTTGCCAGCGATTTCGAGGAGCTCGAGCCGGTAAAAAAACGCTGGTGGACCAAGATAAATTTCGACAATGTCAGGACCAGGGAGATAGTCCTTATAGCGGTCGTTGTCGTCCCGGTCGCTATCATGGCGGCATACTACTACAATAAGTTCATCGAGCTCTCGAGGTTCACCGAGATGGAACAGCATCAGATAGACGTTCTTCTTCAAAGAAGGAAGGACCTTTCCATCAACCTTATGACCACCGTCATAAATTACGCCGAGCATGAAAGGGACATGTACCAGTATATGGCCGACAGGAGGACCGATAGCCTCAAGAAGACCGACCTTCTCCTCGACACGCTGAAGAAAAGCGGTTTTATCGAAATGGCCGAGAAGGTCAGGAACGGGGATATAGATACCGAAGCGATATCGAAGTTCATGGCGCTAGGCGAAGCTTATCCGGACCTTAAACTTTCGGCTAATTATCAGAAGCTGATGGATTCGCTTGTGGCATCCGAGGATAAGATAGCCGACAGGCGCATGGAATATAACCGCGCGGCCAGCGTTTTTCACGCTTATGTGAAGAAGATACCGGCCTGCGTGTTCGCCTGGATCTATGGGTATAAGGAAAAGATGTTCCATTACGCCGAGGTCGATACGGACGCCAAGAATTATAACAGGATCCGCAGGCTTGAGAAGCCGGAGAACAGGGAGTAGGAGAGGGGTAACTTTGCGTGGTTCGTGATCACAAAGGAAGTACACGATGGCAATGGATATGAGAAGGATGAAACAGGAAGAGAGGCTACGGAAGGTCAAGCAGTTCCCATATATCGAGGCGGGGATAGCGCTCGTGGTTATCATGGTGCTGGCGGCGCTCTTCATAGACACGAAGAACATGAACCCGCCCGTGTCCACGAGGTTCGCTAAGACGACCGCCGCGAACGCCCTGGAATTCAACGTGATCAACGTGAACCCGATCATCGCCAAGGATTTCAACCTCCCGAACGCGACGGGGGTCCTAGTGAATAATGTCCCTCAAGGGTCGTCGAGAAGGCTTATAGACCTCCGGCGCGGCGATATTATCCTGAAATTCAATACGATAGACGTCCAATCGGCCAACCATCTCGTGTACCTAATGGCGCAGAGTAAGCCGGGCGATACGGTCAGCTTTACGGTATCCCGTTACGGGAGGGTCCTCACAATGTCCAATAAGATCCCCCTCGCGGCAGGAGTAGATCTTTTTGGCTCGAACGGCAGGAATATTTTCGTTGTGCTGGTCATAATTATCATCACCTTCACGATGCTTTTTCTTAACCTGTTCAATAGGACCGTTTGCGTGACCTTGGGGGCTGTGCTTATGCTCGTCGCGGGTTCCGTGTTCGGTTTTTATAACCAGACCGAGGCTTTCGACGCCATCAGGATGAGCCCTATATTCATTTTTATGGGCATGAGCATTTTCGCGATATTCCTAGAGGACTTAAGGTTCTTCGAGTATGTTTCCCGTAAGATGATACTCAAGCTTAAAGCTGACCCGATGAAGATCATCCTCGCCTTATGCGGCCTTACCTTCGCCGCGTCGGCGTTCCTGAATAATATCTCGGTCATACTGATAGTTATACCTATAACGATCTACGCCTCGAGAGGTTTGGGATTTAATCCGATACCCGTCGTGATATCGGAAGTAATAGCCTCCACGATAGGAGGCAATACGACCCCTATCGGCGATTTTTCCAATATGCTTCTGGCGACGAGCGCGGGGCTCTCATTTATGGATTTTATTATTTTCATGATGCCGATATGCGTCGTATGCCTGGCGGTATTCCTCTGGTATATGTGGTTCTTCGAGTTCCGAAAGTTCAGGAAGACCCGGTCGGATAAGACCAAGAAAGAGTTCCTGCTGAAGCTGAAGAAAGAACTGGACGCCATGAGCATGGACTGGCCCGGTATAAAAAAGGTGCTGTATATACTCGGAGCCTGTCTTGTCGCGTTCATGGTGCTTCCGGCTTTCAAGATACATCTCGCGCCGATAGCGCTCGGTGGAGGTTTTCTTCTACTCGCCATAGAGAACCATAAGGCGAAAGACGTTATAAAGAAGATCAGCCTTACGGATATGCTGTTCTTCATAGCTCTTTTCCTTATAGTCGGCGGGGCCATTTATTCTGGAATGCTGAACGTGGTGTCAAAGGCTCTTACGGCCATGTCGATGGGCAATATGACGCTTTACCTCATACTCCTTATGTGGACGACGGCCATATGCACTTCTTTTATGAACGCCGCCCCCGCTACAGCTTTCATGATACCTATCGTCATCAGTTCGGGTTACGCCGATTTTACCGACGTCGTCTGGTGGGCGATAAACCTCGGTTCCATAGCGGGAGCCTGCGCCTGCATCTCCGGAGCCTCAGCCGGCGTAATATCCCAGACGCTGGTAGAGGAACTCCACACAGCGCGGCTTGGTAAAGACGAGGAAAGCACGCTTTCCTTCGCCGGATACTCGAAAAGGGGTTTGCCTATTTCGATAATATTTCTGGTTATCGCCAGTTTATACATAATGTTCCTAAGTTCTTTTACGGTAAAATAACACGGATTGCCCGTCATTGCGAGCGAACTTCGCCCGTCAATGCGAGCGAACTTCGCCCGTCATTGCGAGCACACTTCGCCCGTCATTGCGAGCGAAGCGAAGCAATCTCTATAGATCAATGAGATTGCTTCGTCGGCCTTTGGCCTCCTCGCAATGACGTCGCGGGTGAAGGAATAGGATGAAAGACATACAGCAGGTAAAATACGACGTCGCCGACTACGTAAAGATCGGGATCGGACTATTTATCGCGATCCTCGCGATACTGGCCATGTTCTCGACGCCGACATCCAAGGTGCAGCTTCCGAGCCAGCTAGCCATGTCTAGCACAATAGCCGTCCAGCAGCCCGCCTGGCTTCTTCTGGCTATAGGGTTCGCCATAGGCTGTTACGGGACGATAGTGGGGATAGGCGGGGGTCCGCTGATACTGCCGCTCCTCGTTTTCTTTTACGGCTGGGAAAATGAGATCCTTGTCGCGACGACGCTTTTCATAGTGTTCCTGAACGCGGCTTCCGGGTGCTCCGGATACGCGATGCAGAAGAGGATAGACTATAAAGGCGGTATCCAGTTCACGGCGGCGGCTATCCCTGGTGCGCTGATATCCGGGTATTTTCATCATCTGGTGAATTTGTCTTTCTTCAACATAATATTCGGGCTGTTCCTCTTATTCCTGGCCATATATACGATGTTCAGCGTAAGTAAGGTCGCGAGGACGGCCGCGATGAAAAAAGCCGATATTAAAAAAGCCGAGGCTGAGGGACACCGCCTCGTCAGGTTCACCGACAGGTTCGGTATCAAATACAAGTTTTACGCCAATGATAAACTGGGGATCTCGATGAATCTCCTTCTGGGTTTTTTCTGCGGGTTCCTGGGGATAGGCGGCGGTGTGTTCCAGGTGCCTATACTGCTATTCCTTTTGTTCTATCCTCTGCATATCGCGACGGCTACAAGCCATTTTGTGACTTTCATGACCTGCGGTATCGCTCTTTTACCGCATCTCTTTTTTGGGAATATAATGTTCGGCCAGGCTATCTGGATGGGAATAGGGGTCGTTGCGGGCGCCCAGGTAGGCGCGCGTATCGCGGCTAAGCTGAATTCGAAGGTAACGTTGTATTTATTCATAATTATTTTATTTGTGTTCGCAATTAAGCTGTTTTTGTTATAATATGCGGTGAAGCTTCACCGCGTGAAGCAGAAGACCGCGTCATTGCCGCGTCATTGCGAGGAGGCCCGACCTGTCCGCCGTAGCCAGATAAGTTAGAAATGTTTTGGCGAAGGCGGAAGGCCGACGAAGCAATCCCTATACAGATTGCTTCGCTTCGCTCGCAATGACGAACAAGGGGGGGGGTATGGAGTTCTTAATGTTAGCGGTTGTTGTAATACTGGAGATCGTGGCTATGATCGATGTTCTTCGTTCGTATCTGCCGATCGCGAAAAAGTTGCTATGGATAACGCTGATACTCATAGTTCCGGTCCTTGGCGTTATACTGTATTTTTTACTGGGAAAACCTGATTATCAGGAGACGGCGTAAGCTTCGTCATTGCCTCAAAGCAGACGACGCCATTGCGAAAAGCGAACGACGCCGTCATTGCGAGGAGGCCGAAGGCCGACGAAGCAATCTATATAGAGATTGCTTCGCTTCGCTCGCAATGACGGATAACGACGGGCTATGAAAGGGAGACATATATGAAAAGAGAATATTTGATAGGATTCGTTGCGATGATATTCATCGCCATGCTGGCGTTAGCGCTCTTCAACCGGCATACTATACAGGATGTCGCCCAGGAGACGATGCACGAGATAACGACCGCGGATATGTGGAAACAGTCCGCATATGCTCCCGGGCAGGTCGGCTTGACACAGGTGGCTTTTCCATCGGCCCCGGCGATATTCGCGGGCGCCGAAAAACCCACGCTCATTAAACAGATGGGCTGCGAAATGGTGCAGGTCGGCGGCGGGAAGGTCAAGATAACCGGCGTCATGGGAGGCTCATGGGCCGATAAAGCCAAGCTTAAGGCCGGGGATATCATCCTTTCGTTCAACGGGAAACAATTCGACGGACTCAAGGGGTTCCAGGCCATGGTCGCGGCCGTCGCCCCCGAAAAAGACTATAAGATAAAGTACATGCGCGGGGCTAACATCAAAAAAGGCCTCGTAACGATAGGCGAAGGCGAAATGGAAGGCTTCACGCCGATACCCGTACCAAAATAATGCGGGATATTTTTTTATCAGCAATGTAGAATAAGTAGAATATGTTAAATATGTAGAAGGAGCCGGCGGGCATGAAAGAGTATTATTCGACAGTAGAAGCGGCGGAACTATGCAGCGTTACAAGGTTCTCTATCATAAACTGGACAAAGAAAGGGATATTGAAGAGTACCAAGACACCCGGCGGTCACAGGCGTATACAGCGCGCGGATCTGATAGCCTTTATTAAAACTTATAAGATCGGGCTAGGCGCGCTGAATTCCGAAATGCTTGTATCACAGGCGGATTTCCTAAGGTGCTGGGAATTCCACCAGGGCGATAAGAAGAAAAACGCGCATAACTGCAAGGTCTGCGTGGTTTTTCTTTCCGACACAAAAAAATGTTATGCGCTGAGAGAGCATGTCACTCATCAGAAGATATTCTGTAAGACCAGTTGTACTAGTTGCGAGTATTATAAGAAGATACACTTTGAGTGAGGCGAAAATAGCATGGGGCATGGAGCAAGGAGCATGGGGACGGCATTGAGAAGAGTGGACGACGTCGTCATTGCGAGGAGCGGACGCCATCGTCATTGCGAGGAGGCCCGACCTGTCCGCCGTAGCCAGATAAGTTAGAAATGTTTTGGCGAAGGCGGAAGGCCGACGAAGCAATCCCCATAGAGATTGCTTCGGGCGCTGTTGCGCCCTCGCAATGACGGAAGATAAAATATGAAGAAAGAATTTATAGGGTATGGTGTCCTTCTACTTGTCGCGTTCCTCGCGGTCGCGGGGAGGAGCATGTATGAGAAGGACAATCCCGTGATACTCGGCGGGAATAAGGCCGAGATCATAGCTATCGCGTCCACGGGGAAGGACATAAATAGTCCGGTGTCGTATCTTTTCGGAAGGGCGCCTTACTATATCATCTGCGACAGGGCGAAAAAGACGTATAAGGCCGTGCCGAACAAGTTCATGGACGCCCAGCATGCCGCGGGGCTCCGGTCCGCGAAGATGATAGCCGGGTACAAGGTCGACGCTGTCCTGGGGAATAATGTCGGGTTTGAACCGTACAGGGTATTCGAACAGGCGAGAATAGAGGTGTATACGGATCTCACGGGTACGGCATGGGACGCGTTGAACGCGTTCCCGGACGGTTTGACAAGGCTAACGGCCGAGAATGTCCCGGCGCATTTCGGGATAACGGGGAGCAAAACTCCGATAGCGTGCAATTCTTTCGACGCCTCGGCGAATATCGGACGGATAGTCCAGGGTAAATTTCTGATCTGTCCCAACTGTAATTATCGCGTCCCTGAAACGTCCGGGGGTACAAAAAACCCGACGAAATGCCCCAAATGCGGCGGGACGCTTACCACCGTGGTGGCCGTAACACAACCGGGCCAGCGAGGGGCTTTGAAACCCAGCGTAAAGGTGCTTTAAGATGAAAGGAAATATTGAACTCTCGATACCAGCGGAAAAGGATCTGTATAGACTGGTCATAATAGGGTCGGTCTTCTTTCTTTTTCTGGCGATATACGTCTCATATTCGGCCGCCAAGTTCGGGTCGATCGCAGAGCGGGCCCTGGTCAAGAATAGCGTCGTTATGAAGGTGATCCAGCACAATGTGTTAGGTGTCTGTCCTAAATGCGGGTCTAAGGGGATACCCCGGTGCCCGACATGTTCGGTCGATATGTTCTGGAACGGGTATAAAGGTTCGTTCGTGTGCGCGGCTTGCGGCAAAGGAGGGTTCCCTGCTTGCCCGAGATGCGGGACATTCATGACTTGGATAGAGGCGAGGTAGATGAAAATGAATAGAAAATTGATCGTCGGGGCGTTCGTTCTTGCCGCGTTCATTCTGTTCCTTATCGGGGACAGGAATAACGAGCCTTTTGAGATACAGAGCAACGGGGCCACAATGTGCATGGCCTGTATAGGGCTGGAGTGAATATGGACCTTTCTACAATAAGATATACGATCCAATGGGCGACGGCCGTACTCGCCAATATCTATTTCGGATTTCTCGGTACGAAACAGGTATACCAGGGTGCTCTTAAATCAGCGTGCGTGCCGTTCCTCAATTGCCACAGCTGTCCGTCGGCGTTGTTCTCGTGCCCCGTCGGAACGATACAGCATTTCATGACGATACATAAATTCCCGTATCTTCTTACATCGTTCCTCGCGTTCGTGGGGCTTTCGACCGGGAGCCTGGCCTGCGGGTGGCTTTGCCCGTTCGGGCTTTTGCAGGATATCCTTTATAAGATAAAAAGCGTAAAGATAAGCGTTCCGGGGAAATTGACAGGCATGAGATATCTGATACTCCTTTTTCTCGTCGTTCTGTTACCGTACATCACTCAGGAGACATGGTTCTCGAAACTTTGTCCGATGGGGACATTACAGGCGGCACTGCCATGGGCGGTATGGAATCCTATCATTCCGGTTTACGGGGAGCCGGCCGTCGCGGTGGGAACGCTTGGGATGCTGTTCGGCGCGAAAATAGTGATCCTCCTTTCATTCCTTGGATTATTCGTATTGGCGAAAAGGCCCTTTTGCAGGCTGATATGCCCACTGGGCGCGATTTTAGGGTTTTTTAACAGGTATAGCTTTATAGGTCTTCGAGTAGATAAGAAAGATTGCGCGGGATGCCAGAAATGCAGAGAAAAATGTCCCGTGGATATAAACGTGGGGGATGATCCGGGCTCGTCGACATGCGTCAGATGTTTCGAGTGTCTGGATTGCCCGAACGTAAGCGTTTCGGTTGGAACGCGAAATTCATTCGAGGCGGATGTCAACGAAGGAAAGGCGAATGGCTAAAAAGACCGTGGCTATAGAACGAGGCGGCCCGGACGGGGTCAATAAAGCCCTTTTCGGCGTACTGGTCCTCATGGCTGTAATTGTGGTCGTTTTTATCCACAAGATGGATTTTCATCTGAAGCCCGCCGATCCACGGCTATGGCTCGGGGTTGAAACGCTTGAACTCACGCCCGCTACCAAACGGCAGTTCGATATAAGGTCGGCGAACGGCCTCTTAGTGGCCCGTACCTTTGAAGGTTCACCGGCCGGGCAGGCCGGGATAAAGGACGGCGACGTCATAAGACTATGGAACGGGGTGAGCGTGACGGGTCAGGAGCAGTTCCAGCATCTGATACAGACGACGGAACTTAAGGAGAAGGTCACGGTCTCGGTAGACCGCGGCGGAAAGACAGTGCTTGTATTCGCGAAGGTCGGGATAAGGCCGGGCGGGGTTTAGATTAACCCGTCATTGCGAGGAGGCCAAAGGCCGACGAAGCAATCCCTATAGAGATTGCTTCGCTTCGCTCGCAATGACGGACTATTCGAGGCTCGCAATGGCGGGCTATTTAGTGTTCGCAAGGAAGAGGAGCTATAGATAAAAAAGGAGCAGGAATGGTTAAAAAACCAAAAATACATTGTGACGATAACAAATGCGCGGGGACCGACTCGAAGAACTTGTGGCTGGTCGGCACGGCTGTCATAATGCTTGTCACGCTATTTTGTTTCGCTATTGCCAAACCCGGGAGTAACGCCGTACCGGTCCCGGACGCGGCCGGGAGCGTGATCGTCCAGCCTGTTACCGGCGGAGTCCAGGCGGCGTTTACGCCTGATACGCACCCGACTGCCGACCAGATGCTTAGCCAGTGGCAGAACGGTAAGGTGGCCTGGGCAAATCCCAACTGTATTGTCGGGAATCAGGGATCGGGCCAAGGCGTCCAATGGAGAAGTCAGGCGGCGGTCAGCCAGGCGAGAGGAGTATCGCGATGTCCGGTGTGTAATTTTCCGTACAATAGCGCTTCCGGCGTGACGAGATGCGCGAATTGCGGAGGAACGCTGCCCCTGAATAACCGTCCGGCCGCCGGCGCGGCGGGTTCAGGAGGTGGATTCACAAATGTCGCTTTACCCGCGAACTGCATGGTTTGCCCGAACGTCACGCAATGTTTTCCTCCCGGCCAGGCGGTGGCGCTGACCCAGACGACGCCTGCTCAGGCCCAGACAACGCTCGGACAGGCACCGCCCATATTCCGCGACGCGATCATGCCGCACGCTTTCAGGGGCGTATGCGAGAACTGTCATATCGTGAGGCCGGATATCGCAATACAATCCACCGCCCAGATGCCGCATGGGTACCGCGGCGTATGTTCGAACTGTCATCTGATAATAGGCTTGAAGGCCGGGGCGTAAAATGGGGAAGCAGACGTCATTGCGAGGAGTGAGGGGCAATGTCACAGCAGGGAGAGAGACGACGCCGTCATTGCGAGGAGGCCCGACCTGTCCGCCGTAGCCAGATAAGTTAGAAATGTTTTGGCGAAGGCGGAAGGCCGACGAAGCAATCCCTATAGAGATTGCTTCGCTTCGCTCGCAATGACGGATTATGCGTGGCTCGCAATGACGGATTATGCGTGGCACGCAATGACGGATTATGCTAGGTTCGCAATGACGGGATAAGAGGTACATAACTACTACTGAAGGATGAGATGAAGGCAAGAAAAATAGATCCCGATAATGAAAAGAAAGAAATGGCGGCGTACGCGCTTTTGTATTATTTCATGACGTCTTTTCTCGCCAAAACGGTGATAGGGATATTGTCGGGATCCCAGTACCTGGTGACCGGAGGGATATTCGTGTGTTTCGGGATATTTACGGCGGTTGTCGAGCTTCTTCGCCTGGGCCGGATCTATTCCCCCCGGGGAGCGAGGTCCGGCATCAACTACGGGAAATTGGAATTCGCGGTCATAGTGGGGGTTTCAGCCATTATCGCGCTTTCGACGGGATCTTTTCTCTTTTCGCTCGTGCATATACTTTTCTTTCACACGCTGTATCCATCAGGGCTCTCCGGTGCGTGGATGGCTCTCGGGCTCGGAGGTTTAAACCTTGGCATTTCCGTATGGTTCGGTGGCTTAGGGGTGAAGCTGAGCGCTCCGGGCGAAAAGAACCTGAATTTCCTGCTTCGGGCGGACCTTGTCCTCTCGGCGCTCGCGGCTTTTGTGATAGTCACTTCGAGAATGGGAGCGTATATACTGGATTACAGTCTGGCCCTATTGACAACGTTACTTGTCATGGGGTACAGCGTGTCGTTCCTTGGGGAGGCGTTCAAGGGCCTTATGGATGCCGCTTGCGATAAAGGTACCGTAGCAAAGGTCGAGAAGTTATTAAGGGACAGCGATCCGGGGGTCGTGCTCGATACGCTTCGCGTGAACAGGGTAGGGCATGTGCTAGAGGTGATAGCGGGTATATCCTTCCCGGGCGACGCGTCGATAAAGGATGCCGTACGTGTGGTGAGTAAAGTTAAAAGTTCCCTGAACGGGAAACTCGCTGAGCCCAGCGAGATATTCGTCGGGATAAAAGAACGGTGAAATATGGCGCGTAATGAAGAAAAAGAGACCGTAATTGACAAAGAACATTGCCTGGCATGTTCCAAGAAGATCCTTCTCTGGACGGTCGTCGGGAACGTTTTTCTCGCGGCGATAAAGCTCCTGGGCGGGATCTACGCCTCGAGCTCCGCCCTTATGGCGGACGGGCTGCAGTCGATATCGTGCGTCGCGACCAGCATCATCATAATGGTCACATTCGCTTTCTCGAGGAGGGGAAAGAACGAGAAGTTCCCGTTCGGTTATTCGAAACTCGAGTTCATAGTGGCTCTCGCGGCGTTCAGCGTGCTTATAGGCATGGGGCTTTTCATCTCCTTGACGAACCTAATAGCGATACTCCGCCGTGATTTTACCAGGCCCGACATTATAGCTCTCCCCGTGGCCGCGGCGTCGGCTTTCCTCACGTACATGATATACAGGTATAATTTCTGCGCCGGAACGAAACTCGACAGCCCCGGCATGATAGCTAACGGCTGTCACGCGGGTGCGGACCTCTTTTCGTCAGGCGCCGTCATGTTCGGCATAGTGCTCGCCCAGTTCGGGACGTCGCTTCTCGCCTGCGATAAGATAGCCGCTTTCCTTGTCGGCGTCGTGATCGTGAAGGATTCGCTCAGCCACTGGGTAGGGAACCTCGAAGTGCTACTTGACCGGACTCCCCGCGAGGGAATTACGGCCGATATAAGGAAGATCCTCATGCGCGATTTCAAGCCCGCTCAGTTCGGCGATATCCGTTACAAGCGCGTAGGCAAGGACCTCTGGGTCGGGATATCCGTCAAGGTCCCGGAAACAGGCACGGTCCGTGAGGCGCTTCTAAGTATGGACGGAATGAAAGCCCGCCTCGCCGCTACTCTACCGGCGATAAACGAAGTGGAACTTTTCATCGACGCGGACTAGTCCTAAACATACCATGAAAAAGGAAAATGTCACTTTCCTTTTTCATGGTACGGGAATAATGAACCGGGAGGTGAGAACAATGTATAAACATTTACTGAAGGCGTTACCGTTCTGTCTGGGAAGAGCGCTATTGGTCCCCGCGCTGGGAGTAGTCGCGGTCATAGCTACCATAGCCTATGTCGCGAAGAAGAGTTGCGAAACTTCGGAAGAGCCGAAGTAGGCGAAGGATACCGAAAGGGACAAATCTCATTTTAGCTGAGAAAGAAGAGTTGTAAAGCGGGAGTTGTCCCTTGCCATCGCACTCTATCATAGTATGCTGCTTTTCGAAGGGTTGTTTGCTTCAAGTGACGATGGCGTGAAAGAGATGGGAACCTTCTACCGGCACTTTGCAAACTTTTAGTTAGGCTTGTATCCTGCGCTGCAATTTTTGCAAGGTCCACGCACAAGGCTACTTTGGTTGTTGGGACAGGCAAAGTGCCGTACGAAGAACCCCATCTCCTTCACGCCCACACCCCTATCGCAAAACTCATAAAATTTCCGTGGGGAAGGATTGACGTAATACATCAGACATTTTTAGACGTCAGCTAAGGAATTAAGCTTGTCATTTAAGTGAATGTGATGCGTATCAAGCGGGGTGCGGACAGCCTCGGAAAGCAAAGGGGCCCCTTCGGGAATTTCAGCCTTTCACATGCCGTTTTTATGACAACCACATTGTTTGCGGCTCACCCTCCGAAGCCGCAGGCGGAGGAGGGTGAATGCGCAAAGTCTAAAAACGGCATGTGAAAGGCGTTAAGAAATTCCCGGGGGAAGGCTTTCCGAGGTTGTCCGTACCCCGCTCGGTTCATACCAGTAGCATCGAATTTCCACTCCTCGTCTATGTCAATTTTAAAATAATCCCTTGTTAATTCCGAAAGACATTGTATAATAATAATCAAATTGTATAAAAACGTATAGTTTCTATAAATTGTATAGCGAAGCGATCCTGTCATACGAATGAAAAACGAGCCGCATAATATGACCGCCGGGACTTTGTCCAAACGCCTTACGGTAATGGACCGGTCAAAGTCGCTCGGGCACTGCGTGTGCGATCCGAAGAGGGCTTGCCCGTGTTCGGATCTGGTGGAACAGGATATATGCCCCTGCGCGGGGGAACGGTTCCCGTCGGATAAGGGCCGGGAGGTCAAACTTACCGAACTAGCCAGGAACCTGGGATGCGCGTCTAAGATACCCGCAACCGACCTAGAAAAATGCCTTTCAAGGCTTAGACAAGTCGACGACCCCGGCGTGATATCGGGGTTAAGCGACGCCGATGACGCAGGCATATATAAAATAGACGGCCAGACGACGCTTGTTCAGACCGTGGATGTTTTTACCCCATGCGTAGATGACCCATATATTTTCGGGAAGATCTGCGCGGCGAATTGTCTATCTGACATATACGCTATGGGCGGCGTGCCGAGGACGGCTCTTAGTATACTCTCTTTTCCATCTGACAAATATGACGGCGAGATCATGTACCAGATGATGAGGGGCGCGATCGAAGTGCTCAACTCGGCGGGTTGTACGCTCCTCGGCGGACATAGTATCAAAGAGGATGAGGTCAAACTCGGGTTTGCCGTTACGGGGACTATCGATCCCGGCAAGGCCTTCTTGCTCGACGGCGCGCGAGCGGGGGATAAGCTTGTTCTTACAAAGCCGCTCGGGGTCGGGATATTGAATTTCGCGAGGCAGATAGGGCGGGCCGCGAAAGAATGGCTTCTCGAGGCGGAACGGTCGATGATGGAGCTGAATAGGAGCGCCGCCGAGGCCATGAGCGAGGCGGGGGTTTCTGCAGCTACGGATATAACGGGGTTCGGCCTCTTCGGGCATCTTGTACGTATGACAAGGCATTCCGGGGTTAAAGCCAGGGTATACGCGAGTGTCCTACCCGTCTTCCCGGGCGTATTGGAGCTATTACGTTCCGGGGTCATTCCCGGAGCCGTTGAAAGGAACGCCGAATTTGTCGGGGAGGAAATAACGGTCGGAAAGGATGTCGGTC
>JADGBR010000028.1:41087-47227 GCA_015231405.1 Candidatus Omnitrophota bacterium | reverse complement strand
TCCAAAGGTTTTTCGACGGGTACCAGTTCATCCCCTTTTTCCAGAACTTTTCCCGTGATCTTACCGTCTTTATCTACCTCGTAAACTACTGAGGGCGAATCCTGGTTATTGAGATAGACATACGCTTTACCATCCTGTATATCGACCCTGACTATATTGCCGTCGGCGTCCCTTCCGGGCACGCTCTTCCCTCCCTGGCCCCAATAATACATCGCTTTCCAGAAAGTATCATCCCGGTCGCCCCACCCTGAAAACCCACCCTGGGCGTCTTTCATTTTCCCGATAACTTCAGGGAAATATCCCAGTCTCCCCTCGAGTTTATCCTTTTCAAGGTCCATACCAAGGACATCTTCCATGTTTCTTCCGGGATAAAGTCCTTCGAACATTACCCTGGTCGCCTTGAATAGCCTGTCGAGTTCAAGAGACCTTATCATGGCGATCCTGAAGGGGTGATCTCTCAGCGTATATTCTCCCCGCTCCGTGTAATGCTGTATGAACAGCCCGGCTTTATCCACCATAGCGTCTACCGCTTTCCCTTTATCCCCCGGAAGCCCTATCCCTCTTTCTTTCGCGAATTGGGAATACACATCAAATTTGCGCCAGAATTCCCATCTCAACCACGCCCTGTACTCGAGCCCTTGAGGGGTTTTGAGCAGTTCCTCGTCGGGAATGTTCTCGTATTTACCGAAAGCGTTGTTGAGCATCGGCCTCAGGACCATAAGGACCGGAACGAGCTTGTTATACGCTTCAGGCGATATCCTCTGCGTAGCCAGGAATACATATAAAGTCCTGAGAACCGCTATGTTCCCATTATTCGATGTATCCCCCGTATAATCGAGCTTCCATTCCGGTACGATCTTATTGGCCTGGACCCACGCGTAATGGTCTATTATCGCGCTATCCCCGATCTCGTGGTTGATCTCTTCCGTCAATAGCATGAAATTATACTGGCTAAGGTCATGCTCCCCTTCATTCGCCTTGACGCGGTCTTGTTCCCTGTAAGTATCGTTCAATATCGCAATTATTAACTTTTCGACATGTTCGCGCCACATCGTGTCTCGGAACGCTTTCTCCTCACCCATTGGATACCTGCCCCAAGGCCCGCCCGGAGCGCTCATGCTTTCCGATTTCGACTGGGCATATTCCGCTACCGTTATCATCTCTAAAATACCGCCAATGGTCTTTTTCATGTTCCAGGTATCCGCGTATGACCACACCTGATAAGGAAGCATAAAGAAATTCTTCGGAAGTTCTTTTTCACGCTGCTTTAATACCGGTATGACCTTATCCAGATATGCTACCATTCCGTTCATATGCGCTACCGCGCTTCCAGGAGTGCGGCGCTGGATACCATAATAATCCGCCCATAGCTGGCACCACCGCTCCGCCGGGATCAATGACAAAAGCTCCTCTGTTTCCTCGGGGTAATGCCGTTTCAGAACATCGATGAATTTAGCCACACCACTTCTTAATACTTCCGGGTCGATCGTGCTTTTCGCGTTAGGCACGACATTTCTAAGGTCTACCGTAAAAGGATCGTACCCGCCGATGGTCCCCATACCCCGGTATTCCCATGCCCGCAAAGTTGTGATCTCACCCCTCGGAGAAATACGCTGCGTCACTATCTGGTCGCCTATCTTCCAGCACCCCAGAGCTTTTCCTCTCTCCATCCAGGAATAAAGCAATTGTTGTTGGCTTGTGGCGTTATAAGATTCCTGTCGTTTCGGGGGCTTGCTTTCTTCAGCCGCGGCGAGCAAAGCCGCGCCGGCGACTACACCCACGCCGTTATAGGCCCGCGTCATTACCTGGCTATACGCCGCATTTTTCAACGTCTCAAGGATGGTTTCGACGGTAGGGGCCTTTACGCCTACACTAACGCCTGCCGGGGCCAAAACAGCCCCTTTGCCAGGAGCCGGTGCTCCTTTTTCCTCAGCCGGTCTGGTCCCAGGAACGTCCCTATTCTGGGGACCAGGCCCTGAACCGGCCGGAGCCGCGGGACCGAACATTTTGAGCGGCCCTTCAACGGGCACGGCTTTACTGTCAGTTCTTTCTATCGGTCGTTCAATTATCGCTCCGGTTTTCGGGTCTAAAGGCAATACTACCCTCGGCGTTTTATCGTCGCCGTAGAACCTGTAAGCTTTGCCGTTGATTATGTCGGTCCTAATAAGTTCACCTGTTTCGGGATCACGCCCAGGCAGGCTTTTCCCACCCTGGCCCCAGAAATACATCGCGGTCCAGAACACCTCGTCGACATTGCCGTATCCCGAGAACCCTCCCTTCATGTCCTTCATTTTCAGAATAAGGTTCGGCAGAATATCGACGCGCGAAAAGACCTCTTTCTCGTCCAATCCCTTGGCCAAGATCTGTTCCAGGGTCTTATCGGGATATAACCCTTCAAAAAGGGCGCGGATAGCTTTGGTTAACCTGTCAAGTTCCAGGGATTTTATCATGGCGACCCTGGCCCAGTGGTTTTTCAGCGCGTATTTGCCTTCCTTATCGGTGTAATGCTCTATTATCACGCCGGCGTTATTCATCATGATCTTATTGACAAGGTGCCTGTATTCCAGCACCGCGCTTTCAAGCGCCTGTCTTAGATCGCCGGTTGTCTTCACTCCGCTGATATCGAGCTTGTCCAGTAGGCCCATAAAGATCTGGTCCCCTGCAGCCGCTTCTTTTAACTTAGCCATGTACCCGGCGACATCCGGTCCGTCTGTTGGCCCATCAGGCCTCACTTCATAGACCTTCCTGACGAGCCCGGTCTGGTCAGGGATATTCGCGCCGTGCTTGATGGCCACTTCTCTGTATTCATCAAAAGAGACCCAAAACGCGCTTCTCAGGTGCGCGCGGAACTCCAGCCCCTGAGGTGTTCCCAATAGATCTTCTTCGGAATATTTCTCATAGCTCCCGAAAGAATCGTTCAATATAGGTCTCAATTTCAGGATCACCGGAAGAAGCCTGTCATAGGCCTCCGGGTCGATCTTCTGCCCCATAAGGAACATATATAATGTCCGCCCGACCGCTATGACCGTTTTAGGCTCGCCTCTATTTTCCAGTTCCAGCCATTCCGGAGCTATTTTAAGCGTCTGGGCCCACGCGTATGTATCCATCCATCCGCTATCCCTGATACCGTTAAGGTTCTCCGTCAATATCATGAAGTTATATTGCATCAGATCGCGCTCTGCAACATTGCCCTCCCGATAATCCCTTTCCCTGACGCTGTCGTTCATAATGGCGTTTATCAAACTGTAGACGTGGTGTTCCCACACGGTGTCATTGAGCCGTACCGTCCTTTCCCTCGAATGCAGATAATCGATCAAATTGGCTTCGCTCGTCGAGATCTTCGAATAGAACTCGGGATATAAGACCCCCCCTCGATCATCCATGAACACGCTTCTCCTGTCTACCGTATTCAAGTGAACGCCTTTTGGGATATTGATCTGCCCGAAAAGCGACCAGTCACCTTCAACTATCCTCGTGACCAGCTCCTCATCGACTTCTCCTATCCGCGGCACCTTGACAAGCGTAGGATCGTTCCTTCTGGTCAATTCCACGCCCGGGATATCGAGAAAATACCATTCCCGGTTATAGGCTTTTCGGTTTACCATTATCCTCGACCCGGGAATGAGTTTCATCACGAATTCCCTGTTGAGTTTCGCCTTCTCCGTTTCGGATAACTTCTGATATTCTTTAGTGTGCCTGTAAGCCCAGCCGCCGTTCGCGATCGTTTCGACGACCCCTTTCGTCAGGACCTCATCTCTGTACTGGGGTTTAAACCGGTCGATCAATCGATATGCCAGGTCCAGAGGCGCTTTAGCCTGTTCCTCGGGACTCAAGGATATATACCATTTTTCGATCTCCGCCTTTTCTCCCGTATATACCGGTATATTCCATACCCCTCCGTCATTATATCCCCTCATTGTTTCTTCTTTTGACTGGGCGTAATCAGCCATAGCCAGTATCTCCATTATGCTCCCGATGCTCTTTTTCATATCCCATGAGTCCGCGTATTTCCATGTCTGGTAAGGGAGCATGAAGAAATTAGCGGGAAGCTTGAGCTCGGCCCCGTCTTTTGTCAGTTCAATGACCCTCGCTCCGGGAAGTGTTATCTTTCCTGTTTTAAAAACAGGTATTATTTTGTCCAGATAAGTTATCATTCCTCGCATATGCGCATCGACGCTTTCGGGCGTCCGGCGCTGGGTCTCATAAAAAGAGGCCCATAACTCGCACCACTTCTGCCTTGGGATGACCGACAGGATCTCATCCATTTCCTCCGGATAATGCTTTTTGAGAACGTTTAAGAACCGGTCTATGTGTTTCCCAACTATTTGCGGATCGACGGTATTTTTAGCGTACGGAATAAGATTACGCGCATCGACGGTGAACGGACTCCTCCCGGCATTGTCCCTGCTGAAAGTCCAGTTAAGCGTTTTTGTCAGTTCACCACCGATAGAATATAATTCGTGGAACACTTCGAATTTTCCGTCATAATAATGCTTCCAGTATCTTTCGACACGCCCTTCTCTCTCATAAGAGAACATTATCTCGCTCCGAATGAACCCATCTTTCGCTATCTGAGCCGCTTCAGCATAACTCAACTCATCAAGCCGTCCCACGAATGTCCCGTCAGTTTTTGCCGCTACATATCGCGGATCGATGAACGCCAGTGCCTTCTGTGTATTCTTCTCGCCGACGACTATCATTATCCCCCGCCATTGTTCGGGTACGCTCTCATCCCTTCCGAACACTCTGATATAAGCGTCCTCACCGTATTTCGCCCTTATATCCGCGCTTCGTAAATAGCTTTCATGAACCCTTCCCTGATCTTGGACCTTCCCGTCGGGCCCGATAACCATTCCGACCCTGTCCTCGACCCGAACACCATCAATTAACACTTTCCATGTTCTGGTAGTTTCGTTATACTTGTATTCATATCTCGGCTCGGCCTTGGGAGATGTCACAAGCCCGGGAAATACCCCGTTGTAATGCTCAAACCCGGATATATCCGCATAAAGATGGGGGATCACCGTCATTTCACCGGTTTCCACGTCTTCGTAGGCCACTTTGTAACCCCCCTCGAACAAAAGACGCTTGATCATCTCTGGTTTTCCATTCTTCGCATATGTCGAAAGTTTCTCGGAAAGTATAAATCCTGTAGCGGCTATCCTACGCGCCTCTTCTATCGAAATGACCTTGTTGAGCCCTGGCCCAGATATCGTATGATCTGTGCCGATAACTACACGCCGCGGATCGATATAAGCTACCGGCGTATTAGGCGCGTCCGAACGGGTAATGAACACTAGTCCCCTGGATCCATCCGGGATGGCTTCGTTCCGCGTGAACATCCTTACTCGGGCGGTCTCACCCCATATCCTCTTGACTTCGTCACCGTATAGATCTATCGCTACACCTCCCCCTGCTTTTTCGACTTTTCCTTCGGGCGATACGGCCATACCGGACCTTATCTGCTTTATCCTACCGTCACGCTGCTCCACGGACCATAGTTTGACGCTCTCATGATATATGTATCTTTCCGAAACCGCGACAGGCTGAGCATTGGTAACTACAGGTGCCTGACTCCCGGCGGGCTTATTAACCTCTTTCCCCGGAGCGCCTACAGCCGCCATTCCCAGGAAAAGCGCGACATTCGCCGCAAGCCCTATTCCCATGGAAAGCCTTGACTTAACATACTGGGCAGCCTTGGCCATTACAATATCCGCGAAACTCCCATCCTGCGGTGGCGGTCCAGCCGGGCCTTTACCCGCCATGACGCCCGGAGCGAGAGGAACAGAAGGCTCGCCCTCGGTTTCGGGGCCCTTAAACCCTTTTATAGCTTCAAATAGTTTAATGAGCGATCCTGCTTCGTTTATCTTTAGCAGGACGGCCTTTTTAACATCTTCCGCGCTTATACCTAAAACCTCAGTTTTCCCGCTTTTCGCCAGTTCTTCCAAAACCTTGTTATACATCTCCACTTCAAGCTTTTTGAGGCTCGACATGGCTTCCGTGCTCTTTTTGTGATCAGACGTTTTTTGCGCGTTATTCACCCCGAGAACCGCTTCCTTGATCCTGGCCTCATACGCCTTAATAACTTCGGGAGCCGCTTCTTTTATGGCATTGTCCATGGAAAGGTCTATCCTCATCTC
>JADGBR010000028.1:11205-41045 GCA_015231405.1 Candidatus Omnitrophota bacterium | reverse complement strand
AGCGAATCCGGTGCCAATACCCGAGAGCCTTGCCGGCCTCTTCCCCTTAAAAAGGTCCCGGAGCTCCGCGGACAATTCCTCGAACTTGCTGGACGCTTCCGTTTTGATATCTTTGATCTCCTCGCTTTCGCCCTGGACGGCATACTGGCTGATAAGACCGCCTGACGAAAGTCCCGGCCCGGCCATGGCCAGCGTCGCGCTCTGCATCACCGTCTGGGTAAGCTTTGTTGAGTCCGATATGTATTCGGCGAACTTTCCGCTAAGCCCGGGGATCTTCTCGCCCCTGGCTATCCGGTACACGGCATTCGCCCTATACGCCATTGCGGCCGCGGCCACGAACACTACGGAAGCGAGGGTCGCTACCGCCACTGAAACGCTTAAGTAAGGCGACACCTGGGCAAATTTGAATAGCATCGAGAATATGGCCGCGCCGCTCATTATCCCTATGGATATCGTCCTGATGTCGGAAACTCCGGCTATGAAAAGATTCTCTCCGTACCTGACCTTTTCATTCCCGCCAAGCACTTTTGACTCTATACGCGCGAGCCTGTCCTCGACTATCGGCAGGCCCACTAAATATAGCGCTGTCACAGCCATCATTATCACCGCGCCTATCCCGCTCACCGCCATCATAAAATTCTGCGACGTACCGGCCAGCTTTGCCACCGCTAAAAGAACAAGGAACATCGCTCCCGAGGCGGTCATTCCGGCCAGCCTTGTTCGCATTGCCGCTTTAGTATTCTCTATTGTCCTGTCATACTGTATCCTTTCAAGCGCGCGCGAGCCAACCCCGGCAAGGACAATAAGGCCGGATCCCATTAATAGGCCCGAAAGGCTTGAAGAGAAAATGAACAAGAGGCTGAATCCCGCGAGATACGCGAGCCCCGCATTGAGGCCCGAAAAGAACCGTTGCATCCCGGTGACCTTCACCTCCTTTGAAGCGACCGTCTGGGTGGATCTCAATAACATTGTTTTAAGGAAGGTTAATATCAGTGAAGATATGACCCCTGATCCGGCTATCATCGCCGCCACAGGAATAAGCACCGGAGCGGACTGCAAGAAAGCCACGCCGGATATCATCGCGAAAATGGCCCCGATAGGCGCGAAAGACGCTAGCATCATAAGGCCCATTACAAAAATGGACCCGGCCGCTTTTACTGTCTGGCCTGGCGTCGCTATCCCCTTAAAAACAAGACCGATATTTTCTTTGTCTTTGTATATCTCCGAAAATTTATTGACCTGGCTCCGGTATAGAGACAGCCCGAGAAGTATCATGACCGGCGCGAGGACCAGCCACGCCTCGTTAGGCAATACTGACATGATCCCTTGGGCGGTTGACCCGAAGATAACCTTATCCGCCATCACTTTCCCCGCTCCGCCTCCGGCCGATAATACGCTCATCACGTTAGCAGCCTGCATAAAGAGTCCCATCATGTACCAGAGACCCGCCGCTATAGCGCCGCCGAACGCGAAACCCATTACCCTTCTGCCCAAATCCTTTTTTGTCGGGGCTAACTCGGCTTTCATGAGCTCTTCCAAAGGCTTATCCATACCTATCACTTCAAGCGAGATCCAGGTATTGACATGCGCCGCGGCTAAACGGAACGCTTCGTCGGATGCGCTCATGAAATGCAGATATTTCCTCTCTTCGGCCCTCGCGGCCACGGCTAGACCCTTCGCGTCCTGAATAGCCGCCTGGACGGCGTGTTTAACCTCGCCGACCTTATCCAGATAATAATTCGAGAAAGCGTCGTCGAGCTTCTCGAGAAGTTTTATACGGAACGTGTCCTTCTTGTCGGGTGCCACATACCTTTCTATTAAACCGATATCCTTCACGAGATCATTAAGTTCGATATCGTTGAACCGCCCGTCGAGAACGGCGTTCCTCGCGGCGAGGAACTGCCTCTTACGCGATTCTATTTCGGATTCGAACCTGCTTTCGGCGCCGAACTGCTGTATCTTGGATGCCATTATGGCGCGCCTCACCGCCGCGACAAGGGCCGTCACGACGTCTTTTTTATCTCCGAATTGAGAGACTATCGGTGTCCCGCTCCTTTTTAATTCTATCTTCAGGGCGTCCATCGCCGCGACAACGCTGGCGTCTTTTTTGTGTTTCGAGAACACTTCATCCTCGAGCGACCAGAACCCTTTCCATGTACCTTGCTCGCCTATCTTCCTTGCCACGCGCCTCCTGTATTGAAAATCGGTCGCTTCGACCTCGTCCATATACGTAGAGTAAGCTACCATACCGCCGTTATTCGCCACGATCTCCTCAAGCTGTATATCCACGCCCCTATGGGCGCGGTTCGATACGATGGTTATGCTCCCTGTCTTTCCGGACCCGGCCTCTATCTTCTTGAGAGCGATATCAGATAACGCTGTATATTCGGTTATCTTATCCCTAACCCCGGCACCTAACCTCGCGACCAGTTTTGCGACCAGATCAGGTGACGCTCCTTCTCTCACTTTTATGAGTATAGGCCTGCCGCCTTCGATCTCACCGTATGTCTTCGCTATATCTTCCAACAGCTCATTCTCTTTTTCGGCTGCCGTAACATGCAAATGCACATAGTCCACGCCCTTACTCACATAGAGTTCCGGTATGGCCGGGACCACTACCTTTTTCCGGTGGACAGACTCCATGAATTCCAGGTCCATCGTGCCGGAAGCGCCCGAGAAGTCGGCTATAAGCTTTTTATTCGCCAGAAATGTTCTAAGCATGGTCGCGTTCTTTGTAACGTGTTCCGTGCTCACGGCGACGCCTTCCGCCCGGTGTTTCGCTTCTATCGCCGCGTGAAGACCGAAAGACCAGCGTCTGCCGGGCATAACCTCTTCCTGTACGTCGCCTATCATGACGATCTCTTTCTTATCGTTTATCGTATAATCCGTACCTCTGGAGTAACACCGTTTCGCGGCCAGTGCCTGCTCTAAAAGCATCTTCCAGGCCATGTGATCGCCGTTATTAATATCCGTCGCGTCAGAGAACCTCGGGTTCTTTGCGAGATAACCTTTCAATTCCGCCAGACCCTTTGCCGTTAAGGTCACGGCCTTGGCCTTTTCCTGTGATATATCTATGAGCTCCCCGGGACGTTCAAACATCTCTACAAGCGTCTGGGCCTTAATGAATTTCTCGCGTATTTTATCCGCGTCGGCTTTATCCCCGCCCGAGAGGATAAAAGGGGTCATCAGCTGATATATGAGCGCGAGGTCGGCTTCGTCGAACATGGAAAAATACTGCCGTTTAGTGAACAGGATCTTCGATCTGTCATATTCCATCTCCTCGGCCTCGGAGCGGTGGACAAATGTATCGATCGTACCGTAAATAACGTCGGCGCTCTTGTAAACCTCATCGTCCGTGGCTGGGACAAGTTCCCCTTTAACTGCGTCATATATCTTACCTATATTACGTCCCTGGGCGTCTTTCCCCCCGACAAAGCCTACGCTTACCCCGAAATTCGATAGGATCTTCCCGGCGGCTTCGGCGTCCCTCATCGCCAGATCATTCGTTGATGTGGACACCAGAACACCCTTATTGTTCTTAGCCGTATAATTATACTTACCTGTATTACGTGTCAGGAGATACGCCGCCAGCCTGAACGTCAGCGTCTTACCGAAACCCATGGGCATCTGGTACATATTCCCGTCAGCGAGGTTCTTTGCGCCGTCAGCCTGGATAGCGAGCTTTCCGGCGTCTATTGTTATCGCTTTGCCATCGGGGCTCTTTATCGATTCTTTTTCCTTGATAAGCATTTCCGCGAGGTCCGGCGAGTTTTTCAATAATTCCTCAAAAGTGATGTCCGTCCTGAACTTGGGGTGTACAACTTCACGGAATATTCTTACTATCCTTCCGATAATTCGATCATAAAGCCTTATCTTAACCTGAGACTCTACGGCGGGTATGGGCGATTCATTCACCGTTTTGGGCGCTGCCGCATTTCTATCCCCGACCTGTTGCAGAAGATTCGAACTTGCCAGATCCAGGCCCGTTTGCGGAAGCGGCGCCGTTCGGAACTTTGTCGAAAGTTCCAGATATACGTTGATCCGGTCTGATACCTGGCCTTTCCCCTCCGTCGTGAACCGGTATTCCGTTTCCGAGAAAGAACGCCTGCTTTTCGCGATATCGGCTTCAACGGTAATTTCAATAAGCGCGGCAAATATTTCCTCGAACTTCGTCCAGGATCTTTTCATATCCATTATTTGTTCTTCTATCTCACGGATATCGACATCACCTTTGAATATATTATCCGCGGCTAAGCTGGCGTTCGTACTTATTACCGACCCGATATTCGGAACATCATACTCCGTTACAGAGTCCCCGGTCGCGTTAGCTATATACCGCGCGGTCAATGTCCGCTTGAGGACATCGCCCGCGAACATCGATATGGCACTGCCATCGGACCCGGCATATGCTCCTTCCTGGATCAGTTTCATGAAGGTTCGACCGGACATATCGATACGTCCATCCTTAAAACCATTCCGGATGAGGAGATCAGGAAGGATACGGCGGCTTTCTTCATGGCTGAAGGCAAAATAAGCGATCCAATAACATCTTCCAGCTTCATGGTCTCTTGAGCGCCATTGACGGCGATTTCCGCGCCCAGTATTTTCCCGATCATCTCGGCGCTTTTAATTAACGCCGCCTTCTGATACGCCCCGTTCGATATAATTAGCTCGAATTGCCTCTCTCTGACCTTCTCATAAAATGCGTTTACCCTGTCGTATATCTCCTTTTCTTTTATTGTCTCCGGGATATCGATGCCCCGTATATCCTTTAGGAATCTCCTGATATTATCAGGAGAGGCGTATTTGTTTTCGTTAAGCAATTTTTTAGCCACCTGGTTTATGTATGTCTCTTTTTCGGGCAAAAGGAATAACACATCCTCCTCTCCGTTCAGGTTGTTTATAGATGTACCGAGCTTTGCGGTGATCTCTTTAAGTTCGGTTTTTACATCCTGTACCGCTTTCACCTCGCTCTCAAGCGTTTTAAGGGCCTCGGCGAAATCTTCAGGCGTCACCGCTCCAGGTCTCTCCCCCCTAAGAGCCTCCATCCTCGCCACAAAAGCCCTTCGCTCGGCAGCAGACGTCACCCTGAACTCGTACTTAACGGCACCTCCCGTTTCCACGCCTTTTCTCACCATTGTCACAAAAGGAACATTGGTTTCGGACCCGTCGAAGATGACCGCCGTTGTGGCTATTCTCCTGACCTCTACCTGATCTATGAACGAGGCGAACTCATCGGGTGTCAGCACCGGTCTATCGGGAGTCTGTGCTTTCAGGTCGAAATACTTCCGGTATTTAGTTTTATAAGCGGTCTTGAACTCGGCAGGATCATTATCACCCAGTGCTACCTGGCCAAGCTGATAAAATACGACCGGTTTAATGATATTAAGCGCTGCTGCTCGGTCCGCCATTAAGAAATCATTAGTGAAACTATCGAACATATCTGAAACGGCCAGTTCGTATTTCCCTGTTTCCAATATCTTCTCGTACTGGCTCTTTTTACCGGTTAGTACCGCGATATACGGCCTTTCCTTGGCGCCGTCGAACTTCGGAACTACGATAAGGTAGGAAAGACCCTTGTTCTTCATAAGTCCGGTAAGTCCTTCGGTATGGTAACCTCCGGTTATGAGCGCTGCGACATTCTTACCCTCAGACTTCATTCTCTCAAGCGTATTAGCAAGAAGAGCTCCGTTCCTTGCTTCCGCGTCCCTGTAAAAACCCATCGCTTCCTCTACTCCGCCGAATATTCCGCCAAGATCGTACTGTCCTGTTATCTCCACATTGTTCTTCAAGCATGCGTCCTTTATGAAACCGGACCATTTTTCGGCAGATATTTTCCCTTTTTCACCTTCGAGGAAAGCATATTCGCCGTTCGAGAGCTCCATCTCGTAAAGCTGTTTGAGGAGCCTGGCCATCCTGGTCGTGTAATTGAGCTCCTTTTCCCAGTCGTTCCTGTACAATTTCGTCCTTAGCTCAGTTTCTATTCCTTCCACCTCCCGGTAAAGGCCAAGTATATCGACCGATTCATATACGGTCACATATTCCGTGAACATCGTGAGGTTCGGGTATTCTTCCCCGGCTACCCCCGTCTTTTGAGCCAGGTCAGTCAGATATTTGTGGTAAGAGGCCTGGGATATCTTATTCTGTTTAAAGGCGACTGACTTGAGAACCATTTTCTCAAGCTCTGCCTTTTCGAGTATCCCGCTCAATCTGTCGATCAGCTGCTTTCTCTCGTCGTTCGCCTTCGTGAAATCGATCTTTTCTTCGAACTGCATGGAGCTAACAAGTTTCATCAGCTCTTTTTTGCCGGAGATATCGATCTTGTTAGCTTCGGCTATCACTGAGACTTCCTTCCAGTAATCCTTGAAGCTTTTTTCGCCCGAACGGTGGGCCGCTGCCAGCTTGTTGATCTTCGTAAGATCACTAGACAAGCACTTCTCCTCGATCGCGGATAATTGTTCAAGTAAAGCTTGAAGGTTAGCGCTTTGTACGGCCCTCGCCTCAGCCAGTGCTTTAAAGCTCTCGACGTTCTTTTTATACAGATCGTCATTCTCTATTCCGTACAGGGCTATATCCTTATCGGATGTCGCCTGGAAAAATGTGCCCGCGCTTATTTTGCCTTCAGCCATGAAGAAAGCCGCCGTATCCTTCCTGATCTCCTCATCCGGAATGGTTTTAAGGATGGACGTATCGATATGTCCGGTCGAACCTTCAATGGCTATCAGGGATAGATCATAATTTGTGACAAGCGAGTCGAGTAGTCCGGCTATGGAGTACTGAGCGGCCAATGACGAATGAGCGTCCTGAATGTTTATAACTACCTGGTCGCTTTTGCCGTTAATTTTAGCTTCCTGTGTATTAGCTAGATCGTATGGTATCTCGATATTCTTCTCAGCGTTTACTTCCTGCTTGATGACCATCTCATCCGATTTAGCAACTGTCCAAACAGGCTTACCGTTCTCTGTCCAACCGATCTGCTGTTCTGTAAATACCATGGTCAGAATCAGAGCTACGCTTTTAATAAAAAAGGCATGTCTCCTGGACCACGTTGATACTCCCAACGCTTCATCATCCTGATTGGAAGATTTAATGTTAGCGGAATGTAAGTTAAATAACGCGTGAAATAACCTGGATAGTTTTATCATGTTAACCTTCCCATGTTTAGTTGCTATCTTTTTTAATAATTAACGCATATATTTTAGCACAATCATGAAGATAGTCAACAGCAGGGGTGGTTACTTTTTGAAATATTAACATTTAGGGTATTAATTCACCTTGAAAAATAAATTAAGAGAAAGGATTTAGAGCCTTGAGTGCAGCTTTTCTATTTTTGCGTTCAGAGGATCGAATATTTTTTTTAATAAAATATTTTTAAATTCTTTTTTACATTTTAAACTCGACGCTAAGCTTTTCGAACTACAAATTAGACTAAATGCCTTCTTAAGACATGAAATAGGGGCATTCGTCTTAGTTATCAATTCTACCATTTTTGCAATATCAGACTCACTTTTATTGACTTTACTGAAAGATCTTTGAAATAACTTTTTACCCAATGAACTCATTTTATTAAATGCGATAATTACCAGAAGAGTTTTCTTAGATTCCACAAGATCGGAATAAGCTGTTTTTCCCTGTTCATGGCTAGTCAAAAGCAGGTCACCCATATCATCGATTATCTGAAACCCCATGCCTAGCAAAATCGCCATTTTGGAAATTTTCACTATTTCTTTCCTTGCGCACCCTGCCAATATCGCACCCGTCACTAAAGGACATTCAAAAGTATATCTGGCAGTCTTAGAGGTATATATATTTAATACATCCCTCTCCTTGATCTTCTTTATGTCGCTAAGCCCGGCTTTCACATCGTCATATTCACCCAGGCATGTATATGCGGCGGCATTTATGAATTGGCTGAAAGCATGTATCTTCAATTCGTGATCCTCTTCAATAGAAAGAAAAGCTTTCATGCTTAAAGAGTAAAGCATATCGCCCGCGGCAATGCCCAGCATGGAACCGGTTCCATCGGCGTGTTTTAACCCCAGAGACTTGTTGAACATTTTGTGAAGGGTCAGCTTCCCCCGCCGGTAATCGGACCTGTCTATGATATCGTCGTGGATAAGAAAAAAGTCGTGCAGAAGTTCGATAGCGATGGCCGAGCGGATAAGTTTCTTTCGGTCGATCTTGCGCCTTTTCGTATATCCCAGATACCCCAGGAGAAAGAGCATAGGCCGTATCCTTTTCCCGTCCCGGAGGATGAAATCTTTAAGCCCTTCGAACAGCATGCGCGCGTTCTTCCGGAGCCCATACTCCTTCCCGGCCTCGTCAATAAAGACCCTTAGACCGGATTCTATTTCTTTTCTCAATTCTTCGAACATGACCATAGATTAACATACGGTTTCTGACGTGTCAAAGAGTAACAAAAATGCGATCACAATTACTGACTTTCGAATTGTTCCGTAATTTTGTGACGATGGCGTAAAGGAGAGGGGAGCCTTCTACCGGCACAATGTTTCAAGATCATGAGCCTGGCATCATTTCTTCAAAGAGGAATTAAGGCTCCTAGCGAGGCTCTTCAACTCGTTGACTTTATCCCAATCCGACATATCGAAAGTCGGGAAAACGCTGTTATTGTGAAGAAGAGGTTCGGAAATTATCTTTGGATCTACCGCTTTCCCGAGGGCCGTACCCGGTAACGGGGAATATTCGCTAAGTGATATCCTGGCCCCGAGAGAATGCACGAATTCCACCGCTTCACGTACGTCGGAGAGGGAGCCTCCGGGAACTCCCAGCAAAAGATACGCTGAATATTCCCCTTGTGCATATCCCGCCTTACGCAGATTTTCAACAGCCTTTATGAACTCAGAGCGTGTAACTTTTTCGTGCCACAGCGCATTATCCTTAATTGTTTCCAGGCTTATAATGGGATCGGCGAAACCCGCTCTTTTAAGGTCATCCGCGACATCTGGGGCTATATACCTCGCATGCAGTCCGTTCGGCGTATAGAACCTCGCGATGATCCCCTCGTCCGCGATTCTTCTGAAATATTCTTTAAAATAGACCGTATCGAACAAAAGCGCGTCGTCATAGAACGCGAATATCTTTTTCCCAGATGCATAAAGATATTTTATTTCTATGAGCGCCTTATCCATATCTTTCACCATGAATCCGGGGCCGAGAGATCTCTGGGCGCAATAACCGCAGTCATACGGACAGCCCAAAGACAGGCGAAGCACGCCGTAAGCAGTACCTTCATACAGGCCATAGTCGATCTTTTCGGCCAGGATCGATCCGTATCCGAAAGCGCCTCTCTGGCCTAACAATGAAGAGAGTCTATCCAGGGATGAATTCCCTATCACAAGATCGGCACCGCTATGTTCAATAGCGTGCTTTTCGCATAAAGTCGCGTAAACCCCGCCCAGGACGATCATGGCGTTCTTATATTTCTCCCTCGCTATTTTTATGGCTTCAGCTACACCCGGGTACCAGTAGGTCATTACTGACGAAACCAGGACTATGTCAATATCCGCATCCGGCAGGGCTTTAATGAATATCCCTACAGGTAAACCATATCGTTTATATTTTCTTGGTATGCGAGAGAGCTGTATAGGTTTTTCGACCTCGACCGAAATGAATTTACCCGTGCCGTCTTCATGGTCCGAAGCCGGCATGTCTAATAAAGGGTGATGCCTATCCATAGCGTCTAATAAGAACACTTTATGCCCGTCGTTCTTTAAAATGGACGAGATCTTCAAAAGCCCCCACGGCTTCATCCATAGGTCATACGCAGCGAAATCGTATATCCATGGGTTTATTAGCAATACATTTTTTTTAGTCATGTTATATTTTCATGATTGACATATTTACACCCAACAACAATATACTTGGGATTATTCTCAAAAATATAGAGGATTTTAGTAAAATTAACCCACTTGACTAGGAATTATAGCTATATTTAGGATTGTTATATTTCCCAACAACGCTTAATAAGATAATATTTTTCTAACATAAAGAGCCATGGGTTGTAATTTAAATTCAAAGGGTAAAATCTAAAAAATATTGGCATTTTATGCATAATTATTGAAATAATTAATATAAATATGGGATTTCATTTTTGGCAACATTAAATAGTTATATTGTTTAAACTATCTAATAAATAATTAAAATATTCCACCACTATCAGTTATTTTTTGCAATATTTATGGTTTTTTGATTGGTATTTACAGCAATTATGCAGCATATATGGGATTATATATTTTTTTTAATGTTTCTCTTATATTTTCAAAATTATCTAGCTTTCCCCACTTTTTATCTACTTTATTTTTTGCATATTTCTTTTTATTATGCCCCTTAGATCATCTGTATTATCCAGTTTATTGATCCCCTTTATATCCCATGTGCCAAAACCATATACCGGCAACTCATTTATTAGCGAAAAACATATTTCAGACAAGGTCCCAAACTCCCCGGGTAAAGCCACTACCATATCCCCTCCTCCGGCTACAAGGGTGTTCCTTGAATATCCCATGTCCGTCGGAATGACTATATCTAAGAACCCATTCGCTATCTTCTTATCCTTTCCAGGTATGATGCCAATGGTCAAACCCCCGGCCTTCCTTGCGCCGCGGCATGCCGCCTCCATTATGCCCCCTAATCCTCCGCAAGAAAGCACCGCCCCTTCCTCGGCAATGATCTTCCCGATCGTCTCAGCTAGGACCCTGGTCTTTTCGTCACACTTATGTCCGCCGATCACGGTCACGATGAATTTTCTATTCATGGCATATATCCTTTTAGAGCCCCCTGGTCCGCTCACCCCTGAAACCGGTCCGGTCTCCTTCGCTTATGGCTTTCCTGAGATCTTCGAGAACGGACTCCTTGTCTTTAGGGAACCTCGCGTTCACGGGGAAATAGTTGGATGCGTGGTTCGAAAAGAACAGACATCTGAAATCATCCATGCAGGTTATAAGCCGGAATAATTCCTTCACTGTGCCCATATCGTCCGGGAGTTGAAATATTCCTGCCCTGATCTCTTCACTTATCCTTGTCCCTTTAACGGGCATCAATGTCAGGGCCGCTACATGGTCGGGCCGTATGATATTGAGAAGCTTCGCCGTATTTAGAGCGTGCTCCTTTGTCCTCGCGACGCCGCCAAGGCCCAATACAACGGTAGTGTTCAACTTTATTCCGGCCTCTTTTACCTTCAGACACAGAGCCGCGGTTTTCCCGGGAGAGCCCCATTTGCCTATCCTTCTATAAACCTCGTCATCGCCGGTCTCTACCCCAAGATAGATTATTCCAAGGCCGTTACTTTTAAGCGCTCTGAGCTCCTCGGCCGATTTATTTTCCAGGCTTTTAGGCGACGCGTATATGCCGACCCTGTTAATGCCCGGAAAATATTTTCTGCATAAATTTAATATTTCGATGAGCGTGTCGTTCCTTATTACGGCGGCGTCGCCGTCAGCGAGGAATATCCTGCGTGTCCCACTCGCCCCCCGTGAAGCATAGGAGAGGTCCTTCTCAATATCTTTTATATCCCGTATCCTGAAAGTTTTCTTCTTATATGCTGGGCAAAAAGTGCAGCCGTTATCCGAACATCCGATAGTAGCCTGTATTATAAGGCTATCAGCCTCGCTGGGAGGGCGTATTATAAGCCCTTCGTATTTGATCATACCTCATCCTCACAACCCGACCCACGATCCACAACTCACCCCTAAATGTAACGCACAACCCCGCCAAGGTCCTCCTGCAGAATATGCGCACTGACCTCAGCCGATGGGACCCCGACCGGAATAAGCGCCACAAGAGAATCCTCTCCCGATATACCCAGGGTCACCTCAAGGTTTTTCCGGGCTATCATAGGCCCGGTCATCCAGCATGTCCCGAGACCCATGCTCGTAGCGGCTAGCAGCATATTCTCGATAGCGGCCGAGACGTTCTGGAGCCCTGCGTCAGAAAATACCGCCGTATCAGTCTCATATCGTTTGATTATCCTCATCGACAATGAATCATACGGTTTCATAACGACCGCTATTACCACCGGAGCTTTATCGAAGAAAGTGAAGTAGTTCGAGTACGCCAGGAAATCATCCTTCGCCTTTTTCGACCCCATCCTGGAGGCGAGCTCGTCTATCTTCGCGACTATGTCCTGTCGCATCTTATTCTTTGTCTCTTCGCCCCTTACGACAATAAAAGCCCAGTTCTTCGAGTTATTCCCGCTGGGCGCCAGATGCGCCGCCTGTATCAGCCTTTTGATCTTGTCGAGAGGCACATCGTCCCCGGTGAAACTCCGTACTGATCTGCGTTTTGTCACTACTTCCCAGAAGTCCATGACATCCTCCTTGTTAGCTGTCAGCTTTTAGTCTTCATTTCAGCTATCAGCTTTCATCTTTTAAGGTAGCTACAAGAGAGCTGATGGCTGAAAGCTGATAGCTGAAAGCTGATAGCTGAAAGCTGATAGCTATTATATAATACCCCAATGAATCATGAAACCTTCTTTTCGGTAGTTATCCCCGTATACAACCGCGAAACATTCATCGCGAAATGCCTCAATTCGGTCCTTTCTCAGGACTTCGATGACTTTGAGATCATCGTCGTGGATGACGGGTCTACCGACTCGACTGGGTCCGTTATAAAGGATAATTTTCATGACAAACGTCTCCGCTATTTTTACCATGAGAATAAAGGCGTAGCCGCCGCAAGAAACACCGGTATAAGATCGTCTAAAGGTGAATTCATCGCCTTTTTAGACTCCGACGACCGATGGACCGCGGATAAACTTTCCAAGACGGTTGAATATATCGATAAATACCCTCTGGCTAAAATATTCCATACCGAGGAAACATGGTTCCGAAGGGGCGCTCTTCTCGGCCAAAAAAAGAAACATAAAAAACCTACCGGCCGGGTATACAGGCACGCGCTCCCGCTTTGCTGCATAGGGATGTCCACCGCCGTCGTGAACCGTTCAGTTTTTGACGATATAGGTTTTTTTGACGAGTCTTTTCCAGCCTGTGAGGACTACGACCTATGGCTAAGAGCGGCCAACAAATATGAACTGATCCTGATACCGGAGGCTCTCACGATAAAAGAAGGCGGACGACCCGACCAGCTTTCCAATTCCGTCTGGGGCCTCGACCGCTTCAGGATAAAAGCGCTCGAGAAAATGATCCTCTCGAACATACTTAAACCCGAAGACCTTGAGCTCACGATCCTGGAGTTCCGTAACAAATGCCTCATCTTCGCGGAAGGCGCCGCAAACCGCGGGAACGTTAAAAGCGCCTGTGACTACCGTTCTCTATCCGTGAAATATGACGGATCATTATAGCTGCTTCGCGATCTTGATCGGGGCCGATAGGGGATTCCATTCGAGTGTCCGGACAGGATAAGGGAAGACTATCCCGGCTTCCCTGTATCGTTTGTGAAGGGCTTTAATAAATTCATGTTTCAACATTCCTGTTTCAGAAAAGGCTTTTGCCCTTAAAATAACTGAAAAAATGATACTGGAATCTCCGAACGATGTGTACCTGATCACCGGATCAAAGTTCTTGACGCCTCCGGGGATAGTTTCCATTATCATCTTCGCGACTTCGAGCGTCACTTTCTCGACATAAGCGAGGTCTGAGTTATAGTCAACCCCGACATCTACCAGAAGAGCCATTTCGGGATCAGGATATTGATAATTCATGACCCTTGCATTCACCAACACTTTATTCGGTATTACGAGCATATTATTAGGCGGAAGCTTTATCCATGTCGAACGCCAGCCTATTTTTTGAACATATCCCTCTTCTCCGGAATCAAGCTTAATAAAATGGCCCTGGCCTATGGGCTTATCGATGATTATCTGCACACCGGAAAAGAAATTTTCGAGGGTAGGCTGCACCGCCAGTGCCACGGCTAACGACCCTATGCCCAGCGAAGCGAGTATCGGCGCGATCGATATCCCGAGTGAGTCTATCAAAACGAGAACACCCAGCCCGATGACCAGTGTCCTTACCACTACCCGGACGACATTGCTTGAATTAGCGAACAATGGGAGCTTAGAGCTCATATTGTCAAGTATCCCTGACAGGGCTTTGTCGAAAAAAACAATGATCGCCAGTATAGCCGACGCTTTAAAAGAAATGTCGACGAGTTTTTCGAGGCCGGTATTGGAACCCAGTCCGAAACTTTTCTGAAGAATGAATATGCCGCCCGCGAAGATGAGAAGCAATAGCGGCCCTTCGGCGGCTTCAAGGACGATGTCGTCTATTTTAGTCTCGGTCTTAGCCGCTATCTTCTCTACGTATTTGTACAGGGATTTTTTAACTATGAGAAAGAATCCCACAAAAACAAAATATAGCGCCGGTATGTATACCGCGGGGTAAATACTCATGCCAAATATTATAATGGTGTTCACGACAGTCCCGGGAACCGTTGTTACGCTTTACCGGCGCTTCCAAGCACGTTTATGTTCTTCTGCTTGTACATCTCGATAAGAGCATCCCTCGCCGGTCCCAGATATTTACGTGGGTCGAATTCGGCCGGTTTTTCCGTGAACAGTTTCCTTATCGCCGCCGTCATCCAGAGACGGCCGTCTGAATCGATATTGACCTTGCAAACGGCTGACTGGGTAGCTTTTCTGACCTGTTCCTCCGGGATCCCTACGGAATCCTTAAGTTTACCGCCGTTCTGGTTGATGATCCTGACCGCCTCCGCGGGAACCGAAGACGAACCGTGGAGTACTATAGGGAATCCCGGGATCCTTCGCTCTATTTCCTCGAGTATATCGAATCTGAGCGCCGGAGGGATATATACCCCGTCGGCGTTCTTCGTGCACTGTTCGGGCTTGAATTTATTGGCGCCGTGCGACGTCCCGATCGAGATAGCCAGCGAATCAACACCCGTCCTTTTAACAAAATCCTCCACCTCTTCGGGCTTCGTATAGCTGGAATGATCCGCCGATACCTCGTCCTCGATACCCGCAAGGACCCCGAGCTCTCCCTCGACCACAACGTCGTGCGCATGAGCGAATTTTACGACCTCTTTTGTCAGCTCAATATTCTTATCATAAGGATGATGTGAACCGTCGATCATTACCGAAGAAAATCCGGTTTCTATGCAGGATTTGCACAATTCCAGTGTATCGCCATGGTCAAGATGGAGGGTTATGGGTATCTCTTTCAGGCCTTTTTCTTTCGCCATAGCCTTCATCATCTCGACGGCTCCCTTGCCCATGTAGGTAAGAAGGGTCTGGTTCGCGTATTTCCTGGCTCCGGAAGAAACCTGCAGGATGACCGGCGACTGCGTCTCAACGCAGGCCGCGATTATAGCCTGTATTTGTTCCATATTATTAAAATTGTAACCCGGAACGGCGAACTTACCGGTTACCGCTTTGGCGAACATAGCCCTTGTATTTACAAAACCGAGTTCTTTGTAAGAGATCATTGGTCCTCCTTGTTTATCGTGTGATATAAGTTCACTGACTGGAATATTCTATCAAGTTTTAGCGGGATAACAAGCAATAATTTGGCACGATGGTGTAACCATTGATCCTGACTTTGATCCCGATATCGACGAGGTGTGGGCGTGAAGGAGATGGGGTTCTTCGTACGGCACCTTGCCGTCCCAACAACCGAAGCAGCCTTGTGCGTGGACCTTGCAAATATTACATTGAAGGCCACATGCCAAGCCAGGAGTTTGCAAGGTGCCGGTAGAAGGTTCCCATCTCATTCACGCCATCGGTGCAAAAAGAGTTGTTATTTCTTATTCCATAAATAAACCCTATCGTTACGCCGGGCCGGGAATGGGAATTTAACCGCGGCGCTGGAGCCTCTTGGAACATGCTCCACGCTCTTATGCTCGACCTGGATCTCCTCGGCTTTGAATATTCCGGCGGGTGTTTTCTTCCCGATGACAAGAAGTTCCGCGCCCTTATTCAGATCACCGCCCCGGAGAATTATCTCCCCGACCGAAAGGTCCCCGTAAAAGTTCACTATCTCGCCCAGGAACGATTTTTCATACTCGCTTTCTAGCTTGCCGCTCGCCCATTCGTCGGGGCCGCCCAGGTAAAACCCGTCGGATAAACCCCTGTTATATACCTTTTTCAGCCTGTCATAAAGCGCGGTTTTAAGCTGATCGTCATACGCGCCATTAAAATACGCGTCTATCCCCTCGCGATATACCGATGTCACTTCTCTCACATATTCGGGCGGACGTATCCGTCCCTCTATTTTGAAAGCCGTTATCCCCGCGCCGATAAGCCTGTCAATAAAACCGATACTGCATAGGTCTTTCGGGCTCAGGATATAATCCTTTCCCAGGATATATTCCGAACTACCGTCCACGCTTTTAATGACATACTCGCGCCGGCATGGCTGGAGGCATTCGCCCCTCATCGCCGACTTTTGGAACGTGTGTTGCGACATGAAGCATCTTCCGGATACGCTGACGCATAGCGCGCCGTGGACAAAAGCCTCTATTTCGATCTCGACATTCTCTTTTTTTATCGAATCGGTTATGGCCTTAATATCGTCAAGCGTGCATTCTCTTGCTATGACTATCCTCTTCACCCCGATACCGGCGTAAAATTTTACCGTTTCGAAATTAGACACGTTGGCCTGAGTAGAAAGGTGCACATTAAGACCCTTATCCATTGCCTTTTTCAGGATAGCCATATCCCAGCAGATTATGGCATCCACGCCGTTATCTCGGGCGTTATTCAGGACCCTGTCTATTTTCGCGATCTCCCTGTCATAAACAAGCACATTAAGAGCGAGATACCCCTTCCTCGCGCGTTCGCGGACGAGTGACATCACCTTCTTAAGTTCCAGAAGCTCAAAGTTCTCCGCCGACGCGCGCAAATTAAAGGTTTTGACGCCGAAATACACGCTATCCGCGCCGGACTCGAGAGCGCTAGCGAGACTCGGCCAGTCCCCGGCCGGAGATATTAATTCGGGTTTATTTCGTATCATACTCGATACCAACTTTTTAGGGTCAAGGGACAAGGGTCAAGGGGTAAGCAAGGGGGTAGGGTTGGATTTTAAGTTCCTGGGACGAAAATACGTTCCTCAGCCTTATCCTGAAACAAATACCCCATTCAACCTTCCCCTTTCCCTGACCCATGACCCCTGCCCCTTGACCCTTAACTTTGGCCTTCCTCCTTCACGTCAATATATTCCGCCTTTATCCGCGCCATGCTCCTGAAGATATTGGTCTTTATGTCCATCTTGCCGGACACCTTCGACGCCTGGGCTATAAAATCCTTAATGAACTTCCTTCTCGAATCCTGCCCGAAGGGGCATTTGCATAACTGTTCGGGAAAAGCGCTTTCTTTGGAGAATTTTCTGGTCAGGTCCTCTTCAACATAGCAAAGAGGCCGGATAAGGGTTATTTTACCCTTGAATAGTTCCTGCCTGGGATTCATGGCGGATATTTCGCCGTTATATATCAGGTTCATCAGCATGGTCTCCACTATATCGTCCTTATGATGCCCTAAAGCCACTTTATTGCATCCTAGTTCATCAGCTATCTCAAAAAGCGCCTTACGTTTGTTCCAGGAACACCAGAAACAGGTAGTATTCCCCCTCTCGTCGAGAACCTTAACATCCTTGAACCTGTATTCGATACCGAGACCGGTAAATACAGAAGTAAGAACATTGTTGTGCACACATCCCCCGCAATGGAAATCGGTTGAAATATGCGCCGCGAAAAGCTCGAATTTAACAGGCGCCCAGGATTGGATCTTCTTCAAGAGATGCAGTAAAGTAAGGCTGTCCTTGCCGCCCGAGACGGCGACAAGTATCTTATCTCCGTCTTCGATGAGGGAGTAATCGTGTATGGCTTTGCCGATCTTTGTGTTTATGGCTCTGCCGGCAGGTGTCAGGTCGCGCATTGGGCTCCTCTTACGTGATTCGTGATTCGTGGTTCGTGGTCCGTGGTTCGTGATTCGTGGTTCGGTTTAAGGAATAATTATACTTCTCTGATCATGATCAACAACATTTTGAAACGTTCGATAGCATTAACCGAGTGCGGCACATTGGCCGGCATTATTACCATTTCGCCCGGGGACGCTATGACGGGTTTACCGCCGATCTTGAGTTCCGCCTTGCCATCCAGGATATACACAACGGCGTCGAACGGCGCCGTATGTTCAGAAAGTCCCTGCCCCTTGTCAAAAGCGAACAAAGTCAGCGTCCCGCTCTTTTTGTTAAGGAGCGTCTTACTGACGACCGAATCGGCCGAATAGTCTATAAAACCTTTGAGTTCAACGGCTTTAGCTTGTTCCATATAATTACCAGTATAGTGAACAGAATTGCTTAACGCAACAGTTTAATTAGCTCAACAGCGAAAATGTGGTAGCGGGGAGAGGACTTGAACCTCCGACACTACGGGTATGAGCCGTATGCTCTAACCAGCTGAGCTACCCCGCCATCGGTGAAGTGAGTGACAATTATAGTGGAAATATCGGGGTTTGTCAAAATAAACTATGGGCTTATCGAGTAACGTAGGACGTAGGACGTGGGACGTAGGACGTGGGACGTCAAAACAGGGTATCTTCTTTTCCACATCCTACGTCCTACATCCAACGTTCCACGGGACAACGCTACTCCAGCGCCTCATCGATCCACCCGCCGCCGGCGACTATTTCGCCGTCGTAGAAGACCGCGGCCTGCCCGGGTGTGGGGGCGAACTGCTCAGCATCGAACTCGACCGTGACTTTATCCGGCGATACGGGTGTGACGGTTGAGTCCGCTTTCTTACTCAGGTATCTTATTTTAACGCCGTATCGGGTAGGGTTTTCCGGGACATTATCGATAAGCCAGTTGAGGCCGGAAACGCTTATCTTTTTCTTCATGGCGTGCTCCTGGCCGCCGATAACGACCGTATTATTCGCGGTGTCGATCCTGAGAACATAAACCGGTTTACCCATGGCTATGCCCAGGCCTTTACGCTGGCCAAGGGTGTATCCGGCAATTCCCTCATGCCTGCCGACCACTTTACCGGAAACGTCCAGAACATCTCCGGGGGTAAAGGCTTTAGCACCCACTCTCGCGCTTATGTATTTCCTGTAATCCCCGTCCTTTGTCGCGAAACAGATGTCCTGGCTTTCCTCCCTTTCGGCGTTCATGAAACCTTTTTCCAGGGCGATACGCCTCACTTCCTCCTTACGGAGCTCTCCAACGGGAAAAAGTATTTTAGGGAGCATCTCTCTTGGTATCGCGAAAAGAAAATACGACTGGTCTTTTTTCTTATCGACGCCCTCGGAAAGAAAGAACGAACCGTTCTTTTCGATCATCCTGGCGTAATGGCCGGTGGCTATCTTTTCGGCACCCACGGAAAGGGCTTTCCTGTAAAGGTGGCCGAACTTTATCCGGCTGTTGCAGTAGATACAGGGGTTAGGGGTCCTTCCCCTCTCATATTCCGCGGCGAAATAGTCCGTTACTTCTTTCTCGAAGACGTCTGAATAGTTCACTACATAGAAAGGCATGCTCAGGTCTTCAGCTACCGAGCGGGCGAACTGCACCGCTTCCAGGGAGCAGCATAACTTGTCGCCCGCGGCACCGCAATCCTCCTGGGGCCATGTTTTCATGGTAATACCGATGCCTTCGTAGCCGGCATCCCTAATTAGGAGTGCAGCTACGCTTGAATCGACACCGCCGGACATCGCGACTACTACTCGCATTGTTGCTCCTATTCGGACGAAAGGACTTCACTACTATCATAGGGCGGCCATAAAGGCCGCCCCTACGGCACACACAACAGACAACGGGCAACAGACAATGGGCAACGAACATGTCGGCATCGTTATTTAAAACGAGTGGTCCTTATCGGGGAAAACGCCGCGTTTCGTCTCATCGACATATGTTCTGACCGCGTCCCCGATAATGCAAGTGAGATCCGCGTATTGCTTGACGAATTTTGGTTTGAACCTGGAGAAAAGTCCGAGCATATCGTATGTTACAAGGACCTGGCCGTCGCAATATGGTCCTGCTCCGCAGCCGATAATCGGGATACCGGCCTTCAAAGTCACCTTTTTCGCGAGGTCAGCCGGCAGACATTCAAGGACTATGGCGAAACACCCAGCCTTCTCGAGAAGAACGGCGTCTTCAGCTAGGCGCGAAGCTGAAACCTCGTTTTTCCCCTGCACGCGGTAACCCCCAAGCTTGGAAGTGCTCTGGGGCGTGAGCCCGATATGCCCCATAACGGCAATACCCGCTTTATTGATCGCCTCGACCCTGGATACCACTTCACGTCCGCCTTCTATTTTAACCGCGTCGCATCCGGCTTCTTTCACGAACCGGCCCGCGTTACGCACCGCTTCCTCGTCGTTCACCTGGAAGGACATGAAAGGCATGTCGGCGATCAGAAAAGCCCGCTTTACCCCGCTTCGAACGGCTTTTGTGTGATGTATCATTTCATCCATGGTCACTGACACGGTCGAATCGCGGCCAAGTACGACCATCCCCAGCGAATCCCCGACAAGTATGGAATCCACTCCTATGCCCTCGATGATGGAGGCGATCGCAAAATCATACGCCGTGAGCATGGTGATCTTTTCGCCTGAGTCTTTCTTGCGTTTAAAATCGAGTATTGTAAACTTCTTCTCTTCCATAACTATTTACCTCAGATTGATTAGGGCATGGCGCAGGGAGCATGGAGCATGGGATATTTGTATTACTTCTATACGCCATGCACCATGCCCCGCATTACAACTTTCTATTTACTTCCAACCTTCTCTAAAATACGCGCGACCAGATGGTTCCCTTTAATTGGCATAAAATGGATCCCGTCACAAACCGGTCTTAACTTCTCCACGAGTTCGGCGGAGATGGCTACGGATTCTTTCTCGATATCCGAAGCCCCTCTCAGCCTTTCTATGACCTCATCGGGAATGAACACGCCGGGTATGTTAGCGTTCATGTATTCCGCCATCTTCACCGACCTTAAGGGCACTATACCGCCGAGGAGCTTTATCCTCGCCCTGAAAGGTTTTATGGCCTCAATGAATTTACCGAATATATCGAGGTTGAAGATGGCCTGCGTCTGGAAGAATTTCGCTCCCCTGGATATCTTTTTCTCCATTTTGATGAGCTCAGGCTCGAGCGGCTCGGCTCCGGGGTTAACAACTCCGCCGGCGTAGAACACGGGCGAAGCGTTAAGCTTCTTACCCGCCATATCCACACCGCCTTCCAGCCCATTAGCGGCGCTCAAGAGGGTAATAGAATCAAGATCATAAACAGGTTTCGCCTGAGGGTGGTCGCCGAGGAGCGGATGGTCGCCGGTCATTATAAGTATGTTCCTGATCCCCAGCGCGTAGGCCGATAAAAGATCTGATTGCAAAGCTATGCGATTACGGTCGCGGCATGTGAATTGACAGATCGGCTCGTATCCCCTGTCTATAAGGGCTTTCCCCGCGGCTATCGGCCCCATCCTCATAACGGCGCTTTGCTGATCAGTGACATTGACGGCATCGACCTTGCCCCTGACGGACTCAAGCTCTCCGAAGACCGGCTCCATATTCACGCCCTTAGGCGGACCCACCTCGGTCGTCCAGACAAAAAGCCCTTTCTCGAGTTTTTCTTTAAACGATAGTATTTTGACGCTCATAAGCCCTCAAAACATTTCTCATAAGGATCGATACCGTAACGGGACCTACCCCTCCCGGTACCGGAGTTATAAAAGAGACCTTATCCGCCACGCTAGGAAGATCGACGTCACCCTTTATCTCGCCCGAAACGCTGTTAATGCCGACATCTATGACTACCGCCCCTTCCTTTATCCAGTCGCGTTTCACCATCCCGGCCTTACCGACGGCCACTATAAGGATGTCGGCCTTTTTCGTATATGCCTTTATATCGCCTTTCTCGGCGGTCCCCAGATGACACACTGACGTGGTCGCGGTCTCGTTCAAAAGCATCAGGCTAAGCGGTTTACCAACTATGTCAGAATGGCCCACGATCACAACGTCCCGTCCGTAAAGGTCAATGTTTGCCATTCTGAGTATCTTCATAACGGCCCCCGGCGTACATGGAACTATATCCGCCTCGCGCCTGAATATCCTGCCGAGATTATAAGGATGCACTCCTTCCGCGTCCTTTTCCGGTAAAAGCGCTGAGACGATCTTGGAGTGGTTTATCCCGTTCGGCAAAGGATGCTGGATTATAACAGCGGTAACATCTTTATCGGCGTTAAGCTTTTCAATTACTTCGAGAACATCCTTCTCTTTGGCCTCGGATGAGAGCCGTTCTATCCCGAAATCTATGCGTATTTTAGAGGCGACCCTCTCCTGCACTTTCACGTATATCTCGGCGTTCTTATCTTTGCCGGCCATGAAAGAGACGAGCCTGGCCGGGCGGCCTACCCTTCCCGATATGGCCGTGAACTTAGCCGCGAGATCCGACAATATACTCTCGGATATTTTCCTGCCGTCTATGAATTTATCCATGTCTAGGCCTGTCTTTTAAGGACCTCTTCCATTATTTGCGGGATTATCCTCTTCATGGCGGCTTTCATTGAAGAAAGCCGTTTATTCATCCGTAAAACATATTTTCTGTCAGTAATGTACCTGAGGTTCACCAGGACATTCTCGACAGCAGCAGAGAACGCGCCCTCGAGGATATGCGCCGCGGAGGAGACGTCTGTTATAAGGTACTTATTACCGTTAACCGCCAGAAAGAAAGTTATCTTCGCCGAAGCCAGCGTTCCTTCGCATATATTGATCGGGGTCATAGCGGCCTTCCTGTATTCCGGCTGGGCATCCTTCCCTCGCGACAATTTAGCCATGAGGCCGTTGAATACCGCGCAATCCTTATCGATAAGCCCGGAAAGATCCTTAAGTATATCCGACTGGAGAGCCTTCACGGCGACGAATTCCCCGGATAATGACCTGTCTTTTATTTTGTCTATGGTAAAATTTATGACCATTCCGTTGAGAGCCGCCCCGATGGCTCCGGCCAGCGCCGCGGCGCTCCCTCCTCCCGGAGCGGACTTTTTCGCCGAGAGGTCCGAAATGTAGTTCGTGAGCGAAGCGTCGGCGTATTTCACTTTCGATCCCTTTCCAGCATTGCCTTGGACCAAATCAACCCAGCCCTTTTATCTGACCTGTTTTTACATCGATATCGAACTTGGCTACCCTCGGCTTTTCCGGCAGGGAAGGCATCCTGTTCACGCCGTCGCATTCGACCCTTATGTAACCGGCACCCGCTGCTATTTCCACATTCTCGACCGCGACCGTGAACCCCTTGGGTCTTCCCTTCTTCTTCGGGTTGTTCGAGAGGGAGAGCGAGCTCTTTTCCATACATACCGGAACCTTGAAAAGTCCGGCCGCCTCTATCAGCGCTATGGAGGATATGGCTTCTTCCGAATATTTGACATCGCTCGCGCCATACATGGATTTGGCTACCCTCTCGATCTTATTCTTGATGTTCATATCGACGGGGTACAGGTAATGGAACTTCGGCTTTATGTTAGCCGCTTTGACGACGGCCTTCGCCAGTTCTTTTCCCCCTTCTGACCCCAGATGAAAGACCTCGCTCACGGCTATCCCGTCTACCTGGAGGGCTTCGGCCCTCTTTATGATTATGTTAAGCTCTTTTCTCGTATCCCGCTCGAATTTGTTTATGCAGACGACTATCGGCACGCCGAACATCTTGAGGTTCTCCACCTGTTTTTCGAGATTCGAACAGCCTCTGTCGACCGCCGAGAGGTCCTCGCGCTTGATCGACTCGGATAGGACGCCGCCCTTTGCCTTGAAATCTCCGCTATGTATCTTCATAGCTCTCACGGTGCAGTTTATGACGACCACGTCCGGCTTGAGGCCGGATTCCCTGCATTTGATATCGAAAAATTTCTCGGCACCAAGATCGGCCCCGAAACCAGTTTCCGTGACCGTGTATTCGGAAAGCTTGAGCGCCAGCATATCCGCCACCACCGAGCTTGACCCCAGAGCCGTATCCGCGAAAGCCCCGCCGTGTATAAAACACGGTGTATGTTCCACCGTCTGCACAAGGTTCGGGTTGAAAGCGTCCTTAAGGAGTACCGCCATCGCTCCGGCCACCTTGATATCTTCCGCCGTTATGGGCTTTCCCTGGGCGGTGTAACCGAGAACTATCCTGCCCAGCCTCGCCCTAAGGTCCTTAAGGTCTTTCGCAAGAGACAGTATCGCCATGCACTCGCTGGCCGGTGTTATCTCGACGCCTGACCTCCTGCTCACTCCGTGTAGCTTTCCGCCGCCGCCGATAGCGATGTTACGCAGAGACCTGTCGTTGACCTCGACTACCCTGTTCCATGTTATGCGGTCCTTGTGGAACCCTTTTGGATTCGACCAGAAGAAGCTGTTGTCCAGCATCGCCGCGCATATGTTCTGAGCGTTAGTGACCGCGTTGAAATCCCCCGTAAAATTAAGGTTTATCTCCTCTGTCGGCACGACCTGGCTGTGCCCGCTGCCCGTGCCCCCGCCTTTCAGTCCAAAGGTCGGAGCGAGTGATGGCTGCCTTATACAAGCTATAGACTTTTTTCCGATGCTGTTAAGCGCCATGGAAAGCCCTATGGTATTGGTAGTCTTACCCTCCCCGAGAAAAGTCGGAGTGACCGAAGTGAACACAATGAGCTTGCCGTCACTCCGGTTCTTGTATTTTTCCATAAGAAGATCGATCGGCATCTTGGCTATGTGGTTCCCGAATAATTTGAGGCTGTCCGCCGGTATCCCTATTTTTTTGGCGATCTCCCCGACATGCTTTATCTTGAACTCGTTCAAGACCCTTTCGCTGGTGTTTAATCCCATTTTCGATCTCCTTTTTTATTGCCGGATGCCTTCCGTGTCCTGGATCCCGGCCTTTGGCTTCCCGGCAACCGTATATCCCCCTTCCTTCCCGCCAAAAGGCCCGAACGACCTCCTGTGGATAGGTGAGAAACCGAACTTCTTTATAGCTTCAAGATGCGCGCGCGTCCCGTAGGCTTTGTGTTGTTTAAATCCGTATTCCGGATACTTTGCGTCCTCGTCAAGCATCATCCTGTCCCTCGTCACTTTCGCTATTATGGACGCGCAGGCGATCGACGTGCTCTTTGATTCTCCCCTGATAAGATAGGCTCGTTTAGTCGGGAGCGGAACATCCATCTTCCCGTCTATAAGAAGAAAATCGGGCGCCGTCTTTAGTTCACCGACCGCCCTTTTCATGGCCAAAAGCGTGGCGTTGAAGATATTTACCTCGTCTATTTCACCCGGACCGGAAACCCCTATACCCACGTCGCACTTCGACATGATCTCGAGGTATGCCAGCTCTCTTTTTTTCGCCGACAATTTCTTCGAATCGTCGATCCGCTCGAGGAAACCCCTAGCCCTGACTATTACCGCCGCCGCGACCACGGGCCCTGCCAGCGGACCCCTTCCCGCTTCGTCTATCCCGGCTATCACACCGTATCCCGCGGCGGAAGCCTTGTCCTCATACTGGAAATTCAAGCCGTGTTCAATTTTCACAGTAGATCCCATCGTTCGCATAAAGATCGAAGATCAGGTTAACTGTTCTTTGACTTTGGTGGCTCTCTTACCCTGTCTCTCCCTGAGATAATACAGTTTAGCTCTTCTCGCTTTGCCCCGTTTTTTCACCGCTATCTTCTCTATGAGCGGCGAATGAAAAGGGAAGGTCCTCTCGACGCCTTCACCATAGGATATATGCCTTACGGTGAACATCGTGTTGAGGCCCGAGCCTTTCTGCGCTATGACGACGCCGCTGAAGAGCTGGACCCTCGTCTTATCGCCTTCAGTGATGCGGAAATGGATATCAACCGAATCGCCGATATTGAATTTGATCTTATCCTTTTTGAGATATTTTTGCTCGACAGCCGCTATTTTTTCCATCCTACCCATGTATCCTCCTTTACCTGACGAAAATGTCTACAACTATTAACGTCGGACGTGGGATGTGTGACGTAGGACGTCTACTTTAACGTCCTACGTCCTTCGTCCTACGTCCCACGATTAAACTGCTCTTTAGTTACCAGAAGGTCCGGCCTGCGTTCAAGCGTCCGCTTAAGTGCTTCCTCACGCTGCCACTCCTTGATCTTCTTAGGATCACCGCATAATAGAACTTCCGGGACCTGCATGCCCTTATAGCTGGCGGGACGGGTGTACTGCGGGTACTCGAGCATCCCGCTCTCGAACGATTCCTCGTCGAGGCAACCCTCCGATCCCAGGACCCCCGGTATAAGTCTCACTATCGCGTCGCATAGGACCATAGCCGGTATCTCACCGCACGTCAAAATATAATCACCTATGGATATTTCCCGGTCGACGAGCGTCCTTATCCTTTCATCAAATCCCTCATAGTGACCGCAAATAAGTATAAGATGTTTACAGCCTGACAATTCTCTCGCCGCCTGCTGGCTGAATTTCTCACCCTGCGGTGTGACGAGAACCACATGCGAATCCGCCGTCCTTAGTGCCTCGAGCGCCTCGTATATCGGCTCGACCTTCATTACCATCCCCGGTCCGCCTCCGAAAGGCTTATCATCGGCCGTCTTGTGCCTGTCATGGGTCCACTTCCGTATATTGTGGAGCTCAATATCCGCCAACCCTTTCTTCGCGGCTATCTTAAGCATAGACTCGTTAAGAGCCCCCGCGAACATCCCGGGAAATAATGTCAGTATGTCTATTTTCATTTCAAAAACCAAGACCATGGTCTATGGTCTATAGTCTATAGTCCATGGTCCCTGGTCTATGGCCCATAGTCCGAACTAAATTCCCGCTTTCTTGAAAATACTCTTCACCGTATTGGAAGGGACCGCCCCGTTCTTAAGCCAGAATTTGGCCCTTTCTTCCTCGAGCGTGAACTTGTCCTGCTTCTTCTTGGGGTCATACAGGCCTATCTCTTCAAGCACCTTGCCATCCCTCTGCGTGGATTTTTGTATGGCCACGATACGGAAAAACGGTGTCTTTTTAGTCCCCAGCCTCTTCATCCTAAGCACTACTTCCGCCATCTTATGTTTCCTCCTCTTAGCTATCAGCTTTCAGCCCTCAGCTGTCAGCATTCTACAACGAACCACGGATCACAAACCACGAACCACTCGTTATCCTTCGCTTTCCACGGTCTTCGTCTTACTATCCGACTTGATACGCCATATCTTCGCGCCGACGGCGGATAGTTTTTCCTCTATATGTTCATATCCCCTGTCTCGCCGTCCCCAACAAGTCCGGCCAGTACCAGAGCCGCTGACGCCCTCAAATCTGACGCCATGACCGGCGCTCCGGAAAGAGTCGGCTTCCCTTTAATTATAGCCGTCGGGCCCTCAAGCAGTATGTCGGCTCCCATTCTGTTAAGCTCGCTTATGTGTATGAACCTGTCGGGATATATCTTTTCGGTTATGCAGCTTATTCCTTTACTGACACAGCAAAGGCTCATGATCTGAGCCTGGAGGTCCGTAGGGAATCCCGGGTACGTGTGCGTCGTTATATCCGCGGCGAATACCTGTTCGGTCCTTCTGTATATGTCCAGACCCGACGGTTTTTCCTCGATAACCGCTCCGGCCTCCCTGAGAATATCGATGAGCGCCAGGTTATGATCGGCCTTCGCTCCTTCCAGAAAAAGGCGTCCGTTAGTTATGACGGCGCCTATCATGTATGTCCCGGTCTCTATCCGGTCGGGGATAACATCGTGTTTCGCGCCGTGAAGTTTCTCGACCCCGTTAACGATCAGCGTCGGGGTCCCGATGCCTTTTATATCCGCGCCCATCTTGACCAGGAAATTAGTGACGTCTACGACCTCAGGCTCGCAGGCGGCCGACTCTATGACCGTCCGACCTTCGGCCAGCGTCGCGGCCATGAGAGTGTTCACGGTAGCTAGAACGCTGGACCCGAAATGACCGCCCAGATAAATTTTATTCCCGATGAGCTTTCTGGCCTTGGCGATCAGATAACCGCCCTCCACTTTTATGTCCACCCCAAGCGCCCGGAGACCTTTCATATGAAGATCTATAGGCCTCGGCCCGATAACGCATCCTCCCGGGAAAGAAACTTTACACTCGCCGTATTTAGCTACCAGCGGACCCAGAACTACGATAGAGGCGCGCATTGTGCTCACCAGTTCGTACGACGCCGTTAAATTAGTAACTTCGCCTTCAAGTACCTTTATGGTATTGCCCGAATATTCGGTCTTTCGCCCCAGGGAATTTATGATCTTAAGCATTGTGGAAATATCCCTGAGTTCCGGCACATTAGTTATGGTAGAAGCCTCTCCGGAAAGAAGTGTGGCCGCTATCAACGGAAGGCACGCGTTCTTAGCGCCGCTGATCTTTACAGTGTCTGTCAGATGATTCCCCCCCTTGACGAGCAATTTATCCATTCGTTACCCCTTTCACTACCCGTTCGTGTCCGTTGGAGTCCTTGAAACTTTCTATGCCGCCGAACCCCGCGGCGCCAAAAAGTTCTTTGACCTTACCGGCCTGATCGTATCCTATCTCCACGGCAACCATACCGCCGCGAAGAAGATATTCGGGGCTTTCCCGGACAATGACGTTCAGATAGTCCATGCCGTCTTTTCCGCCCAGCAAAGCTGCCTTTGGCTCAGCCTTGACCCATGGGTCCAGCTTTTCGTAATCCTTTTCGGAAACATACGGCGGGTTAGAAAGGATAATATCGAACTTCCCCATACCGCGGGTCCCGATCCTTTCGAACATATTGGCCCTTATAAGAGTGATATTGTCCCCGGCGAGCAGCCTCTCGATATTTTCGCCCGCCACATCGAGCGCGTCCCAGGAAATATCCGTCGCGGTAATATCGCTTTCGGGAATGGCGATCTTCAGGGCTATTGATACGCATCCGCTGCCTGTCCCGATCTCGAGTATCCGGGGCTCCCGGATCCCTTCCCTTATACAGTGGTCCACCGCCACTTTCACGAGAAGTTCGGTTTCGGGCCTCGGGATAAGCACCCTTTCGTCGACGTATACGTCCATACCCATGAACCGGGCGTTCTTCTTCTCGTACTGCACCGGAACGGTCTCGGAATAATCTGTCAATTCGTTCTGCATCATGATCAACCTGTTACGGTCATTCCCGCGAAAGCGGGAACCAAATAAAAATATTATTTTCATGTGATCCCCGCTTTCGCGGGGATGACGGTTTTTAATCCTAAACAGCCGCCTTCAACCTCAACTTCTTATCTTCATCAAGAAGCACGCCTATCAGCTGGTCCATCTCGCCTTCCAGTATCACCGCCAGGTTATACAAGGAAATTTTTATTCTGTGATCGGTCACCCTGTTCTCGGGGAAATTATAGGTCCTTATCTTTTCCGACCTATCGCCCGACCCCACCTGTTCCTTTCTATCGGCGGAGATCTCTTTATTGTACGCGTCCTCTTTATGTTCCAACAGTCTCGCACGCAGGACGCGCATAGCCTTAAATTTGTTCTTATGCTGGCTCCGCTCATCCTGGCAACACACTACCATTCCCGTTGGTATATGCGTTATCCTTATGGCCGAATCCGTGGTATTTACGTGCTGCCCGCCCGCCCCGGAGGACCTGTAAGTATCGATCCTCAGGTCCTGTGGATTCACCTCAATATCGACTTCTTCGGCTTCCGGAAGGACCGCTACCGTAGCGGCTGAAGTATGTATCCTTCCGCCTGCTTCGGTCTCAGGAACCCTTTGCACCCTGTGGGTCCCTTTCTCAAACCTCAGATATTTATAAACGTCACTGCCCTCAACCGCGAAAATGATCTCTTTAATACCGCCAAGCTCCGACTCACTTACGCTCATCACAGAACATTTCCAACCCATTTTAGCTGCGTATCTCGTATACATCTTGTAAAGATCTCCGGCAAAGAGACTTGCCTCGATCCCGCCCGTTCCCGCCCTTATCTCAATGATAGCGTTC
>JADGBR010000028.1:10677-11091 GCA_015231405.1 Candidatus Omnitrophota bacterium | reverse complement strand
GATCTTCTTCGACAATAATTTTTTCCAAAGAAGCTTTCTCGTCAATAAGCAAGAGATACTTGTCATATTCGGTCATTAACTCCTTAAGGTCCGAATATTCCTTACTCTTCTCTTTGTACTTGTTCCTGTCAGACAGAAGTTCGGGCGATGAAAGCTCTTTCTCAAGCTCGGCTATCAGTTCTTTTTTTTTCTTAAGTTCCTCAAACATAACGACTTGGGTAATTGCTTACTTCCCATCGCCTTCCTTTTTGGAATAACGTTTACGGAACTTGTCTACCATCCCGGCCGAGTCGACAAGCTTTTGCTTTCCCGTATAAAAAGGATGGCAATTCGAACATATCTCGACATGTATGCTTTCCTTAACGGAATGGGTATGAACTGTATTCCCGCACGCGCAAACTATCGTACAATCCA
>JADGBR010000028.1:0-10543 GCA_015231405.1 Candidatus Omnitrophota bacterium | reverse complement strand
ATATATTCCCTACTATGACCAGAAAGCTGCTCGAACATACTATCACCAAATCCTCCGTTTCTATCCTCGAGGCTCCGCTTACTCAACCGTTCACGATATCGACCGGCCAGCACAGATCGCTCGCGAACGTTCTCTTTACCGTCGAGCTTAAGAACGGGATCAAAGGTTACGGCGAGGCCGGTATCGCGACGCATATTACCGGAGAGACCGTTGAAAAAACATCGGCAAATCTGAAAAGTTTATCTAAAAGCCTTATCGGAAAGAACATAGGCGATTATCCATCGATATCGTCGATGCTGAACGAAGCTTTACCCGACAATAGGGCCGCCGTCGGCGCGTCGGAAATGGCTATCGCGGACGCACTTACGAAATCCTTGAGGATCCCGCTTTGGCGTTTTTTCGGCTCTTCATGCGGGATATTGCGAACCGATATCACAATAGTTATACAGGGCCACGACCAAACCGTTGAGTCCGCCCGCAACTTTTATGAACGGGGATTTAAGACCTTTAAGGTCAAGATCGGCCTCGACGAGGACGCCGAGATAAAAAAACTTATCGCCATCCGAAAAACCGCCCCAGGGGCTGGCCTCTATCTTGACGCGAACCAGGGCTATACATCTCGAAAGGCTATCCTCTTACTTAAAACGCTCAGGAAATACGGCATCCGTCCGGAATTGTTCGAGCAGCCTGTCCCTAAGAACGACTGGGACGGCCTAGCCAACGTCACCCGGGAAGGAGGCGTTGTCGTATGCGCCGACGAAAGCGCCCAGACCGTCCGCGACTCCCTTGACCTTATCTCCGGGAAATACGTGACAGCCCTTAACATAAAGATCGTTAAGTTCGGGATGTGGAGAGCTAAAGAGGTCCACGCCCTCGCGAGATCCCGCGGCGTAAAACTTATGATCGGGTGCATGATGGAAAGCTCCCTTAGCGCGACGGCCGCCGCGCATCTCGCCGCCGGGCTCGGAGGGTTCGACTATGTCGACCTTGACACTCCTTTTTTCATTAAACGCGGTCATGACAAAAACCCTTATTTAAGCGATACGGGCATTTACAAGCTGAGCCGAAATAAACCCGGAACAGGAATTGAACCCCGGACAGCCCATGGCGCGTAACCCGATCGCTATCGTTATTATCCTTATAGTGATCGAATGCGCTATCCTTTATATATCCAGCCGCCGGTCATTTAAAAAATATTTCACCGTCATCCCGCCGGTATTCTGGATATACTTTTGTCCTATGGTTCTCGCCGCATCGGGATTACTGGATCCCGGCAACAGGATATATTCGAAAATATCCCAAAGCCTGCTTCCTCCAAGCCTGGTCCTTCTCTTACTATCCTCGGACCTCAAAGCCATTCAGCGTCTCGGGAAAAAAGCCCTTATAGTCATGCTATCGGGCAGCCTCGGGATAATGATCGGAATGCCTTTCGTATTTTTTCTCTTTAAGGGGATCGTCGGTCCGGAACGCTGGTCCGGGTTCGGGGCTCTTTCCGGATCGTGGATCGGCGGAAGCGCGAATATGATAGCGGTCAAGGAAGCGCTAGGAACGCCGGAAAGGATATTCGCGCCGATGGTCGTCGTAGATACGATCGTACCCTACGCCTGGATGGGACTACTCATAACCCTCAGCCGGTTCCAGGGAGCTTTCGACAGATGGAACCGTACCGATAAAAAGATACTTGAAGATCTTGGGGGATCGGGAATACTAAGATCAGAAGCAACTCTGACTGTCCGCTATACGTTCCCCGGTTCGCTCGCGATCCTATCGATCGCCGCGTGCGCAGCTTTTGGAGCGCGTTATTTTTCATCCGCGGCCGGGATCATCCTGGCGTCACTGGCAGGGATCATATTATCGTTCACAAAAACCCGTAAGCTCGAGGCAAGAGGCGCCACACAGGCCGGATACCTTCTCCTCTATTTTGTATTGACGACGATCGGCGCCAGAACTAATATATCCGATATAGGCACGGCCGCGGCACTCATCCCGGCGGGATGCATGGTAGTGGCCATTCACGCGGTTTTCATCCTGGCCGCCTGCCGTATCACGAAGGCCCCTATGTTCCTTTTCGTGACAGCGAGCCAGGCGAATATCGGCGGCGTCGCCTCGACCCCGGTGGTCGCGGCCATATATCAGCCGCGGCTCGCTTCGGTGGGACTTCTTTTGGCGGTATTGGGTAATGTCGTAGGGACTTATCTGGGGATCGTTACGGGGTATTTGTGTAAGTGGGTGGCGGGAGTGTAATGATATCGTCATTGCGAGAAGCGACCGAGGGGAGCAACGAAGCAATCCCGAAAATCGTTGTATTCTTTAGAGATTGCTTCGTCGGCCTTCGGCCTCCTCGCAATGACGCAGTCCGACAAAGACACATATGCGCTTAGTAAAATTTAGTTTGACAACGCTAATTCTTATAATCGTCACCTCTGGATGCGCGACGACCGAACGCCTTCAGTACGCCGCCCCCAGCGTTCTTCCCAATACCACGTCTGACATGAAAACTGCCGGTTTCTGGGTATCCCTTCACCCCTCGCCCGACAAGTTAGTACTTGACGCCGAAGGCGTGAAAACTTTTAACCGTCGTATCATGGACGCCCTCGACACCGTTAAGGAACTTACGGTATACAGGCCCGACTATTCCCGGAGCAATCTCGCCGATACCGCGAAAGACACTTTAAAACATTTAAAGAAAGACAAATTACACACAAAGACCGGACAGCCCGCTGGCCGGTCCTGGTACGATCCCATTGAAAAGAACATGGACCTCGATCTTTCATCCGAAGACCCTCCCCTTAGGGAAGCGGGAGCCATTATTCGTTACGGCTTTACGGAGAAGAGAACAGAACAGCGAGTTCTCCCCACGGACGAGATACTCACCGCAAAGAAATTCGACATCGACTTCGACAAGCTCCAGAATAGCTCCCTCGACCCAGGCTCGCCTGTACTCATATTCCACCAAAGCCTTGATAAGGAATGGCTGTACTCGGCGACCTCAACAAGCGAGGGATGGGTAAAGGCAAAGGACGTGGCGGAATGCCCGGAGGATGTTTTCTTGAAATTTCTTGACAGGTCACCTTTCATTATCGTTACAGCGCCAAAATCCGAAATATTCCTGGATGAAGGGCGCACCCGTTACTATGATTACGCCAGGATGGGCGCGCGGTTCCCGTTTACCGGAAAAATCAATGACGAAACTGTAGGGATACTCATACCTTCATCCGACGCCGTAGACGGCTCACTGATACGCCAGGCTTATATGAGTTCAGCCCTTGTCCATCAAGGGTATTTACCATATACTCCCCGGACGATATTGGAACAGGCCTTCAAATACCTGAACGCCCCTTACGGCTGGGGCGGCATGTACGGCGAACAGGACTGCTCAAGCTTCATTCGATCTATATTCGCGGCAGTCGGCGTCCAATTGCCCCGTAATTCCGGCGCCCAAGGCCAGGCAGGGAAACTTCTCGGCACATTTACCGAGAGAAACGACCTGAAGAACAAAACCGATATCCTCGTCCGCGACGCTTCCGGCGGAATAACGACGCTCCAGCTCAAAGGCCATGTGATGCTGTATCTCGGCACATACGGATGCCGTCAGTACGCTATTCACGAAACCCATGGGTACTCGGAGGGGGATCCCTTTCCCCTGAAAGACACATCCAGGATCATAAACCGCGTAGCCGTCACTGACCTCACTCTTGGTGAAGGATCAAAAAAAGGGTCTCACATTAAACGTGTACTGAACATTCGCGCCATTCAATAAGGTCTCAGGCTTTATCTTTAGGAAGATATTTGGCGAGGATCTTCATGATATCGGCAGGCGATACCGGTTTGGATATATAATCGGTCATTCCGGCGTTCAGACATTTTTCACGGTCTCCCGCCAATGCGTTTGCTGTCATTGCCACGATCGTCACGTCTCTTACTGCCGGCCCCATCTTCCGTATCTCCCCGGAGGCGGTGTACCCGTCCATGACAGGCATCTGGCAATCCATCAAAACCAGGTCATAGGAGATCATCTCCAGCATTTTTATCGCTTCCTCGCCGTTCGCCGCGACGTCGGAACGGTAACCCAGTTTTCCAAGGATCGCCACGGCTACATCCTGGTTGGTCTTATTGTCCTCCACGACGAGGATTCGTATCTTCTCTTTTTTCCGTTCTCTTATAGTATACGCGGTTATTATTTCCTTGGGCGGGGTTATGCCTCTTTCTCCGAGTTTTTTCCTGCCGATAGACATTCTCAGGCACTCGAACAACCTATCCCGCCTGACAGGTTTGACAAGGTATCCGGAAAAACCCAAAGCCTCCAGTTTTTTCGCGTCTCCTTTCTGACCGTGAGACGTAAGCATTATCAGTATTGTATTCCCCGTCACGGGGTCCTCTTTTATGGCCCTTCCGGCAGTCTCACCGCTGGTAAACGGCATTTGAAGGTCCATTATCACCACTTCATACGGGTCACCGTTTTTTACCGCATCCGACACGGCCTTATGCGCCGTGTTTCCGTCGGATACCTCGCTCACCCTAGCTCCGGCCTTACTCAACAACATATTCAAAAGAAGACGGTTATTCGCGTTATCGTCGACGACGAGTATGTTCATCCCCTCTAGCTCGACCGGGACATCAAAGTACCGCGCTTCCGGCCTATCCTGACGCTCAAAAGAGACAGTGAAAAAGAAAGAGGTCCCTTTATCCTGTTCGCTTTCAACAAATATCTGTCCGCCCATTTTCTGGACTATCCTCTTAGAGATAGCCAACCCAAGCCCTGTTCCACCGAATTCACGGGTCACAGAGGCGTCCGCCTGCTGAAAAGACTGGAACAGGGCCCCGACCTTATCTTTCGATATCCCTATGCCCGTATCTTTTACGGTGAAACGCAATGCGGTCATATTTTCATTCGTAGAAATAACCTCTACACGCAGCGATACTTCACCCTTTTTGGTGAACTTAATGGCGTTACCGATAAGGTTTATCATTATCTGCCTGAGCCTTCCGGGATCTCCTTTAACGAATAACGGGACGTTCTCCTCGACTATTGCCATAAAGTCCAGATCCTTCTCAAAAGCTTTTATCGCGAGCATATCCATCGTATCGTCTATAGTGCCTCGCATGTCGAAATCCATGATCTCAAGGTCCATCTTATCGGCTTCGATCTTGGAGTAATCGAGAATATCGTTAATGAGGGCCAGAAGCATTTCTCCGCTGGAACGGACGACTTCGGCCATCCTTTTCTGCTCCGGGTCAAGGTCCGTATCGATCAAAAGCCCCGTCATACCTATCACGCCGTTCATAGGGGTCCTGATCTCATGGCTCATATTCGCAAGGAACTCGCTCTTGGCCTTACTCGCCTGTTCCGCCGCCGTTTTAGCTTCAGCGAGTTTCTGTTCGTTATGCTTGCGCACGCTTATATCCCGGACAACGCCTACTGCATGCCACTTTTCTTCTATAAGAACCGTTGACAGCGAAAGCTCGATCGGAAATTCGGATCCGTCCTTATGCCTGCCTTCGAGCTCGACCACTTTATCTACCGCCGCTCCCTTGCCTGTCCGCCGGAAAGACTGAAATGCTTTCCCGTGAGCCGCCAGATACTTTGACGGAGCCAGAAGCGCGTGCAGATTACGGCCTCTCACTTCTTCCCATGAATGTCCAAATATTTTTTCGGCCGCCGGATTCCAAAAAGAGATATTCCCTTCGGGATCCATCATTATCACCCCGTCCTGCGCGGAAGTGGTTATAGCTCTTATACGTTCGCCGCTTTCCCGGAGTTCTCGTTCGACCGTTTTGCGTTTTTCGACCTCCAGGTTGAGCGCGTTCCGTGATACCGTTATGTCCTGTAAATTCCGGAACATGTCCCGGATAGAACAGGCCAGCTCGTCGACCTCGTCAAGTCGGCCCTGTTTATCCCCGCCCTGCCCCCTCCTTTTGTTCATCAGTTCTACCTCATTAGCGGCAGACCAATCACCCTTTCCGAACTTCCTCGCGATAGACCCTATTGTTATGAGAGGCCCCAGAACGATCTTATTCAAGATCAAGAGGATCACCGCCGCGACGATAAGGATGATCACACCCTGTACACAGGCGTCACTAACAAGATTACGGACCATATTGTCAAAACTAGACTGAAAAATAACGATCGTGCTCAAAGCCGCCATCGTTTCGCCTTCTTTGAACAAAGTATGGCACTCCAGACACGACCTGGCCGCAACTACCGGTATAGTGGTTCGGATCCCCCGCTCGCCGTCCAAGCTCACCTGTTTTACGACCTTCTCTCCGCTACTCACAACCTGCCTGTCTATGTCATCTTCCGGAGGAGCGTTTCCCTTGGGTTTCAACTCCTTTTTCAGAATTTCAGAGCGGACTACTCTGACTCCCCCGATGCTTTTCATTTTTTCTATGTCGCCAAGAAAGCTATCAAGATATCCCTGTTCGCCTGTATCCATGAACACGCAAACGGCTTTATGTATCGCTCCCGATAACACGTCGTTGGCGTCGGATACCTGCTGAACGGTATTTCTCATGATGGAATAATAGAACCAGGTTATCGTCAAAGACGCCCCGATCATCATTACTATGGAAGTAGCTAGTAGGACCTTACCCCTTATCTTCATTCTGCTCCCGGGCTCGCGGCAAAACAACTTACAAAGGACCGATCATACTCCAATAATACATTGACCGTTCGATTAGAGCAAGAATAAGGAGCGAATTAAGCGGGAGAGAATTAAGACAAAACTATAGGGTGCGAATTCACTTACCATCGTCACTCCTTATTCTCCATCGTCTCGAGGTCGGTCTGTCCCGTCTCTTTTGATAAGCATAGGGCCGCGAACGTCAGCGCTCCAAGAGCCGAAAGATAAAGCCCAACGGCTCCGACCCCTTTATGCCCGGCAAGCCAGACCGCGGCGAAAGGGGTCAAGGCCGCTCCGAGGATAGAGGCCAGGTTGTAGGCGATCCCAGAACCCGTGTACCGCACGTTCGTAGGAAAAAGTTCCGGAAGCACCGCCGACATCGGGCCGAAAGTGAGGCCCATGAGCGTCATGCCGACGCATAAAAATAAGAGCATAAGCCCCATATCGGCGTTTTCACCAGTTCCCATGACCGCGGGATCGAGAAAATGTCCGAAGGAAAATCCGAAGAGGATGATACAGGCGGTCACAGCCATAAGAAAGCCCCGTCGGCCGTATCTGTCCGCCATTAACCCGGAAACAGGTACCATAGCCGCGAAGAATAGCACCGAAAGTATCTGGAGCTTGAGAAAAACGCGATACCCTATCCCTAGAAAACCCATCTTAACGCCTCCGATCGCGTAAGAAAGAACCCAAGTCGTCATAAGATAGAACAGCCCGTATGTGGCGAGCATGATAAAGGTCCCCATCATAAGTTCCCTTTGATGATACCTGACAACAGCGGCAAGGGGCGTTTTTAACTTTTCGCCTCGCTCAAGCGCCCTCGCGAACGCCGGCGTCTCCTCAAGTTTGAACCGGACATAAAGCCCCACCCCTACCATTACCACCGACGCCAGAAAAGGTATCCTCCAGCCCCACCCGAGAAAATCGCTGTTCATGCCTGCGCGGGAGGAATCATAGTTAAATAACATGGTCAGGAGAAAAAAGAAACCGTTAGCCAGTATGAACCCCAAAGGCGCGCCCAGCTGGGGCCACATTGCCGCTCTGGCCCTTTTCCCTTTCTCGGCGTTCTCGGCCGCCAGCAGCGACGCCCCGGACCACTCACCGCCGAGACCCAACCCCTGGCAGAAACGAAGGACCGTCAAAAGCGCCGGAGCCAAGAGGCCGATCCTGGAGACCGTAGGCAAAAGCCCGATAAGGAACGTCGCTATCCCCATGGTCAATAACGACCCCACCAGAGTAGCTTTCCTCCCGACCCTGTCGCCAAAATGCCCGAATAGCACCGACCCTATAGGCCTCGCGACAAAAGCTACCCCGAATGTCGCCATGGATTGAAGAAGCGCCGCCCCCGGGTCGCTCTTATTGAAGAAAAGGAACGGAAATACAGATACCGCCGCGGTAGCGTAGATGTAAAAATCGTAAAATTCGATAGTGGTACCGACCATACTCGCGATAACGATCCGCGCGCGCGATACACCTAAAAACGATGAAACGGCCACCCCCCTCCCTGACGTTCCGGATGACGATCCGGACGCTTCACCTATATTACCAATTTATGATAAGATGCAAAACAACTATTTCGCGAATGATATTGTGCCCATTTATGCTTAAGTGCTGAAAAGTATAGTGAGAGTATAGGAGAGTATAGGGACGGGTACGAACTTGATCCCGGACATGGCACAGGTTTTATTCCTGGACCTGTCCCTTATCGTTTTTAAAGCGAACATATGTCAAAAAGATATCGAGATCAACATCTGCTCGGTGTTCATACAAAAGTTTTTCGGGAAGTCCGACGCAGGAACGCGGCGGCAAGCCCGCCTAAACCGAAGAGCATCAAAGTCGCCGGCTCGGGAGTGTTAGCGCATGGGCTATCCACCGTGTCTCCGACGGTTATCCAGTCCTTGATGCAGCTTGTGTTGCTGAAATAGGTCTCGACCGATGACCCGCAGGCAAGATCTTCATTAACGAAGATCGACTTATCCACTCTGCCTTCCAATATGTATGTCCCGGGTTCTATACCAGGCTCGATGTTGCCGGCGAAAGCATTGTATACCTGATATGTGCCGATAAGATCATGATAATACTCAGCGTTTTGCAGGATACCCTGGCCGTTCGGATTCATCGTTAAGTCGACGGTAACGGGAAACACGTAGGCCGATCCGTTCTCATAGGGCAAAGTGAACAGTCTATCCTGGTTAACCTCGTAGACACCCTTTGTCGAGAGCACACCTACCGTCAGAGGCGACAGGTCAAGGGCGTATTTATAGTCACCATTTACGAGGATCTCGTCCATTGTCCTCCCGCTAAAATCCAGAAATAAGCTCTCGTCGTAAAAAGTACCGTACATATACGGCCATGAAGATACTACGGCAAAATTGATATACTTCTGACAATCCTGCACATACATCGCTTCAATGTCGAAAGTCTCATAGAACTTATCCGATCCGGGACGGTTCGTGTTGTCTTCCACCGTATACGACGTCCCGGCAAGAGTGGGCGCCCAATGAGTAAAAGGCGTAACTCCCCAGTCGCTCAAGTCACCATCCAGAGTGATAGCGAAGACCTGTCCGCCCCAAAACGTTATGCCCGCAAACAATATGACCAAAATGCCGATCCCGCACAATTTACTCTTCATAACAGCCTCCCGGTTGAAGATCAAGATCACGACCCCCTCTCTACACAGTAAGTATAAGCACATATCGCGCCAAAACATTTCGCGCTCATAAAGAGGGTGCGATATGAATAGCCGTTGCTTTAAGTGGATAATATTTCCGGGATGTTCAATAAAATCGACACTTGGAATAGAAGAGAAGTGGATCGGCGCAGGTAGACGCATTCGTTTTACCTGTTTTAGCCATTATCCCATATTTACAGCCCCGGGACGCTATATATAACCCATTATTTTACATAACGTTACACAAGTACAGCCCCGGGACGCTATATATAACCCATTATTTTACATAACGTTACACAAGTATTCATGCCTCATTGAAAATATTTAGTAATTTATTGAAACATTTTACATTATTTACGTGTCTATATAAGTGAGGGTATATTCACAATGCCAAAGGGGGTAAAATTATGCCACGCTTAGCCAGAAAACACCAACTACAGGATAACGTCATCTATCATATAATTAATCGCGCCAATAGGAAAGCTGAGATCTTCCACGATGATGAAGATTACGAACAATTCAGGAAGATTCTGATCAAATACAAAAATAACCGAGGCTTGAAAATATACCATTACTGCATAATGTCAAATCATTATCACCTTGAAGTGGAATTGCCTTCTCCGGAAGAATTGTCATCAATAATGGCAGGGATAAACAGAACATATTCCCATTATTATCACGCCAAATACAATACAAGTGGATATCTATGGCAAGGCAGGTTCAAATCCATTGCCATGCAGAAAGATGAGCACATTCTTGAATGTGGGCGCTATATTGAAAACAACCCTGTGGAGGCTAAAATAGTTAAACATGCTGAAGATTATGCCTATAGCAGCGCAAGATATTATGTAAGTGGGATCGAAGATGATGTAGTTACACAGGATAGGTTTTATTTTTTTTTTGGACAAAATGATCAAGAACAACGGAAGAATTATGGGCAATTTTTACGGCAAGAGTGCCCGTCTCAAAAAGAAAAATATGAAAATGGCGAAAAAGTATTAGGCAACCGGGATTTTAAACGCAAAATGATATCGAAACAAGGCCGTTGGGTTCCTGCCCGCCGGGGAAACAAAAGTGGTACGAATACTTTTGTAACATAATATAACTTATCGGTTTATATAGAGCGTCCTTAGGTTCAAGCTACTAGTGCAACACCTTATTCTGCTACTATAGCAGGAAAGGAGTTGTATATGGCTAAGTATAACCGGCTTAATATGTTAGAACGTGAAGAATTAAGTCGTCAACTAGCAGC
>JADGBR010000027.1 GCA_015231405.1 Candidatus Omnitrophota bacterium | reverse complement strand
ACGATAATTCTCATCGAGCATTCCTTTACGGCGTATTCTATCGACTCCTTCGAGGATGTGAAATTGAGGTTTACCGGCACTTTCCCGGATAGAAGTATAGCCGTATTAACGAGCGCGCCTATACAACTCGACGGAAGAAGAACGCCTACCATTTCGCTTTTCACGGAACTATTAGCGCGCCCCTTGAATAACACCCTTTGAAGCGCCGCCGCCGCCGCGAGAAAACCTATACAATTGAATTTCACTCCCATTGAATCCGCCATCAAGAAACGGAAGGGATGTCTTTTGATCTCGTCGATAAAAGCGATATGCAGCTTCTTGTAGTATCCTTTTCGCACGCGCATGGCTTCGGCTGAAAGTTCCTCGACCCTGGTCCTAACCTCATGCACGGTCGAATTCGCCGGCATGCCCGGCGCGAATGAAACGGTTATGGGATACGGCCACCGGCGCGGTATTTTTCTGAAAAATTTGCCGTCCTTATAGCTGAATACGCTCCCCCAGATACGGTCTATGTTCATGGGGATTATCGGGGCGTCGAGGTCTTTCATAATATACTCGAACCCTTTATTGAAAGGGAGAAGGTTCCCTGTCCTCGTCAAACCCCCTTCGGCGAATATGCATACCACTTCCCCGTTCCTGATCGCTTCTTTGGCCGTATGAAGGCTTTTCAGCATGCTTTTCGGACGGTCCGCGAAAGACACCGGGATAGCCCCCGTTATCCTGCAAAAAGGCTTTATTACGGGATTCTCATATATGGGACGGAATACCATGAACCGTATCGACCGTTTGACGGAAGACATAACGAGTAACGGGTCGGCGTAAGAGACATGATTACAAACCAGAAGCGCTCCGCCGGTCCGGGGTATATTTTCCTCGCCATGCAGTGTTATCCTGTATATCGAGTGGGCGAGGATCCAGTTCATTAGCCGGACGAACGCTTCGGGCATGACTTTAAAGATGTATAACGTCGCCGCTATGGAACATACGCCGGTCATAAGAAAGATCATAGCCGAATTGAGCCCTATAAGTTCACGTAGCACGTACAATACCCCTGACGCGAGCAATATCGCCGAAAAAGACAGAAAATTCAAAGCGGCTATCATCTGCCCGCGGCGCTCCTCGGCGACACGGATCTGAATAAGGGCGTTTAAAGGCACGACAAAGAACCCGCTGGATACTCCCATGAGAAAAAGCATCGCCGCCGTCCAGCCTATAGACCCATACGTGAACCCTAGAAATATCAAGCTCGCGCTTATCCCGAACCCTCCGAGAGGCACAAGGCCGTATTCAACCTTGTGGCCGGACAACCTTCCCGCAAGATAACTCCCCGCGGCCATGCCGGCGCCTGTAACGGTAAGGAGCATACCGGTCATCATCTGGTCTATCTCCATTATCTTCCTCGCATATAAAAGGATGTTCAGCTGAAAGAGCCCTCCGATCAGACCGAAATATGTAAGACCCAGGATGGATAGAAATACGCCGCTATCCTCCCGGGCTATTCTCATACTTGCGGCTATCTCTTTTATGATATTTAATTCTATTTTCCTTCTCGCGGTTAAAGTCTTGACCTTAGCCACGAAAAAGCTCGCGATAAGCCCGACAAGGGCGACACCCATGAATATATAGGAAGTCTGATATATCCTATCCTTTAAGAGATAGAAGATATATCCGCCGAACGCGGTCCCGATTATTATCGAAACATATGTCCATAAATGCATCGACCCGTTCGCTTCCGAGATCTCGTCCTCGCCGAACATTTCGGGCATAATGCCGTATTTCGCCGGGCTGGATAGCGCGCTATGCGCGCCCATAAGGAAAAGGACCGAATATATCGCGATCGTATTACCCGCGGCAAGCGCCGGTAATGCCAGGAACATTATTAATAGTTCCGCCGCTTTTGAATAAATTATGACGCTCCTCTTCGAGAACCTGTCCGCCAGATACCCCCCAAAGGTCGTGAGCATTAGGAACGGAAGGATGAACACGACCCCCACCATCGAAACATATTCCGTCCCGCCTGTATCCTTAACGAATAGATCGACCGCAAGTAGCGATACCACAAGCTTAAACGCGTTGTCATTCAAAGCGCCAAGCGCCTGAGCGGCGATGAGCCCAATAAACCCTTTCCCTTTCTTTTCCATGTTAAGCCCCCTTCTTAAGCTGACCCAAAAGCCCGGCTATCTCGACTTTGTTCCGGAGAGAGTAAGCACTGTCCACCAACTCATCGACCGTCTTTTTATAACTCGGCCACGCGTTGTCGAGAAGTTCGGATCCTTTTTTAGTTATAAATACCTTATTAACCCGCCTGTCGCCTGGAAGCGCCCTTCTTTCCACGAGCCCTTCCTTCTCGAGCTTGTCGAGCATCCTGGTCATGTTGGAGGTCGTGACGAGAAGATGTTTCGAGATGCCGTTCTGGGCTATCCCCTCGGCTCTGCCCACATGCTTCACCGTCATAAGGATATTGAACTTCCCGGCGCTGAGACCGAACATATGAAGCGCATCCGAAACCGTTCTCTCAATCACGCCGTAAGCCTTGGCGATAGAATAAACGACCTTCTCGCTCATCTTGTCACCGGTTTCTTTAACTCCCATCTCCCTGAATATGCTCATTGTTTTTCTCCGCTTAATGAATAGTTTACCATACAACTGTTGACTAGTCAACTATTATTCGCGATTTTTTTATGGGGATCGCTTCGTCGCTTCGATCCTCGCGATGAGGGTTTTTAATCCATTATGCCGCTGAATAGACTTGTTCCAGGATGCACAGGTATTTCCGCACATCTTCCCAGTTAGCGGGCTTAATAGCGGGTAAATTGAAACTGAAGTAGCCCGAGTAGGCTTCAAGGAGTTTTTTATAGCTCTTGTATTTCGCGAAATTATCCGCGATAGGTTTAAGGACGTTCTTGATAACCCCGGCGACGCTCCGAGGGGTTATCTCCTCTCCGGCGTTGGCCAGCATCATTTTCGCGAGCTCATCCATCCGGAGGTCGGACGATCCCTTTATAGCCTTTATCAGGAACTCGTTGAATTTCACGCTGAAACGGAGAAATCCCAGCGGCGTTATGCCGCAGATGCTGCCGTCGGGTATATCGAGGTTCCACACGAAGGCTTCGCCGCGGAGCTTATCGAAGGCCGCCCGCTCTTTTTGCGATACGGCTTTTTCGATAAAGAAGAAAGTGTTATCCCAGGGCCTTTTATCATCGCCCCATTTAGAGCGGGCTATGGCTTCCTCGATGCTTTTAGCGTAAATTATCTCGGCGGCTCTATCGCCTGAATTTATCCTTTCCGCCATTTTGCCGGGGCCTGTCATATCATAACGGCCGACACCGGAGACGCCGCTAAGCCTCGCCTCGTCGTCCGTCACCACTACGGTGAGTATTCTTTTCCGCTCCACCGTCGTATCTTTCGGCTCATCCTCAAACGGCTTTTCCGTTGATCCGCCCAACTTCGCCGCGGCCGCGTCAATGCCCTCTTCTCGCCCCGCCATGCCGATACCCTCTCTCGAACTATCCATTATGCTTTTGTGCGCTTTCGAGGCGAAACTTTCCGTGTCATGGGCTATGTAACTGTCGCCCCAGCCGCCGGTATTTTCGGGGCCTTCATCCAGTGTGACCGAATCGACGACCACGAGTCCGTAACCCAGGTCAACGTCAAGCCCCCGGATGTTCTCGGCCAGATATCCGAGCTCCATATCGAGGCTTTTCACGCCTTTGTCGAGATATTCCCGTATCCGCTCGGGCGTTTCTTCCAGAACGGAGAAAACGCTTGCGTGAGAGAAACCGGCTGTTCTTCCCGGACTCAACATGTTTTCCACGGCCTCCCCGTCCTCTAAAAGGACCTTATCGGGATACACGGCGTAATGCCCACCGAATTTACCGAGAAAACCCGCGGTCTGATAGAATAACACCCGCTTTATATCCGTATATTTCTCCAAAAGCAGCTTCATATTCTTTCCGAGTATCTCCCCGTGGAACGAATGCCTCATCCCGAGTATCGCGACTTTTTTGCCGTCAGGCATGATGAAGATATGAGAGTAAACCCCGCGGACTTTGTCATCCAGCGTCATCACGTGATATTTCGACCATTCTTCCAGGAACATAGCCGGCGGAGCGATGATGACCGTATCCACGTCCCTTAAATGTTCGGCGTAAGCCGTGAAATAATCCCTAAAACGGGTATAGTTCACCTCGTAGCCGTCCTGGGTCTCTATCGTCTTGATATTAGGGGAAATACCTTTTACTCTCAAATACGCTTTTACCATCAACTGCCAGTGATAGTTATATCCTTTACCCGGCAAGTCCGAGAATATGATCGTCCGACCTCCTCCCCAGTGATACGCGCAATATACGCGTTTTCCGAAAGAGCTCTGCGGGACGGTTATTTCGTCCAGATAGGATACTTCTCCGCCGCTTATCGCCGCTTTCAGATCCGAAACCGGGGTATTTGAAAATACGATCTCGTCTTCGTTTGTCAATATGTCCAGGATATTCGTTACCGGGCCCAAAGGCACCGTGACGTGCATGTCTACACCCCCGTCTTTCCAGAATGAAAGTAAAGACTCCATGTTCACTCCCTCAACGGCCTCGGAATAACCTCCGCGTACCGAAACCCCGGCATCCTCTTTATTCCAGGCGATATTCTTCTTCTCGCAAAGCTTCCTGTCTGAATCGAACATGCGGAAGAATGGGATACCCTTGATCGCTTTCCGGATAATATCCTTATCTCTCGGAGTGGCGCAGCATGCCAGCATAGCCTCGTTCAAATATGCTGTGACTATCCGCGGCGAAATATCATACGGGCTCAACCCGGCGAGATAGCTCCATATTTCGTTCTTCGCCATCCCTATCCTTTCGGACAGGGCCCCGCTCTTATCGAGCTTATTCACCGCGAACATGATATGGTCCCAGATGAACTTTTTCGTGCCGAGCATTATGCGGATATCCTGTTCGTTGTCAGCGATATCAAGCGTTTCCATCCCCGCGGAAAATCCGGAGTAATTCATATCTTTCATTACAACAGAGATATCAGGACGGACCTGTCTCATTGTCCAGTACATCGCCGAGGCGTCTTCCTCGTCCTTGGGATCTAGGACCAGGCTCTTTTCCTTGCCTTTTCGCATGGAATAGAAAGACATTTTGTTCTTGTTATAATATGTCACCGTATATCCCAGCAGTTTTTTAAAAGCGAGGTATTGCTGCACGAGAGAACCACTCCCGAGAATTATCTCGGCCTTAGTGACATCCGGAACGGCCTCTATCGATTCCACCAAGAGACTGTTCCTGGCCGTCTCATGATCGGTCTGATGTTTGACTATCCTCCCTGAAGGAAAAATGGAACGTTTTTGAAATATACGCACGCCTGTTTCCCCTTTCCACTTTTCGGTCCATCGGCCTTCGGCCCATTCATATATCGTCTGAAGGAGAGCTCCGGTACGGTCTTTTACGTCGGGGATATCGAAAGTGATCGATGCCTTTCCCTCATTTACACCGTCTATAGTGAACTCTCCCACATATTCGGCCTGGTCCACCGAATATATGACGAAAATATTAGTCTCCAAGCTTTTTCTTCTTATCGCCACAAGCGTGCCGTCATCCAGGAGCATAGGGTCTTCAATAATATTCCCTTCGGAGTCATAAGAAATCCGCAGATCTTTCCGGTGATAATATCTGGGCGCCAGCTCTTTAAAATATCCTTCCCCGCCGGTCTCGGATTCCTCGTCCAGCACCTGCCAGATAAGGTCCTCTATTTTTTTTATCTCTCCCGCTATTTCTCTATGCTCTTCTGGTCTTGAGTTTTCCATTAAGGCCAGGTAAAAGGCCTTGAATTCCAGAAGTCCGTAAAAATTGAGCGATCCGCCGGCGAACTCGGGATATCTTTTATCCTCGAGCAATTCCTCGAGGATGGCCATCATCCGGTTCTCGATCTTCTCGAGCCTTTCGTCGTCGAACTTCACTCTCTTTGGATGGGAAACAGGCCCTTTCATACCGTCGTAATAGTATTCCACAGCCTTATGATGTTTTTTCATTCTGCTTAAAGGCGTACCCCAGAAAACGCATAGTGACGGCACCACGCTGACGCTCGCGCCTCGCTCGATATATCCGCATGTGAGGCCTATCGCTTCTCTCACTGTCTCCACCGTTTCTTTTTTAGACAGGAGGATCTCGTAAACGGTCGGCCTTATCCCGGACTTGATGCATTTTTCTATGGCTTTGATATTTTGCCCGCCGGTAACCTGCTTACCAAGGCCGTGAAGCGACGGGTCGTTATATGTCTCGACGCCGAAAGAAATGTACCCGAAACCCGCGCGTTTCAGATCGTCAAGTATGGAACCGTCCCCTATGGTATCGACCCTGCCGCTGGCCCGCTTGGGTATGGCCTTAAGCACCGGGTCTAAAGCCAATAGACGCGCCAGCTCCCTCGTATAATCGAGATCGTGAAAGATATCCCAAGCGCCGAAATATATGCAGTCATGGACGCCCGGGTTATACATTTCCTTTATTTTATCCACTACTAATCGCGGCGGTTGGGATGATATAGTCCCTATCCCGTGCAGCTGGCAAAAAATACACTTCCCTTTACACGCGTTCCCGACCAGGGCCTCCGTCACTCTGAGAGGCCTGAAGCCCACCTGCCCTCTCGCGAGCGGCGTGGTACCGATCTTCTTGGACGTAGGATATGACTTCTTGTGCGTTACGTCCACTATCCCCATCGGGATATCCGCGAAGGAGTTACTGAAAGTAAATACGGGTTCATCGCCGGTCTTTAAAGGTATTACTTTCCCCGAAACGTCGACAGTGACAACATTGTTCAGGAGCGACAACCGCTCCTTGTTCTTTTGCCTGGCATCACCCGGCACAACTTGGTCAACGCACTTAACGAATGTCCCCGCTCCGCCGGTGATCATACCGTCGATATTAAGCGCGTCGAACAGCTGCTGGTGAGGAGCGAAGATCATATTGGGACCCCCGAGAAAGAACAAAGAATCCGGCGAAGCCTTGTACATGGAACTTAACACCTCGATATCCCCCTTGAAGGTAGATTCCAAAAGGCCTTTAGCGATCACATCCGGTTTTTCCCTTCTAAGAAAATCATATAGTTCAGCCGGAGAGGTAAGATTAGGGTTATATACCCTGGAATCCACATCTTTTAGAGCCCTGTTCAGCGTATAAGAAAGGACTTCGACGCCGCCTGAAGGCATTACGTTCTTTAGAGGCCTACCCTCGGCATCGCCATATGGAGGGACAAGCACGACCTTTTTATATTCGTAGAAACTGTCTATTTTTTCATCCGCTAATATGCTTTGAAGGGTCCGCCCTTCCTGTTTTAATATCTCTTCCAGCGCCTTCCTGATCTTTGCCGGATCGTTTTTTCTGAAAGATATTAATATCCTGTCCCTCCCCTCATGACCTAATACACTGCCCAGAAGTTCCGAGACTATTTTAGGTAATTCAACGGGTATAGATGACCTGCGAAACTGCCATTGCCCCGAATCGGGGTTCCTTTCAAGCACAACATTGGCATCCTGATGAGCGAGTATTTCGGTCGCTTCGGCTAAATATTGTTCGGGTATATACTCAATGAAAGGCTGACGTTTCGTTAAATCGGTTTTACCGTTATTTATCGCAAGCGTCCCTCTCATTTCGCTTTTCATCGCCTCATATACGTGATAATTGCCTACTTCGATAGAAAGCGTGCTGCTCTCCGCCCATGAAATACTCTGAGTGAAAAAGATGAAAACAAGGAAAAGCGTACTGATCTTTTTGCTTTTACCTATGATAGAGCGGCTATGTCCTTTAAGGGATATCAGCATTATTTAGTTATTGCGTTGAGTTAATATAAAGCTGATTATACCATGGGTGTAATGTTATGTCAATAAATAGCTTTTTATGCCTGTTCGATACTTAAAAAGAATTGTTTTTACATTTTTCTAACTTTATGTTACAATAACTTAAATGACTCCACCTAAAAAGTACAGAATACCCCTTATGATGCGCTTTATATCTGCGCATCTCATTATCGCTTTCATCTCATACGATATCGCCTGGGCATACTCTTTCGAGCCGGAGCAAAAGTCGGACAAATTAGCCGTTGAAGTCGTCTCTCAAGCGACCATGATGACGGATTCGGGGCAAATACTTCAAAATGATGTACGGTCAAACGCCCTCCTTTGTGGCGTCGTCCTGGCGGTCGCGCGTTTTCTCATGGGAACTGACGCTTCTTACAGCGATAGTACCGCTAGAAAGAATCTTGAAAGAGTTGAATCCTTTATTCTCGATCAAGCGGCTAATTCCGAATATCCCATGGATCGCGTTCTTCCCATCATGAAACTACAAAAGATCTCGATCGATGAAAATAATAATATTATCATTCCGTTCCGCCCGAACGCAAAAGACACGGATAGGGAATCATATTTTCTGGTAAGCGCTAAAGGACGATCACGAGGAGACAGAACGGACGGGTATGTTATACCGCTTAATGACGATCATTTCGTGATCACCGTCCTTCCGGATGGATACACTAAACCGCATGCCTCTATGAGCGTCCCGAAACCCGCCGAACTTTCTCCCCCTAATGAACCGGTCCCTGCGGCGGTTAAGTCCGACAATAAAGAAGACGGTATCCTGATCTCGGCGATAGTCTATGCTCTTAAAACGCTTCATGTATTAGTAACTGTCGTAGCTTTGATCTTTATCATTCCACTCACTTCTCTGGGGGCTCAACCGCGTCCTGTATGGGGGCCGAATAGATCCGACGCGGTCATAGCGAAAGAAACGACCGACAAAGAACACGATCTTAAACCGGTGGATGAGCCGGGGATTTTCAGGATGCCGGTATCAGACGACGATATACGGGCGGTCATAGACCGCCCGGTCCCTCCCGGCTGGAGGGACCCTTATTCTGGGCCGATCCAGGATCCTCCTAAACTGCAACCTGCTCCCGGAAAATACGAACCGGTAAGAAAATCGGTGGTTTGGCCTTCCGACCTGAAACCCAAAAAGCCGTATGTGCCTAAAACCACTGAAGCCGATGTAAATAAAGACCGGGAACAAAATAATGCCTCCGGCTGGGAACCGAGGTCGCTCGGGCACCTGGAGCCTCCGCCGCTCCGTGATGACGACGCAACATCCGCTCCGAGCCTGCTGGCGACAGTTGACCGCATGACATTTGAGACCGCGTACCGTGTGGAGAACAGACCCGCCAAGGGCGGTAGTATATCGAAAGCCGCGGCAACACCCGAACCCGATCCCGATACGCATAACGGGCGGTTAAAGCTCGCCGGCAATAAGTTCGCGTTACCCGCGGACCGCGCCGCCGCTATAGCGGGGCTAAGCGACGGTTTTTATTTAATAACGAACGACGACGGATCCATTCAGCGGACGCTCGAAGCCATTGCCGCCGACGATGATGACGACGCCTCTGTAAGAAAAGCCGCTTCGGAAGCGCTCCTGGATATCCAGGATCCGTGGAACAGGAGGATCTCATGGTGGTTGTGGCGGGACCCGACGATAAAGGTCCTTTGGTTATCCGCCCTTGTCTTTATACTTTCCGGCGCGATACGGAAGTTGACCCTCATGAGACTTCGTGATAAGTCAGCGGCTGCCGCCGCTACAGGAGCCGTTCCGGACGAACCCCGAGATGTTATACCCGGTACCGATCAGGCAGGACTTAACACCGCCGACGATCATCCTGGCAACAAATACGCTTCCCAGCTTAAAGGGTATATCAATAACCGAATAGCGATGACGCTCGAGGCGGGTAACCGTATCATGCAAGCGACGGGTCTCGCCCCACGCGGAGGAGAGCTGAGACGCGACAAGAAGACCCTCGGAGCTGCGCTTGTATATTCATTGGGATCGCTTCTCGACGCTGTTAACGCCTCGATAGGCGATGCTATCCCAGAAGATATTCTTGATGATCTTGCCCTTATCGAAAATAATATCGGCCAGATCGACGCCGACACGATGATAGCCGCCGCGATCAACCTTGCCCAGGGACGGGACCAGCAAAAAGAGCCGCTAACCATTGTAATTGAAACTAGCTGGATCCCGGGTTACAACGACTCATCAAGCCCCCAGCGCTCCGCGATAACCCCTCTCATCAAGGCGATCGAAGATCTGCCGGCGACGCTCCGCGCGCTTCATCTTGGCAATATCAAAGTCGTCGTCAAGAATTCCGAGGAGGAGCTTTGCTTATGGGCCGATGAAGGGATATCTCTTGAAAAGGATTGTTCCAATATCGTCGTTTTCGGATCAATGAACGCGGTCGGCGCCATAGCCGAACGCGCCGGAAAAATGGTTGAGGCTGCCAGGCCTTTCCTCTCCGGTATCGACGCCTCGGCTCTTACACCTGACAGCAAAGGATCCGGGGAGGAATTCGCCGTTAACCTGCTACGCATGCTGGCTGTCACGTTCGAGATAGCATCCGGGAAAAAAGCCCCTCATAATATCCCTCTCGGTATCACCGTCATGAATAAGCGCTGGATCATCCTTATCCCGCCCGCCGAACCCGTGGACCTCCTCTCTCTTAGATCCGCCTACGCGGCCCTCGTAAAAACACTGGCTGCCGCTTAAGGTTTACCCATTTGATCCGTCAAAAACATCTTTGATCCTGTTTCTTTTTGCACACAGTATTGCACCTGTAGCATATCTCGTTCTTTACGAGCCCTCCTCCAAAGAATTCCGTTATGTTACCGCATGTGGTATCGGCTATGTTGCGCATGGCTTCTTTAGTGAAAAATGCCTGGTGGCTTGTGACGAGCACATTGGGGAAAGTTAGAAGCCTGGCGAGAACGTCGTCGGTTATGACCTCAGATGACAGGTCCTCGAAAAAGTAGTCGCTTTCCTCTTCGTATACATCGAGACCGGCCCCGCCTATCTTTCCCGATTTAAGACCGCCAATAAGGGCTTTCGTGTCGATAAGCCCTCCCCTTCCCGTATTGATGATCAAAACGCCGTCCTTCATCCCGGAGATCGTTTGCCCGTTTATGAGGTGATGCGTTTCCCTGGTCAGGGGACAATGCAGCGATATGATGTCAGAAGCACCGTAAAGTTCGGGAAGATCCACGAACCTTACACCTTCCTTCTCGTATTCCCTGTCCGGATTCGGATCGTATGCCAGGACCTTCATGCCGAAACCCCTGGCTATCGATATCAGCACTCCGCCTATCTTCCCAGTGCCGACGACTCCAATGGTCTTCCCGAAAAGGTCGAACCCGATAAGGCCGTCTATCGAGAAATTTCCTTCCCGGACGCGGTAATAAGCTTTGTGTATCTTCCTGTCCAACCCAAGGATGAGCGCCACGGCGTGTTCGGCGACTGCGTGCGGAGAGTACGCCGGGACACGTACGACATGGATGCAACCGTAAACCGCCTCGAGATCTATGTTATTGTACCCCGCGCACCTGAGCGCGATAAGTTTGACGCCGTTGGCCGCAAGCGCCGCTACCATTCCCTTATCGACGACATCGTTAACAAAAAGGCATACCGCGTCGAACCCTTTAGTAAGCCCCACGGTCTTATCGTTCAGTTTATCGGCAAAATAGGCGATCTCAAAACCGTATCCGGGAACGACCTCGTCGAACGACTTTTTATCATAGGGTTTAGCGTCAAAGAACGCTATCTTTGCCTTTTCCATGATCCTCCTGTACGAATTTTACGTCCTCTATCGTGTAGAACGCTTTCGGGTTGAATCGCTCTATCAGTTTAATGACTTCCGGCACAAGGTTCCTTCTCACTATCGTAAAGATGAGCTTTACCGGACCGTTCAGTCCCTCTCCGTTTATGCTGGTCACCCCGAACCCTTCATCCCTAAGCGCCGCGACCAGGTCGGAGGCGTCCCTGCTCGTGACTATCCTGACGGCCCTGACCCCCATGGACAGCTTCCTCTCTATGGATATCCCAGCATAATTACCCATCGCGTAGCCGGATGCGTAGGCAACATAATGGATCGGGCTCGAAATGTTCCTCATTATCTGCGTGATGACCACAAGCCATATCAGAACCTCGAAAAAACCGAGAATAGCGGCAAGTGCCCTGAAATCCCTCGAAACGAACACTATCCTCATCGTCCCAAGGCTGACATCCACCACCCTCGCCGCGAATATTAAGAGCGGGAGAACTATGTAATTGAAAGTGCTATGGTCCATGCTCAATCTTTGTAAAAATATCCTTCCAGGATCTTCTTCGCTTTTTTCAATTCGAACCTAAACGACAAAAGGCACAATAAGTACCCGAAGATGAACATCGCTCCCGACCCCATGCGGAGCACTACGGGGGCGGTCGGGGAATTCTCGTCTATTCCCGGGATAAAAGAACCGATAAATGCGAAAAAGACGCCGCTAAGCCATAAACTCATAAAAACCGCTACGATCGCGTGTAAACGGGCGGTCAGGAACAGCGTCGAATTCTCTACCCTGCCGCATATGATGGGCATAAATGAGTTCCTGTAGCGGATAATTCTCCGGATCTTAAAACGCGAACCGGTGATCGTCCCGACGAAGGGCTTTGAGTCCGCCGGAGGATAGAACAACAGCTTCAGTGAAGGACCATCCGTCAGTTGCGCTATCTTTCCGAGAACTTCCGTATCGCTCTTCGCGGTCTGGATCTCGAATTTTTCGTATGGGATTAAGATCATATCTATTCGCTCCCCTTATCCATGTCTGTTCCAATACTCGTCTTATCTTACCACCGAGAAATAATATTGTCATATTATTTGAAACATTTCTCTATAAAAGAGTGTCTCTATTAACGCTGGACGGGTTAAATACCATGCGAACAATAATCAAATATGTCATCCCCGCGAAAGCTGGGATCCAATAAAAATGAGATCATATTACGTATACATCCTTGCGAATAAATACAGAGGTGTCTTGTATACCGGCGTCACAGGATATTTACCGGAACGCATCTCTCAGCATAAGAAAGGGATCATACCCGGGTTCACAAAGAAATACGGCATACATAAACTTGTCCATTATGAACAATTTGATGATCCGCTAGATGCGATACATCGCGAAAAGTGCATCAAAAGCGGTACCGACAGTGGAAGATAGAACTGATCGAACGCATGAATCCGGAGTGGAAGGATCCTTATTTTGATATTATTTCCATGTGATCCCCGCTTTCGCGGGGATGACAGCGTATTCCGTTAGCGGGGATGACAGTTATCAGTTTGCTGGGGATGACAGCTTTTTGTTACTTCATTGCCCGTATACGGCTGTGCCGGATGCCGTAGGAGAAATACACTATGAGCCCGGCCACAAGCCAGAGGATGAAACGTATCCATGTAATACCCGGGAGGCCCGTCATCAGGAAGATGCATGAGGCCACGCCAAGTAAGGGGATGACCGGATTCCATGGTACGGTGAACCCTCTCGGCCGGTTTGGCTCCTTGACCCTGAGTATCACGATGCCGAAACAGACAAGGACGAAAGCGAATAATGTCCCAATATTCGTTAAGTCCACCATCTCGTCGATATTCGTCGAGCCCGCGACAGCAGCTATGATCAGCCCTGTCACGATGGTCGTGACATGGGGCGTCCTAAAAGTTTTGTGTACGCTGGAAAAAACTTTCGGCAGCAGCCCGTCGCGCGCCATGGAAAAGAATATCCGCGATTGCCCCATCTGAAGGACCAATAGCACAGCGATCTGGGCGACTATCGAACCGAAAGCGATAACGACCGCCGCCCAGCCGAGGCCTATATGCTGCATGGCCAGAGCCAGCGGCTCCGCCTTCCCGTGCGCGAGCGACGTTTTGAGAAGCCCGACCGGGATGATCCCGGTAAATACCGCGGCGACAAGCATATAAATGACGGTACAGACGATGAGCGAGCCGATGATCCCTATCGGCATGTCCCTTTTGGGATCACGGGTCTCCTCGGCTACGGTAGAAACGCAGTCGAACCCGATATACGCGAAGAAAGCTATGGCCGCCCCGGCCTTTATACCGGCGAAACCGTTCGGGGCGAAAGGGACCCAGTTCTCCGGCTTGATGAAAAATGCCCCAAGAGAGATAAAGAACCCCAAGACCAGGAGTTTAATGATCACTATAGCGACATTGAACCGCGAACTTTCCTTGATACCCCTGACCAAAATAGCGGTCAGAATAAGAACGATCGCTGAGGCCGGAAAATTGAAAGTGACAGGCGTCCCGAAAATACGCGGCGCGCCGTGAATGGCGTTCCACGCTTTTTGAAGCGCCGGTGTCAGGTCCCCAAGGGCCGCGCCGCCGCTTAAAAGCGCCGCCGCCTTGTCGTAGCCTTGGAGCGCCGAACGGAGATCTATCGTCAGCCACGGCGGTAAGTGTATACCTATCCCGCTCAAAAGGGAGGTAAAATATCCGGACCAGCTCAAAGAGACCGCTATACTGCCGACTGAATACTCCAGCATAAGGTCCCAGCCTATTATCCAGGCCACAAGTTCCCCGAACGTGGCGTATGAATATGTGTAAGCGCTTCCCGATATAGGAACGAGTGACGCGAACTCGGCGTAACAAAGCGCCGCGAACCCGCAGGCCACGGCGGTTATGGCAAATGACAGGATAAGCGCGGGTCCCGCCCCAGGGCGAAGATTGTCCCCGGCCGCGGCTGTCCCGACGGTAGCGAATATCCCGGCGCCGATGATGACGCCGATACCGAAAAGGATAAGTTCCAGGGGCCCCAAAACTTTTTTCAGCTTCCGCAGAGGGTCATGGCTTTCCGAAAGAATAAGATTGAGGTCTTTAAGCCGGAAAAGCTGTCGGGTGATCCTTTTCATAACGACTTATATATTCCTACAAGACAATCCCAAACGCAAGCACAAATAATAGTGACAGAGCCTGTTTAGTTAATTAATAAATAGTTGCTGAATATGCTCTGCCCCAATTTTTTCCCTTGGATGGGCCGTTTCCTGGTTTGGAGCCTCGGAACTTCATTAGGGATATTCTGGGGATAGACGGAATTGAATTAATTGTACCTTGGTATAATTGATTGATAATTCCATTGATGCTACCATAAGAATATGACCAATGAAAATCTCAATAAATTCTCATCGCTGATCAAAAGGGAAGGCAACGCATTACTCATTTCATGGCGAGATATGGTAAGAAAACTACCTATCGCCAAAGATCTAGATACCCCTACATTGACCGATCATGTTCCTGATCTAATTGAAGAGTTATCCTATGAGCTTTCGATCTATGACACTGATAAAACATTGGTTAATGAGTTAAAGAAGAGCCCTGTGACTCACGGCTTAGATCGTCTTCGCATCGGATTCGATGTTGAGGAACTGGTAGCTGAATATAATGCTCTTCGTTATGTCATACTTGACCTTGCCCAAAAGAATATCGCCAAGCTTGATGGGCCAGAAACACATACAATTAACCGTGTCATTGATAGATCGATCGCTCTTGCGGTAAAAACTTATTCGGATAGAAAAGCATTAGACATAAAGAACCAGCGAGCCGAGCATTTATCTTTCGTTGCCCATGACCTTAGAACGCCGCTGGCATCCATTGGAATGGCAACGGCTCTGCTTAAAAATTCTCTTTCTAAAGATATTCAGAGTGACACCTCCAATAGATATCTGGAACTATTAAAGCGCAACATTATCCGCTTAGATACACTTATCGTAAAAGTGGTCCAAGAAGAAGTTGATCAGACGGCCGAGAGAAACTTGGTCCTGGAAGAAATAAAATTGTACCCCCTGGTCCAAGGGCTCCTCAATGACATAAAACCATTGGCGGAAGTTTCTAATACGGTCTTGGTGAATCGTGTTCCTGAAGATCTAACTGCCTATGCTGATGCTAATCTGTTAACATTAACTTATCAAAATTTAATTTCAAACGCGATCAATTATACCGAAAAAGGAACTGTTACTGCCGGAGCTAATGATTTAAAAGAATTGTCCGTTGTCGAATGTTGGGTTAGCGACACAGGGGTTGGAATCAGTGCGGAACGAATTGATCAAGTCTTCGATAAACTCGAAACATCCAACAAAAAAGGCGGGATGGGGTTAGGACTTGCCATCGTTAAGAAATTCGTGGAAGCTCACGGAGGCAAAGTTTCGGTGGAAAGTAAACTTGGTTCAGGCTCAACCTTTCGCTTTACACTTCCTTACGACCCGAAAATGATAAAGATATAAGATGCGGATATTGAACCTCCCCGGTGAATCTATTGGCTTGGTGACATTCCCCCTGAGAAGCGTTAAGGCTCTGTCCCTATTTTCTGTATCCATCATGGATCCTATCCCAGACGGCTTCCATGATAATTCCCGAAGCGCTGTCGGGGTCTCGGGTGCCGCAATCAACTAGGAGCCGTCTATTACCGGCTCGCAGTCCGTAGGCGTTGCGGATACCCATACCCCAGGAGAGGTGGTATCGGGCTAATTCTCCCTTTTCACAGGTTTTGAGGGCCTTGACGCTCGAGGCATCGAGTTTTCGGATAACCCGCGAGGCCGCGTCTTTAACAGTTTTGGGCCAGGGACGCGGCCGGAGTAAGATCGTCCGCAAAAATTTATGCCATGTACGCCCGCTCTTGAAAACCGCCCCGGCGGATATCAGAAGTTCGACCATAACCTTATCAGTAGCGAGCATTAGCGCTGTCCAGCCGTCGTTATTCCGGGCATTAACATCCGCGCCTGAAGAGATCATCCTTTGGACCAGTTCGTGAAGACCATTTTCGGCAGCGAACATCAGCGGGGTCGTCCCGCAAGGCCACGGGATATCTATTTCCGACCCTTTATCCATGAGAAGCCCGGCTATCTCAACGGCGCCTCTCATAATAGCCACGTTAAAGGCGTTACCCGCGCCTGGAAGCCGCTCATTGATATTCCCCCCTTCCGCCAAAAGCCGCTCAACCTCGTCTTTCTTAACATCTCTTACCGCCGCTATTAAAGGCGTGAGTTTAAACTTGCCCATAACACCCCTTCTCATCCTGTAACAACGTCGCGTCATTGCGAGGGAGCTTTAGCTTCCGAAGCAATCCCTATGGAAATCATATAGATTGCTTCACCCCGCTTTCGCGGGGTTCGCAATGACGGGCGTTTGTGCTTCTTGTTACTTACCATCACTGAATTCCGGCCATTTATCGCCGGGCAAAGCGTCAGCCTCGTCCCAGATCTCATATTTATTCAAATATTCCGGAGACTTCCAGCCCGAAAGGACAGAAAGAAGATCTCCCAGGAAAGCGGAGTTCTCTTCTCCGAGACGATCGCTATATTGGCCGATGATATGGCAGAGCTCCCACGAGTTGGTACTGCCATTCCGGCTTAGCGCCTGCTTAAGACAGCCGATCCATATAGCATAACTGTCTTTTTTTAGCATGTTCAAGAAAATGATAAAGAACAGTATCCTCGGGACCTCGTAAGTGTTCGCCGAACCGCGCAGTCCCCACGCTTTTACCACTTGCCGCGAAGCCTCCGGCACATTGTTCTTCGCCAGTTCCACACGCGCCATATGCGTGAATATTCCGGCCGGTTCGTAGCCAAAAAGGGTTAACTTACGGTATATCTCCATTGCTTCATCATATTTTTTTTTCAGGAACAGATCATACGCCTTATATCTCAGGTCTGACCCTTCGCTCTCCGTGACCAAAGGCGCCGCCATCGGAAGATCCCTCACCCCGTAAATTTTAATAAAGTTCCGGTACTCATCCGAGCCCAATACCATAGCGGCTATATCTTGATAGTCAGCCTTCAGGCTTTCGGGAATCCCCGTATTATAGTCGTGGATTGTCTTCACCAGCCTGTCATATATCGACAAGATCTCTCCATTTTCACCGGCTTTTAACCGGCAAAAGAAAAGGCAGTACAGGTAAAGCCCCTTCTGAAGGTCCTTGTCCCGTTCGACATCGGGGGCAAGAAGCGCTTTTTCGAATAAGAGAGCCGCCTCACCGTACCTCATGCTTTTGTAAATATACCGGGGATAGAAAATAAGCACTGACGCGGCTACGCGTTCCTCCTGGATGGTCAGTTTATCGTCCCCGGCCCATCGTTCGACCACGTCGGCATAAAGAGGCATGGCGGATTTTTCGGAAGCGATCAGACCTTCCGCATTCCTGTCATCGAACAAAAGCTCATCGCCCAGTCCCTTCAAATGATCACTCCTTATGCGCACCGGCGTCATTGCGGGGGCGCTAAAGCGAACGAATCAATCCCCATTACTTATAGAGATTGCTTCGCTTCGCTCGCAATGACGGCTCCGTTTTGAACCGAACCGTTCATTCATTCACTCCTTCATCAAGCGACAATTGCTTCCTCATCTCGTAGGGCAAAAGCTCGACATAAGCCCCTTTTTTCTGGGAAAGAACCCGCTCAGATTCAGGGGGAAAGCACTGTCCGTCCTGGTCCAGGGTATTGATCATGATCCTCTCGCGCGCCTTTTTCACCTGTTCTTCCGAGAAATGGGATAAAGGCACATGGCTCAAAGTTACTTTCCTTCTCGCCGCCTCTACGCGGGCCCTCGGAGGGATACTGAAAAGGTCCGGAGCTATCACGGTCACGCTTTTTTTGGAAAAAGGGATAGCCATAAGTATCAGCGATTCGGCCCAGAGGCCGAGATCCAGATTAATGTTTTTCTCATTGAGATAATAGTTACGCACCCCGCTCACGCTGCAATCATTTACTATCGGGCAGCACTTATATTTTGTCGCTTCTATCCAGATAGCGGACTGTTTCGCGTTAACGCACGGGTTCCCGAAAAGGACCGAGCCTACAAGAAAAGCCATCGACGACACAAGCGACTTCAGATGTTCCGGGGTTTTCATATTCCTGATGGCGTGCACACAAGGGACAAAAGTCGTGCCATACTTAACCGCCATGTCCCTAAAGAGCTTCTTATCTTTTACGATCTCACCCAGGCGCGACCCGGCCTGCATCGTCTGCCAGTAAGCCCCGGGCCAGTCCTTGCCCTTCTCAAATATGAAGACCATGGGCTCGGGGTCTATCCCGTCGCTCGTATTTCTTTCGGATCTCGATGCCAGCCGGGAGACATACACTTTCCGTTCCCCCCGGATCATGGACCGCATCGTCGCTTTCACGTTAATGCCGCTCTCCATCGAGCCTTCGAAAGGCATCGGCCGGGCCATGGTGTTTTTTTCCGAATCAGAGATATCAACGGCTTTGAACCCAAGCCCGTAGAGAAGGGTTTCACAAGGCGGCCACATCCAGGAGCTGCCTCCGCCCGAGCCTCCGCCTTCTTCGGCCTCATCGTCCCATTTCCAGTACTTCTCTAACGCCGACGGATCTATGTCGCCCCCTGAGGGTATCTCGGCATAAAAAGACGCCCCGTCTCCGGTTCCCAGTCCGTCTTCCATACCCTTTCTTTCCAGCCTGACCTTTCTTCTCGAAACGTTCGCTGAGGATCCATCACTTTCACCCGGGTTAGGCCCCATAACGGGAAGCTCCGGAAAATCCTTTTCCGAAGCCCAATCCGGGTCCAGAAGCATCATATGTTTTACCAGAGTTCTCGTAAATTCCACGCCCATTACAGCCTCGGATGACCGGAGCATCGTCGAAAATCCCGGGACTTTTCTCTGGCTCACCGCCGCCAGCTGGAAAAGATATTGTTCGAAAACGCCTATATCCGACCAGCTGTCGGCCCCGCCTTCATCCGTTCCGGCGTCAGCCTCATCCCGGGTATACTCCAGATATGCCCCATCGAGGGTCTTCCTGATAAGCCCACCAGCCGTGTTAACCCCCCTAACGCGCTTTTTACGGGACGTAACGGGATATCTCTCCTTTTCATATTCCATAGTAACCTGCGGCAGCACTTCCATCGACGGCGCCGCGAGCGAGGGATGGATTATTATCCGTTTTAACTGGACGCCCTCCCTGATCTCATGAGATGGGAACGGCGTAACATTTTCATCCTCCAATAAAGACACGATGCTTTTCCAATGGGCCATGCCGCAGGTAAAGAGCACCTTTTTATGCCTGGTTAGACAATCCTTTAGCCCTCTGGCCATGAACGTTTCCCGGGCAAGGTCGATACGGTGATCCCGCATCGCGCCGCAATATCCCATGACGCGGTCGGCGTAACGCCGCTGATCGTCATGCGCCGACTGGGGATCCTCTATGCTCATGCCGCTTCGATGCGCCGACGCGAAATTAACGAGATCCACGCCGTAAACCGGGACATCAAGCTCCAGGGCCGAACGGACCGCTTCAATAATGGAGTCAGCCGGATCAAGGAACAATGTCGACCACTTGCTGAAATCAAGCCCCCTGGCCAGGACTTCATCCGGGAGATCCGCGAGCGTCTTTTGATAAAGCCCCTGCAGTAGAAGCGCCTTTTCGCGATCTTCGACGCGGATATATTTATTCCTCAGCATAATTCCAAGCATGCAGGTCAGGATCACCTTCTTCACCCCTCCCTGCCCCAACTCTTTGAGGAATTTCACTAGCTCTTCAAGCGCTTCCTGACCCAGCTCGACTGCTATCGCGTCAGGCCGTGATACCGGATCGCGAGCTATCTCGTGGACGGCGTGGGCAAAAGCCGACTGATGATGAACTGCCGGCACCGCCATCAATTTGGCCCCGCGATATACATACTCGTAGCAAGGATGTTTCGTGTCTTCGTTCATTTTAATCGTATAATTTCCTTAACGCCTTTTCGAGATGCTTTGACGATACAGCCTGCGGCTTGTCGCCGGCTTCCAGCGTAAAAGCGTCGGCCTTTATCGCGCTCTTCAGTTTTTCCGAACCCCCGCGGCTCTCAAAATCGCTTATACTGGAAGCCAGGCTGAACACCGCTATAGCGTCCCTCGGCGTCGGCGGTATCTTATCCTTGATCCTTTCATCCCACAACGCCCAGAACTTTTCAATAAGAGTCGCAAGGTTGTCCATCCTCGGCTTGAACTGCCGGCTGATGATCTCCTCGATCTCCACGCGCGGCGGATACCCGATCTTGATAACGGGCCTCACGCGCGACCTGATGAACTCGGGAAGGAGGCTCACTTCGCCTGTATTAGTCGCCGCTATGAACCTGAACCCCGGCTGGGCGTAGACCCTCTCGCCAAGAAGCGTCGAATCGATATAACGCCGTTCGTCGAGGACACTGACGAGAAGCGCGAGTGCCCGAGGACGGATCTTCCCTATCTCATCCAAAAAGAATATCCCCCCGTTAAGCATGGCGCAAACAAGCGGCGAAAGGACATATTCCATCATATTAGCCTTATCGTCGCTGAACCGGACAGTACAGGCGAGATCCTCCGCGGTAATATCTTCATGCCCCTGAAAAAGATAAATGTCACGTCCGGTAAACCGCGCGAGCTCATATACGATCCTATTCTTCCCGACGCCGGGCTCACCGACAAGCACCGGAGATAACGGCAGTGTCCTCTTACCCGCTATCCACGCCGCCATGATAAGCTCCATCTCGCTCTCCCTCCCGACGAACTCAGGCATCATCCCCGTATCAGGCTTGTAAGGTTCGCTCGGCCACACCAGCTTATTGTTCAACTGCACTTTTTTCTTTTCCATTATTTCCTGCCTTTGATTAGCTTTAGTTTGTGCCACCGCTTTGATTGTTCACGTTTCAACCAGACGTTTTATATATTTTACACGTTTACCCCTTGCCGCAAAACTAATATTTATCGTTTGATACTGTCAAGAACCTTGCTGACTTTCAAAGAGTTCCTTGCTTCTCGTCGCGATGGCGTGAAGGAGATGGGAACCTTCTACCGGCACTTTGCAAACTTCTAGTTCGGTAAGAGGTCTTCATTCTAATATTTGCAAGGTCCACGCACAAGGCTACTTTGGATGCCGGGGCGGCAAAGTGCCGTACGAAGAACCCCATCTCCTTCACGCCTTCACCCCTCGCGCAATAACCTAAAAATACCTGGCGGATCCATGACGGTGACAGGTCAAGGTGTGGATATCCTCTATAAGCATTTGTTTCGGAAGTCCTTTATTTGAGTGGAATTGGATCTGCCGTCTTACTACTCTACAACTAAACGCAAGTACTTTTTCGTTTAGTATTGCGATACCCTCTCTTGAACTATCGAAGAGTTCTCATTATTGAAAACTAACTCGTCTGCGTTTTCTCTAAGCGTCATAGCGAGGCCCCCTCCAGCAACGGCCAGGCCCTCGCACCAGTTATACTTGTCTTCCGGCATATAGATCAGCGCGTGGGTGTTTTGATCCTTATCATACCTGTAAACAGGGCCTTTGAGATACGCCGCGTATTTGTAGCGGCCGTCTTCGGTTTTCGCGGTCTCCGAGGCTGAACAGGGGATCTCGCCGGGATATTCCCTGATCTTTACGGGGCCGTTCTTTATGCCGTGATTATCGATGAGCCATTCGGCGAGTTCTTCACCTTCACGGTCCTTTATGCCTTTAAATTCCGCGAGCGCTTTATCGAACATCCGGAGGTTAAGATATGAATGGGCGATGACGAAGTGTCTGTTCCTAGATTCTTTCAGTTCGATCCCTTTTGACCGGAGTGCGGCTTCGGCTTTCAGGATCCATACTATTTCCTCTTCCTCGAGAAGATAACCCGCGGAACCGGAGAAACCCCGGATGATCTCGTCCTCATACCGGTAGAACTCCACCTCGGAGATCTTATCGGGGGCCGTGGCGAGGATCGTGTCTATGTCTTCCGGGTTATCGGGAAGTTCTTCCTCTGGAATGCAAATGGATGGCCAAAGAGCGACCATCACGAACATAACTAATGGCTTAAACATTATTTTCATTTTTACTGAATATTCTCCGGAGGCTTAATTGTCTTAGTTATCCTGCCCGAAGGATCAAATGTTTCAAGTTTCACGAATTTGCCGTTCTTGAACGATACCTTTGACTTGGCCGTTCCGGTTTCCGAATAATAAAACCATTCACCGTCACAAACACCGCCCCGATAGAAGGACTTACTGTATAACTTCCCGTCCTCATCGTATGTCATCCCGACGCCGTCGGGCCTGCCTTCCTTATACAGAGACTCGTCTCTAAGCACCCCACCCTCGTAGTATCCCATGACCTTACCCTCGATCTTGCCGCCTATATACGGTATTTCCGATTCAATGCCGCCGCTTTTAAAATAAGTCGTTACAAGCTTCTCCTTCTTATCGAAGACGACGATATTCGCCGGGTCCCACGCGCCGTCCGAATAATTCCATTTATAAACAAGTTCGCCGTTCTCGTGATATTCGGAAGATACGCCGTCGGCGTTGCCGTTCCTGGCGCTCATTTCACCCTTAAAAGCTCCGCTTTGATAATATGACTTGTGTGTGCCGTTCGGGAGATCGTCCTTATAATCCGATACGCTTCTTAGGTTACCGTTCCTGTAATAAGCTTTGAAGACCCCTTCCATCTCTCCGGCATCGAAATTCCCTTCGGACTTCAATACGCCTCCCGGATAGTACATTTTAGCCGCGCCGTTCATTTTCCCGGCGAGAAAACTACCTTCCATTTCAGTTTTGCCGTCCTCAAAATATCTTTCGAAAGCACCGTCGATCGCATTATCCCTGAACTCTACCTCGGACATGACCTTTCCCGACGGAAAATACATCCTGGATATCCCGTTCTGCCGGCCATTGACGAACGTCAACTCCCTTCTTACCTCTCCACCGGGATAATATTCCCTTACGATACCGTTACCGCCGGTTTTTGAAAGCGCTATTTTATCGAGAAAGTTCTTTTTTACCGATGGCCTGAAAGATCTATATAACTCAAGGACCTTTTCATAATCCCGGGCCGCCTCCATATACATTCCTTGCGCAAGTAAAGCGTCACCTCTGCCCCAGTACGTTAAATGGTTATTCGGCGCCAGCCTGACAGCCTTGGAAAGCGCCTTCACAACCCCATCGTAGTCTCCCTTCTGGACCAGCATGTGCCCGCGGTACATATAGCTCCACACCATGCCAGCGTACCCGGCAAAGGCGGCGAAGACCAATATCACGGCAATTATAACAATATGTTTCGGCCTTATTCCCATATCACTCCTTATGATGGCTTTAAGCAGCATCTCAACAACACTAAAATAGCATATTTCCCGAACGAATCAACGATAATATACAGGATAGAGGAGTATCTTGTTGACCCCGCATTCCCTACGGTGGTATATTTATCGCAATATATGCCTATTTCCTACCGCACACAAGTGTTCGTAAGCTACAGCCACAAGGACGCCGCGTGGCTGGACAAGCTGCGCGAACATTTCGCGCCCGATATCCGAAACGGAAGGCTTGATTACTGGGACGACCGGCGGATCGAGACCGGAGACCGCTGGCGCATTGAGATAGACGAAGCCGTCAGGCACGCCCGCGTCGCTTTACTCCTTATATCTCCCAACTTCCTCGCGTCAGATTTTATCATGCGTGAGGAGCTGCCGCGCATTATCGAGGCGGCTAAGGACGGCCTGACCGTCGTATGGATACCGCTTTCCGGGACTTTTGACGGACCTCTCGCCCCCCCGGAACTTCGACCGATCACAGATATACAGGCCGCCGCCGCTACGGCTACGCCTCTCGAAAAACTCCAAGAACCGTCGCTGAACGCTACGCTGCTCGACGTCTGCCGGCAGGTACATAAGCTCATAAACCCCGGACGTATCCCTTGGAATCTCCCGTTCAGCTCTCTGGCCGAGTTATTCAAAGGCCGGGAAGAAACGCTCGCGGAGATCGACCGTGAGCTCCGGAAACACGGCTCAGCCGCATTGCTCCAACCGCATATTATCCACGGCCTCTGCGGAATAGGCAAAACCCGTCTCGCTATAGAATACGCCTGGAGACATCAGAATGACTTCACCGCGTGCCTATTTGTCTCAGCCAACAGGCCCGAAGACCTTGATTCCAATCTAGCCTCTCTCTGCCGGCCAGGTGATTGTCTGGACCTTCCCGAATATAGGTCTATAAACCAGGACGAGCAGCGTGACGCGGTCATACGGTGGCTTCAGCAGAATAAAGGCTGGCTTCTCATCATTGATAATGTGGATACCGACGAAAGCGTGAGAGCGGTTAAATCTCTGGTCGCCAAACTCCGCGGCGGGCATGTACTGATAACATCGCGCGTAACGGAGTGGGGCCGCGGTGTCCGCCCACTGCCGCTTGACGTTCTTTCGACTGAAAATGCCGTAGCGCTCCTTGTCGAATCCACGGCCGCGTGGCGGATGCCAAAAGAGGGAGATAAGCTACAGGCAAGAACGCTCGCAGAACGTCTCGGCAATCTTCCGCTCGCCCTAACCCACGCCACGGCCTATATGCAACATCATCATATGGGATTCGCGGCGTATCTGGACGATTTTGAACGTCATTTTGAACGACTGCTAGCCTATCACGATCACACCGCTATCGAATACGAGACCGAACTTGACAAGGATGACAGAGGGCCCTCAACGCCCGAGGCTAAAGCGGCCCGCAAAGCCCTGATCAAGACCGTTGCCACAACTTTTTTCCTCTCTTTTGACAGGCTTTCCCCCGAAGCCAAGGCAATACTAAGGGGATCGGCATTTCTCGCTCCCGACCCGATCCCGATAGCGATGTTCGAGGCCTGCCCTAACGAAACGTTGGCGCTCGTGACATTATGGTGCGAAGGGTCCGGCGAGACCAGGACCGGCCAGACCGTTCCCGACGCCCTGGCAGAACTCGGACGATATTCGCTGATATCCCGCGGCGACGGGTTTTTCAGCATCCATCGGATGGAACAACGTATAATGAGGAACCATATGAGTTCGGAGCTCCTGCCACTCTGGCACGGACGCGTACAGGCGCTCGTCTCGAAATACGCCCCGGAGGAAACATCGGAAAGTCCCAGGACATGGGCCGTCTGGGATGTGCTCCGCCCTCACGCCGAGTTCCTGATCGGATCCTTCGTTTCCGACGACAAACTGCCGTCTAACCCGGCGCTAATGACCTCCATCGGCACTCTTTTGTTCGGCAAAGGCCTCCACGTTCTATCTCTTGCCATGGAAGAGTCAACACTAAATGTTATCTCCCGTTCACCTGGTTTTGAAGGGACCACCGATACCGCCAACAAGCACATCAACCGCGGAGAGTCGCTTCGCGCGCTCAAACGGCCAAAAGAAGCCCTCGAGGCTTTCCGCCGCGCGTTCGAGATATTCGAGAGCTCTGACGGGAAAGACACCCCGAACGCAGCAAGCGCGCTCAACTACCTCGGGCTGGCTCATAGTGATCTGGGCGAAAAGAACGAAGCGGAGAACTGCTACCGCCGCGCCATCGCCATCTATGAGTCGCATCACGCCACCGTCAGGCGAAGCGATTTCGCTAAACCGCTGAACAATCTGTCGATATTGGTCACATCGGCAGGAGACCTTGTTGAAGGTGAAAAACTGCTCCGGAAAGCCGTGGAACTTTCGACCGAGGACGGGAAACACACCGTCAAACCTCAATTAGCCATCATCTGCCGCACCCAATTAGCGGAACTGTTGACTAAAAAAGGCGACCTTAACGGCGCCGAACGTTATTTTGAGGACGCCATAAAACGTTTGTCCGTATTTCCTGACGAGCATCCGTTCAAGGAAACGGTGCTTGAACGTTTCTCTGAATTCCTCCTTAGCGTCCATAAACTGACCGAAGCTAAACGCCAATACGCGAAATTGACCCTGGTGAATAGGCCCCAGTGGGGTACCGACGAACTAAAAAAACAGCCCGAACGGCGCCTCCGCAGAAAACTCCGGATCCTCGAAGCCCGGGCTAAATTCTCCGATACTCACCCGGCCGTACTCTCTTCGCCCACACACGCGCGGGAAATTTCCGATGAACTGACCGCGAAAGACCCGGAACCCTGGCATCCGCCTATGATAACCGGCGTATCGATACAGGACAGCGATAAACTGAACTGGAATTTTATCATTGATACCGGATCGGATAAGGACTGGAGCGGTAATAGACAAAAAGACACACGGTCACTTGTGGATATATTTCTGGCCGCTATCTCGGTGAACGAGGAAGATCAATGGGCGGCGTCCGATTCGGAAATGCCTCCGCAGCTTCGCGGATCAAAACTCGGGTCAATGCTGGCCGAACAGGGACAGGTTTTAAGCGAATTCGTCTCGGCCGCGCTTTCCGGGGACAATCCCGCCGGAAAGGCCTTCAGGAGCGATGTTAACCCGGCTGCGACCTTCGCCGGAACGGATCCACATGAGTTCCCGATCGATATTTTTATCTCTCCGGCCTGTGCTCAGGTATACACAGGTACTCCGGAAGGCAGATTATCCGACCTCATCACTCCCGGAGAGAATCACGCGTCCGTCACAAAGGCGCCTCTTGATGTGTTCTGGGAATGGCATTTACCGCGCACTCATCGAATCGCTCCGGAAGGATCGATAGACCGCCTCAATAACGCGTTCCAAAAACACATCGTCCCCACCATCCAAAGGTCCTTAACGGGATCCCGGCTCTTCGGACCGCTACGCCAGATCATTTACTGTATGACCCTTGCTACATGGTTCAAGCAGGAATACAGATTTCACCCTGACCTTGCCAAATATCTCGAGACCGGCGATCCTTCCCAGCTTAATTCCACGATCCTCGGCATATCTGATAGTGCCGATGTCCCCGGAGACATAAAAATGTCGACGACCGAAGCAAGCTGGGGCCGGGCGGTAGCCCTGAATAACGAAGCCTTAAGCGCCCGGAAAATCGGCCGGCTCGACGAAGCCGAGAGGCTATTACGCGAAGCATTGAGCCATGACGAGTCCTCCCGTGAACCCTCCGACCCAAAAATAGCGCACCGGATGAACAACCTCTCGATAGTGCTCGTCATGAAGGAAGGATACGCCGAAGCCCGTGAGCTGTTATCACGCGCCTGGACTATCAAACTGGCTTCGGGACACGATATCACAAGTCAACGGATACTCTTCGTGAGATCCGCCGCGGCGTTACTCCAAAACGAGCCCATGGAGCCATACATAGGCCGGATCCGGGCTCTTAGACAGGGAGACCCTCCTGGAGACAAAGCCAATATCACTCAATTCTGGGATATCGGCGACTTCCTCGACCATCTTCGTCCCCGTATATCGGCTCGGGACCTCAACTTCGTTACGCTTCTCTACAAGGCCCTGAACAACCGCGAAGACACACCCGAACTCGATCAATTGACCATTTGGAAAGACCAGCCTTCCCTTCCCGTGGATATACCCTGGAGCTAATGGGTCCGGGTATAAGACCAATTTCCATACTGACCGCTAACGACGGATCACGAACTCATGTCGTGGTCATCATTTCCCAGCCAGTTCATCGACGGCCATTATCGCGCTTTGAAAAGCTCCGGCGCCGCCGCCGTCCTGGTCGGCCGGGTCGTCGGAATATTCCTTCTTTATCGCTTTCAGATGCCCGATAATACGGTCAGCGTAATTCCGCGCAGTTTCATCGCCGCGGGACGGTGAGAGTTCTACGAGTTTTAAGGCCAGGGCGTAGCCATGCTCGGACCACGCGGCCATATTGTATCCGGTAAAAGTGTCGGTATAAAACGGGTCGAGAGCGTTATTGGCGCTTCTCGCTTTCATCCCGGCGATACGGTCCGAGGCGCTTTGCCGGAGTTTCTCGGCGCCGTTATCGGGAGACGCTACGGGTTTCCATGCGTCCAGCAGAGTCTTTATTAAAACATCGGGCCTCGTCATGGAAAAAGGCGGGCTCAAATGCTTGTCGACCCACTCTTCCCCGCGTTCATCGACAAGCGCCCCGAACAAGGCGTTCACGGCATCCTCATCAGTCATCCAATACTTGTCTTTCCCGCATTCCACACCGACCGTCCGGGTGAATGGTTTGGGCGGTTCCACTTTTGGGAAAATAACGAATAAAGGCCCGCCGATATGACCTCTTCCCTCACAATGCGGGCATGTTACTACGTTCAGCGTATTAACGGCCATTTTAGCCAAAAGATCCGGCCTCGCCTCGGCGTCTATTATTGCCCAGAGATCCACGGGATGATCCCGTCCGCATTTGTCGCATACCACGGCCCCGCTCATGGCGAAAGACTCGTCATTTGAGTTCTTCATCCTATTCCTTCTTTCATGTCTATGGACGGTTTAAATCTTATATATTTACGGCAATTAGCATTAAAACCAATGCAACGGAATTTTTCTTGTTAAAGGTGGCTCCATAAAACGCCTATTCTGATGCATAAGTATAGTCTTTCCCGGTTTTTCATTTATAATCAAGAAAAAGAAGTTGTCCGTTATGTGTCCCGACGATGGCTCCGCTATCATCGGGCTTCAATGCCAGGGCGGTCGCCGGTTCCGGGAAGCTGAAGATCGACAGGCACCTGCCGGTCTCTATGTCCCACAGGCGTACCGTTTCATCCCAGCCTATAGAGACAGCCTTCCTTCCGTCGGATGTAACAGCGACGTTCATGACATAATCGCTGTGCCCTTCAATGACGCGGATGCATGATCCGCTTTCTATGTCCCATACCCTGAGCGTCTTGTCACTGCTCCCGGAAACGGCTCTTCGACCGTCAGGAGTAATGGCGACGCTTCTTACAATGTCCGTATGGGCTTCGATCACGCGGAGACAGGCCCCGCTCTCTATATCCCAGACCCTGATAGTCTTATCTTTACTGCCCGAGACGGCATGTTTCCCGGAAGTAGTGATCGAAACGCTTCTAACATCATCGCTATGCCCTTCAAGCACGCGTAAACACACCCAGTTCTCTATGTCCCATATCCTTATAGTGGAATCACCGCATGCCGATATCGCCTTTTTCCCGCAGGGAGAGAACGAAATACATTTCACGCTGCCTGTATGTCCCGGGAGAGCCCGTAAAAACACTCCCTTCTCTATGTCCCATACGCGTAATACCCTATCGCCGCCTCCCGAGAACGCGGTCTTCCCATCCGGAGCGACGGCGACGCATCTTACTATATCGCTGTGCCCGGTGAGGGTCCGTAAGCATGTTCCGCTCTCTATGTCCCATACCCTGATCGTCTTATCCTTACTCCCCGAAACGGCTGTTCTGCCGTCAGGAGTGATAGAAACACCCCTCACGTCATCGCGATGGGTATCAGGAGCCTTCCGGAATGAGACGCTTGCTATGTCCCATAACCGAAGTTTCTTATCGCTCCCCGCGGTGACGGCCATCCTCCCGTCCGGAACGATAGATATGCTCCTCATATCGTCGCTATCACCGGAGATAACGCGTAAAAGCCCGCCATTGCTCAGATCCCATAGCCGTAACGTCTTGTCGCGGCTTCCTGAAACCGCCCGCTTACCGTCGGCGGTTATGGCGACGCTTCTCGCGATATCGCTATGCCCTTTGAGAGAACGCGAACATATCCCTTTCTCTATGTCCCATACCCGGATCTCCCCGTTCCAATCCCCCGATACCGCCACTTTGCAGTCAGGCGTAACGGCAACGCTAACTATATTATTGTTATGTCCCGTGAATGTGCTCGAACAGGCTCCGGTCTCAAGGTCCCATACCCGTAGCTTCTTGTCGCTGCTTCCCGATACCGCCTTTCTTCCGCAAGGGGTGATGGCGACGCTTTCAATATGGCCATCGATCTTTTTAAGCGCCGAAATACAAGAACCGTTTTCCAGGTCCCATACCCTGAGTGTCCCGTCACGGCTCCCTGAAACGGCTTTTTTCCCGCAAGGAGTGATCGCGACGCACCTCACATCGTCAGTATGCCCCCGGAGAACATACGAACATACGCCGTTCTCGATATCCCATACCCGTAAAGTCTTATCCCAACTTCCCGTGACGGCCCTTACACCATCAGGAGTGATAGCTGCACTCCTTATAATATCGTCGTGGCCGTGAAGAGAATGCAAACATACCCCGCTTTCCAGGTCCCAGACCCGGAGCGTCTTATCGCTGCCTCCGGAGACCGCTCTTCTATGGTCCGGAGTGACAGAAACGCTTCTAATGATATCGTTATGCCCCTCGAGCGCCATTAAAAGCGCCTGTTTAGGCTCGTAACGGTCATGTTTTTTCCACACTCGCAAGATAAATGGAATACAGATCCCCGTGAGAAGATCAGACGCCGTCCTATGAACAGGGCCATCCGGAGCGGAATTGGACGCCTGCTGGATGACAAAACCGGGGTGGCTCGCGTATTTACTTAAAGGATATAGCTGGGTAGCGACAAAGTTCGAGAATGCTTTTACCCTGTCAACCCGCGTCGGGGACGCTATGAGACGGCCTATCTCAGCGTTCATCTCTTCGTCTGTCGATAATCCGCATGCCGGGACAGGTTCGGGAAGTTTTGGCTCAGGGTTTTGGCCAGTCGACCCTTTTACCCCCCGGAGGCTCCACTCTTTTGAATACGCGACCATTTCATCCGCCCATCTGGCGATAGGCATTTCCCGTTTTCGCTCTTCTTCTATTTGTGCCGCCGCCTCAGGCAATGCCCGGAGAAGATCGCGAAAGTCATTCTCCAGGTCGAATGTTAAACCGTATTTGCATTTGGCTTCTATCCACCGTAGCCCGGTAAAGAGATCGACGCATTTATCGATCTCCCCGGCAACTATGAAATGATGCCTCAAATTCTCGAAATAGTAACCGTCATTGGGGCCGGTGTGCCATTCAGCTTTCGGGCATTTGGTTTTGTAAGCGTCCAGCATTTGGGCGTGAAGAGCCGCTATTCCTCCTTCTTTCTGTTTCGCGAGACGGACGGCGTAATCGCGGATTAGATCATGGATTGTCGCTATCTTTTGTGTCGTGCCATCGGGAAGTTTTCTTGTGTTGACCTGGATAAGTGACCTTTCCTTGAATGAAATGATAGTCTCCGCCGCGGAGAACTCATCCATATCGCCTGTCCTCGTCCAAAGAGTTATCAACGCCTCCAGAGGGATCTCGATGTCTTCACGGAAGACGGCAAGCTCGACAAATCTCTCTTTCTCTTCTTTTGATAATACCTGAACGCTGACTTCCATCGTTCGCCAGAGGCTCGTGTGCTGTTCTTCGGCTTCGTGCCTGTCGGCTATGACCTCGAGGCGGGCGTTCTTTAAGGCTTTGTGGATATTTTCCCAGGCGTGGCCTTTACGGGCCATGCCGCCGCAAAGGGCGAGGGCCAGGGGAAGTCGCTGGCATTCTTTCACGATGTCGGAGGCTATCTTTGGTAAGGTTTGAGATGTAAAACCGGATGTCGTAGCCAACAGTTCAAGCGATTCGGCCTCGGTCAGAAGCTGGACCTGGTAGCCGTTGCCGGCGAATGAAGTTACAAGGCCCGAATCACGGCTCGTTAAGAGCAGTTTACACCTGGGGCCCAGGACATTGAACGCGTCGGCGTGTTTCCTGTCCCAGACGTCGTCGATAATAATGAGCGCGGCGCGGCTCTTGAGTAGATCGGTCATCCGCTGTTTGCCTATCTCTATCTCGTTAAAAAGAGCGTCACCGCATAGTTCGGTAACTATCCTGCGCTGGAGAGAGACTATATCGGGTTTCTGCCCGAAACCTATCCAAAATATGCCGTCGGAAAAGACCCTGCGTATCTCAGGGTTACGGGCAAGAGCGGACGCAAGAACACTTTTACCTATGCCGCCCATTCCCTCAAGACCCACGCGCGCGGCCGCGCCGGTCACTACCGTTGGGTTATTCAGGTCGATGAGCAATAGTTCGCGTAATTTCTTGAGCCTTTCAGGCTGGGCTTTGAAATGCGCCGGAAGTTCGGGGACGGCTACGAGCTTTCCAAACGGAGGGATCGGCTCGGAAAGCTGCCTCTTGAGGTTCGCGAGCGCCGCGTCATACTTCGTGTCGTCACGAAAATCCTCCGAATGAAGGATAACCAGTTCTTCGGGTATTAACTTATACCCGTCTATTACGCTCTTGTCCGCGGCGCGCCCGTTAAGCCTAAGGATCGGGTTTAAACATTTATCCTGCAACAACGCCCAGCGCCATTCCTGTTCGACGTAATCCGATTCGACCGCCTTGGGGCCAACGACCAGGAGTAACCTGTCCGCCGAGTTGACCGCTTCTCTTATCTCTGTATGAAAAGTGAGCTGGCGGGAAGGCATAGACACGCGGTCATACCAGACTTCGAACCCCGCGCTCGTCAAGTCGCCATACAGGCGTTTGACGAACGGCTCATCATCGCCGCGGGCGTAGGAGAGGAATAGCTTGACCGAGCGGTTCATTTAAAGTTCCTTTACGGGATTGCTTCGTCGCTCACTTCGTTCGCTCCTCGCAATGACGGTCTGCGCCACGGTCACTTCTCGGTATCATCTCGTATCCGGCTAAGGCCAGTATTCTCGGGATACCGCGGACCATGTCGCGGTCGGATTCCTTATCCGATTCGCTCAATTTATCGTAAGGGACGAGACAGCTGTGGATCTTATTAGTTTTGTCGATCAGAGGGCCATACTTCCAACCGTCCCTGATCTTCCCCTCCATCCAGACCTGATGGGCGGCGTTAGATAGTTCCTCAAGCATCTCTTCGGTGAAATCAGCCATTTATTATTCTCCGGAGGTTGTTTTGTTCATTCCCAATAACTTTTTCCGCGTTTAAGTATTTCCTCGCCGCCTTTTATATACTCAATTACCAGCGCGTCATCTTTAATAGTACCGGCATAATGTTCGGGGCCTACCGGGCCGTTCTTGGGCATTGTGAACCTTATGCGGGAACCGTGGACCTTTACGGGAACAAGCGCCGCGTAAGGGGCCTCTCCTTCGGCTATTTGGACGAGCGCGGAATGATCCCGACCCGGACCTCCCGGGAATATCAGGACCTCCATGCCGACAAGGTCACCGGACTCATTAATATAATCCAGGCTGGAGTAGATACCGGGGATATGATATGTTCTATTCACGTCGCCTTGCTTTATCGAAGTGACCGTAACATCGAATGCCAGGGTCTTCCCGGCATACGGGTGGTTCTGATCGAGTACCACCGTCTTTTCTTTCACTTCGCGGACAGTTGCCGGGACCCTGTCGCCGTTGGGCTCCTCCATGTCAACTGAGATGCCGATCTCCGGGATTATATCCTTCGGAAGTTCTCTCAAGGGAACCTCAACGATAAGCCCGGGATCGAAAACCCCGAACCCTTCTTCCGGACCGACGACTATCCTCTTCCTCTCTCCGACCTTCATCCCCTGAAGCCCTTTCTCAAGACCGGGTATAAGCTCATTAGCGCCATGAGTGTATAGCAGGGGACTTTCCCCGATCTCGGAAGGATCAACGGCCGCATTGTCGACGGTAAGGGTGTAGCTAAACTCGACGTCTTTGCCTCTTTCGATGACCTGAGATCCACTTGGTTTAAAATAAACGCTATCGGCTGCAGATGCGGATACAGGATATCCATTCAGGATCAATGCCCCAAATAAAAGGAATAGAATACCCTGAAACCCCGAGCTTGTTTTATATCTCTTCATAGATCGCTTCGCCCTCGCTAGGAGGGGCCCGGAATGACGGCCTGCGGACGTCATTTTATCCAGTTTATGCTGTACCCGGATGTTTTAAGCACAGCGGGATAATTATTTATCGAATCCCTGTCTTTGTCCTTTTGATCTTCCGGCAGTTCGTTATAAGGTTTCAACTGATCATGCTCTTTCTTCGCGTCGTTCCTGATATCCGCGTATTTCCACCCGGACTTGAACATATGGTTCATCCACCCGTTATGCTCAAGCTCCGCAAGAAGCGGCGAATGATGCTCAAGATGCCCGGTTATGATCGCGTCGTGATCTTTGCCGGCTTTCCCTGGCGCTCCGGGTTTTTCGATCTTCAGGTTCACCGTAGCCAGTATCTCCTGTATCCTCCTGGCCGCTGCGCGATTGACCTCCTTCCCGTCAGCGTCAAGCGCGTTGTACTCTTTGTCGTATTGCGCGGCTTTTTTTAAGCCTTTTTTATCGCATAGCAAAGACCAGCCCGTATGGATCGCGCGGGCCAGGTCCTCTATAGGAAGTTCGCGTAGGATCTTGTGAGGCTCAAGTAAAAGCGCGTTAAATTCGGCTGGATCGACATACATCCCCAGTTGCGCGTCGGCCGGAAGGGACGACCTTAAAAGCGAAGTTTTATCTTTCGACCCGAGGATGCAAAGAAGTTTATCCAAAGAGCGCGCGCCGTGCTTATATTTCGATATCCTGAGGAGCGCGTTCACAAGCCCAGGATCTATCGGCGCGGGAAGACCCGGGCTGTATTTTATTTTCGAGGATATGAAAATGGCCCTCCTTAACGGGCATGAGATATCCGCGGGATCCGGCACACCGGTCTCGGGATCGATTATCCTCCTATTCGGGCCGAGCACGTTATAATAGGTATCCAGCCGGCTTTTAAAATCAGGGCCTTTTTTCAGGATGAAATCCTTCTCAGCTTCGATACCATCCGGAGTTTTCTTAAAAGTCCCGAACGACTCGTAAGTATAGCTCGTCGCGCCGGCGAAAATGAAAATGCATTTCCCGACCGTATGCGTAAGCTGCCCTTCCTGAAAAATGCCGTCCTGCATTGGCGATATTAGGTACTGCAGCCACTTGTATCTCTGGGAATCGAACTCGTCCATGAAAACCACCGGGATCGATCCGCCCAGCACGCTGTCACGCACCTGGTGGAATGCCCCGTACAGTTCGGATAGGCTCTCGAACTGCGAAAGATTGAACTCAAGCCAGTTACCATCGCCAAGCACTTCTTTCGCTATCTGTTTAACGCCGAACGATTTACCGGCGCCGGGGGGGCCAAAAACGCCGAAAGCTTTAGGTTTTTTCTCGTCCGGGTCATTTTTATACTCGGTCATGAACCTTTTTAACCGGCGAAGCGTTTCTATCTCTTTCCGGTCCGCGGTCGTCAATTTCCCGAAAGTCGCGTGAGGTATATGTTTCAGCACCCCCTGACCGTACATGACCACCTGCGTAGCGAGCCCATGCAGCGAAACGTACCCTTTGAACGAAGGCGACCGCTGCATCATTTCGGCTATCATCCAATCGCCCTGATCTTTTATATTGTCCGGATGGATCCAAGGCACGATGATACTTGAGAGGAACCGTTCAGCTTTTAATATTTTTTCCGCTAAGCGCTCCACGGGGAATCCGGACGGCATTCCGTCTTTTACAAGACCGCCATGGCCGTTCTCCAAAAGATCACGCATCGCCGATAACCCGCGTTCGATCCCTTTCGCGAGATCCGGGGAACCTTTTTTGCCGTAATGATCCATTAATGCGTATGTAACCGCCGCCGTGAGGGTCGACATATAACCAAAGGACTCGCCTTTCAAACCGTTCGCCCATTCGTTCTCCGCGCGTGATGTATCGCCGAGGAACTTCGCCTTGGTGTCATTACTGGAACCGTTATCAAGCCATAAAGCCCCGTCCGCGCCAAAACTGACGATCAGGTGCCCGCATTTAGCCAGCGCAGCGTACCGCGGCTCCGTGCCCAGGGCATATCTCAGGTCCTCTATCGTCTGTTCCCATGAAAACCCTTTCGCTATCTTGATATCTTCGAGACGAAATTCATCTACGGAAACTATAACGACCAGCTTATCGGCGTAATTCCCTATAAGTTCTTCCCAGAGTTCTCCCGCGGCAAGCGGCCTTGAAAGTTTTATGACCACCCAGTCCAGGCTTTTTTCCAACAGCCACTTATCGTTCCTCCCGAGCGCCCTGAATTTGTATCCGGCGTCCTGTATTACGAGGATCTTGGGCGTTCCTTTCTTTTTGACTTCATCCAACCCGCCGAACGGTTTAACGGCGGGATCGAGCGCTGAGTCCTCAAATCCGTAACCCAGGGCTTTACTCATGCGCCATATCGACTGTTTTTTATTTTTTTTATCCTCGAACGGATCCCAATGAGAGTACGAGCTTATACATTGTCCGCCTTTTCCTTCCGGGCATCCGACGGCGTTCGTAACATTCCATCCCAGCACCGCTTTTCTATTGAGCGCGTCCAGGACCTTATAGACCAGCTCCGCCCCGCCAAGCTCCTTATGGACTTTAGTCGCCCTCAAGTCATCCTTCCGGGAAGTCATCCTCTCCCCTTCATAGATGTAAGTATCCTTCGCGACGTCTCCGGTTATTACAACTGAGTTGATCTGTTCGGACCCTGGCTTGGCTGGCATGATCTCCCCCTTTTGTTAGGGGTTATTTTAGCAGAATATAATAGGGACGTCACCTGTTCAATTTCGTGGTTCGAATAGGTGTCAGGCCTCCCCATTAGACAAAAAAATGTCTAATGGGGAGGCCTGACACCTATTTGTTACTGTATCGCTATCTTCCTCGGCGCCGCGTGTTCGGACTTCGGGATGGTCAGGGTGAGGAGTCCGTCGGCGTATTTCGCCTGGACCTTTTCCCTGTTTACCTCCTCGGTGAGTATAAAGGACCTAGAGTACTCGTAACCGCATCTTTCGGACCAGATGGTCCTGTATCCTTCCGGAGCGGCACAGTTGTTTTTCTTTCCGTGTATCTTGAGGCCGTCGCCTTCGATCTCTATGGCGATATCCTCCCTCTTGAGCCCGGGCATCTCGGCTTCGAGTATTATCTCCTTACCCGAGTCCTTGACGCTCACGGCTGGGACTATTGTTCTTAGAGCGTCTTTTTTGTTCTCCATATTCGTTCCTCCTTATTTTATTTCGATTTTTATCTGTTTCGGCTTCGTTTCTTCCCTTTTCGCGAGCGTGAGTTCGAGAACACCGTCTTTATACGTCGCGGTGACTTTCTCGGAATCGACCTCCGACGGAAGGCGTAGGCTCCTCGTGAACGATCCGTAGAACCTCTCCGTCTTAACAAAATCCTTCTCCTTCACTTCTTTTTCCTCTTTCTTCTCGCCCTTGATGGAAAGAGTATCGCCATGCACCGATACCTCTATGTCCTCTTTTTTCATCCCCGGGATATCGGCTTTGACCAAGATGTTGTCCTTTGAATCGAACACATCGATGGCAGGACTCCACGCGCTTTCCAGTATCCCGTACGGTTTTTCGTCCCACCTGTCCAGCGAGAAATTAAAGAGCTGATTCATTTCCCTCTGGATGTTCTCGAGCTCCCTGAACGGGTCGCACGCATCCCTTCTCGTTTCTCTCCACGGAACAAGTTTCATGACATAACCTCCTTCTTTGAACTTATATTTTTTATTATTGGCACTCGCACATGCCGAGTGCTAAACCACAGGCAAATTTTTTTTAGCCCTCCATCTTCTTCTCCATCTCCAGAATTATCTTAAGCGCTTTCACTTTTACTCCTTTCTGCGACAGGTAATACCAACATCGCTTCACTTTCTTTACCTGTACCACAGTATACAATCGTGAAACGTTCTCGCTTTTTCTCGGAGGTCTCACTATCCCCTCGTTATCCAGCTGCTTCAACACCCAGACCGGGATACTGAGCAGCCTGGAAACCACGCCGGTCGTAAAAACAGGCTCCCTTGGATCCAGCGTAAAATCGTCAATATTATCTATTTCCCTCAAGGTTCTCATATCCCGAGCCTCCACTATCGATTTTACCCAATATCGAATTATTTGTCAACGATAATCGTATAGAATTTTTCGATTATCGAAATTGTTACACCCACCAACAAAAACCAGTGTCAGGCCTCCCCATTGGACAAAAATTTGTCCAATGGGGAGGCCTGACACTGTTACACTCCGAAAGAGGTCCCTACGCTTTTGGCCTGTTTTATGAGTTCGTGGTCCGGCGGGACGAGGCGCGAACCCTTGGCTACCACCGTAAGGGGCACATCGACCAGGTCGGAGCCATTCACCCCGACCATGTAACCGTATTTCTTCTTCTGGATGAGGCCGGCGGCTTTTACGCCGAGCCTTGTTCCCAGCACCCTGTCGAATGGGGTTGGCGAGCCGCCCCGCATGAGATGCCCGAGAACCACGGTCCTTGTCTCAAGCCCCGTCATCCTGCTTATGTCGTCGGCGAGGACGAACCCTATTCCGCCTAACCTGATAGGGTCAGAACCGTCATTCAGGACTTTTCGGCCCACGACGTCACCGCCCTTAGGCTTCGCGCCTTCTGATACTACTACCATGCTGAACCTTTTTCCCATGCCGTTCCTGGCTTTAACGACTTTAGCGACCACGTCCATATCGTATGGGATCTCTGGCAGTAGGACAATATCCGCCCCGCCGGCGACTCCGGCATAAAGAGCCAGCCACCCCGACCTTCTACCCATCACTTCAAGTATCATTATCCTGTGATGCGACTGCCCCGTGGTCTCCAGCCTGTCTATCCCTTCCGCGGCTATCGACATCGCGGTGTCGAAACCGAAAGAGACGTCAGTACCGTAAATATCGTTATCTATGGTCTTAGGTATCCCGACTACCGGCACCCCGTCCCTAAAGAGGCTATTAGCTATATTCAAAGTACCGTCCCCGCCAACGCATACCAGGCACTCGGCGCCGAGCTTTTTAAGGTTCCTTATCACGGTTTTGGAAAGGTCCTTGAACACTATCTTATCGCAGTCTTTAACGGGATATTTATATGGGTTGGCCACATTGGACGTTCCCAGGATCGTGCCGCCCATGGCCAGGATACCGGAAACATCGCTATAACCGAGCTTACGGTATTCTTCGAGAACAAGACCGTCGTACCCGTCAAGTATCCCCGTGATTTCGGCGTTGTTTTCCAGTATGAGCGTTTTCGTGACCGCGCGGATGACCGCGTTAAGGCCGGGACAATCCCCGCCGCCGGTCAGAATGGCTATTTTCATGACTTTTTTTCCCATTTATTCTCCTCTTATTTTAACTTCAATTAACCAACCGTGACTCGTGATTCGTGGTTCGTTTAACTTATAGACGATCCACGAACCACGGATCACAATTACAATTTTCCCCGCATAATACAAGCGTCCGGCAGGAACGGGGCAGTTTTTTTACAGTTCTCTATTTTCAGCCGGCTTAACAGCCGCGCGGTGAGTTCATGTTCATGCTTCGCCCATAGGTTTTCCGGGGCTCCAACCCCGACTTCCTCGCTCCCGCCCGCTATCGCGCCGTGCCCTCCCGCCCTGGACTTATCTTCGATGACGTCCTTCAGCACCTTCTGAGCCTGTCCTTTTAGTGACGCTGCCCTGAGAGAAACATAAAGCTTACCCTTGTGCCTCCCGGTGCAAAGCGCCCATACAGCTTTCTCATAGGTCAGTAGAAAATCCGCGATATGGGCCACATAGACAGGGTCCTGCACATGCCCGAGATCTGCGCGGATGAGTTTACCGTGCACGGCGGCTTTTTCCATGCCCTTCTTTATCATAGCGAAAAAGTTCCTCGTCCGGGGAGGGTTCTTAAGATGGATCAGGCGCTTCATGTCGCAGAACATCAGGAGTAGGAGGTATAATTTCAACACGTTCTTTTTGCGGGCCCTGTAAAGGTCGTAAGTGTCGGTGATTATCCCGAAGACAAGAGCCGTCGCCAATAATGGCGGTATCGGTTTACCTAATGACAATAGAGCTTCCGCCAGTATCTCACAGGTCGCGCTGAGCCCTGTATCGACGATGGCGAACTTCGACGAACGGCTATCGACGGGAGAATGCTGATCGAGGACGATCGCGGCTTTTTTTCCTCTCGGGAAAGAGTTATTCCCGAACCCCGGCTGGGTATCCACTAGAGCTATATTCTGATATTTCCGAAGGTCCGCTCCCGTGACCTTATTAATAGGTATGTGGAGAAGGCGCACCATTTGCCTGTTCTGAACGGTGCTGATGAACCCGCCGTAAACTATCCTGGAATCGATGCCGTAATACCGCTCGGCCAGATATTTCAGCGCAAAAGCGCTGGCTATGGCGTCCGGGTCGGGGTAATCGTGCGTGAGGATCAATAGGGGCGACAGCTCCCGGGCGTTCTTTTCAAGGAACTTCAAAAGCCTCTTGGAGTTTTCCATACTAGAACCACTTTTTTCTTTTGAAGTACGCCACCATGCTGACGGTGATAATGAGGGTCACGCTCCACATGAAAACATACCCGTATTTCCAATTCAGTTCCGGCATATTTAACGGCGACGCCTCCGTATTGAAATTCATACCGTAAAGGCCCGTTATAAATGTCAGCGGCATGAATATCGTGGAGATGACGGTCAGCACCTTCATGACCTCGTTCATGCGGTTGCTCATGCTTGACAGATACACGTCCAAAAGGCCCGAAACCGTATCCCTAAAGGATTCCACCGTATCCATTACCTGTATCGTGTGGTCATAGACGTCCCGGAGATAAACTCTGGTGGTCTTTTGAATGAGCGGCGATTCTCCTTTTTCCAGGCTGTTCACGACCTCGCGAAGAGGCCAGATGGAACGCCTAAGCTGTATTATGCCGCGTTTCAGCTCGTGTATGGTCTTTAAATTCTCGAACGTTGGATTATTGAGAAGTCCTTCCTCCATGTCCTCTATCTTCTCGCCTGTTTTCTCTATGATAGAAAAGTAGTTATCCACTATCGCGTCCACAAGGGAATACGCCAGATAATCCGCGCCCATTTTCCGCACCTTACCCGCTCCGGTCCTTATCCTGTCCCTTATGATATCGAATATATCGCCGACCGTCTCCTGAAAAGAAATAACGCATGTCCCGTTAAGTATAAGGCTTATCTGCTCTGATTTTATCTCGTTCTCATCGTCGTCGAAATATATCATCCTAAGGATTATAAAGAGATAGGTCTCAGCGTCTTCTATTTTTGGGCGCTGTCCGGTATCGACTATGTCCTCGAGTATTAACTGGTGGACATCGAACTTACGCCCGAGCTTCTCGATAAGCTTCAGGTCGTGGAGACCGTCGACGTTTATCCACGTCACGGTCCCGGTGTCCTTATAACCAAAACAATCCTCGATATTCTCGACTATCTTCTCGGTAAAAGTATCCTGACTATAATCGATTATCGTTATCCGCGGCTTTTCCGGCTTTTTATCGCCTACGTAGACCATCGTTCCCGGCGTAAGCCCGGCTTTTTTTGACGAAAATTTACCGAATCCCTGCACTAATTCCCCCTCTTTCTTGTATCCTGCCAATTACCTCCGGCACGCTACATTCGCTATATACTATCAGAACAAAGTAAAACTGCCAACACTTAATAGAGGAGCTCTTCTTTGTTGACAGTCAAGCAGTTACGTATATGATGAACATGTTCATGAACAACAAAGATACCCCATACCGTTCCACTGAAGCCTTGCGTGTACCCGATATCCGACTTTTTATCGGGGCGGTCGGGTCTTTTACCCTGGCCAGCCGTTCGCTCGCGGTCGTGATCGCTTTCCAGATCTACCAGATAACGCACAGCGCTCTCGCGCTCGGGTGGCTTGGCTTGATCGAAGCCATACCAGCCATAGCGCTAGCGCCGTTCGGCGGGTATATCGCAGACCATTTTAACCGCCGTAAAGTCCTTTTGATCACACGCGCGGTTTCGGTAATATGCGCTCTATTCCTGGCTTATATATCTTCGAGAGCCCATCACCAAGCGCTCCCGGGTCTTTACGCGGCGATCTTACTTACCGGCGTGGCCCGCGGTTTCGCCGACCCGGCATCAAGCGCTTTCGAAGCCCAGGTCGTTCCGAAACACGTAACCGTGAACGCGTCGTCGTGGATAGGGAGCACCTGGATATGCGCGTCCGTCGCGGGCCCCGCGGCGATCGGTTTTATTTTTGAAGCCCGGGGCGCGGCGGGATCATACCTCACTATCGCCGTCTTTTTTCTTATATCGTGGATCTTAACCGTTTTCATCCGGCCAAAATATCCCTCAGTTATTCAGGAAGAACGGGCTGTTTTTAAAAGCATACTCACCGGCTGGAAAGCGCTCTGGAAAATCCAGCCGCTTGTAGCCGCCATGGCCCTGGACCTATTCGCCGTATTCTTCGGTGGCGCGATAATACTCCTACCGGTATACGCCAACGACATCCTGCATGTAGGAGCGAAAGGCCTGGGCCTCCTGAACGCGGCTGCTTCTTTCGGCGCGCTTACGATGATGCTCGCCGCCACCCGACGGCCGCCTATAATTAACGCCGGGAAGAATCTCCTCCTTTCGGTGGCCGGTTTCGGCGTAAGCATTATCGTGTTCGCTTTCTCCAGGAACTTTTTTCTATCCTTAGTAGCGTTATTTTTCTCGGGTGTTTTCGACGGAGTAAGCATGGTCATCCGCCGCTCTATGCTCAGGCTCCTCTCGCCCGACCACCTCCGCGGCCGCATCGCCGCCGCAGGATCCATTTTCATCGTATCATCGAACGAGCTAGGCGCGTTCGAAAGCGGCATGGTCGCCGCCTGGATAGGCACCGTCCCCTCGGTCGCCGCGGGCGGCTTCGTTACCCTCCTCATCGTAGCACTGACAGCCAGATTTTCGCCGCAGCTGACATCCCTTAGATTCAATAAATACACAATGAACAGGGAATGATCGTTAGAATCGGTCCGGCGAAACCCTGCGAAGTTGCGCTCCAAAGTTCACAGCTCTTTTACGCCGCGATCAGCGCCCTCGCTGCCCGCGCGCAATCGTCCCTGAATCTTTCGAAATCAACTTTACTCGCGAATAGCTTAAATGTGACTTTTCTCAGAACGACTTGATGCAATATTTTAACAGTCGAAGGGCCTTTGGTAATTTGTTTTCCGATCATAAGATCCAACCCAGACGATAACACGTCATATATCGCGGTTTCGATGACGTTCTTTTTATCCTCCTCGCGCGTTTTCCTATCATAGGCGATCTTGAGATCGGTCGGGTCGATTTCGCCGATGAACGCTTTACATTCGGTTTCCGTGCTTTCCAACGCCCTAAAAAGATCCGATCGCAATGTTTCCTCCGATGCCAGGACCATCATATTGTTTGCGGAGACCCGGTGATCCGCGGCGATCTTATCCAAAAGCGTTCTCGCCAATTCGGCGCTTTTACAATGGATCAGTTCCACGTTATCGATCCCAAGCTTGCGTAATTTCCCTTCCAAGCCCGAGATCGCTTCTATTAATGGGAACAACGCTTCGTGTTCCAAACTACCCTTTTCCTTGTACCCGGGGATCCAGTCAGTCTCGATGCCTATCACCAGTTTTTTGTTCTCCCTCTGGGCTTTTCTGCCCAAGACCATCAAAGTGGCAAGAAGATTCTCAGCCTGTACCGTTTCCCTCGGTCTCCGTACGGCAAGTTCGTCCGCTACCAGCGCCATATCGGACGCAGCATGCTCAGACGTTGTCTCAAGGTTTACTATGACCGGGTGCGTAACGCCGTTTTCTTCCCGAAGATCTAAAATATGTCTAAGCACCTCCCTAACTTCCTCCGCCGGCCGCCCCTCGGAAGAGAACGGCTTATGCTTATCCTCATATTGTTTGGATCCAAGCTCTTCCGGGACGGCGAGATGGATCTCATCTATCGATCCGACTGTCACGGGGTCTATTAAATCGCGCACATAATCCATATATCTTTCCGCAGCCAGTCCGGACCGGTTTTTTGCTGATATGAGCACATGCGAACAATCGATAAGAAGCCGTGCTTTCGTCCTTCTCAGCACTTCTTTGACAAAATCGGGATCGGTCACGTATTCGTACGCCCCGTTATACATAGTGCCCTTATACTCCGATCCCGGATGATAATCTAACGTCTCAACCAGGACACGTTTTGTGAAACCCGCTTTTTCCAGATTACTTTGAAGTATATTCAAGTTACGGACTATCCGTTCCATAAGTTCAGCCCTGGCTAACACAGGGCACCCCTCGGCCGCCACATCATGGTCATCGACAAGCCCCAGCAACACCTGTTCGGCTGACCATCCCAGATGGATGCTTATCTGATCGGGACAAAGGACTTTCACGATCTTATAGATCTCGCTCCCGGAGCCGAACATCTTTTCGGTTTTTTCCGGATCTCCGGCCAGATTTATGACATCCGAGCCTAATCGCCTTAAATGATATGTGCATTTCCGCCCGGACCCGTCATAGACAAAAGAACGCGTAAGATCCGCCGCTTCCTCAACAGTCTTCGGTTCTACTTCGATAGAACTTTCCATACCCAGACCTGATCTCCTAATAAGCGCTTGGAAGGCCTCAACGCCTCTCCCCGCTGCGGTATGGGTCTCAAGATCGTCCTTAGGGATAAGCAGCGAAGAACTTATTATGCCTACCATCGCGCCATATTTCCCTGGTTCGGGACGCACCGTGGCGGGATCAGCTAATATATCATCCTGGTACACGATCTCTATAGGCAGCCCTTTCAGTTCGGCGGCTATCGTTTCGCTCATTATTTTTTTGATCTCGGGGGTCTTCACAATAAGCCCACCCAATATAAATACCCTGGCGCCTTTTACATCAGGCCAGAACTCGGGATATACTACCGCGGCCTTTTCCCCATTGCCCTTATAGACGGCTTTTATCACTTCAGCGAAAGCCTTTGCCGATCCCCGATAAACGGCGGATACGTCGTCATATTTTGGACCGGCCGTATCCCGTAGAGCAAAGGACATCTCATCTGCAGACGAGAACCCCAAATCCCGGGCTTTTCCGGCGAAGTATGTTCCGCAAAAATCATCCGGAATTCCGCCGCCGGGTAGTTTTATGTCATAAAACTGCTGAGGTCCGGGGATAGGGATAATATCCCTATTATCATTAACGAAAAAACCCCCCGCACCAAATCCAGTCCCCGGCACAAAACCTATGACTTTTCCCGGCCTAAGCGCCTCCGGATCTATCCTGCCGGTCAAACCGGAGCTCATTAACTGCTGCACAAGATAATTGACTTGAACCACGCCGTCATTATTGACCGACACTTTCCAATAACTCCCAAGTTTTTTCCGTATCAGTGTTACCAGGTTCTCGCCTTCTATTTCATTGAGATCGGTCGCCGTCCCGGGATAAACTTCGCCGTCAGCTTTGAACGCGGCTGTGGCTCCAACCCCGATATGGAAAACGACAGGTATCCCTTTTTCCGAAAGCGCCTCCACCCCTTTTTTTATCTCTTCGTCGACAAAGCTCAAAAAATTCGCGATAAACCCGTCTCCCTGCCTTAGCCCCTCCACCTTTCTTGAGTGTTGCGAGATGTCATCAAAAGCTACGGGGCTGTTTTGATCGACAATTCCGTCTCGAACATTCCTTAACACAAAATTAACCCGGACATTTGTTTGTCCGATATCGATACACGGCACTGCCGCTATCCCTGTAAAGTTGGTTTTTACCGTAAAGCTCGGTTCGACGTTGTTGCGCCGCAGTGTCTGGCATACGTCTGTACTTATTGTCGGGCATTTTGGTACACCGGGTTTATTGATAATGCGCGTCGCCCTCGCGACCACCAGTTCCGCTGGCGCCGAATAGACAAGATCATGCCCTTTTTTACCAACCCTTTGGAATCCTACACCTTCGTACAAACTTTGAGCCTCTGAATTCTCTTGCCCTGTCTGAAGGGACATTTGCGGCGGCTCTTCATCAAAAATACCCGCGAGGAACCCTTTGAGCGCCAATCCCCGGGCTGATTCTCCTATAAGTTCCGCCGCTACGCGCAAACGCCTGTATTTGAGATCAACTGCCATTCCGTGGATATACAATGAAGGGCCTCTCACTCCATTCATTTCACCGGAAGGACGTTCATAGGCTAATATCAAACCTACGGGATATCCTCTCTTATTTACCGCGACAAAGCTATGGTCCCACTTGTGGTTGAATACTCTGTCCTTATTTTGTCCGAACTGGCCGGCTTTCCATTCATCGCTCATTAATTGTTCCGGCTGCCAGCGAGCGCCCGAGATCTTGTTATAAAGTTTTGTTAAACGTTCCGCGTGCCGGCGCGCAAATTCCCTCGTCAAGGGCAGAATACTTACCTGTATCTGGGGGATAATTTTGATCGAGTAAGTGGCAGTGACCGATCGCAGGGGCGTTCCTTTGATTTTCCCGGCCGCGGGCGAATCTTTCCTGGCGATCTGGATCAAATATCTTCCATGTTCTTTCGTATCATACGGAATGTACACCACTCCATCGCTATATTCAACCTCCGCTACCCTTACAGCTTTCGGGATCTCCCCTGGAAGCTCTGCGGTGAGGACCGCGGTTAGATTTTCCTGCGATAATCCGGTTGGGGTACAAGCAATTCCGCCTAAGAAGTATTTAGCTATTACTAGGGCTGCGTTCATCGCCCTGACATCGGATTCGACAGAATTGCTATACCGTTTCCCGATACGATCAGCTAAGGATCCATTGAAAATACTGTGCCCGGCAAGATCGTAATTGTTTGCCGAAAATGCCTGTAATGACGTATCAGCAACAATTAGACAGATCGGCAGTGTAAATCCGATAAAGTATGTGAGATTCCTTCTAATGTATGTCCTTCCCATAATAATCGTTTAAATAATATGTTTTGACTACTTCGGAATAATTGCCCCTTTTGTAAGTATTTTAACAAAACAATGTTGTTAGGTCAATAAAAAACTATTTTATTGTTTTAACTTTACAATTTTACTAGTGCTTGAAAAGCAATTTTTCTTGCTATCCTGTTTAAATCATGTTAAAATAAATCTCGTTTTTTGTTGCCTTAACTCGAAACCATCGGATAACTATATGAGATTGTTTTATAGGTTATTTGCATACATCCTTTCGATCTTTTTTCTGATCCCCACTCAGGAAAAATATCCTTCTCTCCTTTTGTCCGGGCCGGGTACGGCTTGTGAAACGGAATATCCTATTCAAAAATCGCTGGCACGCCGTATAGCGTTCTCGGACATGACGGATCAGAACGCCATATACCTCGCGACCGCTACTTCCCTCATCGAATTCAGAGCCTCTCTTGGTTTTCCCGATATCTTTATCGGTGATATCCCGGCTTCATCACCGGACGGGACATGCACCGTATACGTTGACGGATCGGGAGCGATAATAGTTCATTCCCCTTCCGGTGACATAAAGTACTCAAAGTATCCCGGGAAAGAACCGGCCTTGGAACAAGAAAAAATAGGTCATTATTATCCACAACTATATATACTGGAAAACGACCCTCTATTCGCTGTAATAGAGCTTTTGGACAGAGTGAGATACGCAGCCCGTGAATATTGCGAGTTCATGATGAACGATCCGATCAAGCTTAACGACCCGGTGAGGATCATAT
>JADGBR010000026.1:45435-48086 GCA_015231405.1 Candidatus Omnitrophota bacterium | reverse complement strand
TCCCGGCGTCCATCATATCCGTTATGCCGGTAACAAAATCGAGCGCGCGGGCCATCGCTGTCGTATCCATACCATTGGTTTTAAAGCCAAACGCGCCTTTAGTACCTTCGCCGTAAGCGGCGACCGCCACCTGGAACGCGCTAACGCCATAGAGAGCCGCTGCTTTACCGAGCTGGCCTTCGATCCCGCCGGTGCCGTCGGCTTTATACGGCTCCATCATCTTATTAAGGCCGACAACAAATTTGATGGCGGCTTCCATATTGACTTTTGTATCCTTGAAGCCGAACGCGCCTTTTGTGCCTTCTCCGTAAGCGGCAAGAGCGACCTGGAAAGCCCCAACGCCGTAGTTATTGGCCGCATCGGTCATAGCTTTATTCATACCGGCGTCGTTATACATTTTGTTGAGGCTTCGCGTGAAATTCCCAGCCGCTTTCATGTCGACAACGGTATGGTTGAAACCGAGCGCGCCTTTTGTGGCTTCGCCATAAGCCGCGACGGCTACCTGGAAGGCGCTGACGCCATAGTTATTTGATGCTTTTGCAAGGCTGTTATAAATGACGTTCTTACTCTCGACCTTAAGCATATTCCCGAGGCTATCGACAAAATTCATCGCCCTCTTCATGCCTGAAGCGTCGAGAGATGTGGTATTGAAACCGAAGGCGCCTTTCGTGCCTTCGCCGTACGCGGCTACGGCTACCTGGAAAGCGCTGACGCCGTAACCGTTGGCGACGGCTGTCATAGCTTTGTTCATCTCTGGTTTCGAGAACATACTGTTAAGAGCGGCCACAAAATTGCCTGCAGCTTTCATATTCACTTCTGTCATATTGAAGCCAAAAGCGCCTTTAGTCCCTTCGCCGTATGCCGCGACGGCGACCTGGAAGGCGCTGACACCGTATGAATTAGCGGCGTTTGTAAGACCCTTAGCGATACCGGCGGGCTCATCTTTCATCATATTGCTAAGGCTGACGACAAAATTCCTGGCCCTTACCATACCGTCCGCGTTCAGAGAGGTCATATTGAAGCCGAAAGCGCCTTTAGTCCCTTCGCCGAACGCCGCTACCGCCACCTGGAAGGCGCCGACCCCGTACGCGTTCGCGGTGTTTTGAAGCTCGGCCTTGATCCCGCCCGCATCAAGCATAGCGTTCATACTGGAAAGGAATCCGCCTGCGCGGCCCATATCAGCCGTTATATGCTTGAATCCAAAGGCACCTTTAGTCCCTTCCCCGAAGGCGGCAACGGCTACCTGGAAGGCTGAGACGCCGAAACCGTTCGCGACTTTTGTAACGCTATCTTTGAGGCCCGTCGGGCCATCGGCGAGCATATTGTTCAGGCTGTCCACGAAACCCTTTGCCGCGGCCATATTAACTGTTGTCTGTTTGAAGCCGAACGCACCTTTCGTGCCTTCGCCGTAGGCAGCCACGGCTACCTGGAAGGCGCTCACGCCGTAATCTCTGGCGGCTTTCGAAAGCTCGGCGCTGATACCGCCCGGAGCCATCATGTTCGTCAGACTATTCACGAAATTTCCGGCCTTAACCATACCCGTCGGCGTAATTGAGTCAGCCTTGAAACCAAAAGCGCTTTTTGTGCCCTCACCGAAGGCCGCGATCGCTACCTGGAAGGCGCCAACGCCGTAAGCTTCCGAGGCCTTTGTAATGGCCTCTCCAATTCCCTTTGCAGCTCCAGGCATCATCATGGCGCCCATGCCGACGACGAAGTTCTTAGCTCTCGTCATATCGACCTGGGTCATGGTGAAGCCAAAGGCCCCTTTCGTCCCTTCAGCGTAAGCCGCGGTAGCCATCTGGAAAGCGCTAACGCCGTAGGATTCGGCGGCGCCGATAAGTTCGTTAGCGATATTATTACCGCCGGTCATCATCGCCGTAAGGCCGGTGACGAAATCGTTAGCCCTAGCCATGCCCTTATCTGTAAGCTCCGATGTCTTAAACCCAAACGCCCCTTTTACGCCCTCGCCATAGGCGGCAACCGCGACCTGAAATACGCTGACGCCAAATGTCTCCGCGGCCGTGGATATCCTCTCACGGATATTCCCGGGCACAGTAACGTTCATCATTTTATTAAGCCCTTCGATAAAGTTCGTAGCGACGGTATTATTGAAAGGCGTATTGAACCCGAAAGCGCCCTGTTTCAGTCCTTCGCCATATACAGTAGTAGCAAGCTGGAAGGCGCTAACGCCGAAATTCTTGCCGGCATCTTCAAGTTGCGCCTTCAAACTGCCAGGGCCGCCTACGGCGATCATAGTGTTGATCTGGTCTACAAAAGCACGAGCCTTATCCATTTTGAATTCGGTATTGAACCCAAAAGCCTCCGCTCTAGTACCTTCCCCGTGCGCGGCGACAGCTACCTGGAATACCGTCACACCGAAGGCATTCGCTGATGTTTCCATTTTTGTTTTCATCCCGGCATCGGCGAACATTGCGTTCATGTTGTCAATGAACTTCCCGCCTTTTACTCCGTCGAATTTCTCGTTAAAACCGAAGGCGCCTTTTGTTCCTTCGTTATAGGCGGCTATGGCTATCTGGAAAGTGCTTACGCCGTATGAGCGGGCCGCGTTAAGCAGTTTGGGCTTATTATCATCGCTGAACATGGTATTCAAAGCCGTTACAACATCAACGGCTTTCGCCATATTCAGAACG
>JADGBR010000026.1:0-45401 GCA_015231405.1 Candidatus Omnitrophota bacterium | reverse complement strand
TCGCCATAGGCCGCTGAGGCTATCTGGTACATGCTGACGTTATAATTCACGGAAGCTTTTTCCATGGACGCGCCGAGTCCCGCGTCCGTTGTCATGGCGACCATACCCCGGGCGAAATTGTCAACGCGGGTAAGATCTACCTCAGATTTAAATCCCAGGACGCCGTCTGTGCCTTTGGCGTAACCGTCGGAGGCGACCTGAAACATGCCAGCCGAGAAATTCGCGACCACATTCGCGAGGTTATGATATGTCTCGCTATTGCCGAGCATTGAGTTCATGCCGTCGATGTACCGTCCGGCGGAAGCGGCGCTGTAAGAAGTATTGAACCCGAAAGCGCCCTGTATGCCGGCATTGAAAGCCGCGCTGGAAACCTGCAATAGACCAGCCCCGGTCAAGGCGGCTGCCGTCTCGAGTTTAGCCATCATCACCGGATCGGCGGCCATGCCGTTAAGGGCGGCGATGAATTCCTTCGCTTTCACCTCGTTGAACGGTTCTTTGGTCCCAAGGAATCCGGGGGCTATACCTTTGTCATAAGCCATGACAGCCACCTGGAAACTCGTAGCGTTCATGGCGGTAGCGGCTGTCTTTATGTCGTTCATAGTTCCGCCAGTCAACATTTTGTCGATATCTTTGGCGGCGGACTTGAATTTCGCCATATCGAATTGTGAAGCCGTACCCCAGACGGCCCCGTGATAACCCTTGTCATAAAGGGCCAGGACTACCTGGAACTTCGTCATATCGTGCCTTGAGGCGAGCTTGCCTACAGTATCGACTTTCAGGCAATTACCGACATTTAACACCCATGTCATTACAGAGGCCTGGTCGAGTTTAAGCGAGCCGCCTATCTGCTGGAGGCTCTTATTGTCGGCTATCTGCATGGCGAGGTCGGTGATATCCATATCGGACTTCGTGTTCGGGTCCTTATTTAAGGTAAGGAGCAGGTCGGCTACGGCGGCGTTATTAATCGCGCTATCGACTCTCCCTAAATAGTTATTCATTTTGATCGCGCTCATATTCCCTGAAAGTCCAACCAGCTCCTCATTCATAGCCATACCCATTGAAACCTGGGATCTGCTAATGTTTGACCTAGAATCAAGGTCGGTTAACAAGTTGTTCTTCAAAACTTGCGTGACCCTCTCAGTAAATGCTTTTATCGCCTCTTTAGTCGGAACAACTTTACCGCCGCTCTTCGCCATGAACATGACCATCTGTCCAAGCCCCATCGCGCAGGAGCCGGAGGCGTCTTTAACTTCGGTCATCAGCATTGAATATTTCTTGAGCTCTCCAAGGTCAACGTTAAGTGTGCCGTTGGCGTGGAACCCGAAGGAGAATTCAAGGTTCTTAATGGATTCGACCCTTGCGGTTATATTAAGGTTTTCGATCTTGATATCCAGCCTTCCTGAAAGCCTGGCGCCTTCTTTGGCTAGCTCGACCTCATCGGCGAAGACGCCTTTCGTTATGTTCCCGGAAAGCTCGTTCTTTTTATTGATGCCGAAAGTGCCTTTTTCGCCGAGAAGCGTCCCTTCTATGGACACTTCCGACGGTTTTAGGCCGAGTTCGCTCGCGACAGTGTTGAATTCCCTCTTAAGCTGAAGGTCATTATCAAAGTTCCCGCGTTTAACGGAAGCGCCCGAGAGCTGGCCTTTGTAATTGAAGCTGAATGTGCCCTGAACAGAACCTATCCTGCCGGATATCGAAACGTACTTAACTGAAGCGCCAAGATCACCGGCAAAGGCCAAGGCGGCCAGGGAAGCGTCAGAAGCGTAATTGTACTCGCCCTGGAAGCCCATACTTGTTAACTGGCCTACGGCGTTAAATTTGAATGTTCCGACCCTTTCACCTATATCACCCTTAAATGTCACATTGGCTATGCTAATACCCAACTTGGCAGCCGCGGCTGCTACCGTTCCGAAAGCAGCGGCGCTATTGACCGCACCCGAACTAAGGGTCGCGGAAAGGTTACCGGCTTTATCAAAACTGAATTCGGCGTTGACATTGCTCACGAAGCCGAGGATGGTCACATCGGATATGTCTATACCGTTCCTTTCGGCATAGGCTTTCGCGAAAGCTTCGGCATCCTCTTTTCTCCCGAAACTCATTATCCGTGTGGCCGGCTGGCCCTTCTCGCCTTTAAGCTGGGCGTCAGTGAAGATCGGAGGAACGTACTCGGGCTCCTGGGCTCTCGGCGCGGCGCCTCCGTCAGATGGTGTCATAGCCGTTTCCCACGGGACAGCTGCTTCTTCCGGTGCCGGGGTTTCGGGGGCTTCAGGGGCCGCGACTTCAGTCGCGGCAGCACCGGCTCCGGCGGTTCCAGGCGCCGTGGCTTCCGGTGCCGCTGCACCGACTGGTGCGGTTCCCGGAACCGGTTCGGCAACAGGTGCAACTTCTTTGGCTCTCGTCCCGTCGAATTTTACAGTTTGACCTGTAGTGGCCCCAAGGTCGGCGTTAAATTTATCGACAACGGCCCGCTTAGCGTCAGGAGTTTTGGCGTTATTAAAATCAGCCATGAACTGTTCGACCATGGGCGTTAGCCCCAGTTCTCCGGCGGCCTGAAGCAGTGCGTCAGCTTTCGGCTTGTCTATCTCGTTATTGTTTACAATATCGACAAGAGTCGAACCGATCTTTTGACCGGCTTCGGTTACTTTTTCGGGGGTCACTACAACCGGGGCTGAACCCGGTTCAGTCATGGTAATTCCTCCCTCCATGAATTCAATTTCAGGGACAACGCTTTTTTCGGTCGGGGTCAGTTGATCAATCGCTTTCTTCAAAATAGTCTGAGCCTCGCCAAGGGTCATCATCCCTCTCTGAACCATCTCGTTAAGCTGAAGCGCTGATATCTTGATGGCATTTGTTAGTTTTTCTTTTTGCGCCGCTTTATTTGATGTAGCGCTTGCGGTCTGTTTTGCCTTCGCGATAGTTTCTCCCACGGTATTTTTTGCCGCCGTAGTCGCCTGTGGCGGACCGCGTGGCTCTTCGGTGTTCCTCTCTTTACTTGCCGGTGTCATTCCAGCGGCGTCTTTCTTGAAAAAGCCCGCTGTCTCCTTTATCGCGTTGAAGGCGGCAGTTATTTCATCATTCCCTTGGTTTTCAGATTTAAGCGTAGTGAGTTTCGCGTTTACATCGATTCCCGCATTGGCGGGCAATTTAACACCCAGTTGTTTCACGACAGAATACACGGTAAATTCAAAATATTTTGCCGCATTGGTAACGAATTTTTCCGCCTTTGCCGCATCTGTTTTCTGCATTTCACGGAATATTTCTACGATCTTACCTCTGACACCGCCAATAATCTGGTCAGCACAGCCCTTATCGCCTAGGAATACGTAAAGCGTCATCAACCTAAGGTTATTAAGGTTGTGCTTGGAATTATCCATTTTGCTCAATACTTCGCCGGCTCGCGTTGCATAGTTGAAAACGACATTCATCGCTTTAATTAGCGATCCTTCGTCTTTCGTCCCTTCTTCTTTCAGATATGCAGCTATTCCATCGCTCATAAGACCCATAATTTGTGCCGCAACAAGCTCTGATCTGTTGAATTTAGGCATTTTACCGGGTTCTGTCATATTGGTATCATCGCTAGGCATTATTCCCCTCAGCCTTTCTATCATCGGCATCATAACGTTCATGACCCTGTCATGGTCACCGGACTTCACAAGCTGTTTTGCCAAAGTTTTAAGGGCAGCGTCAATCTTTTCCAATAATGCCTTATTCTCAGGCTTATCTTTATTATCTTGCACATAGTTCAGAAGAGCTTCCATCTTCTGTATGACAGCCTCAGCGGTGGCCGGGGGTTGCCCAGGCGTACCTTTAAGGAATTCATCCATTTTCTTGTCAAGTTCCACCTGCGCTGCCTTAACTCTTTCATCCTTATTAGAGGATATTTTCTGAACAGCGATACGATATATATCTTCAGCGACTGTTTTATTATCTGATACTTTTCCATCTAAGTTTAAAGTAACTTTTGCGTCATTCAGTTGTTTTACGATCTCATCTTTCGTAACGATGCCTTCCATGCTGGCAATATAGCTATCGATCGTCATACTACCAGCTTCGGCCTCAGCTACGGTCTTAGGCTTGGTACCGGCATCCTTACCTGCACCTACCAATGTTTCTGCGGCTTCCAATGTCCCAGGTGGCGCTATGTCCTGGGGTAAAATTACGGTCGCGGGTTCAGGCGTTGAGGCATCGAAGGCCGGAGTAGTACCGGATGTATCGGGCTGAGTTTTTGTTTCAGTAGCCATCGTTTTTATAATAGCGTCAAGCTGCGTGACGAATTCGCCGCCCGTAGAAAGTTCGCCGATGAGAACCTTAAAGGCCGTTATTTTCGACATATCGCCGCAGAGTGATTTAGCTAATTGGGCATCGGCCGCGGAAAGCAATTTTTCGTCATCAACATCAACACCGGCCTCATGCATAAACTCGTGAGAAATACCTATCTTTATCAAATTACGCAACTGCTCCTTCTCCTGAGGGGTGGCAGATTTCAACTTATCTATGATCGACATATTAAAGCCTATGTAACCACTTTCCTTATGGTCCTCGAACAGGCTCTTAGATTTTTCTAAACTGCCAATAGCTATTGTTTTACCATTAAGCTCTTTAAAGAAACCGTCGATATCCCCGCCTTTTCCAGCGAGATTCGCCCTCATTGTTAACGCTTCAACAATAAACCCTTTAATATTGTCAAGACCAATGATACCCATGGCGGTGAACATCTGCATGTCTTTCTCTTTTATTGCGACGGTAAATTTATTGTTACCGATTGTGACCTCAGTCTTAATTCCCTCGTTTACTATGTCATCCCTCATAGCGGTAACTTCAGCGTTATTGAGTTCATCTTTCCTCTGGTGAGCCTGATCTTTAACATCGGCCTGGAAAGCCATTGGAGCTGCCGGAAGAAGCGGTTTAACTTCGGTCATTAGTGCTGATACGGCCGCTTGATCCGGTCCGGCCAGCTTCGACTCGACCGCAGTTGCCGCGGCGGCGAATTTCTCGAGTATGGTTTTTTCGGCCGACGCCAAAGTCCCTGCTCCGGTTTTGATCTGGCTCTTCATCTCCGTCAGGATAGTTAACGCGGAGACGGGGGTTCCCCCGGCAACCGCGGCCAGGATCTCGGAGGCGGCTTTCGAGTCTACCGCGTTCAGGGCGGCGGCCGCGTTAGTTACGCCGCTAAAAGGATCATTGAGCATCCCGGACGCTACAAGGCCGGCAGCGGCTATGCCTCCTTCTACTTTCGACAAAGCGGTGAAAAGGACGGCGGCTTCAGTTCTGACAGCGAAAGAGATCTTGTCTCTTATTTCATCGTTGGTGTTAATAAGGCCGGCAAGCTGAACAGTCGCTTCCTTGTTCCCGCTAAGGTTCATAATGAAGATCTTCATATTGCCTGATTGGGCGGCTGACGCTATCGGCGTCAAAATAGCTTTCAGGCCATCCTTAAATGCCAGATCTGAGGCAAGACGCCCCAGGACGGACACAAGCACAGTCGGCGACTGTTTCAGAAGCTCTCCCGCAAAGGCGTTCAATGTCTTAAAGTCAACGGACCTTACGAGATCATTCAGCACCCCGCCCCCTATCGCGTCCATTACGGAAGCTATGGTTCCCGCCACGGAATCTAAAGAGAACGGGCCTTCGGCTCCGGAGACCAAGCTGCCTATCACGGCTATCAGCATTGTCGCCGAAATATTTCCGTCGGATATAATGGCGCGGAGCTGTGATGTGTCTCTCTTATTGATCGCCGCCACGACGCCTTCAGCGACGGATACTTTAGTGACCATCGTTGTCCCTCCGTCAGCAAGGAAGTCCATGTCCGTCGGGGCAAGGGCGAGAATGTTCCCTGCGCACATAAGCGGGTCTTCGGCGATAATGATAGCCAGATCATTCGCGAGAGCGGCGACTATATTCAGGTTAGCCGCTACGGCCATTTTCTCGGTAAGGAGCTGCCCTCCCAGGCTAACTATGCTTACATCCATTTTCCCGCCCATTATGACAGCTTCGATCTCCGTCCGGGCTGAACCCATAACATCGAACGAGGCTGTAAGCGCGAACTGCGAGTCTGTACCGCCGACAAGAGCCAGGGCTATCGCTACCTGCGTAAAACTTCTGATATCGGTTATATTCCTGGCTAGGGCTGTTTGGACCATGCCAAGTTTCTGTTCAGATATGGAAACACCGTCAGTTATATCGATACTGCCCTTAATGGATGAATTTGTTTTGGTATTCGTGATCTCGGTCAATATTGTTTTGGCGCCAGTGAGATCGACCACGATCTTCAGGTTGGATTCCGCGAAAACAAGGTTGACCGATGTCACTCCGTTCTCCCTTAAGACATCAACTATTCGGGCAAAGTTGTTCGCATCAAGTGAGGTGATATTTAGGGCGTTTATTTGCGCTTCCAGCCCAGTGTTAGGCGTTCCGCCTTGAATAGTAGCTCCAAGAGCGCCATTTGCTCCGACCTGGAAGTTAATTGATACGTCCGGACCGACCAGGCTCACCATGGGCGTCACCGCGTTAACTTTAATGCCTTCTCCATCAAGGAACTGGGCCAAAGCCTCGGCTCTGTCCCTCTTGATATCCTTCACTCCCTGTATAATACCCACGAGCCTCGGCACTGTAACTGTTTTAGCTACATCGCTATTTACAAGGAACTGGCCGAGTTCTGCGGTATTGATCGATGTATTCAAAAGGAGCTGCCTGACTATGTCGACTTTGGCGTAGCTTATCATCCCCACTAGGGCCGCGGCATTATTTTTGGCCATCGCGTTAAAGAGATCGGCCTGGGCTGAGGTGCCCATGGCATTAAAGATAAGGTTGGCTTTTTCGACGCTTTTAGAGGCAATAGCGACCATTATTCCGGGAACCGACCCGGACAGGGTCGGACTTTCAAGTAAAACCCTGGCGTTATCCGGGGTAAGCAACCCGACGAGCCTGGCTACGGAGTCCATATTGCCCATGGAAATCATTTTCGCCGCGACATTCGCGAAATTAAAACCATTTTCGATCGTTCCCATAACGGCTACGGCGTGGGAATCCTTTAGCGCCGGAATAAGCGTTGCCTGGTCGCCGAGATTCAGGCTCAAAATAAAATTAACGGCAAGTTTTGTTGCCATATTGTTCAATATGGCTGTTATCCTGAAATCGCCGGCGTCCGGCCTGAACATAGCCGCGTTAAACTTATCTTTTTCGAGAAGCTGACTCATGATGGAATCTCTCAACCCGCTGCCCATGCTTCCGAGTATCCTGGCAGCGTCCATGGCGCCTTCCCCACCCCGCAAAGACGCCATGGCGTAGATCAGGTCTACGGCGAGAGCGATATCGACCGTCTCAAGGAATGCCACGGCAGAGGCTTCAGACATCTTGCCGATAATACCCGCGAGAGCGTTCTTCCCTTCATCTTTCTTAAGGAGCTGTGATACAAGCTCAGTCTTAGCGTCGTTAGCCATCCGCGTGAAGACCTCAAGAGCTTTTTCCGATGTGAGGTTCTTCATTATTTCAACTTTAAAATCTAATGTTGAAGTATTGAGGCTGAATAGGTTAAGGATGAAATCAGCGTTAACGCCCGAGAGCAGATGGGCGGCGAACTTAAGGTCGCCCTTTTTTATCGCGTCGTTAAAAGCAGGCATAAAAGATTCCGGTTTCGAGGCTAAATAAGTCACGACCTGTTTTGTTTTAGCCTCGTCAAGTCTTGCGAAAACCAGTTCCCTTGACGCGCTGTCCATACCAAGGATAATTCCGGAAAGCGCGGCATCCTTCATTTGCGAGAGAATAGCGCCTGTTTTTTCTCTTGCGCCGCCGTCTCGAAGCATGCCGCTGAGTACACTCCCCGCAGAATTGGCATCCATGGCCGATAGAACATTAGCCGCGGCATCGGATCTTAGCGCCACCAGAACAAAAGCGGCATTATCCCCCAAAGTTCCGGCTGATATCATACCGTTTACTTCAGCCGCGTCCATATTACTTAAGAGATCCGACAGCTCATTATTGAGAACCGTTGTGTTCTTGCTGAAAAGGGCCGATATTAGATCGTTTTTGATCCCGGCAGCCAGCTGGCTGACTATGGCTCCGGCCCTCGCGCCTGTGCCGTCAAGCCTGAGAAGCTCCTGAACTAGAGACACCGCGTTACCGGCAATATTAAATCTCAATGAGCTCAAAATCGACGCTATATCGGCTTCCGACCTCACGCTTAAAAGATTGACGGCATCTTTGAAATTGCCGCCCGATATAAGCTCCTGTGCATGCGCGGTAAGGGCTGTTACATTCATCTCACGAACGGCCGGTTTAAGGTCGGGGCCGGCCTGGTCTTTGAACATGTCGTTCACGAGACCGGTTTTCATGTCGGCCAGGAGATTCGAGAGGAATCCTTTGGAACCGGACATGTCCAGCATCGCGGAAATTCTTTCTGCGTTAACGCTGCCCAGGAGTTTTACTAATGAGTCCATGTCGCCTTTAAGGGCGAGAAGAAGCGTCACTTTCTCCTGGGTCGAGAGTTTAGTGACAAGAGCTCTCGCGTTCCCTTCATCCATGGCCTTTACGAGAGTAGCGGCATCCCCGCCCTTACCGGCGGCGAGCATTTCCCTCACTTCGGATATTTTTTCCGCGGCCGCGCCGGCCGGGGTGGTCACTAAAAGATCAGCCAGGGCTTTTTCAAGCTTCTCGGAGGAATCAAATTTCGCGAGCGCCGCCACGATCTTTCTCTGGGTAGCGTCGTCGAATAAGCCAGTCATTTTACCGGCGTCAGAGCCTAGCGCGAATATTACGGCCGCAAGCCGCACATCGCCGATCGATTTAAGCGTTTCAAGGATGGAGGAGGCATTGCGGTCTCTTAAAGCGGTCCTGAGGACCTCGGCAAAAGCTGTTACGTTCATTTTTGAAATTATATCGGCGGCTCTAGCGCCCGTAGCAAGTAAGGCGGTGAATGCCTGCTCCTTGTTCATCTTAGCGCTGCCCAGCACTGCCGCAAGGAAGACATTTGACATCTGGGAGGTTAAAGCCCTGAATTTATCGCTGGAAAGGCCGGATGCGCTTAACGATTCCGCCGCCACGTCGGCTCCCGCTTCCTGGAGCATGGCGACAGACTTAGAAGCGTCTTTCATCAAGAACAATACGGATTGCCGACCGCTAATTTCCAATGACTTAAAGATCGCCGCTGCCATGCGGACGTCCATCTTCTCAAAGAGGCTGCCAACCCATGATGCGGGGATCTTTTCTACCAGATTTTTAACGAGCGTCGATCTGTCGTTAACTGACATAAAGCTCAACGCCAGTGATATAGTGCTTAATACAGCTTCCCTGGATCCGGCTCCGGCGACGGCGTAGGATAACATTTCGCTCAGATCAGCGTTATCTTTCATCTGAGTGAGCGTTCCAGAAAGGGCGTATGACGACAAACCGCAAAGAATTGCGCTGAAAAGTATCCCTTCCTTGCTGTATATCTTGACAAGGAGCTCCGCGCGCCTTTCATCTCCCAGCCCCTCAAAAGCTTTTATTAGGCCCGCTATTTCGCCGGATGACCTGAGCATTAGAAGCGCGCCGATCAGTTTACCAGGATCGATCGTCGTGTTACTAAGAACATCCCTTAAAACTGACGTATCCTGACCTTTAAGCAACCTGAAGATGACCGCTGGATCGGCGGTGTTCAAAGCGGCGACTAGTTTATTATTGTCAAGCTTGATAAGGACCATCGCCAGCTGAGCGCCGTCCAAGGCAAGGAGTACCTTTATTACAGCCTCGGAAGTTAGCGAATTAATTCCAAATACCCCTAACGCTTCAGCCAAGAGAATAACGTTAGAGCCGTTAAGCGCTTTGGCTAGAGCACCTATGTCGTCCTGATTTTTAATCAACCATTCTCTCTTGCCAATTAAGCTCAAGCTATCGAAATTCTTCACGTCGCCCGTCGATACGGACCTGTCGGGATTAACGGCATCAGGCTGCGGCTTCTTTCCCATAAGTTTAGAGACCTGGTCGCGGACATCGCTATTAGCCAGATACTGGCTATACTCATTTGCCTTCGCATCACCCGCTTTCAGGAACAGGACCGCGAGGAACTCGGCGTTAAGGCTTTTAATGAGCTCTTTATTCTTGTCGATCAGGTCCAAAGCCATAGCAGGAGAAAGCAGCATCAGTACCTGAGCGGCCATATCGCTGCTTATCAAAGAAAGCGCCGCGAACAAATCCTTTCCTTCCTCGCTGCCCCTGGTAAGGTCCGCCAGGGCTAAAGCGTTCCCGTCCTGTAGAACACGCCTCAAAAGATCTTTATTGCCGGGCTCGAGCAAAGTACCGACAACCTTATTTCGTATTTCAGAACCCACATTCGCCAGGATGAATAGCGCAAGGTCGCTTGAAAGTCCAGGTAAAGCGGCCAGTAATGCCGTTTCGTCAAGCTTATTGGCGGCCATCTTTTCGAGAAGCGGGATAAGTCCGGCCTGGTCTTTAAGCAGAGTCTGGAGTGCGGTGTTTGCGTTAAGTAGATCATCCGCCATTACACCGCTGCGTAAAAACTCGCCAAGCCCGAGTAAAATGATGGCGGCTTTATTTATGTCCATACCTGAAACCAGTTCGGCTATTTTTCCGGAATCATTCATTCCGCTTAATATTGCCCATGCGGAATTAAGTGAGACCGCGGCGAGCAATGCCGAGCCAAGGGCTTCTTTATCGGCAGCCTTGAAGAGCCGGTCCCTATCAGCACCTGAAGTTAAGGTATCTAAAACAGAAGCGACGATTTTAATATCGGCGCCGATGCCTTTTATAGCGAGATAATTTTCAAGGAGACCTATTTTGACGGCATCAGGCTCTCCCATATTCAGGATATCGACAAGCAATAGCGCCTTGCCAATTTCAATTTGACCCAATAGAGCTCCTAATAGGACCTTATTAGCATCTGACGCGGTAATGTATGAGGTACCGTTAAGAACTGCCGCTATCCTTGCCGTATCCAATAGATCTACTAGCTTACCAGCGGCGGCTGGATCTATGTTGTTTATCAGTTTGATCAAAACGGCGTCGTTATCGGAATTATTCAGGAAATCTGCCAACAGCTTTCTTAACGATGGATCTTTCAGCGCTAGTATAAGAGCGTTGTCTTTCTTCTGGTTACCGCGTAGTAGAAGCGCCATATCGGCTTTGTCCCCTCTAAGTAGGAGTAACCCTACGAGAAACCCCATCGCGGCAGTATCAGTAAGCGCGTTAAAGGCTGTTTCAAATGCCGTCTTATCATCGGCGAGAAGCGCTTTAACTGCGCTGTCTACTTGCTTCAGTTCCGCGGCATTTGTGAACAAGAGGCTTATCGCGAGATCGTTGCCCGATATTTTGAGGTAAAAGACCGCTGATCCGTCGGCGGATATTTTTGAGCTCAAAGAGTATTCGGTGCCGTTCGTGTTCTTAATAAGTAATGTTATTCCGAAATCCTTTGCAAGAGCTAATGCCGCGTTAAGCGCATCATCTAGGTTTACGGCATTTATCAGATCGTCATAGGCGGCATCCGTAATGCCAGCTGTACTTTTGAACGAAATGCTGGAGCCGTCTTTCAATATCACAGTTACGTTACCGGCTCTATCCTTAAAGGCATCTTTTACGGCCAGTTTTTCCTTTATCTTATCGGCCAGCTCGTCTAATGATAGGGGTATAAGTTCAGGGCTCTTCATTGCGGTCAATAGTTCGGCAAGAAGGCTCTTATCGGCGCCGGTAAGCGCAGCTTTGATAGTGTCCAAGTTGCCGCCGTCCAATGATTTTAAGAGGTCAACTAAGGATTGAAATTTAGCTTCATCCATACCCGCCGGCCTGATGATGGTAACCGTGCCGCCAGTCAGCTGGAGGATAACAGTTGTCGCTGAAGCAGGCTGGGGCTTTTCTGCCTGTTTCTCGGGTTCTTCCGCCTTTGGCTCCTCTCTGCTCTTCAAACCAGTTTCCAGATCGGCCGCAAACTTGTCGAGGTTGCCCAACTGGCGCAAAAGATCCTTCTTTTCCTTCTCGCTCATAGCTGACGCTTCGACCCTGGACTTGAAGAGTTTGGATAACTCCGCAAGTGATATCTTTAGTCCCGAAAGGAGACTCCTGTCGTTAAATTTACCGTCAAATATGGCATCAAATTTATCGAAGGCCTGAAGGAGCCCAACAACTCCGGCGAGCATCTCTCTAAGGCTCTGCATGTCAGAGCCTATATCGGCCCGAGAGTTAATCTTGTCATCCGCCCACCTGCATAGGGCTTTACTCAAAGACTCGACAAAAGACCTGGCCTTCGCCAAAAGCTCTTCTCCGCCTTTAGTTTTCAGAAGATCGACGCCGAGCTTTCCGGCCAGATCTTTAAGTTTCGACATTAGGGTGCCGGCGTTCTTTAGAGAACTTAGCATATTGTCGACACCTGCCCCGGTCTTAAGCAAATCCCCGATCTTACTGGCGATCTTACTCACCATGCCGCTCGCGGCATCGGTAAGTTCGGCCTCCATTTTTTTCGAATCGAGGCCATTTTTGCGCATGATACCAAGGACGTTATCCCTTAAAGCTGAGAGTTTTGTAGCCTTGGCAAAATCTTCAAGCGTACCATTCGCGGCAAAACCATTCATGGCATCCGCAAGTTTTTTAGAAAGCAGTTCGACGACTTTCTGTTTCATCTCCCTTATCGCCTTAAAGTCTACGCCCATACGATCCATGAAACCAAGATCAGTATCGAGTTCTTTAATAAAATCTTCCAGTTCGTTCTCGCCAAGACCGGCGATCCGGCCGGAAATCCCGGAAATATAGGAACTGATCATTCCCAGGATCGAAGACTTGATCTTATCACGCAGGTCTTTCATTTCGGCGTCGAATTTTTTCTTCTCTTCGACCGGCATTTCCCCGCTCAAACTTCCGAGCTTTCTGAGTTTACTATCAAGTTTCCGGTAAAGGCCCTGAAGATCTTTAAGGCTCTTGCCCTCACCTAATTCCGACATATCCGAATCGATGCTCTTCCTTAAAAGGCCCGCAAGACCTTTCTTAAAATCGCCTATCTTCTGATTTTCAGCCTTAAGTAATTCACCACATTCCTTAAGGTCCTTAAGTCGCGCCTTAATTTCGGCTACTCTCTCGTTGTCTCCCGCACTTTCCGCATCTTTAATACGGTTTTCAAGCTCCGCTACTCCCCCTGTTCGTTCTCGTATGTCAGCTTCGGCGATCGCCAGATATTCTTCATAGAGATTTGCCTCAGCCAGCCTTTTATCCAAATCACTCCCTTCACCCGCAGCTTTTTTAGCTTTTTGGGCAAGATCGAGAGCGGCGGCGGCTTTGGATTTACCGGTTGACTTCGCTTCTCTATCAACCTCCTCCCTCGCGGCTTTTCCGGGTTCTACCGCGCCTTTTCGCTTGTCCTTGGACTCGTATTTCTCGGCATCCTTCTTGGTCTGTTCCTTCTTGGCGTTCTCGGCTTCTTCCTTTTCCTGTCTCTCTTTTGCCGCGGCCATGCGTTCTTCTTTTTCATTGGCCTGATCCTCTTTCATCGCGCTTTCGCGTTTTTCGCTGTCTTCCTTTGTCTCGGGCCTGATGCGGTTGTCCTCCTCACTCTGACGATGACCCATGTTATCAAGAAGTTTGATGAGATCATTGACTGACATGAACTTCGCGACCTCGCTAGGATCAGCCATATTCACAGCCATATCCAATTGATAGTTGGCCATATAGAGTTCCATCTGCCTCTCCAACCCGAACGGATCTACAAGATCGGTGGGAATGTTATTCATATTACCGAATATTTCCCACATTATCCTAAGGCTGGAGAATAAGCCCTTATTGTCTTTACCTCTTTCTCCGTCAAGGTATTGTTCGCTGACCAGGACTCTACCGGCAAGGACCCGGTGCATTAACGCTTTACGGTCCCCATGGATATTCCCGCGCCTGATCAAACGATACATGTCCTGAGAGGACATAGAGTTCAACAATAACGTAAATTTAGCTAAATCGGTTTCATTCTCGGCTTTAGATAGCCCTTTATTAGGAAGGAGCTTATCAAGCGCAAGGGCTTCCTCTAGATATTTTTTTAACTCCGCTTTCATGTCCTGCTTCATCTGAGCTTGAAGGCTGAAGTATTTTTGCATAGTTAACGGGCTCATCATAAAGATAAGGTCAATGTTCTTCATAGCGAATTGGAAGCCTTTGATACTGGTCGCGATTTTATCAACAAGCGCCTGTCGTTTCTGGTACGCGGCTAACAACAGATGCTCGTCCCTGGTGTACTCATCGGCTTTCTTAAAGAGTATGTTCCGGCCTATGGCGCCGCGTTCGGATACGGACTGGGCGTAACGGATATAGCTGACCCGTCCGCCGGCTGCGTCGCCTGTTATCATATCCTCGCCTGTCTTCTCCATCATAGCGACGAACTTGGAGCGCAGCTCCGCGGCGGTAAGGCCGAGAGCGTTCATTTTGGTAAGGTCTGACATTAGATCGGTTACCTTTAAAGCGCCTGCCTTGTCCCGTCCCAGCTTGAGCGTAACATCGACCCCGCTTATGTTCCCGGCTATCTCAAGCCCTCGTATAAGCGCGAGATTATTCAATCCGAACTGGCCAAGCCGCGACAGGAAAGCGATCACAACGTTCTGAACAAGATCTTTAAGCTGGGAAGCCGACTCACCGGCTTTCGCGAACGTCCTCTGGAGTTCAAGGCCGTTAAAATCGTCATAGCTGAAAATACCGCCGTAAACCCCCCTTAGGGCCCCTATCAAATGCGTGGTCGGGTCAGCGAACCTGAGCATATCGGCGATGACCGTCTGAGTCCTTGTCCCGACATCGTTCCAGGTCACAATCGTCTGAGGCCGCACCAGGCGTTCAAAGAGAGTAGTCGTGAGTTTAACCTGCTCGTGGTTAGACCTTACGGACTCGCGCCTGTCGGTCTCCTCATTACCCCACCTGTCGGTACGGTAAACGTAAGGCCCGCCCTGGGTCTCGATTATCCGGCGCACGTCATGATCGATACGGTAATCGCCGTACATACGTGTTATCCACTGACCGGTAGAATTCTTTATCCGTTCGGCGTCCCGGTCGGTCATGAACTGCTTTATACCGTCGGTAAGATTCATGACCTCATATGAGTGGTCGTCGTCCCTCGAATATGCCTGCCAGCTCTGCCACGCTATATCCTGGGGTACAAGATTGCCTTTCGAATCCCTGCCGAGCATATTAATGGCCTTGTACATGCTCATCCCGGCCTGTTCGAGAGCGTTATAGTTGTCGTCGTTCGTAAAGCTCTTGACGTCCGGGACGAAATATTCCTCGAATTTCTTCTTAGCGTAAACATGGTCCCATAGACGGCCGTAAGCGAGGCCGTTCTCAACGTCATCCCAGATAGTTCCGGATACTCCTTTCTCGTAGAGGTCTCTCGTCCTATTTATGGTATCTTCGTAAAAGTCCTTCTGGAGCTTCATCATCTGGAAGACGTCCTCCTGAAGATAATCTATCCCGCCGCCGTAGTCCCTTGCTTCGGAAGGCTGGAGTTTACCGCGGAAGAGGCCAGAGATCAGGTTACGGTCTATCGCTCCGCTCGAGTTGACAACGCTGGTTAAAGTCGGAGCCACTTTAACGTATATGAGGTCCATCAACTTCCTATTCAGCGTATCGTTGGCTTTATTCAACCGGACCTTAAAAGCGTCTATCTGTTTTTCGAGTTTCGAATAGATATCGAAATCGCCGTAATTAACGCTATCCTCGCCCCTTATATTAGCCATGGGCGTGAAAACCTGATTGGACAGTACACCGTTGGCGTCCTCGGCGAAATAAACGCCGTCGCCAGTTATCCTTGGCCTCCTGCTGGATGTAAGAGCGACACCGGACGTACCACTTGCCAAATCCCCGTTAAACACAGTAACGTAATCGCCTCGCGGCACCAAGGCTACGGTGTTGTAAGTAACACCTGTGCTATAATCCGTCCCACCGGATATCGCCGCCGAAAGGTTATTTATGGCCTGCCTGACTTCCTGGTTGTATTCGTCGTAAATATTCTTTTTAACCGTATTTGTAACCGGATCCACGCCATTAAGCGCTTGATTTACATCTGCCCTAAATCTATTGACGTCCAGAGTGTTAGCCAATGGATCAGCGCCACCTGCAAAACCCATCAGGTAAGATTCGTCGCTTATGGCTTTGATCTGTTTAAAGAGGTTTCCCCTAAAAGTGTAAACGCCAGTTACCGAAGACTTACCGTGGTACCTGTCCTCGCCTGTCACGTTACGATTATAAGCACCGGTTGACGGGGTCGTTATAGTTTCCTTATACTGGTAATCGCCGATATTCTCCCCTACCAGCTCCGCGAGGTCCCTCTGCGCTTCGAGCTCCAGCTCGTTGAAGCCCGCCATGAAAACGTCGCCCACCATGGATTCCATAACGCGCCGGCCGACTTCGGCGTTACGAAGCCTTGCGTCGTCCGCATAAGCGTAATTATTCAGGTGCTGCTCGACCCCTAGCGTACGCCACCAACTCTTCCATGTATTCTCGTGATCGGCGTAATTCGTCAAACCCTCGGTACTTGTGAAGTTATTCATCAGCATCTGTATCTTGGCCATGGTATTCGAATAGTCATAGAGAAGTTCGTCGAGTATCCTCTGTACAACTTCCTCGGTATAAAGGATGCCGATATTGGGCTTATATTTGAACTGGTTATACATTATCCACTGGGATTCAAAGCTCGCCCCCAGCATCTGCATGGCGCTCCCTTTAAAGTCCCTGTCTTTTGACCCTACAATTGTTTCGATGATCCATTTCCCGAGTGACTCTGCGACAATATTGGACGAACCTGCATCAGTCGAAAAAGCGCTTACAGCAGTGGTGGAATAGACGCCGGCAACGTTATTTTTGAAGTTCCTGTATTTCGGGTCCGACGGGACCCATGACATCTCGTCAAAAAAGGACTTAACACGGGTATCTTTCTGGCCGATATTCAGTATCCCGGTTATCGTATTTGCCTTGAACGCATCTACGGCGCCTGAAACATTGGCGGCGTACGCAGCGCGTATCGGGGCTTCAAGCGCAACGAAATTAGCCAGGAGGTTACTGATGGCCGTCAAATGTTCGTTAACGTAAATATCTCTTTTAAGGTTCCAGTTGGACTTATCGGCCTTGCTGGTCTTACGCAGGAAATTATTGCTGAAGATCGCCCCCTCATACCGTTCGAACATGACCTCGAACAATGAATCGAATTTCTGGAGCATATCCGCGAGGAGCCTTCCCTTCACAAATTCGCGTTTCTCGGCTTCCGTCATATACGATGCCGCGGCTTTCAGTATACCAAAGAGCTTGTCGGCGTCGGAACCGTCAGTAAGGGTCTTATCCAGGTTAAGCCCTCCGGCAATTGCTAAAGAGAGATACGCGACTCCGTTAGAATCCTGCTTATTAAGGACGCCCAGATCGAATTTCTCAATATTTCCGAGAAGATATTTCTCGACCATGTCCCTGTAAGCTAAACGGTAATCCTTTATCTTGAGCATGCCGGTATAGAATTCTTCCTCGGAGAGTATTCCGGCGTCGTAATTCTGCGACAATAAAAGAAGCTTGTCGGCGTACATTTTCTCGATAGCGCCGTAGATCTGTGCAAGTTTAACGCCTCCCATTCCGACCTCGGCCGCGTATTTCCTGTATTCCTTTTCCTCTTCCTGTACGGCTACGGTCTTACGGTCCTCGGTGCTTTGCCTGAGATAGCGCTGGGCTACGTATTGCTTGTCGTGGAGTTTGCCGATCATGACCTCTGGCGGAGCGGACTTTGTCTGTATATGCTGCGCGCGTTCGGCAGGGGTAAGGTTCTTTACATCGAACGCGTTATCCAGCTTAATAAGCTTCCATTCAACGTAATCGTTCTTAAGCGAGTCGAATATGTTCACAAAAAGCCATTCATGCCCCAGCACGGTCTTCACATACGGCGTATACCTTTCGCCGGTAGCAAGGTTCTCGACCACATAATCACTGCCGCGTTCGATTATGTCCGAATAATAATTCGAATATGAAGCGGATGAGGTCGAATTGATCGACGACAAATTCGTATAAACAGCCGAAAGCATGAGCCTTAAGTCCCGCGAACCCGAATTGTCTTTTTTACGTTTTGATGTGTCATTCGGATTTGTGTTCTTTGGATCATCGAGCCATACGACCTCACGCTTGAAATAATACGGCATTTCCTGGGTCATGTCCGCGAGTTCCTGCTGTACGGGCCTATAGGTCTGGTCGAAGAAAGACTGGTATTCGCGGTTGTATTTCTGGAGCTGGGCCTCTTTCTTCTCGGAAATCTCCTCTTTCGCAAGCTCGCCCCTCAGCTTAGCGGCTTCGCGAATGATTTCGGGCATAGAATATACCGGATCTTTCCTGCGGTAGAGGTATGAGTTATCTACAACCCAGTTCAGCCCGGCGATCGGTGCCGATGCGTTAAGCGGGGCATAATGATATTTAAGAGAGACATAAGCCTGGCCGCCGTAGGTCACGACATCGCCGGGGAAATACTCGCGCCCGTTCATCCACTGGTCGTAATTGTAGCCGTTAAGCGCCTTGACTACGTCGTCGCGCCATTTCGCGAGGCTCAGGTACTTATCGATCGTGCCGTTATGGTTCTTGTCGTCCGTCCCGAACTCATACGGAAGTTCCACCCTTGGCGAGTAGTATTTGTCGTAATTAGCGCTTGACGGGTCCATCTTATCTATGTCGTTGTCAGTCATTACGAATTCGGGCGTATAGTTGCCGAGATCGTATATAAGATCCTTGGCGATATTCTCTATGTCGTATTCCTTTCGCAGGCTTTCGAGCCTCCCTACAAAAGCGAGCGCCATTTCCGAATACTTGAACATGGCGTAAGACGCCAGGTTCACCTTATGATCGCCGTAATCAGCGTAAAACTCAGGAACTTTTGTCTCGTCGATGTAAGTGCTCCAGTCGGATTCATCCCATTTTCTCCTATTCTCCTCGGGGTCAAGGCCGAGAACTCCGCGGGTATACAGGTCGGCTATAGTCTCGAAATCTTTCAGGCGTTCGAGCTTGCCGGACGAGAAACAGTCAAGGACGGTCGAATATCCCGCTGTGGCCGCAGTATCGACGCTCATGAAATTCTCGAATATATTCACGAGCTCTTCGGAAAGCCTTTCCCGGGTATAAGCCTCGGCCGTATTCAGGGCCACTTCCCCGTCAGGCTTAATGTCGATCTTCCCTTTATCCCAGAACAGCGACTTAATGTAGTTGTAAAGATAAGTGTCCGGTCCGGTCATCGGCGGGAATATTGTCGCCGCGGAAACCGTCGTCGAATCGTTAATGACGAGCGACGAGTAAGATGCGCTGTACTTAAAGATATTCCCGTCCAGCCATATCTCTTTCTGCCTGACCTCTTTCGCGAGCTCGTCCCGATTCTCAGCGAATTGCCAGAAAACTTTCTGCATGGCGTATTCGTAACGGTCGATAATACCCAGGGTATAATTCCTGGCTTCTTCGGCTTTAAGCCGGCCCATGCTCACAAGCCAGTCTTTGGTCTTAATTGACTCGACATTATCGGCAGTGACCTTAAGTTTATTGCCGTCCGCCGGGTCGACATATACGGTCATGCCTTTAAGTATCGGTGAATAGGCGGTGACAACTCCGTTGGTAAGAGTTACTGTACCGACTGCGTTGGTATAAATGTCGGTAATGACGACCGTTACCGTGCCGAGGGATGGGACGGCGGTATTACCGACAAAATTGATCTCGGGCAGTTCCATCTGGGCCGGTTGCTGAGTATAGACACCCGGTATCCATGTCGGCGAATCATATTCGCCTCCTGACGTGACTATAACGGAATAGGTTCCGCGAACGGCCGGATTCTCTTTTATGCGCACGGTGTATCCCGTGGATACCTTTTTATCGACTTCGACGATCGCGCCGTTCTGGGTCCAGACAAGGCCGACCTTAACGCCGGCCTTACCTACGACTTGAGTTGAGTATAAGGCTTTCGTAGTGACATTGCCGACGAATAGCCCTTTATCAAGCGCCGGGTATTTTTTCTCGTCGAGATTGCCGGTAATGGCGCTGGTGCGTTTACTCATGCTCTGTGACAGCGTCGACGATACGGTTATGGCGTTATCCTTCATTTTGTCGATAACGGAGGCGTAGAGTTCAAGTGCCTTACCGATTATCTCATACTTATCCCTCTGTTTAGTGCCGTCCTCCATGTATGTCTCGAAATCCAGTATCTGCTGAGCTGCGCCCGGCGTATTAGGCAGAACTTTAGTCAACATATCGTGCGTGAAATACTCCCTCAACGGGTCGGTCGGGTCATTAATTGTATCGTGCACGGGATGAGGCCTCCCGTCATCGAAATAAGCGCGGCTGTCGTCGTATAAAAGGTTGTTTATCTCCTGGTTACGCTGAGTATCATATTTCAACTCGCCATTAGCGATAGTCGAAAAAGCCTGTTCGATCCCTGCCTGGAAACCTTTTAACTGAGCGAGAGTTTCGCCATCGGTCGAGTAGTATCCGATAACCTCTTCGGTAACAGAGGCGCCGAGTGAGTTTATGCCGTCGGTGTTGACATCTTCGTCGCAGAAATCCTCATTCCCATCTCCGTCAAAATCGGTCCATTCCCTCACTCCGTTCTCGTCAAAAGAGATCTCGTTCTTATCTGTGTTGCCATCGCCATCAAGATCCTCATCAGTATCTACCATGCCATTACCGTTATAGTCGGTCCAGAGATTCGAATATTGTGACTTGATGAGCAGTTTACCACCCTGCATAGTGAATAACTCATTTTTATAATCCACACCCGCGGAATGCATTTGTTCGATATTAAGTTCGTCCTTCCTCACGACCTTCCCGTTATTGTCTATCTTCGCTACGGCACCCCCTATCAGCATGCCAAGGCCAAGATCGAGAAGGACGCCGGCGTTCTTATTTCGGACAAGGAGCCAGTCGACAAAATCCATGCCGGCGAACGGGACACTCAGGTAGTCAGGCACTTTATAGCGAAGCACACCGAGGCCGACCGTGGAATAAGCCGCGCCGGACTTCTTATTTTCGTCTTTGATAGTCTGAAGGTATGTCGCCTGGTCATTGCGGTATTTGACATAATCTTTGACATCCTGGGCGAAGGAGCCGGTTATGTAATCCTTCAGGGCCTGGAGGTAAACTTTGGCGTTGGTGAGATCGAGATTCTGCTGGTCTTCGTCAATTTTCACTGTCGTGCTATAACTCGAATCGACAAAACCTTCAGCCACTATGACCTTGCCCACGTCCGTGCCGCTAGCCCGCTTAACTATTTGGAGCGTCCTATCCTTGATCCAATAATCCGCGCGTGGGTTAGTCACGCTTACCGGTTTATTTGGATCGGTGAAGCCGGTTGCGGCTTCCAGATCGGACGCGCCTATAGCACCCATCAGGTTACCGGCATAAGCCGTCATCATGATCATGCTGTACCTGCCCCAGTTGAACCACATATAGTTATCGGGCTGGGTCATTACTTCCTTGCGTTCGCCCTGGTTGAATGTCCAGTCGTAGGTGACTATTCGTTTAGTCCCGACATTCGACCTATTGGTCAAAGTCGAGAAAGAGTTCGCAAGTTTCGACTGTGCTCCCTCGACCAGAGAGTCACGGATGATCCTTGCTGATTCGATCTTGGTCTGCATGGCCATGAACTGCGCCTGAACATCCGAGGTTATCTTTTCGAGGGAATCGCGTGTATACACGTCACCGTCGGCTTCTATGAGAGTCCCTCCGTTTATCTCGAAATCCATCTGCTCGCGCTGCTCAAGATAGACCAATTCGTTCTCAGAAACTGGAGCGCGGTCGAACTGAAGGTAGAGGTTCATGCCGTAATCAAGGCCGGTATAAGTAGAATATACTCCGAACGAGGTCGTGTAGCCGGCGCCTCCGGTCGAGAAAGAGCCCTGGACGTCAAGTGGCCGATTCCGGCCGGCGGAGTCTTTCCACAAGGATACCATACCGGCTATCCGGTCGTTGAACTCCGTAAGGTTCTTAAAGGAACCGTCAGTATTGAGGTCGTATTTAAGTGTCATCCCCGTATAGACTTTTGAACCGTAATCCTTCCCCTTATAAACATGAACGACATATGAATCGTTCTGACCCTGAAGACCCTTAACTTTCTGGGCGTAGAAATCAAAGTTACCGAACTGATCGGGCGTAATGGATTCATACTTGTATTCGGTGGATATCGCGTAGTCGCTGGAATTAACGACATTGTCCCCGTTGGTATCGCGCTCGTCGACATCCATGTTGCCGTCTTTGTCAATGTCATAAGACCCACCTTGAGTCCACGTTGACCCTGCGGCCGAAGCGAGCGCCACTTCGTTAACGAAATCGGCGCGGCCGTCGCCGTCCTTGTCAAACCTCGGATCTATATTGGTCCTCGTGGTGTATATGGCTCCCGTAGCCGGGTCCACCCTCAGATAGAAAGCGTCCTGATCCTGGACATCCGCCTGGTTCTGGCTGACGCGAAGCTCCCATGTGCCGTCGGCTCCTTTTATCCAGTTAGAATAAACGGTCGGTATAAGGAGCCCGCCCGGACCGATGTATTCCTTCTTAACACGCTGGTTCGAATACAGGACGCCGTTCTTCCATACCTGCCTGTTCTCGTACACGACTCTTTCTTCGACCGTATCGGTGACCTTAACGTATTCGTTATCGTCCCATTTGGATATCATAAGAGCGGCGTTGCCGTACTGGTCGGTCAGGACGTCGCCGGTCGCCGGGTTCGTCTCATAAGTATAGGTGTAAGTTACGATGTTATTGTGCGTGTCGTATTTGGTCTCCTTCGTTTTGAACCCGTCGGGGCCTTTATAGATCACGCTTCCGTTCGGGAAACATACGCGGGTCTCGTTTATCCTGCCGAGGTTGTCGCGCGAGATGACGCCGTTAGCGTCGGTCGAATATTCGTATTTCTGGACCACGCCATACTGGTCGACCATCATGAGCGTGACGCCGTCCCTGTCAGTGAAAACAGCAGTGCTTTCAGTGCCGGGTATATAGTTCGGGTCCTGGAACACCCTGTACATGAGGCTGCTCGAAAGGACTTGGGCGTCGAAATCGGGCAGACGGCTCGTATCCTTAAAAGTCTCGGGGTTGGTCACGATCATTGTCACAAGGCCTTTCACAGGGTCCATGAAATAACGATAATAATGGACGACGCCTCGGTCATCTACCTCCCTGGTGATCCTCTCGTGGCCCGGCTCGCCCTGGTATTCATATGTCGTGCGTGATACCGGCTTCGAGCCGTATTTCAGGTCACCGTAAGGAGTGTACCTGTCGACGATACGTTTTATCATCCTGCCGTCGGTGGCGTAATAGGTGCGCGATACCCTGTCCAGCTCTTCCGTCTGATCGGACGAAAGCCTGAATTCCTTGACGGTTACGACCTTTTCCTCGCCTTCGTATCCGGTGAACACCGATATTTTCGAGGTGTCGCTCTGGAGATCGCGGCTGGCGGTGCGTGTCAGGTTATTCATCAGCGCCCCATACTCGTAGCTGGTCAAAGCCTGAACATTGCCCTGGTTAGGAGCCTGATTCGGCAGGTAACCCGTAACGCTTACAGGGCGTTCAAAACCGGATAGGCCTGCATACTGCATGGCACCTTCCTGGACGCCGCCCGTAAGCATATACGTCTTTGTCTTCTTCTCGTAAAGGCGTTTTTTGGAGAATATCCCTTCCATCGCGGTCGAATATCCCGCTTCGGGGGTCGTCGTATATACGTATTGCTCGGTGAACTGCAGTTCCCATGAAGCGGAAGGCGTCACGGAAGAGGTAGAAACAAGCGTTACCGGCACATTGCCCGGAGTGTAAGACCCGACGAGGTAACTGGAGAGAGAATATATCGCGCCCCTCCCGGCGTCTTCGGGCTTGAAAAGCGATTCGGTGAAAGTCACCTGCATCGGGCCCTGAGTGCCGTCATCGTAATCTATCCTGTCAAAGCTGATCTTCTGCGTACTTTCCAAGCCGCGCGTGAGGGTGGTGTAATGGGACACCGAGATACTTTCCTGGTCAATGCCGTTGTTATAATAGGTCCTGTAAATGATCGGCAGTTCTCTTCCGGCGTACTGCTTCAGGTTGTCGACATCCACGTACTCGCGTTCGCTCTCCTTGATGAAATAATCCCTGTAATAGCTTATCTGCTTCAGCATTACGCCGTGAGTAGTATACTGGGTCTCGACTATGTTCTGTATGTCGGTCGTGCCGGTATAGTAACGTATATTCACTATCTCTTTCTCTTTACCCCTGATACCGTCCCATACTGAATCGCTTATCAGGTTACCGTGACTGTATGTCCTGGTCCTCGCCAGCGCCCCGTATTCGCCGAGAGAGAGCGGCCCTGTCAGGTTCTTCAATAGGCCGAGAAGCATATCCGAAGCCCCCTGAGCTTTGGCTTTTTCCACGGAGGCAGAAGCGAGAAGAGCCTTGGCTGACGACGAGTAGACCCCGTCACGTGTCATGAGCTTAAGGTCCGCTTCCAGAGTGGAATACGCGGCTACGGCTCTATATTTAGCCTCAGCTATTTGTTTAGACACGTCCGTGAGCCCCGCGCTGATCGGCGTGTGTATTACCATAAGCGAAAGCTCCCTGGATTCCGTGGCGAGGTCCTGGAGCTCTTTGAATTTGTTCCTCGCATTCTCGAGATATTGGGCGTCCCGGAACACATCTGTGGTCGAGTCTGAATAACCGGCTATGCCCATAAGGATGTCGGGGATGCCCATACCGCCCTTATCCAGAAGATCGGTAATAGCGGTTATGGACGTATCGCTCCGCCCTGAGGCCTTAACCGCGAGATCGGCAGCCGAGCCGGATATAAGCGCCTTAGCAGCGTCGATATCCGACTGATTCAGTTTTATTCCCGGGAGTTTGGTAAGGTCAATATTGAGTACGGGAAGACCCATGCTCACATTGCCTGTGACTAGCGCGTCCCAGACGGGAGTACCGGCGAATTGCTTTATTTTGTCGCGGTCCTCTCCTTCATCCGCCCGGCCGTCCTTATCGACGTCATATATGCCGAAAGCTTTCCACACCGCGCCGTCTTTAGCGGCGAGCCCTTTTTCGTCGACATCAAGTTTCCCGTCCTGGTCCGTATCCTCGGACACGTCGTCGAAATAGCCGTCATGGTCGATATCTTCAATGCCAAGGTCCATATTGCCGTCCATATTCACATCGAACGGACCGAATGGCGTCCAGGTGGTATTGGCATTTGCAGCGAGGATCTGCTCGTTCGGCTCCCAGACCCCGTTGCCGTTAAGGTCTTCCGTCAGATCGAGAAAGCCATCGCCGTCGGTATCGGACCATTCTATCGTCGGATCGCTTTCTTCAGGGATGCCGTCTCCGTCGTCAACCCATTCGATGATACCGTCATTATCCAGGTCTTTCATCTCGCCTGAGTCGAGTCGAGAGTCCCCGACAGCTGTCATCCACTCCGTTATCCCTTTTATATCGCGGAAGGTCTGGTCCACTCTATCTTTAAGGCCCCAGACGCTTTGCATGATGAACCGTTCCAGAATATCGGTCGTATACTCCGCCGATGACCCTGTTGTCGGATTATAGATCAATTTAACAGCGCCGGTCACGGTCCTGGCGGTCGAGAACTGGTTGGCCCTGATCGGCCCCTGGGTTTGGAGTATATTAACGGTGCTATAGAACGCGTCTAGTTTTGTTTTCAGGTCACGGGTCTCTCCATATACTTCCTTGAGCTGCGTCATAGCCATTTCCTCGATGTCCTTATCGAGGAACCATGAAGCGTCAAGCGCGATCGTGGTGAACATATCTTGAACGGACGTATAGTTACCGCTCATGAGGTCCCTGAAAGTAGTGTACGAAGATTCTCTGAGTGAAGTATACGAAGACGCCAGGTACGCCGCCGCGGCGTCGGCGAGAGTGTCGTATGACTGCTGGGACGCGTATGTGGAATATGACTCACTTATTACGGTTGAGTATGGAGTAGAGATCATACTTGTCATAATTCTTCCTCTGCCGGTCGTGTAATATCCCGTGATGTTATAAGTGACTACAGGGCCGAAAAGCCCGGGGACCAGAGTACTGGATATGCCTGTTATTTTCCATTTTTCAGGCGTAGTATATACACCCGGCATGGTTCTTGTGGAATAAGTACCGTTCGGGTTACGTGCTACATATGTGTATGTCCCTTCGATCCTTACCTGTCCCGTAGAAGTGGTGAAAACACCCGTCACCTGCATACCGCGAGAAGTGTATGACGAGGATATCGTTGTATAAGTCCTGGCAACCCACTTGAGCTGCCCGGGCACCGAGTATTTATTGATAAAATCTTCAAGCTCTTTGACGGTAATGCTCGCCGCGGACAGAGCCCTTGAATCCGACAAGAATATCTCGTCCATGAACTGTTTACCGTAGACGACGAGCGCCCTCGAAACGGCGTCCGATCCGGTCGAGAAGCTGTTGGAGAGGCCGGTAGAATACGCTTTTGCCACCGCGACAAGCTGCGCGTTCCAGTCTTTTCTCGCGGTCTCGTAGTCAGATTTCAGCCGTTGGACATCCTTGGCCAGCCTTATCCTGTCAGGCGAATCCATCGTCGAATCCGGGCCCGCGAGGCCGAGCGACAGTAGATCCGCTTCGGCCTTATTCGCCTCATCAACCGCCTTTTTCAGGTTGATCCGCGTCAGGGTTATTTCGTCAAGGAGCGCGTCCAGCTCATTGAACATCTTATCCCAAGATGTTCGCAGGCGGTCTATCAGCCTGTCATTCTCGTCATAGGCGTGTTTCAGGTCCTCATACTGGGCGCGGGCCTCAGAGACAATACGCCTTTCATCCTCGTTATTCCAGTCTATAGTGCCGATAAGATTCGATATCTCAATGGCTTTGGACGAATAAGCGGCCTCGAGCCTGTCAGCGTTCTCGAGCGCATCAGCCAGTTGTCGCAACACGGTTCCTGCTGTGCCGGAGAACTTACCGGTGGTCGAGAATGTCGTATCAACAAGATTTTTTTCGTCAGATACCCTTTGGCGAAGCTCCGATACCGAATTAGAGTAAGCCGCGTTCGAAAGGCCGAAAGCCTCGCTTGAACCGATATATACGGCTATCTGTTTCTGGACTTCCTCGAGCCTTGATGTGCATTCGTCCGCCTGGTAGCGCCTCGCCTTCATCACGCTTTGTTTAACGTTATAGGCCCTCCACGCGGACTTGTCGAATTTATCAAGCGCGTCTACCGCCTTATTATACGCGTCCAGCTTATCGTAGTAGATCTCGCGTATCAACGATTCCGCTTTGGCCGCGTTAAATACGCTGTACGCATTAGCTACCCTTATCGTCGTAAACACACCCGACATGAACGAAGTAGACATCTCGCCCATCATCTTCCTGGAATTCTCAGCCTGGGCCGACAATTCCTCTATTACCTTCATAACGCTTTCGTTATAGCCGAACGTCTTCGACGGGTCGACTTTTTTGGCCAGTACGTCCATAAGGTTGGTGTACGCACCGCACCTGGCGTAGAGCATATTAAGGTTATCCGTTACGGATACGCCCGCCCCCAGAGCGGCCCTGAGCTGATCTCCGTCAGTCGCGTAAAGCAACGCCTCGGTTATTTCTTTCCTTAACCTCGCCTGAGTCGACGAGAAAGTAAAGTCGTTATTCCTGGATTCGGCGTCGTCTATCCTCGCCAGAAGCTTATTAAGGCCGTCGCGCATCTTATACTCTTTAAGCGAAATATCCGCCGCGGCGTTCTCGTATTCGGTGCCGTAAAGGAGAGCCGACTGCATCCTGTAGAGGGACGGTCCGGACATCTGCCCTACGGCTTCAGCAACCTTCCGGTTCTTCTGAGAATCCAGCGTATCCTGATCGAGCTGGCCCTGATATGAGAGGTTCACCTTCCTGCTGACCGAGCTATAGAGAGCCGATTGCGTAAGCGGTATAGTAGACGCCGACCAAGCCACCAGCGGATATCCTATTATCCTTTCGACAAGTTGAGCCCTGCCCGCGACCGTCGAATAATCGACGACATGCAGCCAGTTATAGTCCGAAGCCCCGATACCCCCTACAGTGAAAACTCCGGACTTGATCGTATCTTTATCCGATTCCCATGTAGGCCCGCCAAGCCATACCCGTGATCCTGATCCGCCAAGATCGGCTCTCTTACCGGTCTTCCAGTTATAGATATCGGTTACGCGATTGTCTTTGATCGAGACCCAATACGCAACGGTAGTATACACAGGCGGTACCGCTGTACCATTAACGGGATATTTCTCATTGAACGACCAGCCAAGAACGGTCCACGGATTCGTGACTGCAGGCGGCGTAACAACGGATAACGGCGATGTGCTATGGCAAGTCGCGATGGCGTAATATACCTTACCGCCATATGTGATCATGTCGCCTGCGTGATACGTATAATCCTTGCTAAACTCCTTGTAATTCAGGACCTCTAAGGTTTCCGTACCCGAAATACGCCTTATTTCGTTTATACCCAAACCTTTAACGTCGACCTTTGTATTGACCTGGTCGCGCATGGCAGCCATGTAATCGTACCATGCCCCGTAATACCCGGGATCAGTCGTATCGTCCGACCGGACTATCGGATGATCGGCTTCTCTAAGATAATACTGGACGTCGAGTCTTCCGTTATCGTTCTTATCCTCATCCTGCTGGATCCCGTCGTTGTTAAAATCTTCGCTCGCGTAAACGCCGTTCCCGATATCCCAGTGATTATCGTGATCGAGGTCTTCGACATAATCGATCTGGCCGTCCTGGTCATGGTCATCCAATATTGACCAAACCGATGGGCTGAACAAGTCGCCGTTATCGGGGATACCATTGCCGTTTATGTCCGTATAAACGCCTGTAACACCGGCGGCGACCGATCGTAGTTCGCCTATATCGAGTCTGTCGTCACCGTCAATGTCTTCATTCACGTCGAGATTCCCGTCACCGTCAGCATCCTCGTTGTTTGTATCCAGTTTGCCGTCGCCATCGGCATCTTCGTCCAGATCAAGATTGCCGTCATGGTCGACATCTTCGTTCACGTCAAGATTGCCGTCGCCGCTAGCGTCTTCGGGCATGTCCATATTGCCGTCCTTGTCGATGTCGTAGATACCCATCGGGAGCCAGGGAACATTAGCCCCGGCGGCCATGGACGCTTCATTCACGGTATCAAGATTGCCGTCCCCGTCAATATCCTCATTCACCGTGTCAAGGTTCCCATCTGCGTCCCTATCCTCTTTGTAATCGAGATTGCCATCGCCGTCCTTATCCTCAACAACATCCAGATTACCGTCGCCATCCGCATCCTCTTTAACGTCAAGACGGAAATCGAGGTCTTTATCCTCGTAAATGAAGTCGCAATTGCCGTCGCCGTCCAGGTCCTCATTCACCTTGTCGAAATGTCCGTCATTGTCAAGGTCCTCCTTACCGTCCAGTACGCCGTTCCTGTTCTTGTCCTCGTCGGCTAGTGCGTAGCGCCACGCCCCGGAGAGAGCTTGAATGGTGTATACTCCGGTAGCGCTGACAGGGACATTAGTGGGCCTAGTCTTTGTGGTTTGCACCCAGGACAATAACTGATAGCGCCCTACCCACTGACCGTACATATCCTGTGTCTCAGGTTGTAGGAGATTTGGCGCTGTATACTTGTCGACGGAGCCCTGGAGATAGGTTGAGGTCGAATATGCTCCTCTATATTTCGAATCTCCGCCTATTTGCGCAAGAAGAGCATTCATATTTTTCCCTACTACCCTCTGGTTCTCCTCTTCCTTAGCTTTCCTCTCATCCAGGGCGTCGAGCTGCTGCTTACGTTTTAAAAGGGACAACTTGAGCGATTCCGAGGTAACCCAACGGAGGTCGTTATTCAACCGGTTGAATGTATCCTGCTCCGGCGGAAGCTGTCCGGCTGAAGTCCCGACCATCGTAAGACCCGCGGCGACGCGCTGACTGTTATACAGGCCGAGCGCTTCCTCACGCTGTTTCTTGATGTCGTCAAGGTGGGTCTTACTAGCCTTGTAATCGGTGTAAAGCCTGGATTTCTCGTCTTCCATGCCCATTATGTTCTCAAGCTTATACTGCATATTCAGCGTAGCCCTCGCGTATTCCGCCTCTCCCTGGTCAAGCATGTATTCATCCATTTTCGCTTCCATAGCCTTGATGCCCTGTTGAGCCCAGAGGTTGAAATAAACGAGCCAAGACTCATCCATGCCTGTAGAGTACCTGGCATGGACACCGGCAACCGCAGGCGGACCGACCGATGAAGCCGTGGAATAATCATATGTAGCGAGCGGCCCCGTGATGAATTCCCATGTCCCGGATGAATTGGTCCATGCGCCTGTTATTTCGATAGGCTGCTGGTCAGCCCTCGCGACGGCCTCCTTTATAACGGATTCGCCGTAGCTGTTAATAACCGCGCCCTCGGCATATACCTGTGCGGCGGCATACATTGCTTTCTGGGCGAGGAGGTAGGTCTTTTCGATATTCGCGGTATTTCTTTTAACCGCGTCGGCCATCGCCCCTACCTCCAGTAGCGTGCCGTACATATTTGAACCTTCCGCATAGATGGTATAAGTGCCAGAGACAGAGGAGTATGATCTCGCAAGGAATCGCAGCTGGCCGATAACATTCACTGGATCATCCTCTCTGCTCGTCGAATTCACTGACATCGGGCCTACGCTGATATTGGCGAACATTTCGTCTATCCTCTTTTTCGCCTCGAGGATGTAGTGATAAGCGTTCTTAGCGGTAACGTTAAGGGAAGAGATCTCCATGTAATCCTGCATAAGCTGTTTCGAAGGAAGTTTTTGTGCCGCCAGCAGCGCGTCCACCTGTGATTTAATGGTGCCGTATGCCGCGGTTATACTCGTGTACTGACCGGCGAAAAGGCTGATGTCTTTATTGAGATTGGAATACGCGCCATTAACGCTTTTTTCCATAGAATCAATTTTTGAATTGATCACGGCCACTGAAGTATAAGTTTGGCCACCTAGGAGCTGTGTATACATCTGCTCCTGTATCTCCTTGGCGAGGATACCCGCGTTATAAACTTCTTTCATAGCGGCTCCCGCGACCCCGGAAAGATCGGTGCTATAATTGCCAGAAAGGTAATCCGGCCCGAATACTCTAGCGATGCTTGACCATAGCTTTTTCTGCATTGTTTCCGTAACTCCGCTGATCGTGACATGCTGCGATAAACTGGCCGGATCGATCCACCCCTGGGTCGAAAATACCGCTCCAAACGTTGTTTTGCCGAACACATCGTCCTTAATGCTGTATTTACGCAGGTTCCTAAAAAGCGAATCCTGCGTGCCCTGATACTGCTTTTCAAGTTCCCTTATGTACGCCTGCTGGGTAATGGCTTCAGTGCTTAAGGCGCTTATGGTCTTAGCCCCTTCCTCGAGCTGGAGCCTAAGTTCGCTGAAATACACGGATATCGGATTACTGCCTCCGGCGTTAAGCGTCAGGTTGGTGAATTGAGACGATGTCATAGTGCTCATGTCATGGCGTATCTTAGCCATCTCGTTCTTGACCAGGACCGCCCGGGACTGAATATCGGTATATTTCTGATACGCATCTGCCATTTCCTCGCGAGTCCTGTCAAGAACGGAACTCATATCTTCAGTCATTGTATTATAGTCGATATAAGCCATGCTGCTCACTGTCTGGTAGCCGCGCTGGTTAAGCTCGTATTTATACTTCGAGTCCAAAGCGGACTTCCAGGCGGCGTATCGCAGCATTTCCTGACCTTTCAGCCATTTATCACGGTCCGAAGCGTTCGAACCTCCGAAATTATTACCGCTAAAATCGGGTAATCCCGCCAGCGGCGTCATTGACCCGGGCCCTCCAGGCGTGTTCCATACATTCCTGCCGGTTGTATACTGACCGAATAGCTGGCTTTTATATTTAACCAGCTCATAATCAGGCTCAAATTTCGCCAACGTGTATGCTAAAGTACCAAATGTCCTTGAACCTATGGGGCTACCCATGTTGATAGCGTCTATAACGTCATAATCGGATATGCCCGATACGCTCCATGAGGACTTAGCAGGATCCCCGGAAAGGTCCTGGTATCCGGCCGCTAGTTCTTTAAGCCTTGTGGTGTAGTCGCCGCGGGCTTTCACGTATTTCGCTTCTTCGGCCGACAATTCTGTTTTAGCAGTGTTGAACTTCTTTTTAAAGTCGTCGTATATACGCATCAGGTTCTGTACTACTGTAGACCTCAGGCAACCAGCGTTCGTCCTTAGTATCCCGGAGAGAGTACTGGGACCGATCGAGAAAATATCCACAAGGTTGTTATACTGAGCCTCGGTAGTGCAACTGCCGACGAAACGTGCAAGGTGAGCCGAGTTAGTATAATTCCCTGCGCCCGGGGTCGTGGTGTACTGAAAACTGATTATCGCCTGCCTTATGAATTCGGCCCGGGCCTGTTCCATACCCGCTTTCGCATCGTCCAGAGTTTTACGTTGCCTGGCTAGCTCGTTGTAGGTATCGATAAGGGTCCTCGAGGCCTCTGTCACCTTTTCGTCTATCGCCTCAGCGAGCTGTTCATATCTCTGAGACCTCGCGAAAGGCACCCTGACCTCCATCGGCATGTCAAGTGCGGCGTCTTTCTCGCTATCCTTCGCTATCGCCTTGAACTTAACTACAGCCGCGTCGTACCTGGCCAACCTTTCCATAATGAAGTCGGCGATATACCTTGCCTTATTGATAGCCATGCGCGAATCATTGACGATAGTGATGAGTGCCCTGTCGCTTTCATCCGCGTCAAGTTTAGCCTTGTCCCTCGCGTCCTGCTCGACACGCATTTCATAGGCTTTATCCCGCTTATTCTTATAGCTTTCCCTGGCCATATCGAGGTCCTGGAACGCCGATGTGACGTCTACCAGGCTCTGGGATTCGCCCTGTTCGGCGTTTCTCTCGGAAAGCTCTGACTGCATGCTTAAGGCGTATTTCTGGTCGAGGTTGAGCGTGAGCGAGAGGTTCTCTATATAGTCCTCGTAATCCTGTTCCCTGTCCTCGAAAGTCATTTTCTTGGCGTTAAAATCAGCCAGAGCGTCATCACGCGTTTTTTCGACGGTAGGATCATTCGACGTACGTGCTTCTTCGGCCGCGAACAGATACCATTGTTCGGCCTGGTCCCGCGCGGTTTTCGCGGAGTTCATGTCACGCACAAGTCCGTCCTTTACGGTATCCACGGTAGTAAGAGCGTCGTAACGGTTAAGTTTCCTCCTAACCTCGAACCATGCCTTCCACGCGGCGTCGTATTTTTCGTATGCCGCGCGGTAGCCGTAAAGATAGTGGTTGTATCCTGCTATCGCCTGCTCAAGCTTCTGCTCAAGCGAATCGGCGTTCTTTTCCGTGAGCACATGCTGTTTCTCCGCGGCGACGTATCTTGCCCGTAGGCTCTCAGCCTGTCTTTCGAGCCTTGTCTGGTCAGAGGCAAGCGCGGCGTTATTGGCCTGTTCCTGATTAACGGATATTTGGAGCTGTGTCAGCTCAAGAGCGGCATCGGCTGATATGTCGTCAAACTCGCCGGCGACAGCGGTCGCCTTGGCCGCGTATTGTTTCTCGCCTTCCAGGACCTGAAGTTCCGTCAGGTCCTGTATCATGCCGCTCCAGAACGCTATGCCTGTCACCGAACCTGTCGCGGATATACCGGAATCGTACTGGTATTGTTTCGACGCGCCAAAGAGCGCTGTCCTCTTAACGGTATCGGACGCATCACTGGTCTGAGCCCGGAGAAGCTCGAGCTTGTTCAGTGCTTCCTGGAGGTCAGCCAGATTCTTATCCGAGGCTTCTTTTTTGGCCTTCACCGTGGAAAGCGCCCTATCCATTGCCGAGACCTGCTCGTTAAGCCTCACGGCTTCTGAACGCGCCTGAGACGCTTTTTCCAGGGCGACATCCGTCTCGGTCATTTTCGTACGGACCGTGGTGCTGTAATAATTGGACATGGCGCTGTACATCCCGTCCTTCTGGACCTCCCAGTTCTTAAGGACTTTCGCGAGCTCTTTTTCACGCGACTTAAGAGGAGCGATCTGGTTAAGCGCATCCTGGTATTCGTCCACCGCCTGCCGGTTCCTGGGATCGGTGAAAAGGCGTTTCACGACTTCGTTCTGGCTGCCGTCGGTAATTATGACATTCGCGCCCGTGCCTATCGCCGTTGAAGTTATGCGGAGACCGCCAAGCTCGTTCGTATCGGCGACGGTCCTACCGACAACACTGTTAATTGCCTCCGCTACGTCGTCAATATCCCTGCAGGCGGAGAGGTCTATGTTCTGGTAAGTCGTATAATCTAGCGTGACGCTTACACGTTCGCCGGCCCTGCCGGTGAACACGTCAATATCGCCTTCGATGACCGCTTTACCTCTCTGGAGCGAGTATATCTGATAGAAAGCGCGTTCATACATGAGAACGGCGGTGGAATACCAGCCGCGCGTAGAGTATAGGCTCTTGATGTCGTCAAAATACCTCATCTGGGCGTTATTTACATTAACTTCCCTGCCCTGGGCTTCGTCCCAAGCGGTAGAGGCTTCACGCTCAGCCGCTTCGGCGTCCAGTGTAAAGCTAAATTGTTTACCTGAAGCCGCCTGCGCCTGATCAAGAGCGGTAGCCGAGGTCTGGTTAAGGAAATTCAGGATCGATGTCAGCTGACCCTCCTTAAATATTGTGTCGGTAAGACCCATGTACTGGTTCATGGACATGGCTATGACATTCGCTTTCTTAGCGGCCTCGTCCGCTGTCTGAGCGGCAGAAATGACGGTGTTCCGCGCATCAGCCAACTCTTTATCGGCGATCTCATAGGCCGAAAGATACGCGCCTTTGGTGTTAGCGTCATTAGTGGTGGCAGCTCGGGTGATTATGGCGTGTATGAAATCGCCGTACACATCGATCGATCCCGACACGTCGACGACCCTCGCTGTATTATCGCGCACTGTCCTCACTTCTCTCATGAGGTCGGCAACGTTCCTCAGGTCCGCGACTTTAGCCGCAAGTTCCTTTACGGACTTGTCCATATATGCGTTGTTCGGGTTGGCAAGGGCAAGCGCCTGGGCTTTCTGGAGCGCGAACTCGGCCTGGTCGGCGGCTTTAATTATCTGATCGATCTCCTCCGATATGCCCCTTCCTGACTGCCCGTATTTTATGACAAGTTCCGTGTATGGATCAATGTCGCCGTCATTGTCTATATCTTCATTTACGTTATCAAAATGTCCGTCATGGTCAATATCCTCGATACCCCTATCGAGTCTCCCGTCATTATCAAGGTCTTCCGTACGGTCGAGAACGCCGTCCTTGTCAAGGTCTTCGTCAACCGTGTCCTGATTACCATCTTTGTCGATATCAAAAAGGCCATAAGGGACAAAAGTGCTCATAGCCGCGAGGACGAGGGCCGCTTCGTCAACGTCAAGTCGGCCGTCATGGTCGACGTCCTCGCCGGTGTCCAACGAAGAGTCACCGTCAAAATCTTCGCCTTTATCGAGCACGCCGTCGCCGTCAATGTCCTCGCCCGGGTCGAGTTTATCGTTCGAGTTCAGGTCTTCACCGATATCAAGATGGCCATCGCCGTCGGCATCCTCTTTCGTGTCAAGATTACCGTCGCCGTCCTTATCCTCGTTAACTTTATCGAAGTTCCCGTCGCCGTCCAGGTCCTCGCTCGCGTCAAGCCTATTGTCGCCATCGACGTCCTCTTTCTCATCCAGATTACCGTCAAAGTCAATATCCTCGCAGATATTGTCAAAATTGCCGTCGCCGTCGATATCCTCTTCATTGTCCAACCTTCGGTCGCCGTCCTGATCCTCGTTAACAATATCGAAGTTTCCGTCGCCGTCAATATCCTCCGAAACATCAAGTTTGCCGTCGTTATCTGCATCCTCTTTGACATCGAGATTGCCGTCGCCGTCCCCGTCTTCGCCAAGATCCAAATTACCGTCGCCGTCGACATCCTCCTTAAAACGGTCAAGATTGCCGTCGCCGTCCACGTCAAATACGCCGCCTGCCGTCCATGTGGAATGCGCGGCACTGGCGAGAGATGCCTCGTCCACATCGAAGTTCCCGTCGCTGTCAAGGTCCTCGGCAATGTCGAGTCTCCCATCCCCGTCCGTATCCTCGGTAATGTCCAGGTTGCCATCCCCGTCCGCATCCTCATTTACGTCGAAATTTCCGTCATGGTCAAGGTCTTCCCTCCCGTCAAGGATACCGTCATGGTCGATATCCTCATTAGCGTCAAGAACGCCGTTGTGATTTCTGTCTTCGCCCGTGTCCAGATAATTGTCTCCGTCGAGGTCCTCAGCCCTATCAAAATTACCGTCGCCGTCAAGGTCTTCGCTGAGATTTAAATATCCGTCGTTATTCCTGTCCTCGCCGGCGTCAAGCTTGCCGTTGTGGTTATTGTCTTCGCCCGAGTCAAGATTTCCATCGCCGTCTTTATCCTCTTTCACGTCGAGCCTGCCGTCGCCGTCTTTATCCTCTTTGCCGTCGAAGTTGCCATCGGCGTCAAGGTCCTCGTTAAGGTCGAGTTTGCCATCGCCGTCCGTATCCTCGCCCGGGTCGAGCCTGCTGTTCTTGTTCTTATCCTCGCCGGTATCCAGGTTGCCGTCGCCGTCCGTATCCTCTTTCACGTCGAGGTTACCGTCAAGGTCTTTGTCCTCGTAAACGGTATCAAGATTGCCGTCGCCGTCGAGATCCTCTAGGATCTTATCGAGGTTACCGTCATTGTCAAAATCTTCCTTTACGATATCGAAATGTCCATCGCCGTCAAGGTCTTCAGTCAGGTCAAGTTTTCCGTTGCCGTTCGCATCCTCGCCCGCGTCAAGAATGCCGTTAAAGTTAACATCCTCGCCTTTATCGAGCTTCTTGTCACCGTCAATATCCTCGCCTCTACCGACGATACCGCCCTGCGTAATAAGATCAAGGAAGGTGTCGAGCCTATGGTCGCCGTCGGTGTCCTCGTTAACCCTGTCGAATCGCCCGTCATCATCGAGGTCTTCATTGACGAGGTCAAGGTTGCCGTCGCCGTCGATATCCTCATCATAAAGATCAAGATTGCCGTCGCCATCGGCATCTTCTTTCTCGTCGAGATTGCCGTCATTGTCTATGTCCTCGTCCGCGTCCTGGTTCCCGTCGCGATCGACATCCTCATTTATATCGTCAAAATTGCCGTCATTGTCAATATCCTCTTTATCGTCCTTGCGGCCGTCTTTGTCTGTGTCGAATATTCCGTATGCCTGCCACGATGAAGTGAACCCAGTGGCGACAAAAGCGAGGCTCCCTTCGTCAACGTCGAAATTACCGTCGCCGTCTAAGTCTTCGGTCAGATCAATGACCTGGTCGCCGTCTTTATCCTCTCCGGCGTCGAGAACGCCGTTATCATTGACGTCCTCACCGATATCAAAATCACTGTCACCGTCGATATCCTCGTTAACATCGAGGTTCCCGTCACCGTCGGTGTCCTCTTTTACATCGAGCCTGCCATCGCCGTCCTTATCCTCGGCCGCATCGAGGTTGCCGTCACTATCGAGGTCCTCTTTCACGTCAAAACGGCCGTCCCCATCAAGGTCTTCTGTAAGGTCAAGATTGCCGTCACCGTCCTGATCCTCGCCTGGGTCAAGTATACCGTTGTTATTGGTATCTTCTCCAGTATCGAGGTGTCCATCGCCGTCCAGGTCCTCGCCCCTGATGATCGCCATAGAGATATTGTAATTAACCCCTACAAGGTCAAGGCATTGCTGGAGTTTAGTCTCCTGAAGATATATACCCTCATAGAGCTTTTCAAGACCATATTTGCCTTCGCTTATGGAAACTGAAGCGGCACCGGTAATGTTATCGGCGTCGGCCTTAATGCTGTTGGATACGCGCCCCAGGGATTTGAACCTCTCATATAAGGGGTCGCCGGCTTTTTCAAGGTATTCCTGTGCGTATTTTAGTTTCTTTTCCTTAAGATCGGCCATTTTGGAGTTATATTCTGCCATGCGCGAGTCATAGTCGGCCTTACCCGCAAGTAAAAGCGCCTTTGCAAGGTTATTATCTATGGCTGCCTGCTTTTCCTTTATGTCGATCTGCATGCGCGACATACGATCCGCGAAATTGCTGTAATCCCCGCCTGTTGATATGCCGCGATTAAGGGCATCAAGCGATTCAAGCGTCCTCTTAGCGATGTTCCTCGCGCTACGAAGCGCGGCGACCGTGGTCGCGGCCGTGGAAATTACTGACTGGGCGCTGGAATAGATACCTTCAGCGATAACGAGCGTATTTTGGTTACTCTCGTCTGACTTGCCCGCGAAATAAGCTTTAATATCAGCTTCAAGAGCTTCCGCGGCGTTAGTAATCTCGTCGATATAACCGCCGACAGTCTCTTTCGCTGTAGTTTCCGAACTATCGATCAGGTTGTACCTGCGGGTCATCTCTTCCATGCCTTCCATCAGAGATTTCCGCGCCGATTGCATGCCGCTGAGGTCGTCGGCGTACCAGGAGAGAGACGATAAAGTACTGTAAAGCGACTGGGCCATGCCGTAATAGTCAGGTCTTAAGTCCATGACGCCGTCGCCATCAACGTCCTCGTTCACGTCAAGATGACCGTCACCGTCCGTATCTTCGGTAAGGCTCAGCATGCCGTCACCGTTCTTGTCTTCTCCTCTATCGGCCGCTCCGTCTCCGTCTAAGTCTTCAGTGAGATCCAGAACACCGTCCCTGTCAAGGTCCTCGCCGGGGTCAAGTGTATTATTGCCGTTAACATCCTCGCCTCGGTCACAATAGCCGTCGTTATCAAGATCGTACGGTCCGCGCGCGACCCACTCTGTGCCGTTCTCTTCGGCGATCAATTGTTCGTTCGCCCTATCGAAACGTCCGTCTCCGTCAATGTCTTCTTCGGCTATGTCGGGCATGGCGTCGTGGTCGATATCTTCGTTTGTATCGTCGAAGTTATTGTCCCCGTCGAGATCCTCGTTCAGCCTGTCAAAATAGCGGTCGCCGTCGAGGTCTTCGTCCACAAAATCCGACTCGCCATCCATATCCAGATCCTCGTCGACGAGATCGAAATATTTATCACCGTCAATATCCTCGATCACGAAATCGAAGTTACCGTCGGTATCTATATCCTCGTCCACGGTATCATGTTCAAGGTCGCCGTCTATGTCCTCGTTAAAGTCGTCGAAACGCCCGTCGCCGTCAAGTTCCTCGTACACGAGATCAAAGTATCCGTCATCATTTACATCCTCGTCGATATTGTCAAAGTGTCCGTCACTATCGATATCCTCGAACACAATATCCAGATGGCCGTCATGGTCGATATCTTCTCCCGTGTCTAAAATACCGTCGCCGTCGAGATCCTCCGTAAGATCAACCTGACCGTCGTGGTTCACGTCGACCCATTCAAGATCGTCATAGCGGTCCCTTATACCGTTATGGTTCAGGTCGACCCATATTATCCTGCCGTCGCCGTCAAGGTCCTTAAGCTCACCTGTGTCCCAGTTGGTATCTCCATTCACATTCTCGATCCCATGATCCCAGTGCCCGTCGCCGTCAAGGTCCTCGGTCTTGTCGAAATTACCGTCGCCGTCGGCATCCTCGCCCGGATCAAGAACGCCGTTGTGGTTAAGGTCCTCGCCGGTATCGAAAGCGCCGTCGCCATTCAGGTCTTCCGTGAGATGGAGTACGCCGTCGCCCGCCAGGTTCTCGGTATCGAGGACACCATTATGGTTCGCATCTTCTTCGACGTCCATATTGCCGTCATTGTCAACATCCCAATGACCGTAGGCTGTCCATGCGCCGTTAGACAGGGTGGATTCGTTAATATCGAGCCTGCCGTCGCCATCGGCGTCTTCAAAATAATCAAGGACGCCGTTATGGTTAAAATCGGCGCCGTTATCAAAATTGCCGTCACGGTCGAGATCTTCTGTGCGGTCGAGGAGCCCGTTCTTATTAAGGTCCTCAACAACGTCCTTATGCCCGTCTTTATCGACGTCATAAACGCCGTAAGCCGACCATGTAGCGTAAACCGAGTTCGCGATTGCCCCCTCATCTACGGTGTCAAGTTTGCCGTCATGGTCGACGTCCTCACCTGTCTCAAAATTGCCGTCTCCGTCAAGATCTTCTGTTCGGTCAAGAACTCCGTCACGGTCAATATCTTCACCAAAATCCAATAACCCGTTGTTGTTCCTGTCTTCACCGCTGTCATAACGCTTGTCACCGTCCAGGTCCTCTGACCTGTCAAGTACGCCGTCTTTGTCGATGTCCTCGCCAGGATCGAGAATACCGTTATGGTTCGCGTCCTCACCGGTTTCGAGATCCCCGTCATGATCAAGGTCTTCAGTACGATCCAACACACCGTCAGAGTCAAGGTCTTCCGCTACGTCCAGATGACCGTCACCGTCAAGATCTTCCCACGCGTCAAGTTTGCCGTTATTGTTCGTATCTTCGTTGACGAGGTCCAGCCGGCCGTCGCAGTCGACATCCTCGCCGGTATCCTGAGTACCGTCAGCGTCCAAGTCTTCAGTGAGTGACAGATTGCCGTTATGGTCTACATCCTCGCCCATATCGAGATCCCCGTCACCGTCAATGTCTTCCGCAACATCCTGATTACCGTCCTTATCGACGTCAAACTGGCCGTAAGCCGACCAAACCGTGAAGAAGCTGGCTGCCAACGCAGTTTCATTTATATCAAGCCTGTGGTCGGCGTCCTTGTCTTCCCGGTAAGCGTCAAAATTGCCGTCGCGGTCGATATCCTCGATCCCAAGATCCATATTCCCGTCCTTATCGAGGTCGAACTCTTCAAGAGGGACCCATTCCATGCCGGCGGATAAGGCAAGTTCTTTTTCGTTCGTGATGTCAAAGTGGTTGTCTGCGTCAAGATCTTCCGTCAGGTCAAGGGTCTTATCGCTGTCCTTGTCCTCGCCCCAGTCAGGATGAGAATCGAAATCGAGATCCTCTGTGTTGTCCAGCTTTCCGTCATAGTCTTTATCTTCGCCCATATCCAGCACACCGTCAGAGTCGAGGTCCTCGACAACGTCCTGGTGTCCATCCTTATCGAGGTCATACTGGCCGTAAGCCCGCCATGTAGCAGAATTTGCCGAGGCAAGGGCGCCTTCGTCCACCATATCAAGCCGACTGTCGCCGTCGACATCCTCTTTCACGTTGTCGAACACGTTGTCGTTATCGAGGTCTTCTAACCCCGTATCCATATTGCCGTCGTTATCGGCGTCGTAAACCCCATGGGCCTTCCATGTGGTATTCGCGGCTACGGCGAGGGCCCATTCGTTAATGATGTCAAAATGACCGTCGCCGTCAAGGTCCTCTGTCTGGTCGAGTACCATATCCCCGTCGACGTCTTCGCCCCAGTCGTTATTGCCGTCAGAGTCGAGATCCTCGGTCGTGGATAACTTGCCGTCGTGGTTGATATCTTCTCCCCTGTCCCATTTCCCGTCGCCGTCAAGGTCCTCAGTCTTAGCAAATTTGCCGTCGTGGTTCAAGTCCTCGCCTGAGTCGAAGTTACCATCCCTGTCGAGATCCTCGTGAATGGTGTCAAAGCCGTCTTCATCGAGATCGTATTTGCCATTTGGCCCCCATATCGCTCCGGCCGCCTGAGCCATTCTGGATTCGCTCGTATAAACCGTCTTTATGCCGTCATGGTTAAGATCATATTCGCCGAACGATGTCCAAACTCCGCCTTGATGCATGGCAAAAGCTTCTTCGGTTACGATGTCCAGAGTACCGTCCTGGTCAAGATCCTCGTTAGTAGTGTCGAACCGCTTATCCCCGTCGATATCCTCGAGGCCCCGGTCCATGCGAGCGTCTTTGTCCAGATCGCATACACCTCCAGCCGTCCATGTGGTGGAAAGCGAATGCGCAAGCGCGAGCTCGTCGACGATATCGAAATTGCCGTCTCCGTCGAGGTCTTCGGTAAAACTCATCCTGCCGTCGCCGTTATAGTCTTCGCCGCGGTTAGCGGTGCCGTCGCCGTTAAGGTCTTCCGAATTATCCATGCGGCCGTCCTGGTCGAAATCGAACTTGCCCTTCGGACGCCACACTGTGGCCATCTGGCCTTCGTTCTGGAATGCGGTTATTTTGCCGTCAGAATCGTAGTCGTATTTGCCGTAGGCGACCCAAGTAGTGTTGTGGGCGGAGGCTATGGCATATTCGTTCAGGTCGTCGCGGTGGAGGTCGCCGTCCAGATCGTCGTTAGCGTCCATGGCCCTGTCCATATCGATATCGAAATAGCCGCCTCCAACGAACGTGCTCGCCGCTGCCCGGGCCAATGTTGCTTCATCTTTGTATATCGTTATCCTGCCGTCATGGTTCAGGTCATAGATGCCGCCAGCCGTCCAGGTAGCCGAGAATTTCCGAGCGAGGGCCTGCTCGTTAACGGTATCGAACATCCCGTCCTTACCGGTGGTTTCGTTGACGTCCATATTACCGTCATTGTCGGCATCGAACTCCTCATGGGCAATCCACATCCTCATCATGTCGGCTTCACTGGCGTAAATTGTGACTAGCCCGTCCTTATTTAGATCCCAAACCCCGTAAGGCGTCCAAGTGCTGAACGCGTTCGTCGCGAGAGCGAGTTCGCTCAGGTTATCGAAATTGCCGTCGGCGTCGGTATCCTCTTTAACGCTATCGAAGCGACCGTCCTTATCGACATCCTCGTTGACAACGTCGAAATGGTGGTCGCCGTCTATGTCCTCCGAAGAAGAGTCGAGCCTAAGATCGCCGTCAAGGTCCTCGTAGACGTTGTCATAATTCCTATCCCGGTCCAGATCCTCCCTCACGCTGTCAAAATGACGGTCGCCGTCGATGTCCTCGTCGGTATAGTCCCAGACACCGTCATAGTTAACATCCTCGTTGAACTTATCAAAAGCGCCGTCGGAGTCTATATCTTCGTTGACGAGATCGGCCCTGCCGTCCTTGTCAAGGTCCTCGTTAACGGCGTCAAAATCCCAGTCGCCGTCAAATTCCTCGACTGTGTCGTCAAAATTCCAATCGCCGTCGACATCCTCGCTGACATCGTCGAAATTGCCGTCTTTATCCATATCCTCATCGATCTTATCAAAATGCCTGTCGAGATCGAGGTCTTCATCAACCCTGTCCGTTTTATGGTCGCCGTCAAGGTCTTCGAACACTTTATCAAAATGACCGTCGCCGTCAAGGTCCTCGCCGATATCGTAATTGCCGTCGCCGTCAAGGTCCTCGGTAAGATCAACGGCACTATCCCCGTCCGCATCCATCCCGGCCCCGGCGATGAAAGAGTCGGCCGAGTCGATGACACCGTTAGAGTTCGAATCCGCCCATTCGTCGAGGATTGTCCCATTATGGTTCAAATCAGCAATTTCACCCATATCCAGATTGCCGTCCCCGTCGAGATCCTCGATCCTGTCGAGGCTGCCGTCGCCGTCAAGGTCCTCGCCGGTGTCAAGTATGCCGTTATGGTTAGTGTCCTCTCCCGTCTCGAAATTGCCGTCCGAATCAAGGTCTTCGATCCTGGCGAGCATGGCGTCCCCGTTAAGATCCTCGCCATAATCCATTAGACCGTTGTGGTTAGCGTCCTCGCCCGTATCTAAACGGCCGTCGGCGTCAAGATCTTCCGACTTGTCCAAATTCCCGTCTCCGTCAATATCTTCTCCTGAGTCAAGTACACCGTTATAGTTCGCGTCTTCTCCGGTGTCAAAACGTCCGTCGCCGTCAAAGTCCTCCGAAAGGTCCAGTTTTCCGTCGCCGTCAAGATCGCGCCATTCCACATCGTCCCTTTCGTCGATAACGCCGTCTTGATTCGAATCGATGACCCTTATTTTCCCGTCCCCGGAAATATCATAAAGCTCGCCCCGGTCAGCGTGACCGTCGCCGTCTATATCCTCGGTCTTAGCCAGCGCGCCGTCATGGTTAATGTCTTCGCCTGTATCAAATCCCTTATCAGCGTCGATATCTTCTGTCAGATCCAGCATGCCGTCACCGTCAAAGTCCTCGCCCGGATCGAGGTTGCCATCGCCGTCCAGATCCTCTCCCTGGTCCAAATTTCCATCCTTATCAAGGTCGAATAGGCCGTAGGCGGCCCATGTACTCCCCGCGGTTACGGCAAGTATTCGTTCGTTCAAGTCGTCAAAGTGGTGGTCATTGTCCAGATCCTCGGATACTTTGTCAAAAACCCCGTCGTGGTCAAGATCCTCTATGCCGAGGTCCTTATTGCCGTCATTATCGATATCGTAAGCCCCGTGGGCAGCCCATGTGCTGTGCGCCGCGCGAGCGAGCGCCTGTTCGTCGATGGCATCGAAGTTCCCGTCGCCGTCAAGATCCTCTGTGGCATCAAGAGCATTATCTGCGTCAACGTCCTCACCCCGATCGTTATTCCCATCGATGTCCAGGTCCTCGGTCATCGAGAGCTTAAAGTCATGGTTAAGGTCCTCCCCTGTGTCAAGGTTCCCGTCATTATCGATATCGTAAACTCCGTGGGCAGTCCAGGTGCTGTGGGCCGCCAGGGCCAGCGACTGTTCACTAACGGCATCGAAGTTCCCGTCGCCGTCAATGTCTTCATTCAGATCCAGTCTGCCGTCGCCGTCCACATCCTCGACTTCGTCGAGCCTACCGTTGCCGTTCGCGTCCTCGTTGACATCGAAATTACCGTCGCCGTCAAGGTCTTCTGTCAAGTTAAGTTCATGATCGCCATTGATATCCTCGCCCCAGTCACTGTTGCCGTCCGAGTCAAGGTCTTCCGTAAGAGCAGATATCCCGTTCCCGTCCTTTTCTTCGCCGCGGTCAAAAGCCTTGTTCCCGTCGAGGTCCTCGGTTTTATCAAGAACGCGGTCGTGGTCAAGGTCCTCTCCGGTGTCAAACGATCCGTCGGCGTCCAGATCCTCGTCGTTATCCATATTGCCGTCTTTATCGAGGTCAAATTCACCGTAAGATTCCCAAACACCGTGGTATTTCGTTGCGAAAGCGGACTCATCCAGATCGAACCTGCCGTCACCGTCAAGGTCTTCCGACACATTGTCAAAATTGCCGTCGTGGTCCAGATCCTCAAGACCCAGGTCCAGATCGCCGTCTGCGTCAATGTCGTATGCACCGTAAGCTGTCCAAGTAGAACCGGCAGTTAACGCGAGTTGCTGCTCGTTGATAATGTCGAAATTACCGTCGCCGTCTAGATCCTCGTTAAATGCGAGCATCCCGTTCGAGTTCACGTCTTCACCTACGTCAAAATGTCCGTCTCCATCAAAGTCCTCGTTCATGTCCTGGAGCGAGCTCTTGTCGAGGTCATACTCGCCTTTAGCCTGCCACAAGCTCACAGCGTCGGCTTCATTGCCGTATTCCGTAACGCGGCCATCGCCGTTAAGATCGAACTCGCCGTAGGCGATCCATGTTTTCCCGGCTTTTAGGGCGAGCGCCTTCTCGTTAAGCCAGTCAAAGATCCCGTCCTTGTCTATATCCTCGCCCTGGTCGAAGATCCCGTTATGATTAATATCCTCGTTCATTGACATCTTGCCGTTATGGTCAAAATCGAACCTGCCATCCGCCTGCCAGGACTTCATTATCGC
>JADGBR010000025.1 GCA_015231405.1 Candidatus Omnitrophota bacterium | reverse complement strand
GCTAGTTGACGACTTAATTCTTCACGTTCTAACATATTAAGCCGGTTATACTTAGCCATATACAACTCCTTTCCTGCTATAGTAGCAGAATAAGGTGTTGCACTAGTAGCTTGAACCTAAGGACACTGTGCGCAAACCTTTTAGATATGGGTAATTGTAACACAAATACGGGTATGACCAATTCATACCCTTATCTCGAAGAATTAGCAAAGGCGGGAGACGACAACGAACAATCCGATCCGGACATTTTTCTTAAATACCGTAGATACTATTTCCCTGACTACCCGTATTTTTAGCGTATAAAATTTGTGCGGATGCGTTCTTCTCTCTCGGGAAAAACGACTCCGGCTTTAATACCCGCCTCTTTACACTTCAAGAACCATGCCATATTCCTTCCGAGTGTCCGCATGATCTGCAGTCCTTCCAGATCCTTATTTACGTCTTCCGGCGCGCTGCCGTGAACCATGTTCCAATATGATGACGATATTACCGGCATTTCCGAGATGGTAAAATATTTGTTAAGCTGGTCAAACGCGGCGGTCGTTCCGGCTCTTCTCGCTGAAACTACCGCTGCCGCTGGTTTCAGGTAAAATGATCTTCTCCCGGAGAGTAGATCAGCGAAGAACAAACGGTCCATAAAAGAAGTTATCGCTCCGCCCGCGGAAGCATAATGCACCGGAGAACCGAACACAAATCCATCGATATCTTTCGCTATCAGAAGAAGATCATTTACCCTGTCGGAGAGAACACAATGCCCCAACTCCATACATTTTCGGCAAGCGACACATCCGGACAAGGGTTTTCTCCCTAGCTGGAATATCTCTGTTTCGATCCCGTTAGACCCTAACGCTTTAGCGACCACTTCCAACGCCGTGTAAGTGCAACCCTTCTCATTAGGACTTCCATTGACCAGCAATACCTTCATACTTGTCTCCTTCTATCTATTATCTTGTGTAAGATCTTCCCGGACCCATCCTTATTGTATCGTCTTTGTCGTTTTTAGGATATGTAAAACACGCCAAAAACAAATGGGATGGTCACAGTTGCGGCGATATCGCGAAATAAGATCGGGGTTCAAGTAGCGCGGATCGTCCGTTTAGGATGCCTTAGAACCGCACCGCATGCCCTAGCCAGCAGATAAATGATACCGCGGCTATATGAAGGACCCACCAACCGGGTTTAAATAATAGAAATTTATTCATGCGCGTTCCCCCTTTATTTCCAGAGAATATTTCCCAGTGCATACACTAACGATAAAGCAAAAAGATGTATCAGCCACCACCCCATATGCGGGTATCTGAGAAAACGCCCCTGCGCTGATCTGTCAGCGTCCGACTTTAACGATTCCAGATCAAAGATCGCTTTTCCTATAGTAAATTTTCCCCATAGCATAGCGATATCGGCGAATAAAGTTGTCAGAATAATGTTCGTTAGGGTAACAGGGCCCTTGAAATTAACGATGGAAAATTGCGCCATAGTTATTGTGCCGATCATGACCAGGAAGCCATTAATTATATACGCCAATGCGATAGTCCTCCTGAAACAAAAAAGGAGCGGCAGACAAAAAGCGCTTAATATCCCGGCAATGAATGGAATATAGAAATCTGTATCCTTTGTGGGGGGATGTATCCGTAAATGCAGCAACCATCCTCCGATAGAAATAAAGAATAATCCGGCTATCAGCGTACATTTTAATACTATTTTCCTGTTCATTGAACACCCCTTATGACTTTTTAAAACTGTTTGGCGAGTTCTTTCGCTTTGACAAGTGCTTCCAGTATCTTTTCTTTCTGTAACTGCTCGCCCATATCCATCGGTTGAGCGATAATGAATTGTATATCTTTGATCCCCACAAATCCAAATATGGTCCGTAAATATGGCTCCTGGTGGTCAAGTTTGCGCGCTTCGGGTGAACTATAATCGCCGCCTCTTGAAGTTATCACGACCATCTTCCTATTAATTACCAGGCCTTCCACCGCGCCGGTCTTGGTATACTGAAAAAGATATTTCGGCTGAACTATCACGTCCAGGTATTGTTTCAACATATAGGGAATTGAAAAGTTCCACATGGGTGTGCTGATAAGATACGCGTCCGCGGATAGAAATTTGTTTATGTGCTGGATAATTTCTTCCCAAGCGGCCTTAAACTCGCCCGATAACTCCTTACCTCCTAAAAGCGCGTACTTGCCATCAACTCGTTTCACGGTCAAACCAGGCAACTTCTCCTTTGAAAGATCCAGCTCCTCGACATCCCACCCCGGATGTCTCTTCGTAAATTCCGCAAGAAAAGCCGCGCTTACTTGAAGGGTCCTTGATCCCGCGGCGCGGGGTGTCGCGACAATATGCAGTATTTTTTTCATACGGTCCTCCTTTAGCGGAAATAAGTGCCGCGCCGCTGTGAAGACACGGCCCTTATCCGCCAGAACATGTTCATTTTTTCTCTCCCCATATCTTCACCATTTTTTCGCGGAGGTCCACATGTGATCTACCTTTAGCTAACATGGACTGCCATTTCACTCCCATCGCTTCCATGACCGCGTCCGCAGCCTTTTCCATTCCCGGGCCCCATGCGGACTGGATCTTCTTTTTCAGGATATCGACTTGCACCTCATGCATAGCCTGACAGAATGATTTGTTCCATTTCTCGATCGCCGACTCCACCGGACAGCATTCCTCCGATTTGCAATGCGACTGCTCCTTACTTTCACAACTTTCCGCGGCACACTTATTCTCCATGTCTCCTCCTTTTTCCAATAACATTACCGCAATACTTCGCCTCAAGGCTCCGATCCACCGGTCTTGTTAAAAATATTATAGGAATACTCGAGGATCGTTCAATAGTACCTGGGTATAACCGCGAAACTTTCCCGCTCCGCTTTTATCCTAATTCGACAAATGCCGTGTGCTCACGCCTGTCGTCAATAAGATGCACGATCATATCTTCCTGGTCGCTGCCGTCCACTTCGACTCGTTTTACTTCTTGTCCAGGGCCCGTCCTCCGGAAGTTAATGTGGTGGATAGTTTCCCTGTAGCGGTAATGCACCGCGAAAGACTTCCAATCCGCGGCGAGACAAGGTTTGAACCACAGCTTATCTCCTTCCAGCCTCAGCCCCAGGAGGTTTTCTATTATCAGCCTGTACATCCAGCCGGCGGATCCCGTATACCATGTCCATCCACCCCGGCCCGCATGCGGCGGTACCGCGTAAACATCCGCGGCCACGACATAAGGCTCCACCTTATACACGGCTATCTTACTCGCGCTGGAACCATGTTTAACCGGATTTATCAGGTTGAAAAGTTCCCATGCTTTTTCAGTGTTGCCCAGCATCGCGAAAGCTATCACTACCCACAAAGCGGCATGAGTGTACTGTCCTCCGTTCTCCCTCACTCCGGGCACATACCCTTTTATGTATCCGGGATCCATTTCTGAAACATCGAAAGGAGGTCCGAAAAGTTTTATGAGCTCACTATCCCGGTCAACCAATCTTCTCGCGACCTCATCCATAGCCGTTCTCGCGCGATCAACCCTGCCGGCGGATGAGATCACCGCCCAACTCTGAGGAATGGAATCTATCTGACACTCCTCGTTCGACGCCGCCCCCAGGCGGGAACCGTTGTCGAAATATGCGCGCAGATACCAGTTGCCGTCCCATGTTTCTTTTTCAATGTTCTTTTTGATCCGATCCCTTTCGTCCTTCCACATCTTAGAGAGAACTACGTCTCCGCGCGAACTCGATATCATGGCAAACTCCCCGAGAACATGCGAGATAAAGAACGCGAGCCATACACTTTCTCCTTTGCCGCCGGAACCAACCAGGTTCATCCCGTCATTCCAATCCCCCGTGCCCATGAGCGGAAGGCCGTGCTCTCCGGACGTAAGCCCCTTGCGTAACGCTTTCAGACAATGTTCGTACAGCGTGGCCGATTCCTCCGACCAGACCGGTTGCTCATAATACGCGTCCTCCTCAGGCTTTACCAGTCTCCCTTTAAGAAATCTCACTTTTTCATCGAGAATACCCGTATCACCAGTTGTCCTGACATACGCCGAAACCGCGAGCGGCAGCCACAAAAGATCGTCGGAGATGCGCGTGCGCACGCCCACTCCGTGCGGGGGATGCCACCAATGCTGGACGTCCCCTTCTTTGAACTGCCTGGAAGCCGCACTGAGTATGTGCTCTCGGCACAGCGCCGGTTCGGCATACACGAGTGCCATCACGTCCTGCAACTGGTCCCGGAAACCAAAAGCTCCGCCGGACTGATAAAATGCCCCCCGAGCCCACATGCGGCATGAGATCGTCTGATACAACAGCCATCCATTGGCAAGAACGTTCAAAGAATCATCAGGGGTATCGATATTGACCGCGCCGAGTGTGTGCTTCCAATGCCCCCATACTCCCTCCAGTGCCGCCCGCGCCGCGCCTGACCCGCGGTAACGATCCACAAGTTCACGCGCGTTATCGGTGTTCTTCCCGCAACCGAGGGTGAAAACCACTTCCTTGTCTTCGCCGTCAGCCAGCTCGAATTCGGCCCGGATAGCCGCGCACGGGTCAAAACCGGCGCCGACCCTGTTTGAAAGACGCGTCCTCGACATGGCCCACGGGGTGGAAACCCTTCCGTTCCGGCCGACGAACTCGGTCCTGTCGCCAGTCGCGGTCCAAACGGGCTGATTCACGTCCAGAAAAGTCACATACTCTCCAAAATCGGCATTATAGAAATTCCTGATGAAAAACGCCCCTGTTTTTGGGTCGATCTCACTAATAACATGCATCTGAGTTTTTGAACGCGTCTCGCCAAGCACAGGTTCGATATAGGACGACACTGAAAGCTTCCTCGCCCTGCCGGAGGAGTTCTTTATCTTAAGAACGGAGAATTTCACGAAGGCGTCAATGGACACGTAAACCCAAAGTTCTGTCTTTATCCCCTCTTCGGAATGCTCAAAGACCGTATAACCAAAACCGTGCCGCACAACATAAGGTGTCGCTCCGTGAGCCGGATGCGGTGATGGAGACCAGACCCTGCCCGTTTCCTCGTCCCTCACATATAACGCTTCTCCGCTTTTGTCGGTCACAGGGTCGTTGTACCACGGAGTAAGCCTGAACATCCCGGAATTGACACACCACGTATAAGAACCCCCGTTTTCCGATATAACCGTTCCAAACTCCGGGTTGGCTATAACATTCACCCACGGCGCCGGAGTGGTAAGGCCGCGTTCTACTGTGATGACATATTCGCGGCCGTCACGTGTGAACCCGCCTATGCCGTTAAAAAATAAAAGATCGTTTTTCGCCTGTCCACCCGCGGACAAAACCGTCTGCGGATTATTTTTTATCTTTGAAAGACGCGGGATATTCAATTCCGGAACACCGCGATGATCGATCTGCTCGGCGAGGGTCCCTCTCGTGTCGGAAACTATTACCCGCGCGACAGTCTGCATGAGTACCTTGTCCTCTTCGGAGATCAGATCCGTTCGCTTTACGAATATACCGCCTGGCTTCTCATAAAAATGTGCTTCAGTTCCGGAAGATATTAGCCCGATTATTTTATCCTGTAGTTCCTGCCTGTATCCGGAATGCTCTTCGTTCCAGATGATCAGGTCGACCTCCAACCCTTTCATGCGCCAATATGCATGCGCGTTAAGCATCTGCCGCACAAGATCTATATTGGCTTCGTCCGATATCCTCACCAGAGATATCGGCAGATCCCCGGATATGCTGTATCCCCAAAGACCCGACTGCCCGCGCCTATTATTGATCATGACACCCTGGCTGGCACGCCTTACATTGCTGGGGTATATGATAGAACTCGCGAGTCTTCTGAAAAGCTGGACATCCGCTTCCGTAACGTTGAAATGCTGCTGGACCACCTGTCCATGCGTCCAGGCAAGGTCAAATACACGGTCCGCCAGGTTGCGGTCCCTGTATTTCTCGATGAGTTCCATCGCCTTTTCCCGGGTCTCAGCTATCCCGGTCACAAAATCCAACGTGGCTATCTCGTCCGGCTCAAGCGCTACCCGACAGCGGGTAGAAGTTATCGGATCAAGCACAGAGCCTTCCGTATCGCTTAGTCTTCCCGGTGATCTCATCGCTTCCGCTCCCAGAAGATCATTCCCCCTCCCGATGAACCTGGCCCGGTCAGTTTCGTAAGAGACTTCTCCTTCCACTCTGCCATGGATCGCGACAAGATGGAACATATACGGTAGGGGATCGTCTTTTGCAAGTTTACGGCGGGTGCACAGGATAGCCTGTTTTGCGCCTACTATCTCCGTTTGAATAAAAAGTTTGCTGAAAGCCGGATGGACCGCGTCAGAGGCCGGAGGTGCGAGAACAACTTCCGCGTAGCTTGTAAGTTCTATGACCTTCCGGTACCTCGAACCGTTCTTTACGATAACTCTTCTGAGCTCTATGTCGTCTTCCGGAGAAACCGCTATCTCTGTATGGGTGTCAATGTCTCTGTGCTTCTGCTTGAACTCGGCCTTGCCCTGGGAAAAAATGGCTTCATAATGCTTGGGCATTTTACATAACGGCTGGTATCCCGCCGACCATATTTCTCCGGACCCTGTATCTCTTATATAACAGAACGAACCCATATCATCCCTTGTCGTGTCGGCGCTCCATCTTGTAATGGCTAAGTTATTCCACTTTGAATATCCGCCTCCGGAATTTGTTACCATGACGCTGTATCTGCCGTTGGAGAGAAGATGCACTTCCGGTATGTGCGTATTGGGAGAAGTAAATACCCTGACCAGCGCCTCTCTTTCGTCAGAAGTCCTGATCGCCGAAATAGATTCCGTCGAATGCGGATGAAATGGCATTGACTTAGCTGCCCTCTCCTGGAGAAGGAGTACAGTCGCCTGGAACATCGGGTCGGCAAGGAACCGTTGCTGCATGGGCCGGTCTTTAAGCGCGTATAAAAGAGAAAGCAGGCTCATGCCCTCATGATGCGCCATAAAAGACCTGACGATGGCCGGCTTGATCTGGCCGTGCGGCAGCCGTGACGGCGTATAATCCACTGCCTCGTAAAAACCGTATTTGCCGAGAAACCCTTCGCTCATCATTCTCTCCATGTTAGCGCACGCTTTGGCCGGACACACCATGAGCGCCATGACAGAGGCGTACGGAGCGATCACCAGATCGTCTGCCAATCCCAGCTTGAACCCAAGGTCGGGCACTCCGAACGCGCGGTACTGGTAGTTCATCTGGGCGTCCGTAGTGTTGTATCCGGATTCTGATATCCCCCAGGGGATCCCGCGAGAAGCGGCATATTCTATCTGTTTCGCGACCGCTGATCTGTATGTGCGATCCAGAAGAGTATTATCATAAGTCGGCATTATAAGAAGCGGCATTAAATACTCGAACATCGAACCGCCCCAGGAAAGAAGTGCGGGTTCGCCGTTCTTCCAGGACGTAAGGAGGCGCCCGAGCGCGAACCAGTGGTCCTCAGAGATCCGGCCCAAGGCTATGCCCGTAAAACTTGTAAGGCGTGATTCAGACGCTAAAAGGTCATAAAAACTCGCGTCGGCCCGTCTTTCTGTCACGTTGTAACCGATATTCAAGAGATTATACGCTTTGTCATAGATGAAATCGAATTCCAGGCTCGCGAGATCGCCGCATTCAAGCGCCAATCTATCTATCAAGGATATCCTTTCTCCGGCCCGAGCCGCCGCGTCGTCTATCCGTTTTGACATCCCCCGCAACCATTGATCTCTTTCAATGCCTGCCTGATCTCTTTCCATTTCAAAAGAAACGATCTTCTCAGCCAGTTCCCTGAAACCTGTCACATCCATGAGAGCCAGCTCCGACAACGTCGATACGGCATATATCTTTTCCACCTCATTACGCATAACGGTGAGCAGAGCTTCATATCCAGGCGTACCGTTCATCCATATGCTATCGGGCGGCTTGTTCCCGGCCCAGGGCATAAATGAGTTCATTTCGTTCATCATTTCGACGCATTGTTTCCGAAGCGCGACCGCCCACCAACTGACATCACCCGTTTTGTCAGACCAACCCGAGATGATATCGACGGCCAGGGAAGCGATACGGTCCAACGCGGACCTCGTCGCTTCGACCCCAATGACTTCTCTCCCGGTCTCCTCTTTTATCTTTTTCACGGTCTCAACCAGGTCCGGTGGGACTTTCCTGGCTTCCGCTGCCGCGACAACAAGCATGCCCGCGGTATCTTGAATGCCGTGCATCAGATCTTCATGAACGACCTTTGCCCCCTTGAGCTGCAAAAGCCCCTGTTTCAGTACAAGTATCGCCGCTAGGAGATTGCCGCTATCCACCGTTGAAATATATCTCGGATCGAGAGGCTTGAGCGTTCTTATGTCATACCAATTATAAAAATGCCCCCTGAACTTTTCAAGTTGTTCCATGGCCTGAAAACTTTTGGAAGTTCTATCGAGAAGCTGAGCCGCTGACAGATAACGAAGATCATACGCCGCGAGATTCGACAAAAGCGCCATCCCGATGTTCGTCGGGGAAGTACGTTTTATGGTCATGTTCAGCAATGCTTCCTGGTAATTGTCCGGAGGAAGCCAATTGCTTTCCTGACCCACAAAATGCTCAAAAAAGCGCCATGTCCTGCGGGCGACAGCACGAAGAAAATGTTTCTCTGTTTCAGAAAATCGCGTTTTTCTGTCCGGCCTGACCCGGCTGACCCACCAGGCGACCGCCGGAGATAAAGACCACGAAATAAGGATAACCGCCGGAATAGGAAGAAGCTCAGGCTTCAGAACGGCTAGCAACACCATCGCGGGAACGGCGATCGCCGGGGATATCCACATTGAACCGTATAAACCCGCAAAACTCGTATTGGCCGAGCTCTTCGAATCGCTTGAAGTGACCCATTCCAGCATTTTTTTACGCGTTATGAACATCCGGATAAGGGACTTCCTTATAGCGTCGACACTGAAGAACGCTTCATAAGGCAACATTATCGTCATGTATATCGCTTGACAGATCTGCCTTACCAACCCAAAAAGCGATGACATCATGTGTCCGCCAAAAGTCATTTCTTTTGGTTTTTTCAAAAAACCCGCGGCTGATATGGTCACTTGCGGCACTAACATGATCCCCAGCCCGAATAACGTCCAAAACGCGGCGCTCCCTGACAAGAACCATCCATTTAAAAAAAGCAGGGTCATTGCCGCGGGAAACAGGCTTCTGCGAATATTGTCGAATATTTTCCACTTCGAAATGAGAGATAACGGATTCTTTATCCACCCCCCTTCGGAAGTCGGGACCATCGGCAAAAGCCATGCGGCTATCTGCCAGTCACCGCGTATCCACCGGTGACGTCGTTTAACGTCCGCCATGTAACTCGACGGATATTCCTCGAAGAACTGTATGTCGCTCACAAGCCCTGATCTGGCGTAACATCCCTCCAGGAGATCATGGCTCAAGATAAGATTATCGGGAAAACGCCCGTCAAATAACTTTGTGAAGACGTCGACATCGTAAATGCCTTTTCCGATGAACGAACCCTCCCGGAACAGGTCCTGGTAAACATCCGAGACCGTCTGCGTATAAGGATCTATGCCCGGTTCCCCTCCGAATAAATTCACGAACCATGAACGGTTGGCGCTTGACATGCTCATCGCCATGCGAGGCTGGAGGATGCCGTATCCTTCCGTAACCTTTTTCCCCTTGTCGTCATAAACTGCCCTGTTCAGGGGATGCGCCATAGTTCCCACAAGTTCCCTGGCCGAACCAAGCGGCATATTTGTATCGGTATCCAGCGTTATTACATACTTTACGTTCTGTAGCGATTCGGCATCACCTACAACCAGGTATCCTTTGCCCCTTAAAAGATGGTTGAGCTCCGAAAGCTTTCCGCGCTTTCTTTCATAGGCCATCCAAACGTTCTCTTCGGCGTTCCATATACGCCTGCGGTGAAATAATGAAAATATATACTTTTTTCCGGTCGAATACTTTTCATTCAATGTCTCAACACCCTTTCTGGCGTATTCAAGAATCCCCTCATCTTCAGGCATGGTTCGGTGAGGAGCGTCATATAGATCCGTCAGGAGCCCAAAAAACAGATTGGGATCTCTGTTAGCCAGATATCCCACCTCTATCCCCTCAAGGAGCGAGTCGATCCCGCTTTTATTCCTCATCAATGTCGGCACGACAACGAGAGTCCTCTTCTCGGTAGGGATCCCCTTGGAAAAATCCATACGCGCGACCGCTTGCGGCATAACCGCTACCGTCGCGAACCAGTTAGTCAGGGCAAGCGCAAAACGGCTGGAACATAGCGCGATAATAATTCCGAGCCATAACAAGGCCGGAAGGGACGCGCCTTCCGCGTAACACCGGCTCAATCCAAAAATAGTCACTACCGCCGTAATAGACGCTATCGCAGACAGGTATAAAAAAAAAGGTGAACGTCGGGCTACTCTCTCTATCATCTCGCCCGGGCCAAGACGAACACACATGGCTTTTTCAAAGCTTGAAAGCCCCTTGTCTATAAGGAAGAAACCCACATGAGCCGTCCTATCGTCGGCGCCCCTCCCGGAAGCGTTCGCCCCAGCCAGCGTTATGGCTTTTATAGCCGCTTCTTTTTCTGATACACCGGACTTTTCCGCGATCCTTTCGATAACGTGGCGATATTGATCGCGCGTTAAGAAATCCATATTGGCGTATGCTCCGTTGGGATCCCCTCGCAAAACTTTTTCCACTACGCTCATAGTCTCAACAAATTCACGCCAGTCAATAGCGCCCATCGACCTAAGGCTCCCTATCGTATTGCGGATAGACGCCTGGTCCGCGGCCTGCTGCTGACTCTCGATCTGCACGAGCCCTTCTACCCTCATCCCCTTCTCGGAAAGACGCATCTCCAGCCATGACAGGGGTAACGCCAGCGCCAGACTTTGTCCCTGGAGACGTCTGGTTAACTCAGCCACGAAAGCCGTGGATATCGCGGGATTACTTTTCGCCATGTCGGCTATCTCGATCACAAGGTTGCCGGGTTCCTTCTCGGCCATTTTTATGATCCTATCCGCCCAGTAACCGGCTATGTCCTGGTCCTTGCGGCCAAGAGCTATCCTTGAGGCGACGCGCCTCAAATTCTCGACTAGCGCGATCCGAAGCATGATCGGTATCGCCCACAACTCACCGAGTTTAAGGGGTTTAACCGTCTGGTACGCCGCGACAAAGCTTGAAAGGCCCCGAGCGTCAACTCTGCCGTCACCGTGAGAGACGAGCTCGAGCCCCATTTCATACACCCTTGGCAACCCCTCGAGAGGCTTGTTGATAAGACGCGGCAATCGCCGGCTGTAACTTTCGGGAAAGTGCCTGCGCGTGACCCTTATTTGTTCTTCAATGAGATAAAAGTTATCGAGAAGCCATTCTCCGGCGGGAGCTATCCTTCTTTTTTCGGCTATTGCGGCCACAAGTAGTTCGTAGGTACTAATGAGCAAGGCCTCATTCTCGGCAAGGCGGGGAAGGATCTTGTCCTTACCGGGCCTCTCCGTGACTTCATGCCATCCGGCCAGGGACTTCGCGTGTTGTTCCAATTGCTCGATACTGAAAAGCTCGGCCCTAAGAGGCTGTTCTTCTTCAGATTTTCGAGCCCCAGGGGCCCCCACCGCTCGCCCCATCAAACGACTCACGCCCTTAATGATCTCACTTACCGGTTTCTCCACTTTTCGCGAACTCCCATTGTTTTGTTAACGCCCGTTCATAGAGCTTATTCTAAGAAATAAATAAGGAATAATTCCCTGATTTTGCTCACTATCCGTTGTCACCCACGAAAGATCTAGCCCAAAACAGGATTTAACGATCAAGGGAGGTCAATGTCCCCAGTGTGAGTATCGAGCTTGCCATTTTTCAAGTCCTTTTTCGTTTTCTCGGACAGAGAGCCATACCTTTTCTGGATCTTAGCCAAATCCTCGTCGGCGAGCTTTTCAATGTCCATCATTTCGTTATGGGCGCCTTGGGTAGCACGGATGATCTCGTCGAGTTTGAGCTGGATCGCAATGGTGTGACGGTTTTGACTATTTTGAATAATAAAAAGCATTATAATAGAGATGATCGCAGCCAAAGTGTTGATAATGAGCTGCCATGTATCATTAAAATGAAGCGGTATCCCCAATAACCCCCATATCAAAATAATACAAATTGCGTACAAACACGCAACCGGCTGCGCAGCTTTATTGGAAAGCCCTTTTGCGACAACAGATAGATATTCCATTAGATTAATTTTAATGATGATGACAAAATGAATCAATTGTACCTGGGTATACTTTAGGATCTTGTTTACCGGCATCTGCATCTACCCCACTGCCCGATATTTTATGGAATAAATATTGCCGAGATCATACGTTACGTTTTCAATTTTTACCCGGATTTGATTTGGAAGTTATATCAAAGATTGCAGACGGGTAAAGCGTCTGGATAACTGGGCGGAGAATACGTGCAGCATCGTCATATCGAGACAAAATTGTCACTTTCGATGGGCGCCGCTTGGGCGCCATTCTGAATTGACGGTAATCCCTTTACATCATTTCACCTTTTCGAAGATCTTTTATATCTCTTGACCAGATTTTTATTCATTAAAACAACACCGGCTACGAATTCTGCCTCCTTCACAGAGACTCGCTCAAGCGCTTTAACATCAGCCGCTGAGTCAACTTTACCGCGATTTGGGATCAAATGTCTCTCAGGAACATCTACTCCCAAAGTCAACGACAAATGCCCCACAAACACCCTCTCTGCCAGGATAGAACGGAAAACAACAGCCCCAAAACCGATAAATGCCCCTGCTCCGATCCGGCAAGGACCATGCACGATACACCCGTGAGATAAAGAGCTCCCGTGTTCAACGCTTACGACAGAATTTGTTAAGGCATGGATCACGACCCGATCCTGAATATTGCAATCATTGCCTATCACGATCGTACTTCCAGGCTCATCAGCGCGCATGACAGCATAGGGACCGATAAAAACGTTTTTCCCTATTTTAACCCTGCCGACGATGAGCGCTGTCGGGTCAACATATGAACTCTTATCAACCTTCGGGATATCTCCGTCCGGATTTTTTCTGATAATGCCACAACCTTTTTTGATCATACAATCCCCTCATCCTGATCGATCGTACCGTCACGATCCAAAAATATCGTCCTATTCATTCGCGGTCACCCTCACAATATTCCTACATCCGAAAAACGTTCATATTCCAGCGCTTGCCCTTTATCTAAACAACACAAAATGATCTCTCTGCCTATGGGATGGATATCCGGCGATAAATATCCTTTAAGACGCTCAGCAAAAAAATCATAAAGGATCAAAGCTCCGGCGTCATAACCCTCCGATCCAACTTCCGCCTGTCTGTCAACGTTCAATATCCAGTCAGGCACAAAGGTACCCTCTACCTGGAGATTACGGGGAACAAATCCCAGCAAAGGACACCTGGCTTCGGCAAGCTGTTCCGGTTTGAATTTCGCGCCTCCACGCCTGGCCAAATACTCACGCGCGATCCATTGCGGCATGAACCCGACTTTCCAGGCTCCAATATGCTGATTGGGAATAAGGACATACCTCGTCCTTTTGGTCTCCATGATCTGTTTTAGCAGCATATTCGCATGAACAACACTTCTTCCTGCAAGAAAGGGACCATATGAACCTACTCCCTCACTACACAGCCCAAGATCCCCGACGATACTCGGATTGTTATGTCCTCGGGGTGAAACTAAACGCCAGAGCCAAGCTAGAGCCGGCGGCAGAAAATGAAAAAGCCCCGCCAACCCATATGTCGGGTTCTCTCTTGTACATGCAGGCATCCTTATTCCAAAGCTTCGCACATCAACGCTCACCGGGCCATTTATAATATTCGGGATAATCCTACGCGGAAGGATAACCCGCGGATTAGGACATGGTTCCCCATTTTTGTCACGCATATGTTCCCACAGTAAACAAGTTGCTCGAGGGATGCCTTTTAAGTTCAGAAAGATCAGCGGCTCGGGAGGATGAATACAGAGCTTCTCTAAATGCGGATCCGTCCCATACTCACCGATGTGATTAACCCTTACAAACCAGGCATTCTCGGCGTCAACTACGACTAGCTTGCCGTCATCCGCCTTTAAGCTCGAATGACAAAGCGCCATATCGTCCGTAACGGGCCTTAGAACGCACCCTTGTCCCAAGGTAAGCATCCGGGCTTCCCCGGTCACAACATTCTTTCCTAAACATATCCGTCCGTCATCTTCACGGTGTATATATTCCAGCATTTCACTCTTGCCGCCTCCGCTGGCACCCTCATGAAGGATGGTCAATGTGTTGTCGTAAGGAGTAACTATCTGGACAGTTGATGCGTGAAGGGTCAACCAACCCTCTTTTTCACCGATATCCAAAAGAACGCTATAAACTCCTTTTTTTGCGCTAGGACCGGGATATAGATTATAAGCGAATATTTCATGCGCATCACCGCTGCGCCTATGGACCACAACTTGCTTTTCTCCAAAATACTCGTGCCTGAACTGGGGTGCCAGATAAATGACAGTTTTGGGACAAAAGTTTTCCGCGATCTTTCCGGAATCCACAAGCATTTGGATATCCGCCAGGGCCGCAGCGAAGAAACTCGCATTACGCGGAGCAAGCAATATGCCGAAATGACCGGGTATATCCTGCCCTGGTGAAAAAGGAACAACTATCAGCTCCTGTCCTTTCAGCCAATCGATCGTCCTCGTGCACAAATGATCAAATGACAAGCCGAAACGCGCCTCAAAAGTGATTTTGTCGGTGGGACTATCATCCGCTATTACCATGGACTCCGGATCCCGTCGACGCATATAATCATCAGGGTAATTAACAGCTATCCCGTTCTCGCAACGTGCAAGCACCGCTTCAACTACCCGCCCTTTCCCCGGCACCTCATATGCGACCTCAAAAGAATCGCTTGATCCCCCTCCCATTGCCAAAGCGAACAGCTCCTGCCTGTCATTCGGAATGCCCCAGTTATTTTGACCAAGTATCTCTTTTGCCCCTTGCGGGATCCGCCACGAACGGCTCTCGACCTTCTTCATGGATCAGTTATTCTCCTCTCTTAAATTTTTATTGGGCATTTATCGATATATCTGAACATAGCTTTTACAGACGTTGCCCCCGAGATGCTTTCACATTACTTGATCAATATATGCCTTGACTAATATATAAGTAAAATAGATAATATTTATGGCATCATTTATATAATCTATATATGATACCGTTTAATTATCACCACTTATATTACTTTCATATCATAGCCAAACTGGGATCTATCTCGAAGGCTTGCGATAAACTGCGGCTTTGCCAGCCAACCCTAAGCGCTCAACTGAAACAATTCGAGAACTATCTGAACGTCAGGCTCTTTGAACGGGAGAACAAGAAACTGATCCTCACTGAAGAAGGTCGGCATGTATTATTTTACGCCTCGGAAATATTTGATTTTGGAGATGAAATGATCTACAACTTGAATAATATCTCGCAAAAGGGCAGGGTCAAGATCCATATCGGCATCTCACACCACATCCCGAGATCGGTCGTTGACGCTCTGCTGAAATTCCTGCTTAACATAGAACCAGAAGCTTACCTTTCCGTCCATGAAGATAACGTGGAGTTCCTCGCCGAAGGATTAAAAACCCATCAATTTGATATAGTTTTGTCAGACGCGATCACTCACGCGTACTCTGAAGAAAATATTGAATGCCAGCTCATTGCAAAAATCCCTGTTGTTTTTTGCGTTCACTCTTCTCTTGCCAAAAAATACCGGACATTACCTTGCGATCTAAACAACGCTCCGGTCATATTGCCTACTGCACATAGCCAGGTTTATATGGCCATCCAAGATTACTTCATCACACACAAGATCAAACCTAGGATCATAGGGGAAATCCAGGAACTCGAGAACATACGCAGGCTGGTCCTTGCAAAGATCGGGATCGCGCCGCTCAATAAATTCACAATACTTAAAGCACCTGGCAAGGAATCCCTTGCGATCTTAAATAATAACGAAAAACACGGGATTTTCGACAAAGTCTATCTGCTTACAAAAACACGCAAAAAAAAACATCCTCTCGTACAGAAGATTGTCTCCCAGTTCCGCATCTCAGCTTAACCGCACTCGCGTAATACCATAATAACTCGCAAAGATCATCCCGCTGCAAGTTGCTGTAAGAATGTTTTCATGATCCATAAAACATATACTCGCCCAGGTTTCTCAAATTTTACAAGGGGGAATAGACCTCAAATGTCGACGGGAATCTAATATTCTCAGGCGCAGTTTTAGCACCGGAAATGAACAGCCCCGAAATCATCCTTTATGTTTTAATTTTTTACCCGGATTTGATTTGGAAGATAATGTAAATATATGGGATAGATAAAGCGTCTTGATAGCTATAAACGACCGGCCTCGCAAAACTCTTGGCTGGTATACGCCTCATGAAAAGTTTCAAGAGGTGTTGCACTAGAAGTTAGAATCTACCGTCTTGATATCTTGTAGATGGGTGCCGTTGCGAATTGTACAGACCCGGAACCGATCACTCGGATACTTTATCCATCGGTTTTCCGCAGCAAACAAGCTCCCCGCCACCCGCTTTTGTTACGGTAACCTCGTTACCGCAAATACCGCAGCTATACTTCTCTCCTGGTTTTTCAACCTTCATTTTGCCTCATTTTTTTTTGAGTTATATTTTGTGGAACATTTTTCTCTTGCTCATTCATAATAAACTCATGCTCTTACTGTATCCCCGCGCTAGCGCAGCCTACCACCGAAACCGCTTTATTTATCTAATCCAGAAATACCGATTTTATCAATCGGCAGCTTTTTAAAGCAAATGAACCAATCAAGGCAGTAGTAATCCGTCCCGGATTTCTCAACTCTATCCTTCGCTGCTCCACAGGAGCCTGGCGGCGGAATTATCACGTCGTCCCCAGGCTGCCAATCCGCCGGGGTAGCGATTTGATTCGCGTCTGAGGTCTGCATGGCTATTAGAAGCCTTTTTATCTCCTGAAAATTCCTTCCATTTGAAAGCGGATAATAAATTAACGCTCGGATCTTGGCATTTGGATCAATAAAGAATACTGCTCTCACCGCTTTTGTGTTGCTTGCGGACTCCTGGAGCATCCCGTATTTTTTTGCCACATCCATTCTGACATCAGCGATAAGCGGAAAATTAACTTCAACGTTCTCCATATTTTTAAACTTGATCTTTTCCTTAATGGTCCTTAACCATGCTATATGGCTATAGGTTGAATCAATCGAGAGGCCAACAAGCTCGCAATTAAGCGCTTTGAGTTCCGGGGCCATCGTGGCAAATGTCATGAACTCTGTAGTACACACCGGAGTGAAATCAGCCGGATGGCTGAAAAGGATAACCCATTTGCCCTTATAATCCCCGGGGAAATTGATCGGCCCCTGAGTGGTCTCGGCCTGAAAAGCCGGGGCGTCTTCCCCTATTAACGGGATACGAATGGCAGCATCTTCCGCAACGCTCACTAACGGCGATATGCAAAACATATAGGCCAAAAACATCAACATCATTTTCTTACACATACATTCTACTCTTGTTATCGGGTGCCCCTTAACTTTTAGGCATCATACTTATTACAAGCCCCAGCAAAGCGCCTATTATCGTACTGATAATCGGATTGCTTGTTAATGGGCATGTTCCGGACGCGCATTTCCCAAAATATCCTATAACAAAACCGATAACAGCACCAATGGCGACACTTAACAAGATTTTCATCTCTTTTCCTTTTTACATTGGTTCAGCCGATCTCCGCAACATAAAGTTAATTGCGATCAGGCATATTCCAGAACGACTATATCTCGATGGGTTGATTATTGGATACATTCCGAATGATGTCAATTGCACCTTGGTATAACATGACATTTTCAACTTGGCTTAATCTCCTTGCTGAACCGAAAGCCTGGATCCCGAGCGATGCCGAAGGCCCGACAATAGCTCTATTCACAAAAATTCCTCTCCAACACTACATTCCGGAATCATAGAAAGATAATAATTCCAAAAATATCATAAACTTGGCACCGTTTGTGCACAAGAAAAGTTAGCATAAAACAACAAATCGCAACCAGTTATAACTCAAAGACTTGCGCTTCTTATAAAAATATGGTGGAGGTGCCGGGAGACTACTAAGCACATTTCCGCAAGTCCTGCATTTATAATGATTTCAAAATATCCCTAATTTTGATCGGGGTTTAAGTAGTGCGGATTGTTACATATTGTGACGTTTGTATGCATATTGTTTGATTTAAAATGCCTGCCCGCCGAAGCTATGTGAGTCCTTTAAATGAAAGCGAAGGCGGGGGCACCGTTTGGGCACCATTTCGATTTTACTCGTTATTTCTTATTCCAAGGTCTGATCCCACTTGCCCTCACTCTGCAAATTCAGGGACAGGTGTACTAAGATATACGCGAAGATAGGGCGACTCCGGCCTGCTCCTTTGAATAATACACTTCTTTCAGTTTAGCGGTAAGCTTCTCTTTTTCTCCGCTTCCATTTGTCGTAAAACGTAGAAGCGGTATTCCATAAAGCTCAAGGATATGGTCTTTCTTTATATCACGCACCTGCTGATCCGTCCCCTTCTTATGGTAGTGAAAACCGTCGACTTCGACCGCAATAACCGGTTTTTTGCTGATGCGATTATAAATCAAAAAATCCAAGTGAGTAGAACTGTTCATCGCATAATGGCATTCCTCGTCGGTCAGCAGCCTGAAATCACGGATCAGCATATTCAATGGCTGGTGACACACCACACCCAACGCCGAATAACCGTTCGCCTGCAACACATTGATTATGAGCGCATACATTAGATTTTCGGAATCATACTCAGAAACATGTCTATACCTTCTCAGGTATCTTATACGGCTTTCCGTATAATGCCTGTAGAGAAAGTCGAAAACGGAATATATTGAGCTTTTCACAACTTTAAAATTGTTATATTCGACGTAGTCGATCAAATCGCCGATATTACTGTCTTTCGGCTGTCCGTTCCCTGAAACAACAAGGTATAAACTTTGCCTGGCACGAGAAACTGCCACATTCAACAAATACGGGTCATCCGAAAATTCGGTCACCTCGTCATCAACAGTGGTAATAATAATAGCGTCTTTTTCGCGTCCTTGAAATTTATGTACAGTAGCAACCTCTATTTTCCTATCGCTAAGGGCTGCGCGGATCGCATCAACCTGGTTATTATACGGAGCAATAATGCCGATCTCTTCGTCGGGGTAAGGAATGGTCGGCAGTATTTCCTTCATTACTACGTCGATCTGCCGTTGATTCATGCGGTCCCGCCCGTGATCACCAGCAACCGATTTAATAACCGAAATAGCATCCTTTTGGCCGCTATCCTGAGACATGACTACCAGCTGCCTGTCATAAAATTTCTGATTACAGAAATTAATAATTTTGGGGTGGCATCGGTAATGCTCACGCAACAGTTTTTTCGGCACGTCCGGCACAACATCGCATACCGACCGCAAAAAACTCTTTTCGGCGAAATTATAATTCGGACTGATAGCATACGAATTAAATATATCCTGCAAGTTTTTTTTGTCATCACCGGCTACCACGTTAGGGAGCTGTTTTGTATCTCCGACAACAACAGCATTTTGCGCGCACGACAAAGCCAAGGTACCGGTCGTGACGTCGACCTGTGAAGCTTCGTCAACAATAACATAATCGAAATAGGCTTTTCCGCATAGACTGCTGCGAGCCGCAAACGTGGTACTCAGAGCAATCGGATATTCCTTCTGGACTACCCTCGGATTTCGCCACAGATCTTCTTCGGTAAAGACTCTTCGATCCGCCTTCTGACCGTACCGCATATGCATTTTCACCTTCAAATAACGCATCGACTTGTCGCGCAGGTCTTCAGCCTTTTTATCACGGCTGCAAGCAGCGAGGCTCTTTTCGATGCCGCAGATCTCTTCGGTTAATTCCCTTCGCCGTGCGCGATAAAACAGCGCCTGCATAAGTGCCACGACCTCATTAATGTCCTTCTTGTAAAAACGCCACTCTGATATGCCATATACAAAGCGGCATTTACATCTAAACAGGAATGATGGACGTTTTTTTGATTCAGAAAACCCCTGACATTCCCCCCACAGCTGCAGGATCCTATCGCTCTTTAATGTTCTGCGGATCTTGGTGTTACAGGAAGCACTAATGTTTTCGTTTAAATACTCTTCAAAATATTTCAGCTCTATGTCCAGTTCCTGCAAATCCTTTCTGATACTGGCAAGCCTCTCTTGTTTTTTAAAAATCTCCCCCAGTTCTTCAGAGTGCTTGCGAATATCCTGGAGAAGTACTTTTTCACATGATATGTCCGAAGCCCAGGATTGAATTGCGAGGGGATAACTCCCCGTCTGGGCGTGAATAAAATTTGCTTTGTTCTCTGAATTCCCCAACGGGGCCACAAGAAAACCAAAACCATCTTCGGACAATTTATCAAAAACATTTAATGTCGCAGAATTGTTATTGGAAACAACCTGCACGGTTTTCCCTGCGATAAGAAGATTAGCGATAATATTAAGGATTGTCTGTGTTTTTCCGGTACCGGGCGGCCCCTCTATTACACTTAGCTGATTCTCAAGTGCGTTTTTTACCGCCGACTCCTGGCTTGCGTTGCAGCCGAATGGGAAAACGGGACTAGCTGCACCCAACTGGCTTGCCCGGAGCTTTCCAGGATTCAAATAACACGAAAGCACATCGCCTTCATTTACAAAGTTTATTTTCTCGTACTGTTTAAAAAGAAGCCTTGTCCCATCCTCCGCGCAGGGGCCGACAAAAGCAGCAGTCCGCTTCAAATACTCAAATACATTTTTTGCAGCTTCGTCATTCAGGGCAGAAGTAGTGACCTCCAACGCACTTGCCTCATAATACCGCTCACTGCCATCGTCAAAACAAATATGCCAGTATTGAGAAGGCTTATCGCCGAAAACATAAATAGCAGATATCCTGAATAGTTCTTTTTTGTTGTGTTTGATCAACAAATTGGAGGGGTTCAATACTTTAGGATTTTTCAGCCAGGTTACAGAATTACAACCATACGAATAAACCTTACCCGCTTTAAATTTGATATCGTATTTGCGAGTGCGTGGATTGAGCCGGCAAAAAACAACCTCGGGAGTAATGATCTTCCCGTTAGCGATGATCATGTTTTGGCGCGGGTTCATGCAAATATTCCTTGGCTTGACCTGCCCCCACCTGCTGTATCACTACTAATTAGACTAAACAGCTACTTATCGTAATGTTCCTGCAGGTATACCTGCAGAAATTTTTGCTTCCCCTCTCGTCAAAAATTCTGCACTATTAACAGATTTTTACGATAACTTCTATTGCCGCTTTGCTTTAGATCTTATACGCGTTATTCAAGATTATACAAGAGCTTACAACATTGTCGCTTTGGATGGGCACCATTTGGGCACCGCCTTTTTGCCTACGCGATCTTGAGCGAATATTTCAATGTATTCAGCACCTGTATGATGGTTGAGAGACGTGGGTCCGCATTGCGAGAAAGCGCCCGGTATAAGTTTTCACGGTTAAGCCCCGTTGCCCTGGATAATTTGCTGAAACCGCCATGCACCCTTGCCGCGACAGAAAGCGCCGCGAGAAACGCTTTTTCGTCTCCGTCTTTTTGATATTCGGCCAGCGCTACCTGAAGATAACTTTTTAGCTCTTTCGGATGTTTCTTATACCGTTCCAGCTGCACTTCATCAAACGTTCTAAATTTTCTTTTCGCCATTGTAATCCCTCCAATAACTCAACGCTTTCTTTATGTCGCGCTCTTGAGTACTTTTATCCCCTCCGACAAGCAACACCACCAGAACCTCTCCGTCCTCACCACAGTAAAGCCTGTAACCCTTTCCAAAATCCAAACGCAATTCTATAATACCGGAAATACGTTTATGGTCCCCGTAGTTGCCCTGTCTCATCCTATCTACCCGTGTTTCAATGCGCTGCCTGACTATCTTGTCACGCAAAGAAAACAACCACGTCGCAAAAGGTTCCTTGTTATCATGAGTCCTATAAACTATGATCGTCTTTTCCGCCATACGATACAAGTGTAGCTTATAAGCTACACTTAGTCAAGGTTGTTTTACTGAATTTTTACATATTAACATTTTAATGTTCCTTCGCTGTTGTGAATGCTTGCATCTCGACTACCCCAAATTGGGCACAGTTTGGGCACAATAAACAATTGGCTGAAAAACAAGAATCGCAAGTCATTATATCCAACCACTTGCGATTCGTGTGACAAAGCCCTCCTTCGCCAAATCAACTTATATTATTCGGCTACGGAGGACAACCTTCGCTTCCCTGAATATAAAAGTAACTGGCGAGTCCGCCGTAGGCGGACGATGCCAACCGTAGCCATAAGCTTTTTTTATATGTGGCGAAGGTTGGCGGAGGTGCCGGCAAACTCCTAAGCACATTTTTAGCAAATCCAGCATTTATAGGGCTTTCGGGATATAACCCAAAATTTGATCGGGGTTTAAGTAGTGCGGATTGTTACATATTGTCACGTTTGTATGCATATTGTTTGATTTAAAATGCCTGCCCGCCGAAGCTATGTGAGTCCTTTAAATGAAAGCGAAGGCGGGGGCACCGTTTGGGCACCACTCAAAACTCTAGACCAATTGGACCTCCAAGCGCTTGCCCAAAGCGTTAGCCACTTTCTCCAGCGTCAAAAGGGTGACAGAACTATTTGCAGGATCGAGAAGCCTGTCTAATTGCGTACGGCTTTTCATATGCATCCTTCTGGTCATCCCCGACTTGGAAATACGTCTTTCTTTCATGATCTTCAATATTTGAAAAGCAACGACCTTTTTCGCGGCTGCAGCTTGTGCTTCTTCCAATATGCCTTCATCCTTGAGGAAATCATCAAAATTGGATCCTACATGTTTATGATTGGCTTTCTTCATATGGTCACCCCTTTATCTGCTTCATCCTTTTAAAAGCTAAATCTAAATCATCCTTCGGAGTTGATGCGGTCTTTTTTATGAAACCGTGAAGAAGAATGATATTGTTTCCATACAACGTAAAAAGAACTCTCGATATTTTATTCCCTAAGTTACTTCTAACTTCCCATAACCCTCGAGTCAAATTCCGAACTACGGGCATGCCGATCGGCCAACCGTATTGAACCGTTTTAATGTCCACACCTATCCGTTTCATCTCACTTTTGGATAAACCTTTTAGCCAATCTCTAACAGGCTCATTACCGGTATCCGTTCGATAAAAGAAAACGTTTAAAGGATGTTGTACATTCATCTGCTATAAGTGTACCATATTTGGTACAATAGTCAAGCCCGGTAGTGTTTTATTTATTGCTACCGCTATAATTTCTTATATGCTCGATACCTCAACATGATGTCGCAAAATGTGACCTCATGTTTACCCTGACATCTTTTGACATACCAAATTAAGGTGCCAAATTGGCACCTTAAAAATCTATCCCAATTCTCACATTGTTTTGGATCATCTACATCTCCACCGGGTCACGTAAGGACCCTATGCCAGATGCATGTTAAAAAAATTAATGCTGTTAGGCCCTATTTGGGCACCAACGAAAGTCGGCTTAAAACAATAAAGCGCAAACCGTTATAAATCAACAACTTGCGCTTCATCTAAATTATGGTGGAGGTGCCGGGAGACTACTAAGCACATTTCCACAAGTCCAGCGTTTATAAGGCTTTCAGCATATAACCCCAGTTTTGATCGGGGTTTAAGTAGTGCGGATTGTTACATATTGTGACGTTTGTATGCAGATTGTTTGATGTAAAATGGGCACCGTTTGGGCACCGTTGTAAATTGTGCAGGCTAGACCAAAATCAAACTCGGTCTAAAGTAGCCCTTGAGATCTTATAACATCTTCTACGATCGCCCGAGCGGTCTTCCCTGAAGGATCTTCTCCTCCGGTTATATTGCAGGCAAACACATACGTCGCGCCGCCGTGTTCAAGGAAACCAACGAACCATCCCAAATCCCATTTCCCATTTCTGTTCATCCCTGACCCGGTCTTACCATAAAGCGTTCCCTTTTCAGTTTTAACCGCTGTCATAACATCTTTAAGTGTCGCGATATTCTTTTCGGAGAACGGCAGCTTCCCATCAAAAAGTTTATTGAGGAGCGCAACTTGTTCATCTGCGCTGATCATAATCGAAGCGTTACCCTGTCGATAGAGCCAGAAAGTATCAATCCCGGCCGAAATATCATTGGTTCCATAGTTGATCTGTTCAATATATTTTTTCATCCGTCCAGCACCGATCTCACGCGCCAAGATCTGATACGCGGGCACGGCCGATACACGGAACGCTTCACGAAGGGTCAAATCCCGATTCCACCCGTCTATATCACGATGAATTCCGTCCCATTTATACCAAGGGCTATCAGCCCCTTGGATCAAACCAAGTTCCAAGCCAATAAGTGTGTTGTAAATCTTAAAAGTAGAACACGGGGTTAATCGCTCGGCACTACGCGATGGATTGGGATTAATAAACCGCCCAGAAGACCGGTCATACATTACGAACGCGGCATCGTAGTCCTTGAAAAACTCCTTATCGGCTTCCTGGGCGTTTACTAATGTACACATCAGGGAAAAACATAAATAAAATAATATTTGCTTCATATGTATTATGGCTGATTTTTCAAATGGAAAGATGTCAGCGCACCCTTTTACGTTTTCTATTCTTGATATATCTCTCAACTGCTTCAACGCTCGCCAGCCAATTCCTCCCTTCTTTGTGCGCTTCCAATTTACCCTGCCTAACCAGCAAATTGAGATATTTTGTCGAGTATGGTGTTTTTGGGCTTATTTCCGAGAGGCCCAAATACTTCTCGTCGCCCTTAGTTCCAGGCCTGAGAACTTTGAGATAAATATCCAGAGACCTCTCAACGCTACTAGCCATCATTCTAACAAAAGGAGTATAATCGCCTTCATCTGCTTTTGAAAGAGTATCGTAATACTTTTTCCTGTCGTTTTTTAAAACTACCGATAGCGGATATCCTTCACGCAAAAGTATCACATTCATAAGGAGCCGGCTAACCCTGCCATTGCCGTCAAAGAAGGGGTGAATATTAACAAACTTATGATGAGCAATAGCCGCCAATTCGATCGTATGCAGTTTACCCTCATTATCCCTAAACCACTGTATGAGTCCTGCCATGGCCGAAGGAACACTAATAGCCTCCGGGGGTCTGTGCCTGGCACCGGTTATCATTACGTTGCTATTTCTATATCTCCCGGCCCATTCTTTTTCAATATCTCTTACTACTATCTGGTGAAGAGTTTTAATAAGCTGCTCCGAAACTGTTTGCGGCTTTTTGTGCTCCACAAGCTCCATTATAAATTCCAGCGCCTCATAGTGATCTTTTGCTTCCAGATGATCCTTCAAAGACTTATTCTTTACCGTTATTCCTTCGCTGATAACCAGATATGTTTCCTTTAATGTCAGGCTGTTCCCCTCTATCGCATTGGAGTTATACGTCATCTCGATCTCAAACTGCTCGCGGAGCTTTTTAACAGCGGACGGCGGAAGTGGTCTAAGCCGATTAAGTTCGTCCAGTTTTAAGTCGATACGCTTTATCACTTCTTTATCCAAATATTCCATCCTATCTCCTTAATATGGTATAACCCACAAAACAGAGTATACCATATTATCTTATTTTGTAAATATTTTCTTCGTCTACAATGCATCCTTCAAAAAGAACACAAGTAATAGGGCGTCAGTTGGTTATCCTTTCTGCATCTCCACCACTTTTCAGACAAGAATATATACAGAATACAGTCCAGCAATGTACGTTATATAGGCCCCATTTGGGCACCATCGAAAGTTGGCATAAAAACAAAAAGCGCAAACCATTATAATGCAACGACTTGCGCTTCGTGTAAAAAAGTGGTGGAGGTGCCGGGATTCGAACCCGGGTCCATGAGCCTTAACAAAGGAGTATCTACATGCTTATCGCGGCTTTGGTCTTTTCTCGGGGCGGCCGTCGCGCGGGTCGCACCCTCGAGCATCCTTCTACGCGCTTAGACCGGGGCCCGGAAGGAGCCTTCCCCGATCATCCCTATTTCTGGTAAGTCTATTAGCGCACTAGGGCGCACTCTAATAAACCCGCTTCCATGAAATTGGAAGCTAGTGTATCCGAAGCAAGGATCGCTTCGGCGTCTGCTACTGGATTGTAGTCGACATTTTACGTTGTGCCAGGTGTTTTAAGAGGCCTCCCGACAACCTCTGCATGCTGCCCCTCCGCTAGAAGAACATGTCGATTCCTGTCACCCCCAAAATTTTTGCATGGCAAAAATTTTAGAGCAATAGAACAATAGAGCATTAGAACAAACCCCATATGTTCAATTGCGTTCTATTGTTCTATTGCTCTATTGTTCAAACGCTCTCTTGCTCAAACTCTCTATTCTCAATGAACAATTATCTTCTACGTCCAATTTCACGCGCTATATCCCGATTTACCTCTTTCTTCTTTATATCCGCGCGCTTGTCGTAGAACTTCTTTCCTTTCCCGAGGCCGAGCTCCACTTTGGCGTAGCCGCGGTGGAAAAATATCTTTAAAGGGAGAAGCGCGTAACCTCTTTCGTTAAGCTTTACCCTGATCTGCCGTATTTCAGATCTATGTAACAGCAGTTTTTTTAGCCTTAAAGGATCCTGCTCTTCCCTTGTGAAATCGTAAGGGGTTATGTGCATGTTCTGCACGAAAAGCTCTTCCCCGTCGACCTTCACGAAACTGCCTTTCAGGCTCACTTCGCCGGCCCTTAAGGACTTTATCTCGTTACCAAAGAGCACGATCCCCGCTTCGTACTTCTTCTCTATCTCGTAGTCCCTGTAGACCTGCTTATTGCTTATTTCCGGGGATCTCTCAACCATATTATACCAGATTTCCTTAATTTTCGGGGCTTTTACTCTGACCCGCCTATTAATTGACGTAAATTACTTTCTATAGTATAATTCAATGCGTTCATCATTGCATCAATAATTTCTCGGCTCTTTTCAAGGTTTAGTGCGGGTGTGGCGGAATTGGCAGACGCGTATGGTTCAGGTCCATATGAAGGCAACTTCCTGGGGGTTCAAGTCCCTTCACCCGCACCAAACAAAACCCAACAACAACCATCCCCCTCACAAAAGCTTAACACCATTTGAAAAACCACAAGGGACTTGAAGGGAGACATTGAGCCTCTAATCCAGGTCGCATCCGCAGGATGCGACTTACAACCGAAATGTCGGGTGGCCGACCGCAGGGCGACAATCTTTTGCAGCACGAGCGCTAGCGAGGGCTGCTAAAATAACAAGAGCCCGGAGGCGCCAAGTCCCTCTCATCACCCGTTTCCACCCCGCCTTCATGCGCACGAGCAGCGCGAGTGCCGCAATAATATCTCGCCACCCCTTTCGCTTTCAATTCGGAACGTCTCGATGCGATACAACTTTCACACCTTTCTCTATGAGCACGCTCTGATCCAACCCTTCCAAAACCGAAAGCTCGATCCCGGAGTTTGCGTACTGAGGATATTTTGCAATGAACCCATCCGAAACCACCGCCGGATGAAACGCTATTTCGTAAACACCGTCCTTAACGCCACCCAGAAGGAATTCGAACACCCCCCTGTCTATCCTCCCCGAATGAAAATGCCCCAAAAAACCCGCATGGCTCCCGAGCCCGCTTTCCTTTAATACCCCCAACCCCAATAAACACGAGATCTTCAAGACCGTATGTCTTAAAATATCCTTCACCCCGAAATTCTTGAAGATCACGAACGAAGGCTCATAAGGGAACCTGACGTAAGGAATATTATATTCTTTAGCGAGCCGGAGGCCGATCTTAAATATGCCCGGAAGCATGTGCACGTGCTCATGGCTGTCGATGTGAGTTATCGAGAACCCCTGGGCTTTAACCCTGTCGATCTGCGCTTTAAACTCGTTGTAGACATGACGCTTGTCGGAGAAACCAGAAAGGTACTTCCACGCGAAACACAGATACCCCGAGAGGAACGCCCCGTTCTTATCCAGGACCGACGATACCGCTCCCCTTTCGGGACAGCTCGGGTTTAAACCGCCGGTAATCGCCAAGTGGACGCCTATCTCCTTTATGCCCAGACTTTTCAACATGGCGACAGCCTCTAAAAAAGCCCCACCCGTCGGCATCAGACTCGCGCCCGATATCTTTTTGAGGGAAAAACACTTTTTTACGGCATCATTTATCTCGACTGAATACCCGAGATCATCCGCGTTAATAATAAGCCTGGCCATCGTCTATACCACCTAAACCGGTCCGCCTTCGCTTTTATAACAAATGCTTACATAGCTTCGGCGGGCGGGCAACCTACAACCGAAAACTAACGGGTTATCTCACGGAACCACACTTTGAACATATCCCTGAAAGTGGCTAAAATGACCGGAAATCGGGCAATGTATGACTTCCCGCCCGTACGTGTCCTGAAAATAAGGGGGTATTGTTTTATCGAAGCGTTCTTCCTCTTCGCCTGGAGGAATATCTCGACGTCCGCGAATGGGCTAAGGGATATGAACTCGAGATCTTTTACAATATCCCTTTTCACTATCTTGAAGCCTGAATTGATATCCCTGATAGTGAGCCCGAAAAGCGTCCTGACCAGCAGGTTGTAAAAACCTGAGATGAGCTTGCGTGTCAGGGTATCGCCTTTTTTCACCTTGCTTATGCCAGTTACTATGTCGAATTCGCCGCTATATGCGTACGCCCCTTTAATGTCCTCCAGGCTCACGGGCATGTCGGAATCCATGTACATGACCGTATCCTTACGGGCTTCCTTAAAACCTCTCGCGAAAGCCCCGCCGAACTTGGTGTTCCTGGCTAGCACAAAAAGCTTTACGGACGGGTCATTCGAGGCTATGCCGGAAACTATCCGCGCGGAACTGTCCGTCGAGGCGTCGTCAACAACGACTATCTCGAAATCCCGTGTCAATTCGGAAGCGACTTTCTTTATGCTCGAGATCGAGGACGAGATATTGTCCTCTTCGTTGAACATGGGCAACACGAAAGATACGCTGGCTTTTATCATTTTGTTCCTTTCCGATAACTTACTTAGCATGTAATGATATCGTATTACGATACCCGAGTCAAGCGGGTCATTTATATCGATAATGTAACAATTTATGCTGACTTTCATCATGCTAGTGGCGAGGTGTGGACATCCTCTTCAAGCCTTCCCCGGGGAATTTAACAACGCCTTTAACATGCCGTTTTTAGACCTTGCGCATTCACCCTCCTCCGCCTCCGGCTTCGGAGGGCGAGCCGCAAGCAAGGAGGTTGCCATAAAAACGGCATGTTAAAGGCTAAATTCCCCAAGGGGCCCCTTTGCTTAAAGAGGATATCCACACCTTGACCCGTACCCGTCATGGATCAGCCCCTTAATTTTCAGGTTATTGCGCGAGGGGTGAAGGCGTGAAGGAGATGGAGTTCTTCGTACGGCACTTTGCCGTCCCAACATCCAAAGTAGCCTTGTCGGTGGACCTTGCAACTATTACAATGAAGACCACAAGCCGAACTAGAAGTTTGCAAAGTGCCGGTAGAAGGTTCCCATCTTCTTCACGCCATCGCGACGAGAAGCAAGGAACTCTTTAAAAGTCAGCATAAATTGTTACACTATCATTTATATCATGTATCATTGCCTGGTTCGGATAGTTATGATATATTTGGTGGCATAACTTCCAAGAGGAGGAGACCTTCAATGAAACGATGCCCCTACTGTTCCGAAGAGATCCAGGACGATGCCCTGAAATGCAGATATTGCGGCGAATTCCTTGCGAGGGAAAAGAAACCGCCTATCGCGCCTGACTCTATAAAATTCCCGGCCTTATATCCGGGATATCTACTGGCTGCCCTGTTCCTTACCGTCGAAATAGCGGAACTGATGGCCGGGCATAGGCGGACACCGGGATGGGAGATCCTTATCGGGCTCGTCGGTCTTGTATACTGGTGTGTTTGCCTTCACAAACTGCATAAAGCCGCCCTTGTCATGGCCGACAACTGTTATCCTATCTCACCCGCGAGGGCTGTCGGTTACGGTTTCTTACCGTTCTATAACCTTTATTGGGCCTTCAAATGGCCGGCCGAACTTATCGGCTTCATAAGATCCAGAAGCGTAGTGAAAACATTACAGCCTTGGGCAGTCGGACTCATTCTTTTGACATCCACATTTTTCGGCAGAATAATTGACGGCGCCATTGCGCTTGTCCTCAATTTCGGGGTGCTTTCATACCTGACCGGAATACTTAAGAACAGCCTTACCCAAAACCCCGAACCTCAGCCCTACAAGAACAGGCCTAGCAAGATGTCCAGTGGAGTTACAGCAGCTATTATTCTTTTATGCGCGTTGCCGGTGCTGGGGCTTCTGGCGGCTATAGCCATCCCCAATTTTATTATGGCTAGGAATACGGCCCAGGCAAATGTTTGCGTCAACAATCTGAAACAGATCGAGGCCTCGAAACTGTCATGGGCGAGGGATAACACGGCCGGCGATTACGTGACGCCTTCGTGGCAGGACCTTATTCCGGGGTATTTGCCCTCTGTGCCTATTTGTCCCAGAAGCGGCGCGTATGAGCCGGGCAGCATTTCTTCATATCCTAAATGTTCTATAGGCAACAACAATACGAACCAGTCCGGAGATGACCATATGCTGAAATAGGCGACCGGGCTAGGTTGCCCGCGATAGACTCATTTGCTTGACATAAGGCTGTCATATGGACTATACTCTTAGCAAATCCTACTAGAGGGGGGATAATGAGAAAACTGATAACTGTTTTTATCTCGCTTATGTTGCTTCCCGAACTCGCCTTCGCCGGAGCGTGGACGCTTCCAAAAGAGAACCTATGGACCGAGTACACTATTAAGTATAACTGGGCGAAAAAGACCTTCAATAATACCAAGAACCTTGGCCGCATGAATAACGACGCCAGAAGCTGGGGCTGGGGAATGCTCCCAAAAATGGAATACGGCGTTACCGACTGGTTCACGGCCCTTGGCGGTCTCGAATACAAAGAAGCCTGGTACAAGGAGCTCGCGCGGCCCATAAACTGGGGCCCCTACTCCGTAAAGAACCACGCACTCACGCAAGTCGATTTCGGAGGACGAATAAGGATACTGGACAACCCTATGGTGCTGAGCGCCCAGGCTAAATTTGAGGTATACACCGATTATCAGGATCTTTCTCTGCAAGATGTGGCGGAAGCCCCTGAACTCGGAGACAGGGTCAATATGCTGGACCTCCGCCTCCTCGCAGGCAAAAAATGGGAAGCCGCCATTCCATATTACCTCGGAGCAGAGTCCGGTATCAGATTCAAGGACAGGAACTCCGGCAGCGACGTCCCGTTCTTCGTCGAAGGCGGGTTCTGGCCTCTCTCATGGCTTATCCTGAGAACCGAGGTGGACGGTTTCTGGCTGATACAGGATAGCAAAAGAAGGACCAAAAAAGAATACGCCATTTGGCGCGTAGGCCCCACATTTGACATCCTGGACCTATGGGATATCTTTTCGGGTAAAAAGACTCAACCCGGCAAGCAGGGCGCAAATACCAGCATCCTTCGCAAAGGAAAAGGCCTTGAACTTTCGGTACAATACGGCTACTGGTTCTGGGGCAGGAACGTAAATCAGGATCAGGAAGTCGTTTTGAAACTCGCCGGCCAATATTAATTTCACCGGAGATACCAATAAAAAAAGCGGGATATTCCATCCCGCTTTTTTTATTTCCGCGACCGCATTTTTATGAAACCATACACACTCCCCGGACTAAAGCCCGGGGGTTCAGGTAAGGTTTCATACTGAGGCGGCTTACATGTAACCCAGGCGTCAACGCCGGGATTTAGCGCCGCCGAATGTATCAATCTTTAAAGCTGTTCTTCTTTATGAATTTAACGAGCTCTCCCATATCCGCGTCGGCTATGGAAATGCAGGTATCGGCACAGCCGTAATATAATCTCATCTTTCCGTTCTTGACGATCGCGGAACTCGCGAAAACAACGTTCGGAACGTCGCCCACGCGCTCGTATATCTCCGTCGGCGCCAACAAATAGTCTTTTGTGCGGTAAAGAACCTTCCAGGGCTTCTCTTTATCCAGAATTGCGCCTCCCGCGTAATAAAGATATCCGTTACAGCTGGTCCAAACGCCGTGGTATATGAGGAGCCAGCCCTCTTTTATCTCTACAGGAGCCGGGCCGGGACCTATTTTAGTCGACTGCCAGCTGCTCGTTCTTGTGCCGAATACGAACCTGTGACAGCCCCAGTGTGTCATATCAGGGCTCTCGGAATAGAACATGTCCCCGAAAGGGGTATGCCCCCTGTCGCTCGGCCGGCTGTACATGGCGTATTTCCCGTTTATTTTCCTCGGGAATATGACGCAGTTACGGTTCGCCGGGATCGTCAGGTTCTCTTTTTGGTGGAAAGTCTTAAAATCCCTGGTCGTGGCCATGCCTATACATGGCCCCTGTTTCGAATCGATGCACCAGGTGAAGTAATAGGTGTCCTCTATCTTTGTGAGACGCGGATCATATGTCCTCGCATCTGTCATGATGTCCGGGTCGTCGCACTTCATTTTGATGACATCGGGGTTGATAGCCCATTTTATCCCGTCCTTGGAGAACCCGACATGCATGGTGAAATTAAAATCGATCTCGTCCACGCGGAATATGCCCGCGTATCCGTCGCCGAATTCCACGACAGCGCTGTTATGGATGCTGTTAGCCCGGGGTACGGCCGCGGCCGTGATAATGGGATTACCCTTGTACCTTTTAAACACCGTTTCGTTCGCCATTGTTCATTCACTCCTTTCCTTGGTTATTTGTGGTCAATTATACCGTTTTGAACTCTTCCCTCATCCCTTTAACCGCCTTGTCAAGTTCAGCGGCAGGGTCAGCTTTCTGAAGAATGACGCGCTGTATCGCGTGATTGACGAATCTCGTCATGGAATCCCACCCCAAGACAGGTGGAGGGCCTTTGGATTCCTTCGCCTGCATCTCGAGCACGTTCTTGAAATTGTCGTCCATGGGGAGGTCGCGCCAGGTGTCCATGTTCGGCGGAAGATACGAATCTTCCGTCTCAATGGAAGCCTGATATAGTTTTTTCTGGATATCGGGGCTGGAAAGAAATTTAATGAATTCCCACGCTACGGGAGCGTTCATCGATCTTTTGAATATTCCCATGATCCGGCCGCCGACAAAAGCCGTTCTTTTCCCTGAAGGGCCTTTGGGGAGCATAGCTATCCCCCATTTTCCGGATATCTCCGGCGCCGAGAGCGTCATACTTGTTATCTTCCAGTTCCCGGATATCGCCAAAGGATAATCGCCGGTACGCATACCCTGCTCGATAGGCACCTGAGTTTTCGGCACGCCTTCGGAGTAAAGCGATCCGAAAAATCCGAGCGCCTTTGCCCCCTCGGACGAATTAAGCGTTATCGAATCATAACCTTTAGAAAAATAATCGCCGCCTGCCTGCCATAAGAACGGTGAAAAACCTATCCAATCCAGAGAACCCAGGTCAATTACCATGCCTTTTCCCCGGGATTTAAGGTCCTTAAGTACGGCCATGAGCGACTCCCATGAATCGGGGGGCTCCGGGATCATATCCTTACGATAGAACATTATATGTTCGGAAAGGTCAAAAGGCACCCCGTACACCTTTGTCCCTATCCTGGTCGATTCCACGAGTCCGGGGAAATTTTTATTTTCAAGAACAGCCACGTCTTCGGGAAATCTTTCCCTGAGGTCCAGCATAGCCCCGAGCTCGCCGAATTCCATCCCCCAGGTCAAACCCATTGTCCCGATATCGGGGGTAACTTCCCCGGCTATGGAGGTGAGATATTTGCTGTGGGCGTTGCCCCAGGAGATCGCTTGGCAATCGACCGTATATCCCGTGCTCTCGGTAAAGGCGCGGCTGAGGCCGTTTATCGTGCGGGCCTGGGCCTCCGAACCCACCAGCCAGATGGTTATCGCTTTTTTAGGCGTTTTTGGACCACTCCCGCAAGAAGAGAGGAATAGAACAGAGATGAACAGGGCCGCTAAAGGGATACAACGCCTTAAATACATTATTCAGCCTCTTCTTGAAAAATGGGATATTACAGCGCCAAAGACTAGACCTTCGCGAAGAAATCCTGGGTAACAAGTGCCGCCGCCCCGACCGCCACGGAATCCTCGGAAAGGCTTGCCGGAAGTATCTTGACTATCTTGACCGACTCCTCATAACCCCATCGCCGCACAGATTTCCTGACAGCCGAAAAGAAAGTGTCGCCCGCTTTCTCAATTCCCCTGCCGATAACAACTACCTCGGGGTTGAAAAGGTTAATAAGAAAGGCTGTCTTCGTTCCAAGATAATCCCCGGCGTCGTCAATCACCTTACGCGAGAGCTCGTCTCCGGCCTCGGATGCCTCTATAGCCATGGCAAACGTGACATTTTCAGGCGAATTGCCTGCCATTTTCATGATGATCTGGCCGTCCTCGGGCTTTTCTTTCAAAGCGTTCCGGACCCTGGCCGCGATCGAAAGGTCGAGACCCCTAGACCTCATGCAGCACCCGTACTCATAGCTGGTCCAACAACGGTCTAGAGCCACCGCCTCCTGCGAAGGCCTCGGGGGCGAGAGGTTCAATTCGCCGGCGCTTTTACTGGCGCCGTAATATAATTCCCCGTTAATTATCAGCCCGCAGCTGGAATCCGAACACATGAAGATCAGATTATCCGCGCTGGAAATTGCTCCGATCCCGGACCATTTTTCGCCGAAAGCCGCCAGCGTAGCGTCATGCTCAATGATCGTAGGGAGGTTGAACCTGTTCTCCAAGCTGTCCAGAAGCCCCGTATAACTTACGATGATCTCCTCTTCCACGGCATATCTGACCATCCCGCGGTATCGATCTATAACTCCCCATATCCCGACGCCTATACCATGTATCAGCGAAGTCTCGATGCCTGACTTCACGAGCAGCCTGTCTACCAGGTCTATCACTCTGGTGGAAAGAGCTTCGAATGATTCTTTTTCTTTTTTTATCTTTTCCTTGGCTACGACTTTGCCGGTAACATCGAGGATAACCCCTATTATAGAGGCGTCGGAGATAAGATGGGGCGCCCCGAGATCTATGCCGATGGTATAACGGAATTCGTTATTCAGCTTCAAGAGCTCTGGCCTGCGGCCTCCTGAAGAGATATCAAGGCCGGTCTCAAAAACAAGTTTGCTTTTAACATACTTGCTCACATAATTCGATACCGTCACTATGTTCAGGTCTGTGAGTTTAGAGATATCCGCCCTGGAAACCTCGTTATTTCGGCGTATAGTGTCGAGGATGCTTAAGTTCCTTCTTTCCTTCTCCGTAAGCCTTTCAACCCTGTCTAAAAAACCCCGCATAGCGACCTCCCTGACAAAAACCCTTTGGTATCAAAACTTCACCGGCCGGACAAGCTGTTTCGCATACCATTTTTTTATTATATCCTCGGCTGGCTTGTTCTGAGGGGTGAAATTTGCGTTAAGATCCCCTCCCATATCGGGGTTCGTTCCCCAGAACCACCAGTACGCTCCGTAAAACCATTTTTTCTCCGAAAAGATCTCCATCAGAACATCATAATAATCGGCTTGGAGACCAAGGTTTATTTCCCAACGCGGGGTATGTTCCCATGGCCTGATCGCGGCCCCATCAGAGGAGTTACAACCGACTTCGGGGAATATAACGGGTTTCCCGATCTTGGCCTGGAAATCTTCCATCTCTTTAACCCATTTCTCCCAACCCTCTTTGAGCCTGACTTTATCCGGCCTCATCTCTTCCGACAGCGGGAAATACGCGTTTATCCCGATGTAATCCAGATCCTTCCAGAACCTTATGTCCTGATAGGTTTCCCAATGAGCGCCGAAGGTCAAAGCTCCCGAGTATTTTTTTCTGATAAGCTTGATCAAATCGATCCATTTATAACCTTTGATCGTGGCCGTAGTAGACAGCTCGGTGCCTACACAGAAAAGTTCAACTTTTTCTTTCCGGGCAATATCCACATAATGCATGATGAACTTAGTGTATTCTTCGAACCATTTATCCCAGTCCGGGTCCCTTACGCATCCGATCTCTCCCCTCCAGCTCCCGTCGGACTGGTCTATAATATCAAGATGCGGCTTTAACATGACCTTAAGGCCCAGCTCATGGCTTTTCCTTATCGCGCTGATGATAGATTCATCGGAAGGCGTGGTCTCCAACCTGTGTATATCACCCGACCAGCAGTTCGTCTGGTACCATGTGACAAGGATCGCAATATGGTCCGTCCCGGTCGCTTTAAGAGCTTTAAGAGAATCTGTACTCTTAGGATTGCTATAGCCCTCAGCAGCCCATGAGCAATAAGCTATCCCTTTCTGGAACTCCAGCGGTATCTTATTAAATCCCGTAAAGACGCCAAAAATAAAGAACTTTGATACTAGTACCACAGCGGCTAATATAGCCACAAGTAGCGCCGCTTTCACGATTTTTCGCATTTCAGCCATTTTGTACCCCGGTTAGCTCTTTTTTTTCGACGGTTAATATTCTTTTCAAACAACTATAGAGCTTCTGTGTAATACTCTTTAGTAAGAGCTTAAAATAAGAGTAAAAACAACCCTGCCGATATTATTCCCGAAATATTATTTGCCGACCCTTATATTATCTATGTAGATCGGCCCGTTATACTGAGGTTGACGGTTTGACATTACCCTGACAGCAATTTTCCTCACATCCTGTCCGAACTCGGTGTCCGGCACAACTCTTTTCCAATCGTAACTACCCGGCTCTATGTTGCCGGTTATGGTCACCCATTTACCCGGAGAAAGGGGGATATTCTGGTTCATCTCAACGAATTTCCAGTTGTTGCCCACTGTCAGTATCAAACTCGCTTTGAGGCCTTCCGGTGCGTCGGCCGGAACGTACACGTCTACTCTTATCGCCCTGTAAAAACTTATGTCAAGATACTGCTGTATCTCAACCAGCGCCGCCGTCCAGTTCCCGCCGGGGAAATTAGCCATAACTTTCATACTGGCTGTTCCTTCGGACGCGAAATCCTTTGATTGGCTCACGGTCTCGGCCACATAGTCGTTCTTCCCCTCAGCCCATGCCGGGATCTCCCAACCCTGCAAGTCGTTCTCAAAACCGTAAAAAGTCCTTTCCTCGGTTATGGGTTTTGTGGAAGGCGCCTGCATCTCTTCGGCAGGTTTTTCAGCGGCTTTCGATTGTTCGGCAGACTGCTTGTCGGTTTTTTTCCCGCATCCGGCGCCGAAAACAACGGCTACGGCCAGGAACATGACCATCCAGATAAAGTTTTGTTTTCGGAGCTCATTCATCGTTAAGTCCTTCCCCTTATTTTTGGTTCGGTGTTTTATAACGGTAAAAAAATTTTCCGCTCCGGACGGAAGTCCGGAGCGGAATTTTAACATCGGTCACTGTTACGGTTTCGATACCCTTATGTTGTCGATATAGACCGGGCCCTTATAGGCCGGCTTCCCGTTCGATGTTACCCTGATGTCTATCTTCCTGACATCTTTCCTGAAAGCGTCGTCCACCTGAACCTTGCGCCAATCTATGCTGCCCGGAGCCAGGGAAGCTGAAACTTTAACCCATTCTCCCGGCACAAGCGCAAAATCCCTGCTCATCTCGACCCATTTCCAGGTATCGCCGACGGTCAGTATCATCTTTCCCTTAAGCCCCTCCGGAGCGCCCTCAGGAAGATAAATGTCGCAGGCGAGCTCGGTGTAGTCCGTCCAATCCATGTACTGCATTACCTCTATGATGGCTCCGGCCCAGCTGCCGCCAGGGAACTCCGTCATCATCTCAAGGCTTTTTTTCCCGTTACTGGCAACCTTATCGGACATGTTTATCTCTCTCTGGACATGGTCGGGTTTCTCATACGCCCAATCGGGTATATCCCAGCCGTCCATACCTTCCTCAAAACTGAAGAGGACCTCATCCGCCGCCTCACTTACCATGGGGCTTAACACGAGACCTGCTAATAAAACACCCAACAACAGCTTCTTCATCGTTCTCCCTCCCTTCTTTTTATCTTGCGTGTTTGTTATTTTTTCGCGACAAAAACATCCAACCACTTTTTAACGACTTCTTCCGCCTTCTTCTTATCTATGGTAAACCCCAAAGGACTCCATCTTTCCTGAGGCATATATTGCCAGATATAAAAGCCCTTGAACCATTCCTTTTTGCTCAGGACCTCGAAAACTGCGTTAAGGCAATCAGCCTGCTCCGCCTGGTCTTCCCTGGCGGAAATAGCCGCCCACGGCTGCCTGCCGGTGCCATCGGAGGAGGTATACCCTATTTCTGACAGGATCACGCCTTTAGCCGCTAACCCTTTTTCGTTTAGCCACGCCTCTATTTCGGCAGCATGTTTTTCCCACGCGGCGCTGAGCTCCTCTGCCGAAGGATCGTCTTTCTCTGAGAGGGGAAAATAGGCGTCAATGCCGATAAGATCGAGCACGTCCCAGAAAGGCACCTCCTTGTATTCGGTCCAGTTCGCCGAATAGGTGATCGTTCCTTTGTAAACCTCCCTGGCTTTCGCTATAACTCCGCGCCATCTTTTATCCCAGGCGGAAAAAGTCGTCGCCTCAAGCTCCGTACCTATGGAAAATATCTCTACGTTACCGGCGGCGGCAAGCTTAGCGTATCTTATTATGAAGGCGTCGTACGAATCGAACCATTTCTCGGAAGCGATAATATTAATCCTGGCCTCGTTAGTCCTGGGGTCGACGTGGGGTTTCAACATGACCCTTAGGCCCAACTTATGGCAGGTCTCTATTGCGTGCTTCAAAGACTTTTCATTCGGAGTGTCCCCTCCGTCGTAGTCGTTGGTGAAAACTTTTTCCGACGATATCTCATCCTGGTATGCCGGGACCATTATGGCTACGGTGTCGAAGCCCTTCTTTTTTATACCCGCCAGGGTAATGTCCGAAGCCGGGTTGAGAAGCTCATCCGAAGTCCATGAAGTGTACACGACTCCGCTCTGGAAAGACCTTTCCTGAATGGATTTCACGGGTCCGGCAAGTGAGGACACCAGATCCTCCGCCTGCTTCTTCATCCCCTCTTCCTTCCCCTTGGAAGTATAATCGTCTTTGGATACGGCAACTCCGGGGTTAAGGGACTTTGGACCGTATATCTCAACTTCCCATATCGATATTCCCCAGTCTTCGTCCGCTTTTTCGACGCACTGGACCCTGACGTATCGCGCCAGAACGGCGGGGAAAGAAGCTTCCTTGGCGCCGCCGCGATTCTCGACTTCATTATAAACCGTTCTCCATGTCTCAGCGTCGTTGGATACCTGTATCTTATATTTTTTGGCACATGCCCTTTCCCACCTTACGATGACGTCGCTCACGGCCGATCTTTTGCCAAGATCGAAATATATCCATTCGCTGCTCCCCTCATAATTACTTGACCACCTCGTGAGAATATCGCCGTCAACCGGGGCCATGGGGTTTGGTTCCGGGGCCCAGTCCGGAGTGGTATCGAAACTTGAGGCTTTAGCCGCGGATACCTTGAGGTAATAAAGAGGATCATTCGCCGTGGTTTTCGCGAATTCCAGATCTTTGGTCCCTGCCGGAACCGGCCCGACAAATTCTTTTTCAGGACCGGACGGTGCCTTGGGCGAACACCCGCACGCTATCAAGGATATCGATAAAGCAGAGAACATTAGGAAAGAAAGGTATTTTTTCATGGTCAGTTAACTTTTCTCCTTGTTTATTATAACACTAATTTATCGGAAAAAGTTCCCTTTTTTACTGATAAAAAGGGAACCGGAACCCCTTTACAGGCCCGTCAAGTTAATACCTTTTATAATATACTTCTGGAACATAAGATACACTATCAGCATCGGCAGGGTAGCTACCACCGCACCGGCCATTACCATAGCATAATTAGCCCCGAATTGTCCAGTCAATACCGCTAGTCCGAGGGTAAGGGTCCTCATGGAGCTGGTATGTATCACGACCAGGGGCCAGACAAAATTGTTCCACTGCTGCAAAAAAGTGAATATTGCGAGCGTCGCCAGCACTGGCTTAATGAGCGGAAGTATGACCAGGCAGTATATCCTGAATTCGCTGCATCCGTCCATCCTGGCGGCGTCGATAAGGTCGTCGGGTATACTATAAATGAACTGCCTGTTCAGAAAAATTCCGAAAGCGCACCATGCCATAGCCGGAACAATAAGTCCCGTGTACGTGTTAAGCCAACCCAGGTTCTTAACGATGATGAACCCCGGAATTATGTTGACCTGCCAGGGTATCATCAACGACGCTATGAAAATAAAGAATATCTTGTCCCTGCCCCAGAACTTGTGTTTAGCAAAAGCATAACCCGCCAGCGACGTGGCGAACACATTGAAAAGGGTGATGCTCCCCGCGACGAAAAGGCTGTTGAAGATATAACGCACCATGGGCACCAGGCTGAAAAGGTCACGGTATGGTTCCAAAGTCGGGTGCCTGACGACAAAGCTGGGGGGAAAGGCCTGGATCTCATCCAGGGGTTTAATGGATGTCACCACCATCCACACATAGGGGAGCACCATCGTAACGGCCCCGGCAGCCAGGAAAATGTATATGAAAGTCTTTATCACCAGCGCGTCTTTCCTGATCACGATCTCGCCTTTAAGCATCAATACTCCACCTTGGTATCTTTCATCACGCCTTTGTAAAGCATAGTGATGATAAAAACGCAAAAAGCTATTATGTAGGCCAACGCCGACGCGTATCCCATATGGAACTTCTGGAAACCCTGGTCATAGAGATAAGCCACTATCGTGAGCGCCGAGTTAAGGACGCCCCCCATTTCTCCCATCTCCCCCGTCATTATGTATATCTGCTCAAAAACCTGGAAGCTGAAGATAAGGCTCATCATTGTGACAAAGATGATCGTTGGTCTGAGAAGAGGGAGCGTAATGTGAAAGAACTGCCTCCAGAATCCGGCGCCGTCGATCTCAGCCGCCTCGTACATGGTATGCGGTATGGTCTGGAGCCCCGCGAGGAATAGTATCATGTTATAACCGATACCCGCCCAGACGGACATTATCATTATCGACGGAAGCGTCCATGTCGGCGAGGCGAGCCAATCCACGGGGCTAAAGCCGGCTTTCATGAGAAGAAAATTGAAAAGGCCGTATTTTTCCCCGGCGTAACACCATTTCCATATGACCGACACCGCGATCATCGCGGTCACGGTCGGAAGAAAGAATATCGATTTAAAGAAATTCTTGAACCTGATCTTCTGATCGATAGCTACGGCCAAAAGAAGGGATATACAAATGCCTGTGGGGACCACGCCGGCGGTATATACCGCGGTATTCTTGATAGCCAGCCAGAACAGCGGATCCTCGAAAAATATCTTCCTGTAGTTCTCAAGCCCGATGAATTTCGGCGGGTGGATCACGTCATACTGCGTGAAAGACAGAAAAAATGACACGAATAGCGGTACTAGCTGAAAGATAAAGAACAGGAAGAACGGAACGCTTATAAAGAGGTATGACACTTTTTGTCTACGGAACTTTTGCCGGAATGTTTCTTGCTCCATCATACCCCTGTAAGCGCAAACTATTAGTATTATGCCACTTGAATAATAGCCGGTATAGATAAGGTCTGGTCATTTTACAGGAAAAGACAGACCCTGTCAAAGATTTTAAAAAGTTATTCTAAGGAACGGGGGTAAAAATGTCCAGGAGCTCTGTATTCGCGCCTGAGAGCACTTCGAATCCCCCGATACAGGCGGGCACGAGGAGCATTTCTCCTCCCGGGACAGCCTTCGGTATGTTGTATTTTTCCTCATCAAGCCCTTGAAGCGCGGCGTTACCGCTCACCACTACGTAAATGTGATAGGTCTTTAGACCGTCAAAGACAAGCCTTGATCCCTTGTTCATGGATATCCTGTTAACCTGCATTCCCTTTTCCTCGAACTTGCCTGGCATACGCCCGACGGATACCTGGTCCTTATCGAATATGGTTTCTATCTCTCCTTTTTTCCATTCGGATATATTGATCTCCCCTACCCTGTCCAGGTCGAGGGGTTTTTTTGCCGTAGCGGCGGGATGAGCGGGGAAATTGTATCGCACGGGATAGGTCGCCCCGTCCTCAAGGGATTGCGTCGGCCCGGGTATCTGGGGCTCGACCACCTCGATGCCCGGACCCAGAGCGTGCAGAGTTCCTTTAGGGACGGGGATTACGTCACCTATCCTTACTCTTACATGGTGGTAAAACCCGTCCAGCTTTTCCCCGGCCGATTTAAGCGCTCCTAGAAGTTTTTTAATGCCAGGATCTTCGTCCTTCACATTCTCCGCGGCCTTTATCGCGTTCCCGGAAAGGGATAAGGTTACCCTCATGCCTTTTTCTTCCATCGATGATATCAGGGCATTCAAACTGTCGCCGTACACCTCCAGGGCTTTTAAATACTCTTTGCGTATGTTCCCCTTATGTTTCTTAAGAGCTTTAGGGGAAAAACCCACGATAAGGTCAGGTTTATTGCCAGTTATTTCTTTATGAATACCTGTTACGACCCAAAGTTCGTTCTTGGCGTCGTGGAACTGGACAGATAAACGACCGGCGGGGGTGAGTATCTTGACTAAAGGCAGAAAAATACCGTATTTTTTAAAGACCTTTTCACCTAAAAGTTCATGCGGGATAGCTTTTAGCAGCATATCAAGAGGTACGCTGTTTTTGCCTATAACCCCAAGGGAACTTTTTTCCCCTTTTTCGGCGCCATACCAATATTCCCCTATACCGCCGATGCCCCAAACCTTCGGCTCCTTGTAGGGCTTTATGTAGATCGGGGTGCCGTTCTTGACTGATTTTATTATTTTTTCCATTGTCTCTCCTTTGCGTATCGGCATAGCGCATGGCGCATGGGGCATGGCGCAGAGCGCATTGCGTAGTTGTATCTTGTATTTTACGTTTTACATTTTATTCTGAGCACAATGCGCTCTGACCGACACGCTATGCTCTATGCGCCATGCTCTATGCGCTCTGCACTTCACATAACTCCAAAAGCCTCGGTATGACTTTTTCAAGACCGAGCCGCACGATCTCCCTCGCCCTCTCAGGCGAGTCCGCTATCGCGTAATTCCTGAATTCGGGGGCGTTCCCGGAGGGGCGTAAATGGGATATCTCGCCGTTCCCGAATATCACCCGCACCCCGTCGGTATAGTTCAGACTTTTTATTTCCGGGAACCCCGCATAAGCCTTTTCAAGCAGTTGTTTTATCGCCAGGAGCTCTCCATCTTTATCCACCCCGGACTTTTGGCCGTTCCAGTTCTCCAATATCACTCCGCGATCACCCATAAAGACCGCCTGCCTGATATTCCTCTCGCCGGAAGGGGATATTTTACCTATGATTGCTTTGCTTTTCGCCGTCGGGAATTCTTTACGCCTGTCGGCGTAAGTGAACCTCGGAGGAAGTCCCTTTAAAAGACCGGATATTCCCGTACCTTCACGATAAGCGGAGTGGATCACGGAAATGAGCGGAAGAACTGCGTCCCTTGTGGGCAAAGCCTTCAGTATCTTCCCCCTGATGGTAAGATCCGTCCCGGTTAAAAATCCGCCGTTGGATTCCCATGAACAAACGGCCCATGACCCGGACTTCCCGGAAGAATTAGCCTTTATGGAATCGTTCATGGCCGCTATTACATACGGGGAACCTATCTTTGTTTCGGTGATCTCAAGCCCTTTCGGCGATAATACCTGAGCTATGGCGTCGTTGGCGCTTACCGGGCAGCAAACCGCGTCTATTTTGACCCCAAGGGATTCAAGCCCGAGAACCGATAAAAGGCCCAGGATATCGCCGGTAACATAGCTGACCTCGGCGAGGGGTTTCCCTTCCTTATAAACCCGATAGGCCAGCAAAGGCCTGTCGGAATCCCCGTCTAGCGATATACCTATATCTATACCTTTATCCAGCATGACTTTTTTGAATACCGCCATCGTTCTCGCCGAAACACTTTCGGTATCGACCGGCACGAATTCCGAACTCCTCAAAAAGGCTTTTTCTTTGATACCGGAGTATTCAATATCCACCGAAACGTCGGGAGCGTACACTTCAACACCGATACGCGTAAATATCTCTTTAACTATATCCCTGCCGACGGCTGAATGCTCGTAAAGAAATATCTTCGCGCCTTTCGGAAAAAAGTCACTGCCGAATAGACCCGAGTACCTTTCTACATACATGCCGTTCGCCTCGCCGCCTGCGTCTTGGGCCCCAAGAAGAAGCCCTGCCTCGAGGGCCGGACCTTCCTTGAACATCCCGGACCCGTCAAACATTGATCTCTCCGGGTCCTGTGAATAAACTTTTTTCCTTTCACTGAGGACATTCTCAAGTATCCCTTTCTCGTCGGATTTCAGGACCTCTCCCTCTGGCTTAGTGAATTTTATGCCGTTACGGTCCGCGGGAATATGACTGCCGGTCACCATTACGCTCGGGATCTTTTTACTCGCGGCATAGAACGCCAGCGCCGGGCTTGGGGTAAGACCCTGGTCGTCGACCACGCCGCCCCTATCTCTTACCGCGGCGGCCACGGCCCTTTTTATCCTCGGGCTGGATGGCCTCCTGTCCGCCCCGAGGGCGACAACTGTTCCGGCGGTAAATTCGCCTTTCATCTCGAGATACGCTATGAACCCCATAGCATTTATGTAACATTCCATATCGGTCATATTCAGGACCGTATCCCTGAGACCGCTTGTGCCAAAACTGAGTTCCACTGTTATATTTTTCATCTCGTCGATCCTTCCTGTTTTTATGAGCATGGCTATTTTTCTTTCCTGAATATCCGAATATTCGGAGCCTTTCATCAGGTCATACGCCTCCCCGAAAGATATGGGGTTCCCGAATACCGGATTGTCGTAATTCTTCTCTTTATCACGGAGATCTGAAGTTTCGGAAACGCTCATGTCAATGGGTCCCCGGGGCGAAAGCAACGTACCGTGCCTCATGCCGGGTTCAAGGAGAAGGCCGTCCAAAGAGCAGCCTAGGGACCTGTAAATGCCGCTATTCTCTTTAAGGACGGTATTCCCAGTCCTGTGGCAGAGCACGGAAAAAGCCCTGAACATTTCGGAGTTATTAAGGAGCGAATCCTTTATTACGCTCGATCTTATACTCCCCTTCCCTAACAACCTCGAATTTATCACGACCGAATCCCTGACAGCCATATCGGGCGATATCTCCGAATTGACCACGATATTTCCATTCTCGTCCCTTTTATCATCCAATCCCTCTATCTTACGCGCTATCTTCCCGAATTCCGTATCCTCGGTAAGGGCCAGATATTTCTCGCGCATACGGTCATGCTGGCCTATGTCCGTCCAGAAAACGTTGTCCCCGAGATCTATTACCCTAACGGTCAGCTCGCGGCCGTGCCTTTCCCTAAATACCGCGGCAGTTTTCCTGACCTTATCGTACAGGTCGGGTACCATGCCCCGTGGTCCCGCCAGGGCATTCAATTTCGGGTCGTCGGAAACCATACGCTCCCATTTCTTGTTATCGGCGCCAAGCGCGAAAGCCATTATGAGATAAGGGTCAAAATCGTAGAAAACTCCGGTTTTGTCCATATCTTCCGAGAAAACTTCCAGCGCGACATCCAGAAAACGATAAGAAAGCGCCACCGGGCCGAGGCTCACACCCGCGTAGTATTCACCGTCGTCGGACCTCTCTATCCCGCTTTGTTCCAAACGCCTAATGAGCTCGTTTTTATCCGCCCTGGCTATCTGGGTGATAAGCGTATTATTGCTGTCATAAGCTACCCAATCCTTATTAGCCGCCAGAGATCCAGTGACCCTCACCCTGGATATGAATTTCACAATGTCATATGCCGCGTACTTCCCTTCCAGGGACGCGCCCTGGGCAAGGTCAATGGAAGGTATCTCGGTCTCGTCCCCCCATTTGTTCAATATACCCTCGAATCCCCCTTCCTCAAGGTATTTCGCCACGGGAGAAAAATACATAAGGGCCTCTTCGATCTCGGAGAGCATTCTATAGCCGATCTTTTCTTTATCCGGGATGGAAACTGAGGCGATGGCGCTCTTACATCCGCATTCTATCTGGCTGAACGGCGAAATGCGTTCACCCTTTCCGAAAAGCATGCCCATTAGAATTACTTTATTTAGATCGTGGTTTCCTCCTTCGCTAAAGCTACGAAGGACAGGCGTGGTTCCCTCCTTCGCTAAAGCTACGGAGGACAGGCGTGGTTCGTGGTTCGGGTTCGGGTTTTGGATATCCTTGTGTCTGGAATAGGCTAGGAGGGTGCCCAGAAAATTCCCCTGGCGCGTTTTTTCGCCAAGCTTTTCCTCAAGAGCGGTTATCCTCGTCTTGCCGTCGGCGTTAAAAACATTGCAAGAGGTCAGGGCCAATCGTTTCTCCCAGTAATTCCTATCCTTTTCATTGCCAAGGACGAGTACCACATCGCGGATGTTCCGGTTCTCACGGATATTCCGTTTCGCCAGGTCTATGTTAGCAAGGATGTTCTTTATACTGCTGTCGGGCATAGGTGCTTAGTATAAAATAAAACAGGTGTTTTGCCAAGGATATGTTATTCGAGCATTTTGAGGGGCAAGGGTCAAGGGTCGAGTTATTCTTCATTTTTTTGCCTGCCCATTTCCTTGACCCATGACCCCTGACCCTTGCCCCTAACGCTTGCTCCAGCTAAAAAAAAGGCCGGGATTTTTTCCCGGCCTTTTTCCGTCCCGTGTCGGGCTGAAATTACACGGACCACATAACTTTTTTGAGAGCTTTGAACTCGTTCTTAAGCTGTTCTATCACTATCGGCTTGATCGCGGTCAGCATGTGGTTTATCCACTTGGCTACGTCTTTCGTGATCTCGGCCAGTTCGTCTTTCACCGACTGGAACCGCTCATGGTCCTTTGTAAGCTGCTCGATATCGAGCCCTTTCAGGTCATTGTACGCGAGGAAGTATAGGAGCTCATGGTCTTTAAGCGACCGCCCTTTTTCCATATACTCTGAGAATACCGCCTGGAAATCCAGCGCCAGCTGTTCCTGGTTGATTATCATTTCGCTGGTCAAACTAGCCTGCATTATGGCTTTGCCCGTCATATCCAGAACGAAATCAAGCCCTTTCCCGTCCGACCTCTGGCCTATCTCTTTCAGCGACGGGAACGGAAGGACATGCGCGTTGTTATTTGTCACGAAGTTGTTCAGCTGGTTTGTCTTATCCTCGTCCTTGGCTTTTTTCTGGATCTCCTCGACGATACCGAACACCATCACCGCGTCCTTTCTTCCTTTTATCCTCGCGAGCTTATCGACGTCTTCGGCGTCGTAGGTTATGATCCTGATAAACTTTTCACCGCTTTTCAGTCCTTTATCAGCGAGATATTTCTGATATTCGCCTTTATCCATCCCGGCCGACTCGAATTCCTTCTCGATAAGATCGTTAAGGGTGGTTTCCAGAAGCGCCCTCGCGGCATCTCCGCTTGTCTTACCGTCAATCGCCGCGTATTCGGCTATTTCGCTGTTGGCGAGAGCCTCACTGGAGAATACCAAGTCTACGGGCTTCTGGAGAAAATATCCGGGAGCCGCCTGAGGCTGGCCTAACGCCCTCGCTACCTCCCTCTGAAGATGCTTCTTGAATTTCGCGAACACGTCGTAAGACGCTTTCTCTCCGCGGGTCTCGTCATAGCGGATGCTGACCTTAGTGAAACCATCAGTATCAGACGGGTTGAGAAGCTTATAACCCGAGACTTCCTTGGCAGCTTGCAGATCCAAGTTGCCTTGTTCCCCTCCGAGTGTGAGATGGCCAGAGTTTCCGGAATCTCTGAATAAGGTCACTTCCTCGCCCGGGGATATCATGACCTGTCCACCGGTCACTATTCTACCGTTGGCGTCCACTCCGGCTATGACAAAACCCTTATCAGATGCAATTATGACTTTTTTCCCATCCCCGGCTATCAGGTCTCTCGGTATTGCCGGAGCGTTAGAAACGTCACTTGTCCTTATAACTATCTTCCTTACCGTCTCAAGTCTGGTTCCGACAAGCATTAGATCCAGCGTCGTCTCATAACTGCCGCGCATAGACCCGTCTGGAGCAATCTTTAACCGTTCAACGCTTCCGGGTTCATCCACATTCACGGTTATCGTTTCCACGGGTTCTACCGCTCCGGCGGCCTGAACACCGGGGCTTGGCATTGAACTCTCGTCAAACGGCACGACCCCGGCGGGCTCTTCTATTTCAGCGACCAGATCGGACCTGAGACCGAGCTCTTCGGCGTATTCCGCCATTTTTTCTTCTATATACCTGACATTGGTAGACAACCCCTTATAGTTGACCATGAAATCATTGACAAAGATCTCCTGTGCTTCTGATTCGATACGCTCCTCCGGCATTCCGCTCCCCAGCTTCCTCATTGCCGCGTGCACAGCGCGCTCCTCGTCGTATTTCCATCTCACCCAAACATCCAGCATTTCGTCCACAAGCTCCTTATTCCCGAATTTAACGGTTAAGAACCTTTTGGTCTCCACATAGATATCAGCCCTTGCGTTATCCGCGAAATATGCCTTCATCATCTCATACGCCTCAGACACGTTGAAGATATGTAAATGGACGAGCTCGTGATTCGCGAGGATATTCCTTTCCTCCGGGTTCAAAGTATCGTACAACCCGTCATCTATATGCGCCTGTAAATAACCCCTGTGAAGCAATTTCCCGATCTTATATCCGACGATCTTATCAAGAGAATCTGCTTCGTTGTACCGGGAAAAATATTTTTGCTCCAGGCAGCGTCTCATTTTATTGAAATCTATCCAGCTGAACATGCTCTTATCGAGCTTCTCTCCCTGTACGCCGCCCCTGCCGGGATGAACTATCAGAGGAAAACCTGAATCGCTGCTTTTCCTGGCAAGATCCCTGTGCCTGACGAAAGTAAAACCTAAAGCGCTTAGCCGCATGTCGGAGGGCCTTTCAGATCCTAATTTACCTCCAGTTGCATATGAATCTCTTACAAGAACGTCGAAACCCCTGGCATTTTTCGCGGAGAGGACCCTTCCACCGGCCGCCTGCATACCTCCTAACGACGGCTCATACTCCATAGATCCCATCCCCAAGGTCCCTGGCTTGATCGCGAAACTATTCCTTCCCCCCGCTACATTCACATAACCCGCCCTGGCTTCGGATAGCCTGGCGTCGCCCTGCGCTACTATCCTTTCGTCCAGATAACTTCCCACGCCGGCAAATTCCCCTCCTATATGATGAAGTCCAGCGATCTCATCCAAAGGAATAACATCCCTCGGATCGGATTCAGCTCCGGCCGTTTCCTCTAACGGTTTACCGTGGTTGGAACCTCCTATGTACTTTTTATCGGCGAGAGATGACCTCTTCACTCCTTCGGGAGTTTCAGGGTCCGCCGCGATGACTTTAAGGGCCACTCCGGGAATAGGTCTCTGGACCAAACGCTGTGTGACGGCAAGTCCGTTCCCGGCAAGGGCTTCATTATCGAAAAAGCTGATGTCGACAAAACCCTGCCCCGCCAGATCCTCGATCGCGCGGTCTTTCTGTATCCTCCTATACGTGCCTATCTCCAAAGACTCTTCCCCTGTCTCGCCAGACGGGACACGGTCAAGCACCAGCACCATGTTGAGGTCTATGGCGGTAGGGCCGGCTACCACGGGGAGTATTGTCAGGTCACCCAGAGAACGGTCGATATGCATCCCGTCAAAGATCTTTACCAGGACTTTTTGGATCTCTTTCCTGGCGTCGAGAACGGCGTCCCATTCCTCCTTTTTCTTTTTGTCAGGCGCGTCGTACCCGAACGGCCTGTAAAGTAGCTTGGTGATGACTTTCCCGCCGAATTTTCCGTATAGCGGATGACCCTCCGCGACGTCCATAGCGTAAATATTCAACACCGGTTCGTTTGCCAGGTGGGCTAAACCTTTAGCCCTCAATTTTCCCCTCTCCGCCTCCAATGCTTCCCTGAGCATGGCGGGCATCCTTTCTCCCGTAAGCACCGAATTTATATTATCGCAAACTTTTTCACCGAACCCTACCTGGAAATCCGGGTCTATGTAAAGGTCCTTTTGAGTCACGGCACCGCGCGTGGGCACCAGTTTAGTCGCCGCCGTATCAAGATAAAGATCGAACAGGTCCCCCAGTATATCGTCGGCTACATCCTCGGCCGGGGTGTCCCACCCCTCTTTGGACACGGCTTCGACAAGCGCGGCACGAAGAGGCGCGTATATCTCAAGGCCCTGTTCCTTTGTGATAGAATCCTTACCCTTACCCAGTTCCTGCAGCGCTTTCGCGGTATTTATGCAGACCTTTCCGCCCATCGCGACCATAGAGGCGAGCCGCCTTGCCGAATCGACGCCGAGCTTTGTGGCGGCGAGGTCAAGCGTATCGTCCTTATCGAAGACATACACGGATGTAACCGCGTTGATAAGTCTCCCACGCTTTCCGCCGTCTTTCAAGAACGGCGCGCGCTCATAGTATCTCTTTTTTCCGGTCAAAGGCTGGCGTAAGTCTTCCACGCCTGTCAGCCTGACTATCCTCGAATAGAACCAATTGTCCTCGCTGTCGGCTAGCCCTGACCTGAGCGTTTCAACAATACCTTCTACGGCGTCACGGGGAGCGCCCATCTCGCCGAGACGGACGCTTATCCTATCGACCTGCCAAACCGGGATCTCGAACCTTTGAGAAGCTAGGAGCTCCTCTCCTGGGGCTAAAAGTTCATTTCCGGGAACGGAGGCGGTTCGGTCAGCGGTAAAACTTATCCCCGCCTCTTCGGCGTATTCGGCCATTTTTCCCTCTATCGACCTTACATTGACCGACAACCCTTTATAGCTCACAAGAAAATCGTTGATAAAGATCTCCAGAGCGTCCGCTAGAACTCTTTCCGGGTCCGATCCCCCGGCAAGTCTTCCGGCGGCAGCCTTAAGCGCGCTCTCCTCGGAATATTTCCATTTCACCCAAATATCCAGCATCTCATCTACCATCTCTTTATTGCCGAATTTTGCCGATAAAAATCTTTTTGTCTCGACGTAAATATCCGCGCTTGTCTTATCGGAAAAATACAATTTCATCATCTCATAGGCTTCCGCGGCGTTAAAAATATAAAGATGCATAAGCTCGTGGTTGGCCAGTATATTCAGGTCTTTGGGGCTTAATTTCGAGTACAACCCGCTGTCTATATGGGCCTGGAACAATCCCCTCAACATGAGTTTATTGATCTTATGATCCACGATCCTGTCCAAAAGCCCTTTGTCTTTGTAATGAGAAATATATTTGTGCTCGAGCCTGCCTTTCAATTTATCCAGATCTATCCAGCTAAATACCGACCTGTCAATTTTCCTTCCCTGAACCCCGCCCCTTCCCGGATGTACGACAAGCGGCAGTCCCCTATCGGCACACTTTCGGGCCAGGCCATTGTGCCGGGCAAAAACAAACCCAAACTCCGCTAGTCTCGGGTCGGAAGGACACTCCTCATCAAGTACTTCCCCGGCCAAATATGACCCTCTCAATATAACGTCGAACGTCCCGGCTTCATTTACCGTCAAAACACGTCCGCCTGCTTTTCCTGTCCCGGGAGTTTCTGATCCAAAATCAGCCGCTCCGTGTACCGCGATAAAATCCCCTTTATCGTCGAGCGCCACGTGGTTCCTTTCCAAAGCCGCCGTGAAATCGGCGTTCAAAAGACCCGCCACTACTTTTTGATATAGTGCCTTCGCGGCCTTGGCGTCGCCTGACCTTTCGGCCTCGGTCACATAATCCACGTACTGGCTCTCCGACTGTTCGAAGAAATGTTTTATGAACATATCTCTCAGCTTAGGGTTCTCGACAAATTGGTTCCACTGGTCGCGCACCCATCTGCCCTGGGCCGACCTATCGAACGCGGGCTCGGTATCTGCAAGCTTCATTGCCGCATCGCGAAGTTTGTCCCGCATCTTTTCGAGATAGGTCTTAACGTAAAGTTCGGCAAACTGTGTTTTTATATCCCCCGCCACTTGAGCGAAATCCTCGCCAGTTTTACCCAGTTCTAGGGTCAATACCTCGAATAGCCCTGTGGGAACGCCTAGCTTCTTTGTACAGCTCCCCGAGCCCGTAAGTTCTCAGTAGCGGCGAAAGCATCTTCGAGACTGACGGTTCTACAGTCTGCTTTTTATCGGAAGGTTCCGTACCCGGCATGACGCGTTCGGTTATGATATCCTCCAAGGAGGTCCTCTGGTTGGTCAATACCTTAATATAGGGCGTCTCGACGTCTTTCGTTATTTTCGGCATAACGACCACGTAAGAGATACCGGCCTCTTCCAGAAGCTTCATCATGCCGCGGGTGTGGAAACCGCCGGTTATGAGAACGCTCAGGTTCTTGCCGGACTTATTCATTTCATTGATAGTGTTATCGATCAGGGCCCTGTCCCTTTTCATGGCCACTTCGTAAAACTCGATCATATTGGGTATATTTGAAACTATCTGTTCCGGCGCTCCGCCCAACTCCGCGGCTATACCGTACTTTTTGCAAAGCGAATCCAGGTACGCGATTATCGTATCGACTGATGTCTCCTTCACATATTCGTTAAAAATATC
>JADGBR010000024.1:3374-55732 GCA_015231405.1 Candidatus Omnitrophota bacterium | reverse complement strand
CCTGCTGCTAGTTGACGACTTAATTCTTCACGTTCTAACATATTAAGCCGGTTATACTTAGCCATATACAACTCCTTTCCTGCTATAGTAGCAGAATAAGGTGTTGCACTAGTAGCTTGAACCTAAGGACACTTTATCCAACCCTTTACCACAATTGCTTTTCTAAAACAAATACGGGTATTACATAAACTCATTCTCAATATTATTTTTAATGAGACATGTGTTTAAATTTTTATTCAAGATACCCGGATTTGTTTTATATATTATTATGTGGACTAGGGTTAAGGATAGTGTCTGCAAACAGGGTGGGATTTGTTTTATATATTATTATGTGGACTAGGGTTAAGGATAGTGTCTGCAAACAGGGTGTCTGCAAACAGGTCTGCAAACAGGGTCGAAGCACGAACCATGCTTGGCCGCCGTAGCCTCGGAGAAGGCGGGAACCGCACAAGTAGGTCTATCGCGTGCTCTTAAGGCTCTTCGTGTAGATCACGAGGTCGTTGCCCTGGGCGTAGAAATCGTGGAGGACTCCGGCTTCGCGGTAGCCCTGGTTGCGGTAAAAAAGCCTGGCGCGGAGGTACTCGTCGGTCGAGGAGGTCTCGACCCGGATCACGGCCCTGTCGGCAAGATCTGTCATGGCGGTTTCCATAGAGGAAAGAAGCTTTTTGCCTATGCCTTTCCCATGCTGGTCCTTATCGACGACCAGCCAGTAAATATCCCACCCGAAATCGGTGAGCGGGGTTTTACCGAATATGGCGAACCCGGCGAGCTTGTCGCCGTCGTTCTCGCAAATAAGTTTATACGTAGTCGCCTCATTCTTCAGGCACTCGTCGGCAAGCTCTTTAAGTATCTCAAGCTCTTTATCGCGGAAAACCAGGGTGTTCCGCGCCATAGCGACTAGCGCATTACTGGTCAGTTCTTTTGTCAGGGTGCTCATTGGACTCCTTTATTATCGATCGTCGATCTTCGACTTTCTTTCATTTATCATGGCACCCATAAAGGGCGCCCCTACGTCATTTTTTGCGCAAAGCTATTTCGATTATTTTCATGATCATTTTCTCATAACTAAGGCCTTTTGCATAGCACTGTTTTGCGAAACCGGCGTCCTTGTTTATGTCGGGATTCGGGTTGACGTCCAGGACATACAGCTCGCCGTCCTTTTCGCGAAGATCGACCCTGAAATACCCCGAACATCCCAGGGCTAGTCCGGCTTTCCGGCTAAGATCGGATACCATCTCCCTCGTCACTTCCGAGTCGTCCCGCATTATTCCGGGGATAAGGCCGGTATATTCGGCCGATGATCTGTCCCATTTCGAAGAATAATTGAGGAATTTCATTCCGGAAGGGGCATTACCGAAATCGAGCAAAGACACCCCGGCCAGTTCATAGGGATATTCCCCGAAAAACCCGGCAGCGTACTCTTTTCCGGATATGAACTCCTCGACGACAAGGCCCCCCGGGAACCGTTTCAGCTTCGCCTCCAACCTATCCCGGAGGGCCTTCTCATCGGTGACGAAAGACATCTCGTCTATACCGACACTCGCGTCCTCGCTTAAAGGTTTAATGAAAGATGGATACCGGATCTCCCTCGCGGAGATATCCGACATTTTATAGACAGGGAATCCGTAAGGTACGCTCACCCCGTTCTTGATAAGCACATCCCTTGTCCTCGACTTATCGAGACATATCTCCAGCGCCTGTGAGCCATTCCCCGTAAAAGGAATGCCCGAGCTTTCCAGTATCTCGGCAAATGTTATTTCGGCCCGCGAATCGTCCGAAAAACCTTCAAAGATGTTGAATACCGCGTCCGGGCTTTCTTCCTCCAGCCTGGAAAGTATCATATCCGCTCCTGCCGCCATGTCGTTCTCGGTTATATCCAGAAGAACGGCTTCGTAACCGAGAGAGACTAGGGCCATACGCACCGAATCACGGGAACGCAAAGCGTCAAGCGTGTCCTCCCTGGGGACATCGTCAACGCCGACGGCAATAACGATCTTTTTTACTTTTTTCTTATTCATGGGGCGCGATATCTCGATCGGTCAAAGAGTCCGGGTTATCGGGGAAGCGTGAACCCGCAACGCGTAAGGGCGGCCTTAACGATCTTCCCAACCAGCGTACTGTATTCGACGCCGCCGAGCCGGCACATTATCACGAGGTCACTGTACGCCGGCGAAAGGCCCGGCAAGGGGTTCACATCTATTATCTTCGGAGTGAGGTCGGAGTCAAGCCTGAAATCTATCCTTGCGACATCGCGGAGACCGAGGGCCCTAAAGGCGGCCCTCGCGTTACGGGCGACATTCTCCCTCACGTTTTCCGGGATGCTTTTTTCGTCCTCATACATTATCTTTTTTTTCCAATCGCGCTTCTGCTCGATAGAATAGATAAAATTATCTCCTTTCTCTCTGGGTGATATCCTCATCATCCCGAGGACCTCAGGTTCGCCGTTACCGGTAAGCCCGCACGTTATCTCGTCTTTAGGCAGGAACTCCTCGACGAGCACCGGCTGCTCGTACTTTATGAGCAGCTCCATAGCCTTTTCGGAAGCCGACGCGGGGCTGGACGCGACTGAATTATCAAATATCCCTTTCGACGAACCTTCCCAGCGGGGTTTGACTATACAACGCGAACGGCGCTTAAAAATATCCTTTATCCTTTCGGCATCTTCCGGAGTTTCTACCGTGACCGCTTCCGGGACGGGAACGCCCGCGGACTTTAAGACCACGTTCGTCAGATATTTGTCCAGCGTTATCCCGAGAGATATGGGGTCAGACCCGGAATAAGGCACTCCGAGGCTTTCGAGTATACATGGCACCTGGGATTCCCGGCCCCTTGTCTTCCCTATACCTTCCGCTATATTGAACGCCATCTCGGGGGTGTCGCGAACCACATTGGGGAGGAACTCATCGTCGTGCTGGAGGAGGTTTACGGTAAGCCCGAGGGTCTCTATCTCTTTTTTGAGCGCGAGGATGGTCTCTATCTCGTCGTATTCCTCATGGAGATCGTCCGTCCGGGTCTTATCCTTTAGGTTGTAAATTACGCTTATGCTTTTCAAAATGCCCATACCGCGCGCCTAAGAACTTCCGGCTAGGCCGGATTGTGATACTCAAAAACCTCATTCTCGTAATTGCGAAGGATGAGGCTTTTTTCCGTCACGGAGGTTATATAGTTCGGCATTATCGGCACCTTGCCCCTGCCGTCTATACCGTCGACGACGAAAGTCGGCACGCACATGCCGCTCGTATGCCCTCTCATCTTCTCGATGATCTCCATGCCCTTGAAGACAGACGTCCTGAAATGCGCCGCGCCTACGACCGGATCGCACTGGAAAATATAATACGGCCTCACCCTGACCTTCTGAAGTTTCTGGCAAAGGTCCTTCATCACTTTCGGGTCGTCGTTTATGCCCTTTAATAGCACCGACTGGTTGCTTACTGGTATGCCGCATTTCTGCAGTCGCCGTAACGCCCTTATCGCCTGTGGAGTTATCTCCCTCGAATGGTTGAACTGCACGTTCATCCAAAGTTTCTCGAAACCCTCAAGCATGTCGCACAGCTCGTCGTCTATCCTTTCGGGGAACACCACCGGCGTTCTGGTCCCGACGCGCATGACATCGACGGTCCGGACTTTGGAGACAGAGGAAAGTATGTACCTGAGCTTTTCGGTATTAAGGGTCAGGGGGTCGCCGCCGGATATGACGACTTCCCTTATCTCCCTGTTCTTCTTTATGTACGCCACGGCCTCGTCTATGTCCGCGCGCCCTGGCTCCGCTGTACCGCATTTCCACAGCCTTTTACGGGTGCAGTGCCTGCAGTACATAAAACATTTTCCCGTCACCAGGAAGAGCACCCTGTCGGGATACCTGTGCACTAGGAACGGAGTTGCTTCCGTCTCGACTTCGCCGAGCGGATCAATGCTGTCGTGCTCCGAAACTTTTATCTCCTCGGGTGAAGGCACGCACTGCATGTAGATCGGGTCTTTGGCGTCGGACGGGTCTTTGATGAGTGACAGATAATAATCCGTTATTCTCAGATGGAACTCTTCAGAAACTTTTTGGAGGGTCGCTTTATTCTCGTCGCTTATGGGGATCCGTTTGGAAAGTTCTTCAATGTCTTTTATCGAATGCGAATAGCCTCTTTGCCATGTCCCCTGCGCTTCGCATTCGACGATAGTACCGGGGGGCTCGTCTCCGGCCGATGCACCCACTATCGCCTGCTCTTTTTCCATTTCTGATTTCCCCCTTTTCGCCGCCTTTTCGGTCGGCATTTCTTTTGATCTCTAATATTTTTTTTTGCGCGAATTATTTTTATCTATTCGTTAATGAATATATACTAATTATTACCAAAGTCAATAAAAAATCGTTTTATAAACTACTCTCTCTTCCCCAAAAAAATATTTATCAAGAACCTCACACGCGTCATGTCTCGAAATATCTCTCCATCGAAAAATATCTTTCGCCAAGATCCGGAAAAAGCGTAACCACCGTCCCGCCCGGACCTATCTCTCCCGCTGCCTTCAACGCCCCGTAACAGGCGGCTCCCGAAGAAATGCCTACGAATATCCCTTCCTCGCGAGCGAGCCTTTTGGCCATCCCGAAAGCGTCCATGTCGTCTACGGCAACTACGGAATCGATGATGCCCGTATTAAGAATTTCCGGAACGAACCCGGCGCCTATGCCCTGTATCTTATGAGGGCCGCGCTTACCACCTGAAAGCACAGCGCTCGTCTTAGGCTCGACGGCGATGATTTTTATCCCGGGGTTCTTTCTCTTCAACACTTCACCTACTCCGGTGATGGTCCCGCCTGTGCCTACACCGGCTACGAACGCGCTGATGTCCGGACCGGCTGCACTCAATATCTCTTTCGCCGTGGACTTCCTGTGCTCGTCGGGGTTGAACCTGTTCGTGAACTGCCGCGGCATGAAACTCGCAGGCGTTCTCCTGTGGATCTCTTCGGCTTTTTTTATCGCGCCTTCCATCCCTTCCGCTCCGGGCGTAAGGACCACCTCGGCGCCGTAGGAACGGAGTATGTATATCCTCTCAAGGCTCATAGTTTCCGGGAGGACGAGCACGCATTTGTATCCCTTGACCGCAGAGATCATCGCGAGGCCAATACCCGTATTCCCGCTCGTAGGCTCGATTATGGTCGATCCAGGGATAAGGCGCCCTTCCCGCTCGGCCTCCTCAATGGTCCTTTTGCATATCCGATCCTTTACGCTTCCGCCCGGATTAAATGATTCCAATTTCGCCAGGACGCGCGCCATACCCGGTTCGACTATCTTACCGAGCCTTACCATCGGGGTGTTCCCGATAAGATCCAGTATGTTTTCCGCGACGCTTTCCGAAAACGGCGACATCCTTCCTCCCTCTTATGCCTTTTTGCGTATCAATAAAGACCAGTACCCGTTCTTCTTTTCGCTCGCGACTATCTCATGCCCTTCGGCTTTCACTGACCCGGGGACGTTCTCGATGGGGCTGCCGTCATCAAGCAATATCTCCAGTGTATCGCCCGGATTCAGTTTAGACAGCTCCATTTTTGTCTTAACGAAATTCATCGGACACGCTACACCCCTGAGATCACGGCTCACGCCGGGTCTAGCGATATCTCCCGCGGCCTGAACCCGCGAAGCGGCGTCAAAAGAGAAAGAGCTGTCCATAGCGCCGTACAGATACTTTACCCTTTCGGCCAGGCTTAATGCCTCTTCCGCTTTCCCGGCAAGCGACCCCGCGTCATTCCGTGACGCTTCGCATAATATGTCCCTGTAGCTCCCGGAGACAAGCCCCGAATCGATAAAATGTTCTATGAACTCGCCGAACACTCCTTTTTCTGCCCTCTCATCAACGCCGCGCGTTACAAGAAGTGCCCTGGAAGAATAAAAAATAAGTTCGCGCGCGAGTTCACCCCGGCGAGCGCCCGGGGCAGTTCTCTCAAGGGACAAGATCTCTTTTTGAAGACGGGCGATATTGTCCATGTCCACTTCGATGAGGTCGGATACCCCGGCGGAACATTCCCCGGAGCCTCTGGTCGCAAGCGAAAAAGGCTCTTTCGCGCCCCAGTCGTAATAGTAGTTCCTGTCTTCCTCGAACTCAGGTATTTCGGCGTATTTCGCGCATAGCCGTTCTATTTCCTTCTTGCCGGATCCCGCGATGAACCCCTGGAATCCTTTAGCCCGGTCCGCGTCCAGGAGATACGCGCCAAGGATATCCGCGGCGATGGACGGAAGATCCCTTGAGCTCACTTCCCCAAGGTCGCCTGCCAGCTTCGTCCCGACGTCATTTATCACGGCTCCGCCGGATATCTTGTACGCCGGATACATCCTTCCGTTCTTTCTCAACACCTTTCCGGAAAACCCGAGATCAGCTACAGGATGCTGCCCGCATGAATTCGGACAACCTGAAATATTTATTTTGAGGCCTTTAAGACCGTCCAGGTCGAGCCCTGAATTCTCGAGCTTATTTATGACGGCTTTGGCGGCACCCCTCGATAAACATATACCAAGCTGGCAGGTCGACGCCCCGGCGCAGGATACTATGCCGTCAAGAACTTGAGGGCGGTTGAACGAGACCCCGCTTTTTATTAAAAAGTTATACAGGTTCCCCAGATATTTTTCCGGTATATTCCTGAGACGGATATTCTGGTCTCTCGTGAACCTAACGGTATCATCCCCGAAAACTGAAATAAACCCGGCAAGCCCGGAAGCGTGTTCGTGGCCGAGAAAGCCGAATTCAACAGGGAGAGTAACGCTCATGAAACCTTTCCGTTTCTGCATGGAAACGAACCTGTCTTTCCAAAGAGCGAAATCCGCGGCGTTACCCGGGCCTTCCGCCGCGATATCCGGAACGCGTGAAGTTTCGCCGGTCTCTTTCACATCCAGCGGCTGATACGCGCGTTCCTTGACCCGGCTGTATTCCTCGCCGAATAATCGCCTAAACTCGGCCTCACCGAGTGAATCCCAGAGGAATCTGAGCCTCGCGGCGTGTTTATTCCTTCTGTTACCGTGTTTCCAGAAAAGCTCCTTCGCGGCTTTTGCGGCATTATAAACTTCCGTATCAGGGATAAACTCAAGGAGGAGCTTACCCGCGCTGGACCTCGCCCCCATGCCTCCGGCGGCGTACACCTTGAAACCTTTTCTCCCGTTACCATCCACACGAGCGATGAAACCCAGGTCCGATACGGTCGAAAGGCCCTTATCCGCGCCTGATCCGGAAAAAGCGAATTTGAATTTTCGCGGGAGCGTCCATGAATCCGGCTCGGCTATGAACCGCGACGTGAGAGCGACGGCATAGGGAGTAACGTCGAAAACCTCGTAAGGATCCACCCCTGCGTCCTCGGATACCGTAATGTTCCTCACGGTATTACCCCCGCCGCCCCTTGACGACAAGCCGAGGCCGATCAGCTCTTCCATTATTTTCGGGGCGTCCTCGAGTTTAACGTAGTGAAGCTGGGGTTCCTGTCGGGTAGTAATGTGTATGGTCCCGTCGCCGTATCTCGCGGCCAAAGACGCGATATGCCCCAGCTCGCCAGGCGTAATTATCCCGGCCGCGCATCTTATCCTGATCATATAAGTCCCTTCCTCCCGCTGCTCGTACATGCCGAACGGCACCCTTATGGCCTTGAACTCTTTTGCGGCCACACGACCGTTCTTAAACTCGTTGATGAGACACGAGAAGTCCTTTATCTCACCGGTCAAACCGGCAGGTATCTCATAGCTACCCATGGCGCTTAACCTCCATTTTAACTTCACTTACCGCCGAATCACGCACATTGAAAGCCTTGATATCGACTTTATCGTCTTTAAGAGATATTATTACGTGCACCATATCCGGATCATAAGCCAGCCGTATATCCTCTTCCGAAAGCCTCGCGGGAGTGGCCGGATGACTATGATATACCGCTACCATTTCGAGCCCCTTCCCCCTGGCTTCCTTCATCACCCTGAACTGTTCTTCGGGAGAGAACGAAAAATGTTCGGCGCTCGCGTCAATGTTAACCATAGGATACGCTTCCAGGGCAATTATCCCTTCAGGCGTCCTTATGCCCGCCAGGTAACCTGTGGCTTCTATGGGCGCCTCAACTTTCGAATGAGCGATCATCTTATTAAATATCTCCTGTCGGGCAATAACTGTCATGGCTCATTTTCTCCTGATATCGCAAGCCGGCTGTTCATGGTCCACGAGTTCACGTATCGACGGGTTCTCACCGCAGAGCGGACAGCGCGGGTTCCTTGAAAGAGGCACCGTCCTAAAATCCATTTTGAGCGCGTCAAATACCAGCATCCTGTCGACCAGAAGCCTCCCCACTCCCGCCGCATACTTTATCGCTTCCGCGGCCTGTATCGTCCCCAGCATGCCCGCGATGGCGCCCAGCACCCCTGCCTCCGAACATGACGGGACCGAACTCTTAGGAGGCGGTCCCGTAAAAACACATCTGTAGCACGTATGCCCCGGAAGATAAGTGACGGTCTGCCCCTCGAACCTGAGGATACCGCCGTGTGAAAATGGTTTTTTCCCCATGACGCACGCGTCGTTAATAAGGAACTTCGCCGGGAAATTATCCGTGCCGTCTATGATAAAATCGTAATCCTTTATTACCCCGGCGATATTAGCGGCCACCAGTTTTTCGTCATATACGACTACGTTCGTGTCGGGATTTATCGCCTTCATCTTTTCCATAGCGGATATGACCTTGCGTTTGCCGACGTCGGCCGTAAAATGTATGACCTGCCGCTGGAGGTTGGAAAGATCGACGGTATCCCCGTCGGCGATACCTATTGTCCCGACGCCGGCGGCCGCGAGATACAGCGCCGCGGGAGCGCCAAGCCCTCCGAGCCCTATTATGAGGACTTTGAACTCAAGTATCTTCGACTGCCCTTCCACGCCTATATCCTTAAGTATTATATGCCGAGAGTACCGCTCGAGCTGGTCTTCCGTAAGATCGATCATAATGCCTCCAAAGCGTTCTTTATGTCCGCGATCAGATCGTCCGCGTCCTCTATCCCGGCCGATATCCTGACGGTGGTCTTCCTTATGCCCATAGAGGATTTCACCGCGTCGGGGTATTCGGCGAAGATCGTGGATTCGGGATGTATGACCAGGGACCTGTTATCCTGTATATTCGTGGCTCTCCTCAATATCTTCAACCCGTTCATTAACTTGAAACACTCTTCTTTGGAGGCAAGATCAAAAGTGAGAAGGCTCCCGAATTTACCCCCGAACTGCTCTTTTGCCGTTACGTAGTATTTCGATGACTTAAGACCGGGATAATTGACCGACTTCACCCCGCGGGCGCCTTCGAGAAAAAGAGCCAGTTTTTCGGCGTTAGCCGATGCCGCGCCGGCCCGAAGCTCGAGCGTCTCAAGGCCAAGAGACTGCAGATACGCGCTATGCGGGGACATACATGCCCCCAGGTTACGGTACACCTCGCGCCTCAGCCTGCTTAAAAAGGCGAATGGCCCGAATTTCTTCGCGTCGGGCGCCAGCTTTGAATTCGCACGCCAATCAAATTTCCCGTTATCGATTATAAGCCCGCCTACCGATGTTGCTCCCCCCGATATGTATTTTGTGCTCGAAATGACCTCGATGTCAATACCGAAATCCCCCGACCTGAAAAGCCCCGGTGGCGTAAGTGTCGTATCGGCTATTACCGGGACCCTTCTCTCTCTCGCGATATCCGACAAAGCCCTGATATCGGCCACTTCAAGCTGGGGGTTCGTGATAGTCTCGAGAAAGACCGCTTTTGTCCTTCCATCAAGGTGTTTTTCGACGCCCGCAAGGTCCGTAAAGTCCGCGTACCTGGTTTCCAGCCCCCACGCTTTCAGCGTATTCTCGAAAAGAGAATACGTGTTACCAAAAAGGTGCCTGGTCGTCACGATATTATCTCCGAATGAGGCTATAGTCATGATGACGTTGGCGATCGCCGCCATTCCCGATGAGAGCGCTACCACCCCAATGGCTCCGGTCCCTTCTTTTATCCTTAGTTCAAGATCTTCGACGGTGGGGTTAGTTATCCTCGAATAAGCGTGAGCCGGGTTCTTCCCCAGAAAAGCCAGCTCGAGCTCTTCGGCCGACGCGAATTCGAACGCGGCGTTATCGTAAACCGGCATGCGCAGTGACCCGTGCGGATCGTCCTTCAGGAACCTCGAAGAGAGCACCCTGGTCGTGAACTTCATCGCCCACCGCCCATGAAATAAAGAAAATCGACCTCGTCGCCGTCTTTGATAAAAATGCTTTCGTATTTGTCGCCTGCGACGAACCCGCCGTTAAGCTGCACGGTCACCATATGCGGCGCCGCCACTTTATTGATCACGAGAAGCTCGGCGAGAGTAATATCCGTCCTGTCATGCGCCGTTCCTTTGCCGTTTATTGTTATCTTCATATATACCTCCGGTTATTTCATGATCCCGAACCTCACGTACGCCAGCGAATATGCCATAATGAACGCTATGACCGGATTTATTGCCCATAGAATGTACATCTTCCGCGTGACCGGATTCGAGAAAGGGTTCCTCTCGGCATTCTTAAGAGCGTCTATCGCCACAACCGAGGCGACCTTTATCATAACTATCGATTGGGGCACACCGAGAAGAGAGGCCGCTATCATGAGCGTCCCGGTCACAAAACATACTATCGTCGCTGCCACGGTCCCCAAGGGCACTATGTCCGAGCCCGTGGTCTTTAAAGCGCCGGGGAACACGACGCTCCCTATCCCGAATAGCGGAGCTATGGAAAGGAGCGCCGCGTCCTTACCTGTAATACCGGCCCCGAAAAGCGGCCCGGCCGCGTTAGCGACGTTATTCGCGCCGACCGAGAAAGCGTTATAGCAGTTCGCGGCAATGACAAGTTTCCTGAGCCTGGACTCATGGTTGACGAGTTTTTCGTATACCCAGAAATTATCGTTCCGCGGCGGGTATACCTTTCCTCCGATGAACCTCGTCACAAAGTATCCGAGAACCGGGAACAGGAACCAGAACGGGACCATATAAAGTATGGTCTTCCAGTTCACCGAGTGGAAATACATGCCGACCCCCGCTATCGCCCAGACCGTGACTAGGCTGGTTGACTGGGGTATGTGTATCAGGTTCGCGAGGAGGAGGCACGCGGAAGCCGAAACGAGTATTATTATGACCGTATCCTTCGAAAGGAACCCCGCTCTGACTATCTTACTCCCGAGCGTCTGGGCTACGGGCTGGCCAAGCACGACGGCCCCCAAAACCACAAAAACCCCGAAAAGAATGCACGCTTTCCATCTCGACAGCATCTTCGCGCCGTACGAAGAGGCGAAAGAAACACCGAATCCGCTCCCGCCCATGTTCAGCGCGAAAAAAATTACCGCAGTGATAAGAAGGATATACTTAGCCACTATTTTCTCTCGCCTCCGTCATTCTCTTTCAAAGGCCTCGTATGTATACCGCATTCCCCGCCGCATTTGCTGGTACCTATCCATCTGCCCGCACGTTCATTGTCGTCCGTAGTTATTCTCGAGCAGGGCTCACAGCCGAGAGACCTGTAACCTTCCCGGTACAGCTGGTTCACTTTCACATCGTAGATCGCCAGGTACTGCCACACTTCCCGTTCCTTCCAGACCAGTATCGGGTTCAGCTTCACCAGTCCCTTATCCCTCTCTTCCACTTCCCTGAAATCTGTACGCGTCCGCCCTTCCGTGCAACGAAGCCCCGTGACCCAGCAGTCCACACCCATTTTCTTTATCGCGTCCCTCGTGGGCTTTACCTTTAATATGTCACAGCAGAGATCCGGCTGGGTTTCATACAGCCTCTCGGGGATATCCTGCTTGTTATCGAAAACTTTGAGTTCCGGGTATCTCGCGACCGTCTCGTTCATGAATTTGACGGTCTCTTTGGGTTTGAACCTTGTTGTAACTATAAAACCCCTGATCTTCGGGCTGACCCTTTTAGCCAGGTCCCACACAAGCACCGAATCCTTACCAAGGCTGTTAGCCACTACCAGAGCATCGCCGTATTTCGCGTACGCTTCGTCAATGAGAGCTAATGACCTATCGACCTTCTCCTTGAAATTCAAACTCTCGACCAGTTGCTTTATGTCCTCTTTAGTTTCCAATATACCCATATCACTCAGCCTCCTTGATCTTTTTATATTTGATAAAACAACACTTTACCTTCTTCCTTCATTTTTTTGCAAATATCCTCAAAGGTCACTTTGTCGAGCACCTTTGACATAGCAAGCTCCGCTTCTTTCCAGACATCCGCGAATACAGACCCATTTTTTTTTGCAGTTCCCGCGACAGGGAGTAAAGCTCCCCCGAGTTTTCTCATGACATCTCCCAAAGTTATCTCTTCCGGATCGCAAGCTAGATTATAACCTCCCATTTTTCCTCTGGAACTTGCCACAAACCCGTGATTTTTCAGGGCAATAAGTATCTGCACCAGATAACGGATCGGGATCCCCTGCTTCTGGGCTATCGCGTGTATGGTAAGCGGTTCATCCTGAGGCCAATGCAGCGAAAGCTCCAATAGTGCTCTGCATGCGTAATCACATCTGGCGGATATCCTCATTTTTCAGCGCTCCTTTATACATCATTATGTTTATCAACTTGGTAAACATTATAACAAAAAAACATTTTTTTGTCAATTACAAATACTCGAGTGGGTCAAATAGAGTCGAGATCAGAAATTTATTGAGGATCGAGTGCCGCGATCCGATGCTGTGGCAAAACCTCGTTCATGCTTCCGGTGCGGTAACCTTCCAGGTCAAGGGTCACGTAATTATAGCCTATCTTTTTGAACTCTCCGACGACTTTCCCGGCCTTGTCCTCATCTAAAAAAACAGCCATATCTCCGGGCGGAACTTCGATCCGGGCGATATCTCCGTGTACCCTTACTCTGAACTCCCCAAGCCCCATATCAGTCAGGAACTCTTCCGCCCGCGCGACTTTCGATAACTCACTACCGGTTATTTTAGCCCCGTAAGGGAATCTCGTCGAAAGGCACGGGTATGCCGGTTTATCCCATGAGTCGAGGCCCATTTCCTTAGACAGCGACCTTATTTCGGCTTTAGACAGGCCGGCTTCTTTCAATGGACTTCTGATCCCCGCTTCTTCCGCGGCTTTCGTGCCGGGCCTGTAGTCGCTCATATCGTCAAGATTGGTGCCGGTTATTATATTAGCGATCCCGCGCTCCGCGGATATCCGGGATAATTTTACGAAAAGCTCGCGTTTACAGTGATAACATCTATCCGGCGGATTTGAAGAGAACTTCTCGTCCATGAGTTCTTCCGTACGTATGACCAGATGCTTGACCCCGGCCTTCCGGGCGGAAATAGCCGCATTTTTCACTTCCTTCTCCGGATAGGTCTCGGAGGCCGCGGTGACCGCCAGTACCTTTTCCCCGAGAACGTCCTTCGCTACGCGCATAAGAAAAGTGCTGTCAACCCCGCCGGAATAGGCGATGAGTACGCTCTTCATCTCTTGCAGGATGGTTTTCAGTTTATCAAGTTTGTGATGTTTATCGGTTTGTTCCATCGTGTCACTCGGAATGAGCAAAGATCGGGACCGATCTATGCGCGAGCACTGGGACCCTCGCCTCTATTTTCATATTGAAAATGAGAAGCCGGCCCCTCTCCGGCTTGTAAAAATCATTCGATCGGTATCGTTATCTTCTGCCCCGGGATGAGCCTGTTGGGGTTCTTTATGTTTTCTTTGTTGATCTCATAAAGGTACTGCCACCTATGGGCGGCTCCGAGCTCGCTTTGGGCTATGCTCGACAGCGTATCGCCTTTTTTTACTATATAGTCCCTTTTAGAGACCTTGAGCCCAGATTCCACTTTCTCCTCTTTCTCTACGATGTATTTCCCTTCCTCGATCTGCTTTACGCCGGGCTCTTTAGGCATTTCTCCCGGAGCCGGGATCATCACTTCCTCGACCTCTGCGATCATGAACTGCGCGTTACGGTCCTTCTGCATGCCGACAAGATCGGTCACAGGGGCTATCGCGTCGAGCTTCCCGCGGCTTATTATCTTGATCCTTTCTTCGGGCGTGTTGTTGTCCATCATGAATTTCTTCACCGCTTCGCCGCGCTGTTTCCCCAATTTGTCGTTGTATGTCTCTGTCCCCCGTATATCGCAATTACCGGTTATCAGTATGCTCGCCGTCGGGTTACGCCTCATTGTGTCAAGCGCGGCCTTAAGCACCTGGACGGCGTCTTCGCGGAGATCGGACTTATCATAATCGAAGTAGATCTTCACGTTCTTGATTATCTTTTTTACGAGCAGAGACGGCCTTAATTCCTGCGGTTTCGCGGGCGGCAACTCTTCTTCCTTGTAATCAAAGATTATCTTATAAACGTAGATATACCCCCTATTGCCCCATGGCCTCGCTTCTCCCGGCTCCGTAGGCATCCACCAATAACCGCCTTTCACGGGGTCTTTTACCGGGCCAGGTTTGGCGTCGGTAGGCCACCACTCAAAATTTTTATTGAACTGTTCCCACTCGGATTTCCGTTTCTCTTCACGCACGCTCTCATCCACGAGAAAGACCGGGTTGGCCGGCTCAGTTCCCTTAACCTCGGCATTACTTTCTTCGACGTTTGATGTCCCTTCCGAAGAAGCCGCGGCTCCTGAAAAGAGAAAAAATCCCGTTAACGAAACAAAGATAACGGCTAAGATCGAAACCCTTTTGTTATTCATAGCGGTGTTCCTTTATGTTTGTTTTCTGATATTCGATATATAGGTCAGCTTATAGATTATACCTATAGTCAACTTTTTGTCAAATACTCACTTAGCGCGCCCCACGTCTTGTCTCCGAGCTTACCGTCCGGGACAAGGCCATTCGCTTTCTGGAACGCTTTTAAGGCTTTTACCGTCTTTGGACCGAGCACTCCGTCGATCGGACCGGGTTCAAAACCAGCCTTTTTTAAGGCCTCCTGGGCATTTTTGACCCTGTCAGCCCTTTTGGCGGGTAACGGGACCGGCTTCTCCTCTTTCTTTTCCACTTTCTTTCCCTCGGAGAACGGCTTTCTGGACAACACCTTATCCAACTCCCCGAGCGTCCTCCTGTTCACGAAACCGGTCACTTTCAAACCGTTGGCCTTTTGAAATTCCCTGATAGCGTTCCTGGTCCCGAGGTCTATCGCACCGTCAACATTACCCGGAGAAAAACCGTCGGCCTTTAAGGCTCTCTCCACTGCTAATACTGCCGAGCGGGCTTTTTCACCTCGCCCGAGTAACTTTCTTTCCGCCCTTTGGGACTTTTGAAACCCCATGCAGGCCAGGTACGCTAAAATAACTACCGCCGCGCCGGTCAAAAAGAACAGCCGCGCGTTCACCCTTCTTCCGGAAAATGTTCCCGAATTAATGTTGATCGTTTCCCCTTTGTGTATCGTTGACAACCCCTTTTATTATAACACAGAAAAAACAAAACTGCCCCTTGCGGCCACATTTTACCGCAAGAGGCAGTTTTGTTCGATACAGGAACGGTCTTACTTTATTTTAACCGCGGCCGTCTGGCCTCCGGGACCGGTCAGAGATATGGTTTTTTCTTTTTGACCGCAACCCACAAGCACTGTCGAAACCATCGACAGCAAAAGAACCGCTAATACGAGCTTCTTCATTTAATCCTCCTGTTTTGTTGAGTAAATTTACTTACTGCTGCCTGTGATCTTGTAATTCTTATGTCCTACCGGGTTGTTCTTCCACTGGCCATCTTGTTCGGTATTGACCGGAGTAACGCTGTTAAGGACGTTCTTTTTATAGATCCCTCTCTCCGGCGCCGTCCTTACCTTGTTCGGACAATTAGTGCATGGCCCGGACTTTACAGGCGTAAGATCCATTGCAAGAACCGGAGTACTTAACGACAATCCTGCCGAAAACAACACCGCAAAAGTTAATAATCTCATTTTCATAACAGCCTCCTTTTCTTTATTAGGGTATACGTCTAAATTTATTATACCATTTAACCGGCTCAATAATTCAAGTAAAATTTTTGGTCCCTTTGTTATCCTCATGGATCCGACTGTAAAGCGCCAGATCATAATCCCGTCGAACACTAACGGATACCACGTCATAAAGCTTCCTGAGCTGTTTAATTATCTGCTCCAGCTTCTCGTCGTCCCGGACAAGGAGGTACATCCTGCTCTTCGATCCGTCGCCGATCGAGCCGCACAGTATCCCTTCAAGGTTGAACCCTCTTCTCGAAAAAAGGCCAGCCACATGCGACATTACCCCGGCGTGGTTATTGACCTCCAGCTCTATCACTATCCCTTCCATGGTTTTCGCGTTTTTAGTCTGCATTTCCCTCACCTCCTATCATCTCATGATTGCCCCCGCCCGGAACGACCATCGGGTAAACGTTCATGGACCCCATTATGGGCGCGTTAATGACACAAGGCCCCGGTTCAGCCAAAGCCTTTTCAAGTTCTCCTTCGGGATCGTCAGCCGACCCGAGGTCATAACTCTTTATCCCGAACCCTCTCGCTATCAGGCAGAAATCCGGCCGGCAGGAAAAACCCGACGCGATGTAATTCTTCCCATAGAAAAGCTCCTGCTGCTGGCGCACGAGCCCCAGATGCCCGTTATTGAATATGATGACCTTGACGTTCAGTCGTTCCTCCGAAATGACCGCGAGCTCCTGTATGTTCATAAGGATTGACCCGTCCCCGCATATGGCCGCGACGGTCCTCTCTGGATACGCAAGTGCCGCCCCTATCGCAGCAGGCATGCCGAAACCCATCGTACCAAGGCCGCTGGAAGTAAGGAGCGTCCGCGGTATTTTGACCGGATAATACTGGGCTGTCCACATCTGATGTTGTCCTACGTCGGTAGTGATGATCGCGTCGCCGGGGAGGTACCTCGCTATCAGGTTCAGGAGCCTTTTAGGCCCAAAATACCCCGGCTCGACATTCCCGGGCTCGGGAGTCTCGTCACACACGCCGAAGTTCTTATCTATCCATTCCCGCCTATCATTCCTCTCTATTAGAGGTAAGATATCGTTAAGGAATTCGGCGAGGCCGGATATCACGCTGATATCGACGCGTTTATTCTTATTTAGCTCGGCGCCGTCGATATCGACATGGATGATACGGGCTCGCGGGCAGAATTCGTCAACCTTACCGGTCGCGCGGTCGTCAAACCTGACGCCAAGAGCTATGATAAGGTCCGCTTCCCTGAACATCTCGTTAGTTTTCCTCCGGGCGTGCATGCCTATCATGCCCGCGTATAGAGGATGGCCGGAAGCGAGAGCCCCTATCCCCATGAGCGTGGAAGAGACCGGGATAGACGCTTTGAGGGCGAGATCCGAGATAAGAGGCCCCGCCCCAGCGGATATGGCGCCCCCTCCTATATACAGCACCGGCCTTTCCGACGCGTTAATGGCCATCGCGGCCTCCCTGACAACTTTATCGTCCGGAGCCGGAGGCTTATCGACAGCCAGTACGGACGGCCATTCGCTCACTTCAATCTTTTCAAGCTGGACATCCTTGGGCACGTCGATAAGGACGGGCCCGGGCCTTCCGGACGCGGCCAGCCTGAAACTTTCAGGGATAACGCTAAGCAACTCCTCAGCTTTTTTGACCAGAAAATTATGTTTGGTAATAGGTATAGTCATCCCATATGTGTCGACTTCCTGGAACGCGTCCGTCCCGATCAGCGACGACGAGACCTGGCCGGTTATTGCTATGACCGGCACCGAATCGAGCTTAGCGTCGGCTATAGCCGTTATGAGATTCGTCGCTCCCGGCCCGGAAGTCGCGAAACAGACGGCCGGAAGACCTGTCGAACGGGCCATCCCCTGGGCCATAAAGCCCGCCCCCTGCTCATGCCGAGCGAGGATATGCCTTATGCCGCTTTTATAAAGCGCGTTATAAAGCGGCAGATTCGCTCCGCCCGGTATGCCCTCCACTATCTTTATCCCGTGGATCTCCAGTAACTTGATAATTATCTCTGCTCCTGAATACTTCATGTCTTCCTCCTGTTGGACCATAGACCATAGACTATGGACCTTGAGTTATCAAACTCATCTTTTGGATTTCTTTCCTCTCCGAAAACATTTTTTTACATCCCCACCTTTGGTCCATGGTCTATGGTCTATGGTCTATGGTCTAATCGAGTAGGAGGCGGGGTCTGACCCCCGCCGTCCTCTCACACCGCCGTATACGGAACCGTACGTACGGTTCCGTATACGGCGATTCGTAAAGTGTTATTAAAGATTCACTGTCTGAAGTTCTTCCAACCCGAGTTCCCGGATGTATTTCGCGGGATACGCTTGGTTCATGTGCAATGCCCCCGCATTCCACCATGGTCCTCGTCCGTTACAGGCTGACGTCCATGCGCGCTGTTCATCCAGCCCGCGTTCCATTAGCCTCTTCGCCCGTGTTTTCGCACGTTTCATCTGACGCCATAGAATGACTCGAAGTCTTCGCCGTATCCATCCGTCCAGTTCTTCAAATATCCACTTCACCCGCGTCAACCGGAAGTAGTTCTTCCAACCGCCTATCAACGGATTAAGTTTCTCTTTGATGAACCGTCCGATATTGCATCCTCGCCCGCGAATGAAAATATCCCTGAGTTTATTCTTGAACCGCTTAATGGACTGCGCCGAGGCCCGGAGTCGCGCCTCTTTGTCCATCGTCACGGTGTACCCAAGGTATTTCCTTGCCCACGGCCGCGCTACGGCGCTCTTCTTCTCATTCACTTTCAGCTTAAGCGTATCCCACAGATAGGCCGTAATCGACGCTTTAACACGTTCCCCGGCACGCTTCGACCTCACATAGATATTACAGTCATCCGCATACCGGCAAAACGCGCTCCCGCGCCTTTCCAGTTCTCTGTCAAGGTCATCAAGAAGAATGTTCGACAGTAACGGGGACAGCGGCCCGCCTTGCGGCGTACCCTCTATCCTTATTGCCGTTATCCAACCCTCCATGACCCCTGCCTGCAGGTAACGCCGGATGAGTTTTGTAATTCTCTCATCCTTTATCCTGCGCTCAACCCTATCCATCAGAATGTCGTGATTTACCCGGTCGAAGAATTTCTCGAGGTCGATATCAACCACCCACCGACTGCCTTGCGACACGTACTGCCGCGCACGTTCCACGGCATCAAGCGCGCTCTTGCCCGGCCGATAGCCGTAACTCGACTCCGAAAAGTTCTTCTCGAATATCTGACTTATTGCCTGGTGAACCGCTTGTTGGATTAGTCGGTCTACAACCGTCGGTATCCCGAGCGGCCGTTCACCTCCGTCTGACTTCGGTATCGTTACCCGTCTGACAGCCTTCGGCTTATACTGACCCTCCAACAATTCCTTCCTTATCCGCGGCCACTCTTCTTTCAGATAAGGCCCAAGTTCATCCACGGTCATCTCATCAACTCCCGCGGCTCCCTTGTTCGCCTTTACCCGCGCAAGCGCCCGCGTCATGTTCTCTCTTGCCAGAACATCTTCCATTAACAGGTTTCCCCAAAGTTCCGAAGGTTCCTGTTCCCCCGATGGGCTTGACGCGCCTACGGCAGTAACTCGGGAGTTCCGCTCCCTACCACCTGCCAAGACCGATGGTTTTACGTCCTTCGTTTTCTGCGCCTTCTTCCTCACCAAAGTCCAGTCCTTTGAACTTTCACTTCACGTTCGGCCCTTCGTCCCGGCACCTAAACCGGACTTACTATGGCCTCTGCTGACTTCTGCCCGTTGTTCTGAGCAGATCTCCCCGGGTAATGCGCGCTCACTTTTACACTTATGCCCGCCACATCTACGTCCATGCTTTCCGTGTAGTTATTGGGCTTCAAATAATTTTGCCTTCTTGCCCAGCATGACCGCCTCATATGTGATTTCTGTTCGTCAGGCCAGTGTTTTGGTATCCGCTTCCTTCAGATCCGGCCTCGCGACCGACACCCTTGCAGAGTCGCTAACAGTTCCCACTACCGGGTCTGTAAGGGACTTTCACCCTCGAGTGAGTGCGCCCTGCCGGGCGCACAAAAAAAAGGCCCTGTCGGCTAAAACCAACAGGGCCCTTCTCTCTTAAAACTTAAGGCTTAGAGAAAGAGCCCCCCCCTTACGGCTACTACTGGAGCCGAGTATATCGAATGCGATATTTTGTGGGGAGTCATCTTTCTCATAATCGCATTATACCACAGAATTGTATTTATTTCCACACTTTTCAACGCGGTCTCACCGCCCGCCTCGCCTGCTGAAGGGCTGCCTCCATCTCTCCCTTTGAAGTTATCTTCACAAGGTTACCGTAGAACGCGACGCTTATCGTGTTCCTCTCTTCGGAAGCGACGAAGGCTATGGCGTCGGTCTCTTCGGTGATACCTATCGCCGCCCTGTGCCTTGTGCCGTATTTGTGGGATATCGCGGGGTTTGCGGACAAGGGAAGTATCCCTTTTATCATCTTGATCCGACCCATGCTCACTATAACGCCGCCGTCATGGAGCACCGACTCTTTGAGGAATAATGACGCCAGGACGTCCGCGTCGAGGTCGGAGTCGAAAGGGACGCCGCCGGATAAGAAACCCTCGAGGGAAACCCTTCTCTCTATGATCACCAGCGCCCCCAGGCTTTTCGCGGCGACATTCTGCAAAGCATCGTATATTATGTTCGCGTGGATGAAATAATCGTTCTCGCGCCTATTCTCGGCGTTATAGACGCTCGCGTCCGAAAAAAGGCCCATGATAACATCCGCGAGTATCAGTAGAACCGCAGCCGTGAATACGCCGGCCCCGATGAATTTCGACGGCTCGGCCGAATCTATCCCCGGCCACAAAAGGACCGCGTCGGCCAGCAAAAGAGCCGGTATAAAATATCTCGTAATGACACTCCCCGGCATCTGACGAAACCCGCGCGTGATGAACAAAGCACCCACGACAACCGCGAGGATCGGGAAGAAATAGAACGTGTTATCGTAGAATAGTGACTGCATCTGGGTATTTTAATACTTCCAGGCAGGTTTTAGCAATACGTATCTGTCGAGCGATAGTTTGAAAAAGCATACTGACAGTCTAAGCGCGCCTTACTTCCCGCGACGAGGGCGTGAAGGAGATGGGAACCTTCTACCGGCACCTTGCAAACTTCTAGTTCGGCATGTGGCTTTCATTGTGATTTTTGCAAGGTCTACGCACAAGGCTACTTCGGTTGTTGGGACAGCAAAGTGCCGTACGAAGAACCCCATCTCCTTCACGCCCACAACCCTGTCGCAAAACGTGGAAGTTACCCGGGGAAGGCTTGAAGAGGATGTCCACACCTCGCCGCGCGTGATGAATGTCAGCATGTTTTTTTCGCGCTCCATTACAGCGACTGGAGCACGTCCGCTTCGGATTCCATGAAATCGCGGATCTCCTCATAGTTTATTTTTTTGATGTCGAGTTTGATATCGCCGCGATATACTTTTTCGAGGAACTTATTAAGATCCCCATTCGCTTCTTCCATGAACCTGTCTATCTCAGCCTCATTGCTGGCCATCCTTTTCATTAAAGGGATTATGGCGTCTTTTAACGTACCGGCTTTATCCGGTTCGCGGTTCGCCTCATTGAGGCCCAGCCCCAGCGTCACAAGCATGGTTATAGAGAACCGTTGGGTTTCCACACCGGGCTCGAAAGTGCCGGCGACGACGCCCGTGAGCCTTTCCCCAATGACGTTTTTCACCTCCAGAGAGAGCTCTAACTTCTTGAATTCCCCGCCTTTTTCCTCTTCCTTCACGTTCTGATAGACAAGGAGCCTGGCCTTACCGTCATCCCCCATCATTTTCGCGGCCTTCTCGGCGGCCTCGTCAAAGCTCTCCTTGTCGCCGATAGCGTAATAGATCGCTCGGACGTTCACGCCGTAATCCTTCTGGATCGTGCGCACGGCGTCGCTATTGATCTTTATGTAACTCGTACCGTCAAAGAATAGCTGATCCTTATTTATCGGGACGAGCACAATATCGAGGTGTTTGCCGGGCGCGACATGTCCGAGTGCGGCCCGGGCGCGCGCGGCGTTCACCTTCGCGCTTATCACGCGAAGCTTCGTCGAGGCGTCATTCTCGAAAGCGAGATCTTTTTCCAGCCGTTCCAGCTCATCGATCGTCATCTTGTCAAGGTCCGGGCTTTCCTGGAGGTAAGCGCTGGCGTTAATAAAACTTCTCAAAGCGCGCCCAAGATCCGTTTCGACGCCGCCATTTTCCTTATTCATCCTGCTAAGCGCCGCAGATGCCCAGGCGCGATCTTTCAATTTAACCGCGAGTTCCTCCGGAGAGTACAATTCGCCTAAAACTGAAACCGTTCTTCCGAAGATAACGCTTGTCAGCAGTATTATTTCATAATGCCCGAGGCCTGACCTTTCGAAAGCCTCATGGAGTATATATTCCGCGAGAAGTGTGCTATCCGCACCATTTCTCTTATCAACCGCGTTAAGGTAATTAACTATATCGATCGCGAGCATGTCGGGGTCACCCAGTGCGTACTTACCTTTATTGACCACCTTCGATCGGCCTATCCCGAAACCGCCGGCGCCCATAGGCTTTTTTAAAAGGTCCGGTATTTTATCTAACTCGGATTTCACCGGGGAAAGATCCGCTGTGCCGCGAGCCGGATCTTCGGGTAAAAGTCCCTCAGAGACCAGGTAATCCCTGATAATACTCCCATTTTCCATGAATTTTTCCATGGCCCTATGGGCCGAAGCCCGTTCATTTTCGTCCCCTATCGCCTCTATCGCCAGCTTTACGTCAATTAATGAGGAGCCGGCGCTGCCGGTCCTTTCCACGCGCCACGCCTCGAGCTCGGCGTCAGTAAAATTTTTTACAATGGCCTTCTGCGTCACGGCCTCCTCAAGGATCAGGCGCCGGTCTTCTCCGCGCACGATCTTCCCAGGCTTTTCGCCGCCGATGTTTTTACCCGCGCATGACAGGCGCGCGTCTTCGAACAAATGTCCGAGATTGAACTCTTTGCTGTTCAGCGTTCCCAATATTCCCTCGGTCACGCCATGCCCCGTCTTCTCATTGTCATAGCTGTTCCTCATTTCCTGCATTACAACGCCATTGAATTTTCCGTTTCTAGAAGTGGCAACTCCGGCGACATAAGGCGTCCCGGAACTGCCGGATATCATTTCGCTTATTTCATCATGCATAATATCCCCTCCAAGATTAAGGACGAGACCATCTTCAAAAAGGACCACTTTAATGAACCCGCTTCCGCGTTTTTTGAGGAGTTCCTCTATGTTCCCGAGCTCATTTTCATCCCCCATAATTCCCTTAGCCACGATATACATGGATCTACCGTTCGACCCACGGCATTTCCAGATCGGGACAGCCTTATCTTCCATACGGCTCCATTCACCGACCGCCTGGACGGTATCTGATCCAGCTCCGGATCCGGCGTCCGGGGCTTTATTTTCAAGTCTCTCCACCTCGGCGAATATCGCCCCGAGATCCGCGAACTCGCTTGTATCCTTTTTTATACCGTTATCCTCGAGAGAAACGACCTTCTTATAAACTTTCCCGCCTTCGGAGTCAAAAGTCATCTCGGCCCCTTCCCTGAAAAGCGTACCTCCTATATCCAGCGTTTTCCCGAGCTCCATATCAGCCTGCCCGTTAAACATGCCTATGATAGAAGGCAGGTTCCTCATCCTGGTGTTCACTGCCGCGTGGCTCGAGCCTCCGCCGTAAAGCGTAAGTATGCCGCCGACCATGTCGTATATGTGGTCCGGTATATCGGCGACCCTGGCGACGAGTATAACTTCTTTTGTCCCGTATGTTTCGATTTTCCTTTTGACCTCAGCCCACGCTTTCTCATCGCCGTCGCCTTTATTATCGCAAAACACAAGTTTCCCGGACGCGGCGCCGCCTACGCTGAAAGCTTCGGAAAAAGACGCGGCTAGATTGGCGGGGATTTTATCCTCAGCTTTGACGTTCTTCTGATTTAACATCTTCAATACGGGAATAGCTCTTTTATATGCTTCCCGTTCCGTCATCGCTTTCACGTCTTTTCTTTCCACCATATTTTTCAGGAATTTTATCGTATTCCTGGGCGTCGTCTTTGCTTCCCGCACCTGGAGTATATAAAGCGCGCCGTTCTCCACGGTGAACTCAATGTCCTGGGGGTAGCCGTATTCCTTCTCGAGGGCTTTGCCGTACTTATGAAGCTCCTCATAAACCGCCTTGTTCTTTTCGAGGAAATTCGCTATTTCTCTTCCATTGGGAGTTTTCACGAGATCTTCTTTCCATTTGGCTCTGTCGATCTCCCGGAACCATTGTATCGGTACGCCTCCGTCTATTCCCGCTACTACCTTCTTCCCATCCGCTTCGATCTTAACGTTCCCGCTTATCTGGTCAGAGCGGCCGGTATCGATATTCTGAGTGAAAAATACCCCGGTAAAGGAATCAGGGATGTAGGAAGGATCAGGCCGCGTTTCGCCATCTACCTCGACTTCCCTTGGGATCATGTTATTAGCGCCATCCACAGCCTGGGCGTCACCGATCACCATCCTCTGTACCACTATACCCATACCGATCGCTTTGTTCTTATCGCCTTCCACGCGGTCGTGCCAGGAATTGAATACAGTATCTATAGCCGCGAAGATATCCGGGAGTGTCTGCTTACCGGCTACGGTATCGAATTTGCCGGGCGCGGAAGCCGCGGGGCTGCTCCTTACGGATACCTTGAAATGATCCCACCCGCCGAAATCATCCTCCATGGTCCCGGCTATTTTGGCGGCTTCTACCGTCAACTCCACGTTACTTTTTCCCTCTCCGGCACGATTCGCCTCGGTTTGCAAATAAATGAACGCGAGGTTGAATTTGATCTGCTTTTTCATGTCTTCGGAAGAAGAGATCTTACGATCACTGTTAAACCATTTCCGGTACATATTGGTCGTGAGAATGAACCCTTCCGGGATATTCAACCCGGCCAGTTCCTTTACCGAGCCGGCCTTGTCCATCACGTCACCCAGCATGGCGCCTTTATTGCCGAGGCTGGCCCTGTATTTTTTTCTGGCGAAAGGGCTCGTCAACTGCACTACATCCATATCACTTCTTAAAGCCATGTCTCCCTCTTTCTTAAGTTCGTCATAGACTTCCTTCCGCAGCATCGGCACGTTAGCGAACTCGTCGAGAGAGCCGTCGGCAAGTTTCCTGTTCGACGCGAAAAGTTTATGCCTGCCTTCTTGAGATACCTGAGGAAGGCGGCGTACAGCGACGGCTTATACATGGCAAAAGTATCTAATTCTTCCTGATCGGCGAACTGCTGAGTGGTCGAGACCTTTTCTTCCGTTTTCGCGCCGTCCTCTCCCTCGGACTCGTACCCGCCGGTGAACACCCTGAAAAGGATATCGGAGCCATGTTCGAAATAACCGTCGATCGATCGCAAGATCTCCTGAAGTCTTTCCCTTCCCAATACCGGTTCGACCCTGCCATCCCGAACCGTATAAACGCTATTCATTGTTTCGTCGTTTATCCTGACAAAGATCTCTGCTTTGACCGGATCCGGCACCTCGTTGTTTAATAGGGCGTTGATACCGTTCTTGTATTCTGCTTTGATCTGGTTAAGCACGTTGGCGTGCTTGCCGGTCCTGTCTTCTTTGGGAAATACCTTGCCCGTTATCGGGTCCACGAAAAAGACGACCGTCTCCGGGTCCTTGAGCTGGACGGTCCGGTTACTCTGAAAACCACGGGCTTTGAAGACATCCTTGATAAGTTTTTCATCCTTCGCCTTCTCTTCGGCTGACATCTCGCCCTGAGGCTTCGCGATGACGCCCGCGGCGCTCAAGGTACCGTACCACACCTTCCTGATATCTACCCCTTTGAAACCTTTCTCTTTCAAAAGCGCGTGAGAAGTCGAGTTTTCCGGGCCGAATACGATCCTTACTTTGCCTTTCCCATCCGTAACAGCCACAAAATTCAGCACTTCCGGCTTTCCCTTTTCGGCCCCGGAGGTTTTCTCTCCCTCTTTAGAACTCTTACCGGAGAGCCTTTCCATTATGCCGGCCGACACGGCCGTTGCCGTTTCGACCCGGACATCTTCCGGCGCCACACTCCCGGAAAGTATCTGTCCCAGAGCTTCGGGGCTTGCCGCTATGATCTCGTAGGTCATGACATTTTGTACGAGTTCATCGATCGAGAGTTCGATGGCCGGGGAATCTTCTTTCATGTTATCCAAACTGTTAAAGACGACCGGCTGCCCGTCGTTATTTTTCACTTCTTCAATGGAGCCATCCGCGCCGCGCCTGACAAGTCTGACCCTTATGTCGTCTCTCCCTCTAGCCTTTTTCTCCTTCTCGATCATCTCCCTTATATGCACAGCCCCCCTCCACGCCTCCATTTCGATATCTACCCATACGCTGTCGCCGAGCGACGATAATTTACTGGCTACCTGCATCGCGGAAGCCTGGGTAAGAATAGGCCTTAGCGCCTCACTGAAACTGTCGGCCCTTTCACCGGCGAGTAAAGCGAAATACGGGCTCTCGTAGCCGTCCTCGTTCTTGAATTTCGGGATTATCGACACATAGGAAAGGCCTTGTCCCTTAAAGAGGTCCGCCAGGTTATCCGTGTGGAAACCGCCGGTCATGACGACCGCAGCTTTTTTACCTCCCTGGCATTCGACGAATTTCATGTTCCTCATAAAAGCGTCGTCCCTCTTGAAGGAATACTCAAAAAAAGCTCCGATCTCTTCTCTGTGCGAATCAAGCCGCTCTATGCCGGGCGAAGGCCTCGCCTGGATCTTATAGAGAGGCGCGTTCTTTTCGATAAAATCCATGTATCTCCGGACGGCAAAACCGTCCTTTGCCGCGAGATAATATCCGTAATCTTCTTTCGTTATGCTTATGCTGAAGATATTCTTTAAGAGCGCCAGGTCTTTCGACAATAGCGAGAGCTCCCGCTGGGCGTCATTCGCGAATAATCTTTCTTTTATCGCGTTCTCGAGGGAATCGACCTCTTTCATGACGGCCGAAACGTCGACGCCCTCGTAACAGATCACGTACTCGAGATATTTTTCCAGCATAGAGAACCTGCCCTTCTCGATGCCGCATTTCCTCCCCTTTTCGATGAGATACCCGTAAAACCCCTTCATGGATATTTTTTTAATCCTGAAATCAAGGACTTTGGCGACCAGTTCTTCCTTGTCGTATTTCGAAAGGGCCTTTTTCAACTCGTCGAGGAGCACCTCTTTCTCCTTATTCGCCTTGTCAAAATTAATGCCTCCTTCCATAGAAACGGACCGCATAAGGGACGATATGTTCCGGAACCCTGCCGTATCTATACCGTTCGCGCCGCACGTTTTGACCAGAAAATCAAGATAAGACCTGAGATCGCGCGTCCCCGCTTTATAAGCGGCGTAAGCCTCGTCCAGCTCAAGGAGCTTTTCGCCGAAAATGTGGCGTTTAAGATTGGAAAGAATATACGTGAGTTCATCGATGTACTTATCGACCTCCCCCTTATACCCCAGAGAATCCCGGTACACTTTGAGATTGGCGAGGTAAAGCTCCTTGTCCTCGACGCCCCAGAGCTCAGTCTCTCCCGGATTATTTATGGCGAAGAATTCCGCCCCGTTTATGTCTCCCTTCTCCAGATAATGCTCGGCCACGTCCCGGCGCACCTCCAGGCTCGGTATCTTAGTGAAAGTTCTGAGATCATAAGAGCCTGTGCCGCCTTCGAGATTTATGGTCTTTATCCCATATTCCTTATTGATGAAATCGAGTATCTCCGAGATCTTTCCCTGGGCGAATTTATTGCAATGCGCGTCCTGTATGTGTATGACTATATTCCCGCCACTTCCGGCGAATTTTCTTTTTATCTCGCCAAGGTGTCCGGGAATAGTGAAAGTGTCGATATTGAGTTCGTTCACGGGGTTTCCGGTCCCGATATCGGCTCCGGGATCAAGACCGAAAGAAAAGGCCCGCATTGAATTATCCATAATAAGAACAAACGAGATGATAAAGGACAGCAAAACCCTTAAAGGTTTTGAGGTTATAGAACCGGGGATATATAAATTATTATTTTTCTTCATGTTTTCGGCAGCCCGGCTGTCGTATCCCAGTACAAGGGACTTAGACCCGTAGCTTTGTGTCCCGGTTTTTGAACCGGTTTACCTTTTCGATTTCATGATTTTTATTATATTAACATAACAAGTATAATTAAGAATTCTGCCAGGGGCAAATTAGCATATCTTACTTTTTTATTATTTACAAATATCCCGTTCCTATACCCAGAGGCAGTAGTTCAGTTGGGGGATAACCCGCCCATCGCGAGGAGCAAAGCGACGAAGCGATCTCAACAAATTTATATTCGCAAATATTGAGATAGTTTTTAGGGATTGCTTCGTCGGCCTCTGGGCCTCCTCGCAAAGACGCGGCAAGACGCCTTGCAATGGCGTCACGACACTTTTATCGCTCCCCCAACTGAGCTAATACCTCCGGCCAACAATTTCCCATTATTTCTTATCTATTTTTTTTTTTTCTGATATAATCACTCTACTTTTATGACAACCGCTAAAATACATTTGACTGCTATAAGGACCGCCGGCAGGATCACGGGATTAACTCACCGTTATTTGGCGGGTAGCTGGAGAAATTTGATGAGTGCGGGTTCGTGGTTCAGGAAGGATCGGCTGTCTATGGACGATATCCGCGCTATTATCCAGGCGGAATTCGGCGGACAAGGAGCTCTCTCCCAGGAAGAGTATAACAGACGTCTTCAGGTACTCACCGAACGCATCCACGCGCTCCAGGAAACTATAGCGGAACTGAAGGCCAGCGGCAGGTTCAACGCCCGGACAGTGTCAATGTCGCTTGACTCCATCAATAGAGAGGACCAGTTCAGCGCGGATGAGAAAAATATCCTCGCCACGATACTCAAACAGAATATAGCCCTTCAAAAACCTGAATTGGCTAAAAAGAACGCGTCCTAAAACATTTCAAATCTAAAGGAGCTTATCATGGCAAAGAAAAAAGATATGGACCTCGGCTCACAAGTTCCCGGCGCTTCCGTCAATAATTCCGACACTTTCGCCTCGGAAACCGAGGCCCTTTTTGTCGGCATAGATCTCGGAACATCGTCGTCCGTAATAGCCGCGAGTAACGGCGTCCGCGAGGTTGTCCCGTCATTCGTAGGGTTCCCGAAGGATAATATCGCCGAGGAGCTCCTCGGCACAGAGCCTTTATTCGGCGAAGCGGCGCTTAAGAACAGGTTATCCGTCGAGCTCGTACGGCCCCTGGCGAAGGGCGTCATACAGGAGACCAAAAGCGGCGAGAACATCAACCTGAAAGCCGCGCAGCTCCTGGTAAAACATCTTTTGACCCTGACAAGGCCGAAACCGGGCCAGCCTGTCTACGGCGTCATAGGCGCTCCGGCGCGGGCCAGCGTCTCAAGTAAACGCATACTCGTGGACGCCGCGCGCGGCATTTTGAACGCGGTTATGGTCTGCTCCGAGCCTTTCTCGGTGGCTTACGGCATGGGGATACTCGACAGGGCGCTCATCATCGACATCGGTGCCGGGACGGTAGACCTCTGCCGCCTGCATGGCACTCTTCCCACGGAAGAAGACCAGATAACTTTCGACAAAGCCGGCGACCACGTTGACGAACAGTTCGCGAAATTCATACGCGCGAAGAATCCCAACGCGCAGTTCACGACCAATATGATCAAATCCCTTAAGGAGCGCTACGGTTTCGTGGCGGACCATTCCGACAAGATAACGGCCAACTTCCCGGTGAAAGGGCGACCGCACGAGATCGATATCACCGACGAGCTCCGCTCAGCATGTAGGAGCATCGTCCCCCCTATCGTTGACGCCATAGCGGAGCTTATCGCCACTTACGACCCCGAGTTCCAGGAGAGCCTCCGGAATAACGTCATCCTCGCCGGCGGCGGCAGCCAGATGATCGGCTTATCTAAACTCGTCGAAGAAGGCATGAAAGAACTGGGCGGCGGAAAAGTGAGGCGCGTCGAGGAACCGGTCTTCGCGGGAGCCAACGGCGCGCTCAAGATGGCGAAACGCATGCCGAGGCATTTCTGGCAGATCTTGTCGTAAGCATAACGGCGTGATCAGTGGTTCTCTATTGTTGCAGGTTGGTCTTTCCTACGAACCACGATTCACGAACTACGAACCGCTTTTTCAGTTAACTCGAATTACGCCGACCACATCGTTTTCTTGATCGCGTCGAAGCGGTTCTTGAGTTCCTGGATGAGAGGTTTCATCTCGCCGAGCATGAAGTTGATCTTTCGGGCTATGTTGGTCTTCCAGCCATCGATCTCGGCTAAGAAGTCTTGTACCCATGGATCCCTGACCTTATACAGTTCATCATGGCCCGGCAGCCCGGAATGCGGTATAAAAAGGAACAGGTTATGCCTTTCTCTATCGTTTAAAAGGTCTTTCTCGTACATGAGGCCCGCGGCGCGCGCAAAATCGCTCACATACTCGTTACTTTTATCGAGTATCTTATCCCCGGTAAGCCTCGCCTGCATTATGGCGAGCGCAGTCATCTCTATCAGGTCCCTGTTCTTGCCTTCGGCCAGTTCATTGATATTACGGAACGGTAGGACGTGGAAATCCTTAAGCTTATCCGAAACCCCCTCATCGACCTTGTCCAGGGCAAGACCTACCACGCCGTTGGCCCCGGCCCGGAGCATCCTTTTAAAGTCCAGTCCGCCGCTCGTGAACGAGGACGTCTCATAAGGGATTATCTTTATTGAGTTCTCGCCATCATCGGCTTTTCCGAGTATATCATTAAAAATATCCTGCAGTCTTTTCACGATCCCGGGCATATTGATATTTAAATTGTCCTCCCTTTCATCTCCTTCGGCAATATCGCTATTTTTATTAAAACCCTCCACCGGCAGGAAAATATCTGTTTTCTTGCCGCGCAATTCGGCGATATTGGCGAAGAATGACGATAGCACGGCGTATATCATCTTCTCCTCTTTTTTCTGTTCATATTTAATGCGTATATCCGCCACCTGACCGCTTTGGGCTACAAGCTTGTATTCCTGGACTGGAGCGCCAGACGGAACCGTTATCCCTATTCCGGCTACCTTCCCGTCCTTTATTGTGACCTCTAAACTGCCTTTTGCAAGAACGCCGGTGCGGTTACCCTTCTCGTCAAAGATAAGGAACCCTTCATCCGACACGAGCTGTACGGGGCCGTCAAACTCGATATGCGATAGAAGTTCAGAGAAAGCCGGCGCTTCGGAGAACTTTTCTGCCAAGATACTCACGCTCCATTCGGCGCTTATATCCCCGTCACCGTCTTTCATGAACCTGACCTCTTTTATGTATGGATACACGTCGCTATCCTTCTTCTTCCCGGTAAAAGCCGCGGGCGCCGCTGCTCTCTTTTGCCCGCCGGGGAAAGTGACGGAGAATACCTCTTGTTTCACGCCCCCGGTATCGGTGGACGCGAAATCGCCGGGCGTTGCCGCCGGTAGCCTGTCGTAAAGATCTACCTCAGACGCTATCCTTCCCCTAATACTATTCTGGCTTTCCGGATATCTTTTATCTATTTCCTGTTCCACCCTTTTCTGGATGGCGCTCACGTCGGCTTCGCCTTTCTTTCCGCTTAGGTTCAACTGTTCGTTAACGAACACCTCTTCGCCACGCCTCGTCTTTTCAGCCGACAGGACCCACTGAAACCAGGTCTCAACCATCGCCTCGACCATGTGGCTGTCAAAATACGGGATCATCCGCTCTATCTCTTCGGCGCTGATACTCTCGAGGTCTATACCGTAGTTTTCCCTGTAGAAAGTCACATCGCTTGCTACGCGATCTTTAAATACCTGCAGAAGATGGTTCCTCCTTGTATTAAGATCCAGGCTGACCTTCTTTTTTAGCGTGTCCCGGTCACTCGGGGTGAGCTCTTTCCCTCCGAAGGCAATGATAGCGTCATATCTGTCGTGGAAAACCACTCTGGCGGCTCCGTCGACATTGGCCCTATCGATATGCGCGATCTCATGTTTTGTCCAGGGCTCATACCGCTCTTCTATCGCGGTATGATATATCCCGGAGTCCTGGTGAACTTGATAGAGCAGCCTGTCAAAAGGGTCCCCGCCGCGGCCCGGATGCGAATTTACGGCTAGGCCCCTACTGTTAAGTGCATCTGCCATCTTTTCGTTGTACAGATTAACAATAAGGCCCCTCTTAACCGCGACTATCCGCGAGGGTAACTCAAAAGTTTCATTTTTGCCTTGCCCTGCCCAGTATATCCAGGCATTTAGCATGGTCCTCGTAACCGAAACGGCCAGAGCCCCTTCCTCTCCGGGCCGGATCGCTGAAAATCTTATGGAAAGGAAAGAGTATAGTTCAGAATTAGTATCCACGAGTTGATCGAATAACCCGCTGAGATCGATCCCATTCTTTTCCCCGGCTTTTTCCACGGGATATCTCTCAAGTGTTTCATACCGGTATACGCCTTCACGGGCTAGTTCACCATAGACCTCGGCGGCTCTCGTCCCGAGTTCATCGTCACTGAGCCCGGTGATATTTTTTATTATCTCATTGACCGCGATGACCGATCTCGCGCCTATTTCGAGGAGGTCGAGGGCCCCCATATCGTCATAGGGAAGTGCCTTATTGAGGCTCGCTTTCACATCATATTTTTCTCCCACTTTCTGCACGGTATAAGTTCCGGGCACTACTGTCACCTCGGGCAAAGTGATGGAATATTCCACGCTGTTCGTTACAATCTCATCCCTCCACCCTTCCTTTATCGCTTCTCTGATGAGAGAATCAACTTTTTCCGCGGGGGTTCCGGCATCAAGATACAACTGCCCTGCGGTATCCTCCAACATCCGCGTCACCTGACTAGTATCGGTTATCGTTTCCGCGTCGATCTCTATGAAAAGGGCTTCAATAACCTCTTCTATCATTCTTCCAACCGGACTGAAATCGCCCCGGGGTTTGGCTTTCCTAAAGCTTCCTTCAGCCTTTAAAAGTACATCCCTCATTATCCATTTCTTTACCGTCTCCTCCCTTGAATCGTTCCAATGCCCGGCCGCGCGTTTAAACGGGCTTTCAATTTTGCCTGTCCTGCCTGCCAATTCTTTTTCAGCTTCCGCCAAAAGAAGAGCCCATGTTCTCTTGAACGAGACAATTAAATATTTTTTAGCGAAATCCGCTTTCAACTCATCCTTTCGCTCAAGGAACTCCTCACCTGTATCCCCCAGGCCGCCGATGAATTTATCCATTTCCCCCTGGTTCTCTTCAAGGCTTATACCCCAAGAACGAAGCATCGGAGAAAGGTGGTCCACCATCTTTTGCAATAGATCGCCCCTAGCGTCCCCAAAAGACAGGTTCACTGTAGTAAACGTAAGCACCACGATATAGGTAAGAATTTTCCTCATATCTTTCATATGGTTATTTACCATTATACTGTTAGTCGTATAAAATGTCAAGCATATCTTGCTATTTCGTTATTAACGCTTGCATAGCGATAGAGCAAATCCCAAAGCATCCCCATTTTCACCATGCGCCATGCGCTCTGCCCATCCCCGAACCACGAACCACGAATCACTAACCACGAATCACACACACTACGCCTTCGTCTCTATCACCCGGATCTGCGTGTCAAGCACCGTCCTGAAATTCTCCAGATCATGCGGCCGTACCGGCGTGAACATGAACATACGCGGCCGCCCTAGTGGATCTCCAAGTATTTTAATATTTTCCTCGTGCTTCTTGAGATCTTCGAGAGTACCGCCTGCGGCCAGGTTTACCGCGAGATCGAACAGATAGAAAAGATCTATGCCGATAGTTTCAGGATCCATTTTTAACATATTCTTACAGAATTCGAGGTCGAGACCCGCCAGGAGCGCGCGTTCGTCGCCTTTCTCGTTCTTCAGTTCCTCGAACGGGTTCTTTTGAATTTCGGTAGAAACGTCAAGTATCGAATCCGGACCAATAACTACGATATTCCTGTAAGGCGTCTTATTATCCTCATTATCCACGAACGTTTTTAACTCGCCCGCGAGCTCCGCTCCCGTCCCCGACTTGAATATAACGTTCTTAACCCCTCTCTTACGGAATTTCGCCGGCAGTTTTTTAAGCTCCCTTATTAGTTCCGCGTGTATCGTGCCCTGACGGCCGCGCTTATCAGGTATAACGCTTTCATCGAGAGCGATAACAACGTTCTCCCCTCTTTTCCCCGCGTCATCCGCCCACAGCGCGAGATCGTCCCAAAGATCACCCGCGAAAAATAGGGACGTCACCCCATTATTTTCAAGATCAACCGGCTCTCTTTGTTTTTTCTCATTTAATTGGGTGACGTCCTTATTTTCGTTCCAGTGTTCGGCATTTCGCCATCTGTTGTCGTCCAGGAGCCAATCTACGGCCTCGTCTAAGCCTTCGGTGAAAGGTTTTTGTTTTGTTACTTTTAGGGTCGAGCGCAAAAGGTTTAGGTCCATGGCGATGTCAGGGAGGCCTTTTCGCCCGCTATCGGTGATAACCCTTCTTGATTTCGCTATCATTTCCGCCGCGTCGCGCGTTTTGACGGGTGTTTCGCCTGCTACGTTTATGATGCGCTTATTCCCTTCGAGTGGATATACTGCCGCCGCTTCCAGAGCGTCAAGAGCGGTGTCGATGTAGCAGAAGTTTATATTCTCGTCATCGATCTCCAGAGGTTTATCCGTATCTCTCCCCATTTCATTGACCAGCGTCGGTATCCTTCTCTCACTCGTATCTCCGCGGCCGTACACATGCCATAGCCTGAGCGAAACTCCTTTGTTATACTGAGCGACGATACGCTCGCCTATCAGTTTAGTAAGCCCGTAGAAGTCTTTGACCTTGGGTATTTCATGGGTTTTCAGATATTCATTCATCAGCTCTATCGCCTTCGTCTCATTGGCCTGTTCATCGTCGCCATAGACCGAAAGGCCTATCGAATTTATGTACCTCGCGATGCCAAAAACGAACTCTTCCACCTTGGGATCGAGTTTAAGCCCCTCTTCGGAAAGAATGCCGCCGGTATCCGTGCCGTTAAGGTACACGGCGCCCGAAGAAGCGTAGATCAGGCGCTTCCCCCATTTACCGGCCAGCTTGACCATTAAAGCGGTACTCGCGCAGTTCAAGGCAAGAGCTTTGGCCATCTCCGGCATAGGCCCTACACGGGCCCATCCGCCAAGGTGATACACAACATCGTTGTCCTTGCAAAGTCCGTCCAGAGCTTTTATATCAAAAAGATTCCCATGCTCTAATTTTATTTTCGGATCCGCCGGGATCTTCTCCCTGGCTTTGGGGCTTTCAGGCTCTCTTGATATTGTCTCTACGGTCACACGCTCTCTTTTCAACGCTCTTCTTATTAAAGGCGCGCCGAGACTCCCAGTCCCTCCCGTAAGTCCGATCTTCATGTCCCTGAGGTTATATTCCCCGCGCTCGTTTAACCTCTCCCCAGCGGACAGCCGTCCGATCTCTTTTCTTATCGCCAAGACGGTACCATCAAAAAGGAGATCCTTTCCTCGAAGATTGATCGCTGAATCAAGGAAGGATATTGTTCCTTTCGTATCGCCGTCAAATCCGTCCAGCACGCCCTTAAGAACCGAACCTATATCGTTCGGAACGACCGACCCTATGTCCGAGGACTTTTGTGTCACGTAGAACCTCAGTATTTCACGGAAGAAATGCGCCGGGCTCAGCTTCTCCCTGCCGAATATGTCCACCACTACGAAGTCCGGATCAGCTTCAGCCCGGCGGTACATTATATTCCCGGGGTTCATGTCAACCGCCAGAGGTCTGTAATTGCCGTCGGGCGATAGTTTTCTTATGATACGGAGCCAATGAGCTGTTATACGTCTCACCTCTTCCGGGGTAAGTTTTTTATTCCTGCTGATCTTGTTCAGTGTGGGGCCGTATATCCATTCCTCATAATAAATGTCGTCTACTTGCTCGCCGAATTCCGGGACAAGACCCGTACCGTGAAGTTTCCTGAACGCGTCGGCCTGGCGGTCGTTCGCGGTCCTCGCATTCTTCATCGCGAGCTCGAATTTCATGGTCTCAGAAGGAGGGCCTCTACGGGTTATAGCCTCTCCGGTAAGCTCAAAACTCATCCTGAAAACAGCACGCTCGGACGCGCGGTGGTACTGTATGATAACCGCGGCTATCTCACTGTATTCGAGATCAAGTCCGGCGTTCTTAAACGTCCGGTTCACAAGCTCTTCATCCCCGAGGAATTTCCTCACTCCCTCATGGATATGCCCCCGGCTACCGTTAAATTCTCGGTTCTTGAGGCTATTCCATTTTATCGTATATTTCACTCCGGCGATGTCCCCATGAACGACCGGGGTCTTTTCCCCGGTTTTCGGGGCCTTGAGCCCGAGGTCCCTGGCGGCAACCGTATCCTCTACGGTTTTTAAAGTGTCCCAGCTGATAGCGGGGTTCGTTGTCATGAAAGGCCGGTTCTCGAGATCCTCCAATTCCTTACGGATGAACCCGGCTAGCCATGGCAACTCTTCCCTGAAAGTGTTAAGCACCATGATGTACCATTCATTATCAGGCCTTTTTAGCTCACCGTCCGGACCGAAACTCAGGGTGACGTGGCCTTTGTAATCATTGTGGTCATAACCGTATTTTTTGATCCTTTCGATCTGGTCCAGGGGAGTCACAAAAATATCGTAAGGTATTTTTTCGCCTGATCCATAAACGAGATCAGCCTCGAACATTTTTCTTAACTGGACAAGGTATCCCGGGTTACCGGGACCGGGCTTTACCATCCAAGAAACGCATCTTGATACCTCGTTATCCCCGACTTTTATCCCATTACTTTCAAACCCCTCATTTAAGCCTGTCCACTGGGAGTTCGACCATTGGTCGTCCAGGTCAGCGGCTACGGGAAGGCCCGCTAGCACTATATCAAAATCCATAAAATAAAGAGGCGGATAGATATGGTCGAAATCGTGGCTATACTCATATGTGCCGTCATGGAGGAGTTCGGCCGTCACGCCAAGGGGATGCGCCGTCCACCCGCCGCCCGGCGCCTCGACGACTCCCAGCGCCTTTTTGGGAAGCTCCGGTTTCTCATGTATCACGATAATGTCTTTCGTCCCCGGCCAGCCCTTGCCATCCCTTGAATAAGTTCCTTGCAAGCTGGCCGGGGTCACAAAATACTCTTCCGGCAAGCCTATCTTCCCTGTTCCATTCTCCATAGATTTTGGATCTGAAAGCGATGTCACGCCTATACCTTCACTCTTGGAAAGCATCACAGGCAACTCTCTTTTTGCTTCGTCAAAACGCTCTTTGGCTATGCCGTATGTCTGCGACGATGTTTCGTAAAGCTTTTCGATAAGTTCACCGGGTAGCGTGACTTCGGCGTTCCCTTTTTCCAGATACTCGTCGATATCCCGCTTATGGGCGGTTATCGCTTCTCCGGAAGCTTTTATCCGCGCTGACATCGTGTCATACCAGCCGAGCCACATTTCGAGGATAGCTATATAGTCCAGGACCTTTACGTGAGCGTCCAGGTCCGCTATTTTTTCGATGAGATCCCTTTTCGCGCTCATGACCGCCGACAAACGGCTCATATACTTTCCGATCAGTTCCTTCTCTTTCGCCATCAGGACATATTCATGGTCAGACAGGTCCTTTGTCTTTGTGAAATACCCGTGGGGAACCAACAGATCATCTATGAAATTATCTCCTCCCGTATTAACCCTTATGGAATGCTTAACGAGCTCTCTTTCAAATGTAAGCCCCGGAAGTGCCCTGAACGAAGGAAGAGCTTTCATCTCCCGCGATATCCTTTCCAATTCCCTGTCGCCTCCCGCCAAAGCGTTTATATGCTTTTCTAGCTCAGCCTGTTTTCTCCTCAGTTCCTCGATATCCTTCATGCCGGGATCAGCTTTGAACAGTGAGAGTTCATCCCTGTAAGATACCCGCCGGAGTACCGCGGCTTCGCTGTCAAGCTTGTAAACGACATCCGTAAGCTCCGGCATATCCTCAAGATGGCGGATGGCCCAGGGCGCTAGGACTCCGTCGACGAGGCCGTATAACGCCGAAGCCTTTGATACTTCCGGATCGATCTGACCGAGGATGTAATACCTGCTTTTGAATCCCGGATAAAATGCTTTACAGACTATCTCCGACACTAAAGCTACCTCGCCGGTCTTAGCCTGGTCGTCGACGAATATCATGCCCGGCTCGGCGGTTCTCCTGAAAACGGTATCCCGCAGTATTTGATTAAGGAAAGGCCTGGCTTTGTGCCTTAAATTGCCTCTCGCCGATCCGATGTCGCAAAGCGAGACCGACATCATGCGAAAGAACCTGTACAGCGTCTGTATCTGGTAACGGTGGATCAGGTTGTTCTTATCGGCTATGTTCTTAAGATGTCGCTTGAGATCGAAACCGTTCCGTTCGGCACCGGACAAAAGACGTCCGCACCAGTAATGCATCATTACCTCTCTCAAGACGTTATAAAGGTACTCCGGCGTTACGGACATACGGCCCTGAAAGATAATATTGAAATAAGCGTAAGCCTGTTCGACCTTTCCGGTTCCCACGCCGTAGCCTTCCGCCCACGCGGAGTCGGTATCCTGCGTGTTCATATAACGGTAATATCGGAAGTCTACGCCCCAATCGCCGAGATATTTCACAATATCGCCGCGCGTGACCTTAGCGGCCAGAAGCTTAACGAACCCTCCCTCGATCTCGCTGCCGAATTCCAGAAAAGCGTCAAGGTCACGCCTTTCCCTCTCCGGCATGGCTTCATAGAGACCCTTAAGCCCGGCTTTTTCAGCATCAGTCAGGAGATGGTCCCTTTCCTGTTCGCTCAATTGACTGTTTATACTCCCCGAAAATACCGAGGTCTTGAACTTATCTTCGGTATCGCTGAACATAGGCAGGATAGCGTTCATGGACTGGGGGCTCTTGAACCGGCTGATCTTAAAGGTCATACCTTTCTTCAACCCGTCACCGCCTATCGTCTCGGCCAGCACATCGTACACTTCCGCCAGCATATGGCACGAACGCTCAAAAAATACCGGGCGCATCCCGGTCTCACGGGCGAGTTTCAGGACCGGCAGCATATACACCCACATCTCCTCGGGAATTATCATCGCCCGCGAGAAAACGTGTTTCACATCGTTATTCCTCATCATCCGCCGGATATCCTCCTCGGACACACCCATTATCTCCGCCCAGTCGCGTATCCAGCGCTTTAATAACTCCACATTCCCGAAGAACCCGTAATCCCTGGCATATTTTTCCAAATCTTTAACCCCTTTTTCCTCAGCCGTTCTTTTAGCTGCTCTCTTCACAGCCAATGGCTGAAAACCCAGGAGCGGGACCAGGACCTCGTTGTGGAACCAGTGGCCGAGCATGTTGCCGGCGGCGATGGCGCCTATGACGCTTAAGGCGAACCACCAGGGGTTCGTGAGGGCGAAGGATAATTGGCCGATGTAAAGTAAATATGCCGGCAATGCGGCGCCGCCCAGTATCCCGAGCCCGCGCGTAATTTCGAGCCCGGCCCAGAGCTGGTATTTTTTATCTTCCGGAACATCATGATACGAATCAATGAATTTTTTCAATGGCCATACCGTTACGAACGAAAGGATGGTCATCGGCAAAAGAAAGATCTCCTCGGTGATCACGGCTAACCGGCGTTTGTTACGTTCGGCCGATGTCGTAATGTCCAAAGGACCGGGATCTGCGATATTGTCCTCCCCTATTAAATGGGGGACGTCCCTGTTTTCGGTAAGGCCGGCCAACGCCGCTTTCGCGGCTTCGGCTATCTGGTCCTCTTTGTTTTCGGAATAGATACGGAGAGCGCGTTCGATACGAGAGCGCTCACCAGGAACGTCGGTATACATGGCCGCGAGGACGGCGATAATGGCTTTCTTGGCCCTGGTAACCGCCGGTGCCGGTATCCCCTTTAACGCGGCATGTTTTCCTCCAAGGATCTCAAGGTATGTGAAGATCGTGACTGGATAACGGCGGCCGATCTCGCGCATCACATGAATAACTGAAGACAATACCGGGTTTTCGGGATCCATTAAGGCCAATCCGTTAACGACAAGGTATGGGATAGTCTTATATCCCGGAGGATCGATACCAAAAAGGGCTTCGGCCGCGGCACGGCCGAGCGCCTCGTCTCGGCCATTCAAAACCTCTGCAAGTTCGGGAATAGCGTCTTTGGCAAAAGGGCCCAATTCACCCAGCTCACGCGCAGCTTTTACCTGACGGGACATGTCACCGGTCGCTCTTAGATCACGCAGCCGGCGCGTAACGCGTTCGCTCGCGCCGTCCTCGGCGATCTCATCGGTCAGTATATCCTTATTCCTTTCCAGAAAATCCATTATTGCCGTTTGCGCATCTTCACTCAAAACCGTGAAATGTTCCATTAGCGCCTCCGGGTCGCCCGAACGGGCCTTCATAGCGGCATTTTTATCCGTTTCCGGTTTAACAGGGAAGAGATAATCGTTCAACAGTTCCCTGAAAATGGCGCGTTTTAAATCTTCATTGAACCAATCCAGAAGGATAAGCGCGGTGATAGCGCCGCTTAAAGTACGGTGTTGCTCCAGCCCTCTTGCAATGGTCCTGAATTTCGTTAGAATATTTTCGCGCGGAACATCTTTCAACTTATATAACCACATAGCGTATTTCGAGACACCCATCAGATCTTTGACATTATCCTCGGGCACAGTTATGGCGAACCCTTCCCCAAGGATCTTAGAGGCTTTAATGACGGCATCCTTGGACACGGACCCAACGGAGCCCTCTAAGACAATACCCCCGTCGGCAAGAAGCCGCGCGACATTATCGAGGTGCCTCACTTCTGCGTCTTTCCAGTCTATGGTCGGGTCATGCTCCTTTCCGTACTGATCGTTGGACGGCCTGAAATGCACATTTATGTCAAGAACAAGGTCATATTCGCCTATCCGGGCTGTCCTAGCGATATCGTACCCGTTCAATATGTCGACCTTTTCGAATACGATCTCTATGCCCCATCGTTCATTGAATTCCTCCGCACTCAAAATGCGGAAAGTGCCCTCCCTCGGCCCTTTTTCAAAGAACTTCCTCATCCTGCGTTGTGTTTCTCCGTTTTCTACGCCTTCTTCCACCATCGCACGGACTTCTTCTTCGGAATATATCCCAGTCTTGGCTTTGTCAATGCTCACCCACTGGGCGTCGGTCATTACAAATTTGACCGGAACCCTGATCCCGGTCTCGTCGATAGCGTCGGCGCATGCCGCGAGAGCGTCATACCCCTGGACGCCGTACGCCGAAGCGAGGGTAAGGATATTTATCTCATCCGGCCTCTTACCCGACGTCAATTTCCCGGCCATAAATTCCTTAACCTGAACATAAGCCGCGTCAGAGAGATCCCTTGTGTCCACTAGGTATTTCCTCCCGAAGAACGTATCCAATGAACCTATTGTGAACCGGTCGAGCACATCCTGGATAAATACATCTCTCGGCCTCATTCCCTTCTTCTTTATTTCCCTTCCCACCTCTTTGACATCGAGACCCTGGTTCTCTATAGCCTCGCGCGCCAAGAGCTCATAATTGGCGATAATGACCGGGCCTGGAGGGCCATCCGCCAGGCTGATCCTGCCGCTTCGTTCCAGGTCACGGACCAGCCGGATAAACTCTTCCTGATCCATCCGCCCGGACACCCTACTCTCGAGAGCCTGCCTATCCACCCAGCCATGATCGGATCTTAAGAGATCGATGTATTCCCGCCAGAACACATCCTCCCTTAATGCCCTTAAGATATCCTTTCTCACGGTTCCCCTCTCGCGCATGAATTTCGACGCCTCAAGCAGGGTCCCTTCCCGATAAGGCCTGAGTATCCTCCACACCGTCCGTACGGCATGGACTCCGGCTGACCGTTTCTCCATATACTGCCGGATCCGGTCGAGGCGTACCTCGAACGTTCCGGCCCCTTCCATCATTATCCTGTCTATCCTTTCAGATTCTTCATTTAACGACCTCTCGGGTAACGCCGTGTCATCGGACGCCTGAGTCTTTTCGGACAAGGCACCCGCGATCTCTCTACCGATCATCGATGCCGACGGCTGTTCTTTCGGAGCCTCGGCTTTTTCAGCTTTCGCCGCCTCCTTCATACGGACCGTTATCATATCCCTTATATCCTCGTCGACTCGGCCGTCTAGGCCCCTGGTAACCTTCATTATCCTGTCCCATGCCTGGTGGGTATCGCCCGGGTAATCTATGAACGGGGGTATGCCGGCCAGTTTCGCTTCGGCGGGGTCGGAGTACGCGACGACGAACATGCCGTATAAAATGCTCAGGTGGCTTTCACCTTCATCCGTTTTCCGGGACGAGAGCCATTCGCCTATCTTCGTGTAGGGCCGTCTGCCGCGTTCATATGACAGTTCATATTCGCCGGACTCTCCCTTACCACGGACGACCTGGCCTATCTCGTATCTCGCCATAACGCTTAAAGTTTCCAGAAGCGCGGGGTCCTTCACTTCCGCGATGACATCTCCCGCCTTTATTTCCCTTTCAAGCTCGGATATCCGTTTTTCCCCTTTATCGATGACCCTCCGGATGATATTACAGGTTGTCATCATCTGATACAGCATGTCCCCTTTAACATCCGGATAACCTCTTTTCTCGAACACGCCGTATGGATCGCCTGTGGCGACTATTTCATACAACAGGTTTATATCGACTTTATGCTCCCCGGCGTACCTGTCGAGATGTTCTTTGAGCGTTTCTATATCCTGAAGTATCCTCAAAATATCATAGCCCAGCGTTCCCCGGTGGTCCTTATACGCCATGATCCTCTTCCGGGTCGACCCAAGCGCTTCAACAATCGCCTCCCACGGCGGCACAACTTTCTCCTGCTCGGCATCGAGTATAAGCGAGTATTTTTCGTCGAGCGGGATCTCCATCGGATATACCGCGTTCATGAGCGTTCCGCAGTCGGCGGTGGCGTCGGTTAACGGCTCTTTCGGTTTGTCAACTAGACGGTAGCGCAGCACGACTATAGGTGGCATGGAAGATGTTGCTTCGCCCCTCGCACCTCGACCCTCGACCTTCGACCTTCCACCTTCCACCTCATCATAAGGCACACGTATGCCCTCCCCGTCCCAACTCATTTCCGCGAGCCTGAACCGGCCGAACTTATCAGGGACTCCGGCGTATTTAACGTTTACGGATTTACGGAATTTATCAAAATACCGGCCGACCCCTTTTTCGCTGACCTTCATCGCCTTAAAGCGCTCTATCTCTTTCAGAAAACCGCCCACAAGAAGATTCACATAGCGAAAGGTCACCATATCGCCGAAAGACGGCATGGACGGTTCGAGGCCGTACGGCTCGCCGCGCTTCTCGGAAAGCGCGAAATCGTCATTCTTGTCATCCCACCTGACCACGGGGCTCGTGAACCTGGACTCCGGCGCGAGTGTGTCGGACTTCGAATCCGCGGCGCGCGGCTCCTCGACGGCGAACGAGATGTCGCCAGTGACCATGGAGATGATCAGTAGTAACGCAATTACACGCCGAAAAATAAAAGTAGTAGGCCCCGACCACCGTGTCGGGGCATTCCCCTGCCCCGCGTACGAATCTATCCGCGGGCACCCACCTTCGCCAAGGCTACGGCGGGCAGGAAGGGGTGCGCGGCTACTGTTTTTACTTGTTATGTTCATCGGATTGCCAGTTTTTCGGATTGTTCCGGATATATTCTTTTATCGCCCGTAACTCCGGCCTGCTGCGTATAGTATGTTCATAATATCCTCTTTGCCACAACTTCTGATCAAACGAATGCCACCCTTTAGTTCTCACGCCGTCTATATACTTGCGTGTCGTAAATGATTTGTACCGCTGGATTACATTCGTCAAAATTGATTTATTCACCGCCTTCTCTCCATCTCCGCTACCAACCAGCATTATTCCGTGTATATGGTTCGGCATCACTACATAGTCGTCAATCGTCACACCGGAATAATGGGTTGGAATCTCTTCCCACACGGCCGCTACCATTTCTCCCGGCGCATTCATGATCATTCGTTCATCGTTCACATTGCCGAACATACATCTATACCACCTGGTACAAATCGTAATGTGATACATATTCTTCATATTTGATCCGCTGGCATATTTATGCGCGGACACAGGGGTCCGCGCCTACTATTTCTATTTTTATTCCCTCCAACACATCCCACGTCCTACGGAACACGCAACCTACGCTTTCACAACCAACTCCCTCATAACCCTATTCAACCGCACGATCTCCCCGACCGGCAACCCCCCAACCTTCGGCAGTATATACACAAACCGCGCCGCGAAATTTGCGGGCGAACCGGCCAACAAGTCCTTCAGTATCGCCTCGTCACTCTCAACCCCATCACCCGGCACCGCGCCGAGGGCCGTGTATATCAGCTTCAACATGGGCACGGCTTCTTCCGGGTCGAGATATAGCGCCCGGAGCGCGGCAATAATGCCATCGATATGCGCTATATCGCCGGCTTCACCCTCGAAGACCAGCACTTTTTTCACTCCGGCAGAAACCAACCCGTCTATATCCTTCCGGTCATGCGCCGCGACGCTTATCTCTTCGCCCGGGTGTTCTGCTTTAAGACCGTTCACAACATCCGCCAGTTCCTCGTCATCCCTCACGAACCGCACGCGCTCCCGGCTCCCCGCGCGTTCAAGCTCCGCGTTCAAGTTCTGGAAATACGATTCCTCGCCGACCGCTAATAGCCCCTTGTCGACCACATGCCATATCGTCTTCGCCGGGGATACGGTTCGGGAGATTATGTTGTTCAATTCTTGAAGAACGGCCATCTTCACGAGTTCACACATAAAAGTAGTCCGCGCATCAATCGTGGAAATAGATGCGATCATGCCCCGACACGGGGGTCGGGGCCTACTGTTTTTATTTTGTCCTCCCAGAACGCCCAACACCGCGTTGATCATCGTCCTCGTATGATCCAGATCCGGCCCGCGCATAAGCTCCGCGAACCGATAACTGTTATCCCCCAAACCGACACATACCCCGGCGTTAACAAGTTCGTTAAACCCGGGCTTGTCACCGCTACCAGCGTCAAACCCTTCCGGGCTCAATAGATCCGCCAGCATCTCGCTTTTTCCCCGCATGGTCAGCAATAATTGCGTAACATCGTTACGGATCCCATCAATAGGTGTATCGTACATGACACCATCCCCGGGTTTCGTGAAGACGGCGTTCATCGGGTTTCTATTCAACACTCCCGCTCTTTTACCATTTCTACCATAATAATGCGAATGATAGTTATAATCGGCACCTAGCATTCCCGCCAGGTCATCGTCATTGACCATCTTGAGAAGGAACCCCTGCCAATTCTCTATCTGGCCCGCGCCTTGGAGCATCGTCCGTTTCTTGAGATCTTCCAGCAGCTCAATTATAGGATGTACCGGGTATCCGGGTGTGACATCAGCGTAAAATTGCCAGCCTAATGCCGGTTCCGGGATAATGATCAGCTCACCTCCAGCCTTCAATTTAGCCAGGATCTTCGGCGCGGTTCCCATTATATCTTCCCACAATCCGAAGCCCGGAGATCCAGCTATGAACTTATCCATCGAATTATCCGGTAAATATTTCAACAAGCGTATATCCGCTCTCAAAATTGCCAGGTTCCCAGGCTGGTCTTTCTGCGCCTCCAAAGTATTACTTTCCCACGCCAGCGCATCTCTGCTAAAACCCGCCACCCCAGGGCCAGCATTGTAAATATCGAACGCTATGACCCCCGCTTCTTTATCGGCCTCGGCCATTGCCCTCGCCGGGTCGGCGTTGCCGCATCCCGCGTCAATGACGATACGGCTCTTTGACATCAATATTTCGACGGCCCTTTTCACCTGCTCCGGGTGGTTTGGGTTAAGCTCCGCCAGATACTCTCTCAATCCGCGCGCGCTCCCGTCATCCCCACTCTTATCCGCTATCGCGTCATGAACGAGACCCATCCCCCAATCGGCCTGTCCGGAACGTTCCATGGAACGTTTTAGCGCGTCAATCAAGGGATGTTTTAAGCCGGATACCGGGACCGACTGAGCTTCGTCAAATAACTCCTCAAGCTCACCATAGTAAGAATGAGCGAGACCGGTATTGCCTTTCTCCTCGGGTAAATATCTCTGTAAAAATCCGGAATGGTCGAGAGTATATTCGCCCTTATCCCCTCCGGCGAAACTGTTGCCGTCAGGAAGGGTTCGTCCGTAAGCGTAATAGAAGTCATAGAACATATACGCCAGTGTCTGTTCCCGGGTCAGGCCGTCCGGCGCGTTCTTCATTACATCCATATCGTGCAGGAAACCCTGAGCGTCCGAACCCATTTCGCAAGTGATATTCCCGGGGTGCAGATAATAATGGACGAAACCGTTATCGTGTAACGCCCGAAGCGCCTCACCGGACTTTGCGGGATCAGAACCCGACGGCCGGGCCAGGATTTTTTTGGGACCTCCCAACAGCACGAACCCCAGCCTTCGCTCCCGCCCGTCTTTATCATAATACGGTTCCGAAGGATACAGCTCGCCCCACCCTACGGCGTATTTTGTCCGGACGCGACCTTTAATCCCGGGGGCCTTCTTTAAACGCCGCGCCATAACGAACTCATTCACGGCTTTCGTCAGGAACGCCCCGCCCTCAGGGTTGTTGATGAAATCCTCGACCTGGATGATCCCGTCCTTAGTGACAGAGAAATAATATTCAAGTCTCCCGTCTCCTTCATGGTCCGCTACAGGTTCCCCGGTGTCCAGGACGATGCCTTTGATCTGTATCGATTCGATCGGATCGTCGAGCGTAACGCCGTCCATTTGCGTGACGGGATCCAGGAGCTCCACGACGCGAGACCTATTATTCCGTTCGGGGTCATGCTGGGATGTTATTTCCGAGCGTATCCTAGCAAGATCGCGTTCGCTGAGAAGAGAAGCGATCTTAGAATCCACGCGGATATCTGCCGGCCTCTCGTCCGTTTGGCATGCCGGCACCTTGACCGTATCATTAAGCGCCTCGCCAATGATCGGTATTTCCTCAACATCCACACCATCATTCTCGACCCTAACCCCGGAGGCCGGTCCGCGGTTCATATTTTGCTCCTCCCGCAAACTCGCCAGGTATAGCGCCGCTTCAGGGTCTAACGACGCGCGCCTTCGAAGTATATCCGCGGTCTTTCCGGCACACGCCATTAGCCCGTCATCTAATGCCTCATCCGTGTAACCCCATTCTTGCACAAAGTCCGGATCAACTATTTTGATCTCTTTCCGCGCGAACCCCATATCCCTCAAAACCTTCCACGCGCCGCGGAGATTAAAGCGCAGATCATGCTCTTCATATTCCCTGAATTTTCCTGAACGTATCGCATGTATGACCCATGCCATAAGCCCCTGGCCGGCGCCTTTAAAGACCGGGTATAACAGCTCACTCATACTCGCGTCATTACGATAATTATCAAAAACCACGCTTGCCGGCGAATTCTGCCAGTAGCTCAAGATCAGGCGTTTTCCTCCTCCGATACTGGACTGATCCATCCTCACTACGGACTCAACGCCCGTTATTTCCATATCCCTCGCATCTCCGATATCCCTAGCCCGTTCTCCCGTCCTAAGCGCCAGGAACAAATCTTTCCCGGACGGCGAATTTCTCAAAATGTCACTAGCGTCATAGATCGCGTCCCCGACATGAAGGCCCATTCGAGCCAGTTCAATATCGGTACTCTCTTTTTTCATCTCTCTTACTTTATCGACCGTCCCCTTCCACCCTTTCAACAGCTCCAGCACTTTTTCTTTTTGCGCGGCGGAAAGATCACTGAACCTTACCGCCATCAGGGAACGGGTCGACTGGACGTTCATGCCGGTATACCCCTGGGTTATGATCGCGTTGCCAAATTTCCCGGCAAACTGGTTTGTGACCGGCCTATCCATATCTCCGGCAGATCCTACCCCAGGATAGTCCACCTCCGGCGGCGTTGAGTTCCCGTCCACCATTCCCACCGGCATTCCCGAAAGAGGCAGCGCCCAGGCTAAACGCGTACGGTCGATAAGTATTACATGAAGGACTTTTCTCAGGGCGCCGCAAACAGCTCTGTACCAAGCATTGCTTCCCGACCGTTCCGAGAGCCACGAGAGGATCGCGTCTTTATGCCATGACGCGAATAGCCAAACGGCCAGCGGGAAGATAAGATACGGGTTGGCGGGCATGAATAACGGCACGGAAGAGTACCTTCCCTCTCCCTGTAGCCTGAGAGGGATGAACTCATTTTTTTCACCGTCATATTCCAGCATCTCCAGGCTTTGGCTCAGGAAATCGTCGGCCGGGCAAATGACAAGCAGCAGTTTATTCCCGGTCATATTCGCGAAATACGCTCTTGTCTTTTTTCCGTAAGCGCTGTCAAACCTGGTTTTAGCCTCGAGAGCCTTATCCAGTACGCCTATAAGAAGCTCCTCATCCCCGATCTCTATACCCGCGCCCTCAAAGCAATTCAGGTCGAAACCGAAAAATCCGTCCTCGATGAGCCCGATAACGGCTTCCCATACGCGGCCGCCTCTCCATGCCGCGAAGAGGTCCTCGAACATCGATGAGACGACCGTATGGACTTTGTCCTCCGCGTCTTCGGAATATATATGCAAACTGTCCCCGCTGACCCGGACCACAATGACCCTTTTATTATCCGTGTTGAATTTTTCGGCATAGGCGATAACGGTCCTGTCGATAAAGACGCGGAGGGTTCTGATGATATCTTCGGAGAGGTCGGGCTCAATTTTCAGCATGTACTTGTACGCACCTTCAACACTCGATGCGTCCACCCATTCCCATTCTTTTTCGCTGATCCTTACATGCTCCGCGTACTTCTCTCTGATCCTCTCACTCCGTGTTTCGACCGGACATGAGGCAAAGTCGTATAAATAGTCGGTGTATATCCCCCTGTCTTCATTAACGAGAAGGAATAACTGCCGGAGCATGATCTGTTCCGCCGGAGCGGCGAAGATCGCCCAGCGCGCGAATTCGCGCGTATCTTCTCTTGTCAAGTCCGCGTCCTCGGGCCCGAACAATTCCAGAGTTTCGTCATCAGGCATAAAATACAAATGAAGGAATCTTTCGGCGAAAAGTACGCTCATCTTTCTATCTCTCAGGGGGGAAGCGAAGAGATCCAACAGTTCTTCCTCTAAACCGCTCTCTCGGACATCTCCCTTCTTATTCCGGATAAGATCTTTTTGCCTGGCTTTATCCGCGCCGGTTATCGAGAGAGACGGGAACCATTTGCCGTCCAGTAAACATGATTCTTCCGGCTCTCCCTTACCGGGATCGTATTCATGGTAAACCGCGCGCCATATATCGGCCAAAGCCACGGGAGAAGCATCCTTTATGGCGCCCGGATCGTCCAGGATACCCTCCAAAAGATCGAGGCCGCTCCGGGTTACCATATGCGGTATGGCTTTTTCGATATCCCCGGCCGTGACAGGGCTTTCCTCCTTTTCCGAAGCGTTTTTCCTGAAATAGGATTTTGCCGCCAGCATGAAAACCATGACCCATGGCACAAGGACCACAGAAACGGCCGGGTACCAATAAAAAAGCCCGAGCGTGTACGGAATGATCGCCTGCAAGGCGTAAACCACCGTATGCGCGCGTGTGGTATCGGGGATACCGAGCCATTTGTGGAGGAGGGTTTCGTGGATCCAGATGAAAGGATACAGGATAATAAGAGGAAGTGCCAGAAGCGTCCGTACCCCGTCATTGCGGGCGAAGCGAAGCGATCTCTTAATAGATTGCTTCGTCGTCGCTTCGCTCCTCCTCGCAATGACGGCCGAATTCCCTGGTGATAACTCTCTCAACGCCTCGAGTACAAAGAACGAATCCGTAGTAGCGATCTCGCCTTTCTTGGGGCCCGCGCGGTCACCCCCGCCCGGGAATAGAGCCATCTCGTACAACTTAACAATCCCTGCCGTAACCGCGAACATGCCGCCGGTCATTACCGCGGGTATAAGATATCCGGACGGAACACCGAAAACGAACCCGACGGCACTCGCCATCCCTATCGCGAGCGCGCTAAGAATAGCGCCGCGGTATGTCATGGCCGGTGGAGCGAATGTTCGCGTTATTTCAGCCGCCTTATCCGCAACCGCAGCCGCCAGAGTTGAATTCATACCAAAATATTTTCTGAAAGAGTTTACCGCCTCGGCCTTCGATATCTTACCGAGAAGCATGGCGGATAGTATCTCGAGAGCCACGCCGGTGCCGGAACATCCGGGGACCTCGCAGATAAAACCGTATGAATGGTCCCTTACGAACTCTTCCAACTTCTCTCTTTCAGTTGTGTTAAGAGCCGTGAGATATTCGGACACGAGAAATCTCTCGATCGGAGGCGCGTCATAATCCGACAGAGAATATCGGAGGTCTTCCCCGAACCCGGCCGAACGGGCCAGACCCGTCAGACTATTGATCTCTTCCGCGACCTTGACGTCACTGAACTGGAGATCTATTTCCAGGGCTTCGGGCTTAACGCCTTCGAAGAGCGTTCCTCCGGAACAGACTGACATCAGCATAAAAAGCGCGGCTTTTCCGTAACCCTTCCCCCGATAATTCCGTATCGGCTCAACGCAGCCCTTATGTACGCCAAAACGGAATTTCACCTCGTTGATATAAGGACTGTAGAATACCAGTCCATGCCCCACGACATGACCGTCCACCTTTATCGAAACGGCGTATGTCGGTATCCTGTCCTTAACGCTTTTAAAGAACGTCATTTCCATCCGTCCGGACTTATATGTGAGGCTCCTTTCCTTTTCCGTGTCATTCACGAGGCTCAAACCCTCGAAAGGTTCCGGTCTCCCATATAGATCTCTGATCGAAGCGTTTTTTAATTCCAGTTTCCTCGTAACGGTATTTGGCCCTTCGTCAATGGGCCCATTGACCTGAAGATGGCCCAGCATCAAATTCGTGATCGGGAACTCAAATTCCTCGGCAAGCACCGGATAGCCGGCTACGACGCCTGGCTGCTCAGCAACCGGGTTTTTTCTCATGATAGCGATCGCCGTCGGGGGGAGAAGATTATATTTTTCGAAACTATAAGCATACGAGAAATCTCTCCTCCCCCGGAAATGTTTTTTCGCCGAGGGATGGAGCGCGCCAAGTATCTGACTTCGTTCCGGTTCCGGAGCCCATTCGTTATACCGCGCGTATCCCGCTTTTTCCAGGAGCGGCACCATCCATTCGGCGTCCTGGTCATTTAGGATAACGAATTGATAAGGGTCAAGTTCATCGACCATGGCTCTTAAGGCCTCTCTCCTGTCCTCGCCGCTTACAGTCCACGGATATTCCCCGAACTCGTCAACACCCTTAGCTACGACAGTTACGGCTTTACCCGCCGGAACGGCCGCGCGGACCTTTGCCAATACTTCCCCGCTGAAAGCGTTACCGCGGATAAATTCATAGCTATTCAATTCCGCGCCCGGAACTGTCCCCATAAATTTCCTCATGGCTGGTTCCGAATCACTTCTATTCACCAGGATGGCAGGCTTATAGCGGAGCAATAAACCGTCTATCCCCGCGGACGGGATGACTATTTCCTGGTTTTCGAATATTCCACGCGCGCATAAATACCCGTACACGGCGTCACAAAATGCCACGACCTGGACATTATCGGGGCTTACGTCGTTTGTCGAGTTCTCGATGCCGTCCCCGCGGATTATATCATGAAGCGCGGCTTGAGCGCGCCCTTCCGCGCTCAAAGTCTCGTCAGTTCCGGCGGGTTGATCCATACTTGCCGTGGCACCCGGAATAACAAGCAGTTTCCGCATCCTCTCTAAACAATCATTACTATAAACTCCCCTGTTCTTCAGGACGTCCTGAAGCCATGGGTTCGCAAGGCACCGCGTAAATTGATCAAGGTCTTTGAGATCCCCCAGCACAATAGGAAGACTGTATTTCAAGGCTAACGCGATCAACTCATAGCCATCGGACGTCAGTACCCCTTCTTCCGCCCCTTCTTCCGGAGAAAGGTCCAGATAAACACCCTTGATCCCGGATCCGACCACGTCTATCTCCCCTGCCGGACACTCGTTCGACGCGTCAGTATGATCTCCCAACGACTTCCAGAATCTCTCATGATCGGAAAGATCGAGCTCCTTCCTCGTCGTGCGTAAGCGCGCTACAGCTTCTTCGAGCTCAAAAGCATCCATCTCAAACGGATAGAAGGGGACTTTATCCCGAGACTCTACCGCTCCTGCCCATAAGATCTCTCCGGGTGAATCAGTCGGGTCAACTATAAGCGCCGCTTTCCCATATCCCCATATCTTCCTGTGACCGGGCACATTCCAGAACGCGCAAAAAACAAGATTCTTCGCGTTATCGATATCCTCGAACAATATATTCAAATACCCGGGGTGGCGTAGCACTCCGCTGTGAAGGAGCAAGCTGTAATCTCCGCGGTCATATTTCGCAGGATCAGTCGTTGCAAGGCCGAAGGTCAGCCGGTTCCTCCTCTTTCCTGCTGTTATGGGTTCTTCAATATTGGTACTCTCTTTTTGGTA
>JADGBR010000024.1:0-3357 GCA_015231405.1 Candidatus Omnitrophota bacterium | reverse complement strand
CGGCCGGCCTGTCCCTAAAAATGGACCAAAGGAGCCCCGCGCCGTTCCGGTCCGTGCCGGGGACTACCAACTTGGAAATGTCGATCTCCATCTCTTTCCCGGGATCATCATATTCATTCGCCCTTGAAAAACATGTAAAATCTCCAACGAGGGTCATCCTTACCTTGTCCAACCCCGATCTATTCGTGTCCACGACAAGCCTTATGTTATCGGCATGCCAATCGGTCTCAAAGGTCCTTACCCCTCCCGCCTTAAGAGGCTTTTTATAATAGTGGCCAAGATAGCCGGCAGAATGTATCATGGCCGTCAGGCGGGCCACCCCGGACAATATATGCCTGTCCAGATCCTCCCTCGTTACGCCGCATTCCGCGGCCAACTCGTTCAGCCTTTTAAGCGAATAATGAGAGAAGCGGTGCGCGTCAAAAGGATAATCGATTCCCATCACCTTCATTGGACCAAACTCGATATCCTCCCCATACATGTCATAAACTCCGGAGGGAAAATCACCGGACGCGAAAGGATGAGGCGTGATCCAATTGCCGTATCTCTCTCGAAGGTCACCCGCTATCGTCGATCTTTTATCCGCATCCACTAACGGTTTGGCAGGGCTCGGGATGACCACCTCGAACCTGAACAATTCTTTCCCGCCATTCTTGTCCAGGGCGAAAATAATATGCCTCCTGTACGATTCGCTCACCGGCGTCATGTACAGGTTAGAGCCGAGATGTATTACCAGTCCTTTTTCACGGGCGTATACCAGCGGCGGCCGAAACCTTTCTCTGTCTCCTTCAAGAACGCATAGTTCACGGGCGCTCGAAGCGAGCTTGAGGAATTTTCTCGCACGAGCTTCATCTCCAAAAAGGGCGTTCCATCCGTCCTCCCTTTTCTCTATCCGGTTCTTTATATCGAAAGATATACCCAGTTTTCCCGGCAGACCATTCAGTTCTTGCCGAAGAGAATTGGGAAATTCTTCCCTGTTTGTATGGGACCATCCCACCACAGCTTTCACGTCATTGTCGGTTATGGCTTTATAAACTTTTTCTATGATCGGGCTCCGGCCGAATGGCTCATCCAATTCACTAAGTGCTCTTTGTGTCATCGTGTCTTTAACGAGATCAAAAGCGAACCGGATGTCTTTTTCCGGGATATCGGCGACGCTCGGCGGCATAATTGGAGCCCAATGTCTTCTTACCCATTCCATATAGACGGCCAGTTTGGCATGCATTCTTATGACTAATTCAACGCCATGGCCGGCATAATCGCGCGGATCACTCTCGGCTAAGAACCAATACGCGCGCCCGGGCATTACACTCTGGTATTTATCTTCATGAAAAATGTACATGTTCTGGTAAGCCGGGCAAGCGTCAAAAAGTTTTAAAGGTTCCCCCTCTTTACCGGAGACTTTTATCGCCTCGTCCCCGAGCTCTTTCGCGGAGAGCGTCGTGAGATATTTCGCGTATTCATATTCCCATCTCGCTATGAACGTCCGCTTGTTAGGATCACTCACTGCCTCGAACAGATAGCTAGCTTCTTTTAAACGGCCCATCTCCGCGTATCGTTTCACGCCGTCCGCAAAGAATTCCGGGATGAAACGCGCCCTGTATCCTCCTCCCGGCATGCCCCGGTCATCCCTGGCCATCATGAACTCACTAGGCCCTTTTAAGATCATTTCCGGGACATCCATACCCCTGGACCTAAGCATCATTTTTAAAGTATCGTCCCCGTAGTTCGACACGATAATGCTCAAAAGCACCTTCTCCTCATCGATGTTCCTCGCCCCGTCGAGTATCCCTGGGTCTTTCGCTCTTATCGTCTTCAAAAAGGCGTCCATAGTTCCGGGCAAAGGCTTAAGGTCCTCGCGAAGAAGTAACGCGGCCACCCGAAAAGCCCTATCGGCTGCTGCTATGGGTTCCCTGTCCGTTTCGAGACCCTTTTTACTTATGCCATCTATTATCGCGGCCGCCGCACTGTCCGTTATCTTTGCGTAGATCTCGTCCAATATCGGGTCATTCTCAAAAACCGGTTCTTTTGGATTTCTATAGGCCTTAGGGATAGTGTCTTTAACGAGGTCAAACCCGATCCTTTCCTCCCCTTCCGGGATATCCGCGACGCTCTCAGGCATTTCTGACGCCCAGTGCCTTCTCACCCATTCCATGTATACGGCCAGCAGCGCGTGCCTCATTACCACACTTGCGCGGCTCTCCTCAGCGAAATCTGTTCCGCCATGTGTCCTTAGATCCGACATCGCCCCGAACAATCGCCCCGGCGAAACTGCCTGCGCAGTGTCTCCAATAAAGATCCCGACGTTCATATAGCCGGGGCAGCGGTCATAAATGTTAGGTTCAGGTTTTCCTTTAACGGCATCGAACTCGGCTGCAAGCTCCATAGCGCTCAGAGAAGTCAGGTGTTTGGCGTAGTCATATTCCCAGCGGCCGATAAAAGTCCTCATGCGTGGATCGCGGATAGCGGCGTATATAGGACGGATCTCCTGCAAAAACTGATCTCCCATTTCCCGCTCTGCCCTAGCCAACCCGTCCGAAAAGAACTCCGGGATAAACCGCGAGCGGTATCCGCCACCTGGTAAAGCATGGTCCTCCCTGGACTTCATGAATCTTGACGCCTCGAAAAAGGTCGCCGGTTCTATTTTCCCGCCTCGCGCTTTCACTATTTCGCGGACATTGTTCTCGCAGTGCGCGAATGTTAAAAGCATGCTGACGAGTATCCTCTCCTCATCCCCGTTGCGCGCCCCGTCCAATATCCCGGGGTCTTCCCGCTTCAAAACCCCGACCAACCCGTCAAGCGTCCCTGTCAAATGCTGAAGTTCCTTCCTGAGAAGTAAGTTCGCTATCCGCTCCGCACGGGCTTGGATAGTTACCGGCTCTCCACTGTCCTCAGTCACGGATGCCGGCACATTGGGAATAACTTTCTCATCCACACCTACGGTCAATAATTTTATGAGCCGAGCCTTCGCTTCCCTGATCGCCCTTTCATCCCTAAAGAAGAGTGGATCAACATAGATGACCTGGAGATTCTCTTCTTTCTCTCCTTGAGGGAACGCGCCTATTTTGAATCTATCCCAAAGCCCCGGGATGGGGGCTATCGTTACCGCGATCTTTTGTCCATCGGGAAGGCTGACCTCATCCGTCCGGGGTTCCGGCTCAAGGTTCTGAATTCCTTTTGAGTTCGCGACGGCAGTTTTAATGTGCCCGATGATCTTTGTTCTTGTCACAAGACCAACCCCTTTCTCGAATATAGGTCTGAAATCCTCCCGGGTGGATCGGAGCTCCGGAGCCAGGGCATGGCCTACGGTTTCCTGAAAAAGGAAGACGAATAAAAGAGTTATTTTTGCGAGATAAA
>JADGBR010000023.1 GCA_015231405.1 Candidatus Omnitrophota bacterium | reverse complement strand
AGTATCAAAAAGAAGACTTAAGCAAATTCAGGATAAAATAAACGACCGGCCTCGCAAAACTCTTGGCTGGTATACGCCTCATGAAAAGTTTCAAGAGGTGTTGCACTAGAAGTTAGAATCTACCGTCCCCATCAATTAGCGTGTCAGGCCTCCCCATTGGGGAGGCCTGACACCTTTGGTTAGGGTTAGGATATCTTGCTCAGATTTTCCAGGAATTCCTTGTTCGATTTGTTCTTCTTCATTCTGTCGATGAGGAGCTGCATGGCTTCGGCGGAATCCAGGTCCGAGAGGGCTTTACGCATGAGCCATATCCTCTGGAGGTCGTCGTTATTGATGAGAAGCTCTTCCCTTCTCGTGTTCGACTTCTTGATATCGATCGACGGGAAGATCCTCCGTTGGAACAGGTTCCTGTCGAGCTGTATCTCCATGTTGCCGGTGCCTTTGAACTCCTCGAATATGACCTCGTCCATGCGGCTTCCGGTATCGACAAGGGCGGTCGCGATTATCGTTAAACTTCCGCCTTCCTCGATATTCCTCGCGGCTCCAAAGAATTTCTTCGGTTCGTGCAGGGCGTTGGCGTCGACACCGCCCGAGAGGATCTTACCGGAATGGGGGCATACCGTGTTGTGCGCGCGCGCCAGCCGTGTAAGAGAGTCCAGGAGTATGACAACGTCTTTCTGGTGCTCGACAAGCCGTTTAGCCTTCTCCATCAGCATGTACGCAACCTGGGTATGCCTCTGCGCGGGCTCGTCAAAAGTAGAACTTATGACCTCGGCCTTTACAGACCTCTGCATATCCGTGACCTCCTCCGGCCGCTCGTCTATGAGAAGTATGAAAAGCACTACCTCAGGATAATTGGTACTGATAGCGTTAGCGAGCTTTTGCAGAAATACCGTTTTACCGCTGTAAGGCGGCGCTACTATAAGCCCTCTCTGTCCCTTCCCAACCGGGGTCAAAAGGTCCATTATCCTCATCGAAACTTCTTCCTGGGTAGTTTCGAGGGTGAACCTTTCGTTCGGGTAAAGCGGAGTAAGGTTCGGAAAGAATATCTTGTTCTTCGCGACTTCGGGATTCTCATAGTTAACGGCTTCTACCTTCAGAAGAGCGAAATACCTCTCGCCTTCCTTGGGAGGCCTTATCTGGCCGCTGATAGTATCGCCGGTCTTGAGGTTAAATCTTCTTATCTGCGACGGCGAAACATAAATATCGTCCGGACAGGGGAGATAGTTATAATCGGGACTGCGGAGGAATCCGAACCCGTCCTCCAGTCTTTCGAGGACGCCTTCTCCGTAAGCTGACCCGCTCTGCTCTATCTTCGCCTGCAGGACCTTGAAAATAAGCTCATGTTTTTTGAGCCCGCTTATGCCGTTGACGCTGAGGCCCTTAGCCAGGTCGCTTAGCTCCGATATTTTCATGTTCTTCAATTTGACGATGTCCAGTTCATCAACGCCCGACTGGGCCTTCACGCTTTTAGGCTCTTTTGGACTTTTTTCCATAACTCGTTCACTCCTTCTTTTGTTTTATCGATACCACCGTTATTGTCTATTATAAAATCAGCCGCTTTAAGTTTTTCCGGCAAAGTAAGCTGATGGGACCGCACTCCGTCTATCTCTTTTTTTGTAAACCCCTTTAATATAGCCCTTTTAGCGGCTATATCGTCGTCCGTCAAGACTACCACCACGATATCCGCTAACTTGTCGAGCTTCGTCTCGATAAGAAGAGGCGCGTCTATTACTACCGCTCCACGCGGGACCGAGTCGACCTCTTCCTTTATCCTTCCGAGTATCAGCGGATGCATGATGTCATTGAGAAATCCCAGCTTTTTCTTATCCGAAAAAACTATTTTCCCGAGTTTTTTCCGGTCTATCCGCTCCCCTGACAGCACCCCATTCCCGAAAACATCGGTTACCCTCCGTATCACGCTCCTCTCCGCGAGGAGTTTATGCCCTATCTTATCGGCGTCCACCTTCCTCGACGCTCCCATGGCGAGTATCATTTCCGCGACGGAGGTTTTGCCCGAAGAGAAAGTCCCGGTGACGCCTATGATTATTTTTTTCGCCATCTCTAACCCACATCGACCATCTCGAGCCAGTTCTTACCCCATTGCACGTCGACTTTAAGGGGGACCTTAAGCTCCATGACGTTCTCCATAAGCTTCCTTACCTCTCTGGCCGCCTGAGCAACGTCCTTTTTCCGGCATGAGAAGATAAGCTCGTCATGCACCTGGAGTATCATTACTGCATTCGTCAATTTTCTCGAACATTCCAGCATCGCGAGTTTTATGATATCCGCCGCTGAACCCTGGACCGGGGTGTTCATCGCCGCCCTTTCCGCGAAACCTTTTACCTGGATATTGGGGCTGGATATCTCCGGGATGTCCCGCCGCCTTCCGAGGATCGTCGTAACATATCCGTCTTTCCTGGCTTTGTCGAGGGTAGCGTCGATGAATTTCTTCACTCCCTCATACCTTTCGAAATACGACTCGATAAACTTCCCGGCTTCGTCCACGCTTATCTCGAGGTCCTTTGAAAGGCTGAAAGCGCCCATACCGTATAATATCCCGAAATTCACCGTCTTCGCCGACGATCTCATCTTATCCGTCACGGCATCCAGCGGGACGTCGAAGATGAGGGAAGCGGTGTATTTGTGTATATCTTCGTCCTTTACGAAAGCCTTTATTAGGTTTTTATCGCCTGAGAGATGCGCCAGGACCCGGAGCTCTATCTGCGAATAATCCGCCGCAATAAGGACCTCGCCCTTACGCGGGGATGTGAAAGCCTTACGTATCTCCCTGCCAAGCTCGGTCTTTACGGGTATGTTCTGCAGGTTCGGGTCGCTGGATGAAAGCCTACCGGTAGCTGTCACCGCCTGGTTAAAGGTAGTGTGGAGCCGTCCGGTCTTCCTGTCGACCATCCTCAAAACAGCGTCGTAATAGGTGGTCTTCAGCTTGGTGAGCGACCTGTGTTCGAGGATGAGCGCCGGCAAAGCGTGCAAAGGAGCGAGCTGCGCAAGGACCGATTCGTCGGTCGAGGCCCCGGTCTTCGTTTTTTTCATGACCGGGAGTTTCAGCCCATCGAACAATACATGCTGAAGCTGCTTCGGAGAATTAATATTGAACTCGCCTCCGGCCATATCGAATATCTTAGCGGTAGAAAGCCTGATCTTTTCGTCGAGTTCCACGGAGGTCTTTTCCATATTATCTATGTCTATCCCTACACCTTCGGTCTCCATGGCGCCGATAACGGATATAAGCGGCATTTCCACATCCCTGAAAAGTTCATATAGCCCTTTTTCTTTGAGCTCCTTTTTCATCGGCTCGGCTAAAATTAAAACCGCGCCGGCTTCTTCGAGGACCGCCTCGTCCATAGCCACCGTTTCGTCAAAATCCATGGTGCCCTGACCCGAGCTCTCCCATTTTACCTTATTTACTCCGGCCTCCGGCAATGCGTAGCCGAGCCGGCGGACCGCTATCCCGGAAAGCTCGTGGTCCGAAAAATTCGGCAAAAGAAGATAATCGGCTATCATTACGTCGACATCGATACCGCCCAAAGCCATCCCAGCCGACGCCAGAAGTGAAATGTCATTTTTCATGTTATGCCCGTATTTGGGGATATCCCCGTCCTCTAAGATCTTCTTTAGCGCTTTGAAACTTCCGGTGCCCTCTGCCGGAAAGGGCACGTAATGTACCTCTTTTCCCTTCCAGGATAAGGCTATACCCGCTATCTTTCCCTGGCAGGCGCCGGCTACGATGCGTATAGCCGCTTTGCCGGCCGCGCTTACCCTTTCACAAAGTTTTTTAATATCTTCTTCGGAGCGGTGGATGACGGATCCGGTCTTCTCTTTATCGCAAGTGACCTGTCCCGTCTCTTTGAGGAGCCCCCTGAACTCGAATTCCGTATAAAGCTCGGTAAGCTTCCTATTATCAGGAGAGGACAGCCTGACCTTATTGATATCCAGTTCTACCGGCAGGTCCTTTATGAGCGTCACGAGCTCACGGCTCAAGAAAGCCGAGTCCCTTCCTTCCTCGAGTTTTCTTTTCACGGCGCCCTCGCCAAGCTTATCAATGTTACGGTAAAGGCCGTCTATTGTCCCGTATTCGTTAATGAGCTTTTTGGCAGTGACCGCACCGATACCGTCAACCCCTGGGACATTATCGCTCGCGTCTCCGGTAAGGGCCATAAGTTCCGTCATTGCATCCGGCGGCACACCGAACTTCTCTATCACTTCTTCCTTCCCGTAAACCTTATTTTCCTTCATTTCGGGGCTAAGAACGCTTATGTCCCCACCCACGAGCTGGAGCGCGTCCTTATCGGAAGTCACCACGACGCATTCAAGCCCCTTCCCCACGGCTTTTTCGGCCAGCGTCGCTATGACGTCGTCGGCTTCGTGCCCGGGAAGCTCGAACATGGCTATATTATGGGCTTTGATCACTTCCTTGATCCTCGGGAACTGCAGAATAAGATCGTCCGGCATGGGTTTGCGATGGATCTTGTACTCGCTGAATTTCTTGTGGCGTTCGGTAGGGCCCTTGGTGTCGAAAACCACGGCCATCATCTCCGGCTCAAACCCGCTGATTATCTTTTTCAGCATGCTGATGACGCCGTAAATGGCGTTCGTAGGGAACCCTTTTGACGATCTGAGGTCCTTGATAGCGTAAAAAGCCCTGTAACAGAAGGCGTTCCCGTCGATAAGGAATAATCTCTTTTTATTATTTTTCATCGCAAGACAACGGTAAACGGAAAGAAAGAGTAGCGCATAAAAAAATGGCCGGCATATTAAACTAAGAAAAATAAGACTTCAACGAACTACGCTCGCTCTTGTTAAACGCTGGTTATCAATAGTGTCATCGGGAATTGTTTTGACATGCGTTATTGTGAAGTACAGGCTTATTATATGAACTATTCGTCTTTAGTCAAGGATATTATTGCGCCTTGATCCTATCCCTAAGTGACTCAAGTGCTTCGCGGGAGGCCCTTTCATCCCCTAGCCCCGGAATGATAGAGTCGATCTCCTTACCCATACTCACCATGACGGAGCGGTGTTTTCTCTTTTCGGACCTGAGCCTGTTCACGATCCTGTTTATCCCCTCTGCCACATCGTGGAACTCGTCCTCCTCCCTTAGCTCTACCAGGGAGCCGTCATCGTTATGCTCCGAAATCGAGGAAAGGAACAATTTCATCTTATATATCGGACCGGATATCCTGTTGGAAAATATAAGCCCCACCAGGACGACAAGCGGCACCAGGAGAAGAAACCTTGATATAAGGACGCTGTTAACCCTGGCTACCATGTCGACCAGATGAGCCTGGGGGTATACACCGTTGAGCTTATCCCCTATCAGCTTCCATATGTAGTAATAAACCGTATATCCCGAGACCAGGGCCGTAAGGAGCACGAACGCCACAATAAGGATTATGAACCTTACCTGGAATCCCCTCACGATTACAAGCCTTGTCCTCTGTCTCTGGTCTCTATTGCTCATTTATTCCAAATAGTGATATCTCTCTGGATACTGAATACTGTTTTAGAGCCCGCGCCAGCCTCTATCCTCTGAAAGACTTTCTTAATAGGTGTGTATTTAATGCTTTCCCCGTTCACCGAAGAGATTATATCACCCGGAATGATCCCGGCCAGGGAGAACGGTCCCCCCTGATCGACTTTCATGACCTCGACACCTTTATTGTTCAGTTCAAGTGACGCGCCCGTTATGGCCCTGTATCGTCCGGAGAACCGGAAAACACTCAAACCCCGGAGAGGATTTCCCATCGCGACGTCCACGTCCCTTTCGAAAACGACCTTGTTGTCGCCGTTTGTGGCCAGAAGCCCGGCTATCTCTTCCACGCTCAGGTAAGCGGTCTTAGCCCCCCAGACGGATATTATCCTGTCACCGCTGGTAAGCCTATTAGGCTGGAATACGATCCCCTCGGCGTCTTCAACTTTCGCGTTGACGGTCACAAAGGGTTCGCCCGGAGAAAGGAAAAATTTATATCTTTCCTTTTTAACGGCGAATGCCGGATCGTAACGCCCGCCCGAAAGCGCGCTGGTCCTCATCTCGATATTGTCCCAAACCTTATCGTGGACGCCGTTCTTTATGTTCTTACGAAGGAACTCGATCCGTATATCGGCCTCGATATTACCCGGATCAAGCTCCGAAACTTTTTTGTAGTAAGAGTACGCTTCCGTAAGTTTTCCCCGCCTAACCATGTTCCTGGCCTTATGCAAGGTAGACCTTATCTCATCGCTGTAAGAGGCTTTCCAGATATCGTCCTTTAAAACGCTTTTCTCCCCCTCGGTCGTGGAGACCAGGACCCTGTCGCTGTACTCATCTAGGATCACGCCCTGTATCCTCGTCCCGTCCTTGAGAAAGACCGTATCGGCGCGGGAATCAAGAGAAAGCACTGCCAGTAACGCGGCGAAAATGAAATATCTGAACTTTGTCATGGTTTTTAAACAATATATCGCATCATTTTAAACAGCATACAAGATACAGAATCCAGAATACAGGATACAGGATCCGGAATACTGGCGCAGGACTCTTAGATTTGGGTTCATTTTGCCCAACCAAAAAACCACTATTCAATTTTCCAGAAATCTCATTGTCGTTCTGGATTCTGACTCCCGGATCCTTGATTCCTCACTATACTTACTATGACAATTCTTTCAGAATGAAAAAGCACAGAAGCCAGATGATCACGCCGGTAATAATGTAAAAATCCTTAAAGTAAATAAAATCCGCGATCCTGTCAAAAAAATTATCCTTTTCGCCCACGACCTTGCGCTTATTGGTAAGGCTCTTTCTGTGCTCCTTCACCGTGATGCGGTCGGAATCCCTGACCCTGGAATTTATCTCATGCCTTATGGCGTCTATCTGATCTTTACGGAAACGGAGGAACTCCCCCCCTATCTGATATCCGGAGATGACCCCCTTCTCGATCAGCTTGACAAGCCTGTCTTCCTTGACCCCTAAATAATATGATAGCTCCTCAAGCGTCAATAATTTATCCATTTATCCTCACCTGCGCGTCTTTCCCTGAGCTATCCATTCGTCGATCTTCCTTTTATCGAAGATCCACGCGCCGTTCCGGGACACCCCGGGCAGCATACCGTTATTTACCCAGTCGCTTACCTTTCCGAGATCTACCTCAAGATATCTGGCGACCTGGTTGATATCCATTATATTCGTCTCCTGGGACTGCACTCCCAGAGTGCCGCCCGTTTCCATCCTGACCCGGCCGATAAGGACAGCCCCTTCCTCGATCGAAAGTTTCGTGGTTTCAACGTCGCCGTCGAGCCTGGCTGAGCTTTTCAACCTGAGTATCTTGGAGGCTTTAATATTTCCCATAACCGAACCCGCTATCTCAATGCACTCGCCGGTGATATCGGCTTTTATTTCGGCCTTTTGACCTATGATCAGGTTCCCCTTGGTATCAAGCATCCCTTCGAACTTCCCGCTGATCCGAAGATTCACCGGATCGTCAAAACGTAACGAACCCTGCATCGCGGCGTTGACGTCAAGATATCTTTCTTCTTCACGCTCCTGGGCGCTTTCATTTTCACTAGGTCTTCTTCTCATCATTACTTCCTCCTTTTTAAGCTTACAGCCGATATCTGAAAGCTGACAGCCAAGTGCATTTTACCTTTTTTTTATCTTTTTTTCTAGCTTTTTATTATCCATTGTTCCGTTAGGTTCCGCGTTTATACCGAGATCCATCCTTATTCCCGATGCGTAAAGTAATTCGCCTAACCCCGCCACCATAGCCGCATTATCCGAACAATACTGTTTTTCGGGTATATAGAGTCTTATGCGGGCTTTTTCGGAAAATTCTTTTATTGCCTGCCTTAATCGTTCATTATTGATAACTCCGCCGCCGACTATTATCCTCTTGTGTCCGGTCCTCTCTACCGCATCCTTTATTTTACTCATGACGACATCCGCCACCGCTTCCTGGAACTCGAACGATATCCTGATCTTTTCGTTATCGCTCTTATCGCTAGCCCGAAAATAATAGAGAACAGCGGTTTTTATGCCGCTGAAACTGAAATCTATCCCCGGAGAATCCTTTAAGTAAGCCTTTGGAAAAATGGACATTTTCTTGCCGCTATAAGATCGGGCCATCTTTTCTATGAGCGGTCCGCCCGGATAACCCAGGTCCATTATTTTCGCCGCCTTATCGAACGCTTCGCCGACGGCGTCGTCAAGCGTACGGCCGATACATTCCGGGCGAAGCATGTCATGGCACTCGAACACGCTTGTATGTCCTCCCGAGAGGACGAGCCCCGTGAAAGGAAGGATGTTTTTCATTTCAGCGCCCGTATTCAACAGTGGCGAATACAAATGCGCTTGAACATGGTCCACCCCGATGATGGGTATATCAAGGGCGTAGCTGACGGCTTTAGCGAAAGTTATTCCAACCAGAAGAGACCCGGGAAGGCCCGGACCCTGTGTAACAGCTACAAGCTCAAGGTCTTCCTTACGCTTCCCTGAATCCGAAAGCGCTTTTTCGAAAACACTCACAATGTATTCGACATGATGCCTTGACGCTATCTCCGGCACGACCCCTCCGTACTCAGAGTGAAGGTGGACGCTTGATGACACCTCGTTGGAAAGCACCATCCCGTTCTCAACGACGCTTACCGAAGTCTCATCGCATGATGTTTCAAAACCGATCGTTAGCATTATTCACCTTTGCCGGCATGTTCGTTACCTGTTGTCAGTTGCCCGTTGCCGGTTCCATGAAAGCAAATACTTTTTTCTCGCTGAACCGGCAACGGGCAACAGGCAACCGAGAACCGTTAACGAACCAACTCTGACAACCTCACGAACTTAACTCCCTTCGCTTTCAGCTCCGGCCCTATCTCTTTTAGCGTCCTCACCGTCAAAGAGCGATCGTGGCCGATGGCGACCGCGCTACCCTTTCTCATCGCGATGTCGGCCGCCTCCCTGAACTTTCCCATAATAGACGCCCTATCCATCTCGTTGTCCACAAAAACATCCCTCTGCGTAAAACTTATCCCGGTCTGGCGGGCGATCTCGGGACAAACCGATCCCGACGCTGTAAAACTATCCAGAAAGAACAATCCTTTCTCTTTTAGGAACACCATGACGCTTTTCATAACATGCTTATCGGAAGTGGCTTTGGACCCCTGATGGTTCGAAACGCCCTTCGCGTTATAGACCGAGGAAAGCGCCCCCGCCAGAAGACTTCTGACTTTGGAGCTTTCCATACCGGCCATGATCGTACCTTTCTCAAGGGCGGCGCTGTACGATAAAGGCTCCATCGGCATATGCAAAATGACCTCGTCTCCGTTCGCTGCGGCCCGTTTACACGCCTCGACTGTCGCAGGCAGATCAGGGAGAACAGCGAACGTGACCGGGAATCCCAATTCCGAAAGAACACCCAGATTGGTCGTATTGTAACCGAAATCATCCAGAACAACGGCCAGCCTGCCTCGGCCTTTTTCCTGGATAGTCGGAAGCGGGATCACTTTTTCCTCTGGAGATACTGGAGTGGCCTTTTCCTCCCCGCGAGGCTCGGGTTTTTTCTCGTGACGCGGGGAAGCTTTAGCGGTAACGATGATCCTGGCATATACGGCGCGTGAGCCTTTGTACAGCACCTCTATTATCTCGGTCTTACCCTCCCTGGTCCTGTTTATCCTGATATCCCTCGCGTTCACGGCCCTTAGCTTCCATATCCCTTCCGTTATTTCAGCCTTAAGCGGGGCCGTGTCGACATAATAGGAAGGGGTGAACTCGTAAAAATAGCTTTCCCCTTTAGCGTGGAACCGCCTCCATTCGACTTTTTTATTATAGCTCATCTCGTCGGACGAGAGACCATTCGCGGAGAGGACCTTGAGGAAGGTTTTGTTTATATCCCGGATATCCGGAGCAAGATCGCTGGGGAACAGATACAGAGCCGCGGATATGAGCAATAGAGGTACGGAGGCCGCCCATGCCCAGATAAGCCGTTTATTGAAATTTTTGCTTCTACGGCGTCGCCGCCTCTTTCTTATTGAACCCATCAAAAATAGTAGCGCTCTTAAGTATACTTACCGAGGTCTCCAACTGATTATCACGTTCGGGTCTATCGTGAGGTGAGGCCGCGCTTTTTTTACCGCTATCCTTTTCCCCGGCACCCTCTTCTTTTTTATCTTTATCTTTTTCCTCTTTCCCGGAGCCCTTGACCCCCTCGAAAGCGGTCTCCGTCTTATCGCCGCTATCGGCGGGTACAGCTTCTTCGTTCTCGTATATCCGTTTCACGAAAATGTCCGGCTCAATGCCTTTCTCCGCGATATTTTTTCCTGAAGGAGTGTAATAAGCCGCCGTCGTGAGCTTCACCGCCGACCCATCCTTAAGAGGGACTACGGCCTGTACCGAACCTTTGCCGAAAGTCGTTTCCCCGACTATGAGGCCTTTCCTGTTATCCTTAACGGCCCCGGCGAATATCTCAGAGGCGCTGGCCGATCCGCCGTCCACGAGAACGATAAGCCTTATATCCTTATAAAGGTTTTCCCTCTTCGCGTTGAAATTGACCCTTTTGGACGGATCGCGGCCCTCGACATACACTATCAATTCGCCCGGGTCCATGAAACAATCGGCGGCGTCTATGGCTGCGTCGAGAAGGCCTCCGGGGTTATTGCGGAGGTCAATTATCACGCTTCTGGCGCCTTTGTCGATAAGGCCTTTCATGCCGTCCCGGAGGTCACGAGCCGTGTGAAGCTGGAAATCGACTATCCTGATATACCCGATAACTCCTTCGAGTATTTTGGCCTCTTTGACGCTTTTAAGCTTTATGATATCCCGCGTGATCTCGAGATCGATCACTTCCGGGACGCCTTCGCGCCTTACGGATATATTTATCTTCGTCCCGGGGTCTCCCCGCATCAGTTTGATGGCGTCGTCAAGCGTCATGCCCCTGGTTATCTCGTCGTTTATTTTGACGATAAGGTCTCCCGACCTTATTCCCGCGACAAAAGCCGGGCCGTCCTCCATCGGGGATATGACCGTCAATACGCCGTCGCGCACCCCGATCTCCACGCCTATCCCTCCGAACTCGCCCTTGGTCTCCTCCGTTATCTCCTTGAAACTTTCCGCGTCAAGGAACTCGCTGTAACCGTCGAGCTTGGAGGTCATTCCCTCAATGGCGCCGTAAATGAGATCCTTGCTTTTGACGTTCTTGAAATACTCGCTGTGGATGAGCGAAAAAGCGTCGGAAAAGATCTGGACGAACTCGAATATGCCCTTCTCATCCTCCGGCGGGTCGTTCTCGGCCTGGACGTACATCGCCGCGCCGATAAGCACCGCGGCAAGTAACAATGGACCGGCTAAGAGTTTTTTCATAAAATATCCTCCTCGCAAAAATAAGAACCGTTGGGGCGGCCCTTGTGGCCGACCTGGTCGTCTGGTTACGACAACCTGTTCATACCGGCGCGCTTGTCCAGGGCGGCCACAAGGGCCGCCCCTACGGTTGGACACAACGGTTATTCACGTCAGCGCTTTTCTGAGCAACTCCCCCGCTACCTTCGGGTTCGCCTTCCCGCCCGAGAGCTTCATCACCTGTCCCACGAGAAAACCGAGAGCGGCGTCCTTACCTTTCCTGAAATCGCTGACCGACCGCTCATTCTCCCGGATAACTTTCGACACGATCTCGCCAAGAGCGTCGGCGTTCGAGACCTGCTCGAGCCCCTTATCCTTGACGATCGAATACGGGTCGCGCCCGGTATCTATAGACTCCCTGAGGACTTCCTTCGCCACGAGATTGCTGATCTTCCCCTCACCGGCCAGTTTTATCACCTGAGCGAGATTCCCCGGCGAGAGCTTCAGACCTTTCACATCGGTCTCCCTCTCCTTAAGGTGCATCATCACTTCGCCCTTGACCCAGTTGCAGGCTCCGGTCCGGTCACCCGACAAACCGGCCGCCCCCTCGAAGAGGTCCGCTATATCCTTTTCCGCCGTCAGGACCTCTATATCTTTCTCACCCATGCCATACTCCGCGGCGAACCTTATCTTCTTCTCTTCGGGACCTTCGGGCATCGCTCGGCGTATCCCGTCAACCAGATCGGCGGATATCTCGAAAGGCACCAGGTCCGGCTCGGGAAAATATCTGTAATCGTGCGAAGCCTCTTTGCTTCGCATCGATACTGTAACGCGTTTATCCTCGTCCCAAAGCCTTGTTTCCTGCGTAAGTTCCCGGCCTTCCTCCAATTCCTCTCTTTGCCTTTCCTCCTCAAAAAGAAGGCCTTCCCTGACGGCCTTAAAAGAGTTCATATTCTTTATCTCGACCTTCTTTCCGAACTCCCGGGCGCCTCTTTTCCTTATTGATATGTTGGCGTCGCACCTAAGGCTGCCCTCTTCCATGTTGCAGTCCGAAACGTCCAGATATTTCAGCACCTGTTTCAGTTTCACGAGATACTCATACGCTTCGTAAGGTGACCGCATATCCGGTTCCGAGACTATCTCGAGTAAAGGTGTTCCGGTGCGGTTCAGGTCCACTAAACTGTAAGAGTCCGTCTCGGAATGGAGGAGTTTGCCGGCGTCTTCCTCGATATGGACGCGCGTGATGCCTATCTCCTTCCTGGTGCCATCCTCCAGTTTAATGCCGATCTTGCCCCTACCCGACAGCGGCTGGTCATACTGGCTGATCTGGTAATTTTTAGGGAGGTCCGGATAATAATAATTCTTGCGGTCGAACTTCATCGTCTTCTGTATATCGCAGCCCAGAGAGAGCGCGACCTTGATGCCCGAATTAAGGACTTCCCTGTTAAAAACAGGGAGTGAGCCCGGGAGCCCCAGGCAAACCGGACAAACCTGTGTGTTAGGCTCCGCCCCGAACTTGATCGAACACCCGCAGAAAGTCTTCGTCCGCGTGTTCAATTGAAGATGAACTTCAAGTCCTATGACCGTTTCGTATCTGGTATGATCTGTCATATCTGAATCGACCTTGACCATGGACAATGGACCATGGACTAATTAATGTTGTTTTTTTCATGCGCATACGCCGCCTTGAACAAAGTCGCCTCTCCGAACGGTTTACCCATGAGCTGCAAACCTACCGGTAGACCCGAGCCGTCCAAACCGCACGGTATCGATATCGCCGGTAAACCGGCAAGGTTCGCCGGGATAGTGAACACGTCCGACAGATACATCGAGAGAGGGTCATCCATGCGCTCTCCTATCTTAAAAGCTGTCGTAGGCGAGGTCGGGGTCAGTATGATATCGCATTTCTTAAAAGCCGCGTCGAAATCCTCTTTTATCTTCGTCCTTACTTTCTGCGCTTTAAGATAAAAAGCGTCGTAATATCCGCTCGATAACACATAAGTCCCGAGTATCACGCGCCGTTTGACCTCCGGGCCGAACCCTTCATTACGACTTTTTATGTACATATCGATAAGATCATTCGCCTTAGCCCGGCGGCCGTAATGCACCCCCTCGTAACGCGCCAGATTAGAGCTGGCCTCGGCCGGGGCTATGATGTAATAACAGCTGAGTGCGTATTTCGTATGCGGCAGGGATATGTCGACGATCCTCGCGCCAAGCTTTCTATAAACTTCCATAGCCTCTTTTACCCTCAGGAGAACATCCTTGGCTATACCTTCGATAAAATATTCTCCGGGGATACCGATAGTCAGTCCTTCTATCCCGCCGCCAAGTTCTTTCGAGTAGTTGGGCACTTCGATATCTACGGAAGTGGAATCCTTCGGATCATGACCCGCTATGATCTCAAGCAGCTTAGCCGAATCCTCCACGTTCCTAGTCATCGGACCTATCTGGTCGAGGCTTGAGGCGAAAGCTATGAGCCCGTATCTCGAAACCCTCCCGTAAGTCGGCTTAAGAGCGACAATACCGCAAAGCGCGCCCGGCTGTCTTATGGACCCGCCGGTGTCCGACCCGAGTGACGCTACGACCTGGCCGGCGGCTACTGCCGCGGCCGCTCCGCCGCTCGACCCGCCTGGGACACGGGAGATATCCCATGGATTCCTGGTCGGGCCGTAACAGGAAGTCTCGCACGACGAACCGAAAGCGAACTCGTCCATATTGGCCCGGCCTATGACCAGCGCTCCGGCCTTTTCGAGTTTTTCTATGACAGTAGCGTTGTACGGAGGCCTGAACCCTTCAAGAATACGCGAAGCGCATGTAGTGAGAACATCCTTAATGCAGATATTATCCTTAACCGCGACCGGCACCCCGTAAAGCGCCCCGCTATGGCCGCTCTTCTCGACGTTCCCGGCCTTCAGAAGGATCTCATCCTTATCTACGGATATAAAAGAGTGGACTGAGTCATTGACCTTAGCCGCGTTTTCAGCGATGTCAGAAGCGATGTCACTGAACGCACGCTTCTGGGCGTTTAACCATTTCCTATAGTTCGCTATCCCGTTGAGAGTATCCTTCATATTGATCCACTAAACCCGTGCACCCGGAACCCGTGCACTCAAATAACCCGCGGCACCCTGAAGAACCCGTCCGACTCATCCGGCGCGTTCTTCAGCGCCTCCTCCCTCGGCAACGACTTGACGGGAACATCCTCGCGGAACACGTTCAAGAGAGAAGGGATAGCGTGCGAGGTCGGCGGCGTATTCGAGGTGTCGATCTCGTTCAGCTGGGAAACGTAATTCAATATACCCCCGAGCTGCACTTTGAATACTGCCACTTCTTTCTCGCTAAGTGAAAGTCTTGCCAACCTGGCCGCGTATTCTACGATCTCGTTCGTAATTTCGTTTTTGGGATTGTCCATAATAGTGAATTTTACTTAAAGTAGCATACGGGTTATGAAAAGTCAATTGCGAAGGGATGTCGGCATTGTAACCTCTTATGCTGACTCTCATCACCTGATCGGAGAAGTCTTTGCGCTAGGGGTGTGGGCGTGAAGCAAGGAACTCTATGAAATTCAGCATGCATTTTTACATGATCGGGATATCGGCTTTGAGCTCCCCGCCGAACATTAACTATTGCATTTTGCTTATCCGCAAGTATCATATATTTAATTAAATGGTTAAATTCATTACCTTCATACTCTCTTTACTTCTATCCTTCACGCTAGCCACGGAGTCGCCCGACCAATGGCTCGAGGCTCCTTCCGCCAATCCCGGAAAAAAACCCGTGGTCGTGACCTCGGGCACTATCGATAAACATATTACGGGACTTCGCGTGAATGATCCAAAAAAAACGTTCAAAGGGTACACTCTTCTCACCCCGCTCGTAGGGCGATCCGATTACAGCGGCATGTGCTCGATCGATCTTGTCGATATGGACGGCATTATGGTCTACAGGTGGATCGTGGAAAACAGCCCTTCTCCTTCTCTGGGAAGGCTTACAGAGACCGGGAAAGTCATTTTCTCTAACCAAAACGACTCCAACAGCTCTAATATCGCGGGTCTTAAGGAACTTGACGCCGAAAGCAATCAGACCTTTATCTACAGGGGGATACTCGACCACGAATTCCAGATCATCGACAACGACACGTTCCTCATCGCCAGGGATGAACCGGTCCAAACCCCTGCCGGTTCCCCGTTCCCCCTTAAGCACATGTCGTCCCCCCGCATAATCCTATTAACAAGGGACGGGCGCGTTATCTGGGAATGGAAAGCGGAAGAACATCTTGATGAGCTCGTGGATCTTCCAGGGTTTTATGACATTTTCGCGGAATTCAAATCTATGGCCGCTAGTGGAGCGGGCGAGGGTTTTATAGACAGCTCGGGAAAACTTTGTTATCAGGGATCGGATTGGGCTCACAATAATACTGCCATGTTCATACCCCCTAACCCGCTTGAGGAGAAAGATCCTCGTTTCAAGTCCGGAAATATCCTTTTTTGTTTTTGCGGGATCAACCTAATAGGCATATTGGAGTATCCTTCCGGGAAAATTGTGTGGGCCTGGGGCCCGGGAGAACTCGATAACCCGCATACCCCTTCTATGGTCGACAACGGGAACATACTTATCTTCGATAACGGCGCCCGCAGAAAGTGGTCAAGGGTCATTGAAATGGACCCCGCCACCGGAAAGATCGTCTGGGAGTATCACGCCGAACCCAAAAACAGCTTTTTCAGCGATATGCTCTCGAGCGCTCAGCGTCTTCCGAACGGCAACACGTTCATCTGCGAAGGCCTTTCAGAAAGGGTTTTCGAGATCACGCCGAAAGGCGAGATCGTATGGGATTACCTGTCGACTTACGCCAAATTGACCGGAGGGATGGGTTTTTACCGGGCATATAAATATTCGCCCGAATATGCCGCGCCTTTGCTCGGATCCAAAGAACAGGAGAAAAAGTGAGGTGGTGTGTTCCCCTCATGGTCTTTTTATTTCTGATGGCGACTAGCACCCGCTCCGGTGATATCTGGCTCGACGCCCCTACCGCAAATCCCGGCAAAGATCGCGTGATCGTATCGTCTAAAACCGTCGATAAACGCGTCACGGGCCTCAGGATCAATAAACCCGAAAAGACGTTCAAAGGCTATACCCTTCTCGTCCCCCTACTTTCTCAGCCATCTTTTACCGGCGGACTGTCGCCCGTTGATCTTGTTGATATGGACGGCCTTACGATCCACCGGTGGCTGGTTGCCGACCCTCCTCCCTCCCTCGGGAGGCTGAGCGACAATGGCACACTCTTTCTGGCGACACAAATGTCCGGGATGGAATCCCCTGGACAGATGTCTGGATTGAAAGAACTTGATGCCGAAAGTAACGAACTGTTCCTCTCTCCGGGAGTTTTCGAGAACGAGTTCTATTTGATCGACAATGACACGTTCGTCGTAACCTATAAGGATACCATTCCGACTCCTCCGGGCTCACCTTTCCCTCTAGGATCCATGTCGGCACCGCGGATCGACATAATAACTAAAGATGGAAGAACGCTCTGGCAATGGAAAGGCGAGGATCATTTGAAAGAGCTCGTATCGCTGAGCGGATTCCATGATGTGTTCACTGTTTTTCGGGAAAGCCAATGGCAGGAGAGCGCTTCCGGAGATTTCGCGAACGGCTTGTATTATGAAGGAGAAGACTGGGCTCACAACAACACTGCCATGATCCTCGGACCGAACCCCTTAGAAGCTAATGACCCGCGTTTCAAATCCGGGAATATCCTCTTTTGTTTCTGCGGTGTCGATACGATCGGTATCATAGAGTATCCCTCGGGCAGGATCATATGGGCCTGGGGCCCCGGCGAACTCGAGAACCCTCATACTCCGCGGATGATAGACAACGGCAACATCCTTATCTTCGATAACGGAGCGAAGAGGAAATGGTCGAGGGTTATCGAGATCGACCCGGTCGCCGGCAATATCGTCTGGGAATATCATTCGTGGCCAAAGAACGATTTCTTCTCAGTCAATTTATGCAATGCCGAACGTCTTCCGAACGGCAACACGCTCATTTGTGAAGGCTTGTCGGAAAGGGTTTTCGAGGTAACGCCTAAAGGCGAGATAGTCTGGGACTATATATCGACCTATGCCAGGCTTATGGGCGGTCTGGGGATGAAACGGGCGTTCCGTTATCCGCCGGGATACGTCGCGCCGTTATTGGAAGCTAAAGGTCACGATCCAAAGGCCATAAGATAAAAGGAGAGTTTTATGAGAAAGATCCCATTGTCCGTCATATCGGTCCTTGCCTCAGTTCTTATCCTGCCTGGTATGACCTTAGCGGCTGAAACCTCTACTTTGAACGCCACACTTGCCACTTACGGCGTGAGGATAGCCACGGAAGCCGGGGATCTTGCGATAAAACGCGATTTTAAACAGGTCGCCAGGGGCACCACGTACCACTCCATTACCGCAGAAGGCCCAGGCCAGAGGATAGAGATAGAAGCGGACCGGCCCATCCCCCCGGACAAAGGAGTTGAATTCGCGAAGAACAAGCATGCGATAATAAAAGGGTTATACGGTGATCGTGTGGTCCCTTACGCGGCTATGATAACGCGAGTTACGGGCGCTCCAGAGGATAAAAAACCATACGAGAAAAAGGCAATGATACTGGGAGTCGAAAGGGACATACTTATAGCCAATGCCTCCGACAGGTACGTCCTAGGCGTATGGGACGACAACCTGATAGCGCAAAGGGCCATTTGCGCTTCGTTCTATGAGCCTTCCTCCGGAACAGTCTTCCAGATACTGATATTCATTCCCGTAAAAGATTTTGTTGAAGAAAAAGCGGTGAAAATACTCGAAAGCCTTGAAAAAATTCAAGTCATAGATATACAGAATCCAGAAGCCAGAATACAGAATACAGAAGCCAGAAGCCAGAAGCCGGCATACAGAATACAGAAACCAGAATAATGTCCACCCCCACATTTTTTCTGAATTCTGTATTCTGAATTCTGGCTTCTGTATCCCTTACTTCTTCTTAACTAGTCTCGACTTTTCTCGAATACCCCTTCGACGGGCTTTCCCTGCACGAATCCTGGCATGTCCGCTTTAATGAGCGTCATCAGGGTCGGGTACTGGTCTATCATTTCGAAAGGCTTGTCGCCGAGGTAATTACCTTTTTTGACACCCGGGCCCATGATCACGAACGGGACCCACATAGCGGGAAGATCGTCCGATTTAAGCGCCTGTTTGTATCCCGTGATAAGCGAGTCCTCAAAGATATCTTTCCCTTCCGTCATCTCCTCGTTCCAACCGAAGCCGGGCTTATTGGAAACTATGAGGTCCCCTACCCGCTCTCCTGGCAGGCGCAGTTCCTTTTCGGCATCCTCCCACTTAACTATAAAAGCGACGGGGCTCGCGCCGTCTTTATCCTTCAGGGCTTCTAAGGCCGTAATGACCTCTTCACGGAGTTTCTCGTATCCCTCGCCCTTTTGCCTGGACCATTTCCCATCCCGGTCATGAAGACCCGACGGGGCGATATAAATATTTCCGAAGTTGAGATACACCACTTTCGACCCCTGCCAGTCCACAAGCGTTTCGCCGGTTTTTGGATCAACGCTGAATTTGAGCCATCCTTTCCCGGCGAAATAATTGTTCAGGTTAACCCACCGGGAAAGCGGCGCTATGCCATGGTCCGAGGTAAGGACCACTACCGTATCCTCATCGGCCTTTTCCAGGTACTTACCCATGACCTCGTCGACCCGCCTGTATATTTCCTTTACCTCCCTGAAGAGACGGTCCCTTTCCTCCAGGTTTTTCTCGCCATACAAAGCCGACTTGGGGTCGACATATCCCATCCACCATCTGGAAGTGAACATCTGGTTGGGCGTATATATGTCGTGGATAAAGATATCCGGGTCGTATTTTTTGAGAAAATACTCCGCCCCTTTCACATGCCAGTCGAAAGACATGGATGCTTCCTCGATAAAAGTATCCTTATCTTCCGGATAGAAAATAAGCTGGGCCGGAAAACTATCCACCGAGTCCACCATCGGTCCGGCGTTATCGATCATATCCGCGGCGAGAAAGGACGGGTCGGTGTTAGTCTCGTTCATAGCGTTGTAATAAAAACGTATCTTATAGTACCCGTTATCCTCCAGCCTTATCACCTTTACCTTCACCTCGGAATCGACGGTAACATCGTTCCACTTAAGCCTTATCGGAAGCCAGCCGCTCCACTCCCCTTCTTTGAGGTCCGCGATCTCTTTCTCCCCGGAAATAAATGACACCCTGTCGTAGTTCTCTTTGCCGTCGTCCGTGGAATCGTATATATTCGCCCGGACAAGCGCCCCCCATGCCTCAAGGTCGACCGTCTTCGCCGTAGAGTAAGTGCTCTTACCGATGTTCACGTCGGATATTCTGGCACTCGTGAAAACCGCGAGGGACGGCCCGAAAAAGAAGAGCTTTGAGCTTCTCGCGAGCCCCTTTTTCATTCCTCCTTCCCCGATCTCCTCGAAATCTATAGCGTTGAAATTGGCTCCCCACCCTCCCCACCTGCCGACCATAGTATACCCATTCTGCAATTCCGGGGGAGTGGAGCCCGGGACCGACAATAGGCCGACCTTCCGCCCCTCCTTCTCGAGCGTTACCCATATCGGCTCGACCTTTTTAGCCGTCGAGCTGAACCCCATTACCGAAGGCCTTCCAAGCGGGTTGCCCTCCGTATGCATCGTCCCGTCCGAAACGCCGTGCACCTCGGGATATGAGCCCGTGAAAAGCGTGGCGAAATTCACGGGAGTATGCCCCGGGTATACGGGACGCGAGTAACCATATGAGCCGTTATCCATCATTTTCTTTATGTTCGGCAGGTATCCCTCTTGGGCCCACTTGTATATATTGAAAGTTTCAGGCTCAGCCCTCAGGCCGTCGGGAATGAACCAGTACAGCTTGATCTTAGGCGAGGGGGTCTTGTCGTCTGATAGGCCCCTCTGGGCCATCGTGGCCAGCAATATCACGGCAAGGAACAATTTAAGCTTCCTCATTCAACCTCCAGAAAGTTCCGCAGGACGTAGGATGTGGGAAGTGGGACGTCCTACGTCTTACTTCATACGTACCGGGAAACTGCTAATACGGTTTAACCGCACGCACGATCTCCATTTTCATCGAATCGAATATATCATCCCCGGCAAATTCTATCCGATGAAGTTCTCTGAACCTCGCAGGCGCTGTTCTATAGACTTCTTTTATTTCAGCCATCGCGCCGGCGCTTATCGCCCCGTTGTCTATCCATTTATTAACGGATTCCCTTGTTATATATTCTTCGGCGACCACATCGGTAAAACCGGCCGAAGAAAGCGACGCGCCGAGGTCTCCCGGAAGAAAATAATTCTTCCTCGCGGGATTCCGCAGCCTCTGGATATGGAAAGCCGTTGCCCCGTCTTCCCGGTCATAAGCCGTTAAATGGCTGAGAACCACGCGTCCGCCCGGCTTAAGGACCCTAGAGATCTCACCCAGGGCCGCGGGAACGTCCATGAACTGCAGCCCCTGCCGGCAGGTACAGACATCAAACCCGTTCTTGAACGGCATCGCCTCGGCGCGCGCCATAATTATCCAGTCGGCAAACTTCCCGGCATGGTCTACCATGCCGGGGGAGATATCTATCCCGATAACGCGGCTCCCATTGTCGTGGAACACTCCCGCGACCTTACCTGTGCCTATGGCGACATCGAGGACGATAGAACCTTTCCCCGCGCCCGACATATCATAGATCTTGCGGATAAGCGCCGGATCGTCCACCCAGCTGGACGAATTGTCGTATTTCCCGGCTCTTTTACGGAAATGATCCTCCGGGTTCTCACCCGTACCGCACTCGGCTCCCTTTTCCCTATCCGCCGTTATTTTCCATATCTCATGAAAATACCGGCGCATGGTATCGTCCGGCAAGTCGGTGAGGTTTATGATCTCGTCGTCAAAGTCCCGTATTTTCCTTTTGGAAAGCATCTCGAGGAATCTCACCGCGTCGGGTATCTTGCCGGTCCCGACCGCGTGATGGTAGAGCGAAGTCCCGGGGAAAGGCACAAGGTATTTCACGAGCGGAAGGAACGAACTGTTCTTTATGTACCCGAGCATCTTTTTAAGCGACTCTTCCGTTTCGCCGTAAAGCCCGACGATGAATAGGCCCCTCGCCTCAAGGCCAGCTTCCCCGGAAACTTTCACGGCGTTGTTAATATCCCCGATCGTTATACCTTTCCTATTCGCGTCCAGGACATCCTGATCGTACGATTCTATGCCGAACCAGATGCCGAGGCATCCGGTCTCTTTCAGGACGCGAGTGAATTCACGGCTGACATTCTTGACGCGCGCGAAACAGTGGTAACGAACCCCGTGTCGGTGTAGGATGCGGCATATCTTGATGGCCCGGTCCTCTTTGACGTTGAACGTAAGGTCGTTAAGCCATGTATAGTTGAACCCCGTCGTTCTTTTCAGGTACTCGACTTCCGCCTCGAACCTTTCCAGGCTTTTCATCCTGAGGGCGGGTATGGTCTTAAAACAGAAAGAGCAATCCATCGGGCATCCCCTCATGGACGAGATCAGGATCTGGCCGTTCTTCAATATATCCCGGCAATTCGGCCAGATAGTGTAATCCAATAAAGGCAGATTATCCAGGTCCTTTATCTGAGGCCTGGGGGCGGTCATAGCTATCTTACCGTTCTTCCTATAGACTATCCCTTTTATGCCGGAGGGGTCCCTTTCTTCCGCGCTGAATTGCGCGGTCAAGAGCTCGATCATCGTGAGCTCGGCCTCGCCGATGATGCCTAGGTCCGCCGAAGTGTTATCCATCATGATCTCCGGAAGTGACGAAACGAGCGGCCCTCCAAGAAAGACCGTCTTTTGGGGATACTTCTTCTTTATCTCACGCGTGACCTTCCTCAAAAAATCGAAAGAATCGCAAAACGCCCCGAGACCTATAGCGTCAGCTCCGGAAGAGGCCTCCATGACAAGCTTCTCAGGGTCGTCCTTAAGCCGGCAATCCACCACCTCGAGGTCAAATCCCATTTTTTTCACCAGCGTCGCCATATACGTGAAGCCTTCGAAAGGCCCTGTCACTAGGAACTCCCTGCCGGGAGTCGGGACCTGGGGGGAAGCCGGCACCACAAGTACTATCTTTTCCGGGCGCTTTTCTATGATATCGGAATAGGATATACGCCTCAGCTCTTCCTCGAAAGGATCGGTGGCCGTTGAATAGTTATATTCGCATTCGGGTAAACTTTTCATAATGATCAGTTCCTCTATGTTCACTCGTTAAACGAGCCTATCCTTGAACTTCTTCGGCGCGTCCAAGAAACGGTTGCACTCGTTCCAGTATTCGTAAGGCCTGACCTCTATCTGCCCGTTGATCGCGCGATACGCCGACCGGAGCTCATGCTCCGGAACACCGGAAAAAGATAATATTTCGTCATCCTCGACCGACCTTTCCCTCGAAAGAAAATACAGATGTTCCAGCTCGTCCTTTATGATACCATTTTTCAGGGCATCATAGTAAAGCGTGGTCCCCGGAAGTGCTGACATGTATTTCACCCTGGTCACTTCCCTGAACTCGCGCGAGAACTCGACCACCCTTTCAAGGCTTTCCCTTGTCTCACCGGGAGCACCGAGAATAAAAAGACCGCCTACCTTGAGACCCGCTTCCCTCGTGAGCTCTATGGCTTTAACCATCTGGTTTTGGGATATCTTTTTCCTGAAATACTTCAGGATCTCGCTTGTGATAGACTCGAACCCGAACATCACTATATCGCATCCGTTCTCTTTCATGTGTTTAAGGACTTCACGGGACAGCCCGTCTACCCTCGTGAAACAGCACCACCTGAAATCGATCCCGCTAAAAGCCCCGTCCATAAGCTCGTGGACCCGTTTTTTATCGTCGATAAAGGTTAGGTCGCTCCACCATACGAATTTATATCCGTACCTTTTAAGGTATTCGAGTTCCCTTCGCACCCTTTCCGGGGATTTATGCCTTAATAGAGGCATGGCCCTGTAGCAGAAGCTGCAATTGCCCGGACACCCCCTGCTTGAGGTCATATAAATTTCGGCGGCTGAACCTGTCTTCATGACAGAAGGCCAGACCGAAATGTCCTGTAAGGGCACCGCGTCTATATCCGTCATTTGTTCGCGGCGTTTATTCTGAACGACTTTGCCGTTTTCCGACCTGTAAGCCAGCCCATCGATATCGCTCAGTTCCGGAGCGCCTTTCACACCCATCAGGCGGTCCATAAGCTCTATCGTCGTCAGCTCCCCTTCACCAATGACGGCATAATCGGCCATGGTGTTGTTCATTATTAGTTCGGGCACGGAGGAAACAAGAGGTCCGCCGATGATGACCGGTCGGTCTTTCTCTTCGGCTTTAGCTATCTCGATAACTCTTTTCTGGTATGGAAAGCTATCCTCGTATGAGACACAACATACGATATCCAGTTTCTTTAACGGCCCGCCCTTCAGCTTTTCCGGATCAATATCTTCCCTCCGGTCAAGGAGAACGACTTCCACGCCCAGCCCTTTCAGAACAGCGGCTATCACGGACGGACCTTCGAAAGGCGCGCTATGCACGAATTCCCACCCGCATGGGACCACGAACGGCGACGGTGGCACGATCATCCCGACCCTGAGATCGTGCACCTTTTTGTGGTCGGTAGTCTCGGCTATTTTTCTAAGCCGTTTGTATGTTATGGTATTGTCAAAATTCCGCATGATCCCTGTTCTTTAACATTCGCGTTATCGCATAGCGCATGGCGTATGGCAGAACTATTATTATTTTACTACAACACGCTATCAGCTTTACGCCGTGCGCTATGCCCGTTCCGCTACGCCCGCCCTGAACACGACCCAGTTCCAATCCTCAAACACTTCTCCCTTAACAACCCCGACATTATGAAGCTCTTTGTACTCCGGCGGTGAGTCCCTGACTAGAGAGATCACGTTATTTTTCACTTCACTCGACAGTTCCGGAGCGAATTCCATCCATTTATTTATCGATTCCCTTACGGTGAGCGTCCTCTCCTCTTCGATCCTGAACCCATAACGCTCCAACTCCCGGGCTAAAGTCTCTTTATCGTAAAATTTTAAAAGCAGTGGCTGTTTCGTCTTGTGTATATGCCGAAGCCAGTCTTTATCCTTATCCGAGAAAGGCACCGTCAAACTCATCACGAACACCCCTTTGGGTCTCAGCACCCTTTTGACCTCTCCCAGCACTTTCATCGAGTCGAGGAACTGGAAAGACTGCCTGCAGACGACCGCGCTGAAAGAGGCGTCCCCGAACGGCAGCTCTTCCGCCTTCCCGTTCCTCGCGGAAAAATATTTCCCGGCCTTTTCAAGCATGCTGTCGCATATGTCGAGTCCGGTCACTTCCCACCCTTTTTCCTTTAAAGCCCTTCCGACACGTCCGGTGCCGCAGCATATCTCGAGAAGCGCTCCGTTAGACAGGCCTGACAACTCCACATGGGCACTGATAAGCCGGCTGTCGGTTATCCAGTTAGCGCTCGTATCGAACGTATCGGACCGTCTGTTGAACTGGTCTCGGAGCTTATCAAATGATCCGGTGCATTCATTATTGCCCATTTATATACCTCTCTTTATTTTCCCGATACGGCATAGCGTAAAGCGCTATACAACTCTCTCCAGTATTCCGACAGCGCAGCCAAGACCGCCGCCGCCTTTAATGAGCTCTCGAGTCTCGATCTCCCGAACGACCGTCACGCCCGAAGAGAGAAAAACATCCTTCATGCCGGGGTTCCCTCTTGGCATTATCACTTCACGGGGAGCGACAGTAACAACGCTCATCGCGAACCTTTTCGAGACCTCATCCGTTTCGGGCACGGTCACTACACGCATGCCGTTACGTTCGAGCGCCTCCATGATGCCGCTGCCGATCCCCCGCCTCACAAAAACAAGATCACCTGACGCTATCTGCACGCTACCGAGCAAATGGAGCGACGCCCCCGGCGCCGGGACCCTTATCGTTCCTATCCCTTTAGCGGAAAGGGACCGCGTAATAGCCTCAAAACCCAGGTCGTTGGTCCGTCCACCCACTCCGACCATAACTTCGCGGGGAGACAGCCAGAGAATATCGGCCCCCTCGAAATGAGCGCCATCGGGGTACGTTTCCCTTATCGACATTCCCAGCGCGGATAAAGTCCTCGCCGCGTATTTCACTTCGTCCCGGCGAACTTCATGCCGCATCCTCGAAATAAGGCATTCGCCCGAGGACGCCCAAAAAAGGTCACGGGCGTACATCAAATTATAAAAACTTCTCGGGTCGGTCCCGTCTATCCTCGAAGCGTCAATATGGAACACTTTCACCCCGAGCGAAGTGAAAACCTTCTCAAGCGATCCAAACTCCTCCGCTAAAGCGGGATATGAGATCTTTCCGGAATAGAGCACCTCACCCGGAGATAAAACCCTTTCTATTTCCGGACCGCCTTTATGCAAAAGAACGGCCTTAAGCCTTTTATATTCGCTATCCGTCCCGCGCCGGTTCATGTCCAGTCCCCGGCCCCGGAGGCAGTGTAACCCATTCCCTCGGCTATGGTCTTTATCGCGTGACTTTCCGTCAGAGGAATTATTATATCCCTCATTTTTTTCCACCTGTACAGCACGGGATGGCTGGTCGCCTGTATCACCGGAAGCGCTTTCAAACTCATTTTACCGGTTATGTCGTCAACTACACCGGCATAATTTAAAAGTCTTCGGATCTCATCCAGCCTGAAATTGTCGTCAAGGACCAGGTCCTCGTATCTCACCCGCGTGAAGTTGCTCGCATCGTTTTCAATTAATTCGAGTATGGCGCTGTTGGCACTCGCCCACTGGAAGGCGCATACTTCCGCGAGTTTCCTACGGGTATAGTCCTGCCATCCAGGGGGCAGGTCGAAATTCCACCACCATCTACCCCATGGCCCTGTATTTGAATACCCCTTTATATCGAGCCCGTCGGGCAAAAGGCCTGTCTTTTCCTTAAGATGCCTCAGATTATGGGAAAAGAACCCTCTATGGAGCCACCCTTCGTAAAGACCGCTGATGGAAGCAGCGGGATTCCTTGTGAGATAGATCACCTTGATATCGGCCGACGGGAACAGTTTCCTCACATAACCCATCCTGTAACAATTGACCGAAGATTTCAATAGAAGGGTCTTCTCTCTAAGGTCCTTATCCGTCACTTTATCCGATGGAGCCAGTAAAATGAACGGAGGCTCCTCGATCATGAGAACATCGTTCGGAGGTCCCTCCGGGACCCTCTGCTCCGGGAACCACTTTTTTATAGAAGCCGCCGGTATATCGTAATAATACGGATCTATCTCTTTGTAAACTGTCCTGAGGCCTCTGATCAACCTCAGATAGAACTCCGTTTTATCGAACTTCCTGTTCTCCGAGCCGTAAACATCGTAGGCCTCCAAAGCAAGTGACCTGAACTTCTCATAGGAGAGATCAACAAGGGGCCACTCGATCGAGAACCTGAGAGCAATATCTACGATATATCTTTCCACGCCGTCCCGGTCAGCCGGGAACTTCCCCTCTATCCCTGAAACGCGCATATCTCCGAGAAGGTCATTAGCCAGGCGCTCATCCGCGCCCGAGGCGTCTCTAGCGTCGGATATAGCGTCGGACATGGCAAGATCGGAAGAAAGCCCGTTGAGTTTATAATACGGCACGTCTTCCCCGGCTAATGAATACATCCCCGAGGCCCTCTTCAATATGTCAAAGAGGAGGCTTGAGCCTGTCCTGGGGGCGGAAGCGATCAAGAGGATCTTCTTAACGCTCTCCGGACCGGGCAAGCGTCTGCCACCGGCGGCCTCCAGTATGCCCTTCCGGTAGGTATTGACCTTATCTATGTAGTACCCGTATTCCATCATCTTTTTCTTTTTTTGAGATAGATAGACCATAAAAAAAGGCTTTTCTTAAATCTCAGGACGTTATTTTTATCGGTAAAAAGATGTTTTATCTCTACGAGCGCTTTACGAACGTTTTCCTCGATAAAAAAGAAAGTCAAGCTCAAAGGGCCGAACCGTGCTTTCGGGTCCTTATTCACAAGCTCAAATCCGAAACGACGGAGCTCTTTACCCGCTATCGTCTCGAACAGCTCAATTTCTTTTTCGCTAAGCCCGGCGAGGAACTTACCGCTATTGCCGGACATAACCGGCCTTCCGGTATTCCGCCACGCCAGGCTTATGCCGGCGCTCTTCGCGGCCTCCCGGGTATTAAAGAACTTGAGCATCCCGGGAAAGAACTCTTCACGGATAAAACCCGATATCCTTTTGAGCTCCTTTTCCGTATCCTTAATGAGCTCTTCATACTTGAGAAGGATTATATCATCTTCCTTTAACCTTTCAAGCAGTTGTTCTCCCAGATCCTGCTCCCTTTTCCAGCGAAGTGCCGAATAATAGACCGAATAATCGCTAAAAATACTGTCCCTCGCCGAAAGCGCCACGTCCCGGCCATCCCTGACCATGTAAATGAACTTCGCCCCAGGGTATACCTCCCGCATGAGGTCAACGTGATGTATCATGAAAGTGCTTTTACATGCCCACCTTTTTTTCCCGGTATGCGCGAGGTATTGATCATATACAGCCCCGAACACCCCGGCCAGCCCTTTTCCCAAAGAGGCCGAGAACACCTTTTCCCTGTCGATCCCAAGTGGCCATTGGTAATGATGGAGTTCCACGGAACGGACCACGTCGTTCACGAGACATCTCAAATTGTCTTCCTTATCGAGATCCCCGTATTTCGAAAGTAGCGGATAGAAATTCTTAAATATATGCGGAGGATGTGGTACGCAGATCGAAGGGTGGGCGTCAAGCATAAGCCTGAGCATATTAGTGCCCGACCTTTCGGTGCCGATGATGAATATAGGATCCATTTTAATTACTGATACGAGTACTGATATCCACGGTCATTTAAAATTAGCATATGAGTAATTAAAAGTCAATTTTATCTGGCATTCCTGCTAAACGTATCGCCTGGAAGATCCTCATCGACGTAGTTTCAATCCACACCCCCCGCGCGGGGCGTGTTTAAACCTTGATTTTACCGGTATTTATTTCTCGATTACTGCGAATATTCAGCATAGAATAACTCGTGGTGTCAGGCCTCCCCATTGGACAAAAACCAAGAAATTATGAAATTTGTCCAATGGGGAGGCCTGACACTATGTTTATTCTTTCGCGGGGTTGACTGACCGTTTTTGATGATAAAGGATAGCCGTTTTATTTGTCGTTCACCCGATCCGCGATTTTCGCGAAATCGTGGATGGAAAGGTTCTCTGCGCGGAGGGAAACGCCAATGCCTGTGTCTTTGAGGATCGTTTCCCATACCGGACGGTCGATACCCAGAAAATCCGAGTGGGAGATGGTGTTAAGTATCTGCTTACGCCTTTGCGAAAAAGACTGTCTTATTATCCTGAACATGAGCTCCCTGTCCTTTACCGTGACGAGAGGCCCCCGGGAAAGGTCCATCGATAGGAGACAGGAATCGACCTTGGGAACGGGAAAAAAACAGTTCTTGCTGATCTTGAAAAGGGGTTTTAATTTCGCGTAGAACTGCGCGAAACAGGTGATCGAGCCGTATTCTTTTGTTCCGGGGCCGGAAGTAAGACGTCTCGCGTATTCATCCTGCATCACCATGAACACTTTTCCGACATGGTCCCTGGCTTCAATGACCTTCTCGATGATGGGAGTTGTTATGCTGTAGGGGATGTTCCCATAGACCACCAGTTTTTTCCCGGCGGGACAAAGAGCTGCAAGATCGACTTCCAGGAAATCCTCGTTGAGCATTTTAATTTTTCCGCAGGCGATTTCCCCGGAAACGATATCGTAGATCGTACGGTCCTTCTCTATCGCCGTAACAGAAGCGCATTTTTTCGAGAGCTCTACCGTCATAGCACCGAAGCCCGGGCCTATCTCCACGACGGTATCGTCTCCCGAAAGGGAAATATTAGCGAGTATCTTGTCCCTGATATTCTTGTCGATAAGGAAATTCTGGCCGAGAATTTTAGACGGTCGGAAGCCGTGTAGTTTCCAGTTCTCTCTCAGCTTTGAAATGTCCATTCATTCTTTTGTAACAGTTCGATCCTTTAATAAACTCTTCATTGCGAGCGAAGCGAAGCAACCCTGAAAGTATTGAGATTGCTTCGTCGCTGGCGCTCCTCGCAATGACGGCGCTATATACACAACGCCCGTAACGCCAGCTTGAACGCGTTACGCATGGACACGCTCGACGCTACGCCGCGTCCGGCTATGTCATAAGCCGTTCCGTGATCTGGCGACGTCCGGACGCATGGGAGGCCCAGCGTAACGTTAACGCCCGAATCGAAATCTATCATCTTGAAAGGTGCCAGGCCCTGATCATGGTACATGGCTATGACGATATCAATGTCCCCTTTCAACGCCTTATAAAAGATCGTATCCGCCGAAACGGGACCGATAATGTTCTTATATTGTTCTCTCTCGGCATTGACCACGGGGGCTATCATGTCTATCTCCTCGCGCCCGATCGTACCATCCTCGCCGCAATGCGGATTAAGCGCTGATACTCCTATCACGGGATCGTCTTTCCCTGTAAGGAATTTTCTATTGGCCACTATATCACGGATGGTCACAGCCAGAAGAGCGGGTGTAAGTTTCGTAGGCACATCCGCAACCGGTATATGCCTTGTTACCGGGGATACGCATAACCTGTCCCCGGCAAGGACCATCGTGGTATGCTCGACCGGAAAAGAGTCCCTGAAATACTCGGTATGCCCGATAAAACCAGGAGATATTGAAGCTATCGCGCTTTTATTGACGGGACCGGTAACAATACCCGCCCGAGAAGCGTCGGGAAGGGCCTTCACGATCGCGACGGATGTAAAAAGACAGTTAAGCGCTTTCCTCGCGCCTTCGGAAGTGGGTAAGCCCGGGCTCCTGTCCCGGAGATCGGGTCCGGGATCGATGATATTCACGCGGGACGGATCTAAGGATATCTCTTCTTTAAGGGATATCACGTTGAGGTCTTTCTTCGAGTATCGCCCAGGCAGGTATCTCTCTATGAGTTCCGTATCCCCGACGAGAACCAGCGCCGCCTCGCCGGGGATCTGAACGTCTTCCAATGAACTTCCTATAACCTCCGGACCTATACCCGCCGGATCTCCCATGGTACCTATTACACAGGGCTTATTTATAGGAAATATACGCATTCTTTTTCTTTTCCTCAAGCCACGTAGCTAACTGCTCGTCGAATTTCTTCTTAAAGATCTGGGATTTAAGAAAATCGTTCACTTCGGCGAGTTCCATCTGCTTAGATTCATGTATTTCCTCTATCTTGAAAACATGAAGTCCGATCTTGGTATCCACGATCGGGGTCAATTTGCCTTTTTCCGCGTTGAACACCGCGTCATCCATCTCTTTGAGAAGCTGGCCCTTGTAAATTTCGCCCATGTCTCCGCCTTTTTCAGCGTACGGCCCCTCGGAAAACTTCTTTGCGACGTCGCCGAAATCCTCGCCGGCGTTAAGCTTCGCTATTACGTCTTCCATCTTCTTTTTATCGGCGGCGGCATCCTCGGTCTTACGGATCATTATGCTCCACAATTTTACTGTTTTTGGGGAGATGAGCTTTTCCTTGTTCTTGTCGTACAGTTCGTTTATCTCTGTGGGCGTGATAACTATCTTCTGAGCCACTTCCTTATCAACGACCGTCTGGGCCATCATCTGCTCGGAAATATCCTTTTTGAATTCAGTAAAAGTTGTCCCTCTGTCCTCAAGGGCTTCGAGGAAAGTTTTCTCGTCGCCGTAATAGGACTTGATCTTCTCGACCCTTTTATCAAGCTCCGTCTGGTCCACCTCTACCTTGTCTTTTTTAGCGATGCTGATCGCGAGCTTCATATTTATTATCTGATCCATGAGCTTTTTCTTGGCGTCCTCTAACCGCGCCGTGAGCTCATCGCCCTTGAAATTTGCCTCGAAATTCTTCTTGACCGGATCGAACGCTCTGTCAAACTCACGCTGGGTCACGACTTCATCGTTCACGACAACCATGACTTTATCGAGCACTTCACCCGACGATATCCCCGCTGCTAAAAAGAACGACGCACCAAGCGCGGCTACCCAGAACCATACTCTTACCCTGACATTCTTCATCGATACGACCCTCCTATTATTTTTTACTTTCGTTGGTTACTTCACCGGCTTTCGCGAGCGCTTCTTCATTGATCTTAATGCCGGCATTCTCGCGTAACTGCTTTAAAAGATCATTGAACTTTACCTGTTTGTGCTTTTTAGACAGGGACGTCCTGATATTCTCCTTGACTTCGTCCAGTGGTTTCTCTATAGGGCTCTTCCTGTCCGTAAGTTTGACAATATGGTAACCCAGCTTTGTCCTCACTATACCACTAATCTCGTCCAGTTGTAAAGATTTACAAGCATTCTCGAATTCGGGGATGAGCTGCCCAACGGGAAAATACCCTATGTCACCACCGCTCTGGGCTGTAGGGTCCATGGACTTATTTCTCGCCAGCTCCTCAAAAGACGCCCCTCTCGTCAACTCGGCCAGTATTTCCTCAGCCTCATGCCTTGTTCCGACAAGAATATTCGATACCCTAAGCACCTCTGGGGTCATATATAGCTTTTTATTATCCTCGTATTCTTTCAGGATCTCATCTTCCCCGATCTGGATCGCATCCTCGACATTATCATTGAGATAACGCGCGATGAGGATCTTGACCTTCGCCGCTTCGATGGTTTTCAACACATCCTTATCCCTATCGAGCCCTTTTTTCAATGCTTCGCGGAATAGGAGAGTGTCATTAACTATACCCTGAACGAATTTATCCTTCTTCTTAAGCGCCAACTCCCGGTAACTTTCAGGGAGATGCCGCACCCTGTCGTTAAAATCCTCGACGGTAACAATGTCTTTACCGATCCGAGCGATAATATCCCTCTCAGGAGGTTTTTTAGCGCAACCGCTTACTTGAATTAACAGGCAAAATACGGCAAAAGTTCCAAAAACCGTAAAATAGTTTTTTAGAGAGGTTGATCGCATAAAAGCACCTTATGTAGATATAAAGATATTGTGAATATGGTAACAGAATACGGGTGGTCGTCAAGAGATTTTAGGGCGGGGATTAGTTGTTAGCGGTTAGGGGTTAGGTTGTTCAGCCCATAGACAATAACTTACAACTAAAACCTAACTCCTATCACCTGTCACCCCCGTCCTAAGCGTCTGTATCTCCTCCCGCAACAAACGGCAATACAGGTCGAATCCGATCTGGTCTATGAACCCGCTTTGCTCGAGACCGAGTATATTCCCCGCTCCCCGCATCTCCATGTCCCTCATAGCTATCTTGAAACCCGAGCCGAGCTCCTGGTATTTTTTTATTGCCGCTAGCCTTTCCTGGACCTCGTGGGTCAGCGTGGAAATGTTCTTCACGATCAGGTACGCGTGGGCCTGCCTGTCGAACCTGCCGATCCTTCCTCTAAGCTGGTAAAGATCCGCCAGCCCGAACTTGTCGGCCTCATTGATGAACATGGTATTGGCGTTCGGTATATCTATCCCCGACTCGATAATGGTGGTGCTGACCAGGATATCAACTTCGCCCTTTATAAAACGCATCATCGTCTTTTCAAGGGTCCTTGCGCTCATCTGACCGTGTCCCGCCAGAAGCTTCGCTTCCGGCACGAGTTTCTGTATCTCCTCAGCCAGCCTCGCGATATTGTCCACGCGATTGTGTACGAAATAGACCTGCCCCGAACGCGCGAGCTCCGCCCTAATGGCGTTCCGTATGATATTTTTATCGAATTCGATCAGCTCAGTATTCACCGGCAACCTGTCCACGGGAGGCGTTTCTATGACCGAAATATCCTTACCACCCATAAGGGCCATATACAGGGTCCTTGGAATAGGCGTAGCCGTAAGGGTCAGGATATCTATATTGAACTTCATCCTCTTTATTCTGTTCTTCTGTCCTACGCCGAACCTCTGCTCCTCGTCTACGATAAGAAGTCCGAGGTCCTTGAACTTGACATCGCCTGAAAGCAGACGGTGCGTTCCTATCGCGATATCTATCTTTCCGGCAGCCAGATCGTCTATTATTTTTTTCTGCTCAGCGCCGGTACAAAAGCGATTAAGCATTTTTATGTTAACGGGATAGTTCTTCAGCCGCTGATAAAAAGTGTTCGTGTGCTGTTCCGCCAGAATGGTGGTAGGGACAAGAAAGGCCACCTGTTTTCCGTTCATGACCGCTTTGAATGCGGCCCTGAGCACGACCTCCGTTTTCCCGTAGCCGACGTCCCCGCACAAAAGGCGGTCCATGGCCTTAGGTTTTTCCATGTCAAGCTTCACATCCCTGGAGGCTTTTGCCTGGTCGGGGGTATCTTTGAACGGGAACGCCGCCTCAACTTCCTTTTGCCAGTCGTTATCCGGACCAAAAGCGTACGCGGGAGTCGTTTCGCGAAGGGCCTGGAGCTTTAAAAGGTCCCCGGCGGTCTTAGCGGCGCCGGTCGCGGCTTTTTTCTTTGTTTCCGCCCAGGCTTTGCCCTTCAAGCTGTTAAGCTCGGGCGGTTTCCTGTGGAAAGAGATATATCTTTGCAGTTTATGGAGATCCGATGTCTTTACGAAAAGCCTGGAAGAATCCCGGTATTCCACGACGAAATGATCTTCCATCGCGGACCCGCGCCTTATCCTCTGGACGCCAAGATACTTTCCGATACCGTGGTCTATATGAACTACCAGGTCCCCGGGCTCTATGTCCACAAAAGAATCTATCGGCTGTTCGCCGAGACCCGTCGCCTGTTTAGTGAACTTGGACCGCCTGAGCTTACTTACCGGAAAAACGATGACAACGGAGTGTTTATCGATGGTCTTGAAAGTGCCGATATCAACGCTATTAATGGAAGCGATCCGATTATCGGGCATATCGATCCGGACGGGAAACTCATAAGTGATCGGGAATATGACCAGCGTCTCTCCCGTCAGGGAAAAATCGCCTTCGGCAGATACCGCCTTACACCTCGCGTATCCGAGGCCCGCGAGCGTCGCTATTAACTCCCGTTCGTCGACTATCTGGTCGACATATAGTTTAAGTGTGTCGAACATATTTGGAGAGCATTAACGTAGGACGTGGGATGTAGGACGTAGGACGAGGAATTTTAGGCCAGCTTAAACCACGTTCCACGTCCTACGTCCCACGTCCCACGATATTTTTCTCTGGGTACTGGCAACTGGTTACTTTACTTCCGCCTTCACCGGCGCCACTCACATCTTCTCGGGTAAACTGATATTCAACAGCCCCAGGCCGTTCGAGAGGACTATTCTGACACATTCCACAAGGAACAGCCTCGCGCGGCTAAGCTCCGTGTTATCCGAAACTACGCGGCAATTGGTATAAAACGAATGAAATTCCCTGGCAAGTTCGCCGAGGTACGTTACCACCCTGTTAGGCTCGAGCGCCTGCGCACTGGAGGCCACGACAGAGGGGAAATCGCTGAGCTTCCTCATAAGGCTTTTTTCTGAATCGTGAACAAGGAGCGACAGGTCGCTTCCGTCCGATGCCAACGCCCCTTCCCCTTTTTCGTTGTTGTAACGGACAATACTGCATATCCTGGCGTGAGCGTACTGAATGTAATAAACGGGATTATCGTCTGATTCCTTCTTCGCGAGCTCGATATCAAAATCAAGATGGCTGTCCAGCCTCCTGACGAGAAAAAAGAACCTCGCGACATCCGTACCTATCTCGTCAATGATCTCGCGAAGGCTTACGAATTCGGCCTTCCTTGTCGACATCGATACCGCCACGCCGCCGCGCATAAGAGTTACAAGCTGGACGATAAGGATGTCCAGAGAATCCTTGTTCCGGCCCAACGCCTCGGCGGCGGCTTTCATCCTAGGGATATATCCGTGATGGTCAGGCCCCAAAAGATCGATAAGCTTATCGAACCCCCGGGAATACTTATCCTTGTGATAGGCGATATCGGGAGCAAGATACGTGTAAGACCCATCGCTCTTAATGAGCACCCTGTCCTTGTCGTCCCCGAAAGCCGTGGACCTGAACCATACCGCTCCTCCATCCCGAAAAACATGCCCTTTCCGCTCAAGTTCGCTTATGGCCTCGGCTACGCGGCCCTCTTTCTCTATTTTTCCCTGGCTTGTCCATACGTCGAACCTGACCCTAAAATCCTCAAGGTCCTTGTATATCATTTCCATGATGAACGCGACGGCCCTATCCCTGAAAAATACGGCGTTTTCCGGAGTATCCGCGAGATATCTATCCCCCTCGGCCTGTTTGATCACCAGAGCTTCTTTGATAACGTAATCCCCGATATACCCATCCTCCGGCATATCCGCACTTACACCCAGAAGTCCCAAATACCTGACGTAAAGAGAACGCCCGAGCATGTTTATCTGGCGGCCGCAATCGTTAAGGTAATACTCCTGAGTCACGTCATAGCCGTTGAACCTGAGTATGCGCCCAAGCGCATCGCCTATCGCCGCCTGACGCCCGTGGGCTATGGTAAGAGGGCCAGTAGGGTTCGCTGAGACGAACTCAAGATTCACTTTTATGCCGTTCCCGGCCCGGGACTTTCCGTAGTCCGACTTAAGCGAATTTATCCCGGCGAGTACTCCCATGAAATACGCCTCGCTAAGGAAAATATTGATGAACCCGCCCTTTTCCTCCACCTTAGAGATCTGGTCGGCTATATCCGAGCCTCCGATCTTCCGCTCAATGGACTTTAGAAGGTACCCCGCTATCTCCCTGGGAGATCTTTTCGCGAACGATGCGGCCTGCATAGCGGCGTTCGTGGAAATGTCCCCGTGCAGCTTATCCTTGGCGGGTTGGACCTGGATCTTTATACCATGAGGGAAAGCGATGTCAGGCAGGTGCTCTGCAAAATACTCTTTAAGAGCCTCTACGGCGATGTCTCTGATCTTTTCCGGGACGTCTTTTTTACGCATTTGTCGTCATATTCCTCTCTGGGAATATCCTTCCACAGTGTTTCGAGCCCGTAAAACCCGCGTATCTCCGGGAGGAAAGCGTGTATCACAACATCACCGTAATCCAGCACCACCCACCTCTGTTCGTATTGGCCTTCCCTCCTGAGGTATTTGACCCCTTCCCGTGACAGCCCCTCATCTATGGCGCGTATCACGGCTTTTATCCCGGGCGTGGATCTGGCGCTGACCAGAACGAACCAATCGCAAACTGACGATATCGTCCTCATATCCATGAGGACGATATCGTGTCCTTTCTTTTCGGAAGCGTACCGCGCGGCTAATAAAGCTTTCTTATATGATGTGTTTTTTTTGTCTGCCACTTGTAGTCTTTTCTAAATACTCCGATCCGGGGGTAAAACTATTTCGTACCCATTATCCTGTACATACCCGTACCGCATGAAGGGCATTTCCCTTTCTGAGCTTTGCGGCCATTCTTCATCGTCACTTCTTTCGCGTCTTTCATTTCTTTCTTCGCCTTGCACTTAACACAGTAAGCTTGCGCCATTGAACACCTCCGATTGGGTTTAAAAGAAAAGTCAACTCAAAAAATTTTATCACACTAGCTATAAAAGTCAAGCAATTCGAGCGATATAATCGTGGTTCGTGAATCGTGGTTCGTATGAAAAAGTTGTTTAAATGGCCCGAACCACGAACCACCAGAAATCATCCCTCCCCATACAACCCTTTTCGTCTGATATACTCCCAAACCCCGGAAGGCATGAGATGATCAACGGGCAGCCCGCCGGCGACACCTTCCCTTATAACGCTGGACGAGATATCCGTCTCATTCATTTCCAGATATATCACGCGGTCACCGTATATCCTGTCCAGGGCATAACCGGGCCGTTTTGCCACTACCAGTTTCACGAGGCGCATGATCTCATCGATACTCTTCCAGTCCTTAAGCTCTTTCAGGGAATCGGAACCGGTCAGAAAAAAAAATTCGGTCCCTTTACCGTACTTAGCGATGAAATACTTGATCGTATCGATACTGTATGAAGTGCCTTTTTTATCTATCTCATAGGTCGATAACTCGAGATCATCGCACCCTTTTATCGCCAGCTCGACCATTTCGGCCCGGTCACGGGCTGAAGCGTTCCCCTGTATCTCCTTGTGGGGAGGCATAAAAGCCGGTATGAATATGACCTTTGATAGCTCCATAGATCTCAGGCATTCCCGGGCGAGAGCCATATGCCCCAGATGGATAGGATTGAATGTTCCGCCGAAAAGTCCGATGTTCATCATTGACCATGGACCATGGACAATAGACCATGGTCCTTGTTGTAGTAACTTTAGATAATTATCGCCGGATCTGCCCGGCACCACGGACGATATATTTGTATATCGTGAGTTCCTCAAGCCCCATCGGGCCCCGGGCGTGTATTTTGTCGGTTGATATGCCTATTTCCGCGCCAAGGCCGAACTCCCCCCCGTCGGTGAAACGGGTCGAGGCGTTGACATAAACGGCGGCCGAGTCGACTTCTCTCAGAAATTTTTCGGCGCTGGCGGCGTTATTTGTTACTATAGCGTCGGAATGATGCGACCCGTATCCGGATATATGCGCGATAGCCTCGTCGATCGAGTGGACAACCCGTATGTTCATCTTGAGCGCCGAGTATTCCGTGTAATAATCTTCTTCCCGGGCTTCCACGATGTCGTAGGCTTTCAATATCCCGACCGTCACCGGACATCCCTTCATGACAACCCCGGCTTCCGTGTATCTCCTGGCTATCTCGGGCAGGATATCCCCCGCTGCGCCCTCATGGACGAGGAGCGTCTCCATGGCGTTACAAACTCCCGGCCTTTGGACTTTCGCGTTATAGGCGATATCCAGGGCCATGTTCCTTTCGGACCCCAGGTCTATGTATACGTGGCAAACCCCTTTATAATGTTTTATCACCGGTATCCTGCTTTTCTCGACCACGTTACGTATGAGAGATTCCCCGCCCCTGGGCATGATGAGATCTATCCCCCATGATGCCTGGAGCATCTCGTCCACGGCTTCCCTTTTGGTGTCCTCAATAAGCTGAAAAACGCCTTCGTCAAGTTTTTCAAGGGACGCGGCCTTTTTCAAAAGCGAGTATATGACCTTATTTGAATTGATCGCGTCTGTGCCGCCCCTGAGGATCACTGCGTTCCCGGATTTAAAACAAAGCGCTATGCAGTCAGCGGTAACGTTAGGACGCGATTCGTATATTATGCCTATAACCCCGATAGGCACCCTTACCTTCTCGACAATAAGTCCGTTAGGCCTTTCTTTCCTGTCGATGACCTTCCATAAAGGGTCTTTGAGCGCCGCGACCTCTTTCATCATATCGCGCATCCCGTCTATCCGCTTATCGTTAAGCTTGAGCCTGTCAATGAACGCGGGGTCCTTCCCTCCCTCGACGGCCTTTTTCACGTCCAGATCGTTAGCCGCTTTGATGGCCGCCCTTCCCTCATCCAATATTACGGCCATCGCCAGAAGCGTTCTATCCTTAACGGCTGTATCCAGCGTGCTAAGCCCCGGCGCCGCCTTCTTAGCCCTCGTCACTATGTCTTTGATCGTATCAGCGCTCATATCGTATCACTCCGTTTTGCTTGAATAACTTTCACCAAAGGGTCAAGGGGCAAGGGTTTGGGGTCAGGGAAAGGGGGTAGGGATTGGATAAAAATATATCAATGAAACTCGTAAACGTCATTACTGGATAATTAGCTTTATCCAGTACCTCTTTTTTCCCCTTTCCTTGACCCTTGCACCCTGCCCCTTGACCCTCACTTGACCCTAAAATCATTCTATGATCACAAGGTTATCCTTATTCACAACCTCATCATAATACTTATACCCCAGCACCTTCTCTATCTGGTCCGTCTTAAGTCCTTTTATCTTCTCTATCTCCTCTACGCCGTAATTGACTAGACCCCGCGCGACTATCCTCATATCCTTTGACATTATATCAACGAGGTCGCCTGATGCGAATTTTCCCTTAGAGCCGGTGATACCGCTGGGAAGAAGGCTTTTATCGCCTTTCAGAAGGGCTTTTTCAGCGCCGTGGTCCACGAATATCTGGCCCATGGGCTTCACGCCGAACGCTATCCATCTTTTGCGGGCGGCTATCTTTTTGCCGGAAGCCTTGAACCTCGTCCCTATTTCCTTACCCTCCACGATATCGGTGACGACGTTCTTTCTTCTGCCCGGGGCAATAACGCATTCGATCCCGGAGAGCGTCGCCGCGGTAACCGCTCCCATTTTAGTTATCATTCCGCCGGTAGAGACATTACTTCCCCTGCCTCCGCATAAAGACCGGATATCGTCCGTCACGGCTTCGACGTTAGTTATGACTTTCCCATCTTTATCATAAAGCCCCTCGACGTCGGTGAGGATCACGAGCATGTCCGAATCGGCAAGATCGGCGACCAGGCTGGATATACGATCGTTATCCCCGCATTTTATCTCTTCGGTGGACACCGAATCGTTCTCGTTTATTATCGGAACGGCTTTGTATCTGATAAGCGTGTTAAGCGTGTGCCGGATATTGAGGAACCTGTCCCTCGCATTAAAATCCTCCTGCGTAAGAAGGATCTGCCCCGCGATGTACCCGTTCTTCCCCAGATACTCGTTGTATATGTCCATTAAATGGCTCTGTCCCACGCTAGCTATTGCCTGGAGCTCCGAAAGAGCTTTAGGCCTTTTGGGGATGGAGAGGAGCCCGAGTCCGGCTCCGATAGCTCCTGAAGAGACTATAACCACCTCGACGCCCGATCTCATTAACCGGGATACCTGGCCGGATATCTCTTCTATGACCTCCGGGTCGAGCTTATTCCCTGAGCCAGTCAAGACTTTCGTCCCGATCTTTATCGTAAGCCTTTTGATCTTTTTTTGCATCTTTTATCCGTTTGTGGATCTCCTTCACCATTTCCTTAAGCCCTTCTCCCTCGGCCGCGGAAACCGCGAAAACCTTCTCTTTCACTTTCTTTTTGAATTTTTTAAGGGCCGCATCGGCTCCGGCCAGGTCCATCTTATTCAGGACCACTATCCGGGGCTTCAAGGCCACGCTGTCGCTGTAAAGTGAGAGTTCCTTCTCCAGTTTACGGAAATTCTCCGCCGGGTCCGACCCGTCGGGAGGCACAGCGTCAACTACATGAACAAGCACCCTCGTCCTTTCTATATGACGGAGGAACCTGTCACCGAGCCCCCTGCCCTCATGTGCCCCTTCGATCAGCCCCGGCATATCAGCGACCGCGAAAGACTCCTCGTCTATGGAAACCATGCCGAGTTGGGGGCTTTTCGTGGTGAACGGGTACGGAGCTATCTTGGAATGCGCCCCTGAGATCCTTGATATGATCGTCGATTTTCCGGCGTTAGGGAACCCTATTATGCCTGCTTCAGCCACAAGTTTAAGTTCGAGAAGTATCGTAAGTGACCCTCCCCGTTCGCCTTCGGACGCTTCCCTATGCCGGGAGTTTCCTACTCCGCCCGCGCCTCCTTTGGCCGCCACGACCGTAAGGCCGCTCTGGTCAAGATCGCGTATGACAAACCCCGTGCTTTCGTCTTTTACGATGGTACCTATGGGGACCTTTATCTTAAGATCTTTTCCGCGCCGGCCGGTCTTCCTGTTCGAGCCGCCGTGAGAACCGTCTTCGGCCTTATAATGCTGGTTATATCTGAAATCGAGAAGGGTTTGCAGATTTGGATCGCTTATGAATACTATATCGCCGCCGTCTCCGCCTCTTCCGCCGTCCGGCACGCCTAGCCTGTTGTATATGTCCTTGAATAAACTATTACACCCTTTTCCGCCCTGACCGCCCTCAATATAGATTTTGGCTTGATCAATAAGCATTTTACCCCGATCCGAATGTGTCAGACAATTAATCTAGGGACACATTCGGATTTTTCCTATGTTGCTGATTAGATGTCTGACGAAAGAGATCTTTATGCCTGTTCTGATTCGATCTGGATGCTCACTACCCTGTTCCCCGAAAAGGCGACCTTCCCGGCCCGTAGCGCGAAAAGAGTGTCGTCCTTTCCCTTCCCGACATTATCTCCGGGCTTGAAATGCGTCCCTCTCTGCCTGATTATTATGCTTCCAGCGGTGACGGCCTGCCCGCCGAACGCTTTCACGCCCAGCCTCTGCGCCTGTGAATCCCTGCCGTTTTTGCAAGAACCTTGTCCTTTCTTATGTGCCATGTCTGTCTCCTATTTTATTGACGGAATTCAGAAGCCAGAATTCAGAAGCCAGAATGTTGAGGCCCTGTTTCCCATTTGCATCTACCTTATTCTGGATCCTGTATTCTATATTCTGTATTCTTCGCCTTAAATTATTTCAATACGATCTCTTTCACCTTCAACTCAGTTAGATCCTGCCTATGGCCGGTCTTAGACTGCGAGCTTTTCCTTTCCCTGTAGTGGAACGCTATTACTTTACGCGCGCGTTTGTCTCCAACTATCTCGCATTCGACATACGCGCCTTTCACGTAAGGCTGGCCAATATAATACTTTTCACCGTCTTTTCCGAAAAGGACCGTATCCACACGGATATTTTTTTCCTTCTGATCCTTAATGTTGTTAACCGTGAAAACTTCGTCTTTCCCGACTTTTACCTGAGCTCCGTTAAGTTCAATGATCGCGTACATAGTTATCCCCCTGTCTTTTGTAAAATGGGATTAATAGTAACAAAAGTGCGATTGCCTGTCAAGATTATTTCTACTATCTGTCCCGCCGACCCGGTAAGTCATCCCCGCGAAAGCGGGGATCACATAAAAATATCATTTCCATTTGTTCCCAGCTTTCGCGGGGATGACGTTCAATTTTGTCATTGCTCGCGCCCGCTGGTGACGTCTCTTATTACTCGCCCTTACTTCTTATTAATGATAACCTCTTCCCGATTCATCGCCTTCTCTTCTCTGAGATCGATCTTGCACCGGTACTTCCGCTGGATGTCGCTCATCATTTTGGCCTGATCTGAAACTAGGACATCGCTGATCTCGGGATGGACTATAACCTCTATGTGTTTTCTCCCGAAAGGGGCAATGATCATCGAAGATAGAACATGTTCGATCTTGCGGACCGCTTCGATAGCTATCGTGTCGCTGCTTTTAACGACGCCTTTGCCGTGACATACGGGGCATTCGATATGAGAGGCGCTTTCAAGGCTTTTACGCATCCTCTGCCTCGTCATTTCAACTATCCCGAAAGTTGATATGGCCCTGAGGCTTATGCGGGCCTTATCCCTTTTGAGCTCATCCTGAAGCCGGTTAAAAACATTGTCCCTGTGCGCCTTGCTCTCCATATCGATAAAATCGATTATAATGATACCGCCGATATCACGTAAAAGGAGCTGACGGGGTATCTCCTCCGCGGCTTCCAGGTTGGTCTTATAAGCCGTTTCCTCAAGGTTCTTTTTTCCAGTGAACTTGCCGGTATTTACGTCTATCGCAACAAGCCCTTCCGTTTGCTCGACAAAGATAGACCCGCCGCTCTTCAGGTTTATCTTCCGCTCGAATATCTCATCCACCTGGTGCTCGAGATCATATTTCTGGAAGAGCGGCGTCTTTCCGTCGTATAATTTCACTTTCGCGCGCAGGGCCGGCCTGAAATATTTAAGGAAGTTCAGTATCCGCTGATGTTCTTCCCTGGAATCCACGACAAGCTTTTCCACATCGTCGGTGAATTTATCGCGGACCATCCGGAGCACCGTGCCATATTCCTCGTAGACCACCCCTGGGGTATTCTGCGTCTCGACCCTCTTTTGTATCATCTTCCAAATGTTCAAAAGATATCTCAACTCATCGTGTATCTCTTCTTTGGTTATATTTTCCGCCATGGTGCGCACTATGCATCCCACGCCCTCTGGCAATTTGAAATCGCTTATATACTCCCTTATCTGCTTCCTTAGATCCCTATCCTCAATACGCCGCGATACCCCGACATTGTTATCAAAAGGCACAAGTATGACATATCTTCCGGGTATGCTTATATGGGTCGTAAGCCGGGGCCCTTTCGTGCTTATAGCTTCCTTGACCACCTGAACAAGGAGCTTCTGCCCCTGCTTGACCGGCTCGAACCCTTTAGGATTGCGCCTGGATCTATGTCCGTCGTCCCTCTCCTTTTTGTCGTTGGGGGCCCCCGAAGAAGGCTCTTTCGCGAGCGGCTCGTCGCCTTCGGGCATGAGCTCCTTAAAGACCCAGTCGCTGTCGATGATATCACCAAGATGCAGGAACCCGTTCTTCTCCATTCCTATTTCCACGAAAGCAGCCTCTATCCCCTTAACGACAGAACTCACCTTCCCGACGAAGATACTCCCCACATAATGCTCGAGGCCCTCGCGCTCCATGAAATAATCCACGAGCCTCTCGTTCTCCACAATAGCCACGCGTTTTTCGACAGGGCCGATATTCACGTAAATATCCTGTTTTTTTCCCGCCGCCGGCGCCGTTCCCTCTTTCTTTCTCCTCATCATACCTCTCCTGATTTATCAATATTATGTTTCGAGGGGCGGCCACAAGGGCCGCCCCTACGTTAACCGTTATCTCTGGTCATGCCCTGAATACATCGACTATTCTTATCCCATCAGGCAATTCCCTGTTAATTATCTCCTTGATCGATACCGGGTCCTGTTCTTTTTCGAGATAAAATCCCATTTTCTCGGACTCGCTTTCCAACCCCAGTTTAAGCGCCCTTTCCATGCTTATCTTTATCCTCGGCGAGAACCCCTTTGTAAGCGTAAAAGGAAGCTCCGCTCTTCGTATAGCCCTGCGGAACAAAGTCATCAGATCGAGATGAGAGATAAAGGCCATAAGCCCCTGTTTTATGAATACGGCTGAATATTTTACCATATTATCTTCTTTTTCTCGCTTTTATCCTTTAGCATCTTTATTTTTTTATCTTTCTTCTCCCGGACTCCCTTCTCCTCTGACACTTTGTTCAGCTGATACCGATCGTAATGATCGACCGTCCCGGATTTTGATATCGATTCCGTTCCATCCTTCACCATGTGCACCGTAACAAAGAAAACTATTTCCGTCTTGTCAACTACATCCCCTTCATATTTAACGAGTTTTCCCAGGTACGGGATATCCCCGAACAGGTCTCCCAGAACCGGGACCTTCGAAACATTCTTCACTTTCTGGTCCTGTATGAGCCCCCCGATAAATATCGTCTCGCCGTCCTTTACCCGGACCTGGGTATTCGACTCACGCGTATCATATGTCATGGCTATCGCCGTATTGGTGCCGGCATTACCCACCTGAAGATTCTGAAAGGCCAGGTTACTTGAGACCTCCGGAACAAGGTTTACGGTTATATCTCCGCCTTCGTTAACATGGGGCACGACCGTGAGCTTAACGCCTATCTCCCTGGCACTCGCGTCATCCTCGAACTGCACCGTCACTGTATTCGCCGTCTGGGTGCTTGCCTGTGTTTCCTGCAGCATTACCTTCTGGACGACCTTTATCGTGGCTTTCTGGTTGTTCAGGGTAGTTATCCTCGGGGTCGAAAGGATATTCGTATCGGTCCTGTTATTTATCATGCGGAGCACCGCCGTGAACTGCGTAAAATCGAGCGTTCCGTAAGTCCACATGGACGCGTCTCCGACCGTCGGGTTGAAAGGGTTAACCAGAAAAGCCGTCGCGGAGTTACCGAACAGAGGGAAATCCGTCCTTCCCTCGATAGTGTCGTTCCTGGGGTACATACTCCGCTGAAAATCGCCGTCTATCCCCATGAAGAGACCGTTATTCGCCCACGGGTAAGTCATCGGCCTCCTGGCGCCGGCGGCCGTAACGACCGTGTTCCAGTCTATCCCCAGTTTCTCACTGTCGTCCAGGACTAATTCGATAACTTTAGCCTCCAGTACGATCTGGGCCGGTTTTTTGTCGATCTTCACCAGCATTTCCTTGATAACGTTTATTTTCGCAGGGATCGACGTTATGACAAGGGCGTTCGCGTTAGCGACAAAAGTGGCGCTCTCTCCCCTTCCGGGATCGATTATGCTGGTTATGGCCTTCATAAGCTGTTCAATGCTTTTTTCCTTCATGCTGACGCTGTAGCTGTCCCCTCCTCCGCTCGAAGTGCCTGAAGACTCTGCGCCTGTCGGGTCCTCCGTCCCACCTCCGCCCCCGGACCTTGAAAGCTCTACTTCCCTGATTATGTAATTCAGAGGGATCACCACCGTTACAGGCTCTTCAGCCTGCAGCATTGTCCTAGGCATAACTCTGATGATATTGCCCTCCCGTGAGTAGGCGAACCCGTAATTCCTTGTCACTATATCGAGGGCTATCTCCCACGGCTTGTCCCTTAGCCTCATGGTCACAAGACCCTTCACTCCCGGCGATGGTATGATATCGATGCCGCTTATCTCGGAAAGATAATTGAGTACGGTCAATATGTCGACATCCTTGAAATTCACAGTTATGTTGCCCGGGCTGGGCAAAGCGGCCGATACTTCCTCTCTCGGCTGAGGAGCAATATCCGGAGCGGGAATTGGCGGCGCGTCCTGCGTAAAGGCAGCCCTGCATATGATGAACGCCAGCGCCAGCGTTATCATGAATCCCTTTTTTCGAAAACTTTTCAGCATTTTCCCTCCTTATAATGCCAGAAAACCCTTTAAACGGTCATTCATATAACCGCACTTTATGTCTCTTCTTGTTGATCTCAACCTCTATGAAGCCCTCTTCTATTAATATCATCGTGACCCTGCCCATGGTGTCCCCGACCTTCATTATTTCACCGTTAAGTATAGCCCCGCGGCTACCGTCAGCGTTGACCGTAATGCCCTGAAGCTTGATATCACCCGCGCTAAGAATGCCCCTTATGCCCGAGATCACCGCCCTTTCCGAAACCCCGACGAGCGGGACAAAAGGGTCGCTCTTCCCGTTTGGGTTGTAACGGTAAGCCTTCTCGTCGGACGCGGCTCCCGCTGACGCGGATACGGCCAGACACAAAAAGACAGAATAGATCGATGTTTTACTGGCCTTAATCATTTCCCGCCGTCACATATGTTTTAAGTGTTATGACCGTATCATGAAGTCTCATGTCACCGCCGCCGGCGTGGATATTGATACCATCTATCCTTATAAGACGTTCGCTGGCTTCCAGCTCACCGACGAAACTCCCCAGCTGGTGATACCCTGTCTTTGCTGTTATCGTTATGGGCATTCCGGTATAGAACTCCGATCCGTCGCCAGCTCCCCGTATATATTTATTATCATTCGGCGTTATGCTGAGGATCTTGACCTCAGAATTGCTGGCGATCTTCGCGAAATCCTCCAGGAGCGCCGTGATCTCTTTCCGGTCGGCGAACCTAACGGACTGGCGTTTGAGTTCGTCGGAAATGGTTTTCTGTTTCTCCGACAGTGACTGCATCTGGCTTATCTTTTTTTTCGCTATCATTATCTTGTTGTTGTAATCGGATATTTCCAGATGAAGAGCCCCTATCCTGGATATAATCGGCACAACGAACACCGAGATATACACTAGGGAGGCCAATATCAGAACGCCGCCCGCCGCGTAGGACCTCACCTGGGCGTCCTTTAAGAGTTCGATCACCCTTTTCCTGCTGATGTCGATCATAATTTTACCGAATCCCTGAACCTGCATATCAGTTTAAATTCCATGACCTCTTCCCCCGAAACGACCTTGTTGATCATGTTATCCAGCTTTATCTCGTCGAAGTAGTCCGAGAACTCAGGATTCGCCTTCAGGCTGTCAATGAACTTACCGACTGTCGAGGTCGCTTCGACCTTACCGAGCGCGTATCCCTCGAGGGAAATAGCCCTCCCGGACGCCCCGGAGTTACCCGAACCGCCCCCCTGGACCGACTCAAAAACGCTCAGCCAAACGTTCGGAATTACGGCGCTATTCAGCCCGGAGAGAAGCCTGGCCCAGGAAAGGTCAGGTTTCGTCACGCGTTCCATGGCCGTCAGCCGTTTTTGGATGGACTCGACGTCTTTGCCGAGGTTCTCCGCGTTTTTTTGCTGAGGTTCGAGTACAGCCCACTCCTTTTTAGCCCTGAGAACGGCGGTCTCCTTGTTCTTCAAGACCGCCGAAAGAAAGTAATTACACGCGATAAGAACGACCAGCACGCTGGCGCCTATGGGCAGGATCGGTATCTCAGGAAGCAGTTTTTTCTTTCTCTTTCTGAGTTCTTTTGGCAGTAAATTCAGTTCGATCATAGCTGTGACTTTTATCTTAGACTATAGACTATGGACCATAGACTATGGACTATGGACCTTGAATCTTGTATTTCTCTAACCGGTAGCCGGCAACCGGCTACAACCAGCGCTATTAGTTCAATGAACCCATACATACTCCCCGGGCTAAAGCCCGGGGTTCCCAGGTAAGTGTTCATACTGAGGCGGCTTTCCCAACCCCGCCGTTAACGGCGGGATTTAGCGCCGCCGAATGTATCAACCTCTGAGTCCTAACCCTATCGCCGCGGCCAGCTGAGAAGATACTCCGCTCAAAGCTTCACGCGAAAGGCTGTCCGCCATGGATAGACCGCCTAGAACGTCCCACCCGTTCACCTTTAACCCTAATTTCTCTCCGATAATATTCTGAACGCCTTTCTGGTAGACCATCCCGCCGGAACAATATATGTGATCTATCCCCTTCCCGTATTTATTCTCGAAATAGCTGAATGAAAGCTGCATCTCTTTTACCAGCTCATCGATCACGACAGAAGTCGCCCGAGCCACTTTGTCCTCCATTCCCTTCGGCTGATCGTACTTGATGTTCTCGGCCTCTTCCTGTGTAACTCCCATGTCCTCGGAAATAGCCTTTGTGATATCCTTCCCGCCGGTCTGGATAACCCGCATGAAACGCGGCATTTTGCCCGTCGCTATCATGACCGTCGTCTGGGAGTGGCCAAGGTCAAAAAAACCAGTCCCTTGGACCGGGTCGATATCGTTGGACATCGAGAAAGCGTTGAATACCGAAAAAGCGTTAATATCCATCAGATTCACCCTTATCCCGATCTTGCGGAAAAGCTCCAGCTGGCCCTCCACGAAATCGCTTTTAGCCGCCGCCAGAAGTACGTTCATTTTACCTTCGCCCGCATCGTCAAGTATGGCAAAGTCCATTATCACCTCGTTGACGTTAAAAGGGATATATCTGTCTGCCTCAAAGACCATGGATTCCTCAAGGCTCGCCTTATCCATGCGGGGAAGCGTAATGAACCTCACTATGACGTCACCGCCTGAAATGGAAAGATTAATTTCGGACGGTTTGATATTGATCTCGTCAAAAAGCTCTTTTATAAGCTGGTCAATCGGGATTTTTTTCTTGCCGGAGGGAACAAGCTTCACGTTATAGGCCGAAAGAACTGGCTTCGTCTTGGACGTATCCACCACAACGGTCTTGATGGAATGAGAACCAACATCAAGCCCTATGGTATCTCTGCCTTTTACGGGTCTGGGCATTTTGTATTTTGTTAGGAAAGTAATATATTTTTAATATTATAGGCAAGATTAGCACAGTAATGGGCGAAAGTCAACTCGGGGTTAGGGGTTAGGGGTTAAGACCTTATGATGGGTTATCACGACCACACTAGCAACTAAAACCTAACAACTAACAACCGTTCAAGCGACCTGGCTGGAGGCCATCTGCCCCAGGAAATTTTCGATATCCTGCACGGTCTCGATGTTTGTGACGTTCAGTTTCGGATCGATCTTCTTGGCGAGACCCTTTAAGACCTTACCGGGGCCTACCTCAAGGAAATCTGTTATTCCCAAAGAGACGGCGGCTGTGACCGACGCTTCCCACAGTGTCCTATTATCCAACTGATCTGAAAGATTCGTCCTGATCTTTTCCGGGTCCTTTGTGACAAGAGCATCGAGATTGCTTATAAAATCCACAGCCGGCTCGTTTATCTTAATATTTGAAAGCACTTTTTTAAGTTCATGCTTCGCCGGCTTCATTAAAGCCGAGTGGAACGCCCCGCTCACCTTGAGAACAATCGCCCTTTTAGCTCCGGCGTTCCTCGCGAGATCGGCGGCGAGCTCAACGACGCTCGACGGACCGGAAATGACAACTTGGCCCGGACAATTGAGGTTCGCAACCTGACACCCTAGGCCCAGGCATATCTCCTCTATTTTGGAAAGTTCAAGCCCCAGGATCGTCGCCATTTGCCCCTCTTCCTTCCTAGAGGCCTCGTCCATGAGCCTTCCGCGCTCCTTGACGAAAAAGAGACCGTCCTCGAAGGATATCGCCCCGGACGCAACAAGAGCGATAGGCTCCCCCAGGCTCAACCCAAGCGCTATAGACGCCATGTTCACGATATCATCGCTCGAGAAAAGATCCCTCTCTTCTTTCCCTACAGGAGAGCCTTTCACTTTTTCGGCCAGAACGTTCAAAGCCGCCATACAGGTCGTAAATATCGCCGGCTGGCTGTTCTTAGTCGACATAAGCTCATCTTCCGGCCCCAGAAAACAAAGCTTTTTTATATCCATCCCAAGGAGAGAACCGGCCTTGTCAAACACCCACCTCGCCGCCGCCTCTCTCTCATAAAGGTCCTTACCCATGCCCACGTACTGGGAACCCTGACCGGGGAATAGTAGTCCGTATTTTTTTCGGATCATCTCAGCTCCTTCAAAATCTTCTCAAACAAAATAAAAAATGTCATCCCCGCGAAAGCGGGGACCACATAAAAATATTGCTTCTATTTGATTCCCGCTTTCGCGGGAATGACAGCTTTCGCGGGAAGACAGCTTTCGCGGGAATGACAGCTTTTCCGGGAATGACAACTTTCGCGGCAATGACAGCTTTTCCGGGGTTAACGTTTCCGCGTTCTGTTCGCCCAACATCAGAGTTACCACGCTACCATTCGATAACAAGCGCCCCCCACGTGAGACCGCCTCCGAACGCGTCCATAAGTATCTTGTCGCCTTTCTTTATCCTGCCTTCCTCGACAGCCTCGCACAAGGCTACGGCGCTCGAAGCGGCCGACATATTACCATATTTTTCGATATTGAGGTAAACTTTTTTCTTGGGGTCGACGCCCATCCTAAGCGCTAAAGCGTCAAGTATCCTGAGATTTGCCTGGTGGGGAATGATGATATCTATATCGTCGCCTTTCAGGCCGAGAGGTTCCGTCACCTTGCGCGCCGCGTCGGCCATGATCTTCACGGCGTGTCGAAACAGGATGTTCCCTTCCATCTTTATCGTATGGAGCCTGTTCTCAACCGTTCTTATGCTGGCCGGCATCTTGGAACCGCCGGCCGGAAGTTGCAGAAGATCGCCCTTAGAACCGTCCGCCCCTAGTGTTGAGTTCAATATCCCGCCCTTGTTTACCTGAGCCAGCACAGCAGCGCCTGCCCCGTCGCCGAACAGGACACAAGTCGAACGGTCCTGCCAATCCGTGACGCTTGAGAGTTTTTCGGCCGCGACGACCAGCGCGTTACGGTACATGCCGCTCTTAATGAACTGCTCGGCAAGGACAAGCCCGTAAACAAAACCGGAACAGGCCACGCTTATATCGAAAGCGGGTATATTAGTTATCCCCAGCTTGAACTGCAGTTGACATGCGGTAGAAGGGAAAAACATATCCGGGGTTATCGTCGCAACGATAATGAGGTCTATATCCTCGGGTTTGAGTTTGGCGCTTTCCAGGGCGTTACGCGCGGCTTTCACGGCCATATCGCTTGCGGCCTCGTTCTCAGCGGCTATCCTTCTTTCTTTTATCCCGGTCCTTGTTATTATCCATTCATTGGTCGTGTCGACCATTTTCTCAAGGTCGTAATTGGTAAGAACATGCTGGGGGAGATATTTTCCCACCCCGATGATGCCGACTTTTCTTGCCTCAGGCATTTTCCTCCTGATAATTTTGACTGTGCCTGACACTTAAACAACTGGCTCAGTTAAAATTATTTGATCACTTGATCTTTATCAATATTTTTCCAATTCTTCGACTATATGCGAATTTACATGGTTGTCCACGTATCCGGCCGCAACATGTATCGCATTCTTCATGGCAACGCTGTTCGCGGCGCCATGTGATATAATCACCCGGCCGTCCACCCCGAGAAGCGGCGCGCCGCCGTATTCCGTCGCGTCCACTTTTTTCTTAAGAGCCCTGAAAGCAGGCAATGTGAGCATTGCCCCTAATTTTGTCACCCAGTTACTGTTCTTAAGCTCCCTTTTCAGGAGTTCAGCCGCGGCATGGGCGAACCCTTCCGTGACTTTCAGGAAGACGTTACCCATGAAACCGTCGCAGACAACTATATCGGCTTTGCCTTTGTAAACCTCAGCCGGCTCTATGTTGCCTATAAAATTAAGCTTGCTGCCGCTGAGAAGAGAGTGGGCTTCCTTGACGAAATCCGTCCCTTTAGTGGATTCCTCGCCGATATTCAAAAGCGCGACGCTCGGGTCGGTCTTGCCCAAAAGATACCTGGAATACGCTCCACCCATTATCCCGTACTGCAAAAGATGCAGGGGTTTCGGGTCGATATTCGCCCCCACATCGATCACGAGACACGACCGCGTTAGAGCCGGAATGATCACCGCTATTCCGGGCCTGTCGACGCCCGGCAGAAGCCTGAGGCTAAGAGTAGCCGCGCAAACGACAGCCCCGGTATTTCCGGCGCTCACCAGCGCGTCCGCCTCGCCTTCCTTAAGGAGATCCACCGCCCGCACTATGGAGGAATCCCTTTTTTTCCTGACGGAGATAGCCGCGGGCTCGTCCATCCCGATCTCCTGGGTAGTATGCACTATCCTGATCTTGGCCGTCACTTCCGGAGTGGCCTTAAAATCGGAAAGGACCTTTCTTATCTTTGTCTCGTCTCCGACGAGAACGGTCTCATACCCGTATTCCATCGCCGCCATAGCTGCGCCCTGCACCGGCATCTCCGGGGCCGTATCACCGCCCATCGCGTCAACTACAATCTTCATAATATCCCCTCGCTTACTTTTTGAAGACAGGTCACAGGACCACTTACTTAGCCCTCTTGTTCCTTTTATCCCTTCTATCCCTGCGCTCTTCCAAGGTCTCTACGTGCATGACCTTTTTGCCTTTATAATAGCCGCAATACGGACAGACCTGGTGCGGGGTCCTTTCCTTCCCACACTGGGAACACTTAACAAGCGCGGGCTCGTCAAGCTTCCAATGGGTGCGTCTCTTTCTACCTCTTGATTTAGAATGTCGATGTTTTACTTTAGGCATTTATCCCTCCGTTATTCGTATCTGTTTCCTGTGGCCCTCTCTTAATGACCTCGAACGTATCGATCGCAATTAAAAGCTCCTCGTTCGTCCGTATAGACATGAACTCGGCGCCCTTCAAAAGCGACGAAAGCTGCTGTTTTATCTCGTTCTTTATTTCAGGGACGTTCTCCCCTATCCCGGCGGTAAAAACGACCGCGTCGACCGAACCCAGCGCGGCCGCGTATGCCCCTATGTATTTGAGGATCCGGTAGACGAAAGTGTCATAAGCGAGCTTGGCCCTCGGATTACCCGCATGCATCTCGGTCAAAAGGTCCCTCATGTCGTTGCTTATACCGGATATCCCTAACAACCCGCTTTTCTTGTTAAGCATGGTGTTCATATCGTCGACGCTCATGGCCTCTTCCTGCATAAGAAAAGTCACTACCGCCGGGTCCATATCGCCTGACCTCGTCCCCATGACAAGACCTTCCAAAGGGGTAAAACCCATCGAAGTGTCTATGCTGACCCCCCCGGAAACCGCTGCTATGCTGCAGCCGTTCCCGAGATGGACCGTGATAAGATTTATTTTTTCCAGCGGCTTTTTCAATATCTCCGAGGCTTTTTTTGAAACATACCTGTGGCTCGTTCCGTGGAACCCGTATTTTCTTATCCCGAATTTTTTATAGAACTTATAGGGTATCCCGTACATGTACACGTGCTCCGGCATCGAGTGGTGGAAAGCCGTGTCGAACACGGCCACCTGCGGTACGTTCTCGAATATCTTCATACAGGCGGTTATTCCTTCAAGTGCGGGCGGATTGTGTAACGGGGCAAGCTTGCAGCATTTCTGTATGCATTTCAATACGGTCTTATCTATCAGCGTGCTTTCGTGGAACTCCTCGCCGCCGTGTACAACCCTATGCCCTACCCCGGTCACTTCCGCTACGTTGGTTATAACGCCGAACTCGGCGTCCGAAAGAACATTCCTTATTAGCTCTACCGCCGTGAGATGGTCCGGGGCGTTGGCCCTCTTTTTGAAATAAACATCATGTTTCGGTACCTCATGTTTTATCGACGAAGTCGTTCCCCCTATGCGCTCCACGACGCCTTTCGAAATGACAGAGTTATCGCTCATGTCGAAAAGCTCGTATTTGACAGACGACGAACCGCAATTAATGACCAAAATAGACATTTATAAGTTCCTTCAGTTTATTATTTCTGAGACCTCACGGCCGAAATAGTAACGGCGTCCACCACATCCTCCCAGCTGCATCCCCTTGAAAGATCGCTGCAAGGCTTTTCAATCCCCTGGAGAAGCGGCCCGATGGCCCTCGCGTTACCAAGCCTCTGGGCTAACTTGTAAGCGATATTCCCGGCCTCTAGGTCCGGGAATATAAGCACGTTCGCTTTTCCGGCGACGGGACTTGAGGCGCATTTAAGTTTGGCGACCTCCGGAACGATAGCGGCGTCAAGCTGAAGTTCGCCGTCTATGGAAATACCGGGTCTTTTCGCCTTTACTTGTTTGAGAGCGTCAAGAACCTTGTCGATACATTGCCCGGAAGCGCTGCCTTTCGTAGAATAGCTGAGCATCGCCACACGAGGCTCTACAGCGAACAGCTTTTCGAACAACTCGGCTGAGGATATAGCTATACCTGCAAGCTGGTTGGATGTCGGCTCCGGTACTATTCCGCAATCGGCGAAAAGGAACAGGCCTTTATCTCCATACGGTGAGTCAGGGAACTCGATTATGAAAGAACCGGAAAGGACCCCGATATCCTTATCCATTTTCAGGCAGTAGATCGCGCTCCTGGCGACGTCTCCGCTCGTATGTTTAGCGCCGGCCACAAATCCGTCCGCTATCCCCATATTCACGAGGACCGCTCCGTAATAAACGAATTTTTCCATGACCACTTTGGACGCGTCCTCAAGAGTTATTCCTTTATGTTTACGGAGCTCGAAAAAGGCGTTAATGACCTCACCCTTTCGGGGATCCAGCGACGGGTCCAGTATCGCGACACCGTCGAGGGATATCTTCTCTTTTTCGGCAAGCGCGTTAAGCGCGTCCTTTTTCGCGAGAAGCAACACATCCGCGATCTTCTCCTTAGCCACGAAAGAAGCCGCTTTCACTACCCTCGCGTCATCCCCTTCGGACAACACTATCTTCCTTCTCTGCTTTTTTGCCTTTTCCCGGAGCTCTAGTACTCTACTCATCCTGATACTTCCTTTTTAATTTTTTCCGGACATGTTCGGGCACGAATCTTGACACATCAGCGCCCAAAAAAGCCACTTCCTTGATGAGCTTGCTCGAGAGATAAGAACTGTTCTCGTTGGGCGTTAAAAATACCGTCTCGATATCGGGATTCAGTTTTCTATTTGTCAATGCCATCTGAAATTCGTAATCGAAATCGGATATCATCCTTATACCCCTTAAGACCACTTTGGCTGACATTTTAACCGCGTGGTCGACTACCAAACCCTTAAAATCCACTACCTCGACGTTCTTGATACCTTTTACAGCTTCCTTGAGCATGCCTACCCTATCTTTTACCGTAAAAAGAGGGTTTTTCCCGACGCTGTGCGCGACCGAAACAACAACTCTATCGTAAAGGGACGCCGCCCTTTTTATCACATCCAGATGACCGTTAGTGACGGGATCAAAAGTACCCGGATATACCGCGGAAAGGCTCATTTTTTTGAGAATATCGATATTACTGTTTCGTTATAAGTTTTATTTTTGATCAGAACAAACCCATGGTGTATCTCATCAACCTTTTCTTCCCTATGGTGTTCCATAACAAAGAAAACAGGTCGGTTAAATATATCATAATCAATTATCCTTATCAAGGTTTTTTTGGCTAACCCCTTATTATACGGAGGGTCAGCGAAAACAATGTCGAACCTGAGTCCTTTTTTTTCAAGAACCGGCATTATATCGAGAACATCCCCATTGAGAATGTCAGCTTCATCCTTTATCCCAAGTGACAGAGCATTGCTTTTGGCACAATCCACGCATTTCGCCTGATTATCCACGAAAACCGAACTTTCCGCCCCTCTTGATATTGCTTCCAGTCCGTACGCGCCGCTCCCGGAGAAAAGATCGAGGACCTTTGCCCCGGGAACGATCTCACTGATGATATCGAACACCGACTCCCGTATACGGTCTTTCGTGGGGCGAACGTCGTCACCGTCGGGGAATTGTATCTTTCGGCCCCTGTATTTGCCTGCTATTATGCGCAAGTCCACCTTGCCTTTGTTCGATAAGAGGGCCCGTCATTGCGAGGAGGCCCGAGGCCGACGAAGCAATCTCTATAGGGATTGCTTCGCCCCGCTTTTGCGGGGCTCGCAATGACGCACTGCGGCAGATCCACTATTGACCCGGCAAACAACATCACAATACCGCCTTCCCCCTGAACCTCTCAACAATACTGGCACGAATTCCGGCATGACGTGGATCACACAACGAAGGGTCCGACTCGACAAGACCGAACGCCTCACGTCTCGCCTCTTCCATGATCCCCATGTCCTGGCGTATATCTCCGAACCGTATCTCCGGAATGCCGCTTTGTCTTGTCCCGAAGAATTCCCCGGGGCCCCTCGTGTCTAGATCTTTTTCGGCGATCTCGAAACCGTC
>JADGBR010000022.1:54804-56467 GCA_015231405.1 Candidatus Omnitrophota bacterium | reverse complement strand
GCGGCGTATATAAGCTCAGCGTCTTTGACGGCGAGGAAAGGCTGAAGCTGAGCAATACCCTTCTAAAGACTTCCAACCCTGTGGCGAAGAACGTTGTCGCGATAATAGCCGCCCTAGGCCGTGTTGTGAAAAGGATGACAGTGATGGAAGGCGAAACTTTCGACCTGGCGGACGGAGAGGAAGCCAGGGCCCTCTTAAAGCCTGTCGTGTCAAAGGGCGAAGTTATTTATGACGCGCCTAGGACAATGCAGGAACTTTATTCATCCAGCCTTTTTGACAGGCATATTTATAAGGATACTCCGCTTGCGGACCTTTCGGAAAAACTGGCGGAAAAGAAGACTAAGCTGATAACGAGGGCCCATGAGATGCAGCCCGGCACGGCCCATGAACAGGAAACAAGGTCGGCCAAAGAACTTTTCGGAGAGAACCCTCTTTTCGAGGAGGGTAAAGAGCTGGTAGCCGTGTTCGACGTTTACGGCGTGCTCCTCGAATCCACCTGGAAGGATGAATACAAAGACGCTTACAGGGAGCTTGTGGGCGTCTATCCGGAAAAGGAATGGGTCGAAAAATTCGTCATGAATAAGACCAGCGGCGAGGTGATACAGGCAATATCGGTTTTCACCGGGAAGACGATAAAAGAGGTCCAGCTCGCGCTTAAGAAAGTCCGTAAAAAAAGGCAGGAAGAGAGGGTCCCTGAAAGGGTGCCCATGGCCTTCGATTTCATAAGGTCGCTTAAAAGGGCCGGGGTGAAAATAGTTGTTACCTGCGGCGGCAACAAGAAGCAGGTTTTGGAGCAGCTCGGAAAAAGGGGTTATCTGGATTACATAGATAAAAAGGATGTGTTCAGCGTAAAGGAGTCGGATCCGCTTACCTATAATAAAGATCAAGTGCTGGGAGAGGTCGCTAAAAAGTTCCCTTACAGCCAGATGGCATATTTTGACGACTGGATGGAAGGCATACGGACCGTCAGGGCCTCGGGCGGGGTTATGATAGGCGTTACCGAAGGGAGAGGTAAGGAACTGGCTGTTAATAAACAGCGTTTGATAAGCGCCGGGGTCGATCTGGCGCTTCTGGGCTGGGAAGGGTGGGAAAACATATATCAGATGATGGCCGCGCATACGCGTGAAGTGAAGGCGAAATCGTTAAGGAATGGGTACGTGGCGAGGAGTCTCTCCCCCGAGAGTTTTTTACATGAGAGGTATTTTGTATCCGACCGTGACGCACCCTGGGATAAAGAATTACCCGGATACAATCCGTCCCATGAGTTATCCGGCGAGGTCTTGGCGAATGCTTATGATCTTCCGAGCGGGAAGAAATACGCCGACCGGATAGATTATCAAAAAATGTTGAAGGATATCGATGAGGGGAAAAGAGAACCTTTTACCAGCTATGAGGGGGAAGTAAAGTTCGATCCCTTGACTAAGCTGCCGCTCAACCCGAAAGGGCGTACCGGCGTATGGGACAGGGGAGAGCTCGCCAAATACGGCGCTAACCACGCTTCAGACGCGGTTGTTACGAGGGTGAATACCGATACGGGGAAGCTGGAGGTCCTGCTCATAAAAAGAAGGGATAACGGCAGATGGGCTATTCCCGGCGGTTTTAGGAATAGGGGCCTTGTCGGCGGTATTATGGTCATGGAAGATCCTCTTGCCGGAGCTATCCA
>JADGBR010000022.1:50097-54705 GCA_015231405.1 Candidatus Omnitrophota bacterium | reverse complement strand
CGTAATACCGATAACGCCTGGGTAGAGACCGACGCGTATATGTTCCACATAACCGATCCCGCGAGGGCGAGAGCGATGGTAGTCAGAGGGACGGACGACGCCGAGAAGGCGAAATGGACGCCTATCGACGAGATCGACCTCACGCCTGAAGATAACCCGATCCACCAGCGTTTTGTGGATATCGCTAAAGCGAAGATGAAGGACGAGGTCCCGCGGGATAACGATAAAATGAGGATAGCCGTAGCCCAGGTGAATACCCGTTGCGGCGATTTCAAGGGCAATAAGAGAAAGATACTTAACTATATCAACCAGGCGAAACTAAAAGAAGCCGATATGGTCGTTTTCCCGGAGCTCACTATAACGGGCTATCCGCCGGAAGACCTGATATTCAAGAAAAGTTTTATCAGGCGAAATTATGAGATACTCGAACAGCTGGCCAGGGAGATAAAAGGGATAAACGTGCAGGTGGGTTTTATTGACGTCGATGACAGAGGCCGGGCGTATAACGCCGTAGCCATAATCGAAGGTTCGAGGCAAGACGCGCTGGGCAATGTCACGAAGGGCGGGATAAAAGGAATATACCGCAAAAAAGAGCTGCCGAATTACGCGGTCTTCGACGAGAAACGGTATTTTCATTCCGGAGGGGAATCGGAGGTTTACGACCTGGGCGGCGTGCCGTTCAGCTCGAATATTTGCGAGGATGTCTGGATAGGCGAGAAAAGCGTCTATGTCGACCAGGCTGATAAGGGCGCGAGAGTGCTTCTCAACAGTTCCGCCTCGCCTTTCTACGCCGGTAAACAGGATGTCAGGGAAGAGCTTCTTAAAAAAAGGGCCAGGCAGACCGATTGTTTCATAGCTTACGCCAATCTCGCGGGAGCGCAGGACGAAGTGGTGTTCGACGGCGGGAGTTTTATAGTCGACCCCCAGGGTAATGTCATAGCCAGGGCACGCGGTTTCGGTGAAGAACTTATCATGGCGGATATAGACGTCGGGGATTACAGGAAAGTCGGACCTAAACCCAAAGAGCCGGTACCGGTGCACAGGTTCAAGGCTCCCAGGAAGAAAGCGCCTCTTCCGGAGCCGGTCATGCGGGAAAAGCTCGACAGGATGGAAAGCCTGCGCCAGGCGATCATTACGGGTATCAGGGATTATGTGAAGAAGAATAAAATGGATAAAGTCGCTCTCGGGCTTTCAGGCGGCATAGATTCCGCGATAGTCGCTGCGCTCGCGGTCGAGGCTCTAGGCGCCGACAAGGTCGTGGCCATATCCATGCCGACGAGGTATAACAAGGAATCGACCAAAGCCGACGCGAGGAAAATAGCGGCAAAGCTAGGCATTGAGTTCTATGAACGCCCGATCGAAGACATATTCAACCTGCATCTGGAAGAGATAGCTCAGGATCCCATGTTCAAAGGCCTGCCGGTTGACGAGGACAACGCGGCCGACGAGAACCTCCAGCCCAGGATAAGGATGACGAAGCTCATGTACGCCTGTAACAGGCTGAACTATCTCCTTCTCACTACGGGAAATAAAAGCGAGCTCGCGGTGGGTTATGCGACGATATACGGCGACATGGCGGGAGGTTTCGCTCCGATAATGGATATGTTCAAGACGGATGTTTTCAAGCTGGCGAAACATATAAACAGGACAAAGGGAGACGAGATAATACCCGAATCGACTATCGGCGCCGCTCCGTCGGCGGAGCTTAAGGAGAACCATTATGACAGCGACAAGCTTCCGCCTTACGAATTATTAGACCAGATACTCGAAGCCTATATCGAACGCGACGAGTCGGTAGCGGAGATGTCGCAAAAATGGGACCCCGAGACGGTCTATAGGGTCGTCCGGATGGTCGAGTGGAACCAGTTCAAGAGGAAACAATATCCGATAGGCGTTAAGCTCACCGAACGCTCTTTCGGCAAGGACAGGCGCATGCCTATAACCAACGCTTTCGACGATAACCCTCATAAGATAGACCTGTGGAAGACGAAAGCTATGCTCCGGAAATTGAAGGGCGCCCGCGAAAAGGATGAGGGCACCGCGGGATCGGACCCCGTGCTCAAACTTTTCGCCGCCCCTTATCCCGGGGATAAAGAGGAAGGCGCGGGGGATACCGGGAAGATATTCGAAAGCCTCGCGGCGCTCCATAAAACCCCTATCGAGCTTTTTATACCGGAGAGTTACGGCCTTTCCGAAGGCAAGCTCACGGCGATGAAAGGGATAGGCAAATGGCTCGACCCGTCCAAGGAGTTCGTCAGGATACGGAAGTACTCCGATGCGGGACATCTCAAGAGACTTTTGGGGGCCGACGGGGTCACAGGCGATAAACGCATGATAATCACCGACGCGAAGAACCGCCCGGGCCTTTGCGAGCTGTTCATCGACGATATCGGAGTTTTTAAGGATACGCGCCTTATCAGCGTAGATATAGACGAGCTAGCCACCCCCTCGGAGAAGAACATACACAGGGTGAGGGGCATAACGCTGGCTCTCCTTGCGAGGCTCATCGATGGTGATAAGACCCCGTCCGTCGAAGCGGTCTTTAAGAATATCCTGAAATTTCACATGGAAGAAAGCGACGTCGACTTATATCTGCGATCGCTGAAACAGGACGGCGACCCGGAGAAGGCGATAGGGTTCTTCCTGAAGAACGTGATAAAGTTCTCAAAGATAATCGCCGAAGAGTACAACATAATGCGGACGTTTTGGACGTACGCGTAATAATGCCCGTCATTGCGAGGGCGTGTGATAAGCCGTCATTGCGAGGGCGCTTAAGCGCCCGAAGCAATCCCTATAGAGATCGCTTCGTCGGCCTATGGCCTCATCGCAATGACGAAAGAAGAGCATTATGGCATGAGAATAATCAAGATCAATAAAACGATAACCATTATATTGCTCACGGCATTCCTGTTCGAGAATGTCGTCGCAGCCGATATCCCTGCCCGGCGGCAAAGCGTTGGCGAAACTACGCTCGGGGTACCGTCCGGCTTTAACTCGATGATCGACCCGTCCGAAGATCACAAATTCCTTCTTAAAACGCAGTTTGCCGTATCAGGCGCCTATCACAAAGGGATAGGTAATATAACCAGCAACCTTTTCCTCAGAACGCCCGGTAACATCGGCGTAGAACTAAGGTTCGGCGAAAAATACACGACGAGCGACGGGCGTCTTGCCGTCCCGTGCGTCCTGGGATACGCGCCGTACTATTGGGGATATATAGCCAAAGTGGACCTTAGTACCGGGGAGATCGATTTCACGGCTAACCGCTTATCGTCCGGGGGGAAAGAAGCCATATACAGAGAGCAGAGAGCGCATGGGATCAGAGAGAGGGCTGGCGTCGCGATAAATGAGATGGTCGGCGGCGTCCGTGAGGCTGGGACCGGTTCGGAGAACGTGGAAAAGTTCCTTAGAAGGGTAAGCGCCGCAATGGAAAAGGCTGACGCTTTAGCCGGGGGAGCTATAAAAGGTTTTCAGGACGAAGCCGGTTTTAAGGCCAAGGCCAGGAAAGCATTGTCGCGGGATTCATTTAGGGTCCTCGCGGATATGTATGCGGAGGTTTCCATGAAATACCCCGGACTTCTCGAGGCGATAATGGGGTTCATGGATATCGCCAAGCTGGATGGGTTCAAGACCTCTTCCGCGTACGCTTGTCTCAATTTCGCCAACCACCCGGAAGCCGGTGCGCGTATCCTAGAGGACAAAAATCTATTCGAGAAGATAGGGCTAACGCCGGAGGAGGCCGACATAGCTTTAGCGGTGGTAAGAACGCACGGCTTTATGGGCCAGAACAAAAGGGGAGAGGTGCTGGACGAGATATTCGGGCCTGTGCTCCGGTGTGCCGTTGAGACAAAAGATCCGGCTATCCTTAAACTCTATCTCCTTGTGAACGTTATCGACACGGCCGCTGTTTCCGAAGGCCTTTTTGACCAGGATCTTTTCGACTGGTTTTACGCAAAGTATGGATATCTTACCGAGATCGCGGATCCGGCAAGAAAGGCTAAAAGAAAGATAGACGATGTCCATCAGTCCGGAATAGAGAGGCTGAAGGGCGTAAGACCGTCGGCTACAAGGGAGGAGTTAGCGCTTGCCGTCGACCAGGTCTTCGAAGGGTGCCCGGGCGAGAAAAATGAATTCTTTGATCTTTTAACGAGGCCCGTCGATAGCTTCAGCTTCTGGTATCCGGAACTCGCCCTATCGTGGCTCGAGCCGATGGACGGCCAGATCAAGCTTCTGTACATGACCATGAAGATCATGGACCGAGTAAGCCGTAAAGGATCCGGTCCCGTTGATATAAACTTTTTCGGTCTTGCCCGGGAGGTAACACGAAAGGACGAAAGCCGGCTCCGGGAAGAGAATAGGGAGTATATACGGAAGGTAATCGTTTCGTTGACCGTCAAGGCCATAAGGGATATGGGGGATTTTGACAAAGAGATAAAAGAAGGGTACGAGGGGATAAAGTTCGAAGTCGACGGAACTAATAACGCCATGTATGTTTCCATGGATATCTTTAAACCTATCGGGATATCGGAGGAGGACGTCCGTGAAGGAATAGAGAGCATAGATTCTAAAATATCCGGGATAAACGACAGGGATCCCGTGGACTATATC
>JADGBR010000022.1:0-50036 GCA_015231405.1 Candidatus Omnitrophota bacterium | reverse complement strand
CAGGGCGCACAGGTGGATAATAGAGAACGCCGCGAAAGACGATACCCTGGACGAGGTGGTCGTGGTAGTCAGCGTCGGGCATGTCTCTAAAGAGAATTTCGCCTCTACTCTCGCCCAGAGGCTGTTCATGCTTAAAGAAGAGCTCAAAGACCTTCCGAAGGTATCCATAGTGATAACTCAAACCCCGAGATTCGCGGGTATGGCGAAAGTCCTCCGGAAGTATCACCGGAAGACGGATTACAGGTTCATAATGGGGTTCGATAATTTTGAGCAAATGATGACCGGTAATCCGAAGCCCGTCATAGAGGAGTTTTTCACTTATTCCAGGATATCGGTAGTCCCGAGGGGATATGCCTCGAAAAAGGATATCACGAGGGTCCTTATAGAGAACGATCTCCCGGAATATATATCGAGGTATGTGGACACTTTTATCCTTCCGAGGGAGAACCGGTTCGACTCTTCGACGGAAGTGAGGAGAAGGATACGCGAGAACACTCCCGAGAACACCCTTATAACGCCGAGGGCGCTCAGGATAATAAAGGGGCTCGGCCTGTACAAGGCGAAACCCAGGAAAGACGAGGTGAAGGTAATAACGCGGGAGCCTGTCAAAATAGTGATGGTCAATTTCACTTCTCCCAGGCATCAGGTCATCACCGAGCCGGCCGGAATAAACGCCCTCATGGGTGATCTCCGGAGAAAATACGGGGAAGACGTCATAATATCCATGGTCGATACCCAGTTCGGGATGAAAGCGGTGGAGCTCATGGACGAGGTGAGGAAGCAATCCCCGGATATCCTCGGTCTCTCGGCTCAGCTCGAATCAGATAAATTGCTGTACGAGTTCCTGGATATTCTCAAGGACCAGGATGAATATAAGACAAGGAAAATGATGACGGTAATGGGAAGCAACCTTCCGACGAATGAGAACAGGTCGATACTTCTAAAGTATCCCAATCTGGTCACCGTGCGCGGTGAAGGTGAGATGGCGCTTCGTGAGCTTGTCAGGTTCCAGCGGGGCGAGATATCTCCCTACGATGTACCGGCCGCATCTTTCGTTATCGACGGCAAGATAGTGGAGAACGACGGGGTCCCGGTCAGCGTCGCCGACCTAGGGCTCCCTTCGCGCGATGAGCTTCAGGAGATACTGCGGCGCGGCGGGGACATATGGATGGAGACGAGCCGTGGATGCGGCTGGGGCAAATGCGCGTTCTGTTTTAAGGACCCTTACAGGGCCCATAAATGGGAGCCTTTCCCGGACGAGGTCATTTTTGAGGGGCTTAAATATCTCCAGGAAAACGGCGCGAAGCATGTGTCGTTCACCGACCCCGAATTCTTTGGCGGCGGTAAAGAGACCCTGAACGGGCTCCGGAGAGCCAGACGGATAGCCGAAGGCATGATAGAAAGAGGGATAAAGCTCAGGATAGCCGTTTCGTTAAGGGCCGATACGGTATTCGCGAAAAACGACAGCGAGGAGCTGAGACAAGAAAAACGGGAGACTTTCGAGCTTTTAAAACGCGCCGGGTTCGAAAGCCTTTTCCTCGGCATTGAGTCCGGCTCGGACAGGCAGCTCAGGCATTACGTCAAGGGGATAAAGGTCGAGGAGAACGAAGGCGCTATACGCGTCCTCAGGGGACTCGGTTTCAATGTCTGTATCGGGTTCATCCCGCTGGACCCGCTTGCCAACCTCGAAGACCTGAGGGAGAACGTGCGGTTCATAAGGAAGAACGACCTTTATCTGGAAGTATCATTCCCTCTTAACCAGCTCAAGGTGCAGGCTAATACCGATTATTACAATATCACCCTTTCAAAAGGGCTTTTGGGCCGGAGGCGAAATACCGTCCACACTTTCGAATGCGGGTACGAAGACTCGGCGGTGGGGAGGATAGCGGATATCATAAACACCTACGCCCGCGAGATCGGGTCGGTTTTCTACGTCATCAAATACATGTATAGGACAGCCATGCTCAACGACCGACCGGATGAGGCCGGCGAAAAGGACGAACTTAAGAGGTTCTTCATAGGATACAACAAAATGGAAATAGATTTTCTGGACGCGCTGGTGGGTAGCGTAGACGACGCCGAAACCCTCTATAAGACGATAAATGAGTTCAGGGCGAGGAGGTTGGACCTTGTTCTAGAAGTGGAACGGTCCATTAAACAGGGGCTTATCGGTGATGAGAACTCGGTCCTTGCGGGGGAGGTATCCAAGATCCGTGACCTGCTTGACGCGTATACGTCGCGAAAATTGAGGGACGTGAGTGAATACGATATCGTAAGCCTTGCGAGGGAAGAGTCCGATCCGATGAAAAAGATAAGGGGTATCCTGGCGAAAGGGTACCCGGGAGTGGTTGATACCGCCAAAACTCTTGCCGTATACGGCGAAATGATCAAGGATCGGGGAGACCTTGCCGAGATCGATAACCTCCCCGTCCAGCCGATAGAGCGGAACCTGGAGCTGTACGTGCATATGAGCGATGATCTCGAGACGGTGACGCTCTATAAGGTCACGGGTGACGACGGCGTATACACGCCTGGCCTCGCCCCGGACTATTCCAGGCTCAGGAAGGAACTTATAGCCTCGTTCCCGAGTTTCCATCTTATGTTCCCCGACAATTATGTGGCGAAACATTTTTCCGGCATAACGCTTTCCAGGATACTCACGCTTTTCGCGCGCGGCGGCAAATATACGGAATACAGGGGCGTCGTGACCAACAACGACGCCAGGGTCGATCTGGACACATGGTCAACCAATATTGATACGGTCTTTCTGCATAAGACGCTCGAGGAGAAAGGCATCCTTAATAGGGGAGATATTAAGACCGTCATGGAAGTGGGCGTCGGCGGGGGGCATGTTTCGGCGGCTTGCGCGGCGAAACTGCCGGGGCTTAAAGAACTTATCATGACGGATGTCAGCCTTTATTCGCTGATGGCGGCGAAACGTAATACCGCACCTCTTTGCGAATCTCTGGGCGTCAAGGTCAGGACCTTTCTCGGCAAAGGGGTATCGAAGATAGAGGCCAAAGCCGATCTTATCGTTCTGAACCCGCCGTACCTTCCGACGCCGCCGTGGGAGAACGGCCCCGCCGGCGCTTTGGACGACCCGTTCAAAGGCACCGGGCTCATGAGGGAGATGGTGAGAGATGGGATGAGCAAACTTAATCCCGACAATCCCGACGCCGGGATAATAATGAATTACAGCGAGCTCGCCCAGGAGGATATGGATAATTATCTCAGGGCATACGGCCAAATGGTCGATGTTGAGGTCTTAAGCGAGGGTTTCAAGGTCCCTTTAAAGATCGAACGCATGGACGCGAGGTGGATGGACTGGCTCGCCGAAAGGGGGCTCATCGTCGACGATAAGGCTCCGAAGGACGGTTTTAAATACTGGCATTCGCTCAAAGTGGTCAGAATAAGACCGAAGAAACTGACGGTTATAGGGAAAGGCGGCGACGAAAGGACCGTCACGGCCGGCGACCTCGCTCCGGATATGCTTCGCGGGCTGAATGACATATCTTTTTCCGGCAAGATAAAGATACTGGCGCTCAAGGAAATCGACCTGTCTCAATGCGAAGGCCTTGACGGGGAATGGCTCGAGGCGCGCGAGCTCGTCTCGTATTACAAAGAATCCGTCCCGGCGTTCAGGAAGGCTGTTGAGGGCCATCTGAAAACAAGGGTCGACATATCTGCCCGGGAACTTTTAGCCGAATTATTCGATATGGATAAGGGTTTTTTCTCCCGCAATGTGATAAGGAGTATCTATTTTAACAGTAACAATTCGAGCGGTAATAACCCTCATGTTCCCATGGAAGTTATCAATAAGCACAGGGACTTTATAAATGAGGCTCCGGAGCGTGTTAAAAAAATCATTCTGAAAGTGTTCGAGGAGAATATCGGGCTTTTGGGCTGGGATAACGGTATCGAACTGTATCTCGCGGGCAAAGGCCTGCGATTAAAGGAAGATGGGCCGCGGATATCCGACATAACAGATACCAGTATAGGCACAGGGGTTTATAAAGCCGTTTTCCGGGTCAATGATAACTCCGGAAATGACGCGGGGACGGTGGAGCTTTTCCTTAAAAGGCAGCATAAAGGGCACGGGGATCTCAGGAACGACGTCGCTTTCTCGAGATTCCAGGCCGCTATGGTACCCGTCTCGATGCCGGGGTCCGAGTCGTTGTATTATCCCAATCCGGATGATAAATATCCCGGGATCCTGATAACTCCGGTAATAGGAGAAAGATCCCTGGACCTCAGCCTGAAAGAGCTTATGGCCGTATCGGGTTATGACGCGGCCAGGGAGAAAGAACCGTCTTTGACGGAAGAGCCGGAGCTTACGGAGGCGGGGATACGGAGCGCGCATCAGGTTTACAGAGCGTTCTCGGATATTCAGGACGCGAGGCTCCCGGGGGAAGAGAGGCTGGAAGCGCTCAGGGTTCTCAAGGATAACGAAAGATTTATCATTAGAAGCGAACGGCTGAAAGGGAAGGCCGACCTCCATGCCCATACGATATACTCCGACGGCGACAATACGCCCGAGTCGCTCGTGTTCAAAGCGTGGCTTAACGGGATGAACGCCATAGCGATAACGGACCACATCTCGCTTGGCGGTATACCCGAAGCCATGGACGCGGCGGCAATACTCGGAGATATCGAAGTGATACCCGGGATCGAGTTCTATACCGGGGATAAGAAGGAGAATTTGATAAATCTTCACGTTATAGTTTATTTTCCGCTGGTTAAGACAGCTGATGATGTGAAGCCATTTATGGAAAAAATAGGAAAGAACGGAGATTACAGGGAAATGCTCAAAGTGGCGGGGAATAGGGAGGCGAATGTCCGCGCGGTCGTAAAAAAATTCAACGAGATCCATAAGGAACACGGGTTTGTCCTTACGGAAGAGGACATCCTGTCCGTGCCCCAGAAGATGATGACGTTCTGGACGCTCTCCGGGATATTGCTTAAGAAATACGGCGAAACGGCTCTGGGAGCGGCTACGCAGGAGGAGATCAAGGTTCAATACATAGACGAGGCACGCGATCACATTGTCCCCGGCGGAAGAAGCAGTATGGATATTGAGGAGATATTAACCCTTTCCGCTCGCATGGGCGGGGTGACTTCCCTGCCGCATCCTCTCAGGCACGCGAAAGTGGTGCCGACCAGAGTGAGGAAGATAAGGAGCCTTTTTGAAAGATACGCGACGGTAGAGGTCGACGGTCTGAGGAGACCGGGTTTCCAGGCCATAGGGATGTTCGGGAGCGGGATGAGCGAAGAGGATATCGACGAGCTCCGGGGCATGCTCATCCAACTTGACCGGTCAAACCCGTTCTACGGGACTTTTCCGGTCGTGCGCCTCAACGAGAGCGATTATCACGGCCAGAGTGGAAGGGACCTCCTGTTCGGCGCGAGGGATAAGAACGGGTTTTTAAGCGTTCCTCCGGAGACCGCCTCGCGGTCGAGGGCGGATATGCTTCGCGAAAGGGCCTCTACTCTTGAAAAGATCGGCGACGTGACAGGAGCTGACCTCATCGCGTACGGGAAACATATTCTCGGCGAGGAAAGGCTTATGCGGGACATTATCGATAATCTGGCTTATGTCGCGGCTTTTGGGGACCTTGTCGGGAGGAACGACAGGAAGTATTCGAATACGAGGATATCGGTGAGGAACGGGCTGGTCCTCAAGGACATGACGGGGTTTGACGTAGCCGAATTTCTTGACGAGGATAACACGAGGCCGGACGGCTGGTTCCTCAACTATGACTGGGCCAGGGAGGATGTGAAACAGGGGATAGGCGAGATAACACTGCTATCCCTGCTTGACGATTACAGGGAAGGGGAAGGACCGACCTATAAGGAAAGGTTGAGAGCCAGGATAGAGCTATTCAAAGATTGGAAGGAGAAATATCTTCAGAAATGGGAAGAGTTGACGCGGCCCGGAGCCGTGAGGATGATGAAAGACACTTTAACCGAGGTCTACGCCGATACTCCCGGGCTAGCCGAAGAAAAAATAACGGTTTTGGACAAGAGGCTAAAATTCGGAGCTTTAAGGTATCTTAAACAGATATTCGCCGCGCATCTCAGGGACTATGAGACGCGGCGGTTGTATCTCGGATATCTAGACAAAGTCCGAGAGAAAGCGGGAAGGGAAAATCTGGGATATCTGGATAAATTCGCCTCCCACGGCTCGGACCGGTTCCTTTCAAGTAAAATAGAGGCCATGAGGGGCGTATTGACAAGGGATTTCATCGAGCGGCGCGGTCTTAAGGACAGGAAGCCGGAGGATGTAGTTCTCGGTGAAATAGAGAAAATGGTACAAAAATATCTCGGTAAAGCGTCGTTCGGAGCGATGAAAAAAGAAGCGGCGAGGATACGGAGGAACGCGAAAGTGGTCTTGGAGGAGTGCTTCCGAAACGGTAAGGGGCATTCCGGAGACGATAGAACGCCTGTCGGGGTTTCGGACGGCGCCTCCACCGGCGCTTCTGGGGAGTACGTCGTCAAAGCGTCGGGAAGAACGGTGGGTGCCGCTATGACGGCTACCAAAGACGCGCTTCGGACGGATTTTCTCCGTGACATACGAAAAGAGAACGAGCTAATGAAGACCATGGGCGACCTTTTGCTTTCAAGAGCCGTTTCCGGCCGTAAGCTGGTCCTCGTCTTCGATACGGAGATAGGTTCCAACCAGGAAGCGGCGCCATTAACTATCATGAGGCGCCTGAAGTCTCTCAAGAAAGACGAGGTATACGCCAAACTTCTCGATAATATCGAAATAATCGAAAAGAACGCCGCGGGCATACATAACAGGATACAGGGATATTTTTCCGAAGATAACGCCGATATACTGATCTTCGCCGACCTCAAAAATAAGGAGACGCTCCGGGGGGTTGAGAAGAACGGGAAGGCGAATATGTATTACCTGGATCTATCCAGGCTTGAGTCCGGCGATTACTGCCCGCTCGCGGAAGTAGTTACGCTCGCCCTCGCTGAACATCTTTTCGGCCTGGACGGCGTCTACGAGAACCTCAGGCAACTCGGCATCACGCTTAACGATCTTATGGTAGAGGAGATAGAGAAAATCGGCACGAACCTCGTTTTCAAGCTCCTTCCGGGAGCCGAAAAATACTCCAAACAGGAACTCATCAAGCGTTACTCCCGCCTGAAAGAATACCTTGTAGCCGCGTAGTTATTTTTCTTGCAAAACTTTCGCCGGAATGTATACTTTAGAAAAAACCGTTCAGATCACGCACGGGTCGCGATAAAGGGAACAATGCCGAGAGATCTTTTCATTATGCCGAGGAGCATCCTTCGGCGAACGATAACCGTCCTTTTCATGTTTTTTCTGTCAGACAGCTCCGTTCACGCGCTTAATGTTTATTACGTTGGGGGGGGCGGGGCGAAGAAGGCGGCGGGCGCTCCGGCCGAAAAGCGAAAATTCACTTTCGAGGATAGAGCGCGGGACCTTTTTGATCTCAAGGCTTACGGGGAACAGACAGATGAGAGGTCGGGATGGATCACGGGGAACGTCAGCGAGGAGGTCAATTTCAACGCCGTCGACGGCAACGGCGCGAAGTCGTTCCTCCGGCGCGGGGTTTACCAGAACACTGAAGTGAACACAACGGTGTTCGAGCGGCTCTGGGAGGATTATGAGCTCGAATCCAATACTTTCGTCCGGAAAACCGACGACAGGCGGATAGAGTCGAGGAAAGACGTGAGGCTTAAACAGTTCGATGTCAGCCTGGCGAACGAGAAGAACTATTACGGGTTCGGCGATCAGTACGGCGACCTGACGCCGTACACTCTCAGCAATTCTTTCCAGGGGTTCGACGTCATCATGCAGCCTTCCGACAGCCTTTCTTTGCAGGCGGTATCCGGCCGGAGCCAGAGCCCGGACCAGCCTCTTCAAGCGTATCTCCGGCGCGTGAACGGCGGTAAACTCGACTATCTGATCCCATTTGACGAGAAAGGGGAGAGCGAGCTCCGTACAGGTTTTCAGGGGATAACCTCCCGGGACGACAGTTCCACCATAGACAGGGTCGACGGCGCGATGGCCATCAATAATACCGTTGTCAGCGTGGACGGCGCACTCAAAATAATGAAGGATCTCAAGCTATCCTATGAACTGGCAAGGAGCGAGTACGTAGAGGACGAGAAGAGCCGCTTCATAAGAGACCCTGCTTATGGCACGGCTTTCAATATCAAGCCTGATCTCAGGATGGGACCGTTTTACGCCAAGTACCTTTATTACAAAGCGGATCCCGATTTTTATACCGACGCCGGGTCCGTCATGGCGGACAAACAACAGCACGAGTGGATGACTTCCTATAATTTCGGGAAAATGGCGACATTGTCCCTTACCGAGAATTATTACTGGGATCATCTTAAGGGGAGCGAGTTCGTCACGAAGAGGACGTATTATGACGAGCAGTACGTGAACCTTTCACTGTACCCTATCGAGGATAATAAGCGCGTCCGGGTGAGCGGGTACTTCAACAACCGCGCCGCGAATGCCGACGATCCCGGGAATACGGGCGAAGTGACCAATAGGACCACCGGGACAAGCCTTACCCATTCGCTCGCGAACGGGATGAACTATAACATGAAATACGAGTACAGGGAATCCGTGAACGACTATGACCCGGTAAGGTCGGATTTCTACAACCGCCTCGGTTTTGGCGTGGGAGACGACATAGAGCTTTTCTCGAAAAGATTCCAGTGGAAAACGGATCTTACTTCCGATATCAGGAACCCCAGGAACGAGGACGATGAGGACATCAAGGCCGGGATAGCTGTTACCGGGCAGTATTTCTTCTCTGCCGCAGGCAAGTTCAAGTTCGGTCACAATGTGCAGGCCGCCGATAACGCCAGGCCCAGATCGGATTACGTGATCAACCGGAGCTACCTGGAGCTGGACTTTCTTATCGAGAAGAAAAGGAACGCGCATTTTGTCGCGAGGGTAGAAAATAATAACTATATCCACGACGTATCCAATAACGAGTACGACGAGTCGCGGATCATAACGAAGGTGATTAGCAATTTCTAAGAAGACAGGCCCTCCTTCGCCAAGGCTTCGGAGGACAAGCATGGCGGATCGAGGCGTATAATGATCACGAAATCCGGATAAAAAAGGCGATAATCAAATGGGAGGAATAAGATTGAGAAGGATGCTGGTGTTCTTCATGCTCTGTGTGACGGCCTTTTCTTCCTTCACTTGTGAGGGATGGGCGGATGAGAAAAAGAATGACAACGCCGAGCAGGCTCAGCGTTACGGATATTTCATCGACGATCCGCGCCTTAACGGCTCGAGCCTCGACGGCGCTAAGGGCATTGTCGTTATCTCGGAAGACGACCTGGCGGGAGGCGGGAACGTGGAGTTGACTTTCAGGCTTTCGAACTTGAAAGGCGTCAAGGCGATGCTTATTTCCGAGGACGGCGATATGTCCTGGCATGAGCTGACTCCCGGAGAGAACGCGGCGTATTCGTTCGCGCCCATTCCGGGGAAGATATATCGACCGGTCCTTAAGATCAAGACCGACGATCTCGAAGAGATCACCATCGATGTTTTCGGCTCTATAGAAGGGATAATGTACGACCGTTCGGGATATAAGGAGATGTCCATAGAAGCGGTGAGGCGGATATCCCAGGCCTATGAGGATAAAGATATATCGGCGTTCGCGGACCTGATATCCTCCGATTTCGAAGGGGACAAGGTATTCCTCGAGGAAGGCGTCAGGTTCGATTTCGATATGTTCGACAGTATACAGATGACGATCTTTATCGACAGGCTGGAGAGGTCCAAAGCGATGTATATAGCCGATACAAGGTGGCAGAAGACCCAGGTCCCCAAAAATACGGGGGACCAGCAGCGCACAAGCGGCTCGACGAGAATGGTTTTCGTGATCGAGGACGGGGCTATGAAAATACGCAACCTGAAAGGGAACCTGATTTACGCGACGCTTTCTCCGGAAGTAGCCGCTTCAAGCGGCCTGAAACAGACCGTAGTTAACGAGATACGCGAGGCTAGGGACGCGGGGAACCCGACCCAGCCCGGCGCCGGCTCGACCCAGGAGACAGGAGGTCTAACAACTGCGCGGACGCTTACGGTGAGGTACGGGACGGGAACTTCGGAAGACGCCGTGCCCGGTCCCGGGACCGTAATGCACGGGTACGATCTTGTGAGCGGGAACGAAGTGGGCTCGGGGTCTGGGGATTTCGATTTTGACCAGACAGCGATGTTCACCGCCGGGTCCAGCCAGATCGCCCTGGTCACAGGCGGTACTACTTTTGGCGATATGACCACCGCGCCGGATTTCGTAGATGAGGGTAACGCCACATGCGCGCCGGGGAACGTCTATATCTTCATAACGGATGAAGGCTATTACGGAAAGATGGAGATCCTCTCAACTAACGGTGTTACTTCCCCATATTCGGTGGATTTCAAGTACGTCGTCCAGACCGATGGCAGCCGGGATCTCAGGGCTAGGTAGTCTCAGTATTGACCATCCTCCCGTAATAAGATACACTTATCGTTGTAATATCAACCTTACCGGAGGGAAAAATGAAGGAAATGAGGGACATTCTTGAAATACTCGAGAAAGACGCTACCGTGACGGCCGACGAGATCGCGAAAATGCTCAACATGACTCCGAAAGCGGTCACGAGCGCCATAAAGAAGATGGAGAAGGATGGGGTTATACTTAAATACAAAACCGTCATCAACCGCGAGCTTTTAGACGATGGCGATGAGCCTGAATGCGTGAGGGCGCTTATCGAGGTGAAAGTTACCCCGGAGAGGACTGTCGGGTTCGACCATATAGCGGACCGCATTTACAGCTTTCCGGAAGTGAAGAGCTGTTATCTCATGTCCGGGACTTACGACCTTCTCGTTATAGTCGAGGGTACGAGCCTCAGGAGCGTAGCGGGGTTCGTGTCGGAAAAGCTCTCGACGATAGATAATATACGCGGCACGGCGACGCATTTCATACTTAAGAAGTACAAGGAAGACGGGGATATTTTGAAGCAGCCGGAAAAAAGTAAAAGGCCGGCGATAGCGCTATAAGTTCAGACCATTAGGACCGTCATTGCGAGGAGCGAGTGACACCGTCATTGCGAGGAGCGATAGCGACGAAGCAATCTCTATAGGGATTGCTTCACCCCGCTTCCGCGGGGTTCGCAATGACGGCCGAAGCGGGGTTCTCAATGACGAGCTTAGTGGGGTTCGTAATTAAGCAGGTTTGAATTTCTACTTGAAGGATACTGCATGAAGATCTCAAGCAAAGTACTGAACATGGCTCCTTCGGGGATCCGCGCTTTCTTCGATCTCGTGATCGGGATGAAGGACGTTATTTCCCTGGGGGTCGGCGAGCCGGATTTCGTCACTCCGTGGCATATCCGCGAAAGCGGGATATACGCCGTCGAGAAGGGCTATACTTCCTATACTTCCAATAAGGGCCTTATGGAGCTCCGTAAAGCCATATCCAAATTTCTTAAGAATAAACACGGGCTTGATTATGATCCCGAGGATGAGATACTTATAACGGTCGGCGTGAGCGAAGGGTATGACCTCGCGATCAGGGCGATGGTAGAAAGAGGGGATAAGGTCATAGTCCCGGAGCCGTATTATGTGGCTTACGGCCCTATCGTTGACCTTTCGGGCGGGAAGGCGGTATACCTCCGGACAAAGGCGGAAGACGGTTTCAAGCTGAGGCCGGAAGATCTTCTCGCGACCTGCGATAAGGGAACTATCGCGATGGTCCTTAATTATCCCAATAACCCCACAGGAGCTGCATACACAAGGAAAGAGCTTTTGGCTATCGCCGATATCGCGAAGAAAAAGGATATAACGGTCATCAGCGATGAGGTCTACGAGGATCTTACGTATGACGGAAAACATACGGCGTTCCCGACGCTCCCCGGAATGAGGGAAAGGACAATATACCTTAACGGTTTCTCAAAGGCGTACGCCATGACCGGATGGAGGATAGCCTACGCCGCGGGTCCTAAGGAAATAATAGCCGCTATGACGAAGGTCCACCAGTACACTATGCTGTGCGCCTCGATAATATCTCAGATGGCCGCTATGGAAGCCATGAGGAACGGCGGCCGCGCGGTGGCCGAAATGACGCGAGAGTATAGAAGGCGCAGGGAATATCTGATCTCGAGACTCAACGAGATGGGCCTTTCATGCCACAAACCGGAAGGGGCTTTTTACGCTTTCCCCTCGATTAAGTCTTCCGGCCTTTCGTCGATGGATTTCGCGCATCGGCTCCTCAAGGAGGAGAAGGTAGCGGTCGTCCCTGGCACGGCTTTCGGCGCTTCGGGCGAAGGCTATGTCAGGATGTGTTACGCGGCGAGCTTTGATAATATCAGGGAAGCTATGTCGCGGATAGAGAGGTTTCTTTGCCGCATGTAATAAAGTCTTAACGCCGTCATTGCGAGGAGCGATAGCGACGAAGCAATCCCTGTGAAATATGATCATATGGATTGCTTCGTCGGCCTGTTGGCCTCCCCGCAATGACGAACAGAACAGCAAATAACTTCTCCATTTCTTTTCCTTCATTTTTGTTGATAAACCGAACTAACTTAAACAAAGCGATTTTATCGCGAGCGCGGTTAGTGAACGGTTAAAACAACATTAGTATTTTATTATGTTCCACGGGGCGGAAGACTTGAAAAAACGGGGTTGAAACATCTAATTATAGCTGATATACTTAAAAAAATTCAAAAGGAATGAATGATAGAGATCAAAGGCCTTACAAAAGCTTACAGCGACCAGCTTCTCTTCGAGAACGCCGATTTCGTCATACTCCCGGGCGAGCGGGTAGGGCTTGTGGGGAGGAACGGACACGGGAAGAGTACGCTCCTCCGGCTCATAACGGGGGAGGAAACATGCGATTCCGGGACAATTTCCATCCCTAAAAGATACAGGATAGGGCACCTCAACCAGATTTTGAATTTTACCGAGAACACGGTCCTCGACGAAGTCTGTAAAGGGCTAGTCGACGACCGTGACACGAACCAGTGGAAGGCCGAGAAGATATTGATGGGCCTGGGCTTCAGCGAGGAGGATTTTCTTAAGTCCCCGCGGGTTTTCTCGGGGGGGTACCAGATGAGAGTGGAACTCGCGCGGGTCCTGGTATCCGAGCCGGATATGCTTCTCCTTGACGAGCCGACTAACTTCCTGGATATCGTCTCAATCCGCTGGATAGAGAAATTCCTCAAAGAATGGAAAGGCGAATATGTGATCATCAGCCACGACAGGGATTTCATGGATAGCGTCGTTACGCATGTCGTCGGCATACACAGGCAGAAAGTCAGGAAGATCGCCGGGAACACTTCCAACTATTATTCAACTGTCGGCAAGGACGAGGAGATACACGAGAAGAGGCGCCTTAACGAGGAGAAAAAGGTAAAGCAGATCGAGGAATATATATCCACCTTCAGGTCGAAGGCGAGGAGAGCCAAATCGGTGCAGTCCAGCGTGAAGATGCTCGAGCGGATGGGGAGGATGGAGAAGCTCGAGGACATAAGGACCCTTTCTTTCTCTTTCAACGAGACCCCTTTCAGGCCGCCTGTGGTCATGGACGTGAGGGGCATAAGTTTTTCGTATGACGGAACTCAGCCTTATCTGATAAATGATCTGTCTTTTACTCTTGAAAGGGGCGACAAGGTTTGCATAGTCGGGGCTAACGGTAAAGGGAAGACAACTCTTTCCAAAATGCTGGCGGGAGTCCTCAAGCCGGCTGCGGGTTCGGTGAACGTCAACCCGCAGGTGGCGATGGCGTATTACGAACAGGGGAATACCGCTAAACTTACCCTTTCGAACACGATAGAGGACGAGGTTAGCTCGTCCGATCCCCGTAAGGATAAAACTTCCATAAGGGGTATATGCGGCGCGATGATGTTCTCCGGATCGAACGCTCTTAAAAGGATATCGGTCCTTTCGGGAGGCGAAAGGAGCAGGGTCCTTCTCGCGAAGACCCTCTTGTTCCCGTCGAACCTTCTCATCCTCGACGAGCCGACCCATCACCTTGACATGGAATCATGTTCGGCGCTTTTTCACGCGGTGCTCGATTATAGCGGAGCGGCTATAGTCGTGACCCATGACGAGCGGTTACTGCATGAGGTCGCGACAAAACTGATCATCTTCACGGGCGAGAAGATAAAGATATTCCTCGGAAATTATACGGAGTTCCTTGAGCAGGGCGGATGGGGAGATGTCGTTACTAAGCCGCCGGTCCTGGTTAAAAAGCCCGAGAAGCCAAAACCGGTCCAGCCCGCGGCTAATAAACCGGCCGAGCCGCCGGCCAATAAGCCCCCGATGAGCAAGAAGGACGAGCGCGTTGAAAGAGCCAAACAGCTGGCCATACGCCGCGAAAAGATAGGGCCGCTCGAAACGGGTATAAAGGGGCTCGAGGTCGAGATAGCTTATCTCGAGCGGGAGCAGGCGGAGATAACGAACGAGATAATAAAAAATTCGGAGAAAAGGGACCATAGGGCCGTCGCGCGGCTTACGAGAAAGCTTAACGAGATGAAGCTCGAGATAGACAGGAAGTATGATGAGATGGAAGCGTTGCTTAAGTCGTTGGAGGAGGCTGGGAAGGAGATAAGTGAGTAGACGAGTTCGTGTTACGTGTTACGTGTTTGTAGGGTTGGATTGTATTGATCTTCTTCCCACACTCAACCTTTACGTAACGCGTGACACGTAACACGATAAGTAAGGAGACATACATGAGCAAACTGAAGTTAGATCTGCACGACATCTTCAATAAAGGCAATGCCATAGAGTCCGAGCTTAACCGCGTGATCAGCGAAGCGGCCGAGAACGGGATAGACCTGGTCGAGATAATCCCCGGGAAAGGCAGCGGCCAGCTGAAGAAGAGGGTTCTCAGGTTCCTCGAGGAGAAGCACGTTAAGGCCATGTATCATCGGCTGGAGAAAGATTCGAAGAACTGGGGGCGGTTGTTCGTTCATTTTAAGAAGAAATAGACGACTTCGTGTTACGTAAAACGTGTTACGTGTTACGTGTTACGTATTTGTAGGGTTGGATGGCATTATCTTCTTCCCACACTCAACCTCCACGTAACACGTGACACGTAACACGGTATAAGACGACATGAATCACTCAAAAAAAGCCAAACTGACCGAAGGCCCCGTCGGGCGTTTACTCGCCGGGATGACCGTGCCTATGTTCTTCGGGGTACTTGGTCTTGTCATCTTCACGCTTGTCGATACTTTTTTCATCGGCAAGCTGGGAACACTGGAACTCGCGGCTATTTCTTTCACGTTCCCGGTGGTAATGGTCTTAGGCAGTTTTACTCTCGGGCTCGGGGAAGGCGTTTCATCCGTCATATCCAGGAGCATAGGGTCCGGGAACCATCACAAGGTCCAGGAGCTGACGACCGACAGCCTCATTATGGGGACGGTCTTAGGGGTGGTCTTTGCCGCCTCGGGTTTCCTGACGGTAGAGCCTCTTTTTCGCGCGCTCGGCGCCCATCCCGACGTGATGCCGCTCGTGAAAAAATATATGTACATATGGTATTCCGGGGTCATACTCATGCCCGTATCCATGATAGGGAACAACGCGATAAGGGCCACCGGTGATATCAAAACGCCCACGATATTAATGCTCGTCGCGATAGTCGTTAACCTCGCGCTTGACCCTTTGCTTATTTTCGGCATGGGGCCATTCCCCGAAATGGGGATAGGGGGGGCCGCTTTGGCCGCGGTTATCGCGAGGGTGAGCGCTGTAATTTGGGCTCTTGTCATCCTTCTTAAGAGGGACGATCTTCTTCCGTTCTTTGGAAGGCCGTTCGGAGTTGTAGCCGCTTCGATAAAACCTGTCCTGTATCTCGGAGTTCCGGCAGCCTGTACCCGTATAATAATGCCTGTAGCGTCAGGGATCATAGTGAAGATGATATCCGGTTTTGGGCCGGAAGCCGTGGCTGGGTACGGAGTATCGTCGCGTGTGGAATTCTTCGCTCTCACGGTGGTCGTGTCACTCTCGACGGTCCTGGGCCCTTTTATCGGGCAAAACTGGGGCGCCGGGAAAAAGGAACGAGCTCTTTCCGGCATCGGGATATCCAAAAAATTCTCTATGATATGGGGGTTTGGCATGATATTCGTTCTCGGGTTCCTCGCCAGGCCCATAGCCGGCATTTTTAACGACGATCCGGTGTTTATATCGACCGTGACGGCCTATCTCAGGATAGTGCCCGTGGGGTACGGCCTTTTCGGCATCCTGATAATCACCGCGATGACCCTTACCGTGATAAACAAGCCTTTTTACGGAACAGGCCTTATGGCGACCCAGATGCTGGTCCTCTGTCTCCCCATGGCTTATATAGGCGAGCGGTTTTTCGGCATAAATGGTATATTCATATCTATTTCTCTGGCTTATGTCTTATCTGGTATCTTAGCCAACCGCGTTCTCAAATACGTCTTGGGGCAACAATTAAAAAATTAGAAATTGAGATTGACATATTCCGGGCAAAATGTTAAAATAACAAAGTATTTGTTTTTTAACACAGAATTTTAACGGATCAGTTTGATAAGACTTATCTAAATGTAGCCGCAAGGAAAAACGGGGGGAAAAAATGGGCAGGAAATTGTTATCAGTACTTATTTTTAGTGTGTTCATGTCGTCGGTGTTTTATGCTATCGAAGCTTATGCGGATGCCACATATGATATCGCCGATTATTTCCCGATAGTTAACACCGATACACGCGCGTATTACGAACAGAGCGGTATCCAGACCGAGACGGTGAACGGCAAGCGGACGATAACGGTGCCAAGCGGAACCTACGAAGCGGTCCGTTTCGTGGATTCGCCGAGCCTCGATGAGAATTATTATACCATAGATGCTTCATGGTTCACGGTTTACGGGTTGAAAGATACCTGGGGCGATTACATGTTCAACCCTCCTCTCAAAGCGATACCGAGAACGATGACAATTGGAGCGAGCTATACTTCGACCGCCGTGGGCGTAAGCCCCGGTATGAACATGAGCAATGAATGCGTCATGACCATAACCGGTTTTGAGAATATTACGCTTGTCGGCAGGACTTTTAGAGCTATGAAGATAACGAGGACAATGACAAATACCGATCTTAATGACGAGAGCGTAAGCACTTTCGTCACCGAGATGTGGTTCGTCGAGAATTTTGGGATGGTAAGGGCCAGAGATAACGGACTTGAAACGAGGGTTATCAGGGACGGCGTGACGCATTTCGCCTCAGGCCGTAAGAAAGCTGAGCTGTTAAGCGCTGCCGACCAGAAAGGGTATGTCTACTACGAGTACAGGGACGAGAATTTCAACTCGAGGGGATATGGTCGCGTTTCCAGGGAACAGCGCGCGGACGGGAGTTACTTGCTGGTGAAAGGCTACTGGGGGAACACGGAAACGCCTCAGCTGGTCGAGGAGTACAATTCGAACGGAGCGTTTATTTCCGTCGCGAATTATATGTCGAACGGCGGGCTGCAGAGCCGGTATGAGTATTACCCCGAGACAGGGAACCTTAAAGCGTATTATTGCGAATGGAATAATGGCGCGAGTTATACAAGGTATACGTTCGAGGACGCGGATTACTATGACTACTACGTGGAGGGAGACCCCAACCACAACCACGGCCAGGGCAGGCTCCTGAAATATGAGAACAAGAACAACGACGGGACCGTTTCCTTTCGGGAATGTGAATACGAGGGCGACACTCTCCAAGTAAAAAAATTGAGTCAGTCTCTCTGGGAGGGCGGTGTTCCGGTCCCGGGCGGGCGAGTGGAAGAGACCTTTTACACCGAAGGGTTCATAAAGAACCCGAGGGTCGCGGTCGATTCCGAAGGGAACAAAATAGTAACGACCCTGGTCATGAGCCAGGAAAACGGGCTGAAGGCTCATGTCGTCAAATACTCGTCTTCCGGCGACGTTTTATGGAAAAAGGAATTCGCGGTGAACACGACCTCCGCTTTTAACACGGTAGTGGCGGTCGACGGGGCGGATAATGTTTATGTCGCGGCTGAATCCTGGAACGTCGGTAACACGGACCTTGTCGTTCACAAGTATAGCGCTTCGGGCGTTGAGGCAGGTGTGTCATACCGGCTTGATCTGGGGAATTATGAGACGGTGTCATCCATTGGAGTGGATACCTCGAATAATGTTTTTGTGACGGGTACGACTTATCCCGCGGGTGATTACACGCTCAGGGACTTGTATGTCGTTAAGATAGCTCCCGATCTCACTTCGTTCTGGAGTGAGACATACGATTCCGGGCATCAGGATGCCGGAGGATACCTAATCGTGAACGCGGATGGCTCGGTGACCATACATGGCGATCAGTATGACGGGTCTGATTCTGATCTGGACGACTACGCTGTCACTTTTAATTCGGAAGGGCAAAGGGTATCGGTCGAGAGAAGCGCCCTGGGAATATATTACAGCGGTATCTGGTACGGCGCATGGGAATCCGGGAGAGACTATAAGAACACAAAGATCAAAGACGGCCTCTCGACCGGGATGTATTGTTACGCTTTCGGCCTTAACTCAGGGGATGTCCTGATCCAATACGGTACCCCAAGTGATTTTTCCTTCCCTTCGTCTTACGGCAATGTGCTGGCGTATAGTTTCATGGACCCGTTGACGGGTCGTAGCACCGGTTACAGCGGAGTTTTTGATAACGGCGTTAAAGGTGAGGCTATTCCTCTACCCAACGGAACGGACGGGGTAAAGTTCACTAAATTATACGATATTCCCGGGGATAACAGCACTTACTGGTTCCTATGGGGCGAAAACGTTTATGAAGGGAAAGACAATGTTGTCATTAAGAGAACGGCGGGCGGAGAGTGGACGGCTTACACATTCATACCAAATACCCATAGCGTTCCGGAGCTTTTGGACGGCTGGACGCTTATAGGCCCGGTCGCGGACCCGTCTAGCCTAATACTTCCCGAACTCGGCGACTGGGGGGAATGGTGTTCTGACAATAACATCGTTCCGGAATTCCCGCCGCTATCGAGCCGGTTGGAAGATGAAGACGATGACGGGAGGATAGACGCCAGGTACGACACGAACGATATGATGGATACGGTATATACCTATCTTTGGGATACGCCCGTCGACGGCCAGATGGAAATGACCATGTCGTATGACCATAACGATGACGGGGCGGATGAGAAGGTTTTTTCCGCCGTATATCGTAACGGGCAGGATCCCGGGCTGGAAAATATCGGGAAATGGCCTGTTGTAAGCGTTTCGCATTACTACACGACCGGAGGGATCAGGACAAAGGAGATATTTCTGCCCGGGACCACCGATCCCGACCTGGGGGAAATAGACCCTAGGACTACCGGGATAACAAAATACTATCTGAAAGAGACAGGTGAGGGGCTTGACGGCAGGCTTCTTAAGGTGGAGGTCGCTCTTGATAGTTGGGAAATGAGGTTTAACGGCGCAGGCGACAATATCAACTGCGGTTCCGATCCGAGCCTTGATCTCAATAAAGGGACGGTAAGCGTCTGGGTTAAATTCGACGAGGCCGCCATGAACTCCTGGCAGCCTGTATTCATCAAAAAATCGGCTTCGGGAAAAACGTTCGAGATATGGAGATCCCCGGCCAATAAGCTCTATTTTACAGGGTATGACGGTACAACTTACGTTTACGGCGTTCAATCCGAGGCGGGTCTCGATACGGCGGAAAGATGGTACAACATAGTCGTTACGTTCGATGGCAGCGCGTTGAACGCGTATATTGACGGGAGCATGGTTTTCACCCAAGCCTTTACGGGCCTGGGATTGGATTTTGACGCGGATGTGGTACTCGGATGCAGGGATGGTTCCGCTGCTAACTCTTTGGAAGGCGCTCAGAGGGACGTCAGGGTATACAACAGGGCTCTTTCTGCTTCGGAGATCATAGAAGTCAAGAACGGCTCCAACGGTGTTCCAGGGATAGTGTCGGAGTGGAAGCTTGACGAAGGGTCCGGCGGCATAGCTATTGACAGCGCCGGAGATAACGAAGGTATTATTTCAGGCCCGGTATGGTCCAACGCCGGCTCATCCGATAAGAGCTGGTATTGTGAATATGAGTACTTAACTCCCGGCGATCCTGACGATAAGAGGATATCCGCGAAGCAGAAAAAGTATACTTTAGGCGATAAGTTGTTCGAGGCGGAGTACTATTATGATAATCAGGATAACAGGCTCATGATACGCGAAGTGTATGAAGAATCCGATCCCGGCGAGTTTTATGGCGGGCACTTCAAGTACTATTACTCGGACGAGAATTCAGCGGGCGGAGCGGGCAGGCTTTCCAAGGCCGAGTTAATTAAACCGGAAGGGGTGCTTGTTTTCTCGGAGTCGGGGGATAAGATCAATATAGGTAACCCCGAGGGCTTAAAACTGGGTGCGTTCAGCGTCGACATGAAGGTCAATTTTGACGTAAGCGCTCTCGGGACATGGCAGCCCATTCTTACAAAAAGGGGTACGGACGGGAAAGCGTTAGATATCTTCAAGAACGATAAGGACCAGCTCTACATAATGGCTACCGGTCCCGGCGGGTACGTTTACACCAAGGTGACATCGACCGCGTTCCTGGATGCGAACAAATGGTATGACATCGCTTTGACCACTGACGGATCGATATTGAAGGTGTATATCGACGGGGTCATGGTCTTTGAGGGGAGCTTTGATTCGATAGGCCTTGATTTCGACGCGGATATGTTCCTGGGGTATAGGGCGGCCGGGAACATGAGCCTTTCGGGAAAGATAAAGGACGTCAGCGTTTTTAACAGGGTCATCAGTAATACCGAAGCGGTGAGTTTATTGAACGATATCGACGTGACGGACGGACTTGTCTCTCATTGGCAGATGAATGACGGCTCCGGCGGTAAAGTTATCGACAGCGTCGGTGGTAATGACGGGGTGGTAGACGGTCCGGATTGGTCTACGACGGGCTTCGCCAAAGACAGCTGGTTCTATGAGTACGAGTACGCTAGTCCAGCTGATCCGGCCGATCGCACAGTATCGAAAAGGACAATGAAAAATAGCAATACCGAAATAGTTATCGAAATAGAGGAATATTATACCGACGCGGATAATAGGCTCGAGACCCGTGAGGTCGTGAAAGAGACTGCGTTCGGTGAATTCAAGGACCGGCACGTGAAGTATTATTACCTCAATGAGGATGACGGCTCCGGGAAGGGAAGGGTTGAAAGGGTCGATGTTCTGACATACGACTACTCGCTTTCGTTCAGCGAAAAAGGCGACGCCGTTAATTGCGGGTCAGCGGCGACGCTCGAGCTCCAGACATTGACGGTTTCGGGCTGGGTCAATTTCTCGGAAGCAGGCATGGCGGCATGGCAGCCGATATTCGTTAAAAGAGCGTCGGATTCGTCCAGGATGTTCGAGTTATTCAAAACGAACGATGACAAGCTGTATTTTTCCGGAACGGACGGCTCGGGTAACTATGTGGGATTTAAGACCGCGGCGTTACCGTTCACGAAGGATACATGGTACAACATAGGCATAACTTATGATGGGACCACCATTTCTATCTATCTTAACGGTTCGCTTGTCCGCTCGAATGACATGAGCCTGGACGCTATGAACTTCGCGGGAGATCTTCTCCTGGGAGCCAGGAATTATCCGAGCGAAACGCTTAACGGGAAGATGAAGGACGTTTCGGTATATAATACCGCCCTTGACCATGCCGATATGGTGAACCTTTATAACGGGGTCGCGCTTAAGGACGGACTTGTGTCCGAATGGAAGCTTGGTGAAGGCAGCGGTTTTACGGCGGGCGATTCAGCCGGGACGAACGACGCCGTTATCATCGGTGCCGACTGGAACGATGAAGGGATATCCGGCGATAGCTACTACTATGAATACGAGTACGCGGATCCCTCCGATCCGACTGATCCCACTATCTTGTCGAGAGTAAAGAAAAATTACTATACAGGGGCAATTTTAGGCGCCGGCGGTTCTTTCGGCGGTCAATATCCGGCGAGAGGCCAGGCCGCCGCCGAGCCTGACCCGAACCGGGACAGTACGATGAAGTCCATTTTGGACGAACTCGAATCCAAGAAAAAAGCCGAGGAGACGAACACCGAACTCTTTACGGTGAATACGCTGGATAATACCCTCAGCGACCTGGTAGATACTTTGAAGAAGTGATCTTCTGCCTGCTGTGGGACGTGTGGCGTAGAATGCGGGACGTGAGGGTATATTCCGTTTCCCGTGTCCTAAGTTCTACGGAACATGTGCCTCTGTTGGTAATAATAGTGTAAGGAAGTATGACGACTTTAGAAGTGTTCATTGCTTCTTTTGCCGATGGCGTGAAGAAGATGGGAACCTTCTACCGGCACTTTTCAAACTTCTAGTTGGGTTTGTGTCCTGCGTTGTAATATTTGCAAGGTCCACGCACAAGGCTATTTTGGGTGTTGGGACGGCAAAGTGCCGTACGAAGAACCCCATCTCCTTCACGCCCTCACCCCTCGCGCAATAACCTGAAAATTCCGAACTGATTTATGACGGGAACGGGTCAGGGTGTGGATATCCTCTTTAAGCAAAGGGGCCCCTTGGGAATTTCAGCCTTTAACATGCCGTTTTTATGACAACCACCTTGTTTGCGGCTCACCCTCCGAAGCCGAAGGCGGAGGAAGGTGAATGCGCAAAGTCTAAAAACGGCATGTTAAAGGCGTTAAGAAATTCCCGGGGGAAGGCTTGAAGAGGATGTCCACACCTCGCCGATCACGTGATCAAAGTCAGCGCAAATGGTTACACTATCTTGATAAATTTATGATCCGCTCCGTCTCGCAAGTGGTATAATGACAAAAAGGATACGGGGAGGGAAGATCATGAAGAGAGTAATTACGGGTATTATTTTGTCGGCGCTATGCGTATATGTCGCGGGCAATTGCCACGCCGCTTCGGCGTTGGACTGGCTTAAGACTCAGTCTCAGGCGCTCACGTCCGCGAAACTCAGCGATACGAAGATAGGCGCCGGGCTCAAGGAGGCGCTTAAGGTCGGGATAGAGAACACAATTAAAACCCTGGGGAAACAGGATGGGTATCTGGGGAATAAGGCCGTCAAGATCCTTATGCCGGACATTATTCAGAAGGCTGAACCCATACTCAGGGGAGTCGGGTTCGGGCCCAAAATTGACGAATTCACGCTCAGCATGAACAGGGCCGCGGAGAAGGCCGCTCCCGTAGCGGCGGATGTGTTCGCTACCGCTATCACCGATATGACGATAGACGATACCCAGAAGCTCATGAAAGGCGGAGATACGGCGGCTACGGATTATTTCAAGGCTAAAACCTATGGAACTCTCCTTACCAAATTTCAGCCGGCTGTAGAGAGCGCCATGAATCAGTACGCTGTCACGAAAAAATTTTCCGAGATCACGGCAAAGGTGAACACTATACCGATGGTCAGTAAAGTTACGAATCTTGACCTGAACAAATACGTCGCCGGAAAGGCGCTGGACGGGCTTTTCTATACCTTAGCCCAGGAAGAGAAGAATATCCGCACGAATCCCTCGGCTAGGGCTACTCAGCTTTTGAAAGAAGTGTTCAAATAAGATCGTACAATATGCAGTTGACGGGAGCCGACAACGAGAACGTGATGCCCACTCTCGGCGAAGCCATAAAGAGAGGCGGGATATACTACAACATCGGCGGTAATGATAAAAGTTCGGCGCTCAGAAACGTTATCGAAGCCATAAGAATACCCGAGGGCATGGACAGGGAAACTCTTCTCGGTACTATTCTCAAAAGGGAGAGCCAGGGGTCGACCGGGATAGGCGATGGGATAGCGGTGCCTCACGTGGTCTCCGGAAGAGTTTCCGGGATAGCGCTCTGTTTCCTGGAAGGGCCGGTGGATTTTCTCGCGGTAGATAATGAACCGGTTCACACGCTTTTCATTATGGTGAGCCCAACGGCTCGAATTCACCTTCATCTTCTTTCCCGTCTCATGTTCGCTCTGAAAGACCCGGTTTTTATGAAGACGGTCCTTGACCATAGCGAGGAGAGCAGGATATTCGAGGAGATCGAGCGCGTCGGGAAATATCGCCGCTAAGAAAACCGTTGCATCCTGCCCGAAAAAGGAATATTATTGATTTTTGATGCCAAAAATACGATTTAGGCTTGGTGTAGCAAGTAAAAAGAAAGGAAGTAGCCGTGTTCTCTCCTAAATTGTTCACCTGTCTTAAGAATTATTCGAAAGAACAGTTCATGTCTGATTGCGTATCCGGCGTGATCGTAGGCGTGGTGGCTATCCCTTTGGCTATCGCTTTCGCTATCGCTTCGGGCGTTACCCCCGATAAGGGCCTTTTTACAGCCATTATCGCCGGGTTCATCATATCCGCGATAGGAGGAAGCCGCGTTCAGATAGGCGGGCCCACGGGTGCCTTCGTCGTTATTGTTTATGGGATCGTCCAGAAATACGGTGTGGACGGTCTAATTGTGGCTACGCTGATGGGCGGCGTTATTCTCATGATAATGGGGTTCGCGAAGCTGGGTACGGCGGTAAAATTCATCCCGCACTCGGTGATCGTCGGCTTCACCAGTGGTATCGCGGTCATAATATTCTCTTCGCAGATAAAAGATCTTATGGGGCTAAGCATCGACAAGGTCCCGGCGGAGTTTATAGGAAAATGGCGTGTTTTTATTGAAAATATGGGCACTGTCAACCTCGATGCCGTCATATTGAGCGTTATGACGATATTGATCATCGCTATTGTGCCCAAGCTCTCCAGGCGCGTACCCGGAGCCCTCGTAGCCCTCATAGTCGTATCGTCCGTGGCGGCGTTCTTTCACATGAACGCGGAAACGATCGGGAGCCGTTTCGGGGACCTGCCGCATACTTTACCCGTTCCCCATTTGCCGCGTATCGGCATCGCCAGGGTCCGGGAACTTTTTCATCCGGCCATGACGATCGCGATCTTAGGGGCGATAGAGTCCCTGCTTTCGGCCATTGTGGCCGACGGAATGATCGGAGGAAAACACCGGTCCAATACGGAATTGATCGCCCAGGGCGCGGCTAATATAGGGTCCGCGCTTTTCGGGGGGATACCCGCGACCGGCGCCATCGCGAGGACGGTCACGAACGTGAAGAACGGCGGCAGAACTCCGGTCGCCGGTATGGTCCACGCTATAACGGTCCTTGTCATCATGCTGTTCCTGGGCGCCTGGATCAAATTCGTTCCGCTGGCGTGTTTAGCCGGTATACTTGTGGTCGTGGCTTATCATATGAGCGAGTGGAGATCTTTTTGCCAGGTAATTAAATGGTCGCAGGGAGGAAGCTTAGTCCTCGTTTCAACGTTCCTGTTAACTGTTTTTGTCGATCTGAACGTGGCTATCGAGATAGGGATGATACTGGCGATGTTCCTTTTTATGAAACGCATGTCCGACGCGGCTATCGTTAAGACCTACGCGAAAGATCTAGAGGACGATGAGACCGGCGATGACTACCCGTTGCCGAAATTTTCGATACCCGCCGGCGTCGAGGTGTATGAGATCAACGGGCCGCTTTTTTTCGGCGTGGCGAACAGTTTCGATGAGATCGACAGGCAGGTCGGAGCGAGGCCTAAGGTAAGGATCCTCAGGTTCAAAGATGTTCCTATCATCGATTCGACCGGTATGCAGGCGCTCCGGAGCTTCTATAATAAATGCAAAAGCTCTAATATCAAGCTGATCATCACGGGACTCCATGTCCAGCCCCTGAACGAGATGATAAAGTCGAACCTGTACGATCTTATAGGGGAAGAGAACGTGTTCGGAAGCATGAAAGAGTCTCTCGCGAGGGCGAACGAGATGATGAACCCGAAGTGAGTAAAAGCGGATTTGTATGCAGCTAAAGTTCCGTGAAATAGAAAAAGCTTTCGAGATCGATGAAAACACGCTTTACCAATGGCTTAATGTCCGGGGATTACCCGCGGTCAAAGCCAACGACCAGTATTATTTCAATTCCGTGGAAGTCCTGGAATGGGCCCTTAAAAACCGTATTCCCCTTACTCCCGGCACGTTGAAACTCTCCGAGAGGACTGAGGACGATCGGGACATCGTTACGCCGGCGCTTATGGACGGGGGGGTGCATTTCGCGGTCAAAGGTTCTAAGCGTGAAGAGGTGCTGGGTAATATCCTCGATCTTCTGTCTTTGCCGGAGCATGTAGAGAAAGCCCAGATGAAAGAGATGCTGCTCGCGCGTGAGCAGATGGGTTCGACCGGTGTAGGGAGCGGGATCGCGATCCCGCACGTTAAACACCCGGTCGTCCTGGCGGGGATGAGGCCGATGATCGGGCTCTTCTTTCTGGAGAATGAAGTGGATTTTTCCGCCCCTGACGGGAAAGGCGTGCACACACTTTTTGTGATCCTTACTTCGTCGTTCAAAGGGCACCTGTCTCTCTTGGCCAGGCTCGCTTATTGTCTGCAGGATAAGGATATGACGGAGATGTTGGGGCGCCGTGCGGCGCGCGAAGAGATCATGGCTATGTTCAAAGTGGTGGAGTCGAAGATCGCGAAGAGGTGAGGATGGAGAAGGTGATCAGTTTGCCATGGAAGACCCCGTTCGGCGAGTTGTCGCTGAGGCTTGATCCGCTTAGCCTGATATTCCTCGTCGCTATCGCTGTCCTCGCCGTTTCAGCCGGGATCTACGGTGTGGGATACATGCGCCGGTACGCAGGACGTAAGCCTTTATGGGCCCACTCATTCTTCTTCGCGCTTCTCGTAGCGGACCTCTTGACTATCATAACCGCGAATAACGTGATCCTGTTCCTCTCGGCCTGGGAAGTGTTGTCGATCTCCACATATTTCCTGATCATCTTTAACGATGAAAAACCTTCCATACGAAAGGCCGGGTTCCTGTATCTCGTCATGGCCCATTGCGGGACATTTTGCCTGTTCCTGATGTTCTTCCTCTTGGCGCATACTGCCGGGTCCATGAATTTTGACGTGATCGCCCGGACGCCGTTCCCGCCGGCGATAGCGGCGACGGTGTTTATTTTATCTCTTATTGGTTTTGGGGTGAAATCGGGCTTTATCCCTCTGCACATCTGGCTGCCTGAAGCTCACCCGGCGGCGCCATCGCACATTTCGGCGCTTCTCTCGGGAGTGACGATAAAAACAGGGATCTACGGTATTTGCCGTGTTTTTTGGATGGTCGGCGCGCTTCCGGATTGGTGCGCTTACATTCTCATGGCTATCGGATGCGTCTCGGGCATCTTCGGGGTGCTATACGCCATCGGGCAGCATGAGCTGAAAAAACTTTTAGCGTATCACAGTATAGAAAATATCGGGATCATCGCTCTCGGGCTTGGTATCGGTTTGTTGGGCGTGAGCCATCGCGATCCGTTCCTGGCCGCTCTCGGGTTCGGCGGAGCGCTTTTACATGTGCTCAACCACGCTTTTTTCAAAGGGCTACTGTTTTTTGCGGGCGGCGCCGTGATCCAGAATACTAATACAGGCGTCATGGATGAGATGGGCGGAATAGCGAAGAAAATGCCTCTTGTAAGCGGGTTATTCATGGTGGGGGCTTTATCGATCACGGGTATGCCGATATTCAACGGGTTTATAAGCGAATTCATTATTTTTTCCGGACTTTTCCGCGGGCTTCTTACCCTGTCCCTTTCGAACGCGGTCATCTGTGCTTTAGCTATACTGGCGCTCGCGCTCATGGGCGCTTTGGCCCTGGCGTGTTTTACCAAGGTGTACGGGACGGTATTTTCAGGCAGCTCGCGCGCGGACGGGGTTGAGATAGGGGGAAAGACGTCCAAATGGATGCTCTTCCCTATGATATTTCTCGCGGCCCTTTGTGTCTGGATAGGGCTGGCCCCTAAGTTCATGGCTAATTTAACATTTATTGGAGGCAGGTATTTGGCGCATGGTGATATCTCTCTCCAAGGCCTTGGTACGATATTCAGGTCCTTGTCTATGGTATCAGGGGCCGCTATCCTGACGCTTGCCGCGATCTTGGCGCTTCAGTTCCTACGCAGGTTTATCCTCGGGTCCGAACCGATGCCGGTACGTGATACCTGGAGATGCGCGTTCTCGCAAATGTCGCCCAGATTCCAGTACACTTCTTCTTCTTTTGCCAGGTCTATCGTCGAGGTCGCGCGGGAGGCACTGCTATTCCGCCGTCACGGAGGACGGGTATCGGGAGAACTGCCGGGGAGATCACATCTCTCTTCGTCGGTGCATGACGCGTCTGAAGAAAAGATGTTCAAACCTCTCTTTGACCGGCTATGCGGTCTATCGAGGATGTTCGACTTGAAGCGTATCCGTTACACTCAGATGTATCTGGTGTACATATTCGCGTTCCTGATATTTTTAATAGCCTGGAAAATGAGGTAGCGTGATGAACGGGATACTCCCGGTATTCGCTCATTTAGCCATAGTGATGGCGCTCTCGCCGTTCTTTTTCGGCGTGACCGCCAGGGTCAAGGCGGTTTTTGCCGGAAGGGTGGGGCCGCCGCTCGTCCAGCCGTACTTCGACATCGTGAAATTGTTCCGGAAGAAATGCGTATACAGCCGTACGACGACATGGGTATTTCGCGCCTCTCCCGTGGTCGTGTTAGCGGCGGTCATGGCCTTCTCATTGACCGTACCTTTCGGCGAGATCCGGGCGCCTCTCGGGTTCCCGGGCGATATCCTTTTGGCGGCGTACCTCCTGGCTCTGGCGAGGTTTTTTATGATAGCGGCGGCTATGGATACTGGTTCGAGCATGGAAGGCTTAGGCGCCAGCCGCGAGGCGTTCTTCTCGTGTTTTTCGGAACTGGCGCTCTTCATGAATTTTATCGCGCTCGCTTCATGCTCCGGCAACATCTCTTTGTCGCGTATGATCGGCGAGGAGATGCCGTTATCCGGCGGGACGCTCACCCCGGCGCTGATACTTGTGGTCTCAAGTTTTTTCATTTTGCTCCTGGCGGAGAACTGCCGGATACCGGTCGATGATCCCGATACGCATCTCGAACTTACCATGATACATGAAGTCATGGTCCTGGACCATAGCGGAATTGATCTGGCGTATCTTCTCGTCGCGCAGACCGCCAAGCTCTTCGTATTTTCAGCGATAGTTGTGCAGATGATCGTGCCCGGAGCGGCCGGCGACCGCGCGGTGGGCATAGGTATATATCTGGCCGGAATGATGTTCGTCTCGATACTTATAGGCGTAGTCGAATCGTGTATGGCGCGTTTGCGCCTCGACCGGGTCAAATATCTTCTTTTGATATCTTTCGGGTTGGCGTTCTTCGGGTTTATCGTGTCGTTATGGAGGAAGTAGCGTATGGCTATCTGGCTTGATGCGAGTTGTATACTGATCGTGTTCTTTTCTCTGGCGATCATATCGACATATCGTACCGTCGGAATGATACGGGTATTCGCGCTTCAGTCTTTTGTTTTGAGCCTTACACCCCTATTCATGCACGCCGACGCCTTGTCGGTCCGGGACGCGACGTTGTTCGTCGGGACGCTGGCGTTAAAGGCGGTCCTCGTGCCTTATATCCTGACATGGGCTATCAGGCATGTATCAATGCGCGCGGAGACGAAGTCTATCATCGGATTAGGCGCGTCCATTATGGGCGGCACTCTGTTGATCGCCGGCGCTTTCTGGGTCGCGTCGTCTCTCAAGCTCCCGGGAACTCAGGTATCCGATCTTATTATCCCCTGTTCGCTCGCTACCGTCCTTATGGGTTTCATGATCATGGTCACCCGCTACAGGGCGGTGACCCAGGTCCTCGGATACCTCGTCATGGAGAACGGGATATTCCTTTTCGCTCTGTCGCTCTTTGACGCGATGCCGCTGCTTATCGAAATGGGGATCCTTCTGGATATATTCGTCGCCGTCTTTATCATGGCCATTGTGATCAACCATATCAACGAGGAGTTCGAGAGCGCCCCGGCCGCATCGAGTTACTCCAAGATGGGAGAGAGCCCATAATGCTGATATTCCTGATACTTATGCCTTTTTTATGCGCGTTTCTCGTTTTTCTCCCCATCGGGAAGAAATCCAGGCTCTGGCTCCTTTTCGGTGTCTCATCTATCCATGCCGTTATCGCCGGGTCATTTTGGAGGGAGCTCCCGCCTCCGGAATTCAGCGCGTATCTAACGCTGGATCCCATAGGGCTCATCTTCCTTTCCGTGATAAGCTTCCTGTTCTTAAGCGTTTCGGCTTACATGATCGGATATTTCGACAATGAAAAAAGGGACGGCCGTACGCTCGTGGCATGTTTATTGTTCCTCTTGTCCACGATGACCCTGGTCTCCGTAAGTTACCATATGGGGCTAATGTGGGTCGCGATAGAGACGACGACGTTATTCAGCGCGCCGCTCATCAGTTTTCACCGTAATAAGCAGAGCCTTGAGGCGACCTGGAAATATCTCCTGGTATGTTCCGTGGGGATAGCGCTCGCGCTCCTGGGCACGTTCTTTCTCGCTATCGCCGCTCATGATTCGCATACTCTGCTTCTTCCGGAGCTGCTCGCCGGGCAAGGGAGCATGACCATAAACTGGCTGAAGCTCTCCGTCATATTCCTCGTCGTCGGATACGGCTGCAAAATGGGTCTCGCGCCAACGCATAGCTGGAAGCCGGAAGCGTACGGACAGGCGACGGGAATGGTGGTCGTGATAATGGCCGGGGCTTTAACGCAGTGCGCGTTCCTGGCGCTCGTACGCGTAAGCCAGATCTGTTTTAAGACGGGACTTTACGAGTTTTACTCGTCCATCCTGGTAGTGACCGCCGTCCTGTCGCTTATCGTGCCGGCGGTATTTATGCTGGGCGAAAGGAACGTTAAGAGGTTGTTCGCGTATTCTTCGGTCGAGCATATGGGGATCCTTGTCTTGGGGCTTAGCCTGGGGAGCGCGGGCATATTCGGCTCTTTATTCCATATGATCAATAACGCCCTTTCGAAAGTCGTGATGTTCTTAACGGCGGGATCGATAGCTCAGAAATACGGCTCGTCGCGCGTCGGGGATGTAAGAGGCGTCATCCGGGCCTATCCCGTCACGGGGATATTTCTCCTCTTCGCGCTCTTCGGCGGGACAGGGATGTTCCCTTTCGCGACGTTCCATAGCGAGCTTATGATCCTTAATTCCGCGATCATGTCGGGCCGGTATATCCTGTTCGTTATCGCTATCATCTGTTTAGCGCTTATTTTTACCGGTTTAGGAAAGGTCGTCCTTGAGATGGTTTACGGCGAACCCACGGAGCCTATCCTCGCCAGAAAAGAGAATTTCATGATGAACGCGGCTATTGCTGTTTCCGCTTGTATAATGATCGTGCTCGGGCTTTGGATGCCCGAACCTTTAAAGAAGATGCTGCAGGACGCGGTGTCCATGATAGGGGCGTAATATGGGATTATTTAACGGCGCGAACGTTCGTTTATCGGATATCCACGTGATGTCAAAGGGAGAATTCCGCCTCGAGGTCGTTCGACGTTGCCAGAATGACGCGAGGTTAATGAACCTCTTCGGCTGCCCGGAACCATCCGGAGGCGTGCGGTTGTTCGCTTTTATGGGATTTGACGAGGACGCCGTGATACGGGCTGTATCCACGGTCATATCATCCGATGATCCCGCATACGAGTCTATTACCAAGGATCTTTTCCAGGCGCATCTTTTTGAGCGTGAGATAGCGGAGCAGTGGGCGATCGTCCCAGAGGCCCATCCTTGGCTGAAGCCTGTAAGGTATCACGCGAATTACCGCGGGGTCCCCGATATATGGGAGGGGATATCCGGGCGCGATATCCCCGGGTCGTATCCTTTTTACGCGATGGCAGGAGAAGAAGTGCATGAGATGGGGGTCGGTCCCGTACATGCCGGGATCATTGAGCCCGGCCATTTCAGGTTCCAGTCGAGCGGTGAAGAAGTTATGCATCTCGAGATCCAATTGGGATACCAGCATCGCGGGATCGAACGGATGATGAATGGAGGCGATCTCGTTCGCTCGGCTTATTTAAGCGAGGCTGTCGCCGGGGATACGGCCATCGGGCATTCGATAGCCTTCTCGGAGGTCGTCGAATCCCTCGCAGGATGCGCGGCTCCTCCCAGGGCTCAGGCCATCCGCGCCATCGCGCTTGAAATAGAAAGGCTGGCAAATCACGTCGGAGACCTGGGGGCTTTGAGCGCCGACGCGGGTTTTATGCCGGGAAGCGCGTACTCAGGGCGTATGCGCGGGGACTATCTGAACCTCCTCCTTGCCATTACCGGCAGCCGTTTCGGGAAGGGGCTGTCGAGGCCCGGAGGCGTTCTCTTCGATATCGATAATGAAATGGCCCTGGATCTTTGCCGTAAACTCACCGTATATAAAAAGGAGTTCGAGGACGTAAGCGAGCTGATATTCACCAGGACATCAGTCCTGGCGCGTTTCGAGGATGTCGGGGCGATATCCTTAAAGAGCGCGAAAAAGTTCGGGCTTGTCGGACCAGCGTCAAGGGCATGCCAGCTGGAGCGCGATATCCGTATCGACCACGCGTCAGGGATGTGGCAGTTCTACCATATCCCTATCTCTTTAGGCGCTACGGGGGACGTCTATTCGCGGGCTCTCGTCAGGCGCCAGGAAGTCATGCGGTCGCTCGAGTTCCTCCTGAAGGTCCTCCCGTCTTTGCCTCACGGCGGTATTTTCGTCCGGCTTCCGGCGATGCGGGCGGATATGCTGGCGTTATCGCTGGTCGAAGGGTGGCGCGGTGAGATAATGCATGTCGGTATCACTGATGATAAGGGGGCTTTCGCCCGGTACAAGATCAAGGACCCGTCATTTAATAACTGGTTCGGTCTGGCATGGGCTATGCGCAACCAGGAGATATCGGACTTCCCGCTCTGTAATAAAAGTTTCAATCTGTCCTACGCGGGCCATGATCTGTAGTGGTCCGCCGGATATCGTTGAATTGGAACAAAGAAGATAAATATGCTGAAGATAATAATGAACAGGCTGAAACAGGGACGCCGGACGCTCCGGTTCCCGGCGGGGAGGCCTCCGGCGCTTCCTCCGCGTTACCGCGGACGTCCGCTGGCTGACGAGAGCGGGGTCGGCCCTGATATGGGGAAAACGCTATATGCGCCGGATGATAATACCGGTTATTCCAACGACTATCGCATGTCTTCTTCTAATAGGGAGGGGCTCATCGTCCGCGGGGACGAATTGGCTCTCGCGAACGCGCTGGGCGAAAAACTGCGGAAGATCCTGGGCCGTTCGCTCAAGCTCCGTTACGTATCGGCCGGAGGATGTAACGCCTGCGAAGCGGATGTGAATGTCTTGAATACCGTGGTATTTGACCTCAGCCGTTTTGGTATACAGTTCGTGGCCTCGCCCCGGCACGCGGATGGGCTCGTAGTCAGCGGAGCGGTCCCGCGTAACATGCGTGAGGCTCTTATTAAGACCTACGAAGCGATGCCCGAGCCTAAGATAGTCATCGCCGTCGGTGCCTGCGCGATCTCGGGAGGCATGTTCGCCGGCGGCCCGGAGAATACAAATGGCGTCACCGGTATCATCCCGGTCGACCTATACATCCCCGGATGCCCCCCCCATCCGCTTACTACCCTCGACGGCCTGCTCAGACTCCTTGGGCGGATCAAAAAATAGTTGAAAATAGTTTGAAACATTTTCGCGGGAAGATGTGTCTATAATAGTAGTGGTTGAAAGGCAAAGCGCAGAGCGCATGGCGCATGGAGCAGGCAGGCTAGGGCACAATAATTTTTTTGACAAACTGGCCGTTATTGCTAGTGGAAAAAGGCCGCCGTCATTGCGAGTAGGAAAAGACCGCCGTCATTGCGAGGAGCCGAAGGCGACGAAGCAATCTCTAGTAAAATAATAATTTACAGGGATTGCTTCGTCATTCGCTCCTTCGTCGCTCATTCCTCGCAATGACGGATCAAGCTAATATACGAATTGCGACACAGTCTGCATGCGCCATGCGCTATGCATAAAGGGGCTATTACTTGAAACAACAGATGCTATCACTACTGAAGCAACACTGGGGCTATGAGTCGTTCCTCGCGAACCAGGAAGACGTCATAGCGTCGGTGGTGGAGAAGAGGGATACGCTCACCGTCTTATCGACCGGCGGGGGGAAGTCTCTTTGTTTCCAGCTCCCGGCGCTTATGGCGCCGGGGATGGCGGTCGTCGTCTCGCCGCTCATCTCACTTATGAAGGACCAGGTGGACTCGCTCAGCGATATGGGAATCCGGGCGTGTTATCTGAATTCCACCATGACAAGCGAAGAGCAGTTCGACGCCGCGCTGGATGTGAGGGAAGGGAAGATAAAACTCCTGTATCTGTCACCGGAAAGGCTCCTTGCCGAAAGTACGATCGAACTCCTCGCGTACAGCAAAGTTTCGTTCTTCGTTATCGACGAGGCGCACTGCATAAGCCACTGGGGCCATGACTTCCGCGAGGAATACCGTAACCTCCGGGTGATAAAAGAAACGTTCAAAAATATCCCCGTCCACGCTTTTACGGCTACGGCGACCAGGGAAGTTCAGCGCGATATAGTCGGGCAGCTGAAACTTAAAGATCCGGGCATACATATAGGGAGGATAGACAGGCCTAATCTTACCTATAGGATATATCTGCGCAACAACATAATGAGAGAGATAAAGGGTGTCCTGGATAAACATAAAGGGGAAGGGGGTATAATTTACTGCCTGAGACGCAAAGACGTCGATTCGGTGTCTCATGACCTCGATAAGATGGGGATAGTCAATGTAAGGTACCACGCCGGCATGAGCGACAAAGACCGGCATGTCTCACAGGATAAGTTCTCACGCGAGGAAGTCGACGTTATCGTCGCGACTATAGCCTTCGGCATGGGCATAGACCGCTCCAATATACGGTATATAATACACGCCGGTATGCCTAAGAGCCTCGAGCATTACCAGCAGGAGACGGGCCGCGCGGGCAGGGACGGACTTCCGGCTTTCTGCTATATGTTCTATTCGGGCGCGGATTACCGGCTCTGGAGCTATTTCGCGGAGCAGTCGAGGGACCGCGAAGTGATGATGAAAAAGCTGGGCGATATGTACAATTTCGCCTCGAGGCCCAACTGCCGTCACAGAACGCTTGTCAACTATTTCGGCGAGGAGCTCTCTAAGGTCCCTTGCGGCTCATGCGATTATTGTTTGTCCGAGCTCGAGATGGTCGAAGACGCGCTCACGGTCGGGCAGAAAATACTGTCATGTGTGTTAAAGGTCTCCGAGGGGCGATACGGCTTCGGGGCGGGATATGTCGCGGATGTGCTTAAAGGCAAAATGGATGAAAGGGTGGAACGCCTCGGGCATAACGAGATCCCGTCCTTTGCCCTGATGCGCGATGAGTCCGATATGTTCGTAAGAAATATGATAGAACAGCTCGTCGGCCAGGGGTTTCTTGTGAAAGAAGGAGAATATCTGACGCTGGCCGTGACACAAAAGGGGAAACAGCTTCTACTCGGGGAAATTTCGCCCGTACTGGTTAAACCGCTGGTCGCCGCTAAAAAGAAGGAAATAACCGTCCGCGCCGCGCGTAAACGCGTCGAGGAATGGGCCGAAGCCGACCGGGGTCTCTTTCAGGAACTACGCGAAAAAAGAACGGAGCTCGCCGCGAATAAGGGCGTCCCCGCTTACATAATCTTCAGCGACAAGACCCTCCGGGACATAGCCGCCAAAAAACCCCTAACAAAAGCCGAGTTCGAAGGCATCTACGGCGTAGGCCAGAGCAAACTCACGTCATACGCGGATATATTCATTAAAGTGGTGAAGGAACATAAGGGACTATCTAAGTAAGGGTCATTGATAGGGCTAACCCATTGCACGCGCGCTGGTTTTTTTTACACGGTATTTTCCAGGTTTCTGCGATAGGGGTGTGGGCGTGAAGGAGATGGGGTTCTTCGTACGGCACTTTGCTGTCCCACCATTCGAATTAGCCTTGTGCGTGGACCTTGCAAAAATTGCGATGAATACCACATGCCGAACTAGAAGTTTGCAAAGTGCCGGTAGAAGGTTCCCATCTCCTTTACGCCATCGCTAGAAGAATAGTATTCCAGTTCCGAGCGCGGCAAAGATTGCGGCAAGCGCGAGTTTCAGCCAGCCGGTGTTCTTTTTGAGGAAATCGCCGAAAGTTCTGGAGTTTACGCCAAGAATATACAGCACTGTTACGATGATGAGAGGAAGAACGAAGAGCACATTATAAAAGAAGAGGTAAAGGAAAGAGGTGATCTTATTATCGGAACTTTTCAGGATGTAGACCAGCGTTGGGACATATACCTGCCCGGTGCAGATCATCTCAAGGCAGGATACCGCCGCTCCGGCCGCGAATGCGGCAGCTGAAAGCTGTAAAAGACCCTTTTTATTGTCCCTGAGCCTCGAGCCTATCAAAAGGCTGATCTTTTTTTTAACATTGTCCGGGAGGGTAAGGATAAGGTCCTTGGGAGCGCCCGTCCGCTTGTAAACCATGAAATCGCGAGCGGAGATGACCGCGAGGAGAAAACATCCTCCGGCTATAGAGTATCTGAACACAAGGCTGATGGCTCTGAAATGTTCGAGAGAATAAAGAGCTTTAAATAACCCGAGACCGATGAGGAAATAGGCAATAAAAACCGCGAGTGAGTACGACAGCGCTACGATGGCCGCCTGGGCCTTCGAGAAAGAATGGACGTACATTACCGATATAAGGAAAGCCACGGCGGCGAAAGCGCAGGGGTTGAAGCCGTCGACGATCCCTGAGAGGAAGATAAGTCCCGGAGAGATGTTTCTAAGGGTAGGAGGCGGAGAGTCCGCCGCTATTATGTCGAGCCCGAGCCCCGGCGAAGCCAGCATTTTTGTTATAGCCTCGGCAAGCCCCGACTCGATGGCTCTCGTCCCCATGAGGATGGTACTCCCGGCGGCGACGGAAGGAGTCAGGGTCCCGGTCTTCCTGCCGCCCATTACTATTCTTAAGGCCAGCTCCAGGTTCTCTTTGCTGTCGTCGATATTTATCTCGCGCCACGATATCTTGCCGGAGAACTTCTCTTTTAAAGGAGGAAAGAACTCCGCTTTGAGATACACGCACTCTTCGCAGTGCGAGGAGTAGAAAAATAATATTTCCGGATCAACCTGCTTCTCTTCGGCATGCGCTTCAGATATCGCGAAGAATAAGAGAATACTTAGAAAGGTTTTCTTGAGCATGGGGGTATTTTAGCATATTGGCGGGAGGAGGAGAAGGGGAACGTAGGGTCAAGGGGCAAGGGTCAGGGGTCAGCAAGTTGCGGTGTCAGGCCTCCCCATTAGACAAAACTAATGCTGAGTAATGTCCAATGGGGAGGCCTGACACCGCAGTTAATTTCTAATCACTAAACAATTTTTCCCTTCACAACAGCATGAACAACGGAGTATAATCCCACAATAACCGAACTGAGAAACACACATGCGAACAATCATACTTTTAGTGATCTCGAACATCTTCATGACAGTCGCCTGGTATGGCCATCTCAAGTACAAATCCTCGCCTATCGCCATGGTGATCCTCATAAGCTGGGGCATAGCGTTCTTCGAGTACTGTTTTCAGGTCCCGGCTAACCGTATCGGGCACGGGGAATTCACTGCCGCGCAGCTTAAGACCATACAGGAAGTAATAACGCTTGTCGTTTTTTCGCTCTTCTCGATATTGTATCTTAAAGAAGAATTCAGGTGGAATTACGCGGTAGGGTTCGGCCTGATAGTTCTGGCAGTAATAGTCATTTTCAAGAAGTAACTCATGAAACTCTACCAGATAACCATCACTTTTCCCGGAGCCGATCCGTATTCCGCCGGCCTTCTAAGGGAGGTCCTTACGGGCATGGGCGTTTCTCTCGGAAATATTGTAGAGACCATGGACATCCGGTCGTCCGGGATAACGGTATATTTCAGGCTGAAGCAGGCCCGCGATAGGATCCGTAAGCGGATCTTGTCCCTTGGTCTTCTGAACGCGAGGGTGCGGACATCCGGGGTGGACGAGAAAAACTGGGTGAAGAAATGCGCGCTCTACAATAAGCCATTCACCCTGAACGGAGATATAAGAGTTATTCCGGCTAAGCCCGGCGCGCGGTTCAAGGCAGCTTGTCCCGGGGAAAGAACGATACGCCTTTTCATAAACAACGTTTTCGGCTCGGGCAGGCATTTTACCACATGCCGTCTCGCTTTATTTCTTAAGACGAAAAAGGGTGATTACGCGAGCGTCATGGATGTCGGTTCGGGCACCGGGCTTCTGTGTCTTGTCGCCGGGATATACGGAGCACGCGAAGTATGGGCCATAGACATCGATAAAGAAGCCGTTAAGACGGCTCTAGCCAATTTCAGGCTGAATAAGCGCTCCGGTTTCTCATCTATCGCCGGGGATTTCTATAAATTCAAAAAAAAGAAAAAGTTCGATATGGTCATAGCCAATCTTTTCACACGCGATCTTGTCGCGTTGCGTGACAAGCTCATCGGACATGTGAACGGCGGGAAATATCTCGCCGTTTCCGGGATATCGCGAGGCAATTATAAATATTTCCGCGAGAATTTCGATTCCCCCGAGCTCAAATGCCTCCGGGTCGAGAAGGACAAGGAATGGTGCGCGGTGCTGTACAGACGAAAAGCATAGCGCATGGGGCATGGGGCATGGGGTGCCGAATTATCTACCCTGCACCCTGCACCCTGCACCCTGCACCCTGCACCCTGCACCCTGCACCATGCTCCATGCTGACAGGTCCGTTGTCCATAGTCCATTGTCCCCGGACATGCTATAATATCATTATGAAACTATCCGAGGCGACATACACCGCGTTCGATTTTGAGACGACCGGGCTTTTTCCGAATTACGGGGACAAGATCTGCGAGATCGGGGCGATAAGGGTAGAGCCCGACGGTACCACGAGGGAATTCAATGCCCTAGTGAACCCTATGAGGCCGTTATCGGACGGGGCGTTCCGGGTGAACGGGATAACTTCAGAAATGCTCGGGGATAAGCCCGTAATAAGCGAAGTCCTTCCTTCTTTTCTGGAATTCATAGAAGGCTCCGTCCTTGTCGCGTACAACGCGGGGTTCGATATGGGTTTTCTCGTCGCGGAGCTTGGGGATAAGAAAGAGATGGTCCTGGGATATCAGGTCATAGACGCTCTGACCCTGGCCCGGCGCTGTTTCGGATTCACCGGCGGGTATTCCCTAGGCAAGGTAACGGGGCATCTTGGGATAAAGACCGGCGTCGAGCACAGGGCCATCGAGGACGCGCGCGCGGCGCTCGCTGTTTTTATGAGAGAGATAAGCATTCTTGAGGATGAAGGCGTCACCCTGGTCGAGGAGATCTCTTCGGTATACCGCGAGAAAATACCCCGGACGCGGCCCGGGCGAGACCGTGTGCCGGGGGCCTCCAGGATGGAGGAGGCCTTGACAACGGCCATAGAGACGAAAAGCCGGCTAAAGATAAAGTACAGGTCTGTGTGGAACGGAGAAGTCACGGAAAGGACCATAACGCCGATAAGCATACGGGACGGATACGTATATTCTTATTGCCACATGCGCAGCGAATACCGTAAATTCCATTTGGATAAGATAGAGGAAATAAATAAATAAAATTCTGTTAAGGGGGGTGTTCAAATGACAAGGGTTGGAGAGATCTATACATGTAATCTTTGCGGTAATGTAGTTGAAATACTTAAGGGGGGCGTTCCGTCGCTCGTCTGTTGCGATCAGGATATGGTAAAGGTCGAAGCGAAAACAGCGGAGGAAGGGAAAGAAAAACATGTCCCGGTAATGCAGGAGAAAGACGGCGGCGTGAATATTTCCGTAGGGGCGATAGCCCATCCGATGGAAGAGCGGCATTATATTAAGTTCATAGAGATAATTACCGGTGAGGGGGTGCTCCGGAGGGACCTGAAATTCGGCATGAGCCCGTCCGCGTTATTTAAGGTAGACAAGGCGTCGATACTGGAGGTCAGGGAGTTCTGCACGGTCCACGGTCTCTGGAAAGCGTAAGGGGGCGGGATAGAGCGTGGTTCGTTTTACGCGGGCAAGGCTGGAATTTTGTCGAACTACGAATTACGTGTGGGGGAGAGGATGACGGATAAAAAAATATTGATCATAACCGGAAGCCCCAGGAATGACGGGAATACCGCGTTATTGGCGGGATGGTTCGCCCAAGGGGCTATGTCTTCGGGCGCGGAAATTGAGACGGTCAAAGCCGGGGCGCTGAAATACAAGGTGCCGGGATGCTCTTCCTGCAGAGCCTGTCAGAAGCTCGAGAAATACGAATGCGTCATAGATGACGGCGCCGGACCCGTCCTTAAGAGGATGGCGGAGGTCGATGCTATTGTTATGGCCACGCCGCTATATTTCTTTTCGGCGAGCGCCCAGATCAAGGTCATATTCGACCGCATGTTCTCCCTTTATAAATGGGATAACGGCTCGGGAACCATGGAAACGCCGCTTAAGGGGAAAACGCTCGCTGTTCTCGCCAGCGCTTACGAGGATGTCGGGTTTGACGCTCTCGAGAAACCGTTCATCCTGACCGCGGAGTACACGGGTATGAAGTATAAGTCCCTGGTTATTCCAAACGCGGGTGTTTCGGGGGATATCGTTAAGCTGCCGGGTGTTCGTGAAAAGGTTGTGGAGTTCGGGAAGGCGGTTTGTAAAGAGTAACCAGAAACCAGTTGCCGGTAACCAGAGGGAATAAAGACATGTTGTTTATCTTTTCTGGTAACTGGTTACTCACTAATAAAGTATGATCTTGGGGGAGTTTATGAAACAATGTTCCAAATGCCAAAAACAGTACGACGATACCTGGGCGATGTGCCTGGATTGCGGCGAAAGGCTCGATAACGTGGCCGGAGACGGAGTTACCGACAGATCTCTCTCTCCGAAAAAAGAGATGAAAAAATATTTTCGCGATGCTTTCGCGAAATTCGACTCCGGCGAGATCATCAGCTGGAACTGGTTCGCGGCGATATTCCAGTTCCTGTGGTATCTTTTTAAGGGGCTATGGCCGAAAATGTTCCTTTACGGGATCTTTTTCTGGGCACTTGAGCGGGCGGCGCTTTATCTCGAGCTTTATTCTGTCTCTTCCTATACGTGGATATTCGCCTTCATTTGTTTCGGACTTATGGCGAACTACGATTATTATCTCCACAAAGTTAAAAATGAGAAATTCTGGCCCGCTATGCCATATAGAAAAGTTAAGGCGTATTTCTGGTCAGCTCTCGTATTGGTATTGGCGTACAACCTTTTTTACACAGGGTTCAGGTCGGCCCAGGCCATGATGTCGTTCGTGAAACAGAATAAGCCTGGGATGATAAAGTCCCTTGACGCAGGCACGGTTAAATTCGGGAAAGTGCCCGGAGAGTGGATCGTTTACAAGGACCCGCCGGAAGGATTTTCCATTAAACTTTCACGGCCGGTAGGGAACGGCCTGAACGAGAACATGAATTATGTGGCTTTCCCCGGTACCAGGGTAATAGGCTATATCGTGGATGGGAACGTTCCCGCTGAAGCGGTCTATAAAGGGATAATAGCCGTAATAGAGAATAAGCCGAGGTTCGGGAAAGGTTTCGATTCCCCGAGGGACGAAAACGTATTGAGGAAGATAAAGATATTCGCGGGTATCGGGGAACCGCCGTTCTATATGGATTGGATGAAAAAATGGTTCAACTCTGAACAGGCGGAGGCAGAATACCTGGACATATCCGGCAGGGAGTGGGGCAATATACGGAATACCATGAAAATGAAATTTATGGGGAAGGATCTTGTTTTCTATTTCGATCTGTACTGGACGGTGAAAGACGGCGCCGTCATTTCCGTCATAAGCGAATCGTTTGCGCCGTTCAAAGACGGGATAAAGGCGCAGGTCATTACTTTTCTCGGGTCGTTCGAATAAGAGTCGGAGAAATCGGCATAGCGCAGAGCACATAGCATATATTTTCGCCATGCGCCATGCGCTTTGCGGTATATAGGGGGTGCGAGATGGAAAGAACGTCAGGTTTTCTAAGGATACTAATAACCGTATCGGTGATCGCGCTCGGCCTTGTTCTCTACATGAAACATACAGGCGAAGTAGCAATGCTGAAAAAAATAATCTCAAGGCTCGAAGCAGATTCCCGGGTAGCGGAGGTGATGGTCACGGAAAGCTCTTATGATAAGGTCTCAAAAAAGACGACTACTACTATCAAGTTCCTTGAATATGACGTCGACGGAAAACCGCTCGAGCCGAGATATTTCACTTTCAGAGGGAACGTTATCCAGTTCCAGTCCCTTGTTATCAGGTTTGATGACAAGTACATACGCGCCGGGGATAAACTTAAAGGAAAAAGCGTGTATCTCTTTCGCAAAGTGTTCATGCTGGACGGTAAAAACACCGAGGAATACGACCTCGCGGCGGTGGACGAGGTGCCGTCGGGCTACAGGGTCCCGGGGATGAATGACGAAAGGTTCGAGAAGGAACTCTGGATGTCGTTCTGGGAATACGCGCTCGATCCGTCAAAGGCCAATAAGGTCGGGGTGAAGAACGCTCAGATAGAAGCCCCGGGAACGATGTTCAAAAAAGGAATCATCTATACCCTTAAGATAGAGCATGACGGGGGGTTAAGGATAGACTCGTCTCTCATCCCGGCCATATTGAAAGGCGAGAAAATATCGGGACGATAGACGGCCCGTTACTCGGAGTCGTCCTCGTCGCGGGCGTATTTTTTCCAGAGATCCTCGACGGTCAGATCCGCGTTCTCCCCTTCCGATCTTGACGGGAAAATATCCGACACTTTTTCGGAAAGGTTCTTCTTCGAATTTTTTACCGCGGAGTCGATCTGTTCCTGGATGGTGCTCTCGATCTCTTCGCCGACCGGCACAAGGCTGTCGGGAAGGACCATCTTCAAAATGGATTCGCAGGGTATCATGGAGCTGTTCTTGATCTTTATCGGGGTCGACCAGTGTTTCCCGGATTTTAGCGATACAAGGGTGACGTTCCTGAAATCGGTTTGGGCGAGGATAAAAAGCTCTCCGTTTATCGCGAATTTATCTCCGACCTTCAGATAAAAAGAGTTGTTTTCGGGTGTAGTATTCATAGGGTTTATTTTCCTCCTTCTTTTTTGTTCGGATATTATAGCACATGTCGGGGGGTTGGGAAGTAAATAGTTCAGGCGAGGACATGCCGGGATAGATGTTCCGTGGGACGTAGGATGTAGGACGTTGGACGTGAGTTAGGCGACTCGTTCTGTAAGATGTGATACGATATGGTGTATGCAATTTTTCTCGTCCTACGTCCCACATCCAACGTCCTACGGAAAAGGGATCGGAACAACGCTAATAACTTGTCTCCCGCCTCCTAACAGACTATACTTAACGATAAGGGACGATTAACCTGCTGAAGAAACCGGGGGGGACGGGTGCTGAAGAATTTCTGGCTTGCTTTCATACCTTTATTCGTGGCTGTTGACGCTGTAGGTGTCCTGCCGGTCTTTGTGTCCCTAACGGAATCCCTGAGTAAAAAAGAAAGGCTCCTGGTGGTATGGAGGTCCCTTTTAACCGCGACAGGTCTCGCGATCGGTTTCATTTTTCTGGGTAAGGCGGTTTTTCACATACTGAACATAACCATAGCCGATTTTATGGTTGCCGGAGGATTGCTTCTCTTCGCCATTGCGATAATCGATATTCTGAATCCGACAAAAAATAAGGGAAAAGCCGGGGTGGACGAGATGGGATTCGTCCCGTTAGGGACGCCGCTCATAGTTGGGCCAGCGGTGCTGACTACGTCGCTGCTCATGCTGGACGTTCACGGGATAGCGGTGACGCTCGTCGCGGTCCTGGTGAATATTGTCCTCGCCGGGGCGGTCCTTTTGTCTGCCGATTCGATCATAAAGATACTGGGTATCTCCGGGACAAGGGCTCTTTCCAAGGTCATAAGCCTTCTCCTGGCGGCAATAGCGGTAATGATGATAAGGAAGGGCGTGACGGCCATGATAAACATGTAAAGGTGTCAGGCCTCCCCATTAGACAATAAATCAAAAAAGTGTCTAATGGGGAGGCCTGACACCAAGGACACCGACGAGTTTATATGGATATTAAACATCTCAGTATCAAGTGGAAGCTTTTATTTATCTCGGTTTTCGCGGTGACCGTGCCTACCGTCATCATGGGCCTGGCCAGCTACAGCATACACAGCGCCGAGACCTATAAAGAGGTGAAGGAAAAACTGGGTTCCATTGTGAGCGACTGGAAAGTCGTAACGGAATCCTATGTCCAGCAGAAGGAGCGAGTCCTTAAAAGGGAGGAGGTCCTCGTAAAACAGCGGCTCGAGACTATGGACCTCGTGGTAAACAAGATCCTTGAGATATTGTACGCGATAGACGGAAATAACCCTCCGGAAGATAAAAGGGATAAGGTGTTCGACAAGATAGTTTCCTTGAGGGTCGGAAAGAGCGGCTTCGTCGCCCTTATTGACAGGTACGGGAATTATCTTTCAAAAGAGCAAAGGAAAAGATACGGGGATACAATGATCCAGGCCGGGGAGTCGGGCACGATAATCCGCGGAATAATGGAAGGGGCGAAGAGGTCTGGAAAGGGGTCTCCGTATTCTCTGAGCTACCCGGTAAAGGATTCCGGCGGAAAAGAGGAAAGGGTAAGACTTACGGTCGCCAGCTGGTTCGAACCTCTGGACGTTTATATACTGGTTACCACGTATTACACTGATTTTAAGAGTTATGAGCTTGAGAATCTTTTGCAGGAAGAGCTTGTGAACAGGATGTCCCGGGAGCGTATCGGAGCGAATGGTTATTTATGGATCGTTAACTCGAGGGGCGAATATGTCGTTTCAAAGAATAAACTGAGGAACGGGGAGAATATCCTGGACACGCGGGACAGGACCGGCAGGCAAGTGGTAAAGGATATAATAGCGGGCGCTATGTCCTCTCCGGGTAAGGAGCCCTATTATTCCTCTCATCTTTGGAGGAATGTAGGGGAAAAAGAGGAGATGCAAAGACTTTCTGCTTCGTTATACATACCCGAATGGGACTGGGTGATAAGCGCGGTGTCATATAATAAAGATTTTCTCGTAGGGCTTGGAAAGATCAAGATGAACATAGCGTTTGTCTCCCTGATAGCCATAATTATAAGTTCCTTGTGTGCATACTACCTGACTCTTATGATCTCCCGGCCTATAAGGGTCCTCAACGAGATAGTCATCAAAGCATCTTCCGGAGACTTAAGCGTTGACGTCGGAGGCGTGAAGTGGGCGCGGGACGAAGTCGGGACCCTGGCGGAGTCCATCGAGAAGATGATGATCAGCCTCGCCGCGAAACGGCGCGCGCTTGAGGACAAGGCTAAAGAGGAACATCGTAAGGCCGAGGAATTGGAAAGAGCTTACGCCAAATTACAGGATACCCAGGAGAAACTTGTCCGTTCGGAAAAACTGGCTATCCTGGGTAAACTGGCCGGCACGGTGTCGCATGAGCTCAGGAACCCATTGGGCGTGATAAAGAACGCGGTGTACTTCCTGAAGAACATCCCCACAGCCGGGCCCGGGGAAGAAAAGACTCGCAAGTACCTTGGGATCATAGACGAAGAAGTGAATATAGCCGGCAATATCATAAGCGGCATAATGGCGTTCAGCCGGGCGAAAGAGCCGGAACTGGTGAAAAGCAGCGTCAACGATATCGTTAATGAGCATCTGAAAAAAGCAGAAATACCTTCGACTATAAGGGTGATAACTTTTCCAGGCGAAGGGATACCCCCCGTATCGGTGGACAGGGGGCAGATGAACCAGGTTCTGTTCAATGTCATAATGAATGCCGTCCAGGCAATGGATTACAAAGGAAGCCTCATTATCAGTACGGAAGTCGCGGGTCGGTACGCGCAAATATCCATAACTGATACAGGTAAGGGCATACCCAAAGACAACATGGAAAAGATCTTTGACCCTCTTTTTTCGACCAAGGTGACCGGTACCGGTTTTGGACTGAGCGTTTGCAAGAGCATCATGGAAAAACATGGCGGAGACATACTGGTCCTCAGCGAGCCAGGGAAGGGCGCGACATTTACGATAAGGATACCGGTCGGATGAAGATTTTTTTATTTTTCCCTTGACAAAAACGCAAATTAACGTATAATAAAGACAGTTATAACCAATGAGTAAAGGATGAAGTAATCTTAAACCACAAGGTTCTAGAAGATTCGCCTTGTGGTTTTTTTATTCATTGGTATATAATGTAACAAAGTTCTCTAGAACAAATCAAGGAGGTCAGGAGAATGGTAAAAGGTACAGTGAAATGGTTCAACAATCAGAAGGGTTATGGTTTTATCGCTTCGGAAACGGGCAAGGATGTGTTTGTGCATCACAGCGCGATCCAGGGCGAGGGCTACAGGTCCCTGGACGAAGGGCAGACAGTCGAGTTCGAGATCAAGCAGGGCCCTAAAGGTGAAGAAGCGGTAAACGTAGTGAAAAAGTAATCAGTACTATACACTTATCACCTATTATCGGGTCCCGGCGCGGCGTGAGATCCATGACGTGTCGGGACCCGTTATTTTAACACAGATGTCACAGATCCCGGTTTAATTACATGATTTCACACATGATCGCTGATCATAAGGCTAAGAATAAATAATGATTAATCAGAAGCGAAGGAAAGACGTACGAAATATCGCCATAATAGCGCATGTCGATCACGGTAAAACGACGCTAGTCGACGCGCTTTTGAAATATACGGGTGCTTACGCTTTCAAGGACGGGGAGACGACCATTATGGACTCTAACCCTCTCGAGAAAGAAAGAGGCATTACGATACTTTCGAAGAACGCTTCCCTTCAATACAAGGGCGTGCAGTTCAATATAGTTGATACTCCGGGGCATGCCGATTTCGGGAGCGAAGTCGAACGTATCCTGAAGATGGTGGACGGAGTGCTGCTACTCGTGGACGCTTTCGAAGGGCCCATGCCCCAGACCAAGTTCGTTCTAAAAAAATCGCTGGAACTCCATTTAAAGCCGATACTTGTCATAAATAAGCTCGACAGGGTCCATGCCAGGCCTGACGAAGTCGCCGACCTGACGTTCGATCTTTTCTGTGACCTGAACGCCACAGATGAGCAGTTGGACTTTCCTATAGTGTACGCCTCCGGAAAGGACGGCTACGCGATGATAGACCTGGATGATCCGCGTGAATCCATGAAGCCTTTACTCGAGACAATACTTCATAGGGTACTTCCGCCTATAGCCGACCCTGAACTTCCGTTCCAGATGCTTGTCACGATGCTGGATTACGATTCTTATGTCGGGCTGATAGCCATAGGGAGGATATTCCACGGGATGATCCGCGTAGCCCAGCCGATAGCCCTCGTTAAGCGCGATGGAAGCGTTACTCGCGGGAAAGTCACCAAAATATTGAAATATCGGGGCTTGAAAAGGGTCGAAGAGGAAGAAGCCCAGGCGGGAGATATCGTTCTTTTATCCGGGGTAGATGGCGTCGAGGTTGGCGAAACGCTCGCGTCGATCGAAGACCCGAAGGCGCTGCCGACCATCAAAATAGACGAGCCCACGATAAGCATGAATTTCTGTCATAACACCAGCCCTCTTGCCGGGAAGGACGGAGGGCGGTTCCTTACCTCGAGGCATATCCGGGAAAGGCTTACGCACGAGGCCATGATAAATGTGGGTGTGAAGGTAGAGGAAGTGGACAACGGCGAACGTTTCAAGGTCTCGGGGCGCGGAGAGCTGCATTTGGAGATCCTTATTGAGACTATGCGCAGAGAAGGCTATGAGATGGAAGTTTCAAGGCCGAATGTCATTATGAAAAATATAGGGAGTGAGACCTTAGAGCCTGTAGAGGAAGTGGTGATCGAGGTAACGCCGGAATTCCAGGGCCAGGTCATGCAGGTGCTCGGCGAAAGGAAAGCGCAGACGAAGGATATAAGGACCACATCCGCCGGTTCGATCCGGATGGAATTTCTAATAGCTTCGAGAGCTCTTATCGGGTTCAGGAGCGATTTTCTGGTTATGACGCGCGGAAACGGCGTCATGTACCAGAACTTTTTCGAGTACCAGAGCTACAAGGGCGATATGCCCAAACGTCTTCGTGGAGTCCTTATCTCCCAGACGGGAGGCGAAGCCGTGACATACGCGCTTTTCGGTCTGGAACCGCGTGGGGAGATATTCATTAAGCCCGGCGACAGCCTTTATGAAGGAATGATAATAGGAGTGAACAATAAGGGCGCTGACCTTGTGGTCAACGCCCAGAGAGAGAAAAAATTGACTAACATGCGGGCATCCGGCTCGGACGACGCTATGCAGCTAACGCCGCCGAGGCCGATGACGCTCGAATTCGCGCTCGAATTTATAGAAGACGACGAGCTCGTTGAGGTAACGCCGAAAAATCTCAGGCTTAGGAAATTTTTTCTCAAGGAAGAGGACAGGAAGCGTCAAAACAGGAAAAATTAACCTAAGAGGAAAGAGGAGTTAAAATGATGAAAGAACAGCACGTGGAAAACGCGACGTTCTATGGTCTTGGTATCGCGCCCAAGATATTGGAAATACTTGAAAAGATGAAGATAACCGTTCCGACCCCGATACAGCAAAAGGCCATACCCGTAGCTATAGAGGGCAAGGACCTTATAGGAGTGGCTCAGACCGGTACGGGTAAGACGCTGGCCTTTACTATACCTATAATACAGCGGTTCTCGGCCTCGAGGGGACGGTGCCTCGTCCTTACTCCCACAAGGGAACTCGCGCTGCAGGTCGATGAGACTTTCTCGAAACTCGCGCCGGCTTTCTCGATACGGACGGCCGTAGTTATCGGCGGGTCATCGATGGAACCCCAGATAGCGGCTCTCAGGAGGAACCCTCGCGTCATAATAGCCACGCCCGGGAGGCTGCTGGACCACATAGAGAGGAGGACGGTAGTCCTGGGAGATATCGATACGCTTGTCCTTGACGAAGCCGACAGGATGCTTGATATGGGTTTTCTTCCGGATATCAAAAAAATACTTAAGATAATGCCCGGACAAAGGCAGACGATGCTTTTTTCGGCGACTATTCCCGACGAGATATTGAAAATAGCCGGGGCATACATGAAGCTCCCGATACACGTCGAGGTGGCGCCTTCGGGCACAACGGCCGACAATATCATACAGGAGCTTTTTATCGTGCAGAGGTCCACAAAGAAGCAACTTCTGTCCAAGATACTTGAGAACGCCTGTGGGCCGATACTCATTTTCTCGAGGACAAAGAGGGGCGCGGCCGAGATAAAGCGTTTCATAAAGGAAAAGGGCCACTCAGCTGCCGAGATACATTCGGACCGTACACTGGGGCAGAGGAAGGAGGCGCTCGAGGGTTTTAAGGCCGGAAGGTACAAGATACTGGTGGCTACCGACATAGCCTCCAGAGGCATAGACGTGACGGGTATCGAACTGGTCGTGAATTACGATCTTCCCGAGGACGCGGAACAGTACGTCCACAGGATAGGGCGAACCGCCCGCGCGGGGCATGCAGGGAAAGCCATTTCCTTCGCGACCCCGGAACAGGGCAAGGACGTTATCAACATCGAGAAATTCATAAAGACCCAGCTGGCCATAAGAGAGCACCCGGACCTTCCGGGAGAGAAGTTCATCCTCGGCTATGTGCCTAAAGATAAGCCAAGCTACAGGCCAAGGCCGGGGCAGGGTTATCGATTCGGAAGCGGGTCGTCGTCCAGGCCGGGTTCGTCGCGTCCCTTCAACAGGCATAAGGGGCGGTAAGTGTAGGGTCAAGGGGTATGGGTCGAGGGTCAAGGAAAGGGGTAGGGGTTGTATAGAGATCTTGAGCAATAAGATAGTATGAAAATACCCTGACCCTTGTCCCTGATCTTTCTAATGCGGAGTTGACGATGAGACTACTCATAATAGGCGGCGTCGCCGGGGGAGCCGCGGCCGCGGCCAGGGCTCGCAGGCTCAGCGAGGATTCTGAAATAATCGTTTTCGAACGGGGCGGATACATATCATACGCCACATGTGGACTTCCTTATTACGTTGGCGGTGTCATCGAGCGGAAAGACGATCTCGTCGTACAGACCCCCGAAAGACTCAAGAAAAGGTTTAAGCTTGATATCCGGACATTTAGCGAGGTCGTGGAGATAGACCGGGCTAATAAAC
>JADGBR010000021.1 GCA_015231405.1 Candidatus Omnitrophota bacterium | reverse complement strand
ATCGAGGCCCAGAAGATCGCCTTCGGCGTCATATACCCCGAAGATAGCTTCGATCAGCCTTTTATCCTTATCTTGATCTATCAAGCTCGGCACCCATTGCCAGAGTTCGTTATAGGCGTCCCTTACGGAGTATCTCTCGTCCAACGTGACTTTCCGGGTAGCTTTATTGATCTCATTCTCTTTGAAATTAGAATATGGCATTTCGGACGAGACTTTGTCACGGTACTTCTCTATATCCGCCAGCCCGCCGAGAACGATAACGGCCCTTAACGACGCCTCGGTCATTAGCAATCCCTTGTCGGTATACGCTATTCTTTCGATAGCTTTTGTCCTGGGTATGCCAAGAACTTTTGGAAGTTCCATGAAGAGATATCTCGTTCTCTCTTTCCATCTCATGTCAAGATCGTTATGCTCGAAACCGCTTAATATACCCCATAGCCTGTTCGTATTCTCTCCGGGGTCCACCGTTCCTGACAGATCCACCTTGAAATACCGTTCTATTTCGGGGGACGGCACACCTGAACTTATGAGATGTTCTATAATATCGAAGAACGACCGCATATCCGGGACTCTTTCGGGCGCGGTAAGCGCCCCCCATATGATGAGGTCCATCACTTCTTTCCTGTCGGTGCTGGTTTCATCCAATATTTTTATGGTTGGGATCAGGTTCGTATATATGACCTCGAGCCTTTGGAGCGCCGCGTCATTTTTGAGTTCTTCGAACATTTTTTTAATGACCCCCACCATTTTTTTAGTGGAATACCCGTACTCATGGAAATACTCGGCCAGCTTTTTTATGCTCTCGGACTTATGCCCCCAGCCGACATCTCCTAATATTGCGCTTTTACTTATCTCCTTACAGACGCCGTCACCAAGCTCCTTGACCGCGGTGAATCCCCCGTAATACGAACGGTCGCCGGTCCCGCGCTCATACGCTATATATTCCATGACGAGCGACGCCAGATTTGCCGCAAAAACATAACAGAACATCGCGGGCAAAAACACGCCGACATCCTGCCCCGTGAAAGCCTTTACGGCTATAAGGAGAAGCGCGGTCAAAGAAAAGAATGCCCCCATCCGGTTCCCTGCCACACCTCCGTCCAGACGGGCATCGCCTGTGATCCCCCGGACATTACCTCGGTACAGGACATCGGCGAAAAAACTCACCATGCCGGGGATCCGCGTCATCCCGTCACTATCCGCATACCCCAGGTCCCTGAACATGTTTTTGATCTTTGACGGATCGAATTTAAGTTTTTTCCCCTTTTCGGTAATACCGTCACCGGTCAAGAACAAATACGACGCGATATGCCCTATCTCATGAAAAACGGTTGAACCTAAGAAAATGGTCCTTGATATGAACTTTGTCCACCGCAAAGACTGCCTGTCGAACAGCACATCCCAGTTCGCCGCCGCCGAATGCGCGATGTCTCCCCGCCCGTGCCCCATGGCTCGAGCGTCTTTGTCTGTTTCAGCTTTAGCAAGTATCCCCTCGGCCATTTCCGTGGCATCGCACTCGGCAAAGCCCGAGACATCCCGTCCCGCCGGATCAACAAGCTCGACATTCCCGCCCGAGCCCATATTAAAGAACCATGTCTTCCCGCCCGCATCCACTTTTATCCCGCCAAGCTCACGGCATTTTATTTCCAGCCACGCTTTTATTTCGAGCATGTCCGCCGTGTCTCCCCTTGCCGCCCGAGCGAGACTCGAGCCGAAGTCGGCTATTGCTATAAGCGACGCGCCTATTCCCAGCGCTTTCACGAATTTCATGAACTCGTCCGAAAAACCTCCGTCCAATATCTCGTAATACGGGTTCGGGATATCGGGGTCGCTCGTGAACTTTGGCATGAGACTTATGTATGCGATACCCTTCTCCCTCATGAGGCTCGCAAGATTATCCGTATGGAACCCTCCGGTTATGAGGACAACAGCCTTCGTATCACGCCTCTTCTCTTCGTTCATTCCATCGATATCGGCCTTGAGGTTGTATAAGAAAGATCTATCGCGCTCGAACGACGAGGCGTAGAACTTTTCCATCCCGTCCAGATATCCCTTCAGGTTGTCAATATCACCTGTCTCCATTACCTTTCCGCCATGGAGCGCTATGAACCCTGCTAGACCCGCGAGGTCCATCTCCTTTTTCCCGGACATGATACTGTCATGGTCTTTTTTAGTGAGCTTGGCGTTAACGGCACTGTCTATAACTCCCAGCCGCTTGAACCATCTGAAATATTCTTTCTCGAGCGGGTTCTCCGAACACCTATCCCACACCTCCCGCGCCGCGTTCTCTATCTCGTCAAATAATGCCGGGTTATTTATCGAACGGTATTTAGCGATATACCCCGAATATTTACCGATATTCGGGTAAACCCCCAGGTCCAGGCATATACAATCCGCCTTCCCCAGCAAATACGAGTAAAAATCCCTATCGTCTATGTTGCCGGTTTTAAAGTCGGCGAATTTGACTAACAATTCCTCTATTTCCTTTAAAGACAGTTTCTTCTCAAGCTCCTTTATTATCATGTCCCTTTCGACTTCGGCTTTCTTGAAATCTATCTGGTTCTCCAATGATACAACCTCGCGCAGTTTTGTCATATTGGGAAACCAGTCTCTCCGAAGCCCCACCTGAGTTCCCTCGTCTAAGGGCGAAGGAGGACCCTTCCGCTCATCAAGATACCTGAAATACTCTTCCAGCCCTATATTACCCGACTGGTACGACTTGTATTTCTCATATAGCCCGAGAAGCTTCCCGTTCAACGATGCTTCTTTGATACTGTCAAGCCCGGCATATAAATCCTCAAGCGCCTTCCTCGCGCCGCTCCTATAGGGGAGTATGTCCCTGTAGGCGTCAAGGTTCTTTATGTACAGGTCAGGATATTCGATACCCATAAGGGTGACTTTCCCGGGGTTAGTGACGGCGTAGTATTCCGCTCCCGAAAGCTCGCCGTTCTTCATGAAATTCTCCGCGACCGCCTGTTTTATTTTGCCGTTATCCGTGGTATCGAATACCGAGAGGTCATACTCCCCCGCTCCCCCTTCCATATACACCCTGTCCACGCCGTATTTTTTGTTCAGATACTCGAGCATTGAACTTATTCTGAGCTGGGCCGCATAGTCGCAATGTGCGTCCTGGATGTGAATTATGGCTATATCCTCTGTCGGCGACACATCTTTTGCCTCTGAAGCCGTTTCGAAAGTATCCTTTATTTCACAGTAAGTCGAGGGCATATCGAACCCCTTGACGGTTAAAGTCTCCCTGATAATGCCGGTTTTTTCTGCGAGTTCGCGGTAATTGAAGTTGTTCAACCCAGGCCTTTCAGCATGGGCCTTCCCAATATAAAGATCCCCAGGCCAGGCGCCGGTAACAATAAAGGCGACAAGAGTAATGAAAGATACTAATCTTTTAAAATAAGTGGGCATAATGATCCCCGTAAAATTAACAGTCAAGCTGTGTTATAATCCGAAAAGGATACGGAACACAATCGGATTATTATTAATATACATCTAATCTGCCCGGTTTTTGGCAGAATGCAAGTATTTCATGGATTAACTGGAGTTGTTTAATTAGGGTGGGAAAACTATAGCATGTTGCATATTTATAACATGTTATGGAAAGCGTTTTCTAGGCGAACCTTCGGAAATTTCAGAATTTGAATTTTTCGACTAGATCCTGCAGGGATTTGTAGAAACCTTTTATCTCATTATAGATCTTTTCGGCGAATTCCTGCTTATAAGTATGTACTGTATCGTTACGCCTGTCCGTCATGAACAGGAACTTCTCCGTTTCCGACTCTTCCAGGTATCCCAATGAAAAAAGTTCCCTGAAACATGATTTTGGAGAATTGCATACTACCCCTTCGGTTTCCTTAAGGTATTCCTTCGCGAACTTCCAAACCGCTTCAAAAGTGTACTCGAACCGCTGTATGGCCGCGTCTCGCACGATCACCGAATAAGGTTCCTGGACGATCTCACGAAGGGTCATGCATGCCTTTACGGCATCCTCGTATTTCATTTTTAATCTTTCCATATGAGAGCTCCTTTTAGAGCCTGTTTTCTGAAATCCTCGGATGTTTCATTCAGGTTGACGATATCTATTTTATACGGGATATTCAAACCCTCTACTTTTTCTCTTAAAACCGATATCCGTATAGCATCGAAATCACCCGCGGGAATAAGCCCGATGTCGATATCTGACCTGAACGAGTTGTCCTTCCTGGCCCTGGAACCGAACAGGACTATTTTGACAGCGTCACGTTTGAATTCATCGAGAACGAGTTCCTTCAACATAAGCAGGTATTTATCTACCATTTCGTGATTATATCATGAGTATAAATGCGAAACAATATCGAAGTAACAAAGCGCTGGGTTATTTTTGATATTACAGAAACACATTCACACCCCCCTACTTAGTTAAAGCGACGTCGCGACGGCCTCTATCGCTTCCATCTGTTCACCGATCTCTTCGGAGAACGGTTTCAGTTCGATAAGGAGTGCTCCCGAGAGGATCTTCTTTAAGGCGTCCTTGTCTTCCCTGATCGCCCGGGCGGTATCCTCCCCGCCGAGCAGTTCGAACAAGCTAAGGATGTTGTTCGTAAGGTCCCCCGTATCTTTGTCATTCCGTTTTATCGTGAGTAGCGCCACCGCGAGAGCTACGCGGGTATGGACCATAGTGAGCGAGAGCTCGTTCGTTACTTTTTCCCTGACGGCCGTTACCCTTTCCGTAAGAGCTTCGGGGATAGCGCCCTTAACGGCGTCATATCGCTCCTCCCTTGAATAGATGAACACCCTTGAACCCGGATCACGCGTATCTTCCCGGATCTTCTCGGCAAGAACAAGGCCTTCCCCCTTCCTTGATGTCTCAAAGTACCCGTCATCATAGAACCTAACGGTGATATTGCGCATATCGTACCCGTCCCTGGCCTTGTCCCTCAATTTTTTGTACACTCCCATCAGTCTTTTATTTGCCTCTTCTTCCCCGAAAGTGCCGTCTTTCACCGATGGCAGATAGATAACGGTCTTTTCGGACGGAAACCTGACCATCGAGAGGATGTTCCTTAGAATGCCGGCGGCTTTATCGACGACTGTCTCCTCCTTTTCGGGCTTTTCACCGATGGGGATTTGTGTTTCGATAATATTTGTTCCGGATGCTGTTTGGGTTGATTTCGCGGTTGTCTCCGGATCAAAGCGATGAGGCGCGGCGCTTGTGGTTCGCGGTTCGTGATTAGTGGTTCGTGGACGATTGAGATCTGATCCAGGAGAAACCAGTTGGGCGGATAGTTCCAGGGTGTTCATTATCATGATCCAGGAGGATATGGCTTTAACGAAAAAGATCGTCAGCGCACCGGGGGCAAGATACGAAAGGCTTACTACTAAGCCTCCGCCGATCAGTAAGCCCGTAATATTACCGATGATCCCTCCGTACTTATCGGCGAAAGCCGGGAGGGGTTTATCGATCTCACCCCGCCAAATGGCCCTCGCGGTATTTACGGCCGCTGACCTTAAACTCAATTTTTCTTCTCCGGTCATGATCGCCTTAATATTTTTCACCGCCCCTGACATCAAATGTCCCGGCTCGTGAAATACGAGCTGTGAAAGGTTCAATGCCCACCACGCCCCGCGTAAATATTTATTCGCTATACCTACTTTCATAAGGGACGAAGTCGCCATAGCGAGATATGAGGCATAATATGACCTGACTCGATCGGTAACGTGTTTCACCTCGGGCGCGGACCGCTCGTATCCGAGGAGCGGCCCTATGTCCCTTTCCCTGGAAAGCCGGCCTCTCACTTTCAGCCTGGATATCCCCATTATCACCCTCAACATCTCGGCAGGGTCCGGGGGTTTGTCACCGTACTCCTTTTGGAGATGCAGATAAGTCGGGTATTCCTTCACATCCGCCGCCGACACGCCTATCCCAACAAATACTATGCTTATCCCCAGCTCCGATTCGACCTTCCTTATCTCTTTCCTAAGATCATCCGGAGCCATACCGCAGCATTCACCGCCGTCAGTGAATATGATCTCCAGTTTATTCTTCTTCGACCTCTGAGATTTGTATTTATCCCTTATCCCGTCGAGCACCGAAAGAGTGTTTATACCTCCCCCGTCGACCTTGCTTTTACTCTCGACCTCTTTTACGGCCGCCCTGACAGCTTTTTCATCCCTCGATCTTTTGAAATCCAGTATGTTGTAATAATGATCGCCTACCGCGCCCAGCGAGAACTCGACCTCATTATTGGATTTAGCGGCGCCATAGAGAAGGCTTGTATACAATGTCGTCATCTCCATGAACCTGTCAAGCAGGCACCGTCCTTCCTCATCGCGGTATCCTGTACTGCCGCTTATATCAACGGTTATCCCGCAACTGATGGACGCCTTGGGCCTTACCGTGACTTCCCTCTTAAAACACTCCGGGTCCTGCTCGGCGACCTTCTCTATTACAGGCTCGTCTCCCTCCTCGGAAGGTATAGGCACGATGATCGGCCGGCCGGTGAAGATCTCGAGCCATTTTTCGACCTGGCTCCTCGTCATCCTGTCAATCCGGGCCAGGGGTCCGGTGACATCCGGTTTACTTACGATAACCTTCCCTATCTTCGGATCACCCGCCTTCCGCCGCTTCGGAGGCTTTACGGGAGGCTGTCCAGCCTTCCCCTCTTCCTCTCCCCCCTTCTCCATGCCCCCTGCTCCATGCTCCATGCCCTCTTCCCCATGCTCCTCCCCTTCCTCCTCCCCGCCCTCTCCCCAACCTCCTTCGGCGGGTTCGTCGATATACTCGGGAGTCCCGTCCTCATCTTCCGGCTCAGGCGCCTTCACTTCGAGTCCGTCTTCCCCGTCGACATATTCCATCTCTATCTCGGACGAACCATCGACGCCCTGGAGGATCGATTCGTAGCCGTCCTCTCCTCTAACGCATTTACCGCGTATTTTCCCTTTACCGACCGACCATAAATAATTCACGGGATCTTTGTACATCACGGCGGCTATATCGTTAAGATACCCTGATGTGAATATGCCATCCCTGTTATCCGTTATTATTTGGAGCAAAGCCAAGGCCCGCGCGCGGATCACAGGATCAAAACTGTCTTCTATATACCCTCCCAGCTCGCCTTCAAGTCCGGATATCTTAATGATCCCGTTAAATATCCCCTTACACGCCTGCCAGTACTTATCTTCCGGGTTAGGCGCGGCGGTCAAACGCCTGAACAATTCGTATTTGAGGTATTCTCTCGAGTATTCGCTGAAAATGAGCGGGAACAACATCGAGTTCTGTTCCCCGTTATTCGGGATAGTGAAAGGATCCGGGTCGGGGTTCATCCTCGCTCTCCTATTCCTCATCTGGTCCACCACATGCCCCATCTCATGCCAGGCCGCCCATCTCGTCGGTTCGAGCTTATCGACTCCCGGAGGGGCTACGCTTTTTTCGATACTGCTTCGAAAAACTACCGCGTATTCACCCTCAAAATAAGCGAGCGACCCTTCCTCAGTATACTCATTCCCTTCAAGTATAAAAGCTCTTATGTCTCTCACCGAACCGTCCGGTTCAAGATACAATCTTTCCTTGCCGTCCGAAACCAGGCCTATCTTCTCGAAATGCTCTTTTCTCATAGAGAATTCCTTATCCCTCTCTATCTTCTCGGCAAAAGTCTCCACAAAAGCCCGGCGCGGTTTTTTCAGGAGGAACATGAATACATAAACATCATGTTTGACGAAAGTGCGCCTTAACTCGAATAACGCTTCCTTTAGATCGGTTGACATGACTTGCCTTTCAGAGTAGATCTTTCGTATCTTATCCACGACCGCCTCTATCTCCGGATCTATCTTCCTCGCGGCCTCATTCACCAGATCGACATACTTCTTATCCTTTAGTCCGTTGGTAAGCGCCAAAAGATAATCATGCATGACATTCCTGGCGAAATACAAAGCCCCCGATTCCCGCCCTTCGACAATAGCCCTCGCCGAATCCTCTATTTTTTGTTTGTCATAATCAACCTCTTTCACTGTTTTCTCGCCTCCCTGCCCCATGCCTCCTGCCCCATGCTCGCCCTCCGAAGCCTCGGCGGAGGAGGGCCCCATGCCCTCAACTGCCTCTTTCTCAATCTCACCGTCCGTGATCTCCTTCTCCAACAGCTCCGTTATCGTCATCTCGACCGGCGGATGCTGAAGCTCCGTCGCCACTCTGACCGGCACGGACTCTACCTCATGGTACTCGCCTTCCGCGGCGATCTTCACCTCGACTGCCTCCTCCTTCTCCCCTTTCTTATCCCTTTGGGCGCGGTTTATCCCGCGCGCGTACAGAACCCTGAGTATCTCCATAAGCTCGGGGTCCGAATAATCCATAGGGTCGGGAGCCCATATCTTATCCGCATAGGCGCTCACTTCTCTGGGGATCTCGGCGCGCGCCGAGTATTTCTCCGCGGGGTTGAAAGTGAAAACGAGGAGCACCTCGCTGTCAAGCTCGACGTCAAGCTTCTCGCCGGCATAATATATGGAGAACCTCTTTTCACCCCTCATTATCGGCATGAGCGCGCCAAGGATCTCCTTGGTGGCGTTGGCCTCGTCTATAAGGAGTATTTTCCTGTTGGAATCGCTCTTATTGGGTATCTTTATCCTTTTTCCGTTGATCGTGCCGCATCTGGCGAGGAACTCCTTTATCCCCAGCTCGAACTTCCCCGCTTCCATCTTCATACCCACCGTCATATCGCTCACTTTCAATTCTGAATCCGCGTTGATCGTATATAGCGGAACACCCCATACGACCGCGAGGTTCCTTATGAACGACGTCTTAGCCGTACCGGTCTCGCCGTTAATAAAGACCGTCCTCGGGGGCCGTACCTGGCCGTCAAACACTTCCACCCTCTGCCATGACCTGAGTATGACCGACGCCAGGCGCCTTATCTGCGAGACATATTTTATGAATTTATCCGTCCCGACCTCGCTTTCCGGGAGAGCGGAATCGGCGTTCCATTTATCCCTGGGGATATTGACTCCGCCCATAGACCCGATAAGCTTAAGGTCGAGATATGTTTTCCCCGACGCGGCGTCATTCCGGAGCGACACCCCTTCGGATAACCTGATCCCATTTACCGGCGCTCCGGCTAAAGCGGCTTCTCCGATCCCTTCGTATTTTTTAGCCGGAGTCGTGACAAATAACATGCCTTCCCGCCTCTTCACCATAATTCCACTGGGAAGAATATAACCTCCGACGCTATCCAGCTTATCCATATCCAGCTCGACGCGATTGAAATATACATCGCCCTCATCCTCCAGGCTTCTGGTAATATCATCCATGGCCTTCGTCATTATCCTCTTGAAAGCCTCGGCTTTATATTCCTTTCCTAAAACCCCCTCGACCAGGTCCTTGAAGATATCGGCCTCGAATTTCTCCCTGTCTTCGGGGGCCATGCCCGCGTAATAGACGAGGTATACCGCCTTCAGAAAATAATAGATCTCTTTGTAGGGTCTCGCCGCGTAACTGCCGTTCTTAATGTCCCTGGCTTTCTCGAGGTGCAGCGTTTCGGCGAGTTTCAATATATCCTGGGAGGAGAACCCGTATTTAAAACCGAATTTTTTGTTAAGATCGTCATTTTTCACCGAAGCGCATACCTGCCATAGCCATGAACGCTCGTCGTCCCGGACGAGGTTATACCTGGACCTTATAAGCCCTTCTATCTCCCTGGGCTTATAGCTCATGATCGAACTCACCCTGACCGGCACGAACCTGTTAATAAAAGCCGAGGAAAATTTGTGGTCCTCCGCGGCCGAAACGACGACATGTATCCATTCCGGGAGTTTATATAATACCTGCCTGCCGGTCTCATCCTGTATTGTTATCTCCCCTCTCGTCAATATGTCGTTGAGGAGGACCCTCTGCCTTTCGGGGACGGAATCCATCATGCTGAAATAAAGTATTTTGTGTTTATGCGGTTCGCCGCGGGCGCTCTCCCTGTCGTATTCCTCTTTTGTCATCATATTGCTTAAGAGAAAACCGGCTCGCAGCTTGAACTCCTCGCCGGATGCCTGCTCCTTTATCCCGAAGTCATTGAACGCGCTCTTGAATTTCGGGAGTACACTGTAGAGTATGTGGTTCCTGGTCGTCTGCTCATGCGCCCACATGGTCTCCAGTTCATATCCGGTTATATACGACGCTTTTTTTACAATGTCATAGCTGTCCGCGCCGTCCTCCGCGAGTAACGCTACCGGCTCGGCCAACTGCATCGAAAGTATTATCTGCCGGAGGGCCTTCGACTCGGATGGCATGCTCTCGAATATTCTCATGTCTTTCCGGCCTATATTCCCGGACGTTGCTGAAGGATTGATGACCAGCCAGTCCAGGAAACTGTCCGCTCTATTGGCGCCAAGTTTGACCCTCGAACCCCAATCCCCCAGATACGAGCTGTATTCGCCGCCCATTATCTTCTCGACCTTCGCCCATTCATCCCGGAATTCCGCCTCGGGCAGTCTCGACATATACGATAACATTACCCCGGCGAATATAGCCTTATTCAGATCGGCGCCGCATGCGCTTGCCCGGGCGGCTATTTTCGCTATTCTTATGAGCTGGCGCGGGCTGAGCTCATAACGGAAAGGATGGCTTTTCACGAACTCATTGTGTAAAAGCGCTATCTTTTCCTTAACCTTTATATCCACTTTATCCTTCTCGCCGCCTAAATAGTGGTCTATTATCATCACCGCGTCATCCTTGCCGAGCACATTGTCTACCCACATCTTTAAGGAAGAAGTAACGACTTCATGGCTCAAATTCATCCTTCCCTCGTTGCTGTCCGCGGGGTTCTGGGCTATGACCAGAATGAAGTCCTTGCTCCTTGTGATCACACCTTCAGGCCTCCCAAGGCCCATCCCGGGCTGGTATGTCCCGAGGTCGAAGGTCTTTCGCTTGGATATCTCGACCAGATAGTTGATGATCTTAAGCGCCCCGTAACCCATGGCCCCTTCGTCCAGAAGGAACACCCCTCCTTCCGTATAGGCCCGGAGGAAATCCAGTATAAAACTTTGCTTGTCTCCCATTTTCTCTTTCTCGGTAGTCGTCAGCACGAACTTCTCGCCTTTTTTAGAGGTTCTCCCCAGGAACTCCCCTATATCTATATCCTGGTACATGAGGGCCTTATATATCGGTAAGCCTTCCCGCTTCGCGAACTCCTCGCAGGCGGCGGTCTTACCTCCACCGGGCTCGCCTTCGAATATGACCGGCATGAAATTATCGGCTTTATTATTAGCGCGCGCCAGCCCCATCAACTTGAGCTGCAGCGCGAGGTTTTCCGTAAGGCTTAACGCCCCGCCCCGGGACGGTATCTCTTTTCGGAGGCCTTCCTTATCGTATACGAACTTAAGTTTTCCACGCTGTTCGGGACGGAGACTTATACCCATTGTATAATACGCGGCGTCGTTGACCGCTTTTTCGAACTCATCCCCTCTTAGCCCGCCTCCGGCTATATCCTTCAACACGTTGACGTACGCTTCCAGGTCTTTTATCGACATGATCGGCCGGTCGTCATATTTCGACAGCATTTCCGGATCGTTATGCAGCGTGAAACACTCGAGGGCGCGGCCGAGGATAAGTTCTTTCGCGGATCTCTGGGATACCGGGATATTTTTATCGATGTACTCCATGACGATCTTATCGTCAAGAGCCCTCGATATGTTCGTAGCCCTGAACCTGTCGAATTCCGCCGCTCCCAGCCTGGACCCGATGTTCACGTCATCGACCGACGAGCATACGGCGATTATGTCGAGGTTTGCCGGAGCGCTCGAATAGAACCATTTGGCCAGGTCCACTCCTATATCCGAAAGAGTTTTGTTAAAGGCTCCTTCTTCGAGCGGATATTCCGATGGAAGCGCGTTCTTTATCCATCGGGGGATATCCCTCTGGCTTAAAAGAGTTTCCCAGCTGTCCCGGAACGACTTTAAAAGCTCTTCAGCCGCTCCTTCGTCGACATAGTTCTCTATGGTCTCCAGTTTGCCTGTCTGAAGGAACCCGTTCAGCATAGGCGCGACTTTGGGGTTCAGGTCGTTGTAATTATGGAAAACGCCGCAATGCTTCCGCCAGGGGTCCATCCTCGCCTCGAATATGAGCTCGGGAATAATACCCAAACCCCCTCGGAATTTCCGCGAGATAGCGTTCAAAGGCTTTAAAGCCTCCTCGAAAATCTCATCCTCATCCGAAGGGACGAACCCGCCGATAAGCCGCCTTTTACCGTGCGCGAAACTTATTATGATATCGTGGGTTTTCGCCCCTTCCGCGAGGCCCGCTATCTCTCTCTCGAAAGAGACGCTATCCCTCGTGGCCGTATCCACAAAGAACATCCTTGGCCTGAAACGGCCGTCAGCGGGGCTTTTAACGCCGTCTTTAACCATCTCGTCATATTCCTCAGGTTTTATCTCACGCTCGAAGACCTTTTCCTCTTCCAGCATCTCTTTCGTTATTTTTTCGGCAAGTTCCCTCACGATAAACTTATCCTTATCCGATTTCCATTTATTGATAAAACATTTCTCGACAGCCATCCTGAATACTGCCCGTCCGGACAGCTTCCTCTTATTTTTAAGCAGTTCGTTCATCTCGTTAGCGGCGTCGATTATGCTTCTTTTAGTTATATCCTGCGGCGACTCCATATTGTTCTTCAATTTCTCGGACCTTACCGCTATGTAAAGGCTGCTCAATATCTCCACGTAACTCTTCATGTCATGGGCGAGGCGGGATATATCCTTGATCTCGCCGGCGAGGATCTTTTCGGTGAACGCCGGTATGTCTTCGTCGTCGGTAGCCATGTAAAATACGGGGAGGTGACACGCTATGCTTCGCGGAAGGGGTACGCGTCCGTCCATAGTGTCCGGGTTGACCGTAAAAAGCCACAGGTTATTCTGGTCTATGGCCAGCCTTTTGGCTATAACATCGCCTTCCCCGGCGTATTCGGCAAGACACTTATAACGGCTTCCCGATATTTCAGGGTATAACCAGTGATACAAAGCGCTGTCGGCGTTCGTGTTTATCTCATTCATGAGGAAGAGATGCCCAGGGGTCTGGAAGTCCCTTACATATTCCGGCTCGTAGAGATAATACTGGCCGCCCCTCCGGGTAGGCCTCACCTGCCCCCGGAATTCAGAGAGGTCCGTCTCGACGGAAACAAGCTTCTCATTGACTTTGTTATCTATCTCCGTGACAAGCGCGAATATTTTTCCGATCTCTGTCTTACCTTCACCCGAAGGGCCTTCTATCTGCATGGCTTTATTGGCGTACTTGTACGCGCGCGCTATCTGCGCGAACATCCTTTTCTCGAGTTCCTGCACTATGTAGCCCGAGAACCCGTGTATCCGGGCGTCATCAGTTTTTAGATCGGTCCGGCTCCGGCAGAACTCATAGAACTTACCTGACATATTGACCCTGGCACCGTCAAAATCTATCGTCCTCGTTTGCATATCTATGGACAGGGCGGGTTTCATTAAAGGCGAATTGATATCCGCGCCCGGGATCACCGCTTCTTTCAGTTTTTCCCTGTCGTGCCTGTTCTTAAGCCTCAAGTGGAAATAATTGTAGGTTTCCCGCTCTATAAGTTCGTCCTCGCCGAGTTTCGCCCCGTCGTTCATGAGCCCCTTTACCCTCTTGGCTATCTCGATCAAGTCGATAAGCCCCACACCGGCGTCTTCGGACAACTCGAGTTTTCTCACCTTATCGAATTTCTCTTTCAGTTTAGCGACCGCCTGAGGGCTCAATCCGGATATACCGGCGGGATCGACAGCTTTAGAGGCCAGGTAACCGAGCTCGTCTATATCGTCGACGCCTTCCGGCACATGCACGAGATGCCTGTCCATGAAAGACGGGTCTTTGAGGTCAGCGTCTTTATCCATGGTGAATATCATGTTCAGGTTTTGGGGTATCCCGAGCTCCTCGCCGGTTACGGGAACAGCAACACTCTTTTCCCAAAGGACCGGGTTCAGGAGCACCCTTACCCATGGCGGGCATACCTCGATGTTGTTGAACACTATGAAGAATTTCCGCCCCGGATCCGCTTTGGCCTTACGGGCAAGTTTCGAGATCACTCCGTCCTCCCACTTGAAGAAATCTCTCCATTTATCCCCGTGTTTCAGGTACATGGCTACCGCCCACCTTGCCGTGGAGCGCTCCTTAGCGCCGCCATCCTTATCCCAGTCGTCGTGAAAACGGTTGAGTATCCTCTTCTCCTCATTCAGGCGGTCCACTATTGTCTCCCGCTCGGGATCCATGGCGTCGACTTTCGAGATCTCGAGATCAAGCGCCGCTATCCGCGCGTCTATATCGCATACCGCTTTTAAGGCTTCTTCGATCTTTTCATCCGGAGCATGATCTACGTACCGCGAGATCTCCTCCTCATCCATCTTCTGGCTAGGCACGTACATTCCGAATAGCTCCCTTCTCCTCGTGAACCCGTTCATCGAAAGTTCTATAACCTCTTTATCCTTTTCTCCGTACATATCGTTTATCACGTCACGGAACATCACCCTGTTCCCGCCGAGCATAAGTAGCAGCGAATTTGATACCTGGCTGGCCCGTTCGATAAGAGCCCTTATTTTCCTTTTTGCGGGCACATCCTCGCCCGGCCCAGGCAGAGCGGGATTTATGTCCTTATAATGGGCGTACGATATGGTTTTATCGACAAGTTCCCTGAACCTCCCCGGGTCCTTGAAGATCTCGGATTCAACCTGCATCTGGGCTATACCCAAAAGGGTATCGCCCTGGTTTATCGCCCTGAGGAGCCCGTCAAGGAAGGCCTCTCTCGTCTCTTTGTCCACGATAAGCCTTCCGTAAATGTTATGGGCCGTGAGAACAAACAACCTCACTATGTTCCCTTTTTCCTTTTCCCGGGGATAATGCTCTGAAAAGTGCACATTGAACATGCGTATTTCCCTGAAAGTCGTCGGCGGGAGTTCCTTGCGGTTTATTTTCTTGTAAAGCCGCTGCATCTCGTTCTTCAGGTTGATACTGAGAGCCATGATCTGTTCCTGTATATCAGGCGGGGTTTCATCCTCCGCTATATAGAATTTTTCGAAGATGAAAGTCTCGATAAGCTCTCTCGACGGGCTCTTAGCGTCCTTGTTCGCGACGACCTTCCAGAACTCGGTGAAAGTTATTCCCCTCGCCTTTGGCACTTCTTTCATAAGCTTGAGATAAGCGTAGACGGAATTCATCCAGGAGAGAGGTTTTTCACGTGAGCATGTAATACCGTCGCATAAGGCTTCTATCCCTTTTGACCGTAATTCCTCTTTTACCTGATGGATAGTTGGAACCTCTTCCGGACGTAAATAATCGCCATATACCGAATCGTCAAGATCTCTTTCTGTCTCGGTAAGATATTTAATAGCGTCCAGAACATATCCGTCCGAACTCCTTTCGATCACGATTTGTATATAGTCATCCACTCTGGGCTTTACGGGTCTTTTCCCATTATAGTAGTTGCTCACCAGATTAACATTACCGGTAAGCTGGCCCAGGATATTGGCCGGGAACTCACCTTTCCACTCGTTGAATATTTTGGTTAGAATATCAAGATATCCAGGCTGGTTAAAGTCGTCGCGACCCGTAAAACCCGCCAACCCCTCAGGCGATATCATAGCCTTGGCGCTTCCCCCCGGGGTACAAGCCGCTTCGACCGTCTTCACATATAATGCCAGTGAGTTAAAGCTCTGTATCATAGCGTTCTTATCGCCTACCCGCATCAGGTTTTCGATGATCTTGCCGAAATACTCTATATTCCCGTTGTTCAGGGCTCCGGTCCTCCCCAGAGCAGACATAGTCTCCAGCATCATTAACGCCATCTCGCCCGCCTTGGATCCCACTGTGTTTGAAGGCTTCATGTCCGCGATAACCGACATTTTTTTTAATATCCCCAGGATAAAATCCATATCCCCGAGGCTCGGGTCCATGTTCTTTCCCGCCTCGGCGTTCACCCCATGGGCGGAGTCAATTATGGCCTCAGTTTGTTTCCATATCTCTTCGAATTTATCCGGGAACTTGTCTATCAGAATACCCATGAATTCCTGGCTGAACATCCCCATCTTGGACCCGTCCAGGCCGGCTCTCATGGTCGTCAAGTTGACTTTTGACAGAACACCGCTATTCATCCCGAAGAGTTTCGCCATAGTCCCGACATTATCGGCTCCGAGCATTTTCCGTTCGACCATGTTATCAATGACCGGGAACGAATCCCTGCTCAACTTATTATTGTCCGCGGCCGTGAACAGATCGTTCACCAGGTCCAGGTTATCGCGGTTGATCACATTATTCGTAAGCATTCTGTACAAAATCCAAAAACCGTATTCAATGCTTTTTTCCGATCGCTTGATATCGTTCTCGCCCTTAAGCGCCATTTTGGTGACAGTCCCGGCCAAAGATATGAATTTAACCATATCTTTTTCCTCCAGTCCTTCATTTAAAGGCCGGTAAGCGAGATGCAGGATGAACTTCAACGGATGAGAAATATGCCCCTTGGCTTTATCCGCCAGGTCCAACAGGAACTCATCTCCTATCATTTTCTCGAGGTCCGTTCGACCAGCCAGCCTGAGAGCCTCTCTTATCTCCCGATACAACCTCAAACCGCCGAGAGTTCTATAACCGCACCGCTGGAGTATCATAGTCATTCCGTCCGGGCGGCTCATACTAACCGGAAAATATTTTTGGGACGCGGCGAGAAAAGCCCCGCCTGGCCCGACTGACTCTTGGAAACCTTTCGAGCTCTCGTATTTCCTTTCGAAATCTGCGGCAATCTCCTTCTCCTTATCTTCGTTCCCACCGTCGCCATTGAGGACCATGAGCGCTTTAAAGGCCATGCTTAACGATCGCTTATCCGATGTCGCGGAGTGTTTTTCCACTATAGCTTTAATGAGGACCGGAGAAAGGACTCGCGGCGAGACCTTGAGCGTTTGGTCGGCCTCTTCGACCCGGTTTTTCACGGCTACGGCGAATTTTCGTAACGTCTCCAATATTTCCACTCGTTTTTCATTGTTCCCGGTTATCGCCCCGACAAGGTCCGTCCATTCCCCGATATTCTCGAAAGTAAGCGATCCAACTTCCACTGCGTCTTTTAAGGTGCCTATTGCGTCCCTTCCATCGTTCGCCTTAAAACTCAGCGCTTCCACGAGCACCGAGGTTTTCACGACCAAGGCCCGTATTTTTTCGATGTCATCTTTCCCGGCTTTATCGATAAGATCATTGATGATCTTATGAAACAGGCCCTTGTCATCTGGGGAGCCATCCTTAACAGAGGGGGCATGCTTAAATAGATCAGACGCCAACTTTATGACATCCATGAAAACCCCGAAGTTATTCTCATCCACCAGACCCCTTTCAAAAGCTTTAGCAAGCGCCATAAAGTTCAAGGTCACGAGCGGCGTCCCGAGCTCGGATATCTGATCCGCATCGTCTGTAAGGCATCTGTATAATTCAGGGTCAGCCAGCTCCTCGGGAGCTTTCCCCGCCGATATCGCCTTGAATATTTCTAAATAGACCCTCACCGCGCCTAACCTTCCCTCGCCGATCACCGTTTCTTCCGCCGACACGGCCATGCGCGAAAAGAGGTCATAGTCCAGCATCTTCCGGCCGATGGGGGTACCGGATAATTCCCCGATAGCTTTCGAGACCTCCAAACGGCTTGCCGCGTTTTCACGGTTATAGCTCAATGTCCTGACAAACCTCTTTATGGCGGGGATCTGATCTTCGGCCATATACCCCGAAGAGAATATCGCCGGGAATAGGGTGTCAAGGGTATCGTCCCACATCCTGTCCCGGAAACATATCGCGGAGCATAAAAGGTCGACGTTGAGTTGCCCGAGGCTTCCGGCGTCTTCAACATTGACCGTATTTGCCAAATACCTGTATATCACTTCCGTTAAGCCTATACTAAATGTCTTGAACGTACTATCCGAGGATCTCTCGCACATTTTGATCAGCTCCTCAAGCCTTTCGAGGCCGCTATCGATAAATATCACGTTTTCACCGTCGAAGCTGACGCCCAGTATTTTACGGGCTAGCTCTCCGCTCTTATCCTCGTTGATCTTATCCAATATCACTGAGAACATATCGCATATATACCCGCCCGCACTCAATTTCGCGCCGGATTTTATTAAAGCCAGTTTTTCCACCGCGCGCGCGTGATCATAAACACTCGACCCCGGCGAGGCTTTAAGCCTCTCGTACAGTTCGTCTTCGAGGTAACTGTCATACAAGATATCGAACTTTTCCCTGAAGCTATTGTCATCATCGAGATCCTTTAAGATCCGCGTGATCGTCATCCCCATCTTCCCCGGGAACCGGCTAAAGAGATGCTCCATTATTTCGTTGGTTATATTCTCCCGGATCTCGCCGCCGGCTTTCATGGTCATGATCCTTTGCTCTATTTTTTCCTTGCATTTATTTATATCCGAAAAATTATCGATGAGGAACGTTATGTTCTCCGCGGACATGAACCCCGCCTGGCCCAAAGCCGTGATCAGATCATACTCACCCGATCCGGATAATTTCCCGAACAGTGCCTTGATCCGGTCCCTGAGCTCCGCGTACTTCTCGGGCTCCCGGAACATTTCTTTATTGCACGCGTAAATACCCATTAAAGCGTCCGCGGCTTTCCCGATCCGATTTTTCTTTAACTCATGATCAAGCACACCCGCGATGGCGCCGTCAAGAATTTCAATTATCAACGTCCCCCATGCTCCGAACTGCCCTTCCGTGTAGTACCCTTTTTCATAGGCTTTTCTCAAAACATCCAAATAGGACCCGAATACCTCATTTTTCGTTGCCATTAACATGGTCACATAATTCGGCGGTAAAGCCGTAAAACTGTCGATGGCGTTCTTAGCCAGGGTTATATTCTCAAATGAGTTCCCGAACATTTGTTTAATTTTCGCTTCCATGTCTTGTTTTACTTTACCCATATCGGGATCGCCGGAGATCTTATCGATGACGCAGTTTATGAGCTCCCTTAATTCCTCGCAATTCCCTTTGGCCATAAATCCGATATCAAAGCTTTTCACCAGAACGGACATCGCTTCCTTATAGACAATTTTTCTTAACGCCAGATTCTTGATATTATCCATTTTTTGTATAAAACAGTCGTCGAATTCATTTTCGAGCTCAGTTCCTTTGAAACGCTTTTTCATATGGACATATGCCCGATAACTCGGCATACCCATTTCACGGTCAAAGATCAATTTAGCCAGTTTTCCAGGACCTTGGGCCTGTTTCAGCGCATTGAAGACCATGTGGATAGTCCCTCCTTTATACATGAAGGCTTTTCCTGCCGCGCAAAATATTATAAGTTCGTCTTCAGTTAAAGCCTCCCCTTTCATGGCGACCATAAGGACGTGGAGTTTAAGCATGATCTTATATTTTTCTTCGAGGCGTTTCTGCTCTTGCCAGTCCAGCTTGAGCAGATCGGATGTCTTACCCACCAGTGCCCGCTCAATATACATGACGGTACCCGGATCCAGACATACAGGATCCGCTTCCCGCTCAATAACATCATCGATGCAGACGGTTAAGGCCTCCTTTAAACCCGCGCTTACCTTATGGCCCATTTTCACCGACTTCATCAGCTCTATGAACTTCCCGTAATTATCGGGATTTACCGCCAGAGCGCGGATATATCCAAAAACGATCTCGTTGAAGATATCCCTTGGAATAGTTTCCATCTTCGTTTCGAAGGTTATGGGCTTAAGCAACAAGACCAGCTCTTTAAGGCCTTCATCTGTTCTCACGCATCCGTTACCGACCAGATACTCGACGGTTTCACTGACACGCTCCCTAGTCTCCCGAAATACCGGGCCTAAGTTATAATAGACTTCATCTATCTCCTTAAGATCTAACCAGGTATTTATATTGAACTCGTTTCCCATGGCCCTAGCCGCCTTTTCAAGCATATAGATATAGCTCATCCGGCATGACCCAAAAAGCCTCTCCAGGAGCTCCATATAGTAAGTGCCATCGGCCCTTGCCTTGTCAAGCCCCACCCAGGATTCAAGAAATTCACGGAGCTTAGTGAGGGCCCCGGCATTAATGTCGTCCATAGGCGTAACAAAGGCCAGACGGCGCATCAAGGGGAGGATGCTCTGTTGGTGAGGCACGGTATCGACCATGCCCTTCTCTATAAAGAACATGTAGATGTCGAGCGCTTCGGGGGCGTGCTTGCCAAAATCCAGGATGATCTCGGAGATGATCTGTATATTGAACACTTCCGGAAAGAATTTCGCCGAGCCCGGATCGAAATATCCTCTTCCTGCCAGGGTCTTTATCATCCTCTCTACTTTCGCTCTCAGCTTTACCTCATCATCCGACGCTTGCCCATAGCCTTTTTCCAGCTGGCTGAAGAAATGATTTAAGAAATACATGTTACGATCAAACCTTATCTTTTCACCCATAGAGCCATAAACATTGAAGACCCCATCAAGCAGCGCCCTTAACTTTGCCGGGTCACCGGACAATTCATCCGCCTTATCCCACAGCCCGTTGAACATCTGCATGAGAAAATATTTTTCTCTAGTAGATCCTCTTTTTACCTCCTTCGCCACTTTTTTCATGAAATCCGGACCCGGGCTATCGAAGAACCGGTCCTCGTGCTGTTTCCTGAATCTTTTCAATTCTTCAAGGCCCATGATTACGTCCTCAGCCCTGGTTTTTGCAGGTTCTAGCGCCTCAATCACATTTTGCCTGGACAGGTGCATTATTCCGGGCAGTTCTAAAAATATATATTTGGTCCTCTCCTCGGCACATCCGATATCCCTCGGATCATGAAAGACCTGGAAAGGCCGAGAGGCGTTCTTCTCAAGTTCATCAAATACTTTCCATGCCATAATTATATCTCGCGGCGACTCGATCTCTTCCCTGAAATACCGCTCCATCACTTCGAACGGTACGCCAGCCCTTGCAAGCCATCCGGCTATTCTACAGAATTGTTCCAGGTCTTGAATTTTACCAACGTCCAGCGCCGCGCTCAAAAAAAAGTCTACCGACCTTTTCCAGTAAACGCCGGATCCCGCTAAAACCTCAACGGTCTCAACCATCATGTTATTGAGCGTTCCGATCCTTTTAAAGGCCTCATTGTGGTCGGAACATGCGCCATCTAATTTATTAATGAACTCAACCAGCGTTTTTGACGAATACCCGTAACCATGGAAAATTCTTTTTATCCTTTCTATTACGATACCTTTTTGACTTTTGACCATCCCTGAAACGAACTCCGGCCTTAATCTTTTATAGACCTCATGTTCGCCAAAATACGCCAGGTCTCCCGTCCCTTTTTCCTTAGCGTATTCTTCAAACCCTATCGACAGCACATTGATAATTCCTATATAGCCCGTAATTATAACCCACGGATCGAGACATGAAGAGCCCCACACCGCTCTGACTATGGCGATGGCTCCGAATACCCCAACAGCCGCCCAGTTTCCAGCTACACCACCCAATTCCTTCGCTACCCCTGTAACTCCGAACAAATTACCGCGATAGAGTATATCAAGAAGGAATTGAGCCAGATCATTCCCATACCCCAGCCGTTTGATCGGGTTCATAAAGCCTGGCTTGTCCTCTATATTCACTCTTATCATACCCATCCGTTCCAATATAGGTGAAAACACCCATACCGCTATTGCGGCGAAGAAATGCCCCAGCTCGTGAAAAACCGTCGATGGGAGAAATATCAACCGCGAAATTTTATTCGTCCATCCCAATGACGGGTTATCGAACAGCACATCCCAATTCGCCGCCACCGACCGCGCCGCCTGACCATGTCCCACTCCGGGAGTGGCTTTGCCGGTTTCTGCCTTAGCAAGCAGAGCCGTAGAGAGAGAGGTAGCGTCGATCTCGACAAAACCTGAAACATCCCGCGCCGCCGGGTCCACTGTCTCAACATCCCCGCTGCCGCCGATATCGAAATACCAGTCCCTCCCGCCAGAAGCGACCCTTACCCCGCCAAGCTCGCGGGACCTTATTTCCAGCCACGCTTTTATCTCAAGCAGGTCCGCCTCGTTCCCCCTCGCCGCCCGCGCCAGGCTCGAGCCGAAGTCGGCAATCGCTATCGTCGACGTTCCCATCCCCAAAACCTTCGCGAATTTCATGAACTCGTCCGAAAATCCTCCGCCCAATATCTCGTAATACGGGTTCGGGATATCGGGGTCGCTCGTGAACTTGGGCATTAGGCTTATGTACGGGATGCCTTTCTCCCTCATGAGGCTCGCTAGATTATCCGCGTGGAACCCTCCGGTTATGAGCACAACGGCCTTTGTTTCACGCCTCTTCTCGTCGCTAATACCCTCGATATCGGACTCGAGGTTGTATATGAAAGCTTTATCGCGCTCGAATGAGCATGCGTAGAACTTTTCCATGCCGGCCAGATACTTTTGCAGGTTCGCGATATCCCCGGCCTCTACTCCCTTCCCGCCATGGAGCGCTATGAACCCGTCGAGGCCCGTGAGGTCCATATCCTTTTTACTCGACATTATGCTGTCATGGTCTTTTTTAGTGAGCTTGGCGTTAACGGCGCTCTCTATCATCCCCAGCCACTTGAACCACCTGAAATACTCTTTTTCCCCAGGCTTCTCCGAACACCTATTCCACGTATCCGACGCCGCGTTCTCTATCTCTTCGAATAATGCCGGGTTGTTTATCGCGCGGTATTTCGCGATATACTCAGAATATTTCTCAATGTTCGGATATCCCACGAGATCCAGGCATATGCAGTCCGCCTTCCTGAGTAAATACCCGTAGAAATCCTTATCGTCTATGTTCCCGGACTTGAAATCGGCGAATTTGACCAATAGCTCCTCTATCTCTTTTAAAGACAGTTTTTTCTCGAGCTCCTTTATTATCATGTCCCTTTCGGCTTCGGCTTTCTTAAAATCTATCCCGTCCTCAAGAGTTATAACATCACGCAGTTTTGCCATATTCGGAAAACGCCCGACCAGTGACGCGTCATCCATTATGCCCGGCAAATACCTGAAATACTCTTCCAGCCCTATCTTCCCCGACTGGTACGACCTGTATTTCTCATATAGTCCGATCAGCTTCCCGTTCAAGAATGCTTCTTTGATACCCTCAAGCCCGGCATAGAAAGCGTCAAGCGCCCGCCTAGCGTCATTTCTATAGGGCAGTATGTCCCTATAAGCGTTGAGGTTCTTCATGTACAGGTCAGGATATTCGATACCCCTAAGTGTGACTTTACCGGGATTAGTGACGGCGTAGTATTCGGCCCCCGAAAGCTCGCCGTTCTTCATGAAATTCTCCGCGACCGCCTGTTTTATTTTTCCGTTATCCGTTGTATTGAATACCGAGAGGTCATACTCACCCGCTCCCCCTTCCATATACACCCTGTCCACCCCGTATTTTTTGTTCAGATACTCTAGCATTGAACTTATTCGGAGCTGGGCGGCATAATCGCAATGGGCGTCCTGGATGTGAATGATGGCTATATCATCGGAATGCAACGTTTCTTTTGCTGCGGAAGCCGTTTCGAAAGTATCCTTTATTTCGCAATAAGTCGAGGGCATTTCGAAACCATCGACGGTCAAAACCTCTCTGATAATACCCGTTTTTTCGGCAAGTTCGCTGTAATTGAAGTTATTCAACCCCGGCCTTTGGGCATGTGCCTTCTCAATAAATAGATCCCAAGGCCAGGCGCTCGTAAGAATGAACGCCGTGAGCGTAATCACAGAAACTAATCTTTTTAAAAAAGTAGACATAAAAATCCCTTATAAATGTGACAATTATATATTATTATTATACTTTTAGTATGCCTAATTATTTGTAAATATCAAATATTTAGAGGCTTAACATGATTCGAGTTGACAATGGAACAAATGGGTGGGTATAATGCACCCGGATTTATATCATAAGGTATTGATTTACTTGTATTTATGAACAGTGTCTGCTGTGCGTAGAGATTGCTTCGTCGCCTTCGGCTCCCCGCAATGACGGCCAGTTTGTTTAAAAATATTATTGCAACACAGTCTGAGTCTGAACTAATTACACTCTGCACAGAAATCAAAACCCATACTTTTCGCTTTCAATATCGCATTTTTATACTCGTCGGTCGATATTAGCTCGTATAGAGGGGTTTGGAAGGCGTTGCCGAGATCGAGCTTGCCCAGCTGGTCCTGGCAGCATATGGTGAGTTTGCCGTTATAGGTGATACAGTTGAGGATAAAATGGCATCCCTTCTCCCTGGCTTTAATCCCATATCTATCCTTACTTAGGTCATAATCGAATTTGAGGTATCTGTCAATATTAGGAGAAACTACCGAATCGAAAAATCCTCTGATATCCTTATCGCTTGCCATAGCGGGCAAGGCAAAACCGGTATCGGCTATTATCTTATTCTCCGGGAGCCCGCCCAGGCTTTTCATGAATTCGTCCATGCCCCCTATCTGGGCGAAATTGTCCTTGGTTACCACCATTTTCACGAACATCCGCCGCGGTGCTATATTGAAAGCTTTCCTCAAGTTATCCGTGACAAGGCCGAAATCCGTCCCCATCATCCTTTCATGCACTTCTTTTGTCAATCCGCCGATATTGACCCGAATATGCTTAAAGGGATATGAAAGGAGTTTCGGGATATCTATTTTCATCCCAAGATTTGTATCGATGTCCTTAAGCCTTATACCGCTGGCGACGATAATATCCAATATATCGAATATGCGCGGGTGTATCAGGCACTCCCCGTTAAAGAACGGCATTATGCCTGTCTTATGGGCGATAAAGTGGGCCCGGTTCAAAGCGACGAACTTTTCGACGTCCTCGACCTTTATAAGCCCGTGGGGTTTAGTATCGGAATTGAACATCCAGCACCAGGCGCACCTGGCGTTGCAGTTGGCCGAAACCTCGAGCTTAACGTATCCTCCGGTGACTATATCGGGCTTAAAGGCGTAGCAGGCTATCCTCGCCATATCCTTAACGCTCAACATGACGCTCCCTGCCCATTATTTACGGCTTCCCAGTACTTGACCCATCTGAGGTAATGGACCCAGGCAAAAAGAAGCGAGAATACGAACCCGTAAAATCCTTCCCTGAAACCCTGTTTTTTAACATAAGCTTTCCAGAATAGCTTAACGGGTTTTACCTTTATGTTGTACATTATGTCCTTATCCGGGATCCTCGCTTTTTCTTCCAGCATTACCCTGCATTCAACTGAAGTATAAAAATTCTGCCTCTCTAGGAACTCTGAAATATTCCTGAATGGATAGTGTTCGATAGCGGCGGCCAAAACACCTGTTTCACCTTCAACTTTGAGCGTTTCGTGAACGCTCTTCCCCACATATCCGGCTTTCCCTTTTCTGAATAGCTTAACGGAATACTCGTTGGACCAGCCCCCATACCTCATTAAATGCCCCAAAAAATAATTCTTCCTCCTTAACTTAAACGCCGCGTAGGAAGAATTATTTTTAAGAATAGATGTTATTTCATCCTTGAGTTCGGCAGGGACTATCTCGTCGGCGTCCATCTGGAGTATCCAATCCGAGGTTGAACCTTGGATGCCGAGGTTCCGCTGCCTGTCAAAATTCCCGCCGGATGAGTTCCTTATGATCCTTGCGCCGTACGAAGATGCTATCCCGGGAGTCCCGTCAGTGCTCATGTCGTCTACTACGACTATCTCGTCCGCCCATTTGACGCTTTCAAGGCACCGCCCGAGCTTGTCTTCCTCGTTCTTCACGATAAGTACTACAGACAGAGTTTCCTTCATGGCACAATTATAGCCGATATTGCCGTTCCGGGCAAACTAGATAATTACAACTGGTGGCGACCAGGCAACGTAGAAGGTGTCACGTAGAAGGTGTCAGGCCTCCCCATTGGACATTGTTTACTAATTTTGTCTAATGGGGAGGCCTGACACCGCTTGCTTCGGAACAAATATACTCACTTTACGACAGTGGCTCTCACGGGGATAAGTATCTCTCTCTCGGATGGGTCCTGGATAACGATCGTTATCTTCTTCTCGTCCTCGCCTAAAGACTTCCTTCCGGCGTCGCAGGTGACCGTGGCTTTCGCTCTCCGGCCCGGTTCAAGCTCCCAGGGGTCCAGGTCCATCAAATAACCGCAGCAGGTGCGGATATTTGTTACGGTTATTTTTTCTTTACCGGTATTCTTCAAATAGAACGTTTTTGTCTTCATCCCGCCTTTCTTTACCGCACCCATATACCATGTGGCCGGCAGGGGCGAAAGCGCGGAGTCTTTCATCACGTTTTCTGAGACAGACAGTGTATCGCCTGCAAAGACTATTATCAGAAACGATATAACTGTTTTTATTAGCATAGAGTACCCTTGTTTACTGGCCGTTTTGGATAAATACAAAATAGAAATAGTACACCCCGGCCCCCGCGCCGGGGTAAAATTTTACGCGCGGACACAGGGGTCCGCGCCTACTATTCCTATTTTTTCTGCGCCAGTTTTCATCAGGCAAATGGCGACAATTATCCCCACTAAGCGACAGGGCCCTCCCTACGGGAGAGCCCTGTTGTTTTAACTATTTCTATCCCACTACTTTATCTTGATCACCGGAACAGGCTTGCCGAACACCGTCACAGTCGAGCATGAGGTATTCTGACTGCACTCCGCGCCGGAGGCGTCGTCTACGGTAAGCACGACCTTATATTTGCCGGGTTCAGTATAAGCATGCGATACCTTCACGCCTTCACCCGTCGAGCCGTCGCCGAAATCCCACCTATAGCTCAGCGTATCTCCGTCGGGGTCGTTCGTCGCGGAAGCGTCGAATTTCTGGTCCATATCCACGCAACATGCCGGTATATGCAGGAACTCAACACTCGGAGGCGTATTTACCTTAACCCTTACCGAGTCTATCGAAGACGAACATTTCGAATTCTTCCCGTCATCCACGGTAACGGTCACATAATACGTGCCGCCTTTCTCGTAAACATGGCTGGTTTTAGCTCCGGTCGATTCCCTGACGCCGTCGCCGAAATCCCAGCTGTAGGTTAGTCCGTCCCCGTCCTCGTCTTTTGAAGCGGAAGCGTCGAAGGAGACTTTTCTTCCCGCGCAGGTATCTTCCACATCGGCTATAGAGGCCGACGGCTTGCCGTTCACCATCACGTGAAGCGAGTCCGTAGCGGATGAGCAGGCCGTCGCCTTTCCGTCGTCGACGGTAAGGTTGACCACGTATTTCCCGCTCTTATCGTATGTATGGGTGACCTTCGGGCCGGTCGCCGTTGTTCCGTCGCCGAACGACCACTGGTAGGTAGCGCTTCCGCCGTCAGCAACCGACTTGGTGCCGTCAAAACTGACCGTTTCGCCGGTGCAGATATCCATATCGTCGCCCGCCGCGGCCAAAGGCTGTTTATTGAGATCGATCTTGATGCTGTCCATGCTCCTCGAGCAGGAAAGGCCCGAGCCGTCGTCGACCGTGAGCCTCGCCGTGTAGTTGCCGCCTCTTGAGTATGTATGGGTCACGTCTTTCCCGTTACCGGTAGATCCGTCGCCGAAATCCCAGATATATTCGAGGGTATCGCCGTCCGCGTCCCTTGAACCGGACCCGCTCAATGAAACCGTGTACTCGGTCTCATTGGCTCTCAGGCATCTCGAAATATCCCCGCCAGCGTCCGCCACGGGAGCCGTATTCACAAGTACCTGTTTCTGTACCGCGTCTACGCTGCATTCCGTGCCGGAATTGTCGTTGACCGTAAGACACACATTATATTTTCCGCCCTTCGCGTAAGTATGGGTCACCGTTTTCCCTTCGCCCTTCTCACCGTCCCCGAAATTCCAGTTGTATGTGAGATTAGCCGGATTGTCGTCCGTCGTCGCGCTGGCGTCCAACCTTACAGCGTCGCCCGCGCATGATTTCTCGGGAGCCGCGAAAGAAGCCGCGGGAGGCGTGTTCACCACTATTTTCTGACTGGTCGACCCGGAATCGCACGGGAGTCCGGAATCATCTACGACGGTAAGCCTTACGTTGTATTCTCCGCCTTTCGCGTAAACGTGAGTCACTACGGGCTCGGTGCTGGTCTGCCCGTCGCCGAAATCCCAGAGATAAGAGAGCTTCTGCCTGTCGACGTCGTAAGAGCTTGTCGCGTCGAAGGTGTACTTATTGCATTTAAGGTCCGGTACCTTTACGGGAGCCGGAGCCGCTTTTTTCGGAGCGGGCGCTGGTGCGGCCGCTTTCACGGGCTCAGCCTTAGGCGCTTCTTTCGGTACGGCCGGTTTCCCTTTTTTGAAATATATCGGCAGAACATTCCCTTGGGCGTCCTTGAACCTTACTCCGGCGTTGGCATAGGTCTGTGTCGCTTTTGTAACGGTATATACCAGCCTCCCTCCTTCGGAAACGGATACCGGCACTTCGGTCGAACTCCACTGACCGCTTTCCGAATCGTTTATGGGGTATCTCTTTGCCAGCGCGGAAACCGCCAGCACGCTATGCCCGCCGTCGACGTCGAGGTCGTAGTTCTCGACCGTTACGCCGGTAGTACCCGCCGGAACTTCGGGATAGAAATACATCTTATCACCCTGGCGAGGGAGAAGCCTGAAAGTCATATCCTTAACGAAAGCCTCGGCTCCCGCGGGTTTTATCTTCAGGTTGAAGAGATTCTCGTTGCGTCCGCTCAACCCTTTCACCGTGACTTTAAAACGGTAACCGGCGGCTATTTTTTCTCCGTCTTCTTTCTTATAAGGGCCGAAATCATAGTACTGTTTATCATACTCCGGCTCGGCGCCGAATTCCTTTTTATCAAGAAGCTTGGAACCCGATACCGCAAACTCGCATTTCGTGTCCCACTCGTCGCCCGGAACTTTCCAGTCTACCATGCCCCCCGTATTGGGATCGAAAACGCTTATTACCACATCTCCGGGAGCGTCAGCCGGAACATCGATAAAGATCTCCTGAAGGCTGTCTTCCTTGCCTTGCAGAACGTCGCCGTCCGTGCCGAACACATAGAAGTACCTGACATTGGAATCGTCATAAGGCACTTCGTAAGCGTAAGACAACGTGCCGGCGCATACCAGTAACAATAGCGCTAAGAACGTTTTTCCAATTTTAGAACTTGTCATTCGTCTCCTCCCATTTTTGTTATGCTTTTTTCTTCCCGAGTAAAAAATAAAGTATCATTCCGGTATGTTGGGTAAGGAGTATGACTTTATCGGGCTATCAATATACGGCGAATCCATGGAGCTTTTAACGGCATCCACGATGGCCACAATGTCCAATATTAAGACCGCTAAACTTACCAATCCCATCTCTCCCCCTTTTTTATTTGTCGCTCAAACACGCAATGACACTATTCTAGTGTCCTTATTCCGAGATGTCAACATCTTTCGAAATATCTTTTTTTAAATCCTCCGGGCATCCGCAGGTTTGCAATGATCCAAACTGTCGCAGTTTTTATTATATTACGGTTGTCGCCTTATGGAATGAAGAATATGCTGAAATTTCTGGTGTTAGCATAATAAATCTTTACAGCGTCTTTCCCGGCCTTACGCTGCTTGAAGATACAAATTCACCTTCTCCCGAACCTCGACAACGGACCCGGACCACTTGATCACCGGCGGAATGAAGAGCTCGATCGCGCGGTTCAACCTTGTCCGGACGTTCTTACTGACCATGTAGCGCAACGTGTCCATCGTTATTTCTACCTCGGGCCGTATGAGTTTGTAAAGCTCGTTCATCTTTTTAAGGATATTCCCTTCAGTAGCCAGGTATTCGAAACCTAGCCCCGGACCTTCATTCTCACCCGCTGCTATGGCAAGGGCCGCCTTGGCAAGGCCGATGGAAAGAGCCGCCTGGTAGTTATTGAGAACTTTCATGCTATCACCGGGATCCCCGACGTCTATAACGACAGGATACTGGTTTTCCCCTATCGGGTTATCCAGCCCTAGCCCGCTCAGCCATTCAAGCCATATTCCATCGCAGATGGGTATATCAACCCCTCCGGGTCTCGCCGCGTTGACCCTTTCGGAAAAGAATTTTTCCGGATCTATCCCTTTCGGCCCGGCCTGTTCGTATATTTCACTCTTCAGTTCTTCGAGAATTTTTATTTTTGAAGGGATCTTTTCCCGAATGTCGGATATCGCCTCCGGCATGCTGCCGTCATGAAGCGGGTTAGGCACATCGAAAGTAAAGCTCACGTTCGAAAGCCGGGCGCATTGAAGCATGAGAGACGCCCACGCCGACATATCCCCTTTCAGGTTTTCCTCCCCTCCCCTAAAGAGAGATATGTCCACATCTATATTGATCGGCCTTAAGCCTTTTTCGCCGGGAAGGCTTTCAAGATACTTACCTATAATAGCGGGCAGGTTCATGAGCCCGTTCACACGAGCCGACTTCATTTTTTCCACTAAACCATCAGCCTCTTTGTAGAGCGCGGTGTTAGTAGCGCGCCCCCTTTCTCGGGGATCAATGACCTCTTTGCTTGGTTTTTTTGTGTCAGGAGATCTTCTCTCATTCATTTTATGTTTTTCCTCAGCCAGAAATTCTCTGAATTCCATGTAAGGCGCCCGCTTTTCTTCCACGATCAGGAATCTGCCCTCGATGATCACCTCTAACAGCCACAAGAGCTCGTCATATTCCTCGGGAGAAAACTCATTCCCGTCGGAGACGATCTTATTGTAAACAGATTCGAGCTGCTTATATGCCAGCGCGTTACCCTTATTCTGTATAAGCATGAAATTGAGGAACTCCGGGTATGTCCTCTCCATGGTCAATATGGTCGATGGACCCAGCACCCCGTCCGTCACGCCCCAGAGGGCCTGGTAGCTATCGAGCATCCTATACTTAACGTAAAAGCCGTAAAGGCCGGCCAAGGCCCGTTTATATTCCACTTCTTCAGATACCGCGGTAAGCGCTCCCAGCCGGGAGCTAAGCGTATAGCTGTAAATATCGCCCAGGCACTTTTTCAATTCCTTATGGTCATCGGCCCCAGGGGTGCGGGATAACCACGCGGGAAGGATCGCGTCGCCCTCTAACAGCTCATATTCCCAAAAATCCCCTTTCCAGTAATAGGTTCCCTTCGCCCGGGCCTGATCCCCGTTTTCCACCAGGCGCTGGTATATCCTGTCATACTGCTGGGGGATCACTCCGAAATTCAGGTCGGATATCGTGAAAGTCTTATTATCTTTAATGAGGGCCAGGATATTCTTTAAAGTAAGGGTTATGTCACCGCTCGTCGTTTCCGGATGGGTCAGAATAAGATAATGGTTGCAAACTATCCCGGCGGCATCGAGCTCCTGGACGACCCCCTGTATATCCCGGAAGGTATAAGCCCTGCCGGGCCTCCCTTTATTCAGGCGTTCGATCTCAATATCGTTAAAAGCGTCCGTGCCGATGCTTAATTTCGGGAGGTCCATAAAAAAGACGTTGGCGCATTTTTTAATGGCCTCTATGAGCCGCGTATCCGGGGCGTATCCCCCGGCAGGTCCCGTCCTCAAAAAAGTCTTAAGAGAGGTCTGAAGGGATAGACATTTGAGGTGGATCTCTTTTTCCCGGGACAGATCGGAATATATCCTGAGAAAATCCATCGCTCGTTCTTTATTAATAAAGAAATCGTCGTCGTCGAAACACAGGCCGTACTTCCCTGCCGACAGGTCATCACCCAGCCCGAGCTCGATGAGCCTTTCCTCGTATTTTTTCATGACGGCTATTATCTTCCCCGGGCTCCATTGCCTTACCGCGTCCCCGTGCACCAGCCCGCAGAAATAACAGTCCCTGGGACAGCCGAGCCCCGTCGACAAACGCAGATACCTCGGCACGTCGCTCTTGTCTTTAATGAACGAGAAATCGATCTCAATATCCTCGTACCTGTACTTTTTCTTCTCATGGTATACGCCCCTTCCCAGTATGTTCCGCGAAGAGAGGTTCGAGGAAATGACCTTACCTCCCGCTCTCAGGTAAAAACCTTCATATCCGCTTAAGGCTCTTCGGGTCTCGCCGATCAACCGGTTCCCGGAATTCACGAACGCGTTCACGATATCCGGAAAAATAAGGTTCCCCTCACCCCTGACGAGACATTGCACGTCGGGAAGATGCGCGAGGGTATGCTCAGGCAATAACGACGCCTCCGGACCGCCGACCGTTATTACCGCCTTTTCGTCGATATTTCTAAGTTCCCGCGTGAATATCCGGGCCTCCTTCATGGTGTCGCCGTATATTGATAGCCCGATAAAGTCATACTCCTTACCCAACATACCGGACAGTTCCGCCTCGAGGTCCGAGAGCGATTCCGGCTTCCCCTTCGGCCATACCCCCCGTTCGTTCTGTTCTATCAGGCTGCAGTATTGCGCTACCGGGAAATCGGATATAGTTATGTCTATCCCCCTTTTCTTGAGCTCGGACGCGAGCATGATAGCGGGGAACTTGATATCTTCATCTTTAGACTTGCCCTGGATATTGTTGAACAGGAGCACTTTGGGCTTTCTCCCGACGAAACCCGCCGTCGGGACAGGTTTGACTTCTTCTTTGACGGGAATGTTCAGCTCCTTCTTTTCCCCACCGAGCGCCTCCTCTAAGCGCTGGCGCTGATACGCCCTCTTGGCACTGAAATAACCCGGCGACAGGAAAACTCCCATCTCTTTCCCTTCGTCGATTTCTTTAACGAATATCTTTATCCCATCGCCGGAATATTCCGAGTATTTTCCCCCGGCGAGCCTTTCCCCGCACCTATCCATATCGGACATAAGATAGATCCGGCCTGAAGTATTTTTCCCTATGAGCCCATTTTCTCCGGCCACCGTCGATACGGACTTGATCAAGCGGTTAATAGAAGCGTTCAAGTTGCCCGGCGTGACTAGATCCATTCCTTCCGAAAAATCCAGCTCCCATGAACCGGGGTAGCCGATAGGCTCGGCCCGATACAACCCTTTCGCGTCTTTCTGGTATGTATAGTTGCGGTAATCCGCGGGAGGGATAAGGTCCTCTTTCCGCACTTTCTTTTTCGCGTAGAGATCGATCTTCACGGGGTAAGGCTCGTCCGGCTTTTTCAGGAACACATCTATCTTATCCGTTCCGGGGTCCTGTATGTTCTTTACGAGGTCATCTATACCGTCTTTCCCAAGCTTTGCGGCGACCGTGAATATCTTATCGGTATGGTTTCCTGTCCCTGCCTTAACGTCTATTTCGATGTTATCGACGGTTTTCCTGGGTTTTGAAACCACCGACAGGAGGTCCACAGGAAATTTTTTCCCGCCCGGAGTATTCTTTACCGCGCTGATCCATTCGTCCAGTTCGCCGTTACGATCATGCCAGGGCCGCGCCTCGTCTTTCCACGCCCCCATGAGGATATACGCTATCTCGACCCTGAGCTGGGTCTCATATTCATACCCGATGATGTCGAGTATAGGTTTGAAAATTGATTGGACCTGGAGGGTACCGCGGGTGGCGCCGCACATATGGACATCGACGGACGATGCGATAGCAATTGGCTGCAGGACTAACGCCGCAATAATAAGATAACTTAATGATCTGTTTTTATTTATCAACCTCATAAACTTTCCCAAATACTATAAGGGTGGCCATAAAGGCCGCCCCTACGAAACCCGATCCACGAATCACGAACCAGGAACCACGTTTTACTACGCCGCCTTATAAAGCTGCTGGACGGATATTTTGTAGTACTCCTCGATCTTGTCAACGGCCATTTTTACAGGCGCGGGTAGGACTATTACGCTATTCGGATATTTGAACAGTACTTCCGGACATGGTTCGCCTGTCAATTCCCGGTACTGAAACTTAATGAAATCCTTGAGCGCGGAGTATTTATCGATCCCTGTCATTTTCACTCCCTTTTCCGGGATATTGGATAACGCGAGGGCCAGGTTCAGCATCCCCGCGACCCTTAATGCCCCGGTATCAATATCCCCGCCAATATCCACATGGCCCTCGCCTATGCGCTCCTCGGGCGTTTTCCCGGGGCCTTCATAACACATGACCGAAATAAGGCATTTTTTACCGTCCCTTTCGGCCGGGGAGCCTATTAATTTCACATTTTTAGCGTTGCCCAACTTCGAACGGAGAAGGTCAACGTATCTTTTTATCAGGAATTCGGGCGTAAAGCGCGACGAACCGTCTATCCCCGCATTCCTAGCGTATTCGTCCAGTCTCTCTTTGTCGTACCTGATCACGTAATAATTGCCCGCGCCTCTTCCTACGGGCGCAAGGACCTTATCCGCCAGGGACGCGGAGGTTTCCATATCCGTCGAGCTTCTGACCAGCTCCCGGACAAAAACCCTTTCGCTTTTTAACGGGTTATCGTCTTTCGGGATATCGCCCCTGCCTAGCGGGTTTCGGGTCTTTCCTATCCGGTATTCAATGCCCAGAAGGTTGTTAAGTAACCGCGCGATCTCTTTCTTGTCCCTCCCGCGGGAAACCGAGTCGCTGAACCTGTAGGCCGGGTTAGTATTTTTATTATGACCATCGGTCTTTACAAGTACGCCAAGGTCGAGAAGTATCTCGACTTCCTTGTAGACCGAGCTCTTTTTCACGCCATCGTCGGTTTTCCTTAGCGGCAATAATTCTTTTACCGTAAAACCTTCCGCACTCATGGCTTTATCGAAAATATCGTGATCCTCTACGACGGTATTGAGAAATCTGGCCGGCGATCCGAGCAGGTGCTCTCCGGGGATAGGGAATTCTATTTCCTCTTCCAGATTAAGAGAGCTAATATCGACGATATCACATCCGAAAAGCTGTTTATATACCGCTTCCACCCCTTTCCTGAGAACGTTCTCATCCATTTTTTTTATACCGTCCATGCAAAAGAAGAGGTACTGCCACTTTGTCATCTTCCCGCTTTTCCACCCCTGGGAAGCCCTGGGGAAAAGCCCTAGAAGTATCTGTTCTGTCGCGCCGTCATACTGGTCATGTACTCCATTCAATATATGGTCAACATGAAGCCCTATCAGCTGGGAAAGCGTGAACTTAGGCAATAGCCCTACCGCGGCGTTATAAAGATGGGCGGATGTTTCGTCCATCACTTTTGAAAGGCGTTCGCCCATTATTTCGCGTTCGAACTCCGTCCCCGGAGGGAGAACTTTTTGGACCAGTTCCGCTATAAAGCCCTGGATATCGTCGGACCGGTGTTTCACCTCATGGTCTTCTACGCTTAAAGCGTATATGCCCGCGATATCCCTCTCCAGCTCTTGATCCGGCAAAAGCTTTTCCCCGTAAATGAACCGCTCCTTTCCCCTCCGCTGGCGATAAAGCGCTTTCAACTCCTCGAATTTTCTACCCGAGAACGTTTCCTTGACGATCTCGTTGCTGAGATGCGCCATGGCCATCATCTCCCTGTATCCCGGCGCGCCGGAAGGCGCATCGAAAGTGTAAAACGCCTCGCCTTTCAGGACATTCAATATGGTTTTGACCGTCGTCCTTTTACAATTGTCCGTCCAGATCTTGATGATCTTCTGCTCATAATCGTACGACGCTTCGCTATACCCTACCTTATCCTCGGCGGCGTCCCTTTCGCCGATATTCCTGATATTGATCGCCCGGACCTTTTCGCCGTTTATCGCGTAAACCCTGTATTTCAGGATCGTGTAACAGTAAACATATGTCTCGAAACCGTTCTCCCCCGGTATTGAATAAGCGTCGACATAATAGCCCTTATGTATCAAGAGTTCGTTCAAACGCATCCTGGACTCCACGACAGGCCGCGCTTTCTCTCTTTCCGACCCGGACGGTATGATCTTTCCCTCGATCGCGGATATTTTTCCGAGCATGTCGTCGACCGCGTCGGATATTTCATGGCTTAATTTTCGGAAACGGGCATAAAGTTCGTCATTTGAGTAACGGCCGGGGGGAAGTGTGGTCACACTCCGTGGTTCGTGGTTCCCTCCTTCGCCAAGGCTACGGAGAGCAGGCGTGGTTCCCTCCTTCGCCAAGGCTACGGAGGGCAGGCGTGGTTCGGTAACTCGTTTGTTATCGGCTCCCATGGCGGCGAAAACGTCGTCGACGGCTGCTTGTTCCGGAGGCCTTTGTTCTTCGGTTATGTTCTCTACGTATTCTTTTTTACTTACGAGAACGGGACTGGACAGAGAGCTTGTCTCGTGGCCGAATATCTTTTTATATGCGGTCTTCGCTTTAAGCCTTATTTCCTCCTGGCCGAGGGATCCTATCCTTTTCAGGCAATCAAGAATAAAATCGGACCTTTTAGCCATTTTCCCGGTATAACTCTTTACTATGTCCGGGAACATCTCGCTCAAAACTTTCTGGCAGGCATCGTCATAATAGTCCCATTCATTCCCGATAATATGCGTTATATGCCCGACAATGCTTTCCCACAAGGCGTATTTTGGAGACGGTCCCATAGAGATCTCGTAAAGGATAGCGGACACTTCCCTGACGGTCTTTTCAAGTTTCCTCTTTTCTTTCGAGGGGTAGTCGGCCGGCAGGGCTCTTAGTATCTCCTCGTATTTTTTCCCGGCTATCCCTTTAAGATCGTCGATAGCGTGTTTGAACTCATGTATTTCCGTACGCTTCTGAACAATATCCTTTATTACCGGCTTCTCTTTACCACCGAAACACTGCGTCAATATCCCCGTTAAAAGCGCTTCGTATTGCGCGGTATAGCTCCTTTTCGCCGCATCCAGCTTTTCAGTTAAAAAGCAAAGGCCTCCTTCAAGCACCCGGGTTATTTCCCCCGCGGCGGCGTCTATCCTGTCGGTCTTGATCTTGATCAGTTTTTCCTCACGCACGTATGCCGCGACCGGATTGGCACCCTTGAGATCCTCCCGATGCCCTCCGCCCATTGCCCTTAAATGGGCTACATACACTCTCTCCCCGTCTATGTCATATTCATATCTCGCGACCAGGCGGTAGTTCTTGACGTTCAGGCCGAACTTGCCACCCGTAACGTCCAGATATGTTTCCGTATAGCGTCCCGCGTCCATTAAGCGGGCATTAAGAACGGTCCTCGCTTCGGCGAAAGTTCTCCGTTTTTCTCCTGCGCCGGCGTCATCCGTTCCTTTCCCATCGAGCTCGCTCCATTTTTCGAAAAGCGCTTTTATCGCGGCGTCTATTTCGGGATTTATGCCCCTGAATATCCCTAATACCCCCTCATCCGCCCCGGCGCCTATATTCACGTCCTCGCCGGCAAGATGCTGGTATCTCCGGAACATGTCTGAGATATAATCGTAATTGAAATAAGTGCTCGCCGCGTCGAAGTCGAAGAACCTGAAGAGCTCATCGAGACTGGACGATCCGTTATGGATAATTTTGGCTATACCGATCGAATTCAATCCCTCAAGCCCGGGTAGGCCGTATCGCCGGCATTGTTCGTTGGAAATGGCGGGCTCCGGGGCTCGCGTCCGGCTTTTTATCCACTCCCTCATACCCTCACGGGATAAGCCGAGAACATTCGCCCTTAAATTTTCCCATTGGATTATCTCGTCTATCTCGTGTTTAATTATTATTTTGTTCCAGTCGAAAAAATCGCTGTCGATGTAAATGGCCGGGACGCCCCCGTAATTCTTTCCGCTAAGCCCGACATGTGCGAATTGCCCGGTATGGGCGAGAAGCCCGTCCACGCTGACGAGCTTAACGTTGCTTAGCCCCTCAACCCGCGTAAGAACATTTCCCCTTAAAGCTGGGTCGTTATAAATATCCAGGTCTTTGACCTTTATTTTATTCCACAAACCATCCCCAAGGAACGCTTTCTCCTTTTCTATCTGTTCTTTTATGAATATGTTAACGGCATGATGCGAAAGCATGAACTCCTTGGCAAGGAATCTTTCCCTGAATTCCGTATCCGAAAGACTGAGCTCCGGCGCCAGGTTATCTCCTAGAGAGATACCCGTAACTTGAGATGAACAGATGATTACCGCGATAAAAATTCGACTTATCTTATTCATAATGTGGGCTTGTTTTCGCCTAATGGGCTATATTGTAGCGCAAAATCAAAATTAAGTCAATAGAATGTTAGTTATGGCTATCACGCTGCGGACGCGGGGATCAAATTGAAATGTTATTTGTATGTGGTTCCCTCTTTCGCGGGAATGACGGCTTTCACGAACTGCCCTTTACTCTTCACTACGTTTTTCTCGGCTATTTCACGCACTGAAGGACCGTATGTTCGAGCTCTTCCAGGGACAAAGGCTTGTGAATGTAATATACGGAATTGAACTTCAGCATCTCTTTTATTTTAGCCTCGTCGTCAATAGCGGTCACCATAATGACCTTAAGGCTTTTATTCTTTTCCTTGGCCTCTTTAAGCGTCTCGAAACCGTCCTTAATGGGCATCATGACGTCAAGAAGAATGACGTCCGGATGAAAGGAGTCTATTTTCGCCAGCGCTTCTACCCCGTTATGAGCCACTGACACGTCGAAATCCCTGACGGTAAAGAACCCTTTCATGAATTCGCAGATATCCAGCTCGTCGTCCACTATTAGGAGCTTCTTCATAATAGGTCTAAGTATATCACATCAATCTTTTTATGGAACCACCATTAGGAAATATTTTTGTTATTAAGACTAATATATCTGCGGCACGAACGTCTGGTCCGTTATCGGCGGGCGGATATATTTACTGTCTTTCTGCCGTGGAGGCAGCTTGAGCGGCTCGGGCGTAAGGTCCTTGTATTCTATCATGCCGAGGAGATGGCATATGCAGTTCAGCCTCGCGCGTTTCTTGTCGTCGGCGTTGACCACGAACCACGGGGCCTGCTTAATGTCGGTGTAGGCGAACATCTGGTCCTTGGCTTTGGAATACTCCACCCAGTACTCCCTCGATTTCAGGTCCATGGGCGAGAGCTTCCACCTCTTTGTCGGGTCCTCGATCCTCGACTGGAAACGTTTTTCCTGTTCCTCGTCGCTCACTGAGAACCAGTATTTTATGAGGAGTATCCCGGAACGTATGAGCATCCTCTCGAACTCGGGGGCCGACCTCAGGAATTCCTTGTACTCGTCTTCGGTGCAATATCCCATAACTTTTTCGACTCCGGCGCGGTTATACCAGCTCCTGTCGAAAAGGACGATCTCCCCCGCCGCCGGGAGTTCGTAGACATATCTCTGGAAATACCACTGTTTCTTCTCTTTTTCCGTCGGTACGCCGAGCGCGACCAGCCGGCATAAACGGGGGTTCATCCTCTGCGTTATGCGTTTAATGACGCCGCCTTTCCCGGCCGCGTCGCGGCCTTCGAAGATGACGACGATCTTGAGACCCTTAGCTTTCACCCATTCCTGGAGTTTGACGAGCTCCAGCTGCATTTTAGCGAGCTCTTTCTCGTAGAACTCGTTCTTAAGCTTCCCGTTCTCTTTAGTACCTTTCGCCAGTTCTTTTTTATCCGGCGTCCTGAACCCTTTCGGCTTTTTCCCCATTGATCGTCCCCTCTTGTTTTTTAAATAAAAAAGAGAATATTTTGACCGCGAACCTGAACATCATACCGATGAACCATATCGAGAATAACACGAACAGGATGACCGCTATACCGGCGATGACCGGATGCCTGACGGCCATATATATAGCCAACAGAACCATCCCGTCCTCGGAAAAGCTAGTAATGATATTGCTGAAAGGCTCAGGCGACGTGTTGATAGCCACGCGCGCCGTCGCTTTCGTGAGATGCGAGTCAAGCGCGACCGCCGCGCACAATAACCCCAGCGCCACCTGGACCGGCTCACTCGCTGCGCTCGAGCCCATATACCCCATGGCCGCGGCCGCCCCGGGCCGGATGAAAGTATGCACAGAATCCCACGCCGAATCCACATAAGGCACCTTGTCCGCCAGGAACTCGACAACCAGGAGCCCCAAAGCCGCCAGAATAACGATGGGGTTCTCAAGAACGCTCAAAGATCCGGGAAGGTGGATCATACCAAGCCGCGAAGCGACCCCCAAAACCGCCACAGTAAGATAAAGCCTCACCCCCGAAGCCCAAGACACCCCGAGGATAGCCCCAAGCCCTGACAAAATATCCATGCCGATAGTTTACCACCCCGGGAAATGTTTAGCAACCCGGAGGGATAAAAGATAGTGGGATCATTCATGCTGACTTTCATCATGCGCGCGGCGAGGTGTGGACATCCTCTTCAAACCTTCCCCCCCGCGAATTTCTTAACGCAATGAAACATCCCTGGGAACTTCCAGGTCTTTGCGCCAGGGGCGATGGCGTGAAGGAGATGGGGTTCTTCGTACGGCACCTTGCCGTCCCACCACCCAAAGCCGCCTTGTGCGTGGACCTTGCAAACATTAAAATGAATTCCACATGCCGACATAGGAGTTTGCAAGGTGCCAGTAGAAGGTTCCCATCTCCTTCACGCCATCGGCACGGGAAGCATGAAACTTTTTGAAAATCGCATATTTTTATACACTATCGGATAAAATTGCTCCGCGTTTTACAACGACTCCAGAACCGCGGTTTCCGATTCCACGAATGCCCTGATCTCCTCGTAATCGATCTTCTTGATCTTAAGTTCGAACGCGCCGGCGAGGACCTTTTTCATGAAAGCGTTAATGTCTTTACGGGACTCTGTTTCGACCTCCTCGGGGTTGTCCACCATGCGGACGATCAGGTCCCGTACGTCGTTCTCGATGTCCATCGTGCTTCTAGCCGGATGAGCGTTAACGGACCGGTGCCATTCCATTAAACCCAGCGCCATGCCGGCCAGGAGTACGACGGAAAATCTTTCGTTCCCGTCCTCGGTTATAAGCTCTCCCTTACCCACGCCGGCTAGCCTTATATCGGTTATATCCTGACCGTCGGGGGTCTCGCCCGTCTTGAACATCCCGGCGACTTCCCTCGTTATGGCTTCGTGGTCTTTCGTATCGGCCATGACGAACACCCTAGCCTCTTCATCGGCGGCGAACCCCGCGAGGCCCTTCGCCTGTTTCACGGCGTCCGGAAGCGTGTCCCGGGTAAAATATATTATCTTCGTGTTGACGCCGTAATCCCTGGTCAATATCCTTGTCACGTCCTTGTCGAGCTTCAAGTAATTCGCGCCATCGAACAGGCCGCGGTCAGGCGAGACCTCGACAAGGACCACGCTGGGATGGGCGCCGGGCCGGGCTTTAGCCAACACTCCTTTCGCGAGCTTTGCCTGAAGCTTGACGCCCGCCGCCTTTTTGAAGCCCAGGGGGATCCCTTTATCCGTAGCCGCCTCGTATCCGGCCAGTTCCTCGACACTCATGCCGTCAAGTTCATTTTCCGCTATCATGCCGAAATATCTGATGAAATCTCTCATCGCCTTGCCTAACGGAGTGGTGCCGTCTTCAAGGACAACCCTCTCGTAAAACCCGCTTGTGAGGCCGATGATATCATGGTGCGACAGCCCGACCCCTTCGATGTTGGTCCTCTCCAGAGCCTCATGGAGGATATACTCCTCGAGGAAAGTCTCGTCTTCTAGCCCAACGAGATAGTCTATAAGATTTACCGCCAGGGCGTTGTCGAGGCCCAGAATATACTTATCCGCTCCGTCCACGACCGCGTTGAACCAGACGAACGCGCTTTCTGGATCCAAAAGGGCCGATCTGACTTCGCCCAACCGCCTGTCTATGTTCCCCTGATCGAGCCCTTTATCCCTCAACCGCTCACTTATCGCTGGCACATATCCTTCAAATTTGGCGAGGACGCCTCCGGCGGCGTCTTTCGCGGCTTTCACTGCCGCCTGGTTCTTTCTTACGACATCCCGGCTCCTTCTAGCGAACTCCGCGCTTTTCGCTCGTATCTCGCCCGCGTCAAAACCTCTGGAGATCGTGCCGCCGCTCGAAAGGTCGTCGTTCATAGCCGCCGGGACGGCAGCCTCATCGGACTCCGGCGCCGCCTTCTCTTCGGGGACCGCCTCTTGGGCACCCACCGCGATATCGCTGTCGCTCGCGGCTTCTCTGGCCTCTTTTAAGGCCCTTTCCGCTTTCCTCGAGGCCTCGCTTATCATCTTTTCAAAACGGTCCGTTATGTGAGGGATCGTCCTATGGAGCATCGCGAAACCTTTCTGGGCAAGATTTATGATCCCGGGCGGCACCCTCCAGTTATTGACCAGCCGCTCGATCCCGGTCACCCTGAAAAACCTCCCTTTGAACCAGTTCCTTACATACGAGAAATAGATCTTTCCCTGTTCTTCGACTATGCCGCGGAGGTCCGTATCCCTCACCCCTTCCGGGAGTAGGTACGCCATGAGCATTCCCAAAGCCTCGGGGCCGTCGGTCGGGTCGGACGGGAATAGGTACATCGCCTGCGTCAGCGCTTTCATGTATTTCGAGAACTGGTCAGAGCCCGGGTTATGCCCCACGCGCATGACCTTTAGCGCGATAGAGTTTATCGTCGCTTTTACCTCCATCTTCCTGTCAATTATCTCTTTTATGTCCGATACATTCACTTTTTTATCCAGCGCTTCCAGGGCTTTCGCCCTGGCGTCTCCGTCGGGATAATCGGCTTTCCCGAACATCTCCCTGATGCCCTCGAACGTTCTCCGGGCGTCCCCTAAAAGCATACCGAGCATAACGTTCTTCGCCGCGTTACGCTGATCGTCGTTATCGAACTTGCCCACGTTACCCCTGTCTATGATGTACATTTTCCGGTCGGGCGTGAGCATCACATTCCCCTGGTGTAGATCGGCGTGATAGACCCCGTCAACGTAAAGCTGATGCAATATCTGGTCCCTCAGCATTCGTTTGGTCTTCCCGTAATCGATGGCCATCATGTCGTTCGTCTTATGCTCAAGCTCTTTTCTGTCGTCGTACCCGACTTTCTTAAGGGAAAGGAAAACGCTCCTGTACCGCATATCTTTCTTTTTCAGCATCGAAAAGACCTCGTCCGCGTCTTTCCCGGTGAAACCGGCCTTAACGACGTCTTTCAGCTCCAATTTCTCCTCGGACATCGGGAACATGTCCTTAAGGACTATACCGTTCACCAGGTCTTCCACCATCAGGGAATCGGTGAAATAATACACTTCGGGGTTAGCGAGTTCAATGCCCGCCTCCCTCGCGTACCGGCCGCTTTTATAGTTAAGCTTATTCATCGAATTATGGAAATTCATCTCGTTGAAGAAATTCATCTCGAGCTCAACGTTCTGCCTGACCGCGTCCTGAAGGTCGTTGACATCTATATCCTTTTTAACCTGGTTGTCCTTTACATAAGCTTTTATGAAATCCGCCGCGGCCGACATAGCCCTGAAATCCTCGGGAGTGAGCCTGTCCAAAGTCGGCCTTTTTATCTTATACACTATCTTCCTTTCATATCCGGAAAGATCTATACCGTATTTTCCGGGATCGTCGAGGATCACGTTCATAGAATCGCCGAGAGCCTTGAAAGTGTCCATTACCTCTTCCCTGATGTTTTTTTTGTTCTTTTCTCGGTCCCTGTCTGTCCCATGGTCTACGAGGTCTTTCGCCGCGCGGTACGCCGCGAGAGTGTCCCTGATAGCGTACGTTCGATCAACGGATAAGATCCCCGGGACCTGTATCTTTCCGGAAACTATATCACCGGCTATAGCCTCTATGTCCAGCCATTTGCCTTTATGCACCTGTTTAATTGATGCCGCGGCAAGGCGTTTATCCAGACTGATGACCGTCCTCGCCCCTTGGGGTATATTCTCGTTCAGCATGCCGAAACCGCCAAGCTTACTGAAAGGCGGGGCCTCGCTCCGGAGGGACCCAAGACTTGTCCGGAGCTTCTCGTTAGCGACCAGATAATCGTTCTCCGAAAGGTACTGGGCGACCTTAATGCCGACGGGGCCTAATGTCCCGAGGAGAACCGCTATTTTCTTCCCTGTCGTCAGCTTCCGGAAATCCTTCCTCAGTATCATGGCCGCGAGGACCTTCATCACCATGACGCGCCTGTACGGCTCGAACGCTTTCATGACCTCGACGAAAACCCCGGTCATCATAAGCCTTTCGTCCTCGTCTATCTCCTTCGACCCTTTGGGAAAAATGTGGATGAACATCTTCCTCAGATACTCTTCCATTAGGACCGTGTCACCCTTAATAGCCGGGTCGGGGTCAAGGACGCCGTTGTCCCCGAGCATAAAACCCTCTATCATGAGGTCCCTCATGGATTCGGGAAGCTCCTTAAGGTCCTCGGGAAGGGTCGTGAAGCTTATCTTGTTGTTCTTCTCTATATGCCTGACAAAGACCGGTTTTTCGCCGGCGCCTTCGAGCCATAAAAGGATACTCACCCTGTCCTTACGCGGCGCGACCGAGAACACCTTGTAAACATTCTCGATAACAAAATCGTGCACCCTGAAATCCTTTTCGGGCACCAGGAGATTCTCGCTGTACAGTTTATTGTGTATAAGGGCCGCTTCCGGCTGTGTCCTCGCCCGTGCGTCGCCCATCTCGAGGAGTATCTGGTCCCTCAAAATGCTCGGCTCCGGCATATACTGGACTACTTTAGCGAGGTGTTCCCTGAAAGAGGCCCGCCGGCCCTCTTTCGTCTTACAGAACAATATGTACGCCGTAGCCCCGAACCGTGAGGCCCGCTGCGGAAGGAATGTTTCGGGTATCACTTTCTCATAAAATGGCAGGAGTTCGCTTACTATCCTTTCCTCGGGCACGGATATCGTATTGAGTATTTTAAGTTTTTCGAAATCATTATCGAGCGTTTTTGCCACGGAAAAAAGGTCAAGAGGCGTATTGACTATATCCGGCATGTTCTCGATGAACCGGAACCACCCGGCCAGAAAGCTCCGCTGTAATATCCCGGGAAGATTCCTTACTAACGGTATGCCCTTCAGGAATTTATATGCCCTGATCTTCAGCCTCGTGGAGAGGCTTGTGGTCAACTTCTCGTATTCCGGGATCTTCCATGATTCCCACATGTCGAATATCTGGTCCTTGAAAGGCGAATTCTCGGGCAAAAGCTCGTTCACTATCGTGAAACTTCCGCTCGAATCGGCCCCTTTCCGGAGAAATCCCTTCTTCCCGAGCGTGGAATTATATTCCTCCATGAGCCTGGTCCGCGGGGAATTCAGCTGAATAAAATCCAGCATGACCTGAGTATAATTTTTCTCGAATTTGGCCTTCTGCCTTTTCTTGAGCATATCGTTCGCGAAGTTGAACTTGCCGACCGGATCGGTGCCGGCGGTAAAAAACGAGCAGAATTCATGGAACCGCGAATAAAGCCTTTTTTTCTTGAAATACCTCTCAAGTAACTTGTCCATATAGTCGGTAGGCTTAATGAACCCTTTGAATAGCCCAAGCATCATATCCGGAGGAATATCACCCATATTTCCCGGGTCCTTAAAGATCCAGAAAACATTGCAGTCCCACTTACCCCGGTCCTTCATAGGGAACAACGTGACGGTTAAAAACCCGTTCAACCCGTCGGGACAGGCGCTTATCTTCTTTAACCCGGGGTTCGCCTTCTCGGCCTGCTTCCTCATCATCACGAGCTGGATAAAATTCGAGAAGCTGTCGTCGAATTCGGTCCCCCACCCCCTGTAGTTCATATCCAGCTGTTTTAAACGCCTGAAATACTTTTTCCGGAGCAGCATCAGGTCCTGAAGCTCCTCGACGCTCATGTCAAGGATGTTAAGCACGAACGGGCTATGTGACGTAAGCTCGCCTTTCGTCGTAACAGCCTCGTTCCATGTGACCGGGACCAGCCCGGCATTGACCGTTTTTCTGCCTCTTATGTGTTTGGAATAGAGATCCACCCTTTTCATGGGGTCGACCTTATCGTAATGGTCGGGGTCTTTCCAGTTCTCGACGAGATTCCCCGGATAAGGGACATTCAGGTTCATTATCCCAACTTCCGCGAGATCGCTAAGGACCTCACGCGTGAAATCCTTATCCACCGGCATATTTTTCGCGCGCCGGTCCTTCCCGGAAAGCTCAAGGTACAGGGTGCTGACCATATCGTCGGGGAAGTACACGCTCTCGCCTTCCCTCGTATTCTTACACGCGGCGAAGAGGTACTTTATCACCGCGAGCCACTTTGTGTCGGCAAGCTCGCTGTAATCCCATTCGCCCTTGGCCTTTTTTTTTCTGGTCTTCAGAAATTCCTCGATAAGACGCGGTATATCCTTTCCCATAAAAAGGTCGTCGAAACCTTTTATGATGCTGTCCGCGTCTTCACCGAAAAGCTTATACACGAAGGCCCTGTCTTTCTCGAGAAGGTTGAAAAGGAGCTCCTTCCTCACGGCATGGGATAACTTATCCCGCATGAACCCTATGATCGCCTGACGGTTCTTTTCGATATCGAGCGCGAAAATGAAATTTACGATCTTGTGCCTCGCGTTCCCCGAGAGTTCATCGAGTTCGGCGTCCGTAAGCCCTTCCAGCTCAGCGAAAGATGTTATGTCGTAAGGGAGATAATCCGCCCTCGGCATACCAAGGCCCGTCTCGCATTGGAAGACGGTCAGCGCGTCCACGCGTCCCTTGTAAAAAGTGCCTATAGCCCCTTTAGCCGTAGCCCGGCCTTTTCCATAAGATATCACGCCGGAATACATCTCCTCTGACACAGGCAGGGCTCTTTCCTTGACCCGTTCCCTGGCCCGGGCAACAGCCCCCTCATCCGCCACTTTCCGGCTGAGAAATCCCCATAACGCGTCCTCGTCCAACAGCCCCGCGACTTCCCCCTTATACTCCCCGAGCAGCATACCGGTCTCCCGGGCCAGATCCTTGATACCGTCCAGCCGTTTACTTATCTCGAGGAGCTCCTTGTCGAAGAACAGGAACCCGTTAGCGCTCTTCGAGAATGTCTGCGCTATCTTCCACGCCAGATATGTTTTGCTGTAAGAATGGTTCGTCCTCGCGGAATACCAGACTCTCACATCCTCAAATATCCTCGTAATATACTCCGCCATGTCCTCTCTCAGTTTCGACGCTCTCCTCTCGGCATCGACAGCGGGGACGCCTCTTTCCCGTAATTTCTCAGCCAGCCGTTTACTCATAAAATCATGCCCCTTGATAAGATCTTTGAATTTACGGCCGATCTCACTGTTCTTTTTCTCGTCCCTCTCGGCGTCTCCATTTCTCATATCCTTCGCGTAGTTATAATAAACTCCTGTGATTTCGGATACATACGAGGTGAATTCGTCGTCCAGTAAGGCCGAGCTGTCCCCAACCTCCCGCGAAACGGTTTTAGCGATGGCCACGGGGCCCATACCTATGTCCTCGTCCAGATAATGTTTCACCATACGGGCCGCTATATCAGTACAGCTTTCTTTGGAGGAGGCACCGTCAAGCTCCCTGCTTGTCCTTTCCAGAGCGTTAAAAACGCTCTCCACTGTTTCCTTTTTCATCCCGTCACTGGGAGAGGAAGGGCTTGTATCAGGCGAGAAACCCGAGAGCTCCCCGCCGATCTGATAAATCCCGGTACCCGCGAACTCCCGGTTCGAGCTCCCCAGGAAATTTATCAGCATGATATCTATCAGCCTTTCCCTTGAACCCCTGGTGCCGCAGGTTTCGTAACGGGGGTCGCCCATAAAGAAATCATCTATCCTCCTTTCGACCCTGACGCTCCCTTCCAGCCCGCTCACCGCTTCGGAGACGACGCCGGGAAGTGCCGACATCGACTGGGCTATCGCGCCAAGGTCTCCGTGCATCTCCACCGACTTCTCCTGAGCGATGAAATTCCTGTAGAGAAAAGCCGCGGCCAATACGACGGGGTCCTTAAGGGTTTTCCCGATGTCTTGGAAAGACTCTCCGCTCATCTCCACCCTGGACGAGCTAGATGTCGCCGAGCCCTCGAAAATATCCCTAGGGACATCCGCCCGGTCTATCCCGGCTATCCGGTCAAGAAAGGTCTCGTCTATCCCCTCGGCCATCCGCTGTATCTCGTCAAAATATTTTTTGTGCCGGCGAAGATATATCCTCTGTTTCCAGGTGTCCATCTGGAGCAGCTTCGCGCCTCCTTCGATATACATATCGCCGAAATCCCCGTAACAGCTTTTATTGAACTTCATCCCTTCCGGCAAAGTCTGGCCGAAGACCCTCATGGCGAGCGCTTTTACGTCTTCCGGATGGGCCTTCGTGACGCCGCCTTCCTCAGCCATAGAGTATACAGCCGCCCCGAATTTCAGGTTATCAAGGTCCATCGGGCGGAACTCACCGTTCCACGAACCGATCCTGATAACGCCGTCATGGTCTATCTTCCTTAAAAGGGCGTTGAACGCCGCGTCGAGGAACAGCTTTTTCGCGAACAGCTTCCTCATCTGGACGTCGTCTTTCTTCGCGCGGAGCTCTTTCATCCTGGCCCTCAGGGAATAAAGCATCAGTATCTCTTTTGCCTCGTCGAATGTCCTGGCTTCATTCGCCATTATCGTTATTTCTTCTTCGGTCGCGTTGATCAAGAGACGGAAGTCAATATGTTTCCCCGACCTTACGGGCCCGGTGGTTATCGTCTTCGAGGTCCTCCGCCCGTAAAGTTCCGTCTTCTGCTCCAGGAGGAAGTTCTTCAGCCTGTATATCCTTTCGACGGTATACGGATGCGACGAATCGATAGGAAGCTCTATAGCGGCTCCTTTCTCCATTTTCTTTAACATCTCCAGGAGTTCGACGCCACCCTCGGGATCGTAACCGGCTTTCGTCATGATCCTTATGCCGTTCGAATCGGCGTCGTATTCCGCGTTCTTCCTCATCTGTATGATATAATCGAACCTCTCGCTTTTTTCGAGAGCTTTGATCCCTATCCCCCACACCGAAGTGTGCTGGACGGCGTGCGAGAGCTCATGCGCGATGACGAAAGCGAGAATATCCTCGGTCAGGGTCCTGTTGAGGTATTTCATTGAACTCCCCATCAGATAATCGACCAGTCCCCTGTAAAAATAGACGTTCGTCCCTTCAGCCATGACGAAAGCGTTCTCTTCGTCGGCGTCGACAAAAAAGAAATCGCTCCTAAAAGAGGGATCTTCCTTCTGTATCTCACTCACCAACCGTCCATGGATCTCCCTCAAAGTTCCCACTATCGCTGTCCGATCCCGGTCCTTTTCCGCTTCGGCAAGTCTCTTCTTCGCCTTTTCCACATCCAGAGCCCTTCGCGTTATTTCTTCCTCGGTCCCTGCTTCACCTAAAGCGATATGGGCCTCGCGCAGCTCTTTTTCGGCCAGGCCCATTTTCTCTCCGGCTCCGGGAACGGGCTCAATGAACCCGATAGTTTTTTCCATTTTCTGGTGCTCGACGTGATGTGTCCATTCCATCTCCCTCGAGATCTCCGCGCTGGACCGCTTGTTTCCGTTTTGCTCGTATTTTGACAAAGCGTCAATTATGGTCCCTGTGAAAGTCCTGGCCCTGACCTTGATCCTTATATCCTCCAGCTGCTCGAGAATATCCTTTTGTATCGACGCGCTGACGGCGCCATGCCCCGAATAATCGAAAAGCGCCAGCTTGATCTTCTTCCTGATACCGTCGACACTCAGAAGGACGTTCTTCCCCAGCGATTCTCTGGCAATAAGCTTCGAGAAGTCTCCCGTTTTGCGTCCGAAAACGACATAATCACGTATAGGAGCTATCTCTTCGGCGCTAAAAGAGCTCACCTTCGGTAAAGCCGCTTTAATAACGGCGTCCACAGCATCACTGAATCTGACCAGGTATTCGGCGTCAAATGTCCCTACAAGTTCCGAGATCTTATTCTGGAGGACCGACGATGCCGCTTCCTCATCATTAGCCGATATTTCTTCCTCCGCCCGCATATCTAGAGCGGCAACCGCTTCCCCGCCCGGAGCCAAAGCTACCGATTCTTCCCTGACCCCGGCCCGGGCAAGCAGGTCCCTCGCGGTGATCTTTTCGTTATTCTCCGTGCCCCGTTCGGAGCCTTCTGCGTATTCCTTTATGTCAATGCCATCCCCCTGGCCTTTAGAGAACTTTACGGACGAGCCGTCCTCGAACTCTATTTCCAATGGCCCATCCGAGAGTACTTTCGCCCTGACCCATACGCTGAGCCTGATACGGTCGAGCTCCCCTTCGCCCCAGACCTCTTTACTTATCTTTTCACCGAGCACGGTCGCTATCTGCATATTTGACCGTGCCAGTGCCGGGCCCAGCGCTTTCATGACTGGGTCCGGACGCGCACCGGAAAGTAATTTAAAATAGGGGCTTTCATATCCCTTTACATTCCTGAACTTCGGGAGCACCGAAACGAACGCTATCTTACGCGCCTTGAAAAGCTCGACAAGGTTCTCCGAATGGAACCCGCCCGTCACAAGGAAAGCCGCCTTCGGCGAAGCGCCGTTATCCCCGAATTTAAGCTTATCGATAAAGACCCTATCCCTCTCGAAAGAATACTCGTAGAAACGCGATATACCGTCGATGCATTTGTCCAGTTCCCCTATATCGGAGGGAAGAGCAGCCTCTATCTTGTATTCCGCCCTTCCCCGTTCGATGAACGGTACGAAGTTCCCGGAACGGAATTGCTCCCTGTTCGCCAGATAATGATCATGATCCCGTTTAGATAGATGAAGGGTGAATATGTTCCATAGAAAGGCGCTGTTCCGCGACAGGATGTCAAGCGCTCTATCGCGCTCCCCGGTATATAGCCCTTCTTTAATAGCCTTCTCGAGCGCGTCCATTTCGTCCATTACGGCAGATTTGTCCACGCTATCATACGCTGTAACGTAATCTATGTACTTTTTTAGCGCCGGGTACGCGTTAATATCGATCTTAGCCGAAGCGGCTTTACCCGCGAGATAGTCGTAAAATCCTTTCTGCGTCACCTTTTCCTGTTTGAACTCGATGCTTTTGTCGACGACCTCTTTTTTCTCATACTCGGATATCCTCCCTTTCAGCGTTTCCATGAGACCGTACCTCTCGGTGTCGGCTTTCCTGAAATCGATCTCATCCTCAAGGTCAAGCGACCGGCTTAAAAGTGCTATGTTCCGATATGTGCCGATATCTATGCCCTTTCGCCCGGCGAACCCGACAAGATAACTCAGATATTTTCTGAGATCGGAGAGGCCGTTCTTATATTCCCGGTATTCCCGGTCCATCTCCGCGAGTTCCGGCGAAAATATATGGCCTTTAAGTTCGTCCAATACGGAATTCAGGGACGCGAGGTATCTATCAACATCTTTTTTATCGGGGAGGGAATCGCGGTAAACTTTCAGGTTCGTGAGATATAACTCCACATCCTCGACCCCCCAAAGGGCGATTTTTTCCGGGTTATTTATGGCGAGATATTCCGAACCGTTCAAGATACCCTGCTGCACAAAATGGTCCGAAACTATTTTCCTGACGGAAGGGGTCTTGATACCGGTAAATAACGAAAGGTCATACTTTCCTGAACCTCCTTCGAGATTGACGGTTGAAATACCGTATTTGTCGCGGATGAATTCCACTATTTCGCTTATACGGCACTGTGCGGAATAATTACAATGGGCATCCTGGATGTGGATTATTACGGGATGGGTATAGCTCCCCGGGGCTGTAGCATCCGGAACCCAAGCTTCTTTTACCGTACCGAGATATCCCGGCAAATTAAATGTCAAGGGATCCAAAACAGATCCTGTAATTGCGGGCATGCTGTCAACGCTCTGGGGATATGCCGATGCCGGAGTATTGAAAACTCCCCCGTCAACTAATGAAAATAAAAAGGACATCACGGTAATACACGCCGTCACCCTTACATATCCCTTTTTTTTCATCGAATGTCCGAACATTATGATCACCCTCGTTGTTAGTTCTTCACATACATAATAAATTATTTTATAAAATAGGCATAAAAAACCAATTCTCCAAAAAGAAGCCATTACTCGCTCGAACTCGCTTTTTGTTTTTTTAATATTATACTAATATAACTATGCCCAACAAAATGTAAGATGGCAACTTTCATTATCTTGATTTTTTTTATTTAACATATTTCGGTGGGCATTAGAATTAATACTTACAACTCTATTTATTATGGTATGTTACAGATTTGAATTTCTGGATTATACGGACTGGAGGATAGAGAGTTGGGAGGCGTAAAGTTCTTTAAGGGTTTCCAAGTCCAGGGGGGCGGCTACGGGGAAGAAGTCTATGGCTCGAGCGGTTTTGTCTTTTTTGGCGGCTTCGCGCATAGCTTTTCTTAGCATGTAGATGATGTCGATCATGCCGGTTTCAGGGAAATCAGCGGGCATTGTGACTTCGGCGAAGAAGGCGCCGAGTGAGCCGTCAGCGGGTTCACGCAGGTCTTTAAAGGCTGCGGCATCACCCCGTAAGCCCCGTTTGTCGCCGAGAATTACAACGTTATCGAGTTTTACGTTCTGTTCTTTCGCGTATTTAAGGATATCCGCGGCTAATCTGTCGGGATCGTTCCTGCGGATGAATTTTATATTCGTCCCGCCATATTTCGATAACCGCGCGAGGCCGTTAAGAAGCGGCTGTATCCTTGAAAGTTGTTCATGGGGTATCCAGCTCGTGTCTATGCCGATAATCTTTTCTTCTTTAGAGCCCCTGGCCTCGTCAATAGCGTTGAGAATTCCGGCGGCGAATTTATTGGCGTCGAACCCGGCGAGGTACCGCGCTATTTCCATTCTCGCGGTTTTTTTCTCTTCGCTCTTAGGCCTATCGCCTAGTTTATCGAGGATCTTCATGACGGTGGCCTCAGCGTCGGGGTCAAGGTCTTTTGTCCTAAAACGGGCTTTCTCCCCTTTCCCATCTTTCCCCGCCAAACCCAGAAAATGAAGGGTATTCAAGTCACGTAGGACGGTCCCTTTAGAAAGGCAGTCCCCTTTACGCCCTGTAGTGTAAGGCAATATCATGTCCCAGCTTATGCCGTCATGGCTGTCGGAGGGCTCGAGCTGTTTAAGGTAACTGAACATGGCCAAAGGCGAACCGGAAATGTCAAAATACGCTAACGCTTCACGCCCGTAAGTGTCCTCCGAATCCCTTATGCCTGTACCCCGCGAATATCCGGGACCGGCGTCGGGACTTGCGGAACTCACTATTCCCGTTCCGGATCTAAGACCGCATATTCCGGCAAGATCGCCAATAGGCAGTTTTTTTCCAACGGCAAGAAGCCCCGCAAGCCTTGTGATAGCGTCGGGTATCTCGGTCTGGGGATTGGAAAATATCAGGTAACGTTTAAATATATTCCGAACATTGGCGGAATATTCTCCTACTCCTATGCCGATAAGGATTATCCCGGCTTTCTCGGCCGCCTCAACATAGCCCGGAGGGACCGTATCCTGGCCGTCGGTGATCATTATCGCGACCTTGGTCTTTTCCTTGCGGTCCTTAAGATCATTGGTCGCCAGGTTTATGCACATGCCTATCTGCGTGCCGCCATGCCCGAGAGTTCTTTCAATATCGTCCGGGATAGCTTCAGCCTCGCTTTTGTTGAGCTTGTCCCCATAATCCTTGAAAGAATGAGCGCCCGTATCGAAAGTCTTAATACCGTAAGCGTATTTATCTTTACCGGTCTTCGTGCCCTTTATCCCCTCAAAAAGGATGACAAGATACGCCGCCGCGCAGGCGACATATCTTTTTATCGCGTCCATACTTCCGCTATTATCCACATAAAGCCCGAAAGCCAGCGAAAGGTTGCCAAGTATTTCCTCGTCGATATCGAAAGGCGTCGTGCTCCCTCTCGCGTATCGCTGGGGGCTTATTTTTACGCCGGAAGAGGCTTCTTCCTCAAGCATCTCCTTATCCTTTTCCTTGAAACGCCTGACTATCTTATCGGCTTCGCCGCGCGCGCGTTTGGACTCATTGGTCCATTTTCTCATACCGCCTTTTCCGGCTGCGTTGTTTTTCACCTGATCAAGCAGGTTGTCAACGACTTCGTCGGCGAATGACTTATTGGCCGAATCGCCCGTATCGATATCGCCCGCGTCAGGGCCCTTAGGCTCCGCTTCGCCTTTATCTCTGGAAGGATCACGATCCACATCCATACCTTCCAACACGCCGCTGTCCTCGGGAGGGGAGAGAAGCTGGTCAAGTTTGACCGGCGAGGATCTCCCTTTACCGCCTTGTTTTGAACCGCCGCCTTTCATCCCGCCGCTACCGGACCCGTCGGAAGCTCCCCCACCGTCCCGGCCTCCCGCCTCATCCTGTCCGCCGGCGCTTTCCTGGGCCCCTTGCGAAGCTTCCGCACCTCCCGCTCCGCTTTCAGACCCGCCCGAATCTCCCCCCGCCCCCCCGGACATAGCGCCGCCCGCGGCGCTCCCCACCCCGGCCATTCCCGCCATCCCTGACATCCCGGACATGCCGCCCATTTGCGCGCCGCCTGAGGCGCCCTGTCCGCTTTCCCCGCCCTGGCCTCCTCCTCCGGGCTCGGGCGGCTGCATCTCGTTATACGCGCGTACGGCTTCCCTCAATTTGGCCCCTAAAGAATCTAACGCTTTATTTGCCTCCTCGACCGTGGAACGGTCCATTTCGCTCACGCCTTGGACATCCTGGACAAGCGCGTTCCATTCCCGAAATTTCTCAAGCGCGGCGTTTACCGCCTCGGTCATGTTCATCATAAGCCCGGCCAACTGCGCCGGAGGGGATATCCCGCTTACCTTGCCCTCTATCTCTCTCACTTCTCCGGTTATCCGGATAAAATCATCTAAAACTTTCTGGATCTCCGAATCGGGCGTCACGAACATCCGGTCCGCGTTTTTCCTGACAACAAGAGAGACCGTTTTGAGATAATCCCACACGTAATTCCGGGCTTCGACGCACCTCGCCGCGAAATCCTCCCTGCCACCCTGCATGCTGATCATCACGATCATTCCGTCGATCTTTTTTATATGTTCCGAGAGCTTCTCCATCGCCTTTATGGAATCCTCCCTCGAGTGGCTCGCGAGAAGGAGCTTCATGTCATTATCGGCCTTTTCCTTGATATCCGTCAGAAATTTGTCCAGCTCCTCCTCTGGATTTGGACCGGTCTCGCCTTTCCCCTTAGCCCCCTTACTCTCCTTCTCGTCACGCGTCCTCATATCCTGAAGTGTCTTATCGCGCACGGCCAGGCCAAACTCGTCAAGCAATTTGAAAAGATCGTTCCTGGAAAATATGGTTTTCTGCACATCCTCCCTTGAAGCTTTATAATTCATGAGCTTCTCCACGGCCTCAAGGAGTTCTTTGGATGCCTCCAGGATACTGTCGATATGTTTGGGTTTTTCCTTCCCGTCCATTTTCCCGAACTTCTTTTTTGTCTCGTGCCAGGTCCTGGCCGACTTATCGTTGAGCTCTTTTATCAACTTGTTTATCTGCGGAACAGGCTCGGCCATGAGATTCATCTCCATCTCACCTACCCGGTCGGCCATGAAAAGGATATTGTTCCGGACCGCGACCGTCTCGCTGATGATATCCATCGAAGTGCCCATGGAGTACATAGAGATCAGCATTTCCATTATCACGTCGAAACATTGTTTTATCTCGGCGTGCCGGCTCATAAGCTCTTTTCTATCGCTCATACTCTGCTCGGCGTATTTAAGCGCCTCGTCGGCCTTTTTCATTATCGCGTATATCCTCTCCTCAAGCTGTCCGGTCGGCGTCCCCCTCATAAGGAGCATACGCCTTTCACGAAGTATTTTCTCAACGTCCAGTAACGCCGCCGAGGCCCTTGTCCTCATCTCAAGAACGGAACGAAGCTGTTTTTCGTCCATGCCATATCCTGCCAACAAGGCGCATTTTTCGTTAAGGACGGCGAGGAACCTCATGAGCTCCTGCTCGACCGCGTTCAGGACAAGGAGGGTGGTATCCGGAGTTATGCCGCGGACTATATCGGCGTCCTTTTTGTACCGGTCTTTAAGCTCCTCGAACTCTTTATCCGCCTCGGCTTTAGTCTCTTCGGCGCGGTCGGACATTTTGTCGCGCGTCATGAGCGCCAGATCATCCGCCCAGCCCCGGACATAACCGAAGACATTGTACACTTCCTCAAGGACATTTACCGGCGCACCCATATAAGCTATCCTGTGCATGGATTCCAGTATTTCCTTCATACAAACGGAAAGATATGCCATCTGGTCCTTTATATCCTTTATCGGAACGTCCTCCTCTGTTTCGGGTCTCGCCTTTATCCTCTCATATGCCTGTCTGGCCCTGAGCGCTGACTGCCTGACCTTGTTAAGTTCTTCCAGGAACGGGACCTCTCCGGCCGCTCCCGGCTGGCCCTGGGACTCCCTGGCGGCCGCCCCGATCCTTTCGTTAATGATATCCATCTGGGTCAATATCTGGCTCGTCACCTCGGACGCTTCTTTAAGAGCTGTTTCCGAAGCCCCGCTTTCGGCGAGGGCCATCCTCGCTTCCATGGCTTTCGCGAGTTCCTGCATAGCCAGTTTTTGTATATTGACGAGGTCTTCCAGATTCTGTTTAGCCAGCGACATGTCCCCGAGCCTCTGGACGGTTTCCAGGGCGTCATTCATAACTGATAAGGCCAGCTCTGTATCCTCCGTTTTTGTTTTGCTCTTGTCCCGGGAAAGCTGGGTCTTTATCCCCTCGAGCTCGGACAGGTCCTCGAGCGCTTTTTCCCGGATACCCTGGGCTTTAGACATTATCTCCGGCGGCGCGCCGTTAATGCTGAGAGCGGACATCATACCCTGGAGAGCCATGATATCCTCGGCCATCCGGCTCTGTATCTCGGTCATCTGGTCCGGGAGCAGATTGCCTCCGATCGCCTTACCGAGACTCCGAAGCTCCTGGTCCATAGCGGCGAGTTCCCCGACCATCTGAGCCTGGCCCTGCTGGGCGCGAGCCGTCCTCTCGGAAGCGGTCTTATTACGGGTCCCGGCTATCTGGTCGAGCTTATCTATATCCTCCTCGATCTCTTTCATGGCCTGGCGTATCTCATCCATCTCTTTATCGCCCGCCACGCGGTTAGCGAGTTCCGCGGCCATACTGTCAAAACGCCTTTGCTTGCGGACAAGCGATTGCACGGCTATGGTAATATCGGAATTTGAGGGGTTATGTCCAAGTTTCTCCATTATGACGGCTGAATCGTTCCTTAGATCTCCTATTTGTGACATCCTTTTCGCTATGCCGTCCCTGAGTTTCGCCCTTGTCGGGGAATCCGCCGGATATTTGGACAGGTCCTCTAGGCACCTCTTGCGGAAGGAATCCACCATGGCGTTGAACTCGGACATGATCTTATCTCGCCTCGCGTATACCTCGTTCCTCCCGGACTCGGAAAGCCCCATCTTAACGAGCCCGCTCACGCATGCCCTCGCCTCATCAACGAGTGTCTCCATGGACTGTAAGTCCCTGAACTCTTCCGCGGACGACTTGTTCTTTTTCTTGGCGGATAGCTTCCTTAATTTACCGGCGTCCTCGATAAGCCTTTCCAGCCGCTTGAATCCGGCGACGGCTTCCTGTCCTCTTTTCGCCTCCTCTTTAGTCTGTTTCATTATGACCTCGCCGTCCTCTCCTCTGGAAGTTTCCACCACAGGTTCGACATAGCCCAGGTATTCCTCGGCCGCCTCGACGGCCTTTTTCCTATCCCTCTCCAGAGCCTCTTTCGACCGTTCCAGCATCTCGAGATAGACTGGTATGACATCTTTTGCAATGCGCCTGAAATATTCCCTGGCGCATCGCAGCTTTTCGGCGGCGAATTCCTCATCGGACGTGACGCGGCTGAAATCCGGGCGCACGGAGGCGTCGTTCGTCGCTTTAAGAAAACCATCCCGCGCGCCAGTGACCGCCCTTTTAAGGGAATCCGGATATTTCGCGAATAGTCTGCTAGGCTCGCCGAAATATCCTATATTCGAAAGCTCGCTTATAAAAGCCTGGTACGGAAAATCTTTAGCCCATTCTATGAGTTTCTTCTCCATTTCCGCGCGTTCCTCGTCCTCGAGTTTATCGAGACGGTTATCCATGAACTGGTCCTTCCTGAACGTCTGGAGATAATCGTTCTCGCCTTCCAGCCCCGGCTCGACTATAAAGTCCGTGCGAACGTTCTCGGCGAGCTGGAAAAGAGTGTTCATCATCCTGTCCTTGAAGATATCGCGGAGCCGCGACGCCTCTTCCGCGGTGACTTCGCCGGTTCGCTCGAGGTCCTCGACGATAAGCATGAATTCCGTATTTGAGGGCGTATACCGTTGATGCCTCATTTCGTGCAGTATAGACCCGGTAATGACGTCGGGCTCGGAGTAAACAAGCTCATGGTATGGGATCGTTATGACCGAACCGTCCTCTCTCATAGTGTATCCGTCACCGGGTTTTATCGCGATATCCTTACCCGTAAAGAACGCGACGTTCCGGTGTATGAGGGCTATCTTCTGCTCGACGGCTTTGCCGTGCCACTTGGTCTTTATCCAGTCAAGGATCGACCCTTTCGCCCCGAACCGTGCAAACCCCGGCATATTCCTGAGGGCGACCTCCCCCGGGCCGGGCATGCCGAACGCCGCGGCTGAGACCGCCACGGAATTACTCGAAAGTACCGGCGCCAAGATACCCATCATGGACCTTATGATCGAGCCCCTTTCGTCCTTCTCCACGACGGCCGGAGCGTAAACTTTGCGTGAATCCTGGACAAAAACCGGGTCAAAAGCGTCCCTGCCGGCATAAGATTCCGGGTTCTGGGTCACCATGATAAGCACTCCCGGCCCGATATTTATCTCGATCGGTCCGCTTTCCCTTATACTTCCGGAAAAATCGGCGAAATTACGGAGAAATTGTTGCCTTTCGTCGTCGCCACTAAGCTTTAAATATCCTTCCAGAAGCTCGTTATAGGTCACTTCCCTATCACCGACCCGAGCCTTTTTGTAGCTCCCGAACAGTTCCTCGCCGAACTGCCTGAGCTTGCGCTCGGTGGCCTCCCGCTCATAGACCGATCCGGCAATGGCCAGAAGCGTTTTTTTCAGCCTCCTCCCTTCGCCGGGGAGAACCAGGGTGATCTTGTTCTCGCCGCGGGCCAAAGGCGCCAGCACCTGCGCTATCTGCGCCCGGATATTCCCTTCGTCGAGAACTAGAAGACAGTATCCCCGTTCCAGGAGAATGGCGAAATCCTTGACGCGCGGAATATAATTCCCCCTCCCGTCCGGGGCTATATCCGCCGTCAGGTCATACTGTTTCGAGCCCTGATGCGTCGAGTAAACATAAGGTTTGACGCCTATGGCCAAAGCCAGGTTAAGAGCCAGCGTCGTCTTGGCCACGCCCGTTTCACCGGTGATTATGACGATATCGGGTCTAACCGGTATCTTCCCTTTTAAAAGTATATCGACCCATGCCGGCTGCCACGCTCTGAGAACGCTGCCGGCGACGCGCATAAGGGTCTTCACGAAATTCAGCCGATAATCCTCCTCGACCTCGAATATAGGCTGGGCGCCCTTTAAAGGCGTTACCGGGACGGAAGTCATCTCCCTCAGATATCCGTTCGTATCGATCGTCATTATCGGCTCAAGTATCGAAAGGTCCTTCCTGGGAAAACATCTTTTGAGTATCAGGTCTATGAATACTTCGCGGTCATTGGTCCCGGCGACGACCTGGTCCAGCAAAGCCCCGCCGAAAAGCCTATACGCTTCCTGGCACAGCACCTTATTGTCGGAAACGGCTTTGCCGCTTTTTTTGTTCTCCATAAGCGCTGTCCTGTAATACCTGGCAAGGGCTAAAGCGTCTTTAATGGAAAAGTTATAGACGGTATCCGACGGCCAAAGCCTTTTCTGGTCGATGGCCATTACCCCGTTAATGATGTTTATAATATATCTTGCCGCGGAGCGGTCCACTTCGTACGAGTCGACCAGGAACGCCTCCAACTCCGAAAACCTTTTTTTCTCGCCTTCGGGAGGCCGGAGCGTCTTCCTTTTCAGGCGGTTGAAGAAAGCGTTCTCCATCTCGGCCTCGCTCTCCGAAGAATAGGTCATTATTATATGCGCCCCGTTCGGGAGCACCAGCTGCACACGGTTACCGGAATCGTCGATGTAGTACACGAACTCTTTAAGAAGAAAATTATGGAGCGCCGCCCTTACTTTGGGAGTGAGAAAATCGACGTTATGGAAAATGATGAATTTCCGGGTCGTCGGTTGGGCCGC
>JADGBR010000020.1 GCA_015231405.1 Candidatus Omnitrophota bacterium | reverse complement strand
CACCGTAACCATTGTTCGCGCGGACACGGGGGTCCGCGCCTACTATTATTACTTTCCTCGCCGCATCTTATATAGCCTCCGCTCTATCTCCCGTATCTGCCTTACCCTCCTGGCGTGTCTTCCTTTCAGCGCCGGCGTCTTAAGCCAGGCACTGACAATAGCCTCAGCTTTACGAGGAGTCAGTTTGTTCGCCGAAAGAACCAGCACGTTAGCGTCATTATGCTCCCTCGAAGAAACGGCTTCAGCCTCATTCGCACAAAGCCCCGCCCGGACTCCGGGGAGCTTATTGGCTATGATCGACATGCCAATTCCGGATTTACAGATAAGTATCCCCTTCTTAGCCTTCCCGCTAGAAACCTTCCCGGCAGCGTCGTAGCCATATCGGGGATAATCACAGGGATCCTCGGAATCGGTCCCGGAATCTTCTACTTTGAATCCAAGCCCGGCCAGAACGGTTTTGATCGTTTCCTTGAGCTTGTACCCGCCGTGATCGGCCCCTAAAGCTATTTTTTCAGCCATGAGAGAAATCCTTCTATTGACCTTTTTATGATATCGAAAGAAGTTTTATAGTAACCCATCGACCGGCCCACCGGGTCGGGTACCATGAACATGTCGGCGTCTCCGGAAAATTGGCGGAGAAAAAAGACCTTTTCAACGGACTCGGGTGATATCTCGGCGATCGCCTTTTTATGCATAGGCTCCATGACGAGGATGATATCCGCCCAGTGGCCCAGATCATCCGTGAAGCCGGTTGAGGCATAACCTCGGGAGTCTACCCCCTCATTGTCCAAAGTCTTTATCGTATTCTCGGGCGGCAGCATGCCGTCTATCCCCATCGTTCCGGCCGATCTTACTTCAAATGGAAGATCGCCTTCATGTATCCGTTTTCTGAAATACGCCTCGGCCATTACGCTGCGACAGCTATTGCCCGTACATACGAACAGTATATTCTTGATATCCTCTTTTCCCATTTTTCACATCCCAACGCTGTCAGTCATTGCGAGCGCCTGCCTGCCGGCAGGCAGGAATCGAAACAATCTCTACAGGGATTGCTTCGGGCGCTCTTGCGCCCTCGCAATGACGATTTCACTGCCCTTGTTTGTTCTTCTCCCAGACCTTCTTAACGAGATCTTTCTTGTGATCGACAAGCTTCGCGGCCAGATCGTTATCGCCGAGGGCCATCATCTGTACGGCTAGAATGGCGGCGTTCACGGCCCCCGCTTTTCCTATAGCCACGGTCGCCACAGGCACGCCCGAAGGCATCTGGACCGTGGATAAAAGAGAATCCAGGCCGTTAAGCTTGGACTCCATCGGGACGCCGATGACCGGAAGTGTGGTATGCGACGCGATTACGCCCGCGAGGTGAGCGGCCCCGCCCGCCCCGGCGATGATGACCTTGATCCCTTTCCTGATGGCGTTGTGCGCGTACTCCATGGTAAGCTCCGGCGTCCGGTGCGCGGAGAGGACCATTATCTCGAAAGACACGCCGAATTCCTTAAGTGTATCGGCCGAGTTCTGCATGACGGGAAGGTCCGAATCGCTCCCCATTATAATAGCCACCGCCGGTTTATTTTTTGCCCCCATATACCCCCTCCTTTATGATCACGCCGTCCCACGTCCAACATCCTACGTCCCACAGGCTATTTTTTATCACCCGACTTCTTCCCCTGGTCGTCTGACTTCTGTGTGTATAACTTGAGCGCCCTGTAGGCTATATCCTTCCTGTAATACATATTCTCGAAATGGATCATATTCACGCCGTGATAGGCCTTATATATGGCTTCCTTGATATTAGATCCTATCCCTACCACGCTGAGAGCGCGCCCTCCGGTCGTCCGTATCCTCCCCCGCATATCCAGCTCTGTGCCGGCATGAAAAACGACCACGCCTTCGTTCGTTATGGCGTTCGCTATGCCGTGGACTTCTTTCCCCTTCTCGAATCTCCCGGGATATCCGCCCGAAGCTAGGACCACGCAAACCGCGTGGTTGTCGTACCATTCGGGCTCGACAGACGAAAGGTCGCCAGACGCCGTGGCGTAAAGAAGATCGACTATATCCGATTTCAGCCTGACAAGGACCGCCTGAGCCTCAGGATCGCCGAACCTCACGTTGAACTCAAGGACCTTCGGTCCCGAATCGGTTATCATTATCCCCGCGTACAATATGCCTTTGTAGACCATCCCTTCGGACCTGAGCCCGTCTATGGCAGGCCGGAGTATTGTATCCTCTATCTCTTTCAGGAGTTTAGGCGTCACCATCGGAGCGGGAGAATAAGCTCCCATGCCCCCGGTATTGGGCCCGTTATCGCCGTCGAATATCCTTTTATGGTCCTGGCTCGAGGCGAGATGGACGAAATTAGTACCGTCGGTCAAAACGAGTATCGATACTTCCTCTCCCTTAAGACATTCCTCGATCAATATCTTGTTACCGGCCGAACCGAACTCTTTCTTCTCGAGTATAGTCTCTACCGCGGCGAAAGCCTGTTCTTCGGTGTCAGCGACCACTACTCCCTTACCGGAAGCCAAACCATCCGCCTTAATGACTATCGGGAGGCCGGTTCCACGGATATAATCCTTGGCCTTCGCTATGGAATCGAAAATGCGGAAACGGGCCGTAGGTATACCGCATCTTCCCATCATCTCTTTAGCGAAGATCTTGCTGGATTCCATACGGCTGGCCGCGTAAGAAGGGCCGCAGACCTTTATCCCCTCGGCTTCAAGGACATCGGTTATACCGCGCGCCAGCGGGGCTTCCGGGCCGATAACGACAAGGTCAATCTTCCTCTTGCGGCAGAGCTTGAGAACCGCTTTTTTGTCGAGGATATCTATGTCCTGGCTGACAGCGCAGGTCGCCGTACCCGCGTTGCCGGGAGCGCAATATAGTTTAGTAACCCTTTTGCTATGACTGATCTTCCACGCCAGAGCATGCTCGCGCCCACCCGACCCCAGTAAGAGAACGTTCATAATTTCAGAGCTCCTTATCGACTATCCTGACCTCTCTCCTGCCTTTAACGACTTTACCTATGACCCGGCTCTCAAGCCTGTGCTTAGAGAGGACCTTCATCGCCTTTTCGGCGTCGGAGGCCGGCATAACGAGCACCATCCCTATCCCCATGTTCAAAGTCCTGTAAAGCTCTCCATCCGGAAGTCCCGACTTCTTTATTACAAGCTCAAAGACCTTCGGCATGCGCCATGTGCCTTTATATATCTCGACCCCTCTCTCGTCAGGAAGGACCCTGGGAATATTATCGATGAATCCTCCTCCGGTAATATGCGCTATTCCTCGCACTCTGGCCTTCGAGAGGACCTCGAGCACTGGCTTTACGTACAATTTTGTGGGTTCAAGGAACAGATCTATGTTAGCGTTCAGCTCTTTTTTACTGAATAATTTTCTGATAAGCGAATAGCCGTTGGAATGGAGCCCGCTCGAAGATATTCCCACGATAACGTCCCCGGGCGTTGTCCCTTTCCCGTCGACGACCTTTTTCCTGTCGACCACGCCCACCGCAAAACCGGCCAGATCATAATCCCCTTTCATGTACATCCCAGGCATCTCGGCCGTCTCCCCTCCTAAAAGGGCACAGCCTGACTCCCTGCATCCCTTAATGATTCCCTTGAGAACTCCGGTCCATATCTTCCCGTCGAGCTTCCCCGAGGCGAAATAATCCAGAAAAAAGAGAGGCCTCGCCCCGGTGCAGATCACATCGTTGACGCTCATCGCCACAAGATCTATCCCGACCGTATCGTGCTTTCCGGAATCGATAGCCAGCTTGAGCTTTGTCCCCACGCCGTCAGTCGACGCCACGATAAGGGGGTCCTTTATTCCGTATTTCATCGGGTCGAAGAACCCGCCGAACCCGCCTATCGAGTCCATACTTCCCCGGACCCTTGTTGTATTGACAAGTTTCCTGATATCGGTTATCAGGTTATTAGCCTTCTCTATATCGACACCGGCGCTCTTGTATGTGATCTTCTTCATGCGCATCCTCTTCGATATCATGATCTTTAACATAGGACGTGGGATGTAGGACGTCTCACGTCCACCGTCCTACGTCCTACGATCCGAGTCCTCAAAACCTATTTCTTGAAACACACGATCAACATGTCTAAGATGATAATCGAGGCTGAAACATTTCTCGATCTCTTCCCGGGACATGTACTTCTTCACTTTGCCGTTCTCGAAAATGCTATCCCTAAATTTTTTACCGGTCTCGTAAGAGCTGAGCGACGCGGCCTGAACTATGTCGTAAGCCTCAAGGCGGGTCGCGCCTTTTTTTATAAGCTCGAGCATGATATGCTGGGAAAAGACAAGCCCGCCCGTAATGCCCATATTGGAAAGCATCTTTTCCTCGTTGACGACCAGCTTCTCGACAAGCTCCGAGGCCTTGTTCAAAATATAATCCAGAGCTATCGTCGAATCCGGGATTATTATCCTTTCCACCGACGAGTGGGAGATATCCCGCTCATGCCAGAGAGCCACATTCTCTATCGCCGTCATCGCGTTACCGCGGAGCAGCCTCGCTAGCCCCGTTATGCGTTCCGAAATTATCGGGTTCTTTTTATGCGGCATGCTGGACGACCCCGTCTGCCCCTTGGCGAAATACTCCTCGACCTCGCCTATCTCGGTCTTCTGCAGGCCCCTCACCTCGATGGCTAACTTCTCGAGCGTGGCGGCGCAAATGGCGATCATGTTGAGGTAGAAGGCGTGCCTGTCCCTCTGGAGGACCTGGCTTGAAACTACGGCTGGTTTAAGCCCAAGTTTTTCGCAAACATACTTTTCCACGGACGGATCGATATTCGCGAAAGTTCCGACCGACCCCGATATCTTGCCCACGGCGATGGTCTCGCGGGCCATAATGAGCCGGTCCCTGTTCCGCTCCATCTCCCTGTAAAAAAGTGCCATCTTGAGCCCAAAGGTTGTAGGCTCAGCGTGTACGCCGTGTGATCTCCCCATTATAGGCGTCTTTTTATACCGGAGGGCCTTCTTCTTCAGGGCGGCCATAAGAGCCTCGGACCCTTTGATCAGAAGGTCTACGGCTTCCACCATCATGACGGACAAGCCAGTATCGAGGACGTCGCTTGACGTAAGCCCGTAATGCAGATATTTAGCCTCTTCCGGGACGAACTCGGAAATACATTTAACGAACGCCACGACGTCGTGGTTGGTCGTCTTCTCTATCTCGTTTATCCTTTCGACGTTTATATCGGCTTTCTTCCTGATGACCCTGGCCGACTCGTGAGGTATCTCCCCCAACTCCGCCAAAGCTTCGCATGAGAGGATCTCGACCTCAAGCATTTTCCTGAACCTGTTCTCCTCGGTCCATATCCGCCCCATTTCGGGCCGTGTATATCTGTCGATCATAACAACTCCTTAATCGATCCGAATTGTGTAATATGCAGAGCGTAATTCGTAATGTAATAATAACTTATATGATAAAAAGTGTCAATCGTAACGAGTAAAATGATAGTGCAGCTGTTTATTCCGGCTTTCATCACTCGATCGTCGAGATATGGATATCTCTGATGCCTTCCGGACCTTTGCAATAGAGGTGTGGGCGTGAAGGAGATGGGGTTCTTCGTACGGCACTTTGTTTGTCCCACCGCTCAAAATAGCCTTGTGCGTGGACCTTGCAAATATTACACTGAAGGCCATATGCCGAACAGAAATTACAAAGTGCTGGTAGAAGGTTCCCATCTCCTTCACGCCATCGGCGAAAGCTCCGAGACGGTAACCTGCTATTTAACTTGCGGAAGTTTTTTATATCTGTTATAATCCAGTCGGTTTGAATAACGGCGCGGGGTGGAGCAGAGGTAGCTCGTGAGGCTCATAACCTCAAGGTCGAGGGTTCGATTCCCTCCCCCGCAACCATACTTAAACAAATAGGGACGTCACTCAATTTTCCGTTTTGCGGTTTAAATGGGTGACGTCCCTATTTGTTTTTTAGGCAGGATGACCACGGTTTTGGCGCATTTCCGGCCGGATAGCTCTGAATACTGTATGCCGGCTGAGCTTTTCAGATCTATGTCCCTGAATGACTCGACGTTTGACAGTTCCGTATCGTCCGAGAGGAAATAGGTGTTCTCCATCGCCACGAATTTCCCGATAGTCTTATCAAAGACCGATTCTTCGATCGTGATCGACGAATCCGTTATTTCGGTGACTGAACCCCTCACGAATCCCTGTTTCGGCTGTTCGGGCTCCTTCCTGGCCACGCCATTATCCGCCGGTCTCGCTTCAGCCGCGACCCCGGACGATATGATGACTCCGGTATTAGGATTCGCCCCGGCAGGGATATCATCTCCGATAAGGGCCGAAATGTCCGGTTTACCCGAAGACGCCGGCGCGGAAGATCGAGGGCGTGGCACGGCCTGGGGTATCCCGCCGCCGGAACTTGACCTGGACATCCCCGGCTGGACCGGATGAGAAAGCCCGGACGAACGGACTGTTCCCGTTACTTTACCTGATCCCTCCGGGCTTACATGCTTATCCAGAAACAGTTTCTCGATGTCCACGCCGGGCTTATCCCCGCCATTGTCCGAAAGGAATAAATGTTCCAGGTCCATACCGGACCTCTTTTTTCCCGGATAGGGCCCACTGAGAAGGACCTGCTCCAGGTCCATCACCACCCCGACTGATCTCTTTTTAACCCCCGCCCCCTCATTGATGGGCCGGCTCGCCGCGACCGACCCGATGGGCTTTTGTCCCGTCTGGCCAGGAACATTCAAGCCTCCGGGCAAAAAGACCGATCCGTCCGCGAAAAATATTTTCCCTATATCCGGCTCCTTGTCGTTTTTCACGCTCGCGGGCTTCTCCTCCCCTAAAGCTTCCAGAAATACACGCGCCGGGTCGGGCTCGATAAAGCGTGAAGACCTCCGGGTCTTTACGGGGGGCGGACCACTAGTGAATACACCCGAAGGCGCCGCTGTTTTTTCGGCCAGAAGCATTTTTCCGAGGTCGGGCTCTCTGTCGGATACGGAGACTCCGACAGTTGTAGTGTATTGCGCCCCGAGAAAGGCCTCAAGAAGGTCAGGATCTTTAAGAAGATCCTCGCCCTCTATCCTTGGCATCACAGGCGCGTTAGTGAAATCTCCAGCGGGCGAAGCGGCCTTTTCGGCTAACAGCATCTTACCCAGGTCAGGCTCCCTGTCGAAGCTCTTGGCCCGGACCCCCGAAGTATATTCTGCCGAAAGAAAGGCCTCGACAAGATCAGGCTCTTTGAGTATATTTTCCCCGTCGGTCCGCGTCCATGCGGCGGCACCGGACCCGGCCGAGACCGCGGCTTTATTAGCGAAGAATATCTTCCCCAGGTCAGGCTCTTTATCCCCGGAAATAGTTTCGGGATCATCCGCCCATGTAACTCCCAAAAATACGCGGGCCGCGTCGGGAACCAGGTCCTTTCCCGGATCAACATTTGATCTATCGGCGCCTCCGGCCGTAACGGCGGAACCGAAAGACGGCGCGGCGAGAAGCACTTTCTCGAAAGTCGGATCGGCACTTTGGGCGTAGCGGACATCTTTCTTTTTCCGCCCATCTTCCAGAAAAACGCTGCCGATGGGGTCCTCGGAGCTTTCGATAAAACTTTTCATCGCCTTCCGCTCAGCCTGGGTGACCCTAACGTTCTTTCCCGGAACCGCGCGCCCCTCACCGAGAAGATCCTTTTCGATATCAAGCGCGGGTTCGGACGAAGATGACGGGACCCATCCGGAGGCGCTCTCCGAAAGGAATATCTTTTCCAGGTTCAAACGCGAATCGTAGAAAGGTTGGTCGGCTTTTTGGAGATATATGGACTCGATATCCAACTCATAGGGGTTTTCCAACTTGACACCCCGGGTCACACCTGACCCGTCTTCGTCTGAGAAGACCGGACCTTGTATGACTGTCACCGCCAGGAAAATCAAACCCGCGCGAATTGCCTTTATTTTTTTCATATACATACCGCTAAGTGTTTTAATTATAGCACATTTTATGTATGTGTACGGGTTTATTGCACGCAATTATTTCAAGAATTTAATATTATTAGGTCGAATTTGTGCAGAAGGGTGTCCCTTTTGGGACTGTCCCCTTTACTCGGCAGGGATGAACTCGGTGTAGGTGCCGCTCCAGGTTTCCTGGGAATGGCCGTCGTCGTATAGCTTGAAAGTGAGAGAGATGGTGAGGCCCTGTTTGCCGGAGGGGCAGTTCTTGGACGATCTCGAGGCGGTTATCAGTATCTCATTGTATTTATTCAGAGTATCGTATACGCCGGAAGCGGAGTAGTTATACCATGTCGAATTGTCGGCAGGTATGGTCAGGGACAGGTCGCAGTCGGAAGGGCCGGTAAAGTCGTCGAAACTGCCGTTCTCTGATAGATACAATTCCTCGGCGGACTTTATGGATCGGATAACGTAGTAAGCGTCCTTGGAACGGACTTTTTCTATGGTCCCGGTAGTGCTGTATAACGCTAAACCCGCGAGCACACCAATGACAATTATCACGATAAGCAGTTCAATAACGGTAAACCCGTTTTCATTCTTCAGATATGTTCGTTCCGGATCAGCCATGGATCAAATAGCTCCTTGTCCGCAAAAGACAAGGGATACCGCCGGTGAAACGTATTCTCATCAGCGATATCCCTTTCCGATAAACCCGCCCAACGGCAAAATGTTGTTACTTCACAAATATTAATTAGGTTTGTACGGTGAAGTGCCACTCCATGTCGCAACTCCAGTCGCTCCGACTAGTGTCAATACGATCGTATCTGCGCCGGATGTCATGGTTATTACACACTCCGTCTCGTCAGTATCCCCATCCACACTACATGTCCAGCCCCCATACTTGTGAGCGGCGTCCAATCCAAATGTATCTAAATACGCCACGGTTATACCCGCAAATCCATTCGTTGCCCCTTTCTCGGTATAATACGCCATTGCCCCTGTCTTTAACGCTCCCATGCAAGCTATAACACCCTGTACTTTCGCGCGTTCCACTATTTTCTGGTACTGGGGAACCGCCAGACCGGCCAGAACTCCTATAATTACGAACACAATAAGAAGCTCGATCAAAGTAAAACCCGCGCTTTTTCTCCTCGGACTATTCATATCTCCTCCTTTTATTTTGCGATATATTAAAGTTATGTCCGCAGCATAATTTACACCTAATTATGCCTGACCAAAATCCCATAGTCAAAAATTTTACCCTATTATTTTCACCTCCCCGCTTCTTTTCACTTAAGCTAAAAGAACTTAATAACTAAGCGAAAAAACCCCTTCGAAAAATTCCGTTCTGATGTATTTATACTGGCGTTTCATACCTAAGTATACCTAACTTTGTTAGAACATACAATATCTTAGTACTCACTTTTTTATTTCTTACGTCTACATTCCTATATTCGCCATTTTTAATATCGGAAGGAACATAGCTATTACGAGTGAGCCTATGATGATCGCGATAAAGATAAGCATGATCGGCTCTAAAAGCGCCGCGAGCCTTCCCGTAAGGGTATCAAGTATGTCGCTGTAATAATCGTTTATTTCATCCATCATCCCGCCGATATTACCCGTCTTTTCACCAACGGTTATCAGCTGCATTGCGATGGCGGGGAACAGTTCCGTTTCCTCGAAAGAATCCGTAACATTTGTGCCGTTGGTTATCTTCGTCTTGGCGGCGTGCAGTTTCTGCTGGAAGTATAAATTACCCGAGGTATCGGCGGCTATCTCCAGGGCTTGAATTATAGGGACGCCGCTCGTCAGGAGCATCCCGAGTATCGACGAGAAATTCTTTATCGTCATGGCCATGAAAAAATCACCTACGACCGGCAGGCGCATAAATATGAACGTGAGGGCCTTCTGACCGGCCGGAGTCTTAAGGAAAGCCTTCGTGATGAAAACGACGAACCCTATAATGAAAACGCTGATAAAGAATCTCTCCCTCAGAAAATGGCTTAGGTCGATAAGCGCCTGGGTGAATTCGGGAAGCTTCAGGTTAAAACTCTCGAATAGTTTCTCGAACACCGGGATGATCCTGTAGAGAAATATCAGGACAGCGATCACGGCGAACACTAAAAGGATACATGGGTAGATGAAAGCGTTGATTATCTTTTTCTTTATCTCCTCACGCGCTCTTATGTAGTCGGACACTTTCCTTATTACGAGCGCCATCTGGCCCGATATCTCGCCCGCTCTAAGGACGTCGCGCCAGAAACTCTCGAATATTTTAGGCCACTTGCCGAAAGATTCGCTCAAAGGGTTGCCGCCCTCGACGTCCTTCTTTACGGCTTCGGCCGCCTCAAGAAGCCGCACGCTCTGTATCTGCTTGGTGACGGTACCCAGTGTGTCGAGAAGCGGTATACCGCTGTCGAGAAGGAGCGCGAGCTGTTTAGCGAAGACCAGAAGGTCCTCGGTCTTGGCCTTTTTGTGCATCTTTCGCTTACGGGCTTTTCGCGTAGTGCCTAACTCCGTGATCGATATAATGAGACAACCGGTGTTCTGGAAAGTCTTGATAAGCTCGGTCTTATTATCCGCGTAAGTCTGGCTGGTCTGGAAAACGCCCTTGGCGTCGCGTATCTCGTATTTGTAGTAAGGCATAGTTATCCGCCGGTAACAGATTAACGTAGGACGTGGGATGTAGGACCTTGGACGTCCCACGTACCACGTCCCACGCCCTACGGCCGTTATATCTCCATCGTTATCGTAAGCACCTCATCCAGAGACGTGATCCCCTTCTTGACCTTCTCTAATCCGTCGTCGCGAAGTGTTTTAAAACCGCAAGAGGTGACATGGCGCTTGATATCACCGAGATCCGCCTTCTTTTCGACCATTTCGCGGGTCACCGGATCCATCGTGAACATTTCGTATATGGCCGCCCTCCCGGCGTAACCGCGTTCACCGCATTCGGGACATCCCTTGTGAGTGTATAGATGGAACCCCTCGAGCCCGAATTTCCTCAATGTCTCCGGTGTGAGCGAAGCCGGGACCTTGCATTTCGGGCATAGCTTCCGGATAAGCCTCTGGGCGATTATCATGTTGATAGTGGCGCCGATAAGGAACGGCTCTATCCCGAGGTCTATGAGCCTGACAAGGGCGCTCACCGAATCGTTGGTATGGAGTGTGCTGAGGACGAGCCTTCCGACGAGAGACGCCCTCACGCAGATCTCAGCCGTCTCGAGGTCACGGACCTCCCCGACCATCATGACATCGGGGTCCTGCCTGAGAAAGGTCTTAAGGCCTCGCGCGAAATCAAGCCCTATATGGGATTCGGCCTGCACCTGGTTTATGCCGTCTATCTTGTACTCGACAGGGTCCTCTATCGTCATTATATTCTTTTCGGGCGACTTTATCGTATTGAGTATGCAGTTCAGCGTGGTCGTCTTACCGCTTCCCGTCGGACCGGTAACGAAAATGAGGCCGTGAGGCTTGAAAATGCAGTCCTTCATTTTCTTCAGGTTATATTCCTCGAGCCCGAGAAGCTCGAGCGTGGGCTTTACGTTCCCCTTGTCGAGTATCCTTATCGTTACTTTCTCCCCGTATACCGTGGGCACGGTAGCGACGCGGAAATCTATGTTCCTGTTATTTATCCTCATCGTGAAGCCGCCGTCCTGGGGCAGCCTTTTCTCGGCTATATCTAACTTCGACAGTATCTTTATCCTCGAGAGTATCCCGGCTATGAGGCTTTTATCGGGAGGGTCCATTTCCCTCAGCTTACCGTCCACCCTGTACCTGAGATACACCTGCTCCTCGCCCGGATCTATGTGGATATCGCTGACCTTGTCTATAACTGCTTTTTCGATCAGCGCGTTGACTATCCTGACGACCGGAGCGTCAGCCGCGTCGCTTTTCAGTTTGTCGACCTCCTCCTCCGTGACCGTAGCGCCGTGGCCGCGCTTCTCGGCATGCTCCGGAGAGCCGCCTATTTTTTTCTCGTAGAGGAGCTTCAACCCGTCCAGAATGTCGGATTTAGTCGCTACGGAAAGGATGAGGTTCATCCTGAGCATCTTTTTAAGGTTATCGATGCATATGAAGTTTAACGGGTCCCACATGGCTATCTTCAGGCCTTCGGGAGTTTTTTCGATGGGGAGAACCAGATTGTCCTCGGCGAATTTCCTGAAAACGAGCTTGCTGAGGTCATGCTCGTAAAATATTTTGAGCGATCCGTCGGCGAGGGAAAGGAAACGCAGCCCCAGTTTTTTGCTGAGAGCGAGGGCGAGGCTTTCCTCAGAAAGATAGCCGAGGTCTATCAGGGTCTCCCCCAGCGGCTTTTTCACGGCGCTTTTCTGCTGTAACTTCAGCGCCTCTTCAAGCTGGTCCTGATTTATGACCCCGTCTTCAAGGAGTATTTCCCCCAGTTTTTTCAGCCTTGGGTCCGACATGGTCCTTTTCCTTCGCGGATCTTTTCTTTTTATTCCTATATTCCATCAGGGTCTTTTCCATGACCTCATCCCTAAGGGACGCGCCCCTGGGGGTAACATAACGGTCCTCGCCTTTTTTGACGATATAGGGCGTGACGAAAATTATTAATTCCGTCTCCTCTACCTTGTTATAGTCGGACTTGAACGCCTGGCCGAGAAAAGGGATATCGCCCAGGAACGGGACTTTCCGCTTCGTCTCTATCTTGTTGGTCTGTATGAGCCCGGCTATAACTACGGAATCACCTTCCTTTATCATGACGGTTGACGTCGAGCTCCTTTTCAGCGGGTCCATGTAGTCGTTCGAGAAACTGGATGTCTGGGCCCTTGAAATGGAAGGCTCTATGTACATGAAGATGTCGCCGTTCTCGTTAACGTTCGGCACGACCTTGAGGGTTACGCCCGTATCGTATCTTTCCGCCTGGGAAAGGACGTTCCCGTTATTGCCGCTCACGGTCGTCTGAGTGACCCCGACGGCCGTCTTCGCGGAAGTATTGACCTCCGCGGGTTCGTTATTGATCGTCATTATCCTGGGTTTTGAGAGATATTTTGTATTGCTGTCCGTCATGAGAAGTTTTATCACCACGGCGACCTCGTCCTGGGTAAGAGTCCCGTAAGTAAAAGTGCCGGAATCCAGGAGGCTGGTCCCGAAAGTGTCTTTAATGAAATTTTCGGTGTAAGGATATCCGACCGACGTCGCCTGATCGGCAAAAGTGGCCCCTAAAGTCTTCGTTTCCGAACCGTATTCTATCCCTATCCTTTTCAGCGCGTCCGTCGTGGTCTCGATTATTTCGGCCTGTATCATCACCTGGATAGGCGGAACATCGAGATCATGGATCACTTTTTCTATCGGCTCGAAAACGTCCGAGACATCCGTTATAACAAGGCTGTTGGACCTTCTGTCGGTCAGTATCTGTCCGCTCGAAGACATAAGGCTCTGCAATATTTTTAGTATGCCTTCCCCGCCGGACTTTCCGCCGCCTCCGCCGGATCCCTCAATGACGCTCGAGGCGGCGTTATTGATCCCTTCCGTAACCGCGTTCGAAAGGCCGGCCATCCCACCCTGAGATTGATCACCCATTCCGCCGCCCCCGCCTCCTCCGCCGCCTTTTCCGGACACCAACCCGCCGCCGCCCCCGGTGCTTTGGGACGGAGACGCTTCCGACGTGTTCCCTTCGGCATCGGTTATATCATAGACCTGGAGATATTTAAGCTTGTAAATGCGGGTGACTAGGCCCAACTTCCTGTCCGGGGCTTGTATTATGAGATATGTTTTTTCACCCCTCTTCTGGTAGGATAGTTTATTCGAGGAGAGTATGGAATTAAGTGCTTCTTCGAACGAAACGTCCTTAAAATATATCGTCACCATCTTATTCTCGATGATATTTGAGGCGATAAAATTTATCCCGGTCTGCCTGGAAAAGATCTTAAGTACGTTCTTTAGCGAAACATTCTCAAAATCCATACTTATCTTATCCGCCTTGTCGGCGGCAAAATCCTGGCCGGAGGCCCGGGCACCACCCCATGCCAGAAACAGCAATCCAGCAAGGAGGGACAAAGCGTAAAATATTTTTTTCCCGCACGCGTATCTCGTCATAATTCACTTACGAAGTATTTTTATCTCGTTACCGCTCTGGTCCCTGATCTTTACCATGTACTCGCTTATGGCCGTTACTTCACCGTACTTCGTCTTGTCGCCTTCCCCCACGACCTCGCCGTTAAGTATGGCGTAATCCTTGCCGTTTGACCACACTATGCCCTCAAGCTCGGGCTTGACCTGTACGACCTCCGCTTCGGACTTCGGCTCCTCTTTTTTCACGGATTTTTTTTCAGGCTCGACTATGAGCTCCACCGGCTTCCTGAAGGGGTTACGGTATTTATCCCCGGTGAACTTTTCACCCTTTTCGGCTGCCAGGTCCCTGTATACCGCATCGCCTATCTTAACGTCCCTGCTCGTAAAGGCCGGAGAAGGGACCTTCTCCTCCGAAAAACAATCTTTCGACTGATTATTAACATTAAGTATAACCATAATTATAAAAATTACCAGCTTCATCCGCATTTATTGCCCCATGTTCATGAACTTTATGACCAGACTGAAATTCAGCAACGGCTTAAGCCTCGCCATCTCGGCCTTTCTTGCCAGGTCCTCTTCGGGAGTAAGCTCAGCGTTCTCCCTGGCGTAAGGAATGAACTTGGAGATCGACGCGTAACTTTCCTCGACTGCCTTCACTTCCATTTTCTCGACGACGAGGAATTTATCGGAATTCTCGAGCTCTTCGATAAAGACCCACAGGTCGTCGTAAGACGCCGTCCCGTCCACCAGAAGCCTTTCCACAAGATAGCGCGAGAATATCTCCTCGTTCCCGGGGGTCATCTGCTTGATGTTCATCTTCTTTCCCTTAGTGAAGCCGAGGACATATTCCATCATCGATATTACGTTCTCCTTGACCAGGAAACGGACGTTGAATTTATCGATATAAGCGTTAAGATCCGACGTTTCCTTGGACAGCTTATAAATGACCCCCGCTTCCTTGAGCTTCTGCCTGGACATATTTATCTTCCCGGAATCGACGATGGTCAGGAGAAATAGCCCGGCGAAAAAGATGACCGCGAACGTGAATATGTAAGCCGCCTTCAATTTATCCTTAAGGAGAAGGCCTATATCCTTCACGTTCAACTGCAGAACATCTATCATTTTGCGCCCCTCGTCACTTAACCGTGTTACCTGTCCCCAAAATAAGCTGAAAGCTCCATATGGCCTTATCCCCTACCGCCTTTTCCTTCTTGACGGAAGACAACCTTATGGACTTAAAGCCCGCCATGAACTTAGGGTCGCTCTTCAGGCGGCCCACGAAATCGTTTAACTGCTCTATGTCTTTCTCCCGGGGGGTAAATATGTTCCCGGCAAAGATAAGCTCCACTTCGGTCTTCCCCTTTATCATATCCACAGAAAAGGATACGCCTCCTATCCACATGGCCCCTGACATATTCGGGCTGAGCCTGGATATTTTCTCCGCAAGAAAATACTTACCGGCGAAAGTCTCGCTTAGGAACGACGCCGTTTTTTTTCTGGCGTCGCGCATGTCCTCCACGGCCTTTTTGGAAACTCTGCTGGCCGATATTCCGGGGATGAGCCTGAAGCCGTCGCTCGCGGAGTTCATCCCGGCCGTTTCGCGGATTATAGCCCCGTTGTAAAAGCCCAGACCCAGATGCGCGACGAGGATGATGGAAGCGAGCCACACCCCCATTACGGCGACCGGCTTGTAGGTCCAGGGGTCGTTATACGAAGTGGCGGGGAACGAAAGGTTGAAAAGCGGCGTATTGAAAGTGTCGTAGAGAAGCGCTATAGCCGGGATGAACCTGTCCTTGTCCTCATCGGAAACCCCTTTCACCTTTTTCAGGTCTATCCTCTTTACAGGCTTCTGGAATCTCGAGAGCACCTCTTCGTCACCGTCAGAGCGCGCGAAACCCGATATGAATATCTTTTCCACGTCCTTGCCCGTATCTTTTTTCAGGAACTCGTAAGTATTCGCCACGTCCATCTCGATGGCCCCCCACACGTCCCTGAGTTCGAGGCTATACTCCTTGAGGTCCCTCATGCCCTTCGCGCTCACATTGTCCTTGGCAAGTATTATCTCCCTCATGAAAAAAGGCTGCGAGCCCCTCATCGCCGTTATCACGACCTTACTGATCGGCTCGAAATGTATGGAAAGATAATTGCTGCTCGGGCGTATCGTCTCGGAAAGTTCCATCCCCCTGGCGACCAGAAGAGGCTCAGCCTCGATAACTGACGCGAAAAGCCCCCTCTCCCCGAATACCTTTATTATTTTCGCTATGTCCTTGTTCTCCGCTCCGGCAAGGACCACGGACTGGGTCCCTTTATTCCTGTCCAGTTTCCTTATCCTGTAGGAAAGGCTCCCAAGGGCGCAAGGCAGGTATTTCTGGGCCTCAAAAACGGCGACTTTCTCGGCCTCCGTGTCGGGAACTTCGGGAAAGGAAAAACGGCGCACTATGAAATAATCGTTCCTTATGTTCGTCGCGATCCGGAGGAGGGCCTTCCCCTCGTTCTCGAAGAACTCATTGAGGAGCGTGCCCAGGAACGAGAAAAGCTCTTCCTCGGAAAGGTTCCTCGAATTCATCCCGAAGGGTATCCTCTCGAGGCGGGTTATCTTCATCCCGGAGAAAGAAGGCTCCGCCACGGCCAGGTCCACGTAATCGTCGCTCACATAGACCACGGCCCCGCGGTAAGACCTTTTCAGGTAATCCGCGGCCTTTAAAAAGAGGGTTTTAAGTTTTTCTCTCTTCATAACTTTATGTTCGTTACAGAACCACCATATCGCCCTTGCGGACTATATCCCTCAACGATTTATACAACGGCCTCGCGGTCGATAGATCGATATCGACCTTCTCCAGAACTACCCTCCCGAGAAGCTCCGCGCCTCTTTGGACCATGAGGCTGTCTCCCTCTTTAAGCCCCTGGGCTCGTCCGGCGTCTATAACGATAAAATCCTGGGCCGTGTTAACCTCGAGGATGCTACCGTTCGCCAGGGAAGAGGCCCCTTCCACCGGGACCTCTATCGGCGCGAGTTCAAGGACTCCCGAACCTCCGGCGGCTTTTTTTCCGGCCTCTTCGAGCTTTTCCTTAAGGCCGCTGATCTCCTTATCGCATTGGGTAAGCCTCGATTCGTATTTCTTTATCGCTCCGCCGAGCTCCCGGAGCTCCATGTCCTTTTTGACAAGCCTCAGATCCAGCTCGTGCAGGTTCCGGTTGAACCCGTCCATCTCTATATTCATCGTTTTCGTATGGTCAAGGTACATGTCCACCGCGCTCGACAGATCAGCATGATCGGCCTTGAGAGTAGCTATCTGGCCCGAAAGCAGGTCTTTTTCCCTTATGAGAGTGTTCAGCTCATCGGTGAGGGCGTCCCTCGTCCGTTCCACGAGGCGGCATTTTTCGGCTAGATCCATGTTGGACCGCCAGAACAGCAACGTCGTTGAGATAAGAAGAGCCGAGAGTGTTGTCATCGATATGCTCCATTTACTCATATGTTTTTCCCTCCATATCGGCCGCGGTGAATCGCGGCCCTGACAAACGGTTAATGGCGGCCATCCTCTTTCGCTGAATCATTTTACATCATTCAGCTTCGGAGGACAGGTAAAGGCCGACCCTACACATAATACGTACACGCCAGAAAGTCCAGTTCGAGTTCCTTTTCCAGATCGTTCATCAGTTTCTCTTTCCACTTCACCTTAAGCTCCACCTTCAGGGAATGGAGGTCTGAGCCGTGGTCAAGGTCCGTCACTTTATATTCGATGGTGCCTTCCAGTTCTTCTTTCATCCAGACCGACGGCAGTTCGCATATGCCTGGCGTGTACCATTCGGCGGTGGAAATATTCTCGTGCGTGCCGACCTTGAGCGCGTTCTCGGTCGAGGATATGGTACCGTTCACATATTCCTCTGCGAGGATGATGAGCTTTTCGGCCGCGCTCTGGGCCAGATTGAGCGCCATCACCTTATGCTCTATGGCATGCGAGAATTTCCGCTCGTAAACCACTGCGGTAGAGACTTCAAGGCTCAGGATGGAGATGAGTATCATCGCCACCAGCACCTCCATGAGCGTCATTCCCCGGGAGCATCCAAAAAATAACTTTATTCCCATTTTATGCATGGCAGTTCCCTTAATGAGACCTTGAGGTCCGGCGGGTCGTACGCGGATTCCGCCAGGTACATATCGACAAGATCGTCGTCGGTGTCCAGCGTGCATTTCAAGGTCTTCCTCTTCCCCTTATAGTCGGCGGACGCGGTTATCGTCAGGCTGTCTCCCGAAACTATCCTGTAAGTGAGCGTGGTCTTATCTCCGGCTGGAGTGAGGTCCTTCAGCATCTCCGTCGAACCCGGCATCGAGGGATAAAGCTCTCTGGACTGGTCCAGCGAGTATTTGCCCCGAAAGTAGATCATCCCGCTCTCGGCCAGATAATGGAGCTGGGCGGAATAGCAGTACCCCGTCGTGACCTCGTTCCTATAGACTATGGACGCCATGTACACCCCGGTGATCGCCAGGAGCGATACCATAAAAAGCATTACCGACATGAGCGCCATGCCTTTCTTCCCCTCTAGATCCATTTTCGTTGTTCCCGCCATGTTTTCCTTAAAGATAGGGCTTGGCGTCCGGGTTCTCGGTGTCATCCGACGCGCCGTTCCAGTTATTGTACGCTCCCATGTCTTCGCTATAGTTATATCCGGTCATGTCACAGGGCGACCCCGGGAGCAAACGGTAATCATAGGCGGCCGTGCCGGCGAACATCGGGTCCTGCCTGATATTAGGCGATATCGGCGCGGCCATGCTCATTATATCGGAATAGTATGTGTATGGCTCGAGAGCTGTATCCAGGCCGGCGTCCGCGCCCCAGATTATGACGCTGTAAATGAACCATTTTTCAGGGGCGTAATTCTCGAAAAGGTTGACGCCGTCGAGAGTATTACTGTAGAACCGTATACCCTGGTAATTCTTCCCGTCGTTCACCGTAACATCGCCTTTACGGCACAAAATGTTGTGGTAGATATACGAGTCGGAAAGCTCCGTGTCATTCGGCCGCTCGATATGTATCCCCTCGCAGTTGTTAACGAAATAGTTGCCGTATATGTAAGAGGGTTCGACTATTGTCTGGGTCGACCAGCCGTCCTCATAGCTATATGGCGCCATGTACACGCCGTCCAGGTACAACGCCGCGTTCTTCCCGCTATCCAGATTGGCGGAAGAGATATCGCAGAAGATATTGCCGTATATCTTGAGGCTGGAGACTTTGACATCCTCTGTTTTTGTCTCATCAGCATCCCCGAGCAACACTCCGTCGGTAAATAACCTGTTATCCTTATGATCCGCGCTCGTATCCGAAACCGCGTAATTCCTCATGTAATAATTCCCGTACACGGTGTTATCGAATATCGATATCTTTTTGATGTACCCCGGATCGGCCTCATCGACATGTTCTATCCAGAAAGCCCTCACATATCCCCCGTCGCTTTTATCCAGGTTCGGATAACCTTTGACCGAATTGCCGGAGATGGTCGTCTGGCCGGCGTTCCCGCCGTATATCCTAAGCCGCGCCAGATACGAGTTGTCCGTCTCCCCGCCGAGAAGCGGCGAATCGGCGCCGTTCGTTTTGTTAAAATCGTTCGACTGGATATACATCTCAGCCGTTACCGTTGACAGCGTATCCGTATACACATCGAGAGCTTTTCTTCCGTCATAGAACTCGTTATCGGTCGCGTAGAAATATATATAATTGCCGTAGCTGGAGTAAAGCCTGGTATCCTGGTCGGAGGTGTACTTTATCATGTACTCCTGGCTGTACTTAAATATATTGCTGTAGACGTAGCACATAAACGGGTTCGTGATATCGAACATCGAGTTCTTCGCGCAGCTAGCTTCGCTGTAATAGATATACACGAAGAAGGGATTGGTCGACGTTCTCGGGAACCTCGGGGAGTTTATCAATATCCCGTGCTCCGGTCCGTAAAAATAGCAGTAATTAAAATAGAAGTAGTCGTAATCGGAGGACTGATAGTTACCCTTATTCCCGAAATAAACGTTCCAGTCCTTCCTGTATGCGGTCCCGGTATAAGCCACGCCGCCTATTGTTTCCGTCCTTGTCTCCTCAGTGCCGTATATGGATAAATACGTCGAGAACGTCGCGTCCCCCCTGAAATAAAGATCCGTCGCTTTCTCCAGGACCAGGGTCGTTCCCGAGGCGAACGTCACCGAGGCGTTGGAACCCGTAAGGATATTCCTCTCCCCTTCGGAGAGGACGCTCACGGTGCCGGAAAGTGAATAAGACCCGTCAACGAAATACACGCACTCCTCACCCGTAATGGACTCGAGGTTATTGATAGTGTCCGTGAACGCTGTTGACGGGTTAGTCATCGTCCCGATATGCCCAACCGTCCCGGCGGCAGAGTCCGCGTCGACATAAGTTATATCCCAGTCCTGTTTGGCGGTGAAATAACGGTCCTTAATGACAAAACAGTCCGCGTCCTCGAACCTGGTGTCGTCGGTAGAATCCCAGAAACTGACTTTCACGGTCCTATACCTGAGGGCGGACGAACTGTCAGGGCATGGTTTATGATCCCCGACAGCGGTAAAAAAAACACCGGTATCGGTGAACAAGGAGATATGGCTCAAAAGAAGGGCCGTAGTCCCGGAACTGTCAGCGAATGAAAGGGTTCCGGCCGACGGGTCGTATATGTACTTTTTGATCAGGTCCTCGCTCTGGGTGTAAAGGTCTATCTCGTTTGAGCTCACTACCTTTATCCAGGCGGAATTATTCACGTCCTTTTCCATTTTGTTCAGGACAGCCTGGATCTTCTGGGGATTGAAACTGCTCCTCACGCTTATTTTCTGGAGCTTAAGCATATTTGAGTAAAGCGAAGATGCCGCCAGGACGACCATGGAGAACATTACCATGGCGACTAAAAGTTCCAACAAAGTAAATCCCTTTCCGGTCTTGATATCCATCAATAGATCAGACTACGAACTATCCGCTTTTTTACACAACCAGCTACAATATCAAACTTTTTATACAAAATACACTATATAGAACCAAAAGGCAAATTATTATTCGCTAATACGTTTTGTCCAATTTTAGATTCTCCTTTTTTCACCTTCCGCCATGAATATTGTGAATTGTATTATTATTATCATGTTGATTTTCTCTAAAGAATAATATAGTATCTAGCATTATCGGCACCCGGCTAAAAAAAATGAATTTATCTTCACTTATTAAAATATCGCTACTTTTCTGTCTTATCCTGTCCAATGATCCAGGCGTTCTTTCCGCCGAGGGCAATAGTCCCACCTCACCATATGAAGGCGTTTACCCGGAAACGGTATCGACCATCATCGGAGAATATTATGTGGACGACCTTGGTGATTCTGTCGCGCGTTTCGACTCAATATTGTTCGACCCTTATTCACTGGCAGTGTTCATTAAGGTTTTCCGTAAAGAAAATCCCTTCAAAAGCGCCGGGAACGCTCTTGACATAGGAACAGGCACCGGCATCCTTGGTTTACTCGCGCTCAAGCTCGGAGCCGAAAAGGCCGTGGCTACCGACACGGATCCGATAGCGGTCAAGAACGCGCAATTCAACGCTACCAAGCTTGGCTTCGGATCCCGTTTCGAGGCGAGACTTGTACCCGGGAACGCCAGAGGCGCCTTCTCCATCATCCGTGAAGACGAAAAGTTCGATATCATTATCGCCGACCTGCCTCAGTACTATGACGACGTTAATGACCTGCCGGAAACAGGGTTTCATTTTTATTCTGACTCCTCCGCCGCCGGGAACGCCAAAGCCGCCTATTTCGCCGCGGACAGCGGCTTCGCTCTTTTGAGTTCGCTGATCAACGGACTGAGGAGACACCTCTTGCCCGAAGGGAAACTGATCATTTCGCTCAGGAACCCGCCCGGCAAAGAGACTTTTTTTTCGCTCGTCAAAACCAACCGCTTGAAATACAGGATATTGTACAGCGCGACAGATGACCCGGACCTCAAGGGAAATAAATTCTTCTTCGACGACCCTTTGGCCGGTCGAAAAGCGCCGGCAAAGGCCGCTCTCATGGGAGTGCAGGTCTTCGAGGTCACTACTTAAATGGACAGAAATGGACAGAAGAAAAATAATTGAACACGCCGATGAAAGGGTCAGGGATTTCAGGCGGCTCATCGAAAGCGGCCTTATATGCTCCGACGGTGATTTTTTTCCTTCCGTCCATTACCCCCCAATAACCATGTACCCTCCCGCGACGGAAGCGGATATATTCAAAGGATACTCACTTCCCCCTGACGGGAAATTCGATATTTACGCGCATATTCCTTTCTGCATAAACCACTGCGCCTTCTGCCATTACCCGGTAAAGACCGGACCGGAGGAAAAAGAGAAAGATAAATACCTCTCGGCCCTGGAACATGAAATGGACCTCTATATGAGAAGGCTCGGAGTTGATAAAATAAAGCCGAAATCCATACTTATCGGCGGAGGAACGCCGACACATCTTTCGGTGAGCCAGCTCGAACGTTTCCTTAAGTTCTTCACGGAGAGGCTCGATATGTCGACCTGCACCCAGTTCAACTATGACCTGGACCCGGCTACCCTACTGGGTTCTAACGGGGCACTGAGATCCGAGCTCCTCCGTAAATACGGCGTCGACAGGCTGACCATCGGGGTACAGTCGCTCCTTCCCTCTCTCTTAAAAGAAATGAACCGGCCGCATTCGGCGGAAGACGCCATTAAGTCGGTACGTCAGTCAAAGGAAGCCGGCTTCAAGGTGAACATAGAGTTCATTTTCGGTTACCCGGGGCAGACGATCGATAACTGGATAGAGAACGTGGAAAAGGCAGCGGAGCTCGGCACGGAGGAAATACAGCTGTACCGGCTGAAGATCATACCGTACGGCGATTTTCCGGGATCTATAAAGGAAAAATATCTCAGGGACCCGGGCTCTTTCCCCTCGCCGGAAACGGCCATAATGATGAAAGATATCGCCCATTCCGTACTCGCCTCCCACGGCTATACCGAGAACCTCAGGAGGGTCTTCTCGAAAAAACGCGGTGATTTTTCGCATTACGCGGATAACCAGTGCTGTAAACTTTTTGACCAGATCGGCTTCGGCCTTACCGCTTTCAGCAGTTTACGCGACCGCTTCGCCCTGAACACTTTCAGCTTCGACGAGTATTATTCGATGGTCGGAAGTGACAGGCTGCCCGCCAACCGCGGGCTTGTCAGGACAAAAGACGACCAGATCAGATGGGGCATAATACTTCCGCTAAAGAACCGCGAAGTTATCAAAAAGATGTTCGAGCTCCAAACAGGGGAGTCCCTCAACAGGATCTTCCGGAAAAAAATAGACGCCCTCAAAGAACACGGGCTATTGCTCGAAACTGAAAAAAAGCTGTCTCTCACGGACCTCGGCAAATTCTTCGCCGACGAGGTATGCCAATCGTTCCACGATCCGAAATACATCCCCTTCCCACGGTCGGCATTCAGGGAAGGGCCGCTGAATCCGTATAATGACTGATGACTCAGACTGTGTCATAATAACAGTTTAAGACAAATTGGTTGTCATTGCGAAGAGCGGGCGACGCCGTCATTGCGAGGAGCGGCAGCGACGAAGCAATCCCTATAAAAACATAATTGTATGGATTGCTTCGTCGTTCGCTCCTTCGTCGCTCCCTCCTCGCAATGACGGATTAAGCTAATATTCGTATTGCGACACAATCTGACTATGCGGATTTTATGAACCGTTTCAGGCTGTTGTAAATATCCCTCAGCTGCTCCGCCGGATAATATTCGGCGTTCGGTAAAAGGTTGAAAATAAGCGCGTCGCCTTCCTCTTCCACCGAACGGATATTCGTGCCTTTAAGCTTTTCGTTCACGATATCGAGGATTGAGCTGTCAAGGTGCCTGGCGAGCGAGACTATCACTACCTCGAGAAGAGGGTAGTACGGCGCGTCGGTCGAGATATCGCTATCGGCCTCTTCCCTTATGTAGCTCATATGGACTTTATTCTCGATCCCCCTAAACTTTTTCCTCGACGATTCCCTTGAAAAAACAAACACTTCGGCGTCTTTATCTTTCATATATTGCCTTAATTTACGCGGCAACGCCCCGGGCTTCGATGGCGCGAGTATCACGACATTTTCCAGGAGAGACTTGAACTCGGGCTCTTTCTTAAGCTCCTCAATGGCGGATATTACGGAAATTATGTCCTTTGAATGCTCGCCGCCAATACCATTGTCGAAAGCGAAAACCAGTTTATCAGCGGTCACTTTCGCGGACAGCACCAGTTCGACAAAATTCCGCGCCCTTTCGGAAAGAACCGTAAGGTCTCTGAAAAGAACATCCCCTCTTTTGATATACGGCGACTTTTTAAAACCCGGCGCCGCACCGGGGCCCTCATACCCCACGCTTTCCAGCGCCGCTCTTATCCGCCTCGACCGCACGGAATACTCATCATGTTTGAAAACATTCTTTTTTTCTATCCACCAGATAAATTCGTCACGGAGCTTTTCAATCGCGTCCTTATGTTTATCCTTATCCAGCCTGGCGGCCGAACGCGCCGCCGACTCGATCCCGATCGCTATCTCTTCGTCCGTATCCGCGCGATAGGCGCGTTGGATATTGAGGAGCTTCGTTATGCCCCTCACTATGAGAAGGTTCAGCTCCTCCGCCACTGGCGCGTCGGCCTTCGCGGCGTTCTTTTCCATCTCTTTCAGATTAGCGAGCCTTTCCCCGAAATCCGCGAGAGCCGGCTTTTCCGGGTCCTTTGACGTCGTAAGATATGTCACAAGGTTCCCGATATTCGTGAATTTTTTTGTATATAGGCCCGTCAGCCAGTCGCTCAGCTTTCTCCACGACGTCGGCGAGATCACGTAAATGGGTTTACCCAGGACAAAAGCCGGCCATGTGTCTGTGGTCGTCTCTACATATCGCTTAGAGGGATCCACTGCCACTATCATAGCGTCCGCCTCGTTTATCTTCGCGAGATTTCGTTTGTATATCTCCTTGAAATAAGCCTCGAATTCCGGCCATCTCCCTTCCTGCCTGAGTTTAGTGAGCCGGTCGTTCTCGAGAGGATCATCCAGCGGATCTATGACTTGCCCCCCGCGCTTTTCTATCTCTTTCCTTATCCTGGCCCGCTCTCCTGCCCCCATATCCGCCGATGGCTCTACCGGAACGCTGATATAGAATTTCCTGCCTTTAATGCCTTTTTTGTCTTCGCCTTCCGGCACCGGGCGCATTCCTTTTACCCAGTATGCGTCCTCAAGCGGCGTGCCTTCGTGTATGTCGTCATTCGCGTAATCCCTTAGTTCGTCCGCGTGTTCCTTTATGTATTCGAGTACCGCCGCCTGCTGATGGAAGACATCATGCCCGAATCCCAATTCGAAATTATAAAGTTCTTTCCTGTCGTTCGGCGTGAAGATCAGCACGCGCCCGCCCTGTTTACGAGCTTCTTTCATTTCGTCGGGAGTGCCGTAAGTCTGCACGCCCGCGTCAAGATACTGGGTCTGCTTTTTCGGGACAAGATTCGCCACAACGATCTGCACGCCTTTGTCCTCTTTTTTGCCGCCGACTACCCACGCCAGGTCTCCGTCTATGATATCCCCGAGCTGTTCCCGGAAATCGTCCCAAAGCTCGCTTACCCGGAGCCAGTTCTTTCTCTGTTCCATGGCGAGGTCCTCGGAATTGAAATCCTTATCCATCGGGTCCCTGACTTCGACGAGCATATCCTCGAGATACGGCTTCATCATATTGCGCCAGGTCCCAGCCCCGCCGAAATCCGCCTCTATATAGCCCGCGAGGTAAACCTTTATCCTGTATTTCTTAATAAAGGCGGATACTACCGCGGAAACCTCTTTTTTAGCTTCTTCCGGATCGCCCGCTTCCAGGACTTCCCCGTATATCCGCTCCAGCCCTTTCCTGTATATGGCGCGTTTGAATTCCCTTATCTTCACTATGTTTTCGGGGTTCTTCTCTATATCCGTAGGCTTCTCCAGTTCCTTGAGGAGCCCATAAGAGCCGTCCTGGGCCTTCTGCGTGATAACCATCGCTCTTTCGACGCCGCAGCCCGCGGCGATAAGCGCCTTGTGACACGCGATGAAATCCCCGAGGTCGAGCGAATACCTTTTACCTGCCGAGTAATCTGCGAGATGCAGTAACCACTCGTCCAGGCTTCGGGGCTTGTAGCCTTCGCTGGACCACACTCCCTCATGTGTCTCTATGAGGCCGATGACTTCATCGGTAAAAGCATATCTACTCTTTAAATGGCCTATCAGTTCCCTTACGAGCTGGGGATGTTTCCTGTATTGTTCCCACCTGCTGGGCTTCCCGCCGTCGGTCTCGTCCAGGTTGTAGTACTCGTCATCGTTAAGGCCGTATTTGGCGGCGTCGTGTAAGAGCGCCGCGGCGACCATGATGTCGGTTCCCCGCTGGGGCAACTCATACGCGCCGGCTATCCTTAAAGCGTTACGCGCCACCCTCCGGACATGCAGCACCTGCCCTCCGAAGGATATCTCGTCCTGGGGATGGTATTTACCCGTAGAGGATGAAGGCACTTCCCAAATATAATCCGGCATCATTTTCAGTCCTTCGAGCGCGAACGCCCGTATTTTTGGGTCGTGAATGAACGAAAGCTCCTCTTCGAATATCTTTTCCACGTCGCGTATATCCTTTCTAGCGGGATCGGCACTTTGCCATTCCCTGTATTCCGATAATATCCGACCGGGGTCGCTCACCCTTAAAACGTCCGTACCTGCCTCGATAAGTTCCCGCGCGAACGAAAAGCCGTCTACTCCTTCCATGACCAAGCCGCATTTCCATCCCAGGATGGATTTGAGGAGGGCCGCTTCTTCCGGGGAAGAGTTCTTCAGATTAATGTTCAACCTGTCATAATTCCCGGGAAGATTGGCCATGAGGAAATCGGCGAGGCCACGGATCTCGCTTTTTGTGAAATCTCTAAGGTCTATAGCCGCGACAAGGTTTTTCTTCTTTCCGGATTTCCAGTAAAGTTTTTCGAGCTCGTCCCTGAACCCGCTTATGTTACCTTTCCTGAACAGCGACACGTCAAGGGGCGCCTCCACTTTTCCGACACCGAGCTTCTCCGCGTTCATTTCTTTCGAGCTGCCGGCCAGGGCGGTTATATTGATATAGGACTTTCTGCCCGTCAGGGCTTCTCTTTTTTCCACCAGTCCCTTTATCGCAGCGATCTTATCCGCCGGGACGGCTATTTTCTTTATCCCGTTATCTATGACGCGCTTGAAGAATTTTTCGGGGCTCTCGATGCCGTCGTATTTCAGTTCCATGCGCCGGGATATGGCGTCCCAGTATATCTCGTGATTCCCTCCTTCGCCAAGGCTTCGGAGGGCAGGCGTGGTGCCCGCCTTCGCCAAGGCTACGGCGGCGAGGCGTGGTTCGTGGTTCGTGATAGTAGATTTTTCTTTGGATATTTGTCGCGAGGCCGGGATGAATAGGTTCGAGAGGGATTTGCGGGCTTTTAGCAGTGCTCGTTTTATCGGGGATCTTTCCAGGTAGATGAGGAGGTCGTCTTCGCAAGTGAATACGACGGTAGCCATGTTGATCATCCAGCTGTTGTATTCGGCTACGGGTTTGGCAGGATCGAGTATAAGGTATATGGGGATACCACGGACATAAGCGTTCCACATGTCTATCGCGGTACCGGAAGGTTTTTGCGCCTCGTCCACAAAGACAACCATGGCGCCGCGATCCTCGGGTTCCTGTCCGGAGGCGCTCGTGATCAAAGCCATGTTCTGGCGTATGACCTTATAGCCCTCTTCCCTGAACCTTTCCCAATCCCCTGTCCTTTTTAAATGCTTTAATAATTTCCCCTCGAGAGGCCCTTCTCTATGGAAGCTCTCGCCGGGGTCCCTTACGTCAGCGCCCAGTTTTCTGAGTTTATCGGCCAGGCTCTTCCTTGTGCCTACACCGGAATCGACAGGGGTTTCCATCTGCGAAGTGACATAAAATCTCCGGCCGCGAGCGCCGCGGGGATCATTTTCGGGCGTTATCGGGGCGACCTTCTTATTCCACAACGCTTTGGGGATAAGACCGTCGAAGATCTTATCCTCTGTCTTTTCCCCTTTATCATATGAGCTCCGAGCGAATTCGTTGAATTCCTCGAAGCTCCGGAAAACTCTTGTAGCTAAAAGCAGGGTCATGTTATGGAGGTCCGACGGCGGGTTGTTCGGAGCGACAACGTATACGGGTATGCCCCGCGCGTATGACTCCATCATTTCGCAAAAAGTCCCGAACGCGTTCACTTCGGCGTCAAGGTAGACAAGGGTGAAACCCCCGGTATTTCCGGTCTCCTGGACCATCTCCAGGTCATCCTCTATGACCCGGCCCATGATCCTTCCGTGCTCGCGCCAATTCCCTTCACGCTTCAGCCGGTGCCTGGCCTGGAGCGCGTTCCTGTCCTCGGGGCTCCTCGCCGACAAAAGAGGATCGAGAGGGATAAAGCCCGTTTCTCGCAGTTTAGGCGCTATCCGTTGCCTCCAGAGCGCGCCGGCGTCTTTATCCGCGAGCGATTCGATGGCGCCGCAAAGATACACGCGCGGGCTTCTTTTAAGCATATCCCCGAGTAGTCCACCCGCGCCGATACGCATAAGGTTTTTATCCCTGGCATATTCCATACCCATTATGGACTCTGCCAGAATAAGGTATTTTTTCATCGCCGCATCGGGGTTTTGTTCGTCTTCCCAGACCTTAATGCCTCCGGAAGGCTTATGCCCCACAAGCGACCCGGTCTTCGCATGGTATTCCTTTATCTCCTCTAGAATGAATTTTGAAGCCGTTAGAGTGGCCCCGCCTTTTTCATGTTTGCCGGTGGATGTTTTGATAAAATCGGAATACGGAAGCGCTATCCTGGCCGCGCGCCTTATATTTTCCTCAGACCCCAGAGCGGCCGTCTCTAGTATAGCTTTGATCTTTATCCTGCCCCTGAATTCATGCAGCACCCCTCTCGAAAAAGCCTTGAGCTCTTCCTCCGTTTGTTCGGCCCTGCCGTCAAGAATGGCTTTATAATTGATGACCACGTCAAGCTCCATCGCGCCGTTGGCCACGGCCACTCTAGCCTCGCGGAGCGCTTTTTCGGTCGTATAGCCGTTCTCTTCTCCCAACCCTCCGGGAAAAGCAATGACGGCGGAAAGCTTTATGCCGCTACCTTTCACAAGGCCCTTTACCCATGCCAGCTGGTCAGGGTAAACGCATATGCCTCCGGCACCGTACTTGACGGCATCGACCGCGAGATTCTCCACAGCGGCGCGAAGATGTATTCCTTCATGGTATTCTTCACGCGTAAGAAGAGTGCTGTCGAGAAGCCCTATCGCGGAAGCCGGTGTGAATTCGGCATACATACCCGTGACAGGTTCAGCCCCGGCCTCCTCCGCCCTGACATATTCGGATGTCCCGGCCGTACCGTCCCTCCCGGAGAACCGCTCCCTGACGAACGCCCATGTGCGCTTTATCTTTTCAATGAAAGGCTTGCCGGCGACATTCCTGAGAAACGCCGTAGCCTCGCCGTAATAATTGTTTGAAGCGAATCCCGAAGGCCTCAGGGAAGTGGTATCTTCCCTATCTATAAAGAACCGGTCTATCCTTTGATTAAGGCTCTCCCCGCCGACCTTACCCGTAACAAGCCCCTCGTAGTTGCTTATATCGCAGAACAGGATGACAAAGAACTCCTCTATTTCACGGAGCATTCTGGAAGGCCATCTTATTCCCGTATGCATAAGCTCGTGGGACAGCCTTTCATGCAGGAGATATGACGCCAGTTCCCTGTCTTTAAGTTCCAGCAGGGAGTCGATAAAATATTCGTCGAAAAGGATAAGGCGCCTGTTATGTGAAGGCATTTTGTAACGCGCGGCGTTGGGGGAAAGGTCCCTGTAAAGAGCCATCTCTGGGGGCGACCTCAAACGGGATAAGTAGCGGTAAATAAAATACCTGAAAGATAACACGCTCCGAGCGATGAACCCGGACGGTTTAAAACTATCCGCGTCATTCATGAGCCTCACGATAGCCTGGATCTTTTCACCTGATATGCCGCCATCTCCTTTACGCGCGGCCTCATACCCGCCCTTTCCGAGAGTGATACCCGTAAGGCTCACCTTGCTCTCATCGAGATCCCTCACCACGTCTCCGGTCGGATGCCTGTCGAGATTGGAGACATTGTCGTATCCCGTTATTTCCTTAAGCTTATCCATGATCAATATCATGCCCCTGGTGTCGAGTCCGCAATATACGAGGAGGTCGTCTCGAACTTTCAAGCGCTCTTCCTCGGGCACATCGCCATAAGTAACCCTTACAAAAGAGTCGCTGGCTACGTCGCCTTTCCCTATATCGAGGGACTGATAGCTCTCACCCGTCAGTACCGGAAGGACTTTTTTTATCGAACAGCTGCCGTGCTGGTCGGAGTGATAGTAGTAGAACTCGCGAAAAGGATCCAGAAGGTCGACCACCCTGGGCGTAAGGCTTTCTATCCACTCCTTATATTCCGGAAAATCCTCCGAGAGCTCTTTCAAGACGGATAGCTCGAACGATTTGTTGTAGACAACTATGCTTCCTTTGTCTCCGAGGTAGCCCTTAAGAGCGGCAAGGAACCCAGGACGGGGATCGTCGGCGCCTTCGGCCAGGTATGAGTAATGTTCGACCTCATTCCCTTTATCAGCCACATGCAGCGAGAACTGGAACGCTATCCTTTGATAAGGGTTCGTATTTTTGAACCTTGGCGCCGGCTCGGCGAAAGTCTCGAAATCCAGGTAGCTGACCGGACCCTCTAATGTATTCAGGAACTTTATCAGGTTTTTGCGGTCGATATGCGGCTCTTTGGACAAAGCGCAATCTCTTTGTATTACCTGGCGATAAGTCAGCTTCACATTATCCGGGATATCCGCGATCATGGATATACCTTGTTCATGCAGTTTCTTTGATGTTTTTCCGCCCCTATAAAGCTCGTAAACGTTCCCCGCGGGGAGAGCCCCCCAGCATATTTCTTTCAGGGGACACACTTCCGGATCGGAACAATGCGAGCCTATCTGCGATACCGCGCTGTAATTGTCAGCCCTTACGATCTCGAGCATAGGCGGGACCTTTTCCCGGACGCCGGCTATACTCTCCCCGGTTTTTTCGGTGACATCGTCCATAATGAAATACTCCGCGAGGTCCATCTGGCCTTTCTGCCTGTAATCTTTGTTTATGTGGAGGACATACGAGTTCCTTATCTTTATGCCCGCTTTTTCCGCGACGTAACGCTGGAAAGCTATCCCGGCTATCGAGTCTTCCTTCGCGCTCGTTGAACTTGTCACGCCGATGATATCCCATCCTTCGTCGCCGGCCGGTTTTAGAACGTCGATAGTGGCGAACAATTCGTCGCCCGCGAGTATGGCGGCGTTGAAAATGGGTTTCCTGTCCGAGAGGCTCATGAACGCGAGCGTTGACCTGGTGCCCGCCACAAGATCGTCGTACGGTATCTCCTTCCCTTCGGGGAAGAGATATTTAGCCAACTCTCCAGTCGCGCCCCCGCGTCCGGTGCTCTTCGGCCGTATATCGGGGGATTCCTCTTCTTCCCTGCCTTTTTTAACCATTTCCCAGAGACTTCTCGAGCATTTCTCGCCTGCGAAATATCGGGCTTTTGTCAAAAGCGCCGCCCTCAATTCTTTTCCTCTAAGTTTTTCTCCGGGATAGTATTCTTTACCATCGCAAGATACCCCCCAGGCTCCGGATCTCCAGATAATACCAGAAGAAAGCTCTCGTTTCCCGTTATAAGCTTCCATGAAAGTCTTTATAGGATAACCCGCGAGCGCCTCCATGGCCTCCGGGTACTTCTTATCCGTGCGATAAGCGGCCGCCGAAAGGAGAGCCGTCTGTCGGAGAAGCCACTCTTTGTAAAGCTCCGGCCTTTCGGCCCTCAAATACCGGACATAAGCCAAACACTCCTGTGGGATAAGAAGCTCATATGACCTTTTAGAAGTCACTTCGTCCTGATAGATTGCCGGATAAGTTACGAGGGCGAAACTTTCCTTACCGGGAAGGCTTACGACTCCCTGGTCATTTGCTATCCTCGAGATCTCTCTATACACGGCTTCTCCGGGCGGGCTCACGATCTCGGCGATCCCTTCCTTACTCAGCGCCTTAAGGCTTTCCCTGACATCGACCAGTACTTCGTCAGAAGCGCCGATCTCATATCCCTTATCCCTGAATCCTGAAAAAGCCGCTCTCATTACGGAGTGCTCTTCTCTTGTTATGGCCCGTTCCCGCCATGCGTCAGCCGATCTTTCCAGAACTATCGAACGGTTCCCATCCAAACCGTCTATGTTAATGGCCCTCGGCGTCCTGAGTTCACTGAAACCCCCGTCAACAAAAACAGCTTCGGTGCTGTAACATTCCCCCGTCCCGGTATCGATGACATGACAAGGCACGATCAGCCTTCTATCGGACTTTCCATCGGCTCCGTCCCCTTCTTCAGAATATTTCCCGCTGAAATCAAGTACAGGCTGAAGGCCGCTAAAAGGCTTAAGAGTAAGCCTCTCTTCAAATTTATCTATTAATGTTTCCCCTTTAGCGTATTCAAGGAGCATTCTGACCAGCGTATCCTGTATCACCGCGTGATCGCCGATAGGATTGAACATCGACCCGACCTGGAGGTTGTCACCCCCGGGTCCTACTTGCCCCAGGGTATCGGCAAAGGTGATTTTCTGAAGAAGAAAACTGGATATTATCAGCAAAGAAATAATTTTTTTCATAAACTCTCCTGAAATTTTGCGATTCTATATTCAAATTTTAGTTATACTAACATTAACACTACAAAAAGTCAAGTATTTCCAACCGGGATAATCGCGTAAGTGCACTATTTGGTTACGCAAGGAAGATAAGAACGACGCCTGCGACCGCTACAACGGAACCTACGATCGACCTGATACTTATTTTCTCACGGAGGAAAAGAGATACGAGCGGGAGGACGAAAAGAGGTTCGGTGGAATTAAGGACGCCGGCTATCGAAGCGTCGACATATTTCAGAGAAACGAGAAACAACCAGAAACCGCCGAAGATGACGACGAATACCGAAAAAAAAGCGGACTTAAGGACCCCCGGTTCTGTGAACGGTTTGAGCCAGGCCCCCAGAGACCCTCTAAAGATGCCAAGTATGGTCAACCCGGCAATACCCGCCGCGAGCCTTATAAAGGCCGCCTGTAAGGGGCTTCCTTCCGTGAGGCCGAGCTTCGCGAAAATTATGCCCGACGACATGCATACCGTCGCGAGCAAAGCGTATTTGACCCCGCGGCGTTTATCAACCGCTGAACCGTCTTCCGGCAGGCTTTCCAGTACGACCCATGTGACGCCCGCTATCACCATGCATATCCCCGACCATGATAACAATGAAGGCCTTTCCCCTAGAAGGATCACAGCCATCGCTACCGTAACTACCGGCCCCAGCGTCCCTATCATGACGGTAAGCCTGGGCCCGAGAGTATTCAGCGCACGGAAGAATAGAGTATCGCCTATAGCTATACCTATAACACCGCTTACCGAAAGCATAACGAGGCTCGCCGGGTCGACGGGCTCCAGGCCTACGACAAGCATTACCGCGCCGAGATAAACGACACCTATCAGACTCTTCCCTAGGGCAAGACCTAAGGGCGTTATTTTTTCTCCCAGGTTCCTGAAAAGTATGGACCCGAGAGCCCAGGCGAAACCGGAAAGGAGCGCAGCGGAATAACCCAGAACAGAATGGGAATAGCTCATGGCAGGCTAAGCCCCGCGCGTTGCACTATGGAAGCTATATGTTCCCGGTCAGGCCTGAAACGATCGCTTGAATAGATCGGGAAATAACCCTCGAGGTCCTTAGGCGTACCGTCATGGATCGTCACGGTATTTGCCCCGGCCATGAGGCCCAGATACTGTCCACCGGCTCCGGCTTTTTCGAGGGAGCTGGTGGTAGGAATAAGAAGATGCGGATACATTATCCTCTGAAGGGCCATGTAATTAAGGGCCGTATCGATATCCCCCGGGACCTCTGCCTCCATCTCCGAACCTTTTCCGGGTATAAAGACGGAGCATGATGCCATGGCAAGTTTGAACCCGCCAATAAATAAAAGGTCGCCGGCCAGGTCCTCTTTCGTCTGCCCCGGAAGACCGACGATATTGCCGGTCCCAGTTTCGAAACCAAGTTCTATAATATTTTCCAGGGACCTCACCCTCTGCATAAGGGTATCGCCGGGTTTTATCCTTGAATAAAGGTCCGGATTTGACGTTTCGAACTTAAGGATATACCGTTCTGCCCCGGAGGCTTTAAGCCTCTTGTATTGGTCCACCGAAAGGTCCCCCAGACACAGGATTATGACAAGGTCCGGGAACTCTTTTTTGACGGCCATGATCCCGCTTGAAACCAGACCGATATAACCGTCGCCGGTATTCTCTCCGGACTGTATAAGGAGCACCCTCCTCCCGAAAGAATATATGTGCCTGGCTATATCGACGAGCCGGTCTTCGCCGATAGTGAACCTGCTGGTCTGGCTGTGTATACCGCAGTAGGCGCATTTTCTTTCGCAGATATTGGATACCTCTATTACGCTCCTTACCTCGACGGCCCGGCCGGGAAAGAATTCGGACCTTTTCGACCTTGCGAAAGCGAAAAGTCGCCCCTGGTGAGCCCCTTTCAAAGAGAGAGCCGCGACAAGATCGTCTTTCCCGAAAATCCCGGACTCAATCCGGCCTAACACCTTATCTGTGTTCTTGTCGGCGTTCATTCCACCTTGGCTTTCCCGGAAGACGGTTTCTCGAATATGTAAAAAATCATCCTCTTCGGATAAAAATATTTTTGGATCGGCCCGTACAGGGCATATTGCGGGAGCTCCATGAAATATTTAACGTTCTTAAGATACTCTTCCCCCGTAAAGATCTCGAATCCCTCGCGGAACTCGAAACCTATCCGGCCGTAATTGGCCTTCACGGCCTCCGGATCGGTCGCTACCAGCCCGCCCTTGACCTTGTCGGAAGAAACATCTTCACCCTCGTCGGCGAGGTATTCTATCAATATAAGCCTGCCGCCCGGCTTAATGGCCCTGAAAACGCTTTTTACCATTTTCACGTTATCTTCGGGATCCGCAGAATTTTTCCCGCCCTCGGCAGTTCCCGCGTCCGTCTTTCTAAGAAGCAGCGCGACATTACACAGGAACGCCACGTCAAGGGTCTTCGCCGGAAGCATAACATCGTCTTTCCTCGAACGTATCACCGTTACGTTCTGAAAAACATTTTCCTTGCGATCGTTAACCATGCCGGCGAGATATTCCTCAAGGTCTTGTGGGATCGAGCTGTCAACCGCCAGGACCCACCCCGAAGACCCGACACGCCGCGCCAGCTTGAAGGTGAAATACCCCCCGCCGCATCCGATGTCGCCGACAATATCCCCTTCTTTTATCCCGGCGAGCCTCATAACATCGTAGGGCCGGAACACAATATCCCTTTCGGGCAATACCATCAACTCCCACCCCCGGAACCTATCCGTATCGGAAGGGTCCGTCCCGATGAGCGAAGGCCTTGACTCGTCCGGGAAAGCCGGAGACGAGAGCAGGCTGATAAAGATACACAACAAATAGAACCTGAACGGCGCAAATCTCATGAGATCCCCTTTCCTCTCGTCCATTCCGCCAGGGATAAATGGTCCTCATAAAGCATCCCGGATAGAGGGATGTCCCCGCATTCGGTTATCGTATCCCCCCTGGGCAGGTTATCCTGGAAATACTTGAGCTCCCGTTCGTTCACGAGTATGAACACACGGCCGCTTCCGGCCCATTTCCAGAGGTCTTTCGAGAAAAGATACACCCTCTCACCGGCAGACAGGTTCTTCCCGACAACCTGATATTTATTAACGGCCGCGGAGTTTATGTATGAGATGAACTTAGGACCGCTTTTCGCCTCAAGAACGATAGTGGTCGCCAGTTTCCATTCGCCGAGATAATCAAGATAATCGCTTGTCATATTATCCGCAACAAGGACGCTTCCCGCGGGGACCTTCTCCCTTGCCATATCCCGGACCTTAACGATAAACCCTTTTGCCTGTTCCGTTTTTTCCAGGTAATATAACGATGTCGGGATACCCATTAGGGCGGTGAAAAGGACAACCAGGACCGAAAGTCCCAAAGCCCGGACACGGCTCGTCCCTGCCATCTCACGGAGGACCTGCACGGTAACGACAACGTAGACTAATATTGCCGCGAGCAGATAACGTATCGTCATCAGGTCATTCCCCGCGGGGACAAAATAGGACATGTACAGGAGAGTAAGCGGCCCAACCGCCAGAAAATAAAAGAGCCCTTTCTTCCATGTCCCTTTCCTTGACAGAAAGAGAAGTATACCGATCATCCCCATGGGGAACCAGAATATTCCCCCGTTCTCCAACAAGCTGGACAGATAAGCCATGGCGTTATCCCTCAAATAACTCAAGCTGAAGATATTCGCGATCTCATACTGAAGGGAATATCCGGTAGATAAGGCGTTCCCGAAACTCCGTAGGTTATAGACCATGAGAGCCCCTGCCGGGATCAGAAATCCGCCCATCGCGGAAAAGAACGACAAGCGCGACACCTTATCGTTCCCAGTGTTAACCGCCATAAAAGCGGCGAAAGCTATCAGGATCACACTGTCTCCGTAATGGAGAGAAGGGACGCACCCGGCTAAAAGACCGGCCAGAAAGGCATGGCTATAAGCCCTGGACCTCTCCCAACGAAAAAGAAAATATACCGACCATATCAGAAAAAAACAGACCGGGATATGAGCGTCGAGCGCGTAAATAAAATGTCTGGTAAAAAGCGGATTGACCTCTAGCAATACCACTGCCAGAGCCGCCCATCCCGCTCCGGCCAAAGAACGGCATACGAAGAAGACGCCGACCAGGACAAGCGCGGCTAAAACCGGATTCAGCGCCATGGGCGCGTCCGGACCGAAGAACTTGAAAAGAACGGCAAGTAATAACGGAACCCCCGGAGGGTAAATAGAGTAATACCGGTTCCCTTCCCCGCGCACCCAGTCTTTCCCGGCATACTGGAGAATGGACGCCGGTTCGCGATAAGTCTTTCCTTCTTCGGCGATAATCCTGGCCTGAAGAAAATAACCGTGCTCATCACCCATAGTCGCATAGGTGGGCTTATAGAATGAAAGTACCCAGATAAAATACGCGGCTGTAAAGATCGATACCGACAGAACCGCTATGTGTCCGGCACGGATATTTGTTATTTTCATCGCTATTTGCCAGCGCCGGCCTTCCCTGGCCCCTGGCCTTGCATACCGCCTGGCCCCTGGCCCTGCATACCGCCCGGCCCCTGGCCCTGCATACCGCCCGGCCCCTGGCCTTGCATACCGCCTGGCCCCTGGCCCTGCATGCCGCCTGGCCCCTGGCCCTGCATACCCCCAGGCCCCTGGCCCTGCATACCCCCAGGCCCCATCATACCGCCCTGGCCCATCATACCGCCCTGACCCTGCATGCCTCCCTGGCCCTGCATGCCGCCCTGACCCTGCATACCGACCGGCCCGCGGTTCAGTAACTCTTCATAGACTTCTTTCTGTATTTTCATTTTTTCATATAGGAACTCGAACTGTTCGGAAGTCAGAACGCCCTTAACGTCTTTTACTCCTTTTACCTTGTGGGTCAGATTATCCTTGTAGAGCTCAGTCAGGTCCTTCACGAGCTGGTCTATCTTACTATCATCCGAAACAAGCTTATTCAGCTCTATTTTCAGCTCTTTTTCCTTCGATTCGATCTTGGCTGTCATGTCCTTGGACCCTTTGACATAGGATTCACGGAGCTCTGTCATTTTTTTATCCTGTTCTTCCGTAAGATCTATGTCCTGTACGATCTCGCTTATCATCTGGTTCTCCCGCGAATCCAGGTTTGTCCCCCCACCGGACGACTGGGAATAACCCGCTGGAACGTGGAATTGAACGTAAGCCACGGCCATTAATGCTATTATCCTGATCTTCATTATTCCTCCTTTTGCCGATTACCGACGCAATTTAAATTTATTATACATTCATAACTATTCATAATCAAGGCGCATTCCATGATACAATCATTGCATGAAAAAAACCCGTATAATTTTCAGATGGACGGGAAACAACGCTTACACCGTCTCTTACCTGATGGCGCTCCTAACGGAGACGCTGGACCCCGAAAATTTCACAATAGGTACGGCCGAAACGCTTAGCGAGATATACGCCACGGACAGCGGAGATCCTTATTCCACCATAGTTGCTTATACGCTCGTGACCCCTCAAGCGGAATGGGCGAAAAACGAGATACTTTCCCTGAAAAAAGATCTCGGACAGAATATCACCGTCATATGCGGCGGGCCTCATCCCACGGCGCTACCCGAGGACCTCCTTGATGCCGGAGCGGACCACGTTTTCACCGGCGAAGCAGAGGAATCCCTCCCGCGTTTTTTGCGCCTTTTCCACAATTCGCCCGGCACGGTCAAAGACCGGATCATCGCCCCCCTTCCCCTTGAACATTTCGACGCGTATCCGCCTTTCGCCTATAAGCTTGATTTTTTCGCGCCTGTAGAGATCCGGCGCGGCTGCGCCAACAGGTGCGCGTTCTGCCAGACCCCGGGAATATTCCCCGAAATAAGGGAACGCAGCGTGGGGTATGTCAGGGACACCGCCATAAAAATACTGGAGCATGGGCGGGATTCGATCTTTTTCCTGATAACGGACGCTTTGAGCTACGGCTCTGACGCTCTAAACCCAGTAGACCCGCGGGCTATAGAAAAACTTCTTTCGGAACTCTCGGGAACCGGGATAAAGATACATTTCGGGAATTTCCCTTCGGAAGTTTCCCCCTCGAGCCTGGCCCGTTACCCCGAAACCGCCCTCATCATGAAAAAATACACAGAGAACACCAAGATACTGGTCGGTGGGCAAAGCGCCAGCGACAGAGTTCTCGGGATAATGGGCAGGGCGCACAATGCCGATGATATCACGACCTCGGCAAAAATATTAAGGGAGACGGGTTTTACTCCGATAATCGACATACTTCTCGGCGTGCCAGGCGAGGAAAAAAAAGACCGTGAACTGACAATGAGCGTAATGGAATCCCTCGTCCTGAAATACCGGATACGCGTCAACATGCATTACTTCATGCCCTTACCCGGCACACCCTTATACGGATCCCGCCCGGAACCGGTCGAGGACAGCGTCAAGAACAGGATCGCGTTGCTTGTAAAGAACGGGCATGCGCGGGGGGATTTCTTCAAGCAGCTCGAATTAAACGATTATACGCGGTAATTAGGTTCCGTAGGATGTGGGACGTGAGACGTATTTAACAGGGCGATCGCAAATCACGGTAAACACTCAAGACCTGAAGGACTGTATAACTCACGTCCAACGTCCTACATCCCACGTCCTACGGTATCAGTTCTACTTTTCCTGATTACGCACTAGATCAAGTACCGCGTCCATCGGTTCGACTATCGAGTAGCCGGAGTTCTCGATCTCCGTGTTGACAAGCCCCTGCCGGATGTTGATCCATTTTTTTTCGAATGGTACAAATTCGGAGACAACGCCTATCAGGTTGAATTTTCTGGAGCCGGGGTCTATCTCTTCGACCTCGACGCAGGGCCCGCCGCTATTGCCGTAATATACCGGGCAGTCGAGTATGAGGGTCTTATTCCGCTCGTTCTTGCCCGCTATTATTCCCTTCCGGAGGAGCGGTTTCGTTACGTCGAGCTGTTTTTTGGCGGATATTCCCAGGGATGTGGGATATCCGAATATGAAAACTTCGTTAGAGGGTAGTATATCGTCGAACTTTTTTACGGTTTCCATGCCGGCCGAGCCGAGGCTACCCTGGAACCCTTTGTCCTTAACTACCCCGTCCACAAGGTCGACAGTTTGCATGATCTTCTCGCCGTTCGTCAGTCTGATCACCGCGACGTCTTTCTCGGGGTCGACGCTAATGAGCCCGTTCCTGTTCAAAAGCTCAAGATCTAAAGTTATGCTTACGGGTTCGGTGAGCGTAACGGGCAGAGGATATGAAAGGAGCCGGGCGCTCTTCGCCTTGAGAACCCCGGTTTCATCCTTTCTGAAAAGAACATGCTTAGCGGTCACGAAAAAAAGGTCTTTAGCCTCGTAGTTGAAATAGAACCCGCTGGCGGTGGAACCGTCGTCAAGCGTAAGGAGCACCGGGTACCTCAGATTGTTCTCCGGGATAGCCTGCGCCGCCCAAGCAGTGCTTTGCGCGCAAAACGCGGCCAAGAGAAATGTGAATATGAGAGTGAAGTGTTTTCCGGGATCCATCATTTATTAGTTTATCATAGGCTTTGTGTACATAGAAGCGAAATCCTCCCCAGGATATTGGACTGACTCTGATCACGCCAACGGCACGAGACGGAGTAATACTTCACTCTTTCGCACGATCCCGAGGCCCTTTTTAGTTGCATCCTGACGATTTATGATGGATAATTACCACCATGTCCAAAGAAACTCCACTTGTCAAAAAAAGATCGATCAGCGTCTACGTCGCGGTTGTATACGTACTCTTCATTGTCGCGGTCCTGGAGATATGGGCGAGAAGCTATTACTCCATATCGAGGAACGCCAACTTCTTCGCTAAACCCGGCGACCTCGTGTATATGTGGTACCCGGAGCTTAAAAATTCCGACAGGTATGAATATGACCCCGACAAGTTCAACGTTCTGCTCATGGGCGGCTCGGCGCTGACCTCCCAATGGGGCAAAATTCCAGAATATATATCCTCCGTCGGCCAGAAGGCGATGGGTAAAGAGATCCGGGTCGTGAATCTCGCCGCGGCGGCCCACAGCTCGCTTGACAGTTTTTACAAATACAGGGAGACCCTCGACAAACGTTTCGACATGGTGGTCATCTACCACGCCATTAACGAAACAAGGGCCAACAACGTCCCTCCGGAGCTTTTCCGCAGCGATTACTCCCACTATGCCTGGTACGAAGAGATAAACTGGTATTTCAAGCATCCTACCCTGAGAAAGTCATTTTTCCTTTTCCCTTATTTCACCAAGCACCTTTTCGAACAGCTGAAAAGAGAAGTGCTTTTCAGGAATAATTATGTTCCCCAGCATTCCCCTAAAAAAGAATGGCTGACATTCGGTAAGGACGTTAAAACGCGCGTGAGCTTCGAGAAAAATTACAGGAATATCGTCGAAGTAGCCGATCGCAAGAAAGAGCCCTTGATCCTCATGACGTTCGCCTACTCTGTAACAAGATATCTTAACGCCTCCGCCGGACGCGAAAAGTCATTCATCGACATTTTCGGCGACCCCGACAACGTCGTCCTTGGCATAGAAGTTCACAACGGGATCATCCGGTCCCTGGCCGGAGAATTCAACTCGTTCTTTGTCGACCAGTGGAAATATCTCAGCCAAAAAGACGACAATTTCAGCGATATCTGCCATTTTTCGGACGAGGGAAGTAAGGTCTTCGCGGAAAACATCTTCAAGTACGTGAAGGACAAGGAGCCTTGGGTCGTCAGGTAGTTCTATCCGGGCGCGATAGATCGCGCCCCTACTGTTGAACGACCCCTTTTGACGGCTCGGTGCTGGCAAAATTATCGGATCTGCGTATCTTGCAGGCTATATCGCTCGAAAAATCCGGGATGGGCACGGTCAGTCGGTCTGCTTTTGAGACAAGGACGGCGCTATTCATTACCTTTCCCCAGGACGTGTCCCACCACTCGAGTTCGTAAATGCCGGGGTCGACGTCCTTTATGTCGAAATAGCTCCCCGTGACGGTAGAGAGCTTATTCCCGGAATTAAGGTTCTTCCAGTTATAATCCCTGTTCTGTATCCAAAATATCATGTCCTTTCCCACCGCTATACCCGTCGCCCGGGCGTTGGCGAATTCGTCGGTCATATATCCGGTAAATGTCAGTTTCTTTATGCCTATCCAGTCGACCCCGGTATTGCCGAGTTTTATCTCGTGTTTTCCCGCTGGAACATCTACCGAGACCGCGGCGTCATATTCACACTGATACATATTGTATTCCGGGAGATATTCACTTTTTTTCCACGGCCCTTTCCCCGGGCCGGTCACGAACTCCCTGGCAAGAATGTTTTTCCCGTCGACATCCACGGTGAGACGCGCCGCCAGCGATACTTTTTCCACGTCTATGACAAGCTTTCCTCTGGCCGGAAGATCAACTTTAAATACCGGATCGATCTTATAATCCTCTTTCGACGATCCCTGAAGATAATAGTTCACTACCCCGCCCTCGAGATCGCCGTTATTGTGGACGATGAATTCGCCGAACCGGGTATCCCCCCAGTTCTTCGCTGTCCCGATGACGACGTCGCTATACTCTCTCCTATTCCTGACCGCGCTCTTTTTGACCGGGTACATGCCGAAGAGCTTCACCGAGTGTGAATTCCAGTCGACCCCGCTCACGAAATTCCTGAGGGCCGTATAGTTATGATAAAGGTCTTTGCCCCTTATATAGCCCGCCCACCACCAGTTAAGCGACCCGGAGAACGACCCCGAGACCACCGAAGCCCAAAGGCTGTTGTGGAGCTCCACCCCGGTACCTTTAATGTCACAGACCTTATCGTGTTTGAACGAATTCATCCCGAATTCGCCGATAAAAATTGCCTTCTTATATTTTTCTGCGAGCTCTTTCCCCGTCGACAAAAGAAAGCCGGACAGGTCGTCGGTAGTATTGCCGTACACATGGAGCTGTATAAGGTCGTTCCCCGGGGTTTCCCAGACGGAGGCCGGAGAAGAACCGCCCTCCGAACGCGACAGGGTCTCGAGACTTGTGGTCATAAGCTGTCCGTGCGGATTTATGGATTTCATGTACGCCATCATCTCACTGGCCCAGTCCTCCGGGATATTGACCTCATTCCAAAGCTCGAAGGCCATGATGTTGGGCGAATAGCCCCAGCGAGACACTATATACCTCAGCCTGTTCCTGTACGCGCCCTTCGCGTTCTTATCCCGAAAAAAATCCCAAGGCTCACTACAAAACCCGCCGTTCTTACTGTTATAGGGGTTCTCATCCCACGACGCCTCGTTCCATACCCCGCCTGAGGCCTTGAGAGAGCTGTACGAGTCCAGGACCAAAATAACGTATATCCCGTACTTCTGGGCAAGCTCTATGATCCTGTCAATTTTAGCGCAATCCACGAGGTCATATCTGCCGATCTTCTCGTTCTCCACCTTCGGCGTCCACGGGCAATTTATCCATATCCTCGTGAGATTACACCCGGCCTTTCGCATATCGGCGAAATATGACTCGAAAATTGAAACGTCGTTATCCGTGACCCAGCCGATATTATGCCCGATGCCGTAAAAAGGCCTGCCGGAATCAAAAACCATATAATAAGGGTTGTTCCTGCTTTTCCTTATGAAGCCGTCATGTTTGAAAGAGTGAACGACCTCGAAAGAGGATCTTTTTGACGGTCCGCCGTCGCTCCCCTCCCTGGTTATTCTCACTTCATAAGATATTTTACCGGTATCGACAGGCGTGTATCTTATCTTCCACTTATCTTTATCCTGGCAGTAGAAAGCGGGAACCTCCACGATATTTCCGTCAGCGAGATAAAAATAACCCAAGATCGAGATCTTTTTGGGGTCAAAAGGGTTGTCCCTGCCGGGGTCGAGTTTCAGATCGATCTCGAACTTTTCGTAAAGATCTATTATTTTTTGTTTCGCCGATATGGTATGTAGTTTTACTTCTCCTGACGCCGTTCTGTCTGAAGTAATGACAAGAAGAGCTATCAACAACATCCAAGTTGAATTTTTTTTTATTGGATCCATCTTTGGCGGGTCTTACACTCTTTTTTTATCTTCTTAAGTATTTGGCTATCCTAATCCCTTTTTCTTCCGGTCAAATGGCTTTAAACAATGCCCTTTTGGCCCGAGAAATATTAATTCCCGATAATTTCTTTAATGCTCACTACCAGCGTCTCGAGGTCCTTTACGCTAAGGTTCGGACTGAACTTGGTATATTCACAAAGATTTTCGATCCGACCTTTATTGTCGAAATCGACTCTGTGAATTATCCCTTCCGACGTCGTAAATGTTGTTTTGTACTGGACCTTCGACTCATCTTTTCCCGCGCTTAAGATCTGCATTTTCCGCTCCTTTTTTAACACGCCTTTTTATTTCTTTAATTCCTAGCTTGTCATATCTTAACATCGGCAAAAAAGAAAGTCAAGAAAAAAGGAAATAAATTTAAGCAACGGAATTCAGAATTCAGAAGCCAGAATTCAGAATAGGGTTGTTCCAGATATGATAAATTTTAAATCTTCTGGATTCTCGTTATTGAGTTCCTATACCAAGGAATTCACTTTTTTAAGAAGGTCTTCTGCGGAATACGGCTTGGTCATGTAAAGGTCCGCGCCGGATTCGAGGCCCCGGGAATAATCTTCCATTGAGTACATGGCGGTGAGCATTATTATAGGTATAGAGTGAAGCCTGTTATCGTCTTTTATCCTGCCGCAGATAATACAACCATCGCTGGAAGGCATCATAACATCCAGAATTATGAGGTCAGGCCTTTCTTTCTGGGCCTTAAATACAGCCTCTTCCCCGTTATGAGCGGTTATGACCTCGAAATCCCTCTCGCCAAAAAGGCTTTTCAGGCAATCAGTAGTTTCTATCTCGTCATCGACAACCAGTATCTTCTTAGTCATTAGGGTTATCTCCTTAGGTTCACATGCGGGTATTATTAAGTTTACATAATGCGATACGAGATTACAATAGCGTTAGGAGAATACCATACATAAGATGGCGTTTCCGGATTATCAGGCTCCCTTAACCGCGTTTTCCGAGATCACAAGGACCTTAACACCTCAACTTCAGCCTCAAAACATTCTTTTATTACTTCGTAATTCAATTTGGCGATCGGCGGCAAAGCTACCTCGAAAATCTTCTTATAAAAATTTATGTCCTTAGCGGATTGCCCTTTAAGAAAAGCGTCCAGCTCATTTAGCCTGTCCATATTATTCGAGACCAAACACATGGCATGGGCCAGGGGTTTTATGGCGTCTGCGATCCGTTCATTATCTTCTTCCCGGTGATACTGACAGGTATCAGCCCGGAACTATATGGTATAATACGATCAGTTACTAAAGGAGCGTACGCATGCCAAAAAAAGAGCAGATCAAACTGGCCATGTTCAAACCCGGAGACGCGACTCAAAAAAAAGAGTTGCCTTTCTACACCGACAGGATATCCGCGGGTTTTCCTTCGCCGGCCGAGGACCACATCGAAAAGAAGCTGGACCTTAATGAGCTGGTCATTAAACATCCTTCCGCCTCCTATTTTGTCAAGGTGACGGGCGACTCAATGAAAAATTCCGGTATAAACGACGGGGACGTTCTGGTAGTGGATAAGTCGCTCTCAGCGGTCGACAACGACATAGTCATCGCCGTTCTTAACGGCGAATTGACGGTCAAGCGGGTGAAACGATCGCGGAAGGACCTGTTCCTGGTCCCTGAAAACCCCGAATTCGAACCCATAAAAATAACGCCCGAAATGGATCTCATCGTATGGGGCGTGGTAACGGCCGTCATACACCGCCTTAAATGAAGAATATTTTCGCGCTGGTAGACTGTAATAACTTCTACGTATCCTGCGAAAGGGTATTCGCGCCGGCCTTCGAGAACAGGCCCGTAGTGGTATTATCTAATAACGACGGATGTATCATCTCGCGATCAAAGGAGGCCAAGGCTCTCGGCATAAAAATGGGCGAACCATTTTTTAAATGCGAAAGAACGTTGAAAGAGCATGGCGTTAAAGTATTCTCCTCCAATTACGCGCTTTACGGCGACATTTCACGAAGGGTCATTGACACGCTAAGACAATTTTCCCCGGATATTGAAATATACTCGATCGACGAGGCATTCCTGCTCCTCGACGGCATCGACCAGGGCCCGGACCGGGGCTACGCGCATTTGATCAGGGACACGGTAAAAAAATGGACCGGGATCCCCGTATCCTTGGGTATCGCCGGGACCAAGACCCTCGCCAAAATAGCCAACGAACGCGCGAAACATGACGCATCCCTTAACGGCGTCCTCGATATCACACAAATGGACGGAGCTACGATAGATGAGCTACTTCGCTCGACAGATATCGAAGACGTCTGGGGCATAGGGTTCCGCTGGGCCAATTTCCTGAGAAAGCACCGGATAGATACCGCGTACGCTCTGAAAAAAGCCGATACGAGCTGGGTGCGCAGGCACATGACGGTCGTCGGGGAGAGGACAGCGATGGAACTTAACGGCATCTCCTGCCTATCTCTTGAAAAAGCGCCCGCGCCGAAGAAACAGATAGTCTCGTCCAGGTCTTTCGGCAAACCCGTTTCGACGCTCACCGAAATGAACGAAGCGCTGTCCTACTACGTGACCAGGGCCTCCGAAAGGCTGAGGAGGGAGGGCTCGGTGGCCTCAGCCGTCCAAGTTTTTATCACGACGGGCAGTTTCGGGAAGGACGCGTATTTCAACATGGCCTCCGGCAGATTACCGGCGCCTTCCGCGGACACATCGTCGTTCATCAGGATATCAAAGGCCCTCATGGAAGGCATATTCCGAAAAGGGCTTTCATATAAAAAATGCGGGGTCATAATATCGGATATAACATCCGCTCAAGGCGCGGAAACTGACCTCTTCGCCGGGAATTACAGGAACAGCAAAAAAGAGGACCTCTCACGCGCCATGGACAGCATCAATAAAAAATGGGAGAGGGACACGGTGTCTTTCGCCTCGAACGGCAGGGAACGTAAATGGGTGATGCGGCGCGGGTTCCTGTCGGGAAGGGTCACGACGCGGTGGGACGAACTTCCAGTTGTAAAAGCGTAGTCAGTCGACTTGATTGTGCACGTTTCGCGCGAATTACAACGAACGGTAGACCTGTTCCATGGAATCGTTGTATTCGGTTATCTCCTCGTAATTGACCGGGGTAAGACGGAGCGATATGGCTCCGGCAATAAGGTCGTCCATGAACTTTTTCACGGAATCCGGGTCCATTTTTCTGTCAGCTCCGAAATATTCGTCGGCTATCCTGTCAAAATCCGAGACTAGGCCGCAGTTACCGATGAACTCTATGAGGTCACGCCTCGTCTTGACGAGGAATTCGTCACGGTGATCCGCGTACCTGGCGAGCCTCCTGTCATTGAGCATTATCGTGCCGAAAGAGACCACCTTAAGTATGTCGACATTGAAATCGTCCATTTTCCAGCCGCAATTCTTCGCCGATACGTCCTTCTGAAGAAGTATCCTGTCTTTCATCTCACGGGGTATCTTGAGGCCCTCTATGAATCCCTTCATTTCATCGAAACCTTTATCGTCATCGCTTTCCATCAGATAGTTGATGTCTATCATGATATCCTTATCGGGATATTTCGATAATATCTCGACCGCCGCGAGAACCGACTCTTTAAGGCTCGCTATATCGCCGTAACCCCTGAACATGGTATCTACGCCTACCTTCGTGAATTTCCTAGCGGCTTTACGCCCCCAGTTCTCCTGGTTCGCGCGCTGGAACGCTGATGTCCTCGCGATGATTATGTTCTGGCAGCCCCTTACAAGCTCTTCCGTGTAACCTCCTATTCCCCGGGAATACGCGATAGGGTTCTCTTTCACTGCCGCTGCCGGCTTCGCCACTTCTTCCGCCTCCGGCGCGAACACATCCCCGACAAGTTTCTCCCGGCACACATCCAGCCGCTTTTGTATATCCTCGTTAATGAAGGCGCTTCCCCTGCCGTTAGCGGCGAGCGCGAGATACCTTTCATAATACCATACAGCTCTGGCCATATCGCCTAAGCCCTCGTAAGCCATACCCGTATACTGCATGACCGTAACGTTATGCGCGTCGACTTTCTCGTATCTGTACTCTTCGCCAAGCTCTATTACCCTCTGCCATTTCCCGAGGTTTAAACAACAATCCATAAGGACAAGATTTCTATCCGCGGATTTCGTCTTTTCTTTCCACGTTTCCCAGAGTTCGGCCGCTTTTTCCCAATTTCCCCGATCCGTACGTATCCTGGCCAGCCTTTCGATAGTGGCGTTCGACTCAGGGAATTTCGCGAGTATACCCGTCAGATAGTCTATGAGATCATCGTAAGTCCCTACCAGCCTGTCCTTTTTTTGCCTTTCTTCTTCCTGTAGTATCCCAGGCATCCTACTGAGGCCCTCTTCAGTTATATCGCCGTATAGATCATCCAATAAAATATACACGTTCTGGCGATGAACACCCGCTCCTTCCGGAGGGACCTGTTCGATATAATCCTTGCCGAGTCTTTCAGCTACCCGATAGCTTTCGGCCGTTTCCATCTTGATATAATAATCCATTAGTGCCAGCACCGGCCCCGAGGCGAAAGGCATATCGGCCTTCATTTCGCGGCATTTTTTCTCGAAACGGTCCATAATACTTTTATCGCGTTCCTCGCGAGATATCGATACCATCCGCTTATAGTAGTCAGTGAACACTTCAAAAGAGTCCGGATCGACATTGAGAGAATCTTCCAGGACAGCGATCATCTTTTCCTTGTATTCCTGTTTCCTTCGCCTGTCGTCCTCTGTATAGTTAAATAGCTCACGATAGGCACCGTAGTAAGTCTGCACCAGCCATTTTATGATCTCCATATCCTTAGGAAAGACCTGATGCGCCTTTTCAAGGACCTTAGCCTGGTTATCATGATCTTCCGGAGCCTTTCCCCCGAAGGGACGCTGAAAAGCGCCGAACAGTTCCAGGTATTCCTTTTTTGGCATTTCAGCTTTAAGCGCCTCATCGAGCATCGCGTCCACTTCTTTGCCCTTGGCGTGATCAACATGATAAGCGACACCTCTCAGCAACCGAAAAGCGCCGGGAGTGAATTTTATGTCCACTGACTTTCTGAGATAACTCAACGCCAGTTCGGCGTTCCTGGGCCCAGTATTTAATTTGCTATCGCCGACCGGCACCTGTTCGGCATAGTAAGAACCCATTAAATAATTGGCATATTCACTCAGAGGGTTCCTCCGGAGGCCCCTTTCCGCCAGCCTCCTTTTAAGTTCCGGGTTGGTCAGGTATTCGTTCACCGATGTCGACCAGCTGTAATAAGAATCCCTCACCCCGTCGCTGATATTTCTGAAAGCGTCGATCCTGCCGTGCTTGGACGCTTCCACCGGAAGATCGAACTCCTCCGAAATACCGTCATAGGCCCTTACGACCCTTTTAACATCTTCTCCTATAGGGTCGCTGTAATACCTCCATGTCACGTCTACTACCATGAATTTCTTTTTGCCGTCGGCGCCATCGGGCAGATAAGCCAGGGCCGCCGCGTGAGGACAGTCAACGGTCGTCCCATCCTTGAGATTCTGCCTTTTCAAGCTTGTTTTCATGACATCGAGGCCTATCTGGGAGGCTATAAGACAGAACATCGTCGCGTAACCGACGCAATTCGCCTTGTTCTTATCGACTATGTCTGTGAGGTTAAAATTGTCTATGTGATAATCGGGTATCTCTTTTCTGATAACCGCCCCTATCCTTTTCACGAGGTCGACCGTCTGGGCCTGGAATTTATCGGGATCATAGCCGGGTTTGTCTTTATTACCTATCTCTTCCTTTAGCCGGAGATACTGTTCTTTTGTCGCGGTGATCCAGCTCATGAGCCTGTCGGCCCCTTCTTTCCCAGCGACTTTCGATAGCATACCGTCCCTTATCTCGTCGTTGTCCCAATTTTCGGCCATGGACAGGAAATCGGAATATATGCTCTCCAACAACGCCGCCTCGACGATATCGCTCATGTATTCGACAAAAGTACCGGCCATATCCCCGAAAATGTTCCCGTCCGCAACTCCGCGTAAATGCTCCTCCACTGACCTTCTCGTCTTTTCATCCAGCGGGATGGCTTCGATCTCGCCTTTATCAAGCCCGAATTCCTCGAGCCCTCTCGCCTCAAGACGGCCGAAATACTCTTTTAGGTCAGTAAGATCGCGACTTGTTTCCTTCGTAAGACTTTCTTTATCCGGAATATTTTCGAGATAAGCCGACCATCCCGCGAAATAACCCGTCATCGACTTCATAAATGTCCGGACACCCTCCCTGAGATCCTTTCTGTCCCTTTTAAATAAAGCGATAAGGCTTATGATATCCTCATAAGTCATGTCGCCCGAGCATTTGACCTCCTTTATGCGTCCGGTCTTACCGTAACCGACTATCATCATGTCGCCATTCCTGAACTCGGAGGCGTCCGCGAAAGTGAGTTTTACCCTGCCGTAGATCTCGAAAAGGAATTTGAGCTCATCTATCAGACGCGGCTCGGCTTCCAGGATAGGCCTGTTCAGATACGCTCCGAAAACGGTTTTTGTCCTCTCCTTCATCTCTGCTTCCGAGCTTTTTACTCCGGATAATCCCCGGCTGAACACGAGGTTACTGAACAGATCGAGCCTGTCCTGCATGCCGAAGAGAGCTGCTTCGAACCCGAACCGTTTGAAACTTTCGGCATATCCTTTGGCGCCGCGCCGTACCATTTCGAGGTTATATCTTAAGAGTGCCTTTTCGCTCTCCGTCATGGGGCTGGCTTTATCCCTCGCGGCGCTGATAAGGAACGCGTTCTCTTTCATTTTGTCTTCTATCAGCTTAATAACTGTCTCGGCGTCAGCTTCTTTCAGGAGTTCAGGCGATATCACACGGAAAGCGTTCCGGACATCCTTACCCGCGCCCCTCATGGCCGTATGCCTGGTTATGGTCTCCGGCATCCCTTCCGGACTCCTCTCGCCTTCGCCGTACTCGTGTATATAGCTTAAAGGCGCTTCCAGCACGCTTTGGGCCAAATATATTATTTTCTTCCCGGGGTCCACGGCCCCCCGTATCCTCTCACCGTGTTCGCCTTCGATATCCTTTAACGCCACTATTTTGTATCCGTTTATCTCACCCCGCAATTTTTCCAGCATCCTTTTTTCATCCTCTGAAAGGTAATTGCCGCGCGCCAGAACATCCGCTATGAAGCTATCGATACCGTCCGTCTTCTCTCCCGCGCCTTCCGCCTTCGGGACAGCTACCTGCCGTTTCTCCTCCGGCCCGCCATACTCATACTCGAAAACCACCTCTTTGTGCGTTTCATTTATGGAGAACTTCGTGACCACATTCCCCGTCCGATCCGTCACTTTGCCTATTAGTGACGGAAAGGACTTTTCAGCCTGTACGGGCCTGGAGGCCTTCTCGCCGTTTAATATTCTCAGTATTTCATCCGCATCGGCTGCGCTGTACGTTTCAAGCTCTCCTCCTTCATCCGCGTCCGGCTCTTCCGAAAAATAACATCGCGGCTCGCCCGAAACTACCTTAAAAACTATCCACCCTTCTTTAGGGAGGCCGCTTCCTGCTTCCAGCCTTATGAGAAAGCCCTTTCCCGTTACGGCCATCCTCGCGAACGCTTTCACCCCCGCCTCGGTAAGCGCGGTGCGCCAAGGGTCTATCTCCCTCCCGAGCGCGTTCCAGAGGCTAGCCGCCTGCATACCGCTCACGGCGGCGCTTATCTGGGCCATAAAACCGCTGGGCTTACCCGCGAGGATATCGAAATAAGGGTTCGAATATCCCTCGGGAGACGTGAAAGCCGGCATTATCGAAACATGATCCATTCCCTTAGACCGGAACAGCCGGCAGATATTATCCGAATGGAAACCTCCGGTGATAATAACGGCTAGCCTGTTCTTATCCGCCGGGAGTTTCAGCCCTTTAATGAACGCGTCGTCCCTTTCAAAAGAGTATTTGAAGAACATCGCCGTCTTCTCACGGGCCGCGTCCATTATTTCGGCGCTTTCCGGAAGAGCCCAGGCGATCCCGTAAGAGCCGGCATGAGCCTTGAAATAATCCGTGAATCTTCCGACATCCAGCGCGGAAGGGTTTTTCACATAGCGGTCATAATCGTCCTTCGTCAGCCTGTAATCGAAAATATTCCCCAGAAGCGCTCTCGCTTTTGATAGCCCGGAGAGCTCTTTCTGGGCTTCGTTCTCCGTAAGGCCCTCCCTTAAACGCCCTTCGAGGGTCTCTAACTCATCCATCATTTTCGCCCTGTCGAGGGACCCGTACAGCGATATATAGTCCATATATTTCCGCAATTCGGCCGGTCCGCTCTCTATGCCTACGGAAACCGCTTCTTTCATGAGATATTCGTGGAAATCCTTTGGGCCCAGCTCCCCGGACCTTAAACGGAGCGAATTGGCGGTAAGCGTTTTCACTTTTTTTACGGGAAGCTTTTTCGATAAAAGGCCTATGAGCTCATCCCTTTCGGCATTGGCTTTCTTAAAGTCTATCGAGGCTTCTTCCGCGATGATCCGGTTCAAAAGAATGACATTCCCCATGTCTTTTGTCCCGACACCCTTTTCCCCTGCTTTTCTCACGAGATAAATGAGATATTCCCTGAGATCGATCGTCCCTTTCTTGTAACGCGCGTAAACGGTATCGAACTCTATGAGGCCGGCGTTATATATGGCGGCCTTGAGCCTTAATAGAACGTTATCGATGGCCCCGAGCGCGTTATCGATCTTACCTTTGTATGCCAGGCTGTTCCTGTATACTTCCAGGTTCTTTTTATATAAGTCTCTATCCTCAACACCCCATAATTCATGGCCCCTCCCGTTATTCAGAACGTAATATTCCGCGGCGTTTAGAGCGCCTTCCTTTAGAAAACGGTCCGTGACCTTACCCCGGAGGCCATTATCACCGATATTTTTGAATATCGACAGGTCGTACTCTCCCGAACCGCCTTCCATATTGATGACGCCGATCCCGTATTCATTATCGAGATATTCCAGTATCTTCGATATCTTTATCTGGGCCCAGTAATTACAATGTGCGTCCTGTATGTGGACGATCTTAATTTTCTTTTCCCCATCCAGCATGCCCTCTATAAAATGCCTGTCTTTTACCGAGCCCAGATCTTGAGGAAGAATAAAATTTTCGCGATCGAACGGTTTTAAAACAGCGGCAGAAGTATCAATAGAAAGAGCTTCCTCGCCCTTGACCGGGAGAACGGCAAGATCCGAAATCCCGGCGGTGAGAAAAGATACTAGTGTAACTATTGAAATTATTTTATTTTTCACATCCATAACCTCTTAATGAAGTTGTATAATAAATGGACAAAATCCGCCGGTCTTGTGCCAGCTGGTATTTATTCTAATTCGATAAGCAACGTTAATGTACTATAAAGTATGCTATATTTTTGCGAAATATCAAATCAGTATATCTTAATTTTTAATCTTTAACTTTTATACAAATACAATATTTTAGGCTACTTAGCTTGTTATTGTTATACTGTCGGGGAAAAGATCATTCAAAATGTTTATTTACTGATTTGAGTAGAGGGTATAGCCGTTCTTTTCCATTATGGGGCGGGCGCCTGTGTTTTTAAAAAGGGGGTCATTAATAACTGTCAGTATGTAATACTTTCCCGAATTGAGTTCCTTCTTTATTATGTTGTCATCGTTCACGTTATCACCGATATCTCCAAGATAGAACTGTAAGCCTGGGTCACCTATGCCCCAGAGATGTAGTTTCTCTCCGGGTAATATCTTTTCGCGGATATCCCGTGACAGGTTTTTTACCTGGGGGGAATAGTCCCCCGCAAAAATATGTTTTGAACCCGCGAGGTATAAAATAGCGACGGCGGCGAGAGCTACGGCCGTGATCTTAGCGTAGCGGCCCGAAAGCCTTGCGAGGCCCCATCCCGCCATGAGCGCGAGGGCCGGGTAAACAGGCATGATGTACCAGTGGAGCTTCGTCTTTTGGGGAGAGTAAAGAACGAGAAGCGCCGCGGCCCAGAGAAGAGGAATAAGATGCGCCTTCTCTTTCTTTACGAAGACCCTGTAGATCATTATCGGTATCATGACGAGCCCGGCCGTACCCCAGGGCCTACCCTTATTCGAGATGACATTAAAATACGTCATGAGTCCCCCGCTATGGCCGTCGACGGCCTCGCGCGTCCTGGTCACGAAATGTTTAAGGAAATAACCGTCGATGAAACTTTGCCCGTATTTCATATAGACCATGACATGCCACCATAAAACTAAAGCCGCGGCAACCGCTAAACCCAGGATAAACTTTCTGTCTTTGAGGACGCTAATATCTTTGGCTGCCGCCATGTACAATATTATCACTATCGGGATGAAAAATGCCGCGATGCTTTTGGTCATAAAAGCGAGCGCGATAGCGACGGGCAGGAAAAACAATGCCTTCGGCCATCTTTCACGGATAACAAAAAGATATACCGACAGCGCCGCGAAGAACGTCAAAGGGACGTCCAGCATGCCCTGGCGGCCTATGAGGATAAAATGCCATGTCGATAAAAGGACTAGGCCTGCCGCGAACGCCTCTTTCCTCCCGTACAGCCGGAGCCCCAATAAATAGACCAGGATCACGGTCCCGATACCGGAAAGAGCTGAAAAAAAACGCACCGAGAATTCGTTTATCCCCGCGGTTTTAAATAGCGCCGCTGTGATCCACATGTATAACGGCGGCTTGTCCGACCACGGCGAACCGGACCAACGGAGATGTATCCAGTCGCCGGTCTTCACGATCTCACGGGAAACCCCGGCGTAAAACCCCTCGTCCCAGGAATTAAGGCTTCCGGAACCCAGGTTCGCCATAAAGACGACCGCGGCTATTATCCCGATGAATACGAGCTCAGCCCTGACCGTCCTCATAATATCCTTCTCACGGTGCAATGGTTGCCTAAATGTCCCAGGACGAGCCTGTCGGCGGTAAAACGCGCGGTCACTTGCGCTATCGGATCCCCGGAACTTTGAACGGTTATGTGAGGCTCAAAATTCGCGTAACTGGAGTTTTCCATGAATTTCGAAACATAGGAAACGGAATTATCGCTTATCCCGGACCCATCCGGGTCATGGAACATCTTCATATCCACACGACCCTTAAAGAACTGCGACGTACTTTCAATGACGGCTTCGTGAAGGCCTCTGAGCATCGCCGAGCAAGCTATACCTAAATAATGCCTTCCCCGGGGATCCGGGATCATCTCAAGATCTATGGGCATAGCGATAGAAGCGAGATTGATCAGGATAATTTTAATTTTCGGGATATCTTCCTCCTCAACCGAGCCCATCGCGAGTGTAATATGCGGCAGGATGTCTTTCTTATTCAGCGCTATCCCGTTCCCGCGGTCCGGACCGATGCCCTTACTGATCCCTATCGCGAGGTCCATTATTTCGTCAGGTGGCAGAATAGCTATATCGCATGCGATCATATCATTTCCTTCGCCGTATCTTCCGGCCGGGGCTATTATAGCAGGGGCAGGGGGTAAGGGGCAAGAAGCGTTCTGTCAACGATAATGTAACAATTTATGCTGACTTTCATCATGCTAGTGGCGAGGTGTGGACATCCTCTTCAAGCCTTCCCCGGGGAATTTAACAACGCCTTTAACATGCCGTTTTTAGACCTTGCGCATTCACCCTCCTCCGCCTCCGGCTTCGGAGGGCGAGCCGCAAGCAAGGAGGTTGCCATAAAAACGGCATGTTAAAGGCTAAATTCCCCAAGGGGCCCCTTTGCTTAAAGAGGATATCCACACCTTGACCCGTACCCGTCATGGATCAGCCCCTTAATTTTCAGGTTATTGCGCGAGGGGTGAAGGCGTGAAGGAGATGGGGTTCTTCGTACGGCACTTTGCCGTCCCAACATCCAAAGTAGCCTTGTCGGTGGACCTTGCAACTATTACAATGAAGACCACAAGCCGAACTAGAAGTTTGCAAAGTGCCGGTAGAAGGTTCCCATCTTCTTCACGCCATCGCGACGAGAAGCAAGGAACTCTTTAAAAGTCAGCATAAATTGTTACACTATCGACGAAAAATACCCTATTCCAAAAACCTGATCTTTACGTTATAATACCCGCAACACTTTTCACCACAAACCGGGGAGGAGAGAGATGAGGAAACTATTGATCGCAGTCTTATGCGTCACTTTCGCGATGATCGCGTGTTCGTCCGTTTTCGCGGCCGGTCCTACTTTTGATGCCGACGAGGAAGACCACGGCCCCGGTTCGGGCAGCGCGGCACCGACGCCTCAGCAGTGGCCGACCGACCCCGACCTCCCGAACAGGTTCAAGATCTCGTCCGTCGTATCGGCGGTATTGCCCAGCGACGATAATATAGACGTAGGCGTGAGCACCCAGGTCATGGCCCAATATGACCTTGTTAAATGCCTGGCCCTGGGGCTTGAGGTCGGCTACACATATTTTGACGTGCACGGCCTTGGCGTGGATTGGGGGAAAGTCCATTGCATACCCGTAATGGGCGACGCTATACTTAAATACCCCTTCGAATACAAAGAATATGAGATCGTTCCGAACCTCATACTCGGCTTCGGTGGTCTCTTCACGCATATCGAGGACGGAAGCATCGTAACGACCACTAACTCCACCTTCAGCGCCGACGGAGGCTTTCTCTTCAAGCTGGGGGGCGGCGTCGACGTTTACGTGACGGATAATCTCGCGGTAGTGTTCGAGACGAGCTACCAGTGGTCCATGGCCGACTGGCAGGCCTATTACAGCGCTAACAGACGCACTATCGACTTCGACCCGAGCTCGCTATATATCGGCGGCGGGTTACGTCTGCGTTTTTAGAACAGGCTCTCACCGTATCAATTGTTGAGTGCGCGAGTGCACCCGCCTGCCCTCCGAAGCCCTGCCTTGCCAGCAGGCAGGTTTGGCGAAGGAGGGTGCACTCAACTAAACCCGTGCACAAAGAAGTTAACCCTTATTGACTTACAGCGAAGTCGCCACCGCCTCTATCGCTTCCATCTGTTCACCGATCTCTTCGGAGAACGGTTTCAGTTCGATAAGGAGTTCTCCCGAGAGGATCTTCTTTAAGGCGTCCTTGTCTCCCCTGATCGCCCTCGCGATATCCTCGCCGCCGAGCAGTTCGAACAAGCTAAGGATGTTGTTCGTGAGGTCCCCCGTATCTTTTTCATTCCGTTTTATCGTTAGCAGCGCCATCGCGAGCGCCACGCGGGTATGGACCATAGTGAGCGAGAGCTCGTTCGTCACTTTTTCCCTGACGGCCGTTACTCTTTCCGTAAGAGCTTCGGGGATAGCGCCCTTAACGGCGTCATACCGCTCCTCCCGTGAATAGATGAACACCCTTGAACCCGGATCACGCGTATCTTCCCGGATCTTCTCGGCAAGAACAAGGCCTTCCCCCTTCCTTGATGTCTCAAAGTACCCGTCATCATAGAACCTAACGGTGATATTGCGCATATCGTACCCGTCCCTGGCCTTGTCCCTTAGTTTCTTGTAGACTCCCATAAGTCTTTTATTCATATCTCCTTTTTCGCCGAAAGTTCCTTCTTTCACGGAAGGAAGATAGATGACCGTTTTCTCGGCCGGGAACCTCGACTGAGAGAAGAGGTTATTCATGATAGCTGCCGCTTTATCGGTAATATCTTTCCCATTTTTAGTCGCAGGCATCGCGTCAGGCTTGTTTGAACCCGGCACCGAGGTTTTCCCGGGCATTCTCTCTATCGCGTAAGGATTGCCATTTTTCGCCATCCTCTCCATCGCTTCTAGGGCTTCCTCTTTAAAAAGATCGTCTTCATAAAAATCCGTCAATAACATCGATACGGCGTCATATGTCCCTATCTCCTCCAGCGCGGAAATAATATTCTCGATAAAGGGTTCCTTCTTCTCCCGCGTCTGATCGGCAAAGACATTCAGCAAATACTCGTTCAACGCGCTTCTAAAAGCATTGATAGCCTGGGGAGGGCATTTCTTTTTTAACGCCCCCAGCTTACGGATCGCGAGTAACCCGTCTGATCCCAATGTATCCGGATATAAAAGAACCGTCATGACCAATTCTTCGGGCGTTTTTTCATCAATTGTTTTACCGAACTGTATGTCACTAGTCCTGGATATTCTTTTCTGGGCGGGGTCCGTGATCGGGACCGCGAGGGCCACCGCCTCCGTGTATCGCGTTCGGATCGCGGATCCATCCACATACCTAAACAACTCCTCCGTATCGATATTGATCCCGTGCATAAGATGCAAATATCCCATCATCACTTCGCAGGAAATATCAAAACGCGCTATGGCGTCTTTCACATGATCCGTATCGGCTTTTTCACATACTATATGTACAGCCAGGTAACGGCTATTGTCCGATCTTTTGGTCGGATTTTTGCTTATCCTGTCAAATTTCTTAGCCACGTTCGCGGGATATCCGAACAGAATTCCCCTCGTCAACGTATCCCCGTTCGCCGCGTAGATCTCCATGAACTTTTCTTTTTCCACTCTGTCCGCGATCGCCGAAAGACCTCTCGCCTTAAAATGCTCGAGGACTTCTTTATCACCGGGGTTTTTTAACATTTCCAGCGCCAAATCCCTGTCAACTAAGTTATTTCCGGACAACACAAGATCAAAATACCCTTTTCCCTCGAGAGCGCGGAACCATTGCCCATAATGCCCCGCTAGAAGGGACAACCTCCTTATCTCCGAGACGGCTCTAGTACCCAGTAATGTCGGCGACGCCTGTAATAACATAACGATATCAGGGGATAGGGGCTGGTCGTTTATGAACCTCATTCCTTTATCCATGGAGAGCGGGAACTCTTTTAACCCGCGGTGCAAACGGCTCATTCTTTCCATCATGCCTTTTATTTCGGCGTCGGAGAACCGGCCGGTCGCTTTTATTCTCTCTTCACAGGTAGAGATAAATCCCGCGAATTTAACGTCCAGAGAGGCAGTTTCTGTTGCTAACGAAATTAAGGTAGAGTTTGTGGCTCCCGCCTTCGCCAAGCCTGACGACAAGGCAGGGCTTCGGTGGGCAGGCGTGGTTCGTTTATGTTTTATATCCGAATTCGGGAAAATAAGCTGGGCGGCGAGTTCCAGGGCGTTCATTCCCAGGATCCAATACGCTATGGCTTTTGCTATAAACGCCGAAAGAACCCCCGGGCCTAGATATGATAGACCTGCCAGTACGCCCGCTCCGATCAATAGGCCGGTAATATTGCCCAGGATCCCGCCGTATTTCCCGGCGAACGAGGGCAAGGGTTTATCGACTTTGCCTTGCCATACGGCCTTTAAGGTATTCCAGGCCGCGGCCTTTACGCTGAATTTTTCATTACCCCCGGTTCTTCGTATCATGTTCTCAATAAACCCGATAAACAAATGCCCGGGCTCGTGAAATACGAGCTGTGAAAGGTTCAATACCCTCCAGGCTCCGAGCATGTATTTTTTCTTTATCCGGAGAAGATCGGTGACACTCTTATCCATGAGGGTCGAAAGGGAGGTCATGTACGCGGTGTACGCCGCCCTGACGCGGTTTGTCACTTCCTTCGTCTTCGGCTCATACTTGGCGTAACCGAGGAGCGGCGCGAGGTCGGTTTCTTTGGCGAGCTTTCCTCTCACCTTCAGCCTCGATATCTCCATAACGATCCGGAGCATCTCCGCAGGGCCGGGGGTCTCTTTAATATGGAGAAATGTCGGATATTCTTTTACGTTCACGGCCGAAGCGCCTATACCGACAAAGACCACGCTTATCCCTATCTCCTTCTCGAGCTCCCTTATCTTTTTCCTCAAGGCATCGAAACCCGACCCGGAACGCTCACCGCCGTCGGTAAATATGATCTCGAGCTTGTTCTTCTTCGATTTCTGGGAAGCGTATTTCTTCCGTATGCCGTCCAGTACGGAAAGCGTGTTTATGCCGTCGGTGTCTATCTTGCTTTTGGCCTTTACTTCGTTCACGGCGGCCCTGACATGCTTTTCGGACCTGGATTCCTTGAAATCAAGTATATGGTGATAATTCATCCCTATCGCCCCGAGCGAGAACTCTACCTCCTTATTGGCCTTGGCCGCTGAGTAGAAAAGGCTCGTATAGAATTTCGTCATGTCCATGAATTTGTCGAGGAGTGACCTCCCATCCGCGTCCTTGAAACTGGTACTGCCGCTAATATCGACCGTTATACCGCAGCTCAATGAAGCCTTAGGCCTTACCATAACCTCTCTTTTAAAACATTCCGGGTCCTGCTCGGCCACTTTCTCTATTATAGGCTCGTCGCCTTCCTCGGAAGCTATCGGCACTATCGTAGGCCGGCCGCTGAACACCTCGAGCCACTTCTCGGCCTGGGTTCTCGTGACCTTGTCAAGAGAGGCTAAAGTGCCCGTAATATCGGCCTTTTTAACTATAACCTTCCCGATCTTCGGCTCCCTTGTTTGAACGGGCTTAGGCGTTTCTGACTGACTCCCATCATCCCTCTCTTCCTCCCCTTGACCCTCCTCCTCTCCCTCTTCCCCCTTCGACTCTCCACCTTCGACCTCCTCACCCTCACCCTCGCCGCCTTCCCCCCACCCCTCTTCCTGAGGCTCGTCAATGAACTCCGGCGCCCCTTCACCAT